>NZ_QHJJ01000001.1:0-1424919 GCF_003947465.1 Amycolatopsis sp. WAC 04182
TCACCCGTTCGCCACTAATCCACCCCGAAAGGCTTCATCGTTCGACTTGCATGTGTTAAGCACGCCGCCAGCGTTCGTCCTGAGCCAGGATCAAACTCTCCAACAATGTCAAATTTGATCGAGGCAAATTTTCTTGCTCTCAAAGGAACCCCAAAACGAGGTTCAAATACATAAGCTCTACTGGCTTAGTTCACTAGCACACTGTTGAGTTCTCAAGCAACACACCCCAGATCACACCGAGCAAAACCCGACCTTATCCGAAGCAGTCATTTCTTGGCTTTTGTCCGGAGCACACCCTAACACCTGCTCGAAACTGCCGTTTCAGCGGGGGTAGAGTTACCTCTCCGGTTCGGGACCACCCACTCTACCACCATCCGATGGGAGCTTGGTTCGTGTTCCCGGCGGCCGCTCGGTTTCCCTGGCGACGAAGAGAACATTACACGGCCCGAAACCGGCGTTTACAGGGGGGTCCCTTTTTTCGCGCCGGGGCTCTGACCTGCGTCGATCGGGCTCTCCCCCGGAACCGGCTCGCCATGGGTGGCGACCACCGTCAGGACGACGAGGGCGGCGGCGAGCCCGGCGGTGATGTGGATGGGCGCCGGCGTGAACGACGCGCCCAGCACGAGCACCGCGGTCACCGGGAAACCGATCGCGATCGGGCGGCATTCGTTGGTGGGTCCGATGTGCATCAGCCAGACGCTGAGCAGATAGATCGCGACGGGCACGGTCGTCGCCATGGCGGCGGGCAGGGATGCGACGTGCCCGGTGTGGGTGTCGTAGTCGACCGCGACTTCGAGGCCGGCGCCGAGCGCGGCCGCCGACGCGAAGATCAGGTAGTGCCCATAACCCCAGCTCGCGACGGTGAACAGGCTTTTCGCCTTCTCGAGGCGAGCATGCCCCGGCTGGTCGAAGTACAGCCACCACAGGGAGAACACCAGCACGAGCCCCGCGGCGGCGAGCGAGATCAAGCTGCCGGTGTGCTTGCCTTCGTCCAGGCCTTCCTTGACCGCGGTGGTCGCGCCGAGGATGGATTCACCCAGCACGATGATGGTGAACAGGCCGTAGCGCTCGGCGATGTGGTGCGGGTGCCAGCCCGTCCAGCGTTTGCGTTCGGCGATCACCGGGACCGCGAGTTCGGCCACCAGGAGCAGGAAGAACGACGGCAGCCCCAGCGAATCCGGAAGACCGAGGCGGACGACCCACAGGATCTGGACGATCGTGATGCCGACGGCGTAGCGCAGCGCGGCCGGGCGGCAGTGCGGATCGGTCCGCGCGGCGCGCAGCCATTGCACGACCATCGCCAGCCGCATCAGGACATAGCCCGCCACCACGATCCCGAAGTCGCCTTCGAAGGCCGACGAGACACCGGCGGCGACGGTCAGCCCGCCCGCGATCTGGACCAGCGTCACCAGCCGGTACGGGACGTCGTCGGTGTCGAACGACGACGCGAACCAGCTGAAGTTCAGCCAGCCCCACCAGATCGCGAAGAACACCATCCCGAAGCTGAGCACCCCGTGCCCGATGTGGTTTTCGGCTATCGCGTGGTGCAGACCGGCGGCGGCCTGCGCGACGGCGACCACGAAACACAGATCGAACAGCAGCTCCAGCGGGGTGGCGACCCGGTGCCCTTCACCGGAATCGCGCATCTTCATCGGCCGGTACCAGACCCGCAGCCGACTCCGCCGTACAGAACTCTCCGCCATCAGTGCTCCTCGCAATGTCGATCTGCGGAGATCTTCGCAGCCGAAAGCGGTTCACACACTCGGAGGAACGCGCGGCGGGTGGGTCCGGGCCGGGTGCACCTCCCCAGGCGACCCCGCGCGAACCCACCCGCGCGAATGCCTCACCGGAACTCGGCTCGCCAGTGGTGTTGAGCCGGCCGCCGCCGAACGGTCCCCCGCGGACGCCGACGGCTGTCCACCGGTTCGTGACCGCGGGTGTCCATTCCTGAGAACTCCGGACTCACCACGATCGCTCCCGCCGATCGATCCATCCCCGATCGATCGACAGAAATACCACTGTCGGTAGCCAAGTCACAGCGGTGAAGGCTCCGTTAGGTGTACCCGGTTGCTCTGAGTAGCACCAGGGGCTGACAGGTGCAGTCACTCGGATGGAGCATCCGATCTTGCCGAAAGTAGTCATCGGCAGGTGCGGAAGACTCAGCCGCGTTGACTGTCGGCGGCAGCCCGCTCGGCTTCCTCCCGCTCGGTGAGCAAACGCCGCTTCCGGCGGGCGCGAAGTTCGATCACGGCGAGTAAAAGCGCCGAGCTCGTCAGGACGGCGGCGCACAACATGGCCGCGGTCAGCGCCGACGGGTAGCCGCCGTTCGCGCCGAGTACCGCGTGGAAGACCGAGGCCAGCACGACCGTGCCGATCGCGGTGCCGATCCGCTGTCCGGTCTGCAACGCTCCCCCGGCCACACCGGCCATCGACGTCGGGACGCATTCCAGGGTCAACGTGGTGTTGGGCGAGATGACCATGCCGCCACCGACACCCGCGACGAGCAACGGCAACGCGAACCACCACCCCGCCGCGGCGCCGGGGTCCTGACCGGCGAGAACGGCGACCGTGACCATCCCGGCGATCACCATCACCAGCCCGGTGACGGTGAGTTTGCGGCCCCACTTCGGCACCAGCCGTCCCGCGATCGCCGCCGACACCGCCGAGCCGAGGGCGAAGGAGGTGACGGCGAGGCCGGATTGCAGGGGCGTGTAGCCGAGGCCTTGCTGGAAGAAGATGGCGAAGACCAGCCACATCCCGGTGAACCCGCTGAAGTACAGCGCGCCGACGGCCGCGCCCGTCGCGTAGCCCGGGGTTCCGGTGAACAGACGGGTGTCCAGCAGCGGCGGACGGCCGCGCCGCACCATCGAACGTTCCCAGCGCACGAACGCGAAACCGAAGACCACCGCGACGAGGAACAGCCACCACAGGCTGCTGAGCCCGCCCTGTTCGGATTCGATGAGCGGAAGCAGGACACCGAGCACGGCGACACCCAGCAGCATGATGCCGACGAAGTCGATCTCACCCCGCAGGCTTCTCGCCGGTGTCTCCGGTTTCGGCAGCCATCTCAGGGCCAGCGCGAACGCGAGGATCCCGATGGGCACGTTCACGTAGAAGACCCAGCGCCAGCCTTCCGGGTCACCGAAGACGGCCAGGATCACGCCCCCGAGCACCGGCCCGACCGCGGTCGAGATCCCGACGGTGGCGCCGAACATGCCGAACGCTCGGCCTCGTTCCGCGCCGCGGAACAGGTCCTGGATCATCCCGCTGTTCTGCGGCGTCATCATGCCCGAGGCGAATCCCTGCAGGAGCCGCGCGATGATCAACGTCGTCTCGTTCGGTGCCGCGCCGGCGAACGCGCTGGTCAGCACGAAGGCGGCGAGCGCGAACAGGAACATGCGGCGGCGGCCGAGCGCGTCACCGAGCCTGCCGCCGGACACCAGCACCAGCCCGAAAGCCAGCGCGTAACCCGAAACCACCCACTGGATCCCGCCGCTCGACGCGCCGAGATCCTTCTGGATCGAAGGCAGCGCCGTGTTGACGATGCTGACGTCGAGCAACCCCATGAACCCGGCGGCGAGGGAGACGGCGAGCGCCTTCCAGCGCCGGGGATCGGGTTCGTAGGCGTTCATCAGGTGCTGGCGGCGATCCCGGGGATGCCCTTGAGCTCACCGATCAGCATCGACGTCACCTTGACCGGGTAGTCGTAGAGCGCGAAGACCGTCTGGTTCTTGCCGACCAGTTTGAGGTGCACCGGCGTCTCGCCCTTGTGCGCCAGCAGGGTCTGCTTCAGTTCGCTGACCACCGACTGGTCGATCTTCTCCGCCGCGGCCAGGAGCACCAGCGGCAGATCCTCGTCACCGTTGCCGACCTCGGACAGGTCGAGCGGCACGAGCCCGCCGCCGAAGATGGACATCTTGTCCTCGCGCCAGTTCACCCGGCCCTTGACCAGCACCGCGTTGTCCTCGATGAGGTCGGCGGAGAACATCGCGTACGACTTCGGGAAGTACAGCACCTCGAGCGAGGCGTCCATGTCCTCGATGGTGCAGATCGCCCAGGGCTCGCCCTTTTTGTTGACCCGGCGTTCCAGCGAGGTGATCAGCCCGGAGACGACCAGCTCGCCTTCCTTCGGCGGGTCGGCGAGGATCGCGGCGATCGGGCGCGGCGCGTGTTTGCGCAGGATGCGTTCGGCGCCGTCCAACGGGTGCGCCGAGACGTACAGGCCGAGCATCTCCCGTTCGTAGGCCAGGAGTTGCTTGCGCGGGTACTCCTCTTCTCCGAACTTCAGATGTGCGAGCGGCGACGAGGACACCGCGTCCCCGGCGTCGTCGTCCCCGCCGAAACCGAAGAGGTCGAACTGGCCCATCGCCTCCTGGCGCTTGAGCGGGACCACGGCCTCGACCGCGTCCTCGTGCACCTGGATCATCGAGAGCCGCGTGTTGCCGAGCGAGTCGAACCCGCCCGCCTTGATCAGCGATTCGATGACCCGCTTGTTGCAGGCCACCAGCTCGGACTTGTCGAGGAAATCGGTGAAGGAGGAGTACTTCCCCTTCTCCTCGCGGGTCTTGATGATCGACTCGACGACGTTCGCGCCGACGTTGCGGACGGCACCCATGCCGAAGCGGATGTCCTCCCCGACGGCCGCGAACCTCAGCGCCGACTCGTTGACGTCCGGCGGGAGCACCTTGATCCCGAGGCGGCGGCATTCCGAGAGGTAGACCGCGGACTTGTCCTTGTTGTCACCGACCGAGGTGAGCAGCGCGGCCATGTACTCCGGCGTGAAGTTCGCCTTGAGGTACGCGGTCCAGTACGAGATCAGGCCGTACGCGGCCGCGTGACTCTTGTTGAACGCGTAGCCGGCGAACGGGAGGATCGTGTCCCAGAGCGCCTTGATCGCCTCGGACGAGAACCCGCCGGGGAGGAGGTCGCTCGACTTCATCCCGGCCTCGAAGCCCTCGAACTCCTTCTCGAGGACTTCCTGCTTCTTCTTGCCCATCGCGCGGCGGAGCACGTCCGCGCGGCCCATCGAGTAGCCGGCCACCTTCTGGCCGATGTGCATGATCTGCTCCTGATAGACGATCAGGCCGTAGGTGTCGGCCAGGATCTCCTTCAGGGGCTCGTCGAGCTCGGGGTGGATCGGCTTGACCTTCTGCCGCCCGTTCTTGCGGTCGGCGTAGTCGTTGTGCGCGTTCATGCCCATCGGGCCGGGGCGGTACAGCGCGCCCACCGCCACGATGTCGTCGAACTGGGTCGGCTGCATGCGGCGCAGCAGGTCACGCATCGGCCCGCCGTCCAGCTGGAACACGCCGAGCGTGTCACCGCGGGACAGCAGTTCATAGGTCGCCTTGTCGTCGACGCCGAGGGTGTCGAGGTCGATGTCGATCCCGCGGTTGGTCTTGATGTTGTCGATCGCGTCACCGATGACGGTGAGGTTCCGCAGGCCGAGGAAGTCCATCTTCAGCAGGCCGATGGCCTCGCACGACGGGTAGTCCCAGCCGGTGATGATCGAACCGTCGTCGCGCTGCCACAGCGGGATGGCGTCGGTCAGCGGGTCGCAGGACATGATGACCGCGCAGGCGTGGACGCCGGCGTTGCGGATCAGGCCTTCGAGACCACGCGCGGTCTCGAAGATCGTCTTGCACTCTTCGTCGGTCTCGACGAGCGCGCGGACCTCGGCCGCTTCGCCGTAGCGCTCGTGCTTCGAGTCGACGATGCCCGAGAGCGGGATGTCCTTCGCCATGATCGGCGGCGGGAGGGCTTTCGAGATCCGGTCCGCGATCGCGTACCCCGGCTGGCCGAAGTGGACGCGGGCGGAGTCCTTGATGGCCGCCTTGGTCTTGATGGTGCCGAAGGTGATGACCTGCGCCACCTTGTCGACGCCGTACTTCTCGGTGGCGTAGCGGATCATCTCGCCGCGACGGCGGTCGTCGAAGTCGATGTCGATATCGGGCATCGAGACGCGCTCGGGGTTCAGGAACCGCTCGAACAGCAGCTTCTGCGGGATCGGGTCCAGGTTGGTGATACCGAGGACGTACGCGACCAGCGAGCCGGCGGCGGAACCACGGCCGGGGCCGACGCGGATGCCGACCTTACGGGCGTAGTTGATGAGGTCGGCCACGATGAGGAAGTAGGCGGGGAAGCCCTTCCCGATGATGACGTCGAGTTCGATCTCGATGCGCTCGTTGTAGTACGGGTCCGGGACGCCGTCCGGGTACCGCCACTTGAGACCGCGCGCGACCTCTTCCCGCAGCCAGCTGCCCTGGTCGTAGCCCTCGGGGACCTCGAAGAACGGCAGCCGGTCCTTGTGCGTGTACACGTCCTTGTAGGACTCGACGCGCTCGGCGATCAGCAGCGTCGAGTCGGCGGCGCCGGGGACCTCCTTGTCCCAGTACTCCCGCATGTCGGCGGCCGACTTCAGGTAGTAGCCGTCGCCGTCGAACTTGAACCGGTTCGGGTCGTTCAGCGTCTTGCCCGCCTGCACGCACAGCAACGCGGAGTGGGTGTCGGCCTGGTCCTTGGTGACGTAGTGCGAGTCGTTGGTGGCCAGCGGCTTGAGGTCGAGCAGCTTGCCGATCTCGAGGAGGCCTTCACGGACCGACCGCTCGATCGGCAGCCCGTGGTCCATCAGTTCGAGGAAGAAGTTGTCGGCGCCGAAGATGTCCTTGTAGTCCGACGCGGCCTGGATCGCCTCGGTGCGCTGCCCCAGCCGCAGCCGCGTCTGCACCTCGCCCGAGGGGCAGCCGGTGGTCGCGATGATGCCGTGGTGGTTCTCCGCGATCAGCTCACGGTCCATCCGGGGCTTGCGGTAGTAGCCCTGCATGCTCGCGAGCGAGGAGAGCTTGAACAGGTTGCGCAGACCGGTGGAGTTCTCGGCGAGCATCGTCATGTGGGTGTAGGCACCACCACCGGAGACGTCACCGCCCTCACCGAACTCGTCGGCGCCACGCTGGTTCGACTGACCCCAGAAGACCGGCTTCTTGTGGAACCGGCTCTCCGGCGCGACGTACGCCTCGATGCCGATGATCGGCTTGAGGTCGTGCTTGACCGCCTGCTGGTAGAACTCGTCCGCGCCGTACATGTTGCCGTGGTCGGTCATCCCGACCGCGGGCATGCCCAGGCGCGCCGCCTCCTTGAACAAGGGGGCGATCTTCGCCGCACCGTCGAGCATCGAGTACTCGGTGTGCACATGCAGGTGGACGAAGGAATCGTTCGACACCAGCGAAAACCTCCCCTAGGCAGACGGATCCCTGGCTGCTTGACGCGGGCCGGTCCTCCCACCTTATGCGCCGGGGCTCGACGGCGCCCGGGCGGGATGGCACCCCGGCGAGGGCCAGTCTCCACCTCCTGCCCGCCACCGCCAAGCACCGACGCGGTGCGGTTCGCGATGACCTCGGTTACCCCCGAACGGGGCGCCGGATCAGCTCAGCCGGGCCAGCCGCTCGTCGACCACCTCCTTGTCGAACCACTCCGGATCGAACCCTTGGCCACCGAGCTCTTCGAGCAGTTCCTCGTTCTCTTCGTCGTACGGATCGCGCAGTGCCTCCAGCAACATCTCGAAGCTCGGGTGGTCCTCGCACTCGGCCGGAGGCGCGGCGCGTTCGCCGTCGAGACAGCTCGGTGCCCCGGGGAGGGCGACCAGCTGCTCGATGCGGATCCAGTGCCTCCAGCTCTCCGCCTCGTAGACGAGCCGGTGGCCTGGCGATGTGACGACCTGGCCGAGTGTCACTTCGTCGTCGAAACGGTCGCCTTCACTGCTCTGCGCGTCGACGCTGAAACCTCCGTACGTGGTCTCGAACCGGTGATACTCCCGTTCGTCACGGTCGAACGCGGCCGCGAGGATCCGGTGCAGCCCGGCGAGGGTGACGTCTGAGCGGACTTCGAGCCGTCGCCAGATGGCGTCGTCCGGCTCGGACAGCGCGACCGCCAGCCTGAACCCGGTGACCGGCACGGGCGGGGGAAGGACGAGCGGCAACGGATCGGCGGTCGACATGCGGGGCAGCGGTTCGTAGGCCGGAAGGCCGAGCCATCGGCGCAGCTGGACCGCACGCTCGGGCAGATCGGGCCTCGGATCGGTCCCCAGTTCCAAGAGTTCGGGGACCCGCTCCCGGATCCAGGCGCCGCGGTCCGCTCTGACGATCAAGGCCGCTTCGACCTGGCTCCGGAACTCTTCGGGAGTAAGCGGTGCCTCGGTCACCTCGAAGCCGTTGCGAAGGACGGCCAGGGCGTCCTCCGGTTCGGGATGGAGCTCGATCACGTCGACCTCGCGATCGTTGACCACCACCTCGACCCCGACCGAGCGTTTGCCCGCGGTCAGCTTGGCGGCCAGGACGACCAGATCCTGATCCGCCTGGCCTTGGACGACACAGTCCGAAAGCTCGATCGGCCCGTGGAGCAGCTTCGGCCAGCGCTCCACCCTGGTCACGTCCAGAGGCGGACGTGGCCGGCGGGAGCGCCGGCTCTTCGGTCGTTTGGCGGGCTTGCGGCCACGGCTGACGGGGGACACGGGATCAGTATCGCCACCGGCACCGACAGTTTCGGCGTCGTGAACTGCGAGGATCGAAAAATGCTTGCCGACCTGGGCGCGGGTGTGCAGACTGACCAGCCGCCAAGATCACCGAACCGCCCGGAGAGTTGATGATCGACCTGCAGGCCATGAACGAACAGGTGATCGCGGAGTTCCGCGCGAACGGCCGCCACGGCGACGGTCTCCCGACGTTGCTGCTCACCACCACCGGCGCCCGCACCGGACGACGGCATGTGACGCCGATGCTGTTCCTGGCCGACGACGACCGCTACGTCGTCTTCGCCGCCAACGGTGGCGCGCACGGGCATCCGGACTGGTACCGCAACCTGGTCGCGGAGCCGTCTGTCGACGTCGAGGCCGACGGAGAAGCCTTCACCGCGCACGCGGTCGAAGTCACCGGAGCGGCTCGGGACCGTTTGTTCGCGAAGCAGGCGAAGGCGTTCCCGCGGTTGGCCGAGCATCAAGCGAAGACCACGCGGCCGTTCCCGGTGGTCGCGCTCCATCGCGTTTGACGTTCGCGGGGTCGCGGCGGCCTTGACCGCATGCGAGTACATGAAGGCCCCCTTCCTTGCGCCTGGCGCAAGGAAGGGGGCCTTCATGTACTCGGGAAGGTGTGAAGGTCGAATTCACGCGCGCTCGCTGTGACTGTGGTGTGCGCGAGGTGCATGTGGCGATCGTCGATTCCGTGAAGGCCTCCTTGAGGGACTCTGGGTCCCTCAAGGAGGCCTTCACGGCACAGCAGACCGCTGCACACGACCTTGTGACACTGGCCACTCGCGCTCGGGAATCCCGTGTCCTCACGGAACTCCGTGCCCGCGAAGGTGCCCTGTACGGGTTCCCCTTACCTCGCTGAAGCGGACCTCGCAGGCTGGATCCAGGCGCTCGGCCGAACGCTTGACAAAGCGTTGGGCCGACCGCACGATCTCGTCTCATGAACCTGTCTGACAGCCAGACAGCCGGACACGGTGGTCCACGACGCGTCAGCGCGATGGAGGCCGTTCTGGCCCACCTCCGCGGTGCCATCGAGCGCGGCGAGTACCCCGTCGGCGAGAAACTGCCGTCGGAATCCGCGCTCGGCAAGGAGTTCGAGGTCAGCCGTTCGGTCGTCCGCGAAGCGTTGCGGGGGCTGCAGGCGCTCGGACTCACCGTGTCCAAAACGGGTAAAGGGACCTTCGTGACCGCCACCGGGCCGGTCGAGAACCCCACCTTCGGGACCTACTCGGCCCGTGACCTGTTCGAGGTCCGGCGGCACGTCGAGATCCCCGTCGCCGGTTACGCGGCCTTGCGCCGCAGCACCGACGACCTGGACCTCCTCGGTCACCTCGTCGAGCGGATGGACGTCGAAACCGACAACACCGCGTGGGTGGCGCTGGACTCGCTGTTCCACATCACCATCGCCCAGGCATCGGGCAATCCGGTGTTCGGCAAGGTCATCGAAGAGATCCGGGACGCGCTGGCCCGCCAGTCGTCCTTTCTCAACCAATTGGGGGACCGTCGGACCCGCTCGAACAGCGAGCACCGTGAGATCGTCACCGCCATCGCCGCCGGCTCCGAAGCCGACGCCGTCGCGGCGATGACCTCCCATCTCGAACACGTCGAGTACGCGCTCACCACCATCGTGCGGCCGGGCCACACGACGCAGCAGAACAAGGACGACTGACATCGTGACCGAACAGACCCTCAGCGCGGACGACAGCAAATCCGCGCCGGTGCTCGCCGACGCCGGTGACGCCGGCTACGACAAGGCGCTGAAACCCCGCCACGTCAACATGATCGCGATCGGCGGCGCCATCGGGACCGGCCTGTTCCTCGGCGCGGGCGGCAGGCTCGCGCAGGCGGGCCCGGCACTCGCGATCGTGTACGCGGTCTGCGGCCTCTTCGCGTTCTTCGTGGTGCGCTCGCTCGGCGAGCTCATCCTGTACCGCCCCTCTTCCGGCGCCTTCGTCTCCTACGCCCGGGAATTCATGGGTGAGAAAGGCGCTTTCGTCGCGGGCTGGATGCACTTCCTGAACTGGTCGACGACCGGTATCGCCGATATCACCGCGATCGCGCTGTACGCGCATTTCTGGTCGTTCTTCACGCCGATCCCGCAATGGGTACTGGCGCTCATCGCGCTGGCGGTGGTGCTGGCGCTGAACATGGTTTCGGTGAAACTGTTCGGCGAGATGGAGTTCTGGTTCGCCATCATCAAGGTCGCCGCGCTGGTGACCTTCATGGGGATCGGGATCTTCCTGCTGGTCACACAGCAGCCGATCGACGGCACCACGCCGGGCTTCTCGCTGATCTCCGACCACGGCGGGATCTTCCCCGCGGGTCTGCTGCCGATGGTGCTGATCGTCCAGGGTGTCGTGTTCGCCTACGCGTCGGTCGAACTGGTCGGCGTCGCCGCCGGCGAGACGGAGAACCCGCGCAAGATCATGCCGAAGGCGATCAACTCGATCATGTGGCGGATCGGGATCTTCTACGTCGGCTCGGTCGTCCTGCTGGCGATGCTGATGCCGTGGGACTCCTACTCGAAGAACGAGAGCCCGTTCGTCACCGTGCTCTCGCATATCGGGGTGCCGCAGGCGGGCAACGTCATGAACCTGGTGGTGCTGACGGCGGCCCTGTCCAGCCTCAACTCGGGCCTCTACTCCACCGGCCGCATCCTCCGGTCGATGTCGCTGGCCGGATCAGCGCCGAAGTTCACCGGCGTGATGAACAAGAACCACGTGCCCTACGGCGGGATCCTGCTCACCTCCGCGGTCTGCGTGGTCGGTGTCGGCCTGAACGCCGTCGTGCCGAGCCAGGCCTTCGAAATCGTGCTGAACTTCGCCGCCGTCGGCATCCTCGGCACGTGGGCGATCATCGTGCTGTCCCATCTGTTGTTCGTCCGCAAGGCCAAGCGCGGCGAGGTCGAGCGTCCGTCGTACCGCCTGCCGTTCTCGCCCTACACCGAGATCGCGACGCTGATCTTCCTCGCCGCGGTCGTGGTGCTGATGGGCTTCGACGAGACCGGCCGGATCACCCTGTACTGCCTGCCGATCATCGGGCTCGCGCTGGTGGCGGGCTGGTTCGGGGTCCGCAAGCGGATCAACATGGACGTGTTCGAAAAGACGAAGCTGTGACCCCGGAGATCCGCGTCCCCGCACACGAACCGCTGGTGCACCTCCTCCGCGACGGAATGGTCGAGGGGGTGCACCACGGTTCGGCCGTGGTGCTCGCTCCCGACGGCCGCGTGCTGTTCGCCGCGGGCGACATCGAGGCGGCGTTCTATCCGCGTTCGGCGGCGAAACCCTTGCAGGCCACGACGATGGCGCGGCTCGGGGTCGACCTGAGCCCCGCCGGGTTCGCCGTCGCGGCGGCCAGCCACTCCGGCGAGGAGTTCCACCTGGCCGAGGTGCGCAGGACGCTCGACGACGCCGGGCTCACCACGGAGGATCTGCGGACGCCGGAAGACCTGCCTTTCGACCCGGTCGAGCGCGACGCGTGGGTCGCTTCGGGGCGGACGGCTTCGCGGGTGGCGCACAACTGTTCCGGCAAGCACGCCGCCATGCTCGCGACCTGCCGCCTGCACGGGTGGTCCACAGAGGACTATCTGACTCCCGGCCATCCGCTGCAGCGCGCGATCGCGGAGTGCGTCGAAGACTTGACCGGGCAACGCATCCCGAAGGTGGCCGTCGACGGTTGCGGCGCTCCCCTGTTCGCGGTCTCGCTGCGCGGGCTCGCCCGTGCGGTCGGCAAGATCGCCGCGTCGACGCCGGAAACACCCGAAGGCCTTGTCGCCGAAGGGATCCGGAAGCATCCGGAACTGGTCGCCGGCACCCGTCGCGACGTCACCGCGCTGATGCGCGCGGTGCCCGGACTGATCGCCAAGGACGGTTTCGAAGCCGTCCAGGTCGCCGCTCTCCCGGACGGGACGGCGATCGCGATCAAGATCGCCGACGGCGGCGACCGCGCGCGGCGGCCGGTGCTCGCCGCCACGCTCGCGCTGTGCGGTGTCGACCCGAACGTGCTGGACCCCACCCCCGGCCTGCGCGTGACGGGCGCGCTGGCCGAACCCGACCTCGCCGCTTGAGGAGCCTTCGATGCACCGCGTGGAACACGATCTGCTGGGGGACAAGGAAGTCCCTGCCGACGCCTACTGGGGTGTGCACACCGCGCGCGCCAGGGAGAACTTCCCCATCACCGGCACCACGATCTCCGCGTACCCGCATCTGATCGAGGCGCTCGCGTCGGTCAAGGAGGCCGCCGCCCAGGCCAACGCCGACCTGGGGTTGCTGGCGCCGGACGTCGCCGACGCGATCCGCCGGGCGTGCCGCGAGATCCGCGAAGGCGCGCTGCACGACCAGTTCGTCGTCGACGTCATCCAAGGCGGCGCGGGCACCTCGACGAACATGAACGCCAACGAGGTGATCGCGAACCGCGCGCTCGAACTGCTCGGGCACGAGAAGGGCGACTACGCCCGAGTGCACCCGAACGAGCACGTGAACCTCGGGCAGTCGACCAACGACGCGTATCCGACCGCGGTCAACGTCGCGACGATCATCGCCGTCCGCGAACTGGCCGAGGCGATGGTCGTGCTGGAACAGGCTTTCGCGGCCAAGGCCGTCGAGTTCCGCGACCTGCTGAAGATGGGCCGGACGCAGTTGCAGGACGCCGTCCCGATGACGCTGGGGCAGGAATTCGGCACCTACGCGGTCATGCTCGGCGAAGACCGGCTTCGGCTCACCGAAGCGGTGACGCTGCTGCACGAGATCAACCTCGGCGCGACCGCGATCGGCACCGGGCTCAACGCCGCGCCCGGGTACGCCGAAGCCGCCGTCGCGCATCTGCGCGAGATCACCGGCCTGCCCGTCGTTTCCGCGGCGGACCTCATCGAAGCGACACAGGACTGCGGCGCCTTCGTGCACCTTTCCGGCGTGCTCAAGCGGATCGCGGTGAAGCTTTCCAAGAGCTGCAACGATCTGCGGCTGCTTTCGTCCGGGCCGAGGGCGGGGCTCAACGAGATCAACCTGCCGCCGGTGCAGGCCGGATCTTCGATCATGCCCGGCAAGATCAACCCGGTGATCCCCGAGGTGGTCAACCAGGTCGCGTTCGAGGTCATCGGCAACGACGTCGCCATCACGATGGCGGCCGAGGCCGGGCAGTTGCAGCTCAACGCGTTCGAGCCGCTGATCCTGCACTCGCTTTCGGAGAGCATCACGCATCTGCGGTCGGCGTGCCTCGTGCTGGCGGAGCGATGCGTCTCCGGGATCACCGCGAACGCGGACGTGATGCGGGGCTACGTCGAGAACTCGATCGGGCTGGTGACCGCGCTGAACCCGAAGATCGGGTACGCGGCGGCGACCGAGATCGCCAAAGAGGCGCTCCTGACCGGGCGCGGCGTGGCGGAACTCGTCGTCGAGAAGGGGCTTCTGCCCGCCGAAGAGCTGGCGAAGCTGCTGAAGCCGGAGACGCTCGCCCGGCTTTCCTGAGACCCGCGGGGCGGTACCGGGCGGTCCGCCCCGCGCCAGGAAAGCGTCCTTCATCGCAGATTTCGCGATGAAGGACGCTTTCCTTTCAGGCGGGTGTGGTGCCACGCGAGTACGGTCGTAAGCGGAAGGTGATCCTCCGCACGAAAGGCGGCCAGCGTGCTCGACCGACTTCTCGACCGGTACCTCGGGCTCCCGCCCGCCGAAGGCCCCCGCCCCTCGGTGACCAAGGCGATCCCCGTCCCGATGTCCGACGGCGTCCGGTTGCTGGCGGATCGCTACGCCGTCCCGGGCGACGAGCCGCGGCCGGTGGTGCTGATCCGCACGCCGTACGGCCGCAAAGGCCTGATGGGCAAGATCTTCGGCGAGACGTTCGCGCGGCACGGGTTGCAGACGGTCCTCCAGAGCACACGCGGGACCTTCGGCTCCGGCGGCGAGTTCCGGCCGTTCCACCTGGAGAAGGAGGACGGCCTCGACACCGTCGCCTGGCTGCGCGAGCAGCCATGGTGCGACGGCCGGGTCGCGATGGCGGGCGCGAGCTACCTCGGCCACACCCAGTGGGCCGTCGCGCCGTACCTCGACGAGCCGCTCGAAGCGCTGTGTCTCGGCGTCACCGCTTCGGAGTTCGTGTCGACCTTCTATCCCGGCGGGATCCTCGCCGTCGACAACATGGTTTCGTGGTCGGCGCTGATCGGCCGCCAGGAAGGCCGGTTCGCCGGCCTCCCGAACCCCTGGCAGACGAAGAAGACCCGTCGCGCCATGGCGTATCTGCCGGTTTCCGGCGCCGACGTCGCGGCCATCGGCAAACAGGTGCGGTTCCTGCAGGACGTCTCCGCGCACGCCGAACCCGGCGACGACTTCTGGGCGCCGTCGGACCACAGCGCCGAGGTCGCCGCGCTGCGGACCCCGGTGTCCATGGTGACCGGCTGGTACGACCTGTTCATCTCCGCCCAGCTGCGCGACTTCAAGGAACTCGCCGCCGCCGGACGCGCACCGCGGATCACCATCGGACCGTGGGCGCACGGCGAACCCGCCAGTCTCAAAACCCTGATCACCGACCAGATCGGCTTCCTCGCCGCCCACCTCCTGGGTGATCGCGCGCCGCTGAGGCAGTCACCCGTACGCCTGTACCTCCAGGGTTCCGGGCGGTGGCTCGACTTCGAAAGCTGGCCGCCGGAGTCCGACGTCACCCCGTATTTCCTGCGCCCCGGCAGGCTTTCCCCCGACGAGCCGGTGGAGTCGAAACCGGGCAGGTTCACCTTCGACCCCGCCGATCCGACGCCGACCGCCGGCGGTCCCCTGCTGTCGGGTGTGCAGAAACAGCAGGACAACAAGGACGTCGAGGCTCGGCCGGACGTCCTGCTCTTCACCGGTGACATGCTGAAACGCGACCTCGACGTCATCGGCGAGATCTCCGCGCTCGTGCACGTCCGGACCGACATCGGGCACGGCGACGTCTTCGTCCGGTTGTGCGATGTGGACCGTCGCGGTGTCTCGCGCAACGTCACCGACGGCATCCTCCGTCTCCGGCCCGGCCTGCCGGAGTCCGATGTGGACGGTGTGGTCGCCGCCGAGATCCTGCTCGACCCGACGGCGTACCGGTTCCGGCGCGGGCACCGCCTGCGGGTGCAGATCGCGGGCGGCGCGTTCCCGCGCTTCGCCCGCAACCACGGCACCGGCGAGGCGGTGCACAGCGCGGTGGACGGGAAACCCGCGCGGTTCGAGATCTTCCACGACCCCGCGCACCCGTCCCGGATCACGTTGCCGATGTTCGAGGGTTAAGCCGGGACGACCCGCTGGTGCGTGGTCAGCCTGCCGTCGTCGTGCAGTACGTGGAACAGCAGCGACGGCGGCAGGTCGTAGTCGACCGGCCCGCCTTCACCCCAGGACCGCAGTCCGTCGCGCTCCCACGGGAACAGGATGCTCGACCCGACCGACGGCGCCGATCGCAGCGGCACGCCCGCGAACATCGTCGACGCCGCGGCGTGGACGTGCCCGCACAACAGGGCGACCACGCGAGGGTGACGCGCGAGCACCTCGGCCAGCTTTTCCTCGCCGTACTGGCGCATCGCGTCCACCAGCGGCAGCCCGAGCGCCACCGGCGGGTGATGGAAGGCGATGAAGGCCGGCCCGTCGCCGTCGCCGAGTACATCGTCCAGCCAGGCCATGGTCTCGTCGTCGAACTGCCCGTCGGGTTTGCCGGGGATGGTCGAATCGGCCATGACGAAGGTGACGTCGCCGACGGTGTGCGCCCCGTTGACCGGGGCGTCGTCCGGCGCCTGGCCGAGCAGTCCTTCGCGGAACGGCCCGCGCTTGTCGTGGTTGCCGGGGCAGACGAAGAGCGGGACGTCGGTCTTGAAGAGCTCGGCCGCGCGCCGGTATTCCTCGAGGGTGCCGTGGTCGGTGATGTCGCCGGTCACCAGGATCGCGTCGGCCGGTGTCGCCAGGCCTTCCAGGTACCGCATGACCCGTGCGGTGCGTTCGTCGGCGCGCTCCCCGCCGTCGAGATGGTTGTCGCTCAGATGTGCCGTCACGAACATCGTGTCACCCCATGTCTTCCAGATATGCCAACGTTTTCACCCAGTTCCGCACGAGCAGCTCCACCGCCGTCGCGAGGTCGGAGACGCGGATCGCCTCGGCGATCCGGTGGTGTTCGTCGATACTCTCCTTGGAGCGTTCGACGCCACCGAAATAGCGCGCGTCATAGCGTTTCAGCAGTGGCTTCGTCTGCTCGAGCAGCCGCAGCAGATGCGGATTCGTGCACCGTGAGACGAGCAGCGCATGCCAACGGTCGTCCAAAGTGGACAGGTCGCCCTGCCGCGCGAGTTCCGCGGTCATCTCGGCGGTGATCCTGTCCAGTCCACCGGTGAGCCCGGCGAGATCCTGCGGCGAACTCCAGCGCAACGCGAGCGATTCGAGCTCCGCGACCAGCGGGTACAGCTGCCGGGCCTCGTCCGGATCGAACGGCGGCACGAGGAAGCCGCGGCCCGGCGCCGAGACGAGCAGCCCGCGGTCGGCCAGCCCGATCAGCGCCTCGCGCAACGGGGTCCGGCTGACCCCCAGTTCGCGGGCGAGGTGCACCTCGTTGATGCGGCTGTCCGCGGCGATGCGGCCGTCGAGCACGCGGGCGGTGATCTCCTCCGCGAGGTCGCGCCGGAGCAGGTTCCTCGTCATCCGTGCAGTATTGCATGCACTTCGGTCGTACTGTATTCAGTTAGGCATGACGGACTTCGATGTGCACCGCGCCCGCGCCGAGACACCGGGCTGCGCGGAGGTGGTCCACCTCAACAACGCCGGATCGTCGCTGCCGCCCGCACGGGTGACCGACACCGTCGTCGATTACCTGCGGGAAGAAGCCCTGATCGGCGGATACGAGCAGGCCGCGGCGACCGTGGAGCGGATGAACGGCGTCTACGCCTCGGCCGCGCGCCTCGTCGGCGCCGAACCCGAAGACATCGCCCTGACCGACAACGCGACCCGGTCCTGGCAGGCGATCTTCTACGCGCTGCCGTTCTCCTCGGGCGACCGGATCCTGACGGCGAAATCCGAGTACGCGAGCAACGTCATCTCCTTCCTGCAGATCGCGAAGCGCACCGGCGCCGTCGTCGAGGTGGTCGACAACGACGAGTCCGGGCAGCTGGACGTCGAGGACCTCAAGCGCCGCGTCGACGGCGACGTCAAACTGATCGCCGTCTCCCACGTGCCGACCCAGGGCGGGCTGGTGAACCCCGCCGAAGAGATCGGCGCGGTCGCGCGCGAGGCCGGGATCCCGTTCCTGCTGGACGCGTGCCAGAGCGCCGGCCAGATCGACCTCGACGTCGCGCGCCTCAACTGCGACGCCCTCAGCGTCACCGGCCGCAAATACCTGCGCGGGCCACGGGGCACCGGGTTCCTCTACGCGCACCCGCGACTGCGCGAGCGCGTCGAGCCCGCGATGCTCGACCTTCACTCGGCGGCGTGGACCGCGCCCGAAACCTACGAAGTCGATCCGACGGCGAAGATGTTCGAGGTCTGGGAACGCGATCATGCCGCTCTGCACGGCCTGGGTGCGGCGATCGACTACGCCCTCGAATGGGGAATGCCCGCCATCGAAGCCCGCGTCGCCGCCCTCGCGGCGAAACTGCGCGACGCGCTGCGCGAGATCCCCGGCGTCCGCGTCCACGACCAAGGCACGCGCCAGTGCGGGATCGTCACGTTCAACGTGGCGAAAACACCGTCGCAGGAAGTGAAACAGCGCCTGGCGACGGCGAAGATCAACGTCAGCGTCACGGAAGCGACGTCCGCCCAATTCGATTTCGTCGAACGTGGATTGCCGCCGCTGGTCCGGTCTTCGGTGCACTACTTCAACACCGAGGACGACATCGCCCTCCTCGTCGGCGAAGTCGGGAAACTGGCTTAGCGGCGCGAAAGCTGCGACTCGGACGGCGGGGCGTACGGCAGCCCCGTCGTCTTCGCGCGCATACCGAGCACCAACGCCTCCCCCAGCAGGCTGACACCGATCGACAGCGTCACCGGCCGCGCGTCGGGATGCGCGCCTGCCATCGTGGCCAGGAAGCCGATCCCGAAGTTCACCACGAGCGACAGCACCCAGACGCCGAACGTCCAGCCGGTGTAGCGCAGCCACAGCACGCCGTCGCGCTCGAACAGTTTCGTGGTGGCGGCGCGCACCGCGCCGAGGCCGCACCCGACGACGGAACCCAGCACGAGCCAGGCGCCGTCCGTGAAGGTGAAGCTTTCGAGCTTGGCCAGGCCGTAGACCCCGATCGCGAGCAGGACCACCGGCGCCCCGAACACTTCGCGGGCGACGAGCGGCTCGCCGCGCAACCGGCGCACGACGATCACGATCACCGCGGCGACCACCAGTGCGATCAGCAACCAGGTCCGCATGAACTCCCCCTTTGTAGCATGACTGTGCCAAATAAAATAGCAAGGTCGTGCTATAAAGGCAACATGCCCAAGATCGTCGACCCCGGCGCCCGGCGCCTGGAGATAGCCGAAGCCGTCTTCCGGGTGATCCAGCGCGACGGTCTCGCGCAGGCGTCGCTCAGGAGCGTGGCCGAGGAGGCCGGTCTCGCGATCGGTTCGGTGCGGCACTACTTCCGCGGCCACGACGAGCTGATCGTGTTCGCCATGAGGTCGCTCGGAGACCGGCTCGAGGCGAGGCTGCTCGGGCATCTCCCCGCTCTGCTCGACCCCTCGACACCGCGCTCGCGGCGGCAGGAGATCACCGAAGAGCTGCTCGGCGAACTGCTCCCGCTCACCGAGCAGACCCGGGCCGAAACCGACGTCTGGCTGGCGTTTTCGGCCGCCGCGAAGAACCGCCCGGACCTCGCCGAGGAGGCCGCCCGCATGTACGACGGGGTCCGCGCCCTCGTCCGGCGAGTGCTCGACGGCGCGAACGAAGCCGGTGGCCTCCTCGAAGACCTCGACCTGGCCGTGGAGACCGAACGGCTGGCCGCGCTACTGGACGGACTCGCGCTGTCGACGGGCCGGACGTCGCCGGAGCTGATGCGCACGGTGCTCCGTCGGCATCTGGAGACCTTGCGATGCCCGGAATGAGCACGTTCTACGAGGTCGCCGCCCACGACCCAGGTCGAGTCGCGGTGATCGACGTCGACGGACACGAGACCACCTTCGGCGAGTTGTCGGCGCGCGCGAATCAGCTGACCCACGCCTTGCGCGCGCTCGGCCTCGGTGAAGGCGGCGGCGTCGTCGCGATCATCCACAATGGACTCACCTATTACGAGCTCCTGCTGGCGACCTGGCAGGCGGGGATGTACTTCACGCCGGTCAACCACCGGTCCTCACCGGGCGAGATCGCCTACATCGCGGCGAACAGCGGCGCCAAGGTCGCCGTCGCGGACGCGGACATCGCCGTCACGTGCACCGCGGAATTGTGGAGCCTGCACCGGTTTTCGCGCGGAGAGACGCCAGGCTGGGCGGACTACACGGCGTGGGGCGCGGACGGGCCCACCACCACGCCCGACCAGCGGACCGCGGGCCAGACGATGCTTTACACCTCCGGGACCACGGGGCGCCCCAAAGGCGTCCGGCGCGCCTTGTCCGGCCGCCCGCCCGCGCTGCACCCGATCCACGCGAACGTCCTCGAACGCCTGGACGTCCGGCCGGGGCACGGCGTGCACCTCGTCGCCTGCCCGCTCTACCACGCGGCGCCGGGCATGTTCTCGACCGCGATCCTGCATCTCGGGCACACGCTCGTGCTGATGGACCGGTTCGACGCCGAGGAAACGCTGCGGCTCACCGAAAAGCACCGCGTCACGAGTACGCATCTCGTGCCGACGATGTTCCACCGCATGCTCCGGCTGCCCGCGGACGTCCGCACGCGGTACGACCTGTCGAGCCTGACTTCGGTCATCCACGGTGCCGCGCCGTGCCCCCGGGAGATCAAGGAGCGGATGCTCGCCTGGCTCGGACCGGTGGTCCACGAGTACTACGGCGCGTCCGAGGGCCTGATCACGGCCGTGCACGCGCGCGATTGGCTCGCGGAGCCGGGTACCGTCGGCACACCGCTGGACGGCGTGCGGGTCAAGGTGCTCGACGACGATGGCGCGGAACTTCCCGCGGGCGAAACCGGCACGCTCTACTTCAGTTCCGCGCACACGAAATTCGACTACCACGACGATCCGGGCAAGACGGCCGCCGCGCGCTCCGGGGAGTTCGTCACCGTGGGGGACGTCGGCTATCTCGACGCCGCGGGGCGGGTGTTCCTGTGCGACCGCCGGACGGATCTCATCCTTTCCGGTGGCGTGAACATCTACCCGGCCGAGATCGAGGCGCGGCTGCTGGGGCATCCCGACGTGGCCGACGTCGCGGTGATCGGGGAACCGGATCCCGAGTGGGGACAACGGGTCGTCGCGGTCGTCCAACCGGTCGAGGGGACGGCCGGGGATTCCGCGCTCGCGAAACGGCTCGAAGAGCACTGCCGAGCCGAGCTCGCCGGGTTCAAGACGCCGCGCCGGTTCGATTTCCGCGAGCGACTGCCGCGGACCGAGAGCGGCAAGATGCTGCGGCGGACGCTTCGGGCGGAGTGAACGGCCCTTTCGGGCAGCGCCGATCGCGGTACGGTTCGCTCATGCGCCTGCGGTCCGTGACCACACTGCTCGCCACCCTCGTTTTCGCCCTGGCCGTCCCCGCGACGGCCGAGGCGACGCCCGGTTCCGGCGTGACCGGGACGATCTTCCACCAGAAGACGTTCGGGGGCACCGATTACGTGCTGCGTGAGGTCGTCATCCAGCCCGGCGGCTACACCGGCTGGCATTATCACGACGGCACGCTGCACGCGTACGTCAAGGCCGGCACGCTGACGCACAACTCGGCCGACTGCGGGCTCGACGGCCTGTACCGGAAGGGCGCCGTCTTCACCGAGCCGAGCAACACCGTCCACATCGGACGGAACCTCGGGACGACGCCGGTGGTGCTGGAGGTGCTCTACGTGCTGCCGCACGGGAGCCCGCTGTCGCAGGACACGCCGAACCCCGGTTGCCCGTTCTAGGCGCCGAACCAGCCCGCGACGTCCAGGCGGAAGCCGTCCGCGGGCGCCATCGTGCGTAGGTCCGTTTCGAGCGCGCGGACCCTGTCGGCGCCCAGCGTGGCCGCCCACTCCTTGCGCAGCTCCTCGAAGATCGCCGCCGTCCGGCCGAGCGAGTCGAACCCGCGGCCGGTGAGCCGTACGACCTTGCGCCGCGCGTCGGCCGGGTCGTCGACGCGCGCGACGTAGCCGAGCTGCTCCAGCTTGTCGACGGTCTTGCCCGCCGCCTGCTTGCTGACGCCGAGCCGCCGCCCGATCTCGCTCGCCGTCGCGCCCTCGCGGCCGATCGCCTGCATGGCGAAGCCGTACGCCGGGCGGACGTCGGGATGCCCCTGTTCGGCCAGCTCGGCGTGCATCCGGTCGATGATCGAGCGGAAGCCCGCGAACAGCAGCAGCGGCAGCTCGAACCCGGGCGGATCCGAATCACGCTTGCCCAAATCGACAACTTGGTTTACCTTTTCGTCAACCACGTTGACCATCTTAAGGGGAAGCCTTGTTCACCGATCACACCGTCGAAACCGCGCCCGAAGCCTCGCGTCGCTCGATGGAAGCGACCATCCGGAAGTTCGGCCACCTCCCCACCGCCGTCGCCCGGCAGGCGTCGTCACCGGAACTGCTCGACGGGTTCCTGAAACTCAGCGCGAGCTTCGAGCGGACGACGCTCGAACCCCTCGCGCGGGAGACGGTCGTGATGACCGTGGCGACCCGCAACGGCTGCGAAGTGTGCATCGAGATCCACACCGGCAAGCTGAAGGGTCTCCACGCGGACGACGACGTCATCGCGGCACTTCGCTCACAGGAGCCGGTGCCCGACGAGCGGCTGGAAGCCGTCCGGCAGTTCACGCTCGCGGTCCTCGAAACCGCCGGCGCCGTCGACGACGACACGCTGCGGACGTTCTTCGGATACGGATACACCGAACGGAACGCCCTCGAAGTCGTCATGGGCATCGGGGCCTACACGATGTCGACCTTGGCGAACAGGCTCATCCGGGCCTAGTCGCTCTCCGTGATCGCCCCTCGCGGCCCGGATCACTCCAATGGCCGCCGATCTTGATGTATCTGGGCAGTCCCGACCGCCTCTTCTCTTGTGTAGCCGAAAGTTCGCCACCCGCGGCGCGGCGCACACCGGCGGTCTGGCCTGCCGAGGGGGCAGACCAGACCGCCGAAACCGAAAACGTTCCACAGGTGTTGGGGGTGCGTGAAGGCCCCCTTCCCTCGACTGAGCCGAGGGAAGGGGGCCTTCACGTGTCTTCCCTCCGCATTTAGTCCTCTGATTGCGTCAGACCTCGAGCGCCCAGCGCACGTACCGCATCGTCGTCGCGAAACCGGCTTTCTCGAAGACCCCGGACGGATCCGCCGAGTCCACGTTCAAACTCGCGCGGTCGTACCCCTGCGCGGCGGCGGATCGCAGCGCGTGCCCCATCAGCGCTCCGGCGACACCTCGCCGCCGGTACTCCCGAAGCGTTCCGATCACCATGAAGTGCGCATCACGGACACCGGAGGCCTCTGTGTCGGCGTCCCAGCTCATGGTCACCAGCATCCCGACCGCGCGGCCCGCCTCACGGAGCAGGAAGCTGGTCTCGGGCCGGAAGGTCTGATTGGTGATCTTGTTCCGCCAGAGATCGGCGGGCATCGGCACGGCGCCCCAGTGGTCCCGGTACGCCTCGTTCCGGACATTCCGGAAATCCTCGTCGTTCCGCTCCGACCACGGCTCGATCCGGAACCCTGCCGGGATCACCGGACCGTCGACGTCACCGAGCGAGTGCTCCATGCGCTGGAAGTGGCGCACCGGTACGAAACCCCGGCAACGGACGAGCTCGGCCAAACCGGCGATGCGCTCGGGCCGGTTTACGTCCACCACGAGCTTCGCCGACGCGTGATGCAGCTCGTGCACCACCTTGGCCGCCGCCACACCCGCGTCGACGAGCGCGCCACCGATTCCTCGGCGGCGATATCCGGGATGCACTCCGCCGTCGAGGAAGACCCGATGGACCTCTTCCGCGGACGGCTTGAAACGGATCTTCACATAGCCGGCCATCACGTCGCCGTCGAAGGCGGCGAGACTCGCCCGCTCCAGATCCGCGTACGGGTCGATCAGCTCCTGGAGGGTGTCCTCCGCCGTGTAGTTCTCGCCGATCCCGTCGACGGTCTCCATGGCGTTGAGGAGGTCGGCCGACGCCTGGGCGTCCCGCGGGGTGAGCGGCCGCCACGTGAGGTCGTGCATGCGGCCGAAGGTAGCGCCGCGCGGGCGGGCTGTCGCCGGGTTTTCGGTGGGCGCAGTAGGGATCGAACCTACGACCGCTCGGGTGTAAACCGAGTGCTCTCCCGCTGAGCTATGCGCCCGGGAGGTGGCACCCGCGCACGGGTGCCACCGGTGAAGACTCAGGCCAGCGAGGCCACGGCCTTCTTCCACGCCTGCTGGTCGCGCGCCTCGCCGGGCTGGTTGACCTCGGCGAACCGCACGACGCCGTCCTTGTCGATCAGGAAGGTGCCGCGGGTGGCCAGGCCGGCCGCCTCGTTGAAGACGCCGTAGGCCTTCGCGACCTCACCGTGCGGCCAGAAGTCCGAAAGCAGCGGGAACTGGTAGCCCTCCTGCTCGGCCCACGCCTTGAGCGAGAACGGGGTGTCCACGGACACACCGATGACCTGGACGCCCTGGCCGTCGTAGTCCGCGAACTCGTCGCGGAGCTGGCACAGCTCGCCGGTGCAGATGCCGCTGAACGCGAACGGGTAGAACACGAGCAGGACCGGCTTCTCGCCCTTGAAGGACGACAGCGTCACGGACTGCTTGTTGTAGTCGTTGAGCGTGAAGTCCGGGGCTTGCGATCCGACCTCGACGGCCATACCGGCGGTTTCCTCTCAAGAGCGAACAGGGGCCTGCGACGACAACCCTATCGTGTCGATCGCGCGCCCGGAGAGGTCACCGCTTGGTCTTGGACGACTTCGGCGAAACCAGCCGCGTGCCCGCCCACTTGGGACCGGCGCTGATGTTGGCCGTCTGCGCCAGCCCGACCTGCGGCACCGCTTCGGCGATCTCACTCGGCTCGACATGCCCTGGCTGGCCCGTCTTCGGGGTCAGCACCCAGATCACGCCGTTCTCGTTCAAGGGGGTCCGGACCTCGATCAGCGTGTCGCCGAGATCACCGTCGTCCTCGCGCCACCACAGCAGCACCACGTCGATGACCTCGTCGGCGTCCTCGTCGAGGATGTCGCCGCCGATCTGTTCCTCGATCGCCGCACGAAGGTCGTCGTCGACGTCCTCGTCCCAGCCGATCTCCTGGACCACCATGTCCGGCTTGATCCCGAGCCTTTCGGCGACGCTGCTCTGATCAGCGTCTCCCGCGGCGACCACTGCTGTCACTCCTCCAACTACGACGGAGCGTGGTGTCGCGTCGGCCTGATCGGCCGGGCGGGCACCACACTCGGGTACACGATGCCCGTTAGCGAACACTGGTGAAGCGATCCGCGCAACCGTCCACACCGGATCTTGAACAACTCGTGTCGCGGCGTACGGACATTCAGCCCACTCTCACGGGGTCAATCCGGGCGCGCCTGGGCGCCCCCGAACGCCCTGCTTTAGGGTGAGAGAGAAAACGCGCGCGCGAGTACAGGCGCGTGCGAGGCGTGTCGCAATCGGGTCCGCGAACGTTACCGATCAGTAGCGGTGACGAGAACGGAACCGGAGGACGACGATGGACGGCGAACACGCCCGCGTACGAGCACAACCAGCTACCACCTTTCGCAAGGAGACCCCTTGGCCCCGCAGAACGACGGCGCCTCCGGCAAGGAGACCCCGGCACGCGTCCGCGTCATCCGTGACGGATTGGCGGCGCACCTGCCCGACATCGACCCGGAGGAGACCGCCGAATGGCTGGACTCCTTCGACGAGGCGCTGGCCAGGGGTGGTCAGCAGCGCGCCCGGTACCTGATGCTGCGCATCCTCGAGCGGGCCAGGGAACGCCACGTCGGCGTCCCGGCGCTGACGTCGACGGATTACGTCAACACCATCCCCACCGAGAACGAACCCTGGTTCCCCGGTGACGAGGAGATCGAGCGCCGCTACCGCGCCTACATCCGGTGGAACGCCGCGATCATGGTGCACCGCGCGCAGCGTCCCGGCGTCGGCGTCGGCGGGCACATCTCGACCTACGGCTCGTCCGCGGCGCTGTACGAAGTGGGCTTCAACCACTTCTTCCGCGGCAAGGACCACTCGGGCGGCGGCGACCAGATCTTCATCCAGGGGCACGCCTCCCCCGGCATCTACGCCCGCGCGTTCCTCGAGGGCAGGCTGTCCGAGAACCAGCTGGACGGCTTCCGCCAGGAGTACTCGCACGCCGGCGAGGGCGGCGGCCTGCCGTCGTACCCGCACCCGCGGCTGATGCCGGAGTTCTGGGAGAACCCGACCGTGTCCATGGGCCTCGGCCCGATGAACGCGATCTACCAGGCGCGGTTCAACCGCTACCTGCGTGACCGCGGCATCAAGGACACCAGCGACCAGCACGTCTGGGCGTTCCTCGGCGACGGCGAGATGGACGAGCCGGAATCGCGCGGCCTCATCCACGTGGCCGCCGGCGAAGGCCTCGACAACCTGACCTTCGTGATCAACTGCAACCTGCAGCGGCTCGACGGCCCGGTGCGCGGGAACGGCAAGATCATCCAGGAGCTGGAGTCGTACTTCCGCGGCGCCGGCTGGAACGTCATCAAGGTCATCTGGGGCCGCGAGTGGGACTCGCTGCTGCACGCGGACCGCGACGGCGCGCTGGTCAACCTGATGAACACCACGCCGGACGGCGACTTCCAGACCTACAAGGCCAACGACGGCGCCTTCGTCCGCGAGCACTTCTTCGGCCGCGACCCGCGGACCAAGGAACTGGTCAAGGACCTCACCGACGCCGACGTCTGGAACCTCAAGCGCGGCGGGCACGACTACCGCAAGGTCTACGCGGCCTACAAGTCGGCGCTGGAGCACCACGGCCAGCCGACGGTGATCCTGGCCCACACCATCAAGGGTTACGGCCTCGGCCCGTCCTTCGAGGGCCGCAACGCCACGCACCAGATGAAGAAGCTCACCCTCGACGACCTCAAGCTGTTCCGGGACGCTCAGCGCATCCCGATCAGCGACGAGGAGCTCGAGCGCGACCCGAAGCTGCCGCCGTACTACCACCCCGGCAAGGAATCGCCGGAGATCGAGTACATGATCGGCCGCCGGAAGGCGCTCGGCGGGTTCCTGCCGGAGCGGCGCCCGAAGGCCTCGAAGGCCCTCGTGCTGCCCGGCGACAAGGTCTACGAAGGCATCCGCAAGGGCTCGGGCAAGCAGGAGGTCGCCACGACGATGGCGTTCGTCCGGCTCGTCCGCGAGCTGGCGAAGGACTCCGAGATCGGCAAGCGGATCGTCCCGATCATCCCGGACGAGGCGCGCACCTTCGGGCTCGACTCGATGTTCCCGACGGCCAAGATCTACAACCCGCACGGCCAGACGTACACGTCGGTCGACGCGAGCCTGATGCTGGCCTACAAGGAGTCCGAAAAGGGCGTCATCCTGCACGAGGGCATCAACGAGGCGGGGTCCACCGCGTCGTTCACCGCCGTCGGCACCTCGTACGCCACGCACGGCGAGCCGATGATCCCGATCTACATCTTCTACTCGATGTTCGGGTTCCAGCGGACCGGTGACGGCCTCTACGCGGCGGCGGACCAGATGGCCCGCGGGTTCGTGCTCGGCGCCACCGCCGGCCGCACCACGCTGACCGGTGAGGGCCTGCAGCACGCCGACGGGCACTCGCTGCTGCTGGCGGCGACCAACCCGGCCGTCGTGGCCTACGACGCGGCGTGGTCGTTCGAGATCGCCCACATCGTGCGGGACGGTCTTCGCCGGATGTACGGCGAGACCGGGCCGGACGGCAACGGCGAGAACATCTTCTACTACATGACGATCTACAACGAGCCCTACCAGCAGCCCGCCGAGCCCGAGAACCTCGACGTCGACGGCCTGCTCAAGGGGCTTTACAAGTACGCCGACGCGCCGTCGGGCGACGGCCCGGAGGCGCAGATCCTGGTCTCCGGTGTCACCATGCCGGACGCGCTCCGCGCCCAGCAGATGCTGGCCGAGGAGTGGGGCGTACGCGCGGCCGTGTGGTCGGCCACGTCGTGGACCGAGCTGCGGCGCGAGGCCGTCGAGGCCGACCACGACAACCTGCTCCACCCGGGCGACTCCCCGCGTGTGCCGTACATCACGCAGAAGCTGTCCGGCTCGAACGGGCCGGTCGTCGCGGTTTCGGACTGGATGCGCGCCGTGCCGGACCTCATCCGCCCCTGGGTGCCGAACGACATGCTGACGCTGGGCACCGACGGGTTCGGGTTCTCCGACACCCGCCCGGCGGCCCGGCGGAAGTTCCTGGTCGACGCCCAGTCGATCGTGGTCGGCACGCTGAGCGCGCTCGCCAAGCGCGGCGAGTTCGACCGGGCGAAGGTGGCCGAGGCGGCGCGGAAGTATCGCCTCGACGACGTCGCCGCCGCGGGTCCGCAGTTGTCGGACTCCGGCAGCGCCTAGCGATGCCATGAACGGTCCGTTCCTTGCGAAATTTGCAAGGAACGGACCGTTCATTGCGTTCGGGACCGGACGAGCTAGGGTGAGACATCGGATGTTTGCGGAAAGGGTGAGCGAGTGTGACCAAGCGTCGACTGCCGAAGCCGAGTGAGCTGAAGCAGATCCTGCGACCGAAGCCGATCGTGCTCAACCCGACCGACCGGCGGCTGGCGGGCGCGCACACGATCGCCGACCTGCGGATGCTCGCCCGCAAACGCACGCCACGGGCGGCGTTCGACTACACCGACGGCGCCGCGGAGCTGGAAGACAGCCTCCGCCGCGCCCGGCAAGCCTTCCGCAGCGTCGAATTCCACCCGAACGTCCTGCGCGGCGTGTCCGATGTGGACACCGGCAAGGAAATCCTCGGCAAGCGTTCGGAGCTGCCGTTCGCGTTCGCGCCGACCGGGTTCACCCGCATGATGAACCACGAGGGCGAGGCCGCGGTGGCCCGCGTCGCGCAGCGCAACGGCATCCCGATGGGCCTGTCGACGATGGCGACGACGTCGATCGAAGATCTCGCCGCGGCCGCCCCGGAGGCCCGCAAGTGGTTCCAGCTCTACGTCTGGCGCGACCACAAGGCGGGCGAAGATCTGATGAATCGCGCCTGGGCCGCCGGTTTCGACACGCTCATGCTGACGGTGGACACCCCGGTCGCGGGCGCGCGGCTGCGCGACGTCCGCAACGGGCTGACCATCCCGCCCGCGCTCACCCTCAAGACCTTCGTCGACGGCGCGATGCACCCCGCGTGGTGGTTCAACCTGCTGACCACCGAACCGCTGACCTTCGCGTCGCTGAGCCAGTTCGACGGCACGGTCGCCGAACTGCTCAACCAGCTCTTCGACCCGACCCTGAACTTCGACGACCTCGACTGGGTCCGCCAGACCTGGCCGGGCAAGCTCGTGGTCAAGGGCATCCAGAACGTCGACGACGCGCGGGACGTGGTCAAGCACGGCGCCGACGCGGTGCTGCTGTCCAACCACGGCGGCCGTCAGCTCGACCGCGCACCGACCCCGATCGAACTGCTCCCGGCGGTGCTCGACGAGATCCAGGGCGACGCCGAGGTGTGGGTCGACACCGGCATCCTCTCCGGCGGCGACATCGTGGCCGCGATCGCGCGCGGCGCGGACGCGGTGCTGATCGGACGCGCGTTCCTCTACGGCCTGATGGCCGGCGGTGAGCGCGGGGTTCAGCGGTGCGTGGACATCCTGCGCGCCGAGATGGTCCGGACGATGCAGTTGCTGGGCGTCCGCACCCTCGCCGACCTCAAGCCGTCGCACGCCACCATGCGTTAGGCCGCGGCCGAAACCCCGGCAGGCGCGCTGCGGACCTGCTTCGCCGTGCGGTTCCAGCTCCACCAGCCGTGCACGACCAGCCCGGCGAACACGATGTAGACCGCCGCGGAGAAGTACAGGCCCGACGAGAGCTGAAGCGGCACGCCGATCGCGTCGACGACCAGCCACACCAGCCAGAACTCGACGAGACCCGCGCCCTGCGCGGCGAAGGCGACCAGCGTGCCGACGAAGATCGCGGCGTCGGGCCATGGCGCCCACGAGGCGTTCAGCGCGTCGAGGACCAGCGCCATCGCGGTGGTGCCGATCGCGAACGCGCCGATCATCGCCAGGCGCTCGCCGAGCCTGCCCTTGCGGACGACGACGCCGTAGACCGGGTCGCTGCGGCGGGACCAGGCCCACCAGCCGTAGATCGAGATGGCGAGGATCGCGATCTGCCTGGTCGCGAGGCCGCCGAGATGCGCCGAGAGGTAGACCGAGAACAACAGCACGGTGGCCCCGACCTGCACCGGCCACGTCCACAACGTGCGGCGCTGGGCCAGGAACACCACGGCCAGCGCGAAGATCTGCCCCGCCAGCTCGGCGAAGGAAATCCACTGTCCGAGCACCGTGACACCGTTGTGCAGCAGGAAGTCCACGTCCGCACCCCTCTCCGTCTCCCGCTCCAACATGCTCCGTACCGACGCCATTCCCTAGGGAGTGTGAGGTGCGGAACAGGCGGACGGCTCGAGAGACGCTCACGGGACGCGAAAAGGGCCCTCCACCGCGTGTTCCGCGACGACGGGCCCCTTCGACTCCACGCGGGCCCGGTGCCTTCCTCGATCACCGGGCCCGCGCGGATGCTCAGGAATCTACGCGACCGATGCCCACAGGCGAAGTCGGCGGCTCCGAATGGACCTCCTGCTTGGCGTTCCCGGCCTCCAGCTGGCCCTGAAGGTTGGCCAGCCAGCCCTGCCAGCGGTCCTGCGCCGGCTTGATCAGGCCGCCGCCGAAGCCGACGACGATCACGCCGCCGATGGTGGCGAGGACGGTGATCAGGACCGGTCCGGTGACCGCGGTCGCGATGTTCACCTGACCGAGTGCCGCGATGATGCCGAACGCCATGATCATCCAGTAGGCGATCGTGCCGAGCAGCCGTCCCGCGGGCCGGGTGGACAGCGCTCCGGTCACCAGGTCGCGGACGACCTTCGCGACGGCGGCCGCGACGATCACCAGCACCAGCGCCACCAGGATCCGCGGCAGGAACGCGATGATGTCGTTGAGCAGCGCGCTGACCGGATTGCTCTCACCGAATACGCCGAACGCGAGCTGCAAGGCGATCAGGAGAATGAAGTAGTACACGAGTTTGACGAGGATCCCGCCCGCGTCGACATTGGCGTTTTTGAGCGTTCCGGTGAGTCCGGTCTTCTCGATGAGCTTGCCGAAACCGATCTTCGACAGAACCAGTCCCAATGCCTTCGACACGGCTTTCGCGATCAGCCAGCCGATCAGCAGGATGATCAGGAATCCGAGCAATTTGGGTACGAAGGTGGCGACAAGGTTCCATGCTTGTCCCAGACCGTCTTTCAGCTGCTCGCCCACGGCGAACTCCCTCCTCTGCGCATCCGCGACCTACCCGGTGCGGCTTGCGAGGGATCGTTGAGCACGAGCACCGCACCGGCAACTCGGCGACCCACGATCGAGTGAGTGAGCTAGCGGGAAAAGATCGACAAGTCGCATACTTGTTCCACCGGTGGGGACCGGGGAGACGAGGCCGTCCGGCGCAGCGAAAAACGCTGGCGCCGGGCGGCCTCGAGTTTTATGCGAACACCTTTCACCATTCATTCGCCCATGACTGTCCACTACGGACTCGGGCGGCGTAAGGCCGCAGGATGAAGGCGACCTTTGCCCAGCCGACCAGGCCGTGTCCGGCAAGTCTGTTCGATGGGCTTCGTGATCCAGGTGGTTCCTGACGGTGCGGGCGGGTCGGCCTCGTACCGGGTCGTACTCGGCCGAACCCGCCCGTGCCGTCAGGGAGCACCTGGGCGCGAAGACCGCGAACACGACTTGCCGGACACGGCCTAGGATCGGCTGACCATGGCTGATGCGACCTCCGGACGGCGTGTGCCCAAGCACCACGGGCTGTCCGCCAAGACCCTCCGGCGGCTCGAACACGCCTCCGGACGGCTCGCGAGCGCGAGTGTGGCGGTGATGGAGGAGCGGCTGAGCTGGTTCGCCAGGCTCCCCGCCGACCAGCGCGCGAGTGTCCTGCTGATCACCCAGGCGGGTGCCGCCGGGTTCGTCGACTGGCTCCGCGACGCCAAGGAGGCCCTCTCCCTCACCACCGAAGCCTTCCGCGAAGCACCGGCCGAGCTTTCCCGGTGGGTGAGCCTGCGGCAGGCGGTCGGCATGGTCCGGCTGGCGATCGAGGTGTTCGAGGAGCAGCTGCCGGAGTTCGCCGCGAACGAGGCCGAACGCGCCGCGCTGATCGAGGGGATCCTGCGCTACGGCAGGGAGATCGCCTTCGCCGCCGCGAACTCCTACGCGGCGGCCGCCGAGGCGCGGGGCGCCTGGGACGCGCGGCTGGAGGCGCTGGTCGTCGACGGAATCGTCCGCGGTGACGCCGAGGAAGCGGTGCTCTCCCGCGCCGCCGCGCTCGGCTGGGATCCGGCCGCGCCCGCCACCGCGCTGGTCGGCACCCCGACGTCGGACGACCCGCCCGCCGTCGTGTTCGAAGTGCGCAGCCGCGCCGCGCGGGTCGGGCGTCCGGTGCTGCTTTCGGTGCAGGGCTCCCGGCTGGTCGTGGTCGTCGCCGGGCCCACCGACGGCAGCGTCAAGGACCGCGAGATCCTCACCAAGCTTTCGGTCGCCTTCGCCGAGGGCCCGGTCGTCGCCGGACCGACGGTGCCCACGCTCGCCGAAGCGCACCACAGCGCGACAGAGGCGCTGTCCGGTCTGCGCGCCGTCGTCGGCTGGCCCGGCGCGCCGCGGCCCGCGAGATCGATCGACCTACTGCCGGAACGCGCATTGTCCGGCGACCCCGAGGCCGAGCGCCTGCTCGTCGAGCAGATCGCGCGACCGCTCGAGGAGGCGGGCCCGGCGCTGCTGCGGACAGTGGAGACCTACCTCGACAGCGGCGGCGTCCTGGAGACCTGCGCGCGAACGCTGTTCGTGCACCCGAACACCGTCCGGTACCGGCTGCGGAAGGCGGCCGAACTCACCGGCCGCCATGCCGCCGAATCGCGGGACGCCTGGGTGCTGAAGGTGGCGCTGACGGTCGGACGGCTGGCCCGGGCCCGCGGGCTTTGGTAAACCCATTGGTGACGCTGCGCAGTGATAGACCTCATAGGGAAAGCTGGTTGAACCCGACAAGGCTTTTGGGTTAAGCGCGGTGATCAGGAAGGCGCTTTTGGAGGGTTCCGACAATTACGTCGGCCGGACTTGGTGAGCGTCGGCATCACGACCATGGTGGCCGAGCGTGTTCTCTAAGGGGGTGACAGTTGCAGTCCTCGCCCCCGGTCAGGGTTCCCAAGCCCCAGGCATGCTCTCCCCATGGCTCGAGCTCGACGGCGCCCGCGCGCGCGTCGAAGCCTGGTCCGAGCGAGCCGGTCTCGACCTCGTCCGCCTCGGCACCGAAGCGGACGCCGAAGAGATCCAGGACACCGCGATCACCCAGCCGCTGATCGTGGCGCTGTCACTGCTGGCGTTCGAGCACCTTCAGCGTGAGGCCCCGGTCGCCGCGGACGCGCCGGTCGCCGGTCACTCCGTCGGCGAGCTGGCGGCCGCCGCCGTCGCCGGGGTGCTGAGCCCCGAAGACGCGGTCGCGCTGGCCGCCGTCCGCGGCGCGGAAATGGCGAAGGCGTGCGCGCTGGAGCCCACGAGCATGGCCGCGGTCATGCTCGGCGACCCGGAGCAGGTCGTCGCGTGGCTCGAAGGCCACGGCCTCGCCGCCGCGAACCGCAACGGCGCCGGTCAGATCGTCGCCTCCGGCGCCGCCGACGCGATCGAGAAGATCGTCGCCGAGCCGCTGGAGGGCACGAAGGTCCGCGCGCTCAAGGTCGCGGGCGCGTTCCACACCTCCTACATGGCACCCGCGCGTGAAGCGCTGGCGGCCCACGCTGCGAAGATCACCCCGGCGGACCCGACGCGTCCGCTGCTGTCGAACGCCGACGGCCAGGTCGTCACCAGCGGGGCCGAGTACCTCGACCGGCTGGTCAAGCAGGTCACGAGCCCGGTGCGCTGGGACCTGACCATGGACGGTCTGGTCTCCGCGGGTGTCACCTCGACGCTCGAACTTCCGCCGGCGGGCACGCTGACCGGGCTGGTCAAGCGGCAGCTCAAGGGAACCGTGACCACCACCATCGCTCTGAAGACACCGGCCGAGCTGGCGAAGCTTCAGGGGCAGGAGGACGCTTCGTGACCGACCGATCCACTTTGCGGCAGGCGCCGGGCGCCGCCGGGACCCGCATCCTCGGTGTCGGGAGCTTCCAGCCCGAGAAGATCGTGACCAACGACGATCTCTCGAAGATCATGGACACCAACGACCAGTGGATCCGCGAGCGGGTCGGCATCGTCGAGCGCCGGTTCGCCGAGAAGGACGAGTCGCTGGTCGACATGGCGGTCAAGGCGGGCACCGCCGCACTGGCGGACGCCGGCGTGGATCCGTCCGAAGTGGACACGGTCATCCTGCCCAACTGCACGATGCCCACCCAGATCCCGAACGCCGCCGCACAGGTGGCCGACCGGATCGGCATCACGCATCCGGCCGCGTTCGACCTCAACGCCGCCTGCGCCGGGTTCTGCTACGGCATCGGCGTCGCCTCGGACCTGATCCGGGCGGGCAGCGCGAAGAAGGCGCTCGTCATCGGCGCCGAAAAGCTCACTGACCACGTCGACCCGGTCGACCGCGCGAACGCGATCATCTTCGCCGACGGCGCGGGCGCGGCGGTGGTCGGCGCGGCCGACACCGCGCAGATCGGCCCGGTCGCCTGGGGCAGCGCGGGCGAGCACGTCGACCTGATCTACATGCGCGACGACAAGTGGATCTACCAGGAGGGCCAGTCGGTCTTCCGCTGGGCGACCACGCAGATCGCACCGATCGCCATGCAGGCACTGGAACTCGCCGGGCTCGAACCGTCCGATGTGGACGTGCTCATCCCGCACCAGGCCAATCTGCGCATCGTCGAGGCCATCGCCAAGAAGCTGCGCGCCAAGGGCGCTCGCGAGGACATGGTCGTCGCCGACGACATCAGGTACTCGGGCAACACCTCGTCCGCGTCGATTCCGCTGGCGCTGGACCACATGCGCAAGGCCGGCACCGCGAAACCGGGCGACGTCGTGCTCGCCGTGGGCTTCGGGGCCGGACTCTCCTACGCGGGCCAGGCCTTCGTCTGCCCGTGATGAATACTTCCCCTGCGGACACCGTGTCCGCAGGGCAGCCGAAAGCATCACCGAGAAGGGAACAACCAGTGGCAGACAACGCAGAGATCCTCGCCGGCCTCGCCGAGATCGTCGAAGAGGTCGCCGGTGTGGCGCAGGACGACGTGACCGCCGAGAAGTCCTTCGTGGACGACCTCGACATCGACTCGCTGTCCATGGTGGAGATCGCTGTCCAGGCCGAGGACAAGTTCGGCGTCAAGATCCCGGACGACGAGCTGGCGAACCTGAAGACCGTTGGCGACGCGGTGAACTACGTGTCGGCCAACTCCAAGTAAGTCCGACTTCTTGATTGGCGCCGACCTTGGGGAGACTCCAATGAGCAACATCGACGTCGTGATCACCGGGATGGGCGCGACCACGCCGCTCGGCGGGGACGTCGCGTCCACGTGGGACGGCCTGCTCGCCGGGGCGAGCGGGATTCGCCGTATCGAAGCCGACTGGGTCGACGAACTCGAACTGCCGGTGAAGATCGGCGCCATGCTCGCCGTCGACCCGTCCGAAGTCCTGCCGCGGGTCCAGGCCCGGCGGCTGGACCGCTGTGAGCAGGTGGCGCTCATCGCCGCCCGGCAGGCTTGGGCGGACGCGGGCTTCGAGCAGCCGACCGACGAGCATCAGGATGTGGAACCCGAGCGCCTCGGGGTGACCATCGGTACCGGTGTCGGCGGTCCGGTCACCCTGATCTCCCAGAACGACCTTCTGCACAAGCAGGGACTCCGCAAGGTCTCCCCGCTGACCGTGCCGATGCTGATGCCGAACGGCCCCGCCGCTCACGTCGGGATCGACCTGAAGGCGCGTGCCGGCGTGCACTCGCCCGCCTCGGCCTGCGCGTCGGGCGCGGAAGGCATCGCCGCCGGCTACGAGATGATCCGCTCGGGCCGGGCCGACGTCGTGGTCGCCGGTGGTGCCGAATCGTGCATCCACCCGATCACCCTCGCCGGTTTCGCCCAGGCGCGGACGGTGTCCACCCGCAACGACGACCCGACGAAGGCGTCCAGGCCGTTCGACGTGAACCGTGACGGTTTCGTCCTCGGCGAGGGCTCCGGTGTCGTGATCCTCGAGCGGGCGGACCGCGCCAAGGCCCGCAACGCGCGCATTTACGCGCAGCTGAGCGGCTACGGGATCACTTCGGACGCGTACCACATCACGGGCAACCACCCGGAGGGCGTCGGCCAGATCGCCGCCATGCGGCAGGCGATGACGATGGCCGGGGTCTCCCCTGCCGACGTCGGCCACGTCAACGCGCACGCGACCTCGACGGTCGTCGGCGACGTCGGCGAGGCCGCGGCGATCCGCAACGCGGTCGGCGAGCACGTCGTGGTGACCGCTCCCAAGGGCGCGCTCGGCCACCTGGTCGGCGGTGCGGGCGCGGTCGAGGGCATCGCCACGATCCTGGCGATCTACCACGGGCTCATCCCGGCGACACTGAACCTCGAGGACCTGGACCCGAAGGTGCAGCTCGACGTCGTCTCCGGCGAGGCGCGCAAGGTCGAGCTGGGCGCGGCGATCAGCAACTCGTTCGGCTTCGGCGGGCACAACACGGCGCTGCTGTTCACCCCGGCGGCCTGATTTCAGTACGTGAAGGCCCCCTTCACTGCGTCTAACGCGGTGAAGGGGGCCTTCACGTATTTCTAGCGGTGGATCAGGGATGGATGAGCCAATGCGTCATGGGATGGTCGTCCTGGCAGGTGTAGATCTGCATCTGCGTGAGATCCGCGGTCTCCCCCTTGGCGTCCAGGCACCGGATCGTGTTGTCGCCGCCGCCGACCCTGGAGTAGATGAATTTCGGCACGTCGTTGGGGACCACCAACGGTGGGATCCACCGCTGGTTGCTGTTGTCGTTGCATTCCACCTGGTTGACCGGGGCCCGGTTGGTGTTCTTGCCGACGACGTTGAGGCAGAAGCCGCTGGCCTGGTTGACGAAGTAAACGGTGTTGTGGGTGTTGGGGACGATCGTCCATTTCTGGACCGCGTTGTTGTTGCAGGGCATCTGCACGACAGCCGCGAGTTCCGCCAGCGGGTTGCCCGGGTGTGGCTGGATGCACTTGTTGCTGCCGTAGTTGCGCACGCGGTAGTAGCCGTCCGCCCCCGCGGGCGGTGCGGCCAGCGCCGTCACCGCGAGCGTGGCGCTCAGCAGTCCGATGATCTTGGCCTTCATGATTCCCCTCGTCTCCCTGGGTGCCGCCGACCGCGGCCCGACGCGTCGAGACTGACCGGGAGCGCTGCGCCACAGCTGCGCCCGCGCTGCGGTGGAACGTTTCCGCCTCGGGCGACGACCTCTCCAGGAGGGGGTCTCATGCTGGTGCGGATTCTCGGGCCGGTGGACGTGGTGGCCGGCGGTGTGGTGCGACCGGTACGGGGGTCGCGTCGCAAGGCGTTGCTCGCCGTGCTGGCCTTGCGGGCGGGCGAGATCGTGAGCGTCGACCGGCTCACCGACGCGGTGTGGGGCGCCCGGCCGCCCGCGGCGAACACGGTGCAGACCCACGTTTCGGCGTTGCGGCGGATGCTGGGCGACCGCGACGCGATCGTGGCTCGCTCCCCTGGCTATGTCCTGAACGCGGCGACGGATCTGGGAGCCGCGCAGCGCCTGATCGAGCAGGCCGCACAGACGACGGATCCCGCCTCGACCGCGGCACGCCTGCGGGAGGCAGTGGCGTTGTGGCGGAACGCACCGCTGGCCGACGTCACCGGGATGACGTGGCTGGACGAGCAGGCCGAGCGGCTCGCGTTGCTGTGGCTCGACGCCGTGGAAGCGCTCGGTGAGGCACGGCTGGCGCTCGGCGAGCACGCGCGGCTAGTGCCCGAACTGGAGGAGTTGTGCCGCCTGCATCCATTCCGCGAGCACCTGCACCGGCAGCTGATGCTCGCGTTGTACGGCGTGGGAAGGCAGGCGGACGCGCTCGACGTGTACGACCGCCTCCGGCGGGCGCTGGACGATCAGCTGGGTGTCGAGCCGGGTCCGGCGCTGCGCGAGTCGCATGCCGCGCTGCTCCGTCAGGACACCGCCTTGGACCGGTCACCGGCGCCCCTCACCGCCGAGCCGAACAGGTTCTGCATCACCGGCTCCGGCGCGCGGATCGCCTACAACGCCACCGGCCGGGGATCCCCGCTGGTGGTCCCGCCCGGCTGGATCGCGGCGCTGGAGCTGGGCTGGCAAGACCCGGGACTACGCGCGCTCTACGCGCCCTTGCTGGCCGGGCACCGGGTGATCCGCTACGACATGCCGGGTACCGGGTTGTCCGGGCCCGTTCTCCGGCCGCGATCGCTGGACGACGAGGTCGAAGGACTGCGCACGGTCGTCGACGCGGCCGGAGCGGAGCGGGTGGCGCTGCTCGGTGTGTCGATGGGGGCGCCGGTGGCGCTGGCGTTCGCGGCCCGCTATCCGCACCGGGTGAATCACCTCGTGCTGTACGGCGGGTACGCCGACGGCCGCGCCATCGCGCCCGCGTCCGCCCGGCGGGCGTTCGTGGGCCTGGTCCGGGAGAACTGGGGCCTCGGCACGGAACTGCTCGCCGACGTCCTGATGCCCGACGGCGACGCGGCGGCCCGCGCGCGGTTCGTCCGCATGCAGCGCGCGACGGCGTCGGCCGAGGAGGCCGCCTGCCTGCTGACCACCTGCTACGAATACCGCGTCACCGAACTGCTCGACCGGATCACCGTCCCGACGCTGGTGCTGCACCGGCGAGAAGACCGGGCCATCCCCTACGAATCGGGCAGGGAACTCGCCACCCGGATCCGGGACGCCCGGTTCGTCGCGTTGGAGGGCCGCAGCCACCTGCCGTACGTCGGAGACGCGCACGCGGTCGTGAACGCGATCGTGGACTTCCTCGCTGTCACGCCTCCTGACGCTTGACCAGGTACCGCCCGGCCCACCAGGCCACTTCCACCAGCACGATCCCCACCCCGGCGCAGGCGAACGCCGACAACGTGTACGCGCTCACGCTCGGGTCCAGCGCGAAGAACTTCTGCGTGAACGGGATCAGGAACAGCGCGAGCGTCAGCACGACCATCCCGCCGATCAGCAGGATCTTCCACCACCGGTACGGCCGCGCGACGATCCCGAGGACCCACAGCGCGATCGTGATGAGCGTGATCAACGCGGTCGTCCCCGCCTGGATCTTGTCCAGTTCGGACTGTCCGGAGCCCTTGTACACCAGCAGGTAACTCACGAACGTCGCGGTGGCGATGACCAGCCCGGCCGGGACGGCCATCCGCATCACCCGCCCGACGAAGCCGGTGCGGGCGCGTTCGTTGTTCGGCGCCAGCGAGAGCACGAAGGCGGGCAGGCCGATCGTGAACCACGCGGTGATCGTGATGTGCCGCGGCAGGAACGGGAACGGCACCTGCGCGATGCCGACCATCAGCGCCAGCAGTACCGAGTACACCGTCTTGGTGAGGAACAGGTTCGAGACGCGCTCGATGTTGCCGATCACCCGCCGCCCTTCGGCGACGACGTGCGGCAAGGTGGCGAACTTGTCGTCCAGCAGCACGATCTGCGCGACCGCGCGGGTGGCCGGGCTGCCGGCGCCCATGGCGACGCCGATGTCCGCGTCCTTCAGCGCGAGGACGTCGTTCACGCCGTCGCCGGTCATCGCGACGGTGTGCCCCTTCGACTGCAGGGCACCGACCATCGCGCGTTTCTGCAGCGGGGTCACCCGGCCGAAGACGGCGCGTTCCTCGACGGTGTCGGCGAGCTTCTCCGCGTCGTCCGGCAGTTTCCGCGCGTCGACGGGCTTGTCCGCGCCCGGCAGGTCCAGGGTGCCCGCGACGGCGCCCACCGAGATGGCGTTGTCGCCGGAGATGACCTTGACCGCGACGTCCTGATGCGCGAAGAAGTCCAGCGTGTCCTTCGCGTCCGGGCGGACCTTCTGCTCCAGCACCACGAGCGCGACCGGTTCGATCTCGCCGGGCCCTTCGGCCGCGTCGACGGCCCGCTCGGCACGGCCCAGCAGCAGGACCCGCAAACCGCGCGAACCGATCTTCTCGGCCTCCGCCCGATGCTCGCCCTCGGGCAGCAGGACGTCGGCCGCGCCGAGCACCCAGTCGCCGTCGGGGCCGAACGAAGCACCACTCCATTTGCGCGCCGAGGAGAACGGCATGGTCGTGGAGACCCGCCAGCCCGGATCGGTCCGGTGCGCCTCCGCGATCGCCTGGAGGCTCGCGTTCGGGCGCGGATCGGCGGCGGCGAGCGCGGCCAGCACGTCGTCCACCGGATGGCCCGGCGTGATCTCCCGGACCTCGGAAAGCCGCATCGCGTTCTCGGTGAGCGTTCCGGTCTTGTCCGCGCACACCACGTCGACCCTGGCGAGTCCCTCGATCGCCGGGAGTTCCTGCACCAGGCACTGGCGTTTGCCCAGCCGGATGACACCGACCGCCAGCGCGACACTGGTCATCAGCACCAGGCCCTCGGGCACCATCGGCACGAGCGCCGCGACCATGCCGCGCAGCGCGTCCGGCCACGCCTGGTCGCCCGCGAGCTGGTTGTAGATCGTCAGCGCGCCCGCCGGGATGAGCAGGTAGGTGATGAACTTGAGGATCTTGTCGATGCCCTGGCGCAGTTCCGACTTCACCAGGGTGAACTTGCTGGCCTCCGCGGCCAGCTTCGCCGCGTAGGACTCGTCGCCGATGATGTCCGCGCGATAGGTGCCGCTGCCCGCGACGACGAAGCTGCCGGACAGCACCTTGTCGCCGGGCTGCTTGACCACCGGATCGGATTCACCGGTCAGCAGCGATTCGTCGACCTCCAGCGCGTCGGCCGTCAGCGCCGGGCCGTCGACGACGATCTTGTCGCCCGGCCCCAGCTCGACGAGGTCCCCGAGCACGACGTCTTCCGGGGCGATCTCGGTGCTCTGACCGTCACGGCGGACCGTCGGCTTCGCCTGCCCGACGATCGCGAGCCGTTCCAGTGTCCGTTTCGCCCGGAGTTCCTGGATGATGCCGACCGCGCTGTTGACGATGATCAGCCCGCCGAACAACCCGTCGATGAAGTATCCCGTCGACAGGATGAGCACGAACAGCACACCGTAGATCGCGTTGATCCGGGTGAAGACGTTCGCACGGATGATTTCGCCGGTCGTCCGGCTGGTCTTCGTCGAGACCGTGTTGGTCTGGCCCGCGGCCACCCGCTGGGCGACCTCTTCGCTGGTGAGCCCCCTCGAGGCGTCGGTCAGCAGGGCCGGCTGATCTATTGCCATGCCCGCGACTCTATTCCGCCCGGCTCACGCCCGCGTCAGCCTCGGGGACGATGTCGCCCTTTACTTCAGCATCTTTCGTGTTCGGGGTTGGTGCCGCCGTCGGTCGTGTCGACGCGCCACGATCCGCTCTCCAGCCGCAGCGGCAGCACCAGCCGCCAGCGGATGCACCCCTCCGGCAGGTACAGCGGCGCGTCCTCGACGTCCTGCGTACTGGTGAACGCGACGAGTACCCGGAGCATGGTCGGCGTGCTCGGCTCGATGCGGTAGACGAGGATGCTGCCGTCCCGAGTGGACTGATAGTCCTTCCTCCACTCCGCCGCGGTCTTGGTCTTGGCCCGCTCGCGGGTGACCACCGATGTCCACTTCGGATAGTCGCGGTCGTTGATGGAGTCGAAATACCCCTGCAGCACCTGCCGGACGCTCTGGTACTGCGGATGCGCGAAGACGTCCGGGGTCACCTCGACGACGGGCGAGCCGGGCTGCTGCTCCGGGGCGACGGACGTCGGCGACTCGCTCACGACCGGCTGGGTGGGCGCGGCTTCCGGGCGCGTGTAGAGATCACGTGCCAGCAACCCCACGGCGACGGTCAAGGAGATCACGACCACGAGAACGGGGATCAGCCACCGCTGACGAGAGAGGGGGCGAGGCTGGGCGGTCACCCTGAAAGGTTAGCCGCCCGCCTCCTCCGTCATCACCGGCGTCTACCCGACTTGGTGCAGCCAGGTGACCGGGGCGCCGTCACCGGCGTGCCGGTACGGTTCGAGCGCTTCGTCCCAATTGGCGGCGAGGAGCTCGTCGAGCTTGTGCGCCAGCGATTCGCCGGTGCGGACCTTGCTCACCAAGGCGCGCAACTGGTCCTCGCCCACGACGATGTCGCCGTTGGCACTGGTCCTGCCGTGCCACAGGCCGAGGCCCGGAGCGAAACAGAACCTCTCGCCGTCGACCCCCGCACTGGGCTCTTCGGTGACTTCGAACCGGATCATCGGCCACGCCTTGAGCGCGGACGCCAGCTTTCCGCCGGTGCCCGAAGGCGCACGCCAACCACATTCGGCGCGGAGCTGTCCTGGACTGGCGGGCTGCGCCGTCCACTTCAACTCGACTCGGGCACCCAGGGTGCCCGAAATGGCCCACTCGACGTGCGGACACACCGCAGACGGCGACGAGTGGACGTACACCACGCCACGGGTGTTGCCACGGGTGCTCACTGCTGACCTCCGCTACTCGACGAGGGGCGTCTTCCCCTACGACCTCGCGAGCTGCGCTGGTCAGGTGGCTCGTGCCGCCTCCCGGTACGCGTGAGCACATTGTGCACCCCAACTGTGCTGTTTGGCCACATGAACACCACAAGTCGCACCTGATTGGGACGCAGGACTCGTGCGAAGGACGCCGCCACCTCACCGCGGGCACGTGCCGGCGACGCCGGGGGGATCCCTCACGCGGGTGATCGAGTTCGGCGGGCCCGGCGCGCGTGACCGCCTCGAGTACATGAAGGCCCCCTTCCTTGCGCCTGGCGCAAGGAAGGGGGCCTTCATGTACTGGCCAACGTTCCGTGAAGGCCTCCTTGAGGGACCCAGAGTCCCTCAAGGAGGCCTTCACGGACTTGCCGGCCTGCGGCCTCGGTCAGCCTTGGGCGCCGAGGGACTTCGCCGCGGCGAAGGTGTCCACCAGGCCGGTGCCCTTGTCGAAGCTCGACGTGTACGGCCCCGCGGCCACGTACGGCGAGCCGTTGGCGAACTTGTACGCCGTGCCCTTGATCGCTGCCTCGATGTCACCCGGGCTCGCGTTCGGCGCGACCTGGAACAGCTGCGCGACGATGCCGGCGATCTGCGGCGCCGCCATCGAGGTCCCGCTGATCACGTTGTAGGTGCCGAGGTCCAGCAGTCCCGGGCCGTTCTTGGGCTGGAGACCCTGTGTGCAGATCGGCTGCGTCGGGCGGCACGCCGAGAGGATGTTCTCCCCCGGCGCGGAAACGTCGGGCCAGCTCGCCTGGTCGGTCTTGAGGCCGCGCGAGGAGAAATCGGACACCGTGCCGTCGCGGGTGCCGGTGCCCTGGTCGTTGAACGACGCCGCGGAAAGCACGCCCGGCGTCTGGTCCTGCCCCGGCGGGTTGGACAGGTTCGCCGAACCGTCGCCGCCGTCGTTCCCGTTCGCCCACACCGTGACGACGCCTTCCGCGGCGAGAGCGCGCTGCAGCTTCACCGTCGCCGAGTTCGGGTCGAAGGCGCCGCCGCCGCTGGGGCCGTAGGAGTTGTTGGTCACCTTGATCGGCGGGCACACCGACGCCGCGACACCCGCGCCACAGGGCGCCTTGTGGTTCTCCAGCACCCAGTTCAGCGCCGCGTCCGTGCCGAGCACGAGCAGCGCGGCCCCGGTCGAGACCGAAACGATCTTCGAGCCCGGCGCCGAGCCGCCGACCTTGGTGCCGTCGGTCAGCGTCAGCTGGTTCCCGGCGGCGATGCCGGTGACGTGCGTGCCGTGGCCGCCCAGGGCGAGCGTGTCGGTGTCGACGGAGGTCGGGACGTCGACGATGCAGTTCGTGGCGGTGCCGTTCAGGCAGAGGCTCTTGAGGTTGCGCACCACCCGTGTCTTGCCGTCGGCGCCCTTGAAGGCCGGATGCGTCGGGTCGACACCGGTGTCGATGATCGCGACCGTGACGCCCCTGCCGTCCACGGGAGCACCACCGGCGTCCTTGAGCTGCGTCTGCGTCTGGAGGCTTCGCGTCGCCGTGGTGCCGGCACTACCGTGCGCCTTGAGCTTCTCGTTGCCTTCGACGTAGGTGACCCCGGCGGCCCCGCGGACCGCGCGCACCTGGTCCGCCGTGCCCCGGACGGCGACGACGCCGATCTTCCCGAACGAGGTGATCTTCTGGAGCCCGGCCGCGCGGGCGGCGCGTTCGGCGGTGGCGATGTCGTCGGCGTGCACGAGCGCGGTCACTCCCGTCCCGCCGGTGGCGGTCGAGAGCAGCCGGGAGAGTCCGGGGGCGACGGGTGCGAGCGGTCCCGCGGCCTGCGCGGGGGCCATCCCCGCGGCCGGGACGGCTAGCAGGGCGACGACGAGCGCAGCACGTCGACGCCAGTGGCGAAATGCGGCCATGGTGTTTCTCCTGGTGACAGGGGGCAGGAATCTGTCACCTACCAACGAGTACCACCCGGACGGGTGACGGTGCGCACGCGCATTACAACTTTTCGGAGCAACATCACCTCGCCTACCTGCGACGTGTCGTCTCGTTGCTCCGGATGGAGGCGCTAGTTTGTGCACCGAGACCGACGAGATGGGGAGGGGTTCGGTGCGACTCGTTCGCCTCGCTCAGCAGCCGTCCCGGGTGGCCGAGGACGTCCGCGCCGCGCTGGCTTCACTCGGCCGGGGCAGCAATGTCGTCGGCGGGGTCGCCCTGATCGGCGCCAGCCCGGTCGACGGCAGGCCCGTCGAAGCCGTCGTGGTCATGCCGAAGGGTGTCCTCATCGTCATCGGCGTCGACCTGCCGGATCCGGCACTGAAACTCGAAGCCCCGCTCGGCGGGCCGTGGAAGGCCGACGGCTGGCCGCTGGTCCACGGCGACACCTCGATCAATCCGGCCACGGACGCGCTCTCCCTGTCCGCCGCGTGCACCCACAAGATCGCGGACGTCGCCCCCGGCGCCGGGCCGATCGGCACGATCATCGCCGTCGGGCCGTATGTGGAGACGGTCGACCAGCCCGCCGCGGATCTCGCCGGCTCGGTCCGCGTCCTCTATCCGACGGCGACGACGATGCTCGCCGCGACGGTTTCCCTGGCCAGCGCACCGCATCCCCGCTCGGTCCAGCAGGCGCGGGAGCTGATCGCCGCGCTCGCTCCGGACGCGCCGCCGATGCCGGAAGAGGTGTTGCTCGGGGAAGGGTTCAGCGCCTACTCCGACAACGAGCCGACGGTGATCCGCGAGAACCCGCTCGTCGCGATCGCGCCGACCGTCCCGGTGCAACATCCGGGGAAGAAACCCGCGAAATCGGCAGCCCCTACCGCTCCTCCTCCGCCCGTCAAGCCTGTTCAGCAGGCCGTCGCCGTGAAGCCGGTTCCCCCGGCCACGCCGATCCCGCCACCGGAGTCCGCTCCCGCCGAGCCGGGTCCGAAGAAGCCGCCCCAGTCCAAGACGGTGAAATGGCTCCCGGTCGCCGCGATCGGCCTGCTCATCGTGCTGCTGGTCGCGGCCATCAGCGTCGCTTCCAGCGGCGACGACACCGCGTCCACCCAGACTCCCCCGCCGCCGACCCCGGCGACCAGTCCGCCGCCGCCACCGAGCAGCAGCGCGGTGGAGAGCATCCAGTTCACGTCGCGGGCGTCCGCCGCGGATCAGAAGTGCGCGTCGCACGCGTACGGCGACGTCCAGTCGAGCCTTCAGCAGACGAGTTGCTCCGCGGTGAAACGGGCCAGCTTCGCCGGCTCCATCGACGGCCGGGCCGCCGCGGTGACGATCGCCGTCGTGGAATTCCCGAACACCCAGCAGGCGACCGCGTTCAAGGCCACCGCCGACACCCCCGGCGGGGGCGGCATCCTCGACCTCGCCACCGAGACCAACCAGTGGCAGGGCGACGTCCCGGTGTTCGAGGGCGCCGCCTACCAGAGCGGCCTGGACGGGAAGGCGGTCCGGCTGGTCCAGGTCGTCTGGGTGCCGGGACCGTCCACTCCGGACGATCCCGGCCTCGTTCGCGGCGCGAAGGCCGCGCTCGAACTGCCTGTGAACGGCTAGAGCCCGTACGCCTCCAGCAAGCGCAGCCATACCTCGCTGATCGTCGGGAACGACGGGACCGCGTGCCACAGCCGCGACAGCGGGACCTCGCCGACGATCGCGATCGTCGCCGCGTGCAGCAGTTCCGCCACGTCCTGCCCGACGAAGGTCGCGCCGAGGAGGACACCGCGTTCGGTGTCGACGACGATCCGCGCCTTGCCCGCGTAACCGTCCGCGTGCAGTGACGAACCGGCCACCGCGATGTCGATGTCGACGACGCGGTGCGGCTTGCCCTCTTCCGGCCCGGCGAGCCCGACCGAAGCGACCTCCGGGTCGGTGAACACCACCTGCGGGATGGCGTGGTGATCGGCCGTGGCGCTGTGTTCGCTCCACGCGGCGGAGTCGACGGGCTTGCCCGCGGCCTGCGCGGCCACCGCGTCGCCCGCGGCCCTTGCCGCGTATTTGCCCTGATGGGTCAGGGGCGCCCGGCCGGTGACATCGCCGACGGCGAACAACCACTCACCGTCCACAGCGGACACCCGGCCGTTGTCGTCCGTCGTGAGCGGCGCGCCCGCTTCGAGCCCCAGTGTCTCGACGCCGAGTCCGTCGGTCGCCGGGCGGCGGCCGGTGGCGACGAGTAATTCGTCGACGACCAACCGCTCGCCGCCTTTCAAGGCCAATTCCTTACCGCCGTCCACAGCGGACACGGAGTCGATGCCGGAGCCGGTGTGCACGGTGACCCCGGCTTCGCGGAGACCCGCGATGACGGCGTCTCCCGCGAACTCCGGCAGCCGGGGCAGCGGACGTTCGCCCGAGATGATCAGGTGGACTTCGGCGCCGAGCGTGGCGAAGGCCTGCGCCATTTCGACACCGACGACACCGCCGCCCAGTACGCCGAGGCGGCCGGGAACCTTCTCCGCCGAAGTCGCCTCACGCGAACCCCACGGGGAAACGGTGTCCAGCCCGGGGATCGACGGCGTCCGCGGGACGCTGCCCGTGGCGACGATCACGGCGTGCCGCGCGGTCAGCACGTCACCGCCGTCGATCGTGATCTCCCGCTCACCGGTGATCCGCCCGTGGCCGCGGATCGGGACGATCCCGACGCCTTCCGCCCACTTGACCTGTCCGGTGTCGTCTCCCTTGCCGGTGAACCAGTCCCGGCGCGCGAACACCTCGGCCGGGTCGACCGCATCGCCCACCGGGACGCCGGGAACCCGTTTGGCGGCGGCGAGGAGGTTCCCCGGCCGCAGCAGCGCCTTGCTCGGAATGCAGGCCCAGTAAGAACATTCGCCGCCGAAGCGTTCGTGTTCGACGAGCGCGACCCGGAGGCCGCCCCGCGCTGCCCGCTCGGCGGCGACCTCGCCGACCGGGCCGCCTCCGATCACGATCACGTCAAAATCCTGTGCTGACATGCATTCAGCGCACACCACCGCGCAGCTTCGCGCAACCTGCCGCTATCCTCGTGTCGCTGCGTGAGTCATAGCCGCGGGTCAGATTTCGCCGTGCCGGTTACGCAGTAGAACGATCGAGCGCGGGAGGTTTTTCATGGCCAGGAACACTGCTGTGCATTTATTGGATGATCTGACCGGCGAGGCGGCCGAAGAAACGGTCGCTTTCGGTTTGGACGGAATCGCTTACGACATCGACCTTTCGGCCGACAACGCCACCGCACTCCGGGAAATCCTGCGTGCCTATGTGGCGAACGGCCGCCGGATCGGCGGACGCAAGCTGCGGCCGCGGGTCGTGCAGCGGCCCAAGGGCGCGCGCGTGGCCAAGTCGACCCCGAAGACCGCGGCCACCGCCGCGAAGGCCGAGTCGAAGACGGCCGCGAAGCCGGGCCGCAAGCCCGCCGCGAAGGGTGTCGCCGGCCGCAAGCCCGCTGCCGCCAAGGCGGCTCCCAAGACCTCCGCCGCGAAGACCACCGCGGCCAAGGCGGAGGCCAAGGCTCCGGCCAAAACCACGGCGAAAGCCACTGCCGCCAAGGCGAAGTCGGCCCGCGGCACGGCGGCGAAGGCCACCGCTGCCAAGGCCCCGGCCGGTCGCGCGAAGGCCGCGGCCGCGGCGAAGACCCCGGCCAAGGCCGCTCCGAAGGCCACCGCCAAGGCGACGGCCGCGAAGGCGGCTCCGAAGGCAGCTGCCGCGAAGACGACGGCTGCCAAGGCCGCTCCGAAGGCCGCGGCCAAGGCTCCGGCGAAGAAGACCGCGCGCGCCGCTCGCAAGGTGCCCGCCGTCACTTTCTCGGCCACGGAAAAGTAGTCGACAATCAAAAGGGCCCCATTCGGACAGTGACGAATGGGGCCCTTTTTGTGGCGTGAATGTTTCGGGTCGAATCACTCACGAATCTTTTCTCTGCGCGCCCTTGGCATGCCATTCCTGGTAGTGGTACCGCGTGTGCTGGAGCGAGCGGTGCCACCCCAGCTCCTCGGCCGAGGGCTTCCGGGTGGCGAGTTCACCCAGTCGCGCGGCCGCCGCCACGCGGACCGCGGCAGTGACTTCGGCGACACCTTTCCGCAGGCCATGCTCGGCGAGCGACGCGACGGGGCTTCGATGGGAGTCGAGCGGCCGGGGATCGGAGGGTGCCGAAGTGAGGTACCGCCCGACCCGTTCGGACGCGGTCGAAACGAGCAGCGTGGAATGCGCGAGCAAGCCCGTTCTCGTCCGGAAGACGGCGAAACCGCACAGCTTCGCGTCACCGACGAACAGGCCGCGATCACCGAGCCGCGACGGCAGCCCGAGTTCGGCCACCGTCGCGGTCATCAGTTCCCCGAGTGCTTCCAACGGTCTGACGGACTTCTCCGACAAACCGAGCCCCGGCAGGACGAGCGTGATGTTGAGATTGCCGGGGTCGTGGAACACGGTGCCGCCGCCGCTGGCCCGGCGCAGCACCGGGATGCCGTCCGCCGCGCAGACGTCGGCCTTGACCTCGCGTTCGATCTTCTGCCCCCGCCCCACGACCACACAGTCGGTGTTGCGCCAGATCCACAGGACCGGCGCCTCCGGTGCGGCGCGCAGGAGGGCTTCGTCGAATGCGAGGTTGTCGGCCGGGTCGTCGAACGAGGCGACGACTTCCGAGGGACCGATCACAGTGCTTTGAGTTCCTCCACGATCTCGCCCACCGACGATTTGGCGTCGCCGAAGAGCATGCTGGTCTTCGCATCGTAGAAGAGCTCGTTGTCGATGCCGGCGAAGCCCGAGCTCATCGAGCGTTTGAGCACGATCACCGACCGGCTGTGGTTCACCTTGAGGATCGGCATCCCGTAGATGGGCGAGCCCGGATCGGTCTCCGCGGCCGGGTTCGTGACGTCGTTCGCGCCGATCACCAGCGCGACGTCGGTCTGGGCGAACTCGGAGTTGATCTCGTCCATCTCCTTGAGCTGCTCGTACGGGACGTCGGCCTCGGCGAGGAGCACGTTCATGTGACCCGGCATCCGGCCCGCCACCGGGTGGATGGCGTACGCGACCGTGATCCCCTTGGCCTCCAGCAGTTTCGCCATCTCGCGGACCACGTGCTGCGCCTGCGCGACGGCCATGCCGTAACCGGGCACGACCACGACCTTGTTGGCGTACGCCATCTGGATCGCGGTGTCGGACGCGCTGGTGCTGCGGACCGGCCGGACCTCGCCGGATCCGCCGCTCGCGACCGCCGTGCCGCCGCCGAACCCGCCGGCGACGATGGCCGGGATCGACCGGTTCATCGCCTTCGCCATCAGGTTCGTCAGGATCGAACCCGAGGCGCCGACGATCATGCCCGCCACGATCAGCGCGGTGTTGTCGAGCGCGAGCCCCATGGCCGCGGCCGACAATCCGGTGAGCGCGTTCAGCAACGAGATGACGACCGGCATGTCCGCGCCGCCGATCGGCAGCACGACCACCACGCCGAGCACGCCCGCCGCGACCAGCAGGCCGATCATCAGCAGCTCGGCGTCACCGCCGACGGCGATGACGACCGCGAACACGATCGCGGCGATCAGCACCAGCGCGTTCACCGGCTGCTGCAGTTTGCCCAGGGTGATCGGGCGGCCGGAGATGAGTTCCTGCAGTTTCCCGAACGCGATGTTCGATCCCCAGAAGGACACCGAACCGACGATCGCGGCGAACAACGACGCGATCGCGACATACGCGGGCTCGTGCGCGTAGCCCTCGGTGGTGCGGAACTCGACCCACGCGATGAGCGCGACCGCTCCGCCGCCGACGCCGTTGAACAGCGCCACCATCTGCGGCATCGCGGTCATCTTCACCTTGCGCGCGGACGGCACGCCGACGACGACACCGATCGCGACGCCGAGCGCGATGAGCAGCCAGTTGCTCATACCCGGCGTCAGGAGCGTCGCGATCACCGCGATGCCCATGCCGACCGCGGCGATCCAGTTGCCGCGCACCGCGGTGCGCGGACCGGTCAGGCCCATGAGTCCGTAGATGAACAGCGCGAAGGAAATGATGTAGAGGACGGCGATGAAGGTCGTCACTTGTCACCACCGTCTTCCGGCTTCTTCGCCTTGAACATCGAGAGCATCCGGTCGGTGACGAGGAAGCCGCCGACCACGTTGATCGTGCCGAAGGCGATCGCGATCACCAGCAGGATCTTGTTCAGTACGCCGTCGACCCCGAGGCCGAGCACGATCAGCCCGCCGAGCAGGACGATGCCGTGGATGGCGTTGGTGCCCGACATGAGCGGCGTGTGCAACGTGTTGGGCACCTTGGAGATGACCGTGAAGCCCACGAATCCGGCGAGTACGAGGATCGCCAAACTGCCTACGAGCATCACTCGCCTCCTTCTTCTTTTCCGGCCACGCAGGCCCCGGCGACGATCTCGTCGGAGAAGTCGAGCGCGAGCTTGCCTTCGGAATCGACGAGCAGTTCGAGCAACTCGGTGACGTTGCGCGCGTAGAGCTCGCTGGAATGCGCGGGCATCTCCGCGGCGAGGTTGAGCGGCGAGCAGATCGTGACGTCGTGCTCGACGACCTCCTCGCCCGGTTTCGTCAGTTCGCAGTTGCCGCCGGACTCTCCGGCGAGGTCGACCACGACACCGCCGGCGGGCATCCCCTTCACCGCGTCGGCGGTGACGAGGACCGGTGCCCGGCGGCCCGGGACGAGCGCGGTGGTGATCACGACGTCGAACCTCGTGATCGCCTCGGTGAGCCTGCGTTGCTGCTCGGCCTTTTCCTCGTCGGTCAGCTCGCGGGCGTACCCGCCTTCACCGACCGCCTCGATGCCGAGGTCGAGGAATTTCGCGCCGAGCGACTTCACCTGCTCGCCGACCTCGGGCCGGACGTCGTACCCGGTGGTCTGCGCGCCGAGCCGTTTCGCCGTCGCCAAGGCCTGCAGCCCGGCGACGCCGGCGCCGAGCACGAGCACCTTCGCCGGTGGCACCGTCCCGGCGGCGGTGGTGAGCATCGGGAAGAACCGGGTGAGTTTCTCCGCGGCCAGCAAGACCGCGCGATAACCCGCGACGCTGCTCTGCGACGACAACGCGTCCATCGCCTGCGCGCGGGAGATCCGCGGGATCGCCTCGACGGCGAAGGCGCGCACGCCCGCCGATTCGAGCGCCGCTATCCCCTCGGGATCACCCCTCGGATTCAGGAAGCCGATGAGAATGGTGCCCTGTTTGAGCTTCGCGACTTCGGCCGCGCTCGGAGGCGCCACCTTCACCACGATGTCGGCATCCCACGGATCGCCGATCACCGCTCCCGCCTGCTCGAAGGTCTCGTCGGCGAGCAGCGCGCCGGCGCCCGCGCCGGGCTCGACCACCACCCGCAGTCCGCGTCCGGAAACGCGCTCGATGAGTTTCGGTACCAGCGCGATACGGCGTTCGCCTTGTCCGGTTTCCCGGACCACACCGACCGTGAGCTGCTCGTTCTCTGCCGCCACAGGCGACCTCCTCGCTGGAGAGGACCACACGAACCCGCACTTCTTACCACGCCCGGCCGACAACTTTCCTGGCTGAACGTATCCGGACGGCATCTTTCCGTGACATCACTCATCACGATCGATCCAGCCATCGATCCAGGTGCGCGACCTCATAAGGGGCCAGGCGGGCTGAAGGGGACTTTCACCGCATCAGATGTGACGAAAGCGTCCTTCACCGCGTGACATGCGGTGAAGGACGCTTTCAGCCCACCTTGCGGGGCAGCGCTTTCCGCATCACGGAACGCTGCGCCAGTTCGGCACGCCCAGAAAGATCAGCCGCAGCCGCCGTTCGGCCGTGCGCCCGATCTCGTCGTCCCGCGAAGGCGCTTCGAGCAGCTCCAGCACCGTCGTGAGCATGGTCGTCACGATCAGGTCGGCGAGCAGATGGAGATCTTCGGTGCTCCATTCGCGGAGATTGTCGAAGCGCGCGAGGTCGACGGCGAGTTCGCTGACGAAGAGCTTGAGTTCGAACGCGATCGCCTGCCGGACCGGCCCCGTGCCGCCGTACCGCTCCCTGGTCAGGAAATGGAAGTGGTCCTCGTGCGCCCGCACGTGTTCGCGGAGGATGCGCACGGACGTCTTGATCATGTCGTTGTACGCGGCCGGTTTGGTGCGCGCCGACCGGATCATCGTGCGCAGCGTGCGCATCGACTCCTCGACGAGCGCGACGCCCAGTTCGTCCATGGACGCGAAATGGCGGTAGAACGCCGTCGGCACGATCCCGGCCTGCTTCGCCACCTCGCGCAGGCTGAGCCCGGAGAACCCTCGTTCCGCCACCAGGTCCAGGGCGGCGTCCAGCAGCGCCTGCCGTGTGCGCTGCTTGCGCTCCTGCCGGGAAACGGGCTCCGTTGTCACGACGGACAGCGTAATCGCCTCCGCGGTATCACCCACGTCACATCACCCTCCTCTCGCGTTGACAAGCGCGAGTATCGCCACTTCACTATTCAGTGTACAAGCGTTCACTGAATTTGGGAGAAGTGATGACGGCACTGGTACCGCGCAGGGCCAGGCGGCTGGCCTCGCTGGCCGAGGCCCTGCTCACGCCCCATGGCATGGACCGCTACCTCGAACTCGTCGATCCGATGCTGGTCCGCCGCGAGATCCGCGGCCTGGTCACCGACGTCCGGCGGCAGACACCCGACACGGTCACGCTGACCATCCGGCCGAGCCGCGCCTGGCGGGGACACGTCGCGGGCCAGTACGTGCGGGTGACCGTCGAGATCGACGGCGTCCGCCGGACCCGCTGCTACTCACCCGCCGGTTCGGAGCACGACGGATCACTGGAACTGACCATCAAGGCCGACCCGCAGGGGCTCGTCTCGCGGCATCTGAACCGCACGGTCACCATCGGCTCGGTGCTCGGACTGTCCACTCCGGACGGTGAGTTCACCCTGCCGTCGCCGAGGCCCCGGCGGATCCTGCTGCTGAGCGGCGGAAGCGGGATCACCCCCGTCCTGTCGATGCTGCGCACGCTGGCGGACGAGAAATACGAGGGCGATCTCGCCTTCCTCCACTACTCCAACGGCGCCGAAGACGCGCTCTATCGCGCCGAACTCGCCGACCTCGCGCGCCGGCTCCCCGGGCTGCGGGTGGTACACGCGTTCACTCACGCCAAGACCGGCGGCGACCTCCACGGGTTCTTCTCGAAGGAGCACCTCGCCGAGGCCGCGCCGTGGTACCCGGACGCCGAAACCTTCCTGTGCGGTCCGAAACCCCTGATGGATTCGGTCTGCGAGGTCTTCGAGGCCGACGGTCTCGGCGCACATCTGCACACCGAGGAGTTCACGCCGCCGGCGCTCACCTTCGACACCGAGAACGCCGAAGGGCAGGTTCGGTTCGCGCGCAGCGGCCGCGAATTCGCCAACTCCGGGAAACCGTTGCTGGAGCAGGCCGAAGAGGCGGGACTCAGCCCGGAACACGGCTGCCGGATGGGCATCTGCTTCTCCTGCACGCAGATCAAGACCTCCGGTTGTGTGCGCAACGCCAAGACCGGCGAGACCTCCAGCGAAGAAAACGAAGAGATCCAGCTCTGCATCTCCGTCCCGGTCGGGGACGTCGAGATCAACGCTTAGAAAGGAGCCCGTGATGACCGGCTTGCAGGACAAGCTCACCCCCGCCCAGGTCGAGGAGTTCGGCCGCGAACTGGACGAGATCCGGCAGCGGATCGTCGCCGATCTCGGCCAGGCCGACGTCGACTACATCCACAACGTCATCAAGACCCAGCGCGCGCTCGAGGTCGCCGGCCGCGGGCTGCTGTTCGCCGGGTTCTTCCCGCCCGCGTGGGTCGCCGGGGTGACCGCGCTCTCGGTGGCGAAGATCCTCGACAACATGGAGATCGGCCACAACGTCATGCACGGCCAGTACGACTGGACGCGCGACCCGGCGCTGAGCTCGCAGAAGTTCGAATGGGACACCGTCGCGCCGTCGGAGAACTGGCGCCACTCCCACAACTACATCCACCACACCTACACCAACATCCTCGACAAGGACCGCGACATCGGTTACGGCGTGCTGCGGATGGACACCGCGCAGAAATGGCACCCGTACTACCTGGGCAACCCGGTGTACGCGACGCTGCTCGCGCTGTTCTTCCAGTGGGGCGTCATGCTGCACGACCTCGAGTTCGACCGCGTCGTCAAGGGCGAGCGCAAGTGGTCGGACAACAAGGAGGTCGGCCTGAAGATGCTCAAGAAGGCCGGTCGCCAGGTCGGCAAGGACTACGTGCTGTTCCCGCTGCTGACCGGTCCGCTCGCGCCGCTGACCTTCCTCGGCAACGCCACCGCGAACCTGACCCGCAACCTGTGGGCGTTCTCGATCATCTTCTGCGGGCACTTCCCCGCCGACGTCGAGAGCTTCACCGAGGAGGAGACCGAGAACGAGTCGCGGGGCCAGTGGTACCTGCGGCAGATCCTCGGCTCGGCGAACATCACCGGCGGCAAGCTCTTCCACATCATGACCGGGAACCTCTCGCACCAGATCGAGCACCACCTGTTCCCGGACATCCCGGCGCGCCGCTACCCGGAGATCGCGGGCGAGGTGCGGGCGATCTGCGAGAAGTACGGCCTGCCGTACAACACCGGCCCCCTGTACAAGCAGCTGTTCTCGGTGGCCAAGAAGATCGTGAAACTGGCCCTTCCGTGGAACGGTGAGCCCCGCACACCGGCTACCGTGGAGAGCGACAAGACCCTCCGAGCGGCTTAAGGTGTCTGACATGGTCGGTCAGTTCGAAAGCACCAAGGACGTGGTGCAAGAGGTCACCGAGTCCGCGGCCACCCACATCGGCAACATCGCGACGATCATCACCGGCGCGATCCGGGACATCGCCCGCGAAACCGGCGACTGGCTGACGGACGTCATCGAGATGCGCGAGGCGTCCCAGCGGGCGCAGGCCGACGAGGGCCGCGCCGAAGACTAGGGAAAACCGGATGGGCACGAGGCGGGTGGCCACGGCACGCTGAAGCCGTGATCACCTGCCTCGCCCTGCTTCGACGCGTCCTCGGCGCACAGCTGAGCCGCGCGTACTGGGCCGAGCTGGCGTGGGTGATCATCGGCGCGCCGCTGACGCTGGCGTTCGTGGTGCTCGTCGTCGTCGGGCTGTTCCTCGGCGCCGGCCTGAGCCTGCTCACGATCGGGCTGCCGGTGCTCATCGGTGTCCTGGCGGGCGCGCGGCTGATCGGCGTCGCCCACATCGGCCTGGCGCGTGGCCTGCTCGGGACGACGGTCACCCCGCCCGCCCGTCGCGAACCACGGCCGGGGCTGTGGAACGGCGTCAAAGGGCGGCTCGGGGATCCGCTCGGCTGGCGGTCGATCGCCTATCTGCTGATCCGGCTGCCGCTTTCGGTGATCGAGTTCTTCCTGGTCGCGAGCCTGTTCGTGTACGCCGTGAGCACGCTGACCTATCCGCTGTTCTGGTTCACCCTGAACGGCGAGGCCATGCCGGCGTTCGACCTCCGCGTCGACACCTGGCCCCTCACCCTTCCGCTCGCCCTCACCGGGCTGGCCGTGCTGCTGGCGATGCCGTGGGTGGTCCACGGCCTCGCCGAATTCGACCGCCTGCTGGTGCGCGGGGTCCTGGGCGCCGAGGACCTCTCCAAACGCGTCCGCGACCTCGAACGCAGCCGCGCGACGGCGGTCGACGACGCGACGCGGCGGCTGCGCCGGATCGAGCGCGACCTGCACGACGGCGCGCAGGCCCAGCTGGTCGCGCTGGCGATGAAGCTCGGCATCGCGAAGGACGAGCTCGCCGGCGGCGGCGACATCGAGCAGGTCACCGCCCTGGTCACAGCCGCGCATTCCAACGCGAAACAAGCTCTGATCGAGCTGCGCGACCTCGCCCGCGGCATCCATCCCGCCGCGCTCGACGCGGGCCTCGACGTCGCTCTGTCCACTTTGGCCGCGGGCTCGGGCATCGACGCGCGGATCACCGTGGACCTGCCGGACCGGCCGTCGCCGTCGATCGAGACCATCGCCTACTTCACCGTGGCCGAGCTGCTGACGAATGCCGCCAAACACACTTCCTCCGCGATCGAGGTCGACGTGGGTATCGTCGGCGAAGACCTGCGGCTCGTGGTGCGCGACGCCGGCGAAGGCGGGGCCCGGCCGGTACGCGGTGGAGGGCTCGCCGGGATCGCCGAGCGGCTCGCGACAGTGGACGGCGGGCTCGACATCGACAGCCCTCCGGGAGGGCCTACGGTGATCAGCGCGGTAATACCGATACGGAAATAGGGGGCGGCGTGCGCGTCGTGATCGCGGAGGATTCGGCCATCCTCCGGGCGGGGCTCGTCGAACTGCTGAACCTTCGGGGGCACGAGGTCGTCGCGGCCGTCGCCGACGGGGACAGCCTGTGCGCGGCGGTGCGCGAACACCGCCCCGATGTGTCCATTGTGGATATCCGGATGCCGCCCACGCACACCGACGAAGGGCTGCGCGCGTCCATCGCGCTGCGCGCGGAACTGCCGGGATGCGCGATCCTGCTGTTCTCGCAGTACGTCGAGACGCAGTACGCGACGGAACTCCTGGCGGATCGCGCGGGCGGTGTCGGCTATCTGCTGAAGGACCGTGTCGCGGAGGTGTCGGACTTCCTCGACGCACTCCGGCGGGTGGCCGACGGCGAGACCGTGCTCGACCCGGAAGTGGTCAGTCAGCTGTTCACCGCCACCCGGAAGACGGACGCGCTCGCCGGACTGACACCGCGGGAGCGTGAGGTACTGGGACTGATGGCCGAAGGACGGTCGAACTCGGCCATCGCGGCGGCGCTGTTCCTTTCGGCGGGCTCGGTGGAGAAGTACGTGTCGAGCATCTTCGGGAAGCTGGCGCTGCCTCAGTCCGAAGGGGACAACCGGCGGGTTCTCGCCGTGCTGCGGTATCTGGAGTCCTAAGACGGGCTGAAGGGGACTTTCCCCGCGTCTCATGCGGTGAAGGACGCTTTCGTCGCGTCGCACGGACCTGTCGGCGAATTCGCGGCCACGCGGAGGATGCCTGATCGGCGCGTGATCTTCAGCGAACTCGCGTGATTGGACGGCGAACTCACGTGACTGGAGAGCGAACTCGCGTGATTGGACACGGAACTCACGGCGGATCCGGCCTAGCGCGGCTCCAGCGGGACCCCGTCCACCTCCGGCAGGCACAGCTGCACCCAGGCGACATCCCGCCAGGCCCCGTGCTTGTACCCGATCCGCCGGTACGTCCCCACCGGCTCGAAGCCCAGCGCGCGATGCAGCCCGGCGCTCGCGTCGTTCGGCAGCACCATTCCCGCGCAGAAGTTCCGGAAGCCGCGCGACGCCAGCTTGTCCAGCAGCGCCTGATAGAGCGCGCGTCCGCCACCCGTCCTCCGGCGGCCGAGCTCCAGATAGATACTGACCTCACATGACCAGCGATAAGAAGGCCGACCGCTGAAGGGGCCTCCGTAGGCGTAGCCGGCGACGCGGCCTTCGTCGTCTTCGAGCACGAGCCATGCGTGCGATCGCTGTGCCTTGGCGATGCGCTCGGCCATCTCGTCCGGCTTGGGCGGCTCGGTTTCGAACGAGATCACCGTGTCGGTGACATACGGCGCGTAGATCTCCGCGCACGCCGTCGCGTCGGCTTCCGTCGCTTCCCTGATCACCATGGCGACCATAGTAACCGAGACTGCCACTATAGTGAGCAGCATGTCGGATCCCTTGTCCGCGTCGCTCGCCGCGACGCTCCAGTCCGCGAGACTCGACCAGAACCTTTCGGCCAACGCCCTCGCCGAGATGTCGGGCGTGTCGAGGGCGATGATCGGCAAGATCGAACGGGGCGAGGCGCAGCCGACGGCGGTCCTGCTCGGCAGGCTTTCCGCCGCGCTCGGGATGACGTTGTCCGAGCTGATCGCCCGCGCCGAACACGGCGACCGGCGCCTCGTGCGCGCCGCCGATCAGCCGACGTGGACCGACCCCGACACCGGGTACGTGCGCCGCGCGGTCTCGCCCACGCTCGGCGGGCCGCTGGAACTGGTCGAGGTCGTGCTGCCCGCGGGCGCCGAGGTCGCCTTCCCCGCGCACACCTATGCGCTGACCCATCACCAGATCTGGGTGCTCGACGGGCATCTGCGCTTCCGCGAGGGCGACGTCGAGCACGAACTCGACGCCGGCGACTGCCTTCAGCTCGGCATCCCCCAACCGTGCGCCTACGTCAACCCGACCGGCGAGCCGGTGCGATATCTGGTCGCCCTCGCCCGGCGGCACGCCTGATACTCGGGTGATGAACCGGCGGGCACTCGCGTACGTCGCGGCGAAAGCACGCGGCGGGCACGAGGCCGGGCTGCCGGTGACGCTGCACTTCCATCCGGACAGGTCCACAGTGGACGGACGACCGCTGCTGGCGGCGATGGCCGAGGACGGGTTCTACCGCAACCAGTTCGAAACCGGGACGAGCAACGGAGGGCTGACCGCGTATCCCGGTGGAGATCGCTGGCACTGGGAGAGCCGGATGTTCGGCGGCGCCTACGACGACGCGCCCGCCGCCGAACGGCCGAAGTACGGCGCCTTGAACTTCCGCCGCCGTGCGACCGGCGGCGCGCCGAGATTCGGCTCCGCCCATTTCCGGATGGCCGCGCACACGGTCTCGCGGACGACGTTCTGCTACCCGGACAGCGTGCTGAACCCGGCGGATTTCGGCTGCGGCACCAGGGTTTCCGCGCTGATCGCACTGGCGGAGCAGGACGAATCCGATCTTCTCGACGACTACATCGAGGCACACGTCCACGGTCCGGTCGATCTCACGAAGGACGTCGAAGCCCTCGCTCTCGACCCTAGCCACCGCGGCACCGACGTCGAAAAGGCCGCGGCGCGACTCGGCTGCCCGGTCGAATGGCATCCTGGTTTCCGCCTCTCCATCGAAGAACTCGAACGGCACCCCGGGTACCGCGGTCCCGAATTCGTCGAACTCGGCCTGGCGCTGGCCGAAGACGGTCACCTCGACCCCCGTGTCCTCGGCGAAGCCCGCGGCGTCGACCAGCAAGCCCTCAAACGCGTCTGGCACTACGTGGCGCGCTTCGGGGCACTACCGTGAAGAGCATGTATTCCACGGAGATCGAGGTGCGCACCGGCAGCGTGGCCGTGGTGCACGACCTGACCAGGGACGCCGAGGCCTTCCTGCGCGACGCGGACGCCGAGGACGGGATCCTGCACGTCTTCGTCCCGCACGCGACGTCCGGCCTGGCGATCCTCGAGACCGGCGCCGGCAGCGACGAAGACCTGCTCACCGCCATCGACGAACTGCTCCCCCGCGACGGCCGCTGGCGGCACCAGCACGGCAGTCCCGGTCACGGCCGTGACCACGTCCTGCCCGCGCTGCTGCCGCCGTTCGCGACGATCCCGGTGCTCGGCGGCGTGATGACGCTGGGCACCTGGCAGTCGGTCTGCCTAGTGGACACCAACCTGGACAACCCGGTCCGGCGTGTCCGCTTCAGCCTTCTGGAGGGTTGAGCGGCCCGGCCACAGCGCGAGCACCAGCCCCGCCGCGAGCAGTCCGGCGAGCACCCACACCCCGGTCGCGACGTCCGGCGCGCCGGGCACGCCCTGCAGCAGGCTCCGTAGCCCTTCCGCGGCGAACCGGAACGGCGTCCAGGACCACAGCACCGCGCGGTACGCGGGATTCAGCAGCTCGGGCACCTGACCCGCGACGGCGGGCGCGACCAGGTAGAGCGGGCCGAGGATCGCCATCGCCCGTACGCCGAGCAGCCGCAGCAGCCCGGTCTGCAGGGCGGCGAACCCGGTCGAGGTCAGGAGAAGGAAGCCGAGGACGTCCCAGCCGAGCGGGAGCGCGGAGTCCCACAGCTTCAGGAATCCGGCCAGCACTCCGGTGACCAGCACGCCCGCCGAAACTATCTGCGTGAAGCGCGCGGCGGCTCCCGCGTCCCGGCCGATCCGCCGTCCGGCCAGGATCAGCACGGCGCCCGCGGCCAGGCAGCCGACCCACGCCAGCGCGCTCAGCGCGAGCGGCGCGACCCGGCCCGCGGCGCTCGCGGGATGCAGCGTTTCGACCTTCGGTGTCCCGCCCATCGCTTGCGCGGCGCCGGTCAGTGCCTGTTGCGCGATCTGCGTTCCGGACGGGTTCACCGCGCCGGAGACCACGACCGTCGACGGCAGCTCGAGAACGCCGTAGACCTCCTTGTCCTCCAGCAGTTTCCGGCCCTCCTCGGGGGAGGTCACCCGCCACGAGACCTGGCCGCCGCCGTGGGACGCGATCTTCTTCGCGGCGGCCTCGAGCGGGCCAGGAGGTGCGGCGACGGCGATGGGCAGCCCGTCGGGCGCGACGGTGGCCTGCGCGCCGAAGGTGAGAAAGCCGAGCAAGACGGCGACCAGCGCACCGGCCGCCGCGGCGAGTAAGGCGAAGGCCCCGGCGGGGCGACGGTTCGACATGACCGTCCTCCATTTATTCGTCAGCTGTTGAATTAGCTGCCAAGGTAGGCGTCCCGCCCACGGAAGTCAACAGACGTTGAATAAGGTCACCGGTACCGTCGACCGCGTGACTACTCCGCACCGGCTCGTGCTGTGGGACATCGACCAGACCCTCGTGGACCTGCGCGGCACCGGCGCCGCCTGGTACACGACCGCGCTCGCCGAGGTCGCCGGCGTCGAACTGCGGGCGATGCCGAATTTCGGCGGCCGCACCGAACGCGCCATCAGCGCGGACATCCTGACCTCGCACGGCGTCGAGCCCACCGAGGAGAACGTGCGCAAGCTCTGGCTCGCGCTGATCGCGATCTCCGAAAGCCACGCCCCGACGCTGGCTTCGAGCGGCCGGGCGCTCCCGGGCGCGAAGGACGCGCTGAACGCCTTCGCGACGCAGGGCGGCGTCGTCCAGACACTGGTCACCGGGAATCTGCCGGAGATCTCCGTGCACAAGCTGACCGCGTTCGACCTGCACGAGCACGTGGACTTCGAGATCGGCGGCTACGGCTCGCTCTCGGCGCACCGCCCCGATCTGGTGCCCGCCGCCGTCGGCCACGCTTCGGCGAAACACGGCACCGAGTTCGCGCCGGCGTCGGTCGTCGTCATCGGCGACACCCCGGACGACGTGCGGGCCGCGCTCGACAACGGCGCCGTCGCGGTGGCCGTCGCGACCGGGCAGTTCAGCGCGGAGGAACTGGCCGACGCGGGCGCGCACACGGTGCTCGGAGACCTGTCCGACCTGGCAGCGGTGCGTGCGGCCGTGCTGGGGGACGTTAACTAAGCTCGCTTCATGGCATACCCAGGCGGCAACGGCTGGCCGGAGCAGCAACCGCAGCAGCCCTACCAGCAGCAACCCCCGCAGCAGGGCTACCCGCCCCAGAATCCGCCACAGTACGCCCAGCAGCCGTACCAGGGTTACCAGCAGTTCCCGCAGCAGACGTACCAGGGTTTCGCGCCGGAGCCGCCGAAGAAGGGCAACAAGGGGCTGTGGATCGGCCTCGGCGCGCTGGTGCTGGTGATCGCCGTGGGCGCCACGCTTTTCTTCGTGCTGCGTGACGGCGAAGAGCCGCAGCCCCAGGCCGGGCCGCCGCCTTCCTCCGCGCCGGTGCCGCCGTCGTCTTCGGCCTCGAAGCCGCCGTCCTCGAGCAGTGGCGCCCCGAAGGACAACAAAGTGCCCTCGACGACGCCCGGCTGGCAGGGGATCCTGTCGGTGAAGGACAAAACCGCCTACGACCTGCCCCCGTCGGGCTGGAAGACCGAGCCTGGCCAGATCGTCGGCTACAACGAGGGCGAGTTCAAGATGGTCATCCACGAGGCGTCGACGTACAAACTCGGCGCCTGCCCGGATGCCCGAGGCTCGAACCGCGGTGTCGTCGGCTTCGCCACCGCGGACCGGATCCCGGTCGAGAACGCCGCCAGGGGCGCCGTCCGGCTCTGGATCCAGTCCGCCACCGGCAAACCGGACGTCCCGATGCCCGACATCACGCAGGTCCCGATCGCGAGCGGGTCGATCCAGGCCGTCAGCTCGACCGGGACGTTCACCCCCGCCGAAACCGAGGACTGCCGCGCGCCGAGCGTGAAGGTCACTTCGGCCGCGTTCAAGTCCGGCGACCAGACCATCTGCTTCGTCATGGCCATCGACCAGGGCACACCGGACGCGCTGCCCGAGGCGGACGCCCAGAAGATCCTCGCGAGTCTGAGGCCGCAGCAATGACCGGCCCCGGTGGGCGGATCGACGAACCTCGGCCGTGGTTCGTCGATCCGCTCACCGGGCAGCCACTCGAAACCGAGGCCGAGCAGACGAGACCGCTTCCGGTCGTCCGGGACGCCATCCCGGCGCGCCGGCGCCTCCGCCTCAGGCCGACGCTGGGTGTCCTCGGGCTGGCCGCCGTCCTCGCCGTCGGCACGACGGCCACCTATCAGGCCAAGACCGCGCCTCCGCCGCCGTCCGCCCACGATCTCGTCCTGCCCGACCCCGCACCCGCCACGCGGATCCGGCCCGTGATCGCGGGCTGGCAACCGGTGGTGTCCGACGATCACCCGTTCGTCTACGACGTCCCGTCCGACTGGAAGCTCGAAGAGCCCGACGTCGCCATCGGCTACGAGACCCCGGCCGGGGACCTCGTCACCCTGCAGGGAGTCGCACGGTTCCGCCGCGCGTTCTGCCCCAGCACCGATCTCTCGGCGCGCGCGACGGCGGGATTCACCACCATCGACGAGGGCGAGGTCGGCGGCCTCGCCGAAGCCGCCGAGGAAACGACGCTGCGCTGGGCCGAAGCGGCGTACGGGCGATCCCCGAAGACGGAGATCGGCGAAACCGGGCCGGTGCCGGTCCTGGACGGCGGGACGACCGCCACCGCCGTGACCACCACCGTCGTCCCCGCCCCGGACGGACCGTGCCCCGCCCCGTCGGTCTCGATCACCGCCATCGCCCTCCCGCTGCGCGCGCTGCCCGGATCAGGCCGCTACCACGTCCTCCTGGTACTGGCGGACCAGCAGATCCCCGGCGCGATAGCCAGAGGTGTCGTCCTCAAGATGGGTGAGAGCATCCGTCGCGAGTAGCACTCCCCTAAGGGAAAAATGGGTCCCGTGCCGGATGTGTCCGAGCACCTCCCGGACCTAATTTGAGTTCCATGCCAAAAGGGGGAAGCGGGACGGCCGCGCCGGGCCGGACGCGCAAGATCATCACGGTGCTGAGGCACCGGCTGCCTTTCACCAGCCTCGTCACGCTGACCATGCTCGCGCTCGCCTTGGCCACGGGCGCGCTCTGGTCGGCCGCCGAGGACCGCGCGGTGTACCCGTACATCGCGTATGGGCTGCCGTCGCTCGAATCAGGCCGGTGGTGGACCTTGTTCACCGGACCGCTGTTCGCGGTCGTCCCGCTGTACTACTTGCCGATGGTGCTCAGCTTCGCGTTGTTCGCCGGGTTCGCGGAATGGCGGCTCGGCACCCGGCGGGCGATGGCCGTCGCCATCGGCGGCCAGTTCGTCAGCGTGCTGGTGGCGGTCCAGTTCCTGGCGCTGAGCCGCAACTCCGGCTGGGAATGGGCGGAACGGGTCGCGGGCAGCCTCGACGTCGGGTTCTCCGGCGGCGCGCTCGCCGCGGTCGCGGTCGCCAGCGCCACCCTGCGCCCGCCGTGGCGGCTGCGGCTGCGCGCCGGGCTGTGCGTCTACGCCGGTGTCGCGATCATCTTCGTCGGCACGCTCGCCGACCTCGTGCACTTCTTCGCCCTCGTCCTCGCCCTGCCGTTCGGCCGGAAGTTCCTCGGCGCCAAGGACTCCTCGCGTGAACGGAGGCCGAGCCTGCGCGAGTGGCGGTTCTACGTCATGGCCGGTCTGCTGGTGCTGACGGTCGCCGAACTGGTGATGTCCTTCGTGCCGGGCAACGGCCCCTTCGGTTCGTCCGAAGAGCTTTCGCTGTCCACCTGGGAAGTCGTCATCCTGTGCCTGATCGTGGTGCCGATCATGAACGGCCTGCGCAAGGGCAGCCAGGTCGCCTGGTGGTGCGCGATGATCCTGACCTCGTTCGTCATCCTGCAGGTGATGGTCTACGGCGGGGTGCTCACGCTGGCGGAGATCTTCGGCGAGGACGCCGGCGTGGTGGATCCGCCGCTGTTCTTCGTGGACAACCTGCTCTGGACGGTGGAATTCGCCCTGCTGGTCTCTTCGCGCGGCGCCTTCCGCGTGCCGTCGCGGCGGAAGTGCCGCCGTCTCGGCCGGATGGGCAACCCCGCGCTGGCCCGCACGCTGCTCAGCCGCCACGGCGGAAGCACCCTTTCGTGGATGACGACCTGGCCGCAGAACTCGTACTTCGTCGCCGCGGACGGCAAGTCCTACCTCGCCTACCGGCGGCACGCCGGGGTCGCCATCGCGCTGGGCGACCCGATCGCCCCGGACGGCGCCGCCGACCGGACGATCGCCGAGTTCATCACGATGTGCGAGAACACCGGTCTCGTGCCGTGCCTGTTCTCCGCGACCGGCGACACCACCGCCAAGACCGAAGAGCTCGGCTGGAAGCAGGTCCAGGTCGCCGAGGACACCCTGATCGAACTGGAAACGCTGGAGTTCCGCGGCAAGCGCTGGCAGGACGTGCGGACCGCGCTCAACCGGGCCAAGAAGGACGGCATCGAGTTCCGGCTCGTCCGGCTCGCCGACCAGCCGCGCGCGGTGATCTCGCAGGTCCGCGCGATCTCCGAGGAGTGGATCAGCGACAAGGGTATGCCGGAAATGGGCTTCACCCTCGGCGGCGTCGACGAGGCGATGGATCCCGAGACCCGCGTGGGTCTCGCGGTGGACGCCGACGGCGTGGTCCACGGCGTGACGTCGTGGCTGCCGGTCCACACCGGTGCGGGCGCGATCGGCGGCTGGACACTCGACGTCATGCGCAAACGCGCCGACGGGTTCCGTCCGTCGATGGAGTTCCTGATCGCGTCGTCGTGCCTGGCCTTCCGCGAGGAAGGCGCGAAGTTCGTCTCGCTGTCCGGCGCCCCGCTGGCGAGCTCCGGCGAACCCGCGCACGCCGTCGAGCGGGTGCTGGACGCGCTCGGCACGATGATGGAGCCGTTCTACGGCTTCCGTTCGCTGCACGCGTTCAAGGCGAAGTTCCAGCCGCGCCACGTGCCGCTGTACCTCGCGTTCCGCGACGAGGCGGACCTTCCGCGGATCGGGATCGCGCTCGGCCGGGCGTACCTGCCGAACACCGGGCTGCTGCGGCTGGCGAAGCTCGCGCGGTCGGGCAAGAAGCCTCAGCGTCTGTCGGTGAACCCGCAGCCGGCAAGGACTTCTTCGCTGGCTTCACAGTAGAAGCGGCGTGTTGCGAAAGCCACTTTCGCAACGTTGAAGGTTGTGGCGGAGGTACTGGTGCTGCGGGCTTCTACCTCGCCTTGCCCCAGGGGAAGCCTCAGCGCAACGTCGAAGGCGGCGGCGTGATGGTCTTGCGGTCGGCCTCCGGGACACCCCGGTAGGTCTTGAGGATCTTCAGGATCAGCTCGCGGTCCGCACCGCCCGGCGCGTCCTGGCCCGAATAGACGGCCAGGGCCGCCGAGGCGTCGCCCAGCTCCGGCGCGATCACTCCGACCAGGGCACGCTGGGCGCCACACGGGCCCGGCGGGGTGACGACCTCCGCGAGGACGATGCTCGCGGGGACCTTCTTGCCGGTACCGAGGGTGAACTCGGCCTGCTGGGGCGGTTCCGGGGTGATCTTGGCGGTCAGCGGGCCGTTCTCCGGGTTGTAGGCGCTGACGGCGAGGTCGTCGACCGCCTTCCGCGCCGCGGCGGTGGGATCGGAGACCTTCACGTTCGCCACGCCGGCGCCGCCGAGCCTGCTTCGCTTTTCCTGCGGGCAATAACCCTCGCCGACGAAGGCGCTGGCGACCATGCTGATGCCCGGGACCTGGGTGCCCTTCTCCCAGCCGTGGAGCGTGCCGGGTTTCGGCGTCCAGTTCGGCGGGACGTCGTAGGCGTAGACGCCGTCCTTCCCGGCCACCGACTGCCAGCCTTCGATCACCGGCGGCGCGACGACCTGGGGCGAAGGCGTGTAGACGACCGGGGCCCGGGTGGTCGGCGCGCTGCTGTCCGAAGAACTGTCGCTGCTGTTCGAGAGAGCGGCGACCGCGATGACACCGATCGTCGCGAAGAAGCCGAACATGGCCCTTCGCCCGCTCCGCGACATCGGCTGCTTCGCCGGCTTCTGCGGCTCCGGTTCGGCTGGAGCCGGGGTTTCGGGAGCAGGCGTGTAGCCGGACGAGTCCGAGGGCTGATAGCCCCCGAACCCGTCCAGCGCCGCGTTGTCCTCGTAGCCCGGGTAATCCCGGCGCTTCTTGCCGAACATCACGAACGGACGAGTTTGACCAGGTGCTCCACGACCGCGTCGACGGCGATCTCTTCACGGTCTCCGGTGCGGCGGTCCTTGACCTCGACGACACCGTTCGCCAGGCCGCGCCCGACGACGAGGATCGTCGGCACACCGACGAGTTCGGCGTCCGCGAACTTCACGCCGGGGGTGGCCTTGCGGTCGTCGAGGACGACCTCGATACCGGCGGCGTCCAGTTCGGCGGCGAGCTTCTCCGCGCCCGCGGCGACCGTCTCGTCCTTGCCCGCGATGACGACGTGCACGTCGAACGGCGAGACCTCGCGCGGCCACACGATGCCGAGGTCGTCGTGGTTCTGCTCGGCGAGCACGCCGACCAGCCGCGAGACGCCGACGCCGTACGAACCCATGGTGATGCGGATGGGCTTGGAGTCCGGGCCCAGCGCGTCGAGCTCGAACGCGTCCGCGTACTTGCGGCCCAGCTGGAAGATGTGCCCGATCTCGATACCGCGCGCGGCGACCAGGGTGCCCTTGCCGTCGGGCGACGCGTCGCCCTCGCGGACCTCGGCGGCCTCGATCGTGCCGTCACCGGTGAAGTCACGGCCCGCGACCAGGTCGACCACGTGGTGGTCGCGCTCGTCGGCGCCGGTGACCCAGGCGGTGCCGTCGACGACGCGCGGGTCGAGCAGGTAGCGGACGCCGTTGTCCTTCAGCGCCTTCGGGCCGATGTAGCCCTTGACAAGGAACGGGTTCTTGGCGAAGTCGGCCTCTTCGAGCAGTTCGAACTCGGCGGGCTCGAGCGACGCTTCGAGGCGCTTCGTGTCGACCTCACGGTCTCCGGGGAGACCGATGGCCAGCAGCTCCCACTCCTTGGCGCCCGGCTGGCGGGTCTTCACCAGGACGTTCTTGAGCGTGTCCGCGGCGGTGAAGGTGCGGCCGAGGCCGGCGTCGTTCAGGAAGGTGACCAGCGACTCGATGGTCGGGGTGTCCGGCGTGTGGTGGACCTTCGCCTCGGGCAGCCCCTCGATCGGCTTGGCCTCGGGAGCGGGCGTGGTGACCGCTTCGACGTTGGCCGCGTACCCCGATTCGGTGCTGCGGACGTAGGTGTCCTCACCCGTCTCGGCGACGGCGAGGAACTCTTCGGAGGCCGAACCGCCCATCGCGCCGGAGGTCGCCTTCACGACGACGTACTCGATGCCGAGGCGGTCGAACAGCTTCGTGTAGGCCTGGCGGTGCAGCTCGTACGACTTGGACAAGCCCTCGTCGTCGAGGTCGAAGGAGTAGGAGTCCTTCATGACGAACTCGCGGCCGCGCAGGATGCCGGCGCGGGGGCGCGCCTCGTCGCGGTACTTCGTCTGGATTTGGTACAGGACGACCGGGTAGTCCTTGTACGAGCTGTATTCACCCTTCACGGTGAGCGCGAAGAGCTCTTCGTGCGTCGGGCCGAGAAGGTAGTCGGCGCCCTTGCGGTCCTTGAGGCGGAACAACGCGTCGCCGTACTCGGTCCAACGGCCGGTGGCCTCGTAAGGCTCCTTCGGCAGCAGCGCGGGGAACTGGATCTCCTGCGCGCCGATGGCGTTCATCTCTTCGCGGACGACGTTCTCGATACGGCGCAGCACCCGCAGGCCCAGCGGCAGCCAGGAGTAGCCGCCCGGGGCCACCCGGCGGACGTAGCCGGCGCGTACCAGGAGCCGGTGGCTCGGTACCTCGGCGTCCGCCGGATCCTCACGCAGGGTGCGAAGGAACAACGACGACATCCTGGTGATCACTTCTGGGCTCCTCGCTGGAATTACGTGCTGAGACGTTCTGCGCAGCGTAGTCACCCCGCCCCGGGCCGGTTCAACCGGTTATCGCGGGCGCCCGGTTTTGTCGGTGGCCGCCGCTAGCGTGCCGCCATGGGTATCGAACTGGGCATGATCACGATCGACTGCGCGGATCCGCGCGGGCTCGCGGCGTTCTGGACGAAGGCGCTCGGGGTCGAGGTGGATCAGGACCACGACGGCGAGTTCCTGATCCTGCACGCCGAGAAGGAGAACGGGCCGGTGTTCGCCTTCCAGCGCGTGCCCGAGGAGCGGGTGGGCAAGAACCGGGTCCACATGGACTTCGGTACCGACGACATGGAAAAGGAGGTGGAACGTCTGATCGGATTGGGCGCGAAGAAGCTGGACGGACACGAGATGCCGGGCTTCGCCTGGACGGTGCTGGCCGATCCCGTCGGCAACGAATTCTGCGTGGCCACCCACGAGGGCTGAGGCGGGCCGCGATGGTCAGAATGGCGGCATGACGGAGCGAGCCATCCTGCCCTGGTCCGACATCGAGCTGCCCGAGGGCCTGAGCGCGCGGCTCTACGACGGCTGGGGGCCGCTGCCGGACGAGGGCCTCGATGACGTCGAGGTCTACGTGCTGCCGTACGACACCGGTGCCGAGCCGATGAAGCTGCTCTCCCGGCTTCCGTCGCTGAAGCTCGTGCAGTCGTTGTCGGCCGGGGTGGAGAAGCTGATCCCGCTGGTGCCGGCGGGGGTGCGGCTCGCCAACGGGCGCGGTCTGCACGACCTCAGCGTGGCCGAGCACGCGCTGGCGCTGATCCACGCGTCGCAGCGGGATCTGCCGCGCTGGTTCGCGCAGCAGGCGACGGCGTCGTGGGAGCGCGAGCACACGCGTTCGCTGGCCGACAGCCGGGTGCTGCTGGTCGGCCACGGCTCGATCGGTCAGGCCATCGAGCGGCAGCTCGTCGCCGCCGAAGCGATCGTGACCAGGGTGGCGAGCACGGCGCGGCCCGCGGAGAGCGTGCACGGCGTGAGCGAACTGGCGGACCTGCTGCCGTCCGCCGACATCGTGGTTCTGATCCTGCCCGAAACGCCCGCGACCATGGGTCTGTTCGGTGCCGCGGAACTCGCCGCGCTGCCGGACGGCGCCCTGGTGGTGAACGTCGGGCGGGGTTCGGCGATCGACACCGCGGCGCTCACGGCCGAGGCCGTCTCCGGGCGTCTTCGTGCCGCGCTGGACGTCGTCGATCCGGAACCGGTGCCCGCCGGGCATCCACTGTGGACCGCGCCGGGAGTGATCATCACGCCGCATATCGCGGGCGGGTCGGCGTCGTTCTACCCGCGCGCGAAGCGGCTGGTCGCCGAGCAGTTGCGCCGGTACGCCGCCGGTGAAGAGCCGCTGAACCTCGTGAACGGTAAAGACGGTTAGAACCGTCCTGGCCACTCACGAGCCCTGTGTCCGAGCCGAGGTTTTGCCCAGCCGGCGGCGTTGCGCCACCAGCAAGACGCGAAGGGGCCTATCGCCGCATCAGACGCAGCGAAAGCTCCCTTCATCCCAGCTGTGACGAGCACACCCCACCTGAACCTCGTGAACGGTAAGGACGGTTAGAACCGTCCTTACCACTCACGAGCCGAGAGAGGCGCTACTGCCAGTGCGTCCGGTAGGCGAGCCAGCCCCGCATCGCCGCGGCGAGACGGCGCTGCGCCGCGCGGACGCCCGTCGTCGCGGGCGGTTCCGGTAGCCGAGACGCGCGTTCGGCGTGCCCGGCCAGCGCGACGCCGAACGCGGTGACCGCCCAGACCGGGACACCGGCCAGTACGGGGCGCCGCCGCAGCAGGCGGTCGACGTCGGCGGGTTCGTGCCCGGCGTCGAGCAGGTACGGGACGAGGGCGACCAGATCGAGCCAGCCCGCGCCCCGCGCCGGGTAGCGCCAGTTGGTGACCAGCACCCTGCCCGGCCCCGTCCGCACCAGGTATTCGGGCTGGATGTCGTTGTGCAGCAACGTGTCCCCGGCCGACCAGGGATGCCAGGACGTCTCCAGCTGGACGAGCCGGTCGAGGTTGCGGACGGCCCAGCCGTCGAGGTCGTCCGGCGGTTCCTTCGCCAGTTCGTGCCAGCCGCGCAGGAGCGGGCCGAGATCGTCGAGCGCGTCCGGGACGTCGGGCAGCGGGCACGGCGTGAGCGTGCGCCCGAGCGCGCCGAAGGTGGCCAGCACCGCGGAGAGGTCCGGCGATCCCGGCCGCAGGTTCGGCCTGGTGCCGTCGAAGTCGGCGAACGCGAGCACCAGCCACTCACCGTCCACAAAGGACAGAAGCTTCGGCGTGGGCGCCTCGGCGGGAAGCCGTCGCGCGATGGCGGCCTCCGTCCGGTATCCGCCCGCGCGCGGGCTGCCCGCCGGGATCGCCTTCAGGAAGACCCAGCCATGACCGCGTTCGAGTTCGAGCCGCGCGGCGACACCGCCGTCGAACTCCGGGGTCTGCCACAACGAACGACGGACGACCGACCCGAGCTCACGCTCCACGGCGTCACGCGTCGCCGACGGCAGATCATGCCAGCCGAGGCGTGCGGAAACCGGCAACGCCCTACCACCCCCAGCGATCTCATCCGAGAAGATCGACTGTACCGAAATCCGCCTTTTCGGGTGACAACCGGTCAGGTCGGAACGGGCTTCACGTACCCGGCCCAGCGCTGGAACTCGCTGAACCCGACACGCTCGTAGACGCCGAGGGCACGATGGGTGTTGTCCTGGTCGACGTTGAGCGAAGCCCGCTGGAAACCGTCGGCCTTGGCCTGGACGAGCGTGTGCCCGAGCAGCGCGCCCGCGATACCGCGCCCGCGAAGGCTCGCGTCGGTCGCGACGTGGCTGACGTACAGATCCTTGACGCCGGTGGCCGCCGTATCGGAGGCGAAGTGGGCGCTCAGCACCATCGCGACCACCCGGTCCCCCTCCGGGCTCAGCAGCAGGAACGACAGGTGCGGCTGGAAGTCCTTCGCGCCGACGATCAGATGCCGCCAAGCCTCCGGGGACTGCTCCGTGCTCCCCCAATGGTCGGCGAAGGTCTCGTTACGGGACCGCAGCGTGAGCGCCTCGTACTTCTGCTCGTACGCGACGAGCGGGAACTCTTCGGGCAGCGGCTTGGCATGCGGGATCGACCCGAGGTCCGCCCGCATGTCGACGAACCACCGGGCGTGCTCGTACCCGGCGTCCACGAGTACCTCGGAGAGCCAGCGCTGTTTGGTGTTGGCCGCGGCGTGCAGTTCCAGCGGCACGTCCGGGTGGGACTTCGCGTGGAGTTCCTTGCCCGCCTCCTCGAACCAGCCGATGAGGCGCGCGGCGATCGCGTCGTCGCGGTACGCGGGGTGGACGAGCGTCTCGACCCGCATCATGTGCACCGGATCCGCCGCGTCACGCTTCCGGAGCAGGCCGTAGGCGACCAGGGTGTCGCCGTCCCAGGCGCTGGTGGACGCCGTCGGCAGGTCGACGGTCGGCGTACCGATCTCTTCGGCGAGATCCTCCGCGCTGTAGTGCTCCTCGATCGGCTCGACACGCTCCGCCTCGGCGAAGGTCTCGGCCAGTCGCGGCATGTCGTCCAAGGTCAGTGGGCGCCAGGTCAGGCTCATGCGGACGAGGCTAAGCCCGCGCCTCGGGGTGACGCACTCCATTTAGTTACGCTTCCGTGGTGCTCGTGCTCCTCCCCCCTTCCGAGACCAAGGCCGCCGGCGGCACCGGCGCGCCGCTGGACCTCGACGCGCTGTCGTTCCCGGAGCTGAACCCGACCAGGGCGAAGCTGGCCGACGCGCTGACCGAACTGGCCGTCGACGTCCCGGCCAGCGTCGCCGCGCTCGGCATCACGCCGCGGCAGGCCGACGAGGTCGCCCGCAACGCCGAGCTGTGGACCTCGCCCACGATGCCCGCCCTGCGCCGCTACACCGGGGTCCTCTACGACGCGCTCGACGTGAAGTCCTTCACCAAGGCGACGCTGGCGAAGGCCGAGAAGCGTCTCGCCGTCGCTTCGGCGCTGTTCGGCGTGGTCGCGGCGACCGATCCGATCCCGGCGTACCGGCTTTCGGGTGGTAACGCGCTGCCGTCGCTCGGCACCATCCGCAGCGTGTGGAAGCCGGTCCTCGAACCGGCGCTCCAGGCTGTCGAGGGGCTCGTCGTCGACCTGCGGTCCGGGACCTACTCGGCACTGGCGAAGCTCCGCCCGGACGCGGTGACCGTGCGCGTCGTGACCGAGGACGCGAAGGGCAACCGGACCACGGTGAGCCACTTCAACAAGGCGTACAAGGGACGGCTGGCCGCGGAGCTGGTGAAGTCACGCAGCGAACCGTCCACTGTGGAGCAGCTGATGCGGGTCCTGACGAAGGCGGGCCTCGACGTCGAGCGCACCGGAGACCACAGTATCGAGCTGCTCACCGGCGACGGAGCGCATTAGTTCCGTACCCCTACGGGCTCCTTCCTCGGTTGTTCCGCCAGGTGCACATGCGGAAAGTGATTTCCAGCCACCTGGAAAGGAACCACCGTGAACAGAAGACAACGGCTACTGGGGATCGCCACCGCCACCCTCGGCTGCCTCTCGGTCCTCCTGCCCGCTCCGGCGGCCGCCGCGAACCTGCCCGCCGTCACCCCGACGGATCAAGCGGTCGTCCCCGGTGGACTGCACACGAACTCCATCGGCGGCACCCCCGCCTCGGTCAAGGACCACCCGTTCATCATCGCCGGCCTGCGCGAAGGCGGAACGCGGCCGCAAGGGCAGACCTGCACGGGTTCGGTCGTCGCGCCGCGCAAGATCCTGATCGCCGCGCACTGCAAGGACGCGGCTGGCGAGAAGTCCTTCCTCTACGGGCTGGACGACCTCAACGCCGGCGGCGGAACGCGGATCGGCGTCGTCAGCTACGAAAAGCACCCGAAGTACGTCAACTTCGACCAGGGTTACGACGTCGCGGTGGTCACCACGGACGCCGACATCCCGGTGCCGGGCGGCCAGTACGCGAAGGTCGCGACGTCGGCCGACACGGGCCTGAACCAGCCGGGCAAGTCCGGGCTGGGGCTCGGTTACGGCAAGAAGGATCACAACGACGACACGCGCAACGTCGAACTGCACAAGTTCACCCTGCCGATCGTGCAGGGAAGCAACTGCAACGGCGTCGGCGCGGGCTTCAAAGACGCGACGATGATCTGCAGCGGCTACAGCGACGGCCGCGTCACGATCCTTCCGGGTGACAGCGGCGGGCCGCTCATCGTGGACGGCAAGATCGTCGGCGTCGCGTCCTGGAGCCGCAGCGATTTCAAGTGGTACAGCGTGTACGGCAGGCTCAACAACGAAATGGGCGACTGGGTCAAGCAGCAGATCGGCGAACCGCAGAACCCGGAGACGTTCTCGCTCGGGGTGACGCCGTCCTCGCTCAAGGTCGAGCCGGGCAAGTACGTCTCGGCCACGGTGACCAGCAAGCCCGGCAAGAACGGCGCGGAGAAGGTCGATCTCAACGCTTCGGGACTTCCCGAGGGCGCGACGGCCACGTTCCAGCCCACGTCCATCACCTCGGGTGAGTCGGCGAAGGTGAGCATCGAGGTTCCCGCCGGGACGGCCGAAAAGGACTACGCCGTCACGATCTCGGGCAAGGGCACCACCGACACCGCGACCACGAACCTGACGCTGACCGTCGGCGACGGCGCCCCGCAACCCGGCGAGCTCAAGGTGGGCCTGAGCCCCGCCAGCGGGACGTCGCAGCCCGGTTTCTTCAGCAACGTCACGGTTTCCGCCTCCGGCGGCACGGGCGCGATCACGTTGTCGGCGTCCGGGCAGGGACTGCCGTTCGCACCGTTCTTCAACCCGAAGACGATCTCGAGCGGTGGCAGTTCGACCATGCAGGTGGTCGCGCCGTTCCAGCGCGGTACGTACCCGGTGACCGTCACCGCGACGGACTCGGCGGGCAAGACCGCCACGGCGACCTACACCCTCACGGTCCAGTAGCGAGTGTCATGAAAGGGTCGTTCAGGACATATTTCGTCCTGAACGACCCTTTCATGACATTTCAGGACCGGGAAAGCACCGCCATGGCGGCATTGTGCCCGGGGATGCCGGACACACCGCCGCCCCGCACGGCCCCGGCACCGCAGAGCAGCACCCGCTCGTGCGCCGTTTCAACGCCCCAAAGTCCCACCTGAGCCGCATCCGCGGCGTACGGCCACGACAGATCGCGGTGGAAGATGTGTCCCGCGGGCAGCCCCAGTTCGGCTTCGAGGTCCAGCGGCGTCTTCGCCTCGACACACAACCTGCCGTCCGGCGAACGCAGCACGCAGTCTTCGATCGGCTCGGCCAGCACACTGTCCAAAGAGGACAAGGTCGCCCGCAGCGCCTCGTCGCGCGCGGCATCGTTGCGCCCTTCGAAGAGCCGAGCGGGCATGTGCAGCCCGAACAACGTCAGCGTCTGCACCCCGGCGGCCTGTTCGGCCGGGCCGAGGATCGACGGGTCGGTCAGCGAATGGCAGTAGATCTCGCACGGCGGCAGCGACGGGATCCGGCCCGCGGCGGCCTCGGCGTGGGCCGTCGCCAGCTGCTCGTAACCCTCGTTGACATGGAACGTGCCACCGAACGCCTCACGCGGGTCGACGCCCGGATCCCGCAGCCGCGGCAGCCGCGACAGCACCATGTTCACCTTGAGCTGCGCGCCTTCCGGCGTCTCCGGCGGCTCCTCCCCCAGCAACCGCGCGAGCGCTCGCGGTGCGACGTTCGACAGCACGTGCCCACCGCGCACGGTGAATTCGTCGTCGCCGAGCCGGTAACGCACGGATCCGCCGGGATCGATGGACAACACCTCGGCGCCGGTCACCAGCCGCGCCCCGGCCGTCCGCGCGGCCGACGCGAGCGCCCCGGTCACCGCGCCCATCCCGCCGACCGGCACGTCCCAGTCGCCGGTCTCGTTGCCGATCACGTGGTAGAGCAGGCACAGGTTCTGCCGGAAGTCACCGGCTCCGGCGAAAGTGCCGATCAGCGCGTCGGTCAGCACGACACCGCGGACGGTGTCGTCGCCGAACATCCCGGTGAGCGTTTCGGAGATCGGTCGTTCGAACAGCGCGTCCCATGCCTCCGGCTCGATGCCCGAACGCAGTTCCTCCCTGGACACCAGCGGTTCGGTCAGGGTGGGGAACGTCCGTTCCGCGACCTGAGCCGTCATCGCGTAGAACCGCCGCCACGCCTCGAAGTCCTTTGTGGACCCGGTGAGCGCGGAGAACGACGCCGCCGTACGGCCGTCGTCGCCCGTGTCGACAAGGAGACCGCCATCGCCGACAGGTGTGTACGAAGACATCCGCCGCCGCCGGAGATCGAGCCCGAGACCGAGCTCCGCGATGATCTTGCGCGGCAAGAGGCTCACCAGGTACGAGTACCGCGACAGCCGGACGTCGACGCCGGGAAAGGCACGGAAGGAGACCGCCGCCCCGCCGACCTCGTCGCGCCGTTCCAGCACCAGCACCGACCGGCCGGCCCTGGCCAGGTAGGCCGCCGCCACCAGGCCGTTGTGCCCGCCACCGACGATCACGGCGTCAAAGGACTCCATGCAAAGCCTCCCAGCGAAACGACAGTGCGCCGCGGTCATCGTGACCGCGGCGCACGCCGTTCGCAAGGACTCAGAAGGTGATGGAGAAGCCTTCGATCGTCCCGCTGTCGAACCGGTAGACGTCACGGACCCGCAGTTTCCAGGTCCCGTTCGCCGGTTCGGACGAGGCGTTCACCGTGTACGACGTGTGCACGCCGCTCGCCTCGCCGATCCCTCCCGCCTGCTTGAGGCCGAACACCGCACCGCTCGGCCCGATCAGGTCTATCGCCAGGTCACCGGTGTAGGTGTGCGCGATGTCGACCTTGACGGGCAGCGTCGCCGACGCCTTGCCGTCGCAGCCTTCCTGCGTCACCGAACTGGTCACCGCGTCACCCGCGTCCGGAATGGACACCGGTGTCGTGGTGGTTTTGGCCCCGCACGTGGGCGTGGGGCCACCGCCGCCGATGAACGACACGTTCAGCAGTTTGTTGACCGTGCCGGACGGCAGTCCCTTGAGCACGCCGTCGGAGGCGTTGGTCACCAGCGCGTCGCGCGTCTGCTGCGCGGTGGCACCGGAATTCGCGGCGAGGTACAGCGCCGCCGCCCCGGCCACGTGCGGCGTGGCCATCGACGTCCCGCTCATGTTCGCCGAACCACCGTTGGACGTGGACAGCGACGTGATGTTGCTGCCAGGGGCGAAGATGTCCACGCACGAACTGTGGTTGGAGAACGAGGACTTGTTGTCGCTCTGGTCCGAGGCGCCGACCGTGATCGCCTCGGGGATGCGGGCGGGGCTGACGTTGCAGGCGTTCTGGTTCTCGTTGCCCGCCGCCACCACGTAGACGAAACCCGCCGCGATGGACTTCTTGATGACGTCGTCGCCGAGCCCGACCTGGTCCATCCGCAGGCTCAGGTTCGCCACCGCCGGTTTGGTGCCGTTCGCGGTCAGCCATTCCGCCGCGTCCACGATGGCGGAGTCGGGACCGTTGCCCGAACAGTCGTTGCCCAGCACCTTCAGCCCGACGAGCTTGACCTTCTTCGCCACGCCGTAGGTCTTGCTGCCGATGGTGCCCGCGGTGTGACTGCCGTGCCCGTTGCAGTCCTTCCCGTTGCCGCCCACGAAGTCCTTGCCGATGGACGCGCGCCCCTCGTACTCCGGGTTCTCCGGGTTGATCCCGGTGTCGAGGTCGTACGCCGTGACGCCCTCGCCCGTGTTCGGATAGGTGAAGCTCTTGTCCAACGGCAGGGTCTTCTGGTCGACGCGGTCGAGACCCCAGGTCGGGTTGGTCTGCGTGCCGACGGCACGCGCGGTGCCGTCCTGGTAGACCGCTTTGACCGCCGGGTCGGCCGCGAGCCGCCGAGCCTGTCGCTCGGACATGCCCTTGACCGAGAACCCGCGCAGCACGTTCTTGTACGCCGACCGGACCTCGCCGCCGTAGCGGCCGGTCAGCGCGGCCGAGGACTGCTCGACCGCCAGGGTGCCGACGTCGTGGAGCTCCACGATGTACTGCTCGCCGTAATGCTGCTTCGCCTGCACGACAACGCCTTCCGCCTCCGCGGCGAGGGCGTTGCCCGCGGCGAGCGCGGCCAGCGCGGTGGCCGCGACGGCCACCACACCGGCCCGCACGCCGCGCCGCATCAGAGGCCCGCCACGTTCAGCAGCCTGTTGGTCGAACCGGTGCCCGGGCTCTTGACGACACCGCTGGTGGCGGCGTTGGCGAGGCCGGAGGCGACGGCGGCGGGGGTCGCCGACGGGTTCGAGGTCAGGTAGATCGCGGCCGCGCCGGCGACATGCGGCGTCGCCATCGAGGTACCGCTCATCTGCTGGGTGCCGCCACCATTGCGCAGGGACGTGATGCTGGTGCCCGGCGCGAAGATGTCGGTGCAGCTGCCGTAGTTCGAGAACGTCGACCGGCGGTCGTCGCTCTGGGTGGCGTTGACGGTGATGGCCTCACGGACGCGGGCCGGGCTGGTGGAGCAGGCGTCCGTGTTGGAATTGCCGGAGGCCACCGTGTTGGTGATGCCCGCGGAAACGGCGCGGCGCACGGCGGCGTCGACACCGGAGTCGGCCGGGCCACCGAGGCTCATGGTGAGCACCGACGGGCCCTTGGCGTTCTTCACGACCCAGTCGATCCCGCTGATGATCTGCGAATACTGGCCGCTGCCCTGGCAGTTCAGGACGCGGACCGAGACGATCTTGGCGCCCTTGGCGACGCCGTAGGTGGCGCTGCCGACCGTGCCGGCGACGTGCGTTCCGTGGCCCTGGCAGTCGCGGGCGTCGCTGTCGTTGTCGATGAAGTCGTACCCGCTGGTCGCGCGGCTGCCGAAGTCGGACTGGCGGTAGTCGACACCGGTGTCGAGGACGTAGACCGTCGCCCCGGCACCGTCGTTCGGGTAGGTGTACTTCTTGTCCAGCGGCAGGTTCTTCTGGTCGATCCGGTCCAGGCCCCAGGTCGGGTTGGTCTGGGTGCCGGTCATGTGGGCGACCGCGTCCTGCTGGACGAAGTCGACGTTCGGGTCTGCGGCGAGGCGTTTCGCCTGTGCCTCGGTCATCTTCGCCGAGAAACCGTTCAGCGCGGCGGTGTAGGTCGCCTTCACCTGGCCGCCGTACTTGGCCGCGAGGCCTGCGTCGCCGCTCTTGAGCGAGACGATGTACCCGTCCGTGACGGCTCCCGGCACACCGGCGCCGCGGATCTGCCCCTCGGCGGCCGCGGCCGGTCCGGCGAAGGCCACGGTGGCCGCCGCACAGGCCCCGGCGAGTACCGCACCCGCGATCCGGTGACGTCGAAGTTCTCCACGCATTTCCTGAGCTCCGTTCACTCGAACAGGTGGTTCGCGCCGGCGGGATTCCGGGCCGGCGCCGTGACGTGCAGTCACGCTGCACTCACTTTCGGGTGGCGGGACCTGCGCGAACAAGCGAGGCAACACTCCGTAGGACTACGTATCTAATAGGAGAACTCCCCGTCCCTACGAAAGTTCTGTGACGGTCCGAGTGGGTTCCGTGATCACTAAGCAGGCGCTTAAGCTGCGTTCACTCGAACGGTGTGGTTCGTGAAGCGGGGGTGACCCGGCAATGGTGATCGGTGGCTGCCGACGCAGGACGAGCGCGCCCGTGCTCGTCGGCCGTGAGGCGGAACTGCGCGAACTCCTCGACGGCGCGATGCGCTCGCCGTCGGTGCTCATGCTCGAAGGCGAAGCGGGGGTGGGCAAGACCCGGCTCGCCGCCGAACTGCTGGCCTGCCCCGAACTGGGCGGACGGCCGGTCCTCACCGGAACCTGCCAGCCGCTGCGCGAGCCCTTCCCGTACGGCGTGGTCTTCGACGCGCTGAAGGACGTCCGCCCGGCGCGTGATCTCAATCCGGTGACCGGTGTCCTCGCGCCCTATCTGCCGGAGCTCGCGGCCTTCCTGCCGGAGCCGCCGCCCCGGCTCGGCGATCCGAGGGCCGAACGGCACCGGCTCTTCCGTGCCGTCCGGGAACTGCTCGGCTCACTGGGCCCGCACGTCCTCTTCATCGAAGACCTCCATTGGGCGGACGACGGATCCCGCCGCCTGCTGCGGTTCCTGATGACCGACCCGCCCGCGGGCCTGACCCTCCTGCTCACGTACCGGCGCGAAGAGACGCCCGGCGGCATCCCGCTCGGCAGCGCCTACCGCCCGGCGTCCGGCACCGCGCACGCGCTCGTCGCACTCCGGCCGTTGGACCGCGATGGCGTCCAGGCGCTGGTTTCGGCGCTGCTCGGCGAAGCGAACGTGTCCGCCGAGTTCGCCGCGCGGCTGCACGAGCGGACCGCGGGGATCCCGTTCGTGGTCGAGGAGATCGTGCACGCGATCGGCGGCCTCGATGGCGCGGTGCACGCCGACGGCGCGACCGCACGGCACCTGCTCGACACGGTCGAAGTCCCGGCGCTGCTGCGGGAAGCGACGGTCGAACACCTCGTCGCGCTGCCGCCCCCCGCCCGGCGGATCGCCGAAGCCGCCGCCGTTCTCGCCACACCGTCCACTTCGGACCTGCTGGCCGCCGCGGCCGCGCTCACCCCCGAGCGGGCCCGCCGCGCGCTCGTCCTCGCGCTGGAACGCAACGTCCTGGTGGAGACCGGTGAGGGCACGTACGGCTTCCGGCACGCGTTCGCCCAGCAGGCCGCGTACCGCACCATCCCCGGCCCCGATCGCCAGGAGCTGCACCGGCGGGCCGCGCGGCTGCTGCGCGACCGCCTCCCGCAATCCCTGGTACGGCTGGCCGAGCACTGCCGCAAGGCGGGTGACCGGGCCGGCGCGCTGAAGTACGGCGAAGCGGCCGCGGATCAGGCGTCGGCCGTCGGTGATCTCGCGACCGCGACGGATCTGCTCCGCACCCTGCTCGACGAACCGGGCCTGCAACCGTCCGATGTGGACAGACTGGCGGTCAAGTTCAGTTCGGTGGCGTGCAACGGTCTCGCGCAGACCGAGGTCGTCCCGGCACTGGAGCGGCTGCTCACCGACGGCAGGCTGTCCGGACGCCTGAGCGGCGAGGTCAGGCTGGGGCTCGGGCTCCTGCTGGTGCGCCAGGCGGGCGGGCTGGAGGCGGCGAGGACCGAGATCGAGATCGCCGTCAACGACCTCGCCGACCGGCCCGACCTGGCCGGACGCGGGATGGGCGTTCTCGCGCAGCCGTGGGTCGGCGCGACCCCGCTGCGGGAGCACCGGCGCTGGATGGACCGGGTCGACGGGCTCATCGAGCGGGCCACCGACCGGCGGCTGAAGATCATCCTGCTGGCCAACAACGCGGCGTCGCGGCTGCACATCGGGGACGCGCGCGGCTGGGACATGCTGGACCGGGCGCCCACCAGCGTCGGTTCCGCCGACGAACAGCGGCATCTGGCGCGGCTGCACTGCAACAGCGCCGACGCCTGCGCCTGGACGGGCCATCATCGGCGGGCCAGAAGCCTGCTGCACAGCGGGATGCAGCTGGCCGCCGACTGCGGGGCGCCGTACGTCGTCAGCACCGCCCGCGCGACGGCCGTCCACACCGACTGGCTCACCGGGAACTGGGACGGCCTCGCCGAACGGGCCTGCGCGCTGATCGACGAATACCGCGACCTCCTGCCCGTGACCAGTGAACTATGCCTTGTCCTCGGCCTGCTCGCCGCCGCCCGCGGCGAATGGGACGAGGCCGCGGCCCGGTTCGCCGGCACCGCGGCGGACCAGCCGGAGAACGCGTTCACCCCGGTCGCGATCGCCGCGCACGCCGGGATGGCGGGCATGCTGCTCGCGCAGGACCTCGGCGAGGCCGCCGTCGCGCAGGCCGAAAAGGGACTGGAACTCTTGCGCGCCAAGGGTGTCTGGGCCTGGGGCGCCGATCTGCTGATGGCCGCCGTCGACGCGTACTGCGCCACCGGACGGGACGCCGAAGCGCAAGCGCTGACCGACGAGTTCGAACGCGAGATCGGCGACCTGGACGCGCCGTCGACCCGGGCGGCGCTGGCCGCGAACCGCGGGCTGATCGCGGCGTCCCGAGGCGAGCACGCGGAGGCGATCGAGGCCTTCGAGCAGGCGAGGACCCGGTTCGAAGCCCTCCCCGCGCCGTATCACGCCGCACTGATCGCCGAACGGGCCACGCGCTGCCGTCTGGCCCGCGACGAGGACGTCGCCGAGACCTTCGCGGCGCTCGCGGAGACCTTCGACCACCTCGGCGCCACCCGCGACGCCGCGCGCTGCCGCCACGCCTTCCGGTCCACCGGTGCGGTCGCCCCTTCGCGGCGCGGCCGCCGCGGTTACGGCGACGAACTGTCCCCCCGCGAGCGCGATGTCGCCCGCCTGCTGGCCGCCGGGCACACCAACCGGGAGATCGCCGAGGTGCTGTTCCTGTCGCGGCGCACGGTGGAACAGCACGTCGCGAGTGTCCTGCGGAAGCTGAAGGTGCGGTCGCGGAGCGAGCTGGCGCGACTGCGGTCGGCGTAGCCGCGCCACGAGAATTAATTCGGTTGCGCGCGCCCGACGGCGTCCGCGATGATCGTGCGCGATCCGGCAGGGAGCCGGTGGATGCGACAGGGAGGTGCCTCGTGCTGATGACTGTCCGGGGCCTTGGCCGCCCCCATCCACTCGCCCCTCGCGGCTGAGCCACGACGCTCGCCCGGTGGGGCATCCCTGATCTAGGAGAACCCACCAGTGCGCAAGCACGATCTCGAAGAAGAAACCTACAACCGCCCGAGCCGCACCCGTCGTCGCCGTTTCGACGACGAGCCCGAACCCGCGCGCGGCGGACGGCTCACCGAAGCCGAACGCGTCCGGCTCGCCCGGCTGCGTGAGGACGCCTACACCGAAACCGCCATCCCCGACGGCGCCGACCGCTGGAGCACATGGGGAGAGGCGGAGCACGGGCCACTGCCGCGCCCGGACTGGGTGATCACCGAACTGGCGGCGGTGGACACCGAACTCGGCATCCTCAAGACCGGCAAGGAGGCGGACGTCCACCTCGTCCGGCGCAATCTGCCCGGTACCGAGGGTGTCGTGCTCGCCGCCAAGCGGTATCGCAGTGGCGAGCACCGGTTGTTCCATCGCGACGCCGGCTACCTCGAAGGCAGGCGGATGCGGCGGTCGCGGGAGATGCGGGCCATGGAGTCGCGCAGCAGCTTCGGCCGCAACCTCATCGCCGAACAGTGGGCCGTGGCCGAATTCGGCGCGCTGAGCAGGCTTTGGGCGGTCGGCGCGCCCGTGCCGTACCCGGTGCAGCGTGACGGCACCGAGTTGCTGCTGGAATTCCTCGGCGACGGCGAGACGGCCGCGCCGCGCCTGGCACAGGTCCGCCCGGAGCCGGAGCAGTTGCGGGAACTGTGGTTCCAGACCTCGGCGATGCTGGAACTGCTGGCGTCGCAGGGGCTCGCGCACGGCGACCTCTCGGCGTACAACCTGCTCGTCCACCGTGAGCGGATCATGGTGATCGATCTGCCGCAGGTGGTCGACATCGTGGCCAATCCGGGCGGGCTGGAGTTCCTCGCGCGGGACGTGCGGAACATCGCGACGTGGTTCCACTCGCGGGGGCTGCCGGAGCGGCTCACGGCGGTTTCGGAGCTGATCGAGGAGCTGAAGGAGATCGCCGGTCTCCGGTGACCGTCCACAGTGTCATGAAAGGGTCGTTCAGGACGTGACGGGTCAGGAACGACCCTTTCATGACACGCAGGGAGAAGCCGTCGTGGAGACCCTGCCCACAATCGGTCCCTCCGGTTGGGCGGCCGGATAACGGTCCGGTACAGTAGTGACAGACCGCAACCGGCGGCGTGGATGAGTGGTGTCCGTCGCCTCCAAAGCCAACCGAATGGCTCGCGGTATCCGTATCAACCAATTGGCGCGCGGTGTCACGCAGACGCGGTGTGCCGGGTTCGTCCCTGTGAACGCCCATCTGTGCACACCATCTTGCCTTGCCTGCGTGCGGGCAGCCCGGGCCTCCTTGCGACGTGCCACGTCCGAGAGGCATTTGTGACAGTCACGTTCAACTCCGGCCACACCTCACCGTCGGCCCGGCAGCACCGCAAGCCGCGCACCCGCCCCGCGGGTGACTCGATGCTGCACAACGACGCCGTCGAGAGTGTCAAGGCCACCACCTGGGCGGAGCTCGGGCTTCCCGAGCCGCTGCTGCGGGCACTGGCCGACGCCGGTATCACCACCCCGTTCCCGATCCAGTCGGCGACCATCCCCGACGCGCTCTCCGGCCGCGACGTGCTCGGCCGCGCCCAGACCGGTTCCGGCAAGACCCTGGCCTTCGGCCTCGCGATGCTGACCCGGCTCAACGGCGGCCGCGCCCGTCCGAAGCACCCGCGTGCGCTGATCCTGGTCCCGACCCGCGAGCTGGCCATGCAGGTCGCCGACTCGCTGACCCCGCTGGCCAAGTCGCTCGGCCTGTGGTGCCGCACCGCCGTCGGCGGTATGGCCTTCACCCGCCAGGCCGACGCGCTTTCCCGCGGCGTCGACCTGCTGATCGCCACCCCCGGCCGGTTGTCGGACCACGTCCGGCAGGGCACCGCGTCGCTGTCGGACTGCACCTTCATCGCGCTCGACGAAGCCGACCAGATGGCCGACATGGGCTTCATGCCGCAGGTTCGCGAGATCCTCGACCTGACCCCGCGTGACGGCCAGCGCCTGCTGTTCTCCGCCACCCTCGACGGTGACGTCGACCGCCTGGTCCGCGCGTACCTGACCAACCCGGTCACGCACTCGGTCGCCCCGTCGACCGCCAGTGTCACCACCATGGATCACCACGTGCTCCAGGTGTCGCACCAGGACAAGCAGGACGTCATCACCGAGATCGGCGCCCGTGAGGGCCGCACGATCATGTTCGTCCGCACCAAGCACCACGTGGACCGCCTCACCGAGCGCCTGCGCGAGAAGGGTGTCCACGCGGCCGCGCTGCACGGCGGCAAGACCCAGGGCCAGCGCAACCGCGTCCTCGCGGACTTCAAGGAAGGCTACGCGCCCGTCCTCGTCGCCACGGACGTCGCCGCGCGCGGTATCCATGTCGATGACATCTCGCTGGTGCTGCACGTCGACCCGGCCGCCGACCACAAGGACTACCTGCACCGCGCGGGCCGCACCGCGCGCGCCGGGGCGTCCGGTGTCGTGGTCACGCTGGTCACCCACGACCAGCGCCGCATGGTGCGCCGGATGACCGACCGCGCCGGTGTCCGCGCCGAGCAGACCACGGTCCGCCCGGGCGACGCCGAGCTCATCCGCATCACCGGTGCGCAGCAGCCCAGCGGCGAGCCGGTCGTCGAGCGTCGTCGTGAGTCTCCGCGTCGTGGCGGTGGCCGCGGCTACGGTGGCGGCGACCGCGGCGGTTACCAGGGTTCGCGCGAGGGTCACGGTCACCGCGAAGGCGGCCGTCCCGGCGGCTTCCGCGGCCGCCCGCGTCGTGGCGAGTCCGGTGGCGGCAACGGCCGTCCGCAGCGTCCGGGCGGTCGCCCGCGTCGCAGCTACGACAGCTGAAGTAACTGAAGCCGGTTTACCCGGCGGCTAGTGCCATGAAAGGTCCTTTCCTTGCAAATTTTGCAAGGAAAGGACCTTTCATTGCGTTCGCTGTGGGGACCACCACGCCCGGCGCCGAACGCCGGATGGGAGACTGCGGGACGTGACTTCTTCCGGCCCCGCTTCCCAGAACCTCCCGCCCGACCAGGTCTTCGACTGGCTCGACGTGGAAGCGGAGAAGCGGGCCGAGGCCGGGCTGGTGCGCAAGCTGCGCATCCGGCAGGCGCAGGAACCGGAGCTGGATCTCGCGGGCAACGACTACCTCGGGCTCGCCAGGGACAAACGCGTCGCCGGTGCCGCCGCCGCTGCCGCATTGCGCTGGGGCGCCGGAGCCACCGGCTCCCGGCTGGTCTCCGGCACCACCGAGGTCCACGCCGAACTCGAGCACGAGCTCGCCCGCTTCTGCGGCACACAGGCCGCGCTGGTCTTCTCGTCCGGCTTCACCGCGAACCTCGGCGCCGTCACGGCGCTGTCCGGCGCGGATTCCGCGATCGTCACGGACAAGTACATCCACGCCTCGCTGATCGAGGGCTGCCGCCTGTCCCGCTCGGACATCGCCGCCGTCGCGCACAGCGACCCGAACGCCTTCAAACACGCGCTCGCGACCCGCCGGAAACCGCGCGCGCTCGTCGTCACCGATTCCGTGTTCTCCGTCGACGGCGACATCGCCCCGCTGGAGCAGCTCGCCGGTGTCTGCCGGGAGCACGGCGCCTCACTGCTCGTCGACGACGCGCACGGCTTCGGTGTCCTCGGCGAGGGCGGCCGCGGCGCCGTCCACGCGGCAGGACTCTCCGGCGCGCCGGACGTCGTCACCACGATCACGCTGTCGAAATCCCTTGGGGCGCAAGGCGGAGCGGTCCTCGGACCGCGTCGGGTGATCAAGCATCTCGTGGACACCGCGCGCAGTTTCATCTTCGACACCGGCCTCGCGCCCGCCAGTGCCGCCGCCGCGCTGGCCGCGCTCACCGCGTTGAAGGCCGAGCCCGAGCTGGCCACCAAGGTGACCGAAGCCGCCGGAAACCTCGCGATGCAGCTGAAATCGGCGGGTTTCCGGGTCAGCCTCCCGGACGCGGCGGTGATCTCGGTGCAGGCGCCGTCCCCGGAATCGGCCGTCGCGTGGGCGGCCGCGTGCGCCGATCAGGGCGTGCGGGTCGGCTGCTTCCGTCCGCCGTCCGTGCCCGACGGCATCTCCCGGCTGCGCCTGACCGCGCGGGCCGACCTCACCGAGGCCGACGTGGACCGCGCGGTCGGGGTGATCACGGCCGCGGCGCCTCCCGGCGCCACATCGTGATGTGCGGGATCCCGTCTTCCATGAACTCTTCGCCTTCGACCACGAAGCCGTACTTGGCGTAGAACTTCGTCGCGTAGGTCTGCGCGTCGAGGACACACGGCGCGTCCCCGATCCCCGCGAGGGCGGTCTCCATCAGCCGTCCCGCGAGCCCTTTGCCACGTGAGCGGACGGCCGTGCAGACCCTGCCGATGCGGAAGGTGCCGCCAGCGTCCTGCAACACCCGCAAGTACGAATCGACGGCGACGGAACCGCCGATCCAGAGGTGCCGCGTGCCTGGCAGGAGGTCGCGTCCGTCGATCTCGTGATAGGCGCAGTCCTGCTCGACGACGAACACGTCCACGCGCAGGCGGAGGATGCCGTGCAACTGCGCGGCGGTGATCTCGTCACCGGCGACGGACAGCGGGAACGACGAGGTCTCGATGATCGGGGTGTCGGTGCTCACGCCCACTTGTTAGCACATCGGACGTGAAGAAGGCATCGATCAGCCTATCAGGCCCCGGTTCTTCTGCTGGGAGATCTCGTTCGCGAAGTGGGAGACACGGGTGTAGACACCGGGTTTGCCCGCCTTCGCGCAGCCTTCGCCGAACGACACGATCCCGATCAGCGTGTCGCCCACCATGAGCGGTCCGCCCGAATCGCCCTGGCAGGCGTCGATGCCGCCTTCGGGGTAGCCGGCGCACACCATGTCGCTCGGGTCGTAGCCCGAGTACGCGGTGCGGCAGGTCTTGTCGCTGACCACCGGGACGACCGCGCTGCGCAGGTACTCCGACCGCGCGCCGCCGTCGGCGACCCGGCCCCAGCCGAGAACGGTCGCCTTCGTGCCTTCGCTGTACAGGTCGGCGTCGCCGCTGTCCGCGACCTTCGCGGGCCGGTACGGCAGCTGACCGCTGACCGTCATCACCGCGATGTCGTCACCCTTGCCGGGATCGCCGCTGTAGTCGGGGCTGACCCAGATCCGCGAAACGCGCAGCTCCACGCCGTCCCGGGAACGCTTGTTGTCCCGCCCCGCCACCACGCGGACATCGGCGCGTTTGACCGCGACCGCGCAGTGCGCCGCCGTCGCGACCGTCGTGGAGCTGACGATCACCGCGCCGCAGTACTGGTTGCCGCCGCGATCGGCCAGGTAGACCGCGTACGGGTGCTGCGAGACCGAAGCCTTGCCGCCGCCCACGATCCTCGGCTGGGCCGCCTGCTCCGGCCCGCTCGCCGAGCTGTCGTCCGCCGACGCGCTGTTGACCGCGACCGGCACCATCACGGCCGTCGCGAGTACCGCTCCGACCGCGAGCAGCAGCGTGCGACGTGACTTCTTGGGCATGTTCTGTCCCTTCACCGGGGCGTACGTACGGTCAGACCCTGGGAAGTCATTCGACTCCAGCGCGTACACGAGCGATCGCGAATACCCTAATCGGAGAAAGCCCGATGTGGTGTCACTGAAACGGGTGGACCTGTGCTCACCGAACGCATCTGTCACCCTGGACCTCGTGCGGGCTACGGCGACGATTCTGGCGGCTACGGCCCTTCTGCTCTTCTCGTGTTCGAGCCCGGCCGTCACCAGCGGCCCGGCACAAACCTCTTCGGCGGCAACGACTCCGTCGACCTCGGCCCCGCCACCCACACCCGTCTGGCAGGTCGGCGCGAAGCCGCTTCCCTTGCGCGGCGACGGTTTCGGGCAGATCCTCCCCACTCCGCCCGTGCTGGCGAACCGTTCCCTGCCGACCGCCGACCTGCTTCCGCCGCCCGCCGGAAACCGGTTCTCGGGCACGGTGAATCCCGTTCCCGACGACGTGCTCGCTCGCAGCACCTGGCAGGCGGGCTGCCCCGTCTCCGCGGGCGAACTGCGTTATCTCACGCTCTCGTTCTGGGGTTTCGACGGCCGCGCGCATACCGGGGAAATGCTCGTGAACGCGTCGGTGGCGAACGCCGTCGTCACCGTATTCGGGCAGTTGTTCGCCGCGAAGTTCCCGATCGAGGAAATGCGCGTGACCGCTCCCGCCGAACTCACCGCTCCCCCGACGGGTGACGGGAACAACACCAGCGCCTTCGTCTGCCGTCCGGCCCGCGGCCAGACGAACTGGTCCGCGCACGCGTACGGGCTCGCGATCGACGTCGACCCCTTCTGCAACCCGTACACGAAGGGCGACCTCGTGCTGCCCGAGCTCGCGTCGGCGTACCTCGACCGGGCAGACCGGCGGCCGGGGATGATCACCGCCGGGGACCCGACCGTGGCCGCCTTCGCCGCGATCGGCTGGACCTGGGGCGGCACGTGGACGACGCCGAAGGACCGGATGCACTTCAGCGCCAACGGGCACTGACCGGGAACAACCGCACGCCGTGACAAGTTGGCTAGAGTCGGAACCACCCCGCTCCCCGCCGCAAAGGAAGACAGCGTGCCCCACTACGACCTGGTGATCGTCGGTACCGGATCGGGTAACTCGATCCTCGACCCGCGTTTCGCGGACTGGAACACGGCGATCGTGGAGAAGGGCACGTTCGGTGGGACCTGCCTGAACGTGGGCTGCATCCCGACGAAGATGTTCGTGCACGCCGCCAACGTCGCGGCCACGCCCGCGACGTCGTCGAAGTTCGGCGTCGACGAGGAGCTGACCGGGATCCGCTGGCGCGACGTGCGCGACCGGATCTTCGGCCGGATCGACCCGATCGCCGCCGGCGGCCGCGAGTACCGCGTCCAGCACGAGGACAACAAGAACGTCACCGTGTACGAGGGCGAAGGCCGCTTCACCGGGCACAAGGAGCTGCGGGTCGGCTACTCCGACGGCCGCCCCGCCGAGACGATCACCGCCGACAGGTTCGTGCTGGCCGCGGGCGGGCGCCCGGTGATCCCGGACGTCCCCGGTCTCGCCGAAACCGGCTACCACACCTCCGACACGGTGATGCGGCTCGACGAGCTGCCGTCGAGCATCGTGATCCTGGGCGGCGGGTACATCGCGGCCGAGTTCGCGCACGTCTTCGCCTCGTTCGGGGTGAACGTGACCGTGGTCAACCGGTCCGGCGCGCTGCTGCGCTCCGAGGACGACGACGTCAGCGCCCGGTTCACCGAACTGGCCTCGCAGCGGTTCGACGTCCGGCTCGACCGGAAGACCGTCCGCGCGCGCAAGACCGCGTCGGGTGTCGCTCTGGATCTGGAGGGCCCGGAAGGCGCCGAGACCGTCGAGGCCGACGTGCTCCTCGTCGCGACCGGCCGCACCCCGAACTCCGACCTCCTCGACGTCGCCGCCACCGGCGTGACCACGGGTGAGCGCGGGCACGTCGTGGTCGACGAATACCAGCAGACCGTGGTCGACGGGATCTACGCGCTCGGCGACCTCTCGTCGGTCTACGAGCTGAAGCACGTCGCGAACCACGAGCAGCGCGTCGTGCAGCACAACCTGCTGAACCCGGACGAGCGAATCAAGGCCGACCACCGGTTCGTCCCGCACGCGGTGTTCACCTCGCCGCAGGTCGCTTCGGTCGGGCTGACCGAACGCGAGGCGCGCGAGCGTGGCGTGTCGTACGTGACGTCGCACCAGGACTACGCGGGCATCGCCTACGGCTGGGCGATGGAGGACACCACCGGCTTCGCGAAGCTGCTCGCCGACCCGGCCACCGGGCAGCTGCTCGGCGCGCACATCATCGGCCCGCAGGCGTCTTCGGTGATCCAGCCGCTGATCCAGGCGATGAGCTTCGGTCTCGACGCGAAGAGCATGGCGCGCGGGCAGTACTGGATCCATCCGGCGATGCCGGAACTGGTCGAGAACGCGCTGCTGAACTTGCCTCTGGACTGACCCCTGCCCGCGTTTAGTCCTCTAGATGCGGGGCGCATCCCGGTGGGGCTCAGCGACCATGTCGCGAAAGCCACTTTCAGGACATCACACGTCGCGAAAGTGGCTTTCGCGACACGTCTCGACCGCAGGGTTCTCCAAGGGGCACATCAGCGACGCACTACAGCTCCACTGACGTTGCGAAAGCGGCTTTCGCAACCTGCCCGCCTGCGCCTCACCCCCGCATTTAGAGGACCAAACGCGTCTCAGACGACGCGGTCGCAGGCGCGGGCCCCGTTCCGCGCCGCGAGCGCGCCGACCGCGTTCCCCTCGGCGTCCGAGGCGCCCATCAAGACGGCCGAGCGGGCCCCGTCACGCTGGAACCGCTCGCCCGCCTCGATGTAGCGGCGGATCGCCGCCAAGAACTCCTCCCGCGCGGATGCCGCCCCTCCGGGCACCGCGCGGACCCCCGTCGCCCCCTTGAGGACGTCCTTGGCGTCGTCCACCTTCGTCGCGACGTGGTGCTGCCACTTGCGCAGCTCCGTCGCGGCGTCCCCCTTCGGGTCCGGCCAGTAGCGCTGGATGTCCGCGCCGCTGTCCTTCCACACCCGCACGCACACCCGGTCCACGGCGCGGTAGAACTCGTGCGGCGAGGCCACAGCCGCGGGCCGCTCCGGCGCCACGGCGACGCACACCGCGGCGAAACACGCCAGAGCCGCCCCGTACGCCAGTCCCTCCACCACGCCGACCCCCAGGACCCGAGTTTTGAACAGGTTCAACTCGATCAGGCTATGGCTTCGCCCCGGGGTGGGTCAAGGTGTTTTTTGAACGCGTTCAGACGAAGCGGCGGCGACCGGCCAAGGCGCCGAAGGTCATCTGCGCCGCGAAGACGACGAGCATCATGATCCAGGGCACGGTCCAGGCGTGGGTGAGGTCGTGAAGCAGCCCGAAGAGGAACGGCCCGACGGCCGCCATCAGGTAGCCGATGCCCTGCGCCATCCCCGACAGCCGCGCGGTGTCCTCACCGGTGCGCGCCCGCAGCGCGATCACCGTCAGCGCGAGCGAGAAGACGCTCATCCCGAGCCCGATGAGGATGCACCAGAGCAGCGGCGAGGCGGACGGCGCGACCATCATGCCGACCATGCCGACGAAGCCGAAGACGCCCAGCCCGACGATCCACGGGCTCTGGCTCTTGTGCCGCGCGGCCATCGGGGCCACCACGAGACTGATCGGGACGGCGATGAGCGACATCAGCCCGAGCAGCAGTCCGGAATCGCCCTTGCTCACCCCCGCGTCGATCATCACTTCCGGCAGCCAGCCCATCACGACGTAGGCCAAAAAGGCCTGAGTTCCGAAGAAAAGCGTGACCATCCACGCAAGGGGGCTACGCAGGAGCGATCGCCCGCTACCCTGCTTGCCTGCCTCGGCAACGGGCGCACGCCCCGCACCACGGGCTGCGAGAATCCAGACGAGGAGTGCGAGCACCGCCAATACGGACCAGGCGCCGAGACCTTGGCGCCAGCCGCCGAACGCGTTCTCCAAGGGAGGGGTGAGCGCGGACCCCAGGGCGCCCCCGCCCTGCAGAGCGGCGGTGTACACGCCGGTCATCATGCCGACACGTGCCGGGAAGGAGTCCTTGATGACGACCGGGATCAGGACGTTCGCCAGGGCGATTCCCGCCGTGGCCACCAGGGTTCCCCCGAGCACGACGTACGGTCCGTCGAGCACGCGCAGTACGAGGCCGACGGCCAGCACCGAAAGCGCGGACGCGATGGCCGCGCCGATGCCGAACCGCCGGGCCAGCAGAGGGGCGGCGAGACCGGCGGCGGCGAAACAGAGGCCGGGGAGCGTGGTGAGCACGCCCGCCCAGGTCGCCGTGGCGCCGAGGTCGTCGCGCATCTCGCCGAGAATGGGGCCGACACTGGTGATGGCCGGGCGCAGGTTGAGCGCCACCAGGATCACCGCGACACCGAGCAGCACGCCGCCGGTGATCACTCCCGGCCGCCACCCCGTTTCGATCGAGCCTTCGAGTTCGAGGCTTTCATCGAATGGGGAAACGGGTTCTCGGGAGTCGACACGCACGTCGGCTAGTATCACATACATAGGATGATTGGATGAAGGGACAACGCTGTGCCATTGGCCACCACGCGCCGTGCCGGCCTGGTCGATCAGGTCATCGAGCAGCTGCGTGACGCCGTCACGCAGGGAGAATGGCCCATCGGTCAGCGGATTCCGACCGAACCGGAGCTGGCAGGGCAGCTCGGCGTCGGGCGCAACACCGTCCGCGAGGCCGTTCGCGCCCTCGCGCACACGGGGCTGCTCGAGGTCCGGCAGGGCGACGGGACCTACGTGCGGGCGACGAGCGAGGTCTCGGGCGCCATCCGGCGGTTGTGCGGTTCGGAACTGCGCGAGGTGCTGCAGGTGCGGCGCATCCTCGAGGTCGAAGGCGCCCGGCTCGCGGCCGCGTCGCGGACCGACGAGGAGGTCGCCGAGCTGAAGGCGCTGCTCGACCGCCGCAACGCCGAGCTGCGCGAGGGCCATTGGGAGGATTTCGCCCGCCTCGACGCGGAATTCCACTTCGCCGTCGTCCAAAGTGGACATAACACCCTGCTGACCGAGATGTACCGCGGGCTCACCGAGGTGATCACGGCCAGCGTGGCCGCCACGTCGAACGTGACGCCCGGGCGCGAGTACCTGCCGGAGATAGGGCATGAAGGCCTCGCCGAGGCCATCGCCGACCGCGACGCCGACCGGGCCGCGACCGAGGCGTGCGGTTTCCTGGACGAGCTCCTGGCCAGGGTGGAGCAGGACGAGAGCTGAAGGGGACTTTCCCCGCATAAGACGCAGCGAAAGGGCCCTTCACCGCATCACATGCGGTGAAGGGCCCTTTCAGCCCACATCAGGGCAGGGTCAAGATCTCCGCGCCGTCCTCGGTCACCACGAGGGTGTGCTCGAACTGGGCCGTCCACTTCTTGTCCTTGGTGGTGACGGTCCAGTCGTCGGCCCAGATGTCGTAGTCGATGGTCCCGAGGGTGATCATCGGCTCGATCGTGAACGTCATGCCCTGCTCGATGATCGTGTCGACCGACGGCTCCTCGTAGTGCAGGACGGTCGGCGCGGTGTGGAACGCCGGTCCGACGCCGTGGCCGGTGAAGTCGCGCACGACGCCGTAACCGAACCGCTTCGCGTACGCCTCGATGACGCGGCCGATCACGTTGAGCTGCCTGCCGGGGCGGACGGCCTTGATGGCGCGCATGGTCGCCTCGCGCGTGCGCTCGACCAGCAGCCGCGCCTCCTCGGAGACGTCACCCGCCAGGAACGTCGCGTTGGTGTCGCCGTGGACACCGCCGATGAACGCGGTGACGTCGATGTTGCAGATGTCGCCGTCCTCGATCACCGTCGAGTCCGGGATGCCGTGGCAGATCACCTCGTTCAGCGAGGTGCAGCACGACTTCGGGAACGCGCGGTAGCCCAGCGTCGACGGGTACGCGTGGTGGTCCAGCAGGAACTCGTGGATCACTTTGTCGATGTCGTCGGTGGTCGCACCGGGTTTGACGGCCTTGCCGCCCTCCTCGAGCGCCTGCGCCGCGATCCGGCCCGCGACTCGCATCGCCTCGATGACCTCGGGCGTGCGGACCCCGTTGCCCGTGTCGCGTTTCGGCGCCGGCCGGTCGACGTACTCGGGACGGGCGATGCCGGCGGGGACGACTCGCCTCGGCGTCTGGACGCCGGGCTTCAAGGGGGATCGAACGGACATGAGCCCAGCCTACGACCTGACGGCTAACCGAGCCCCGCCAGGAAGCGCTGGGCGGCCTCGACCGCGGGCCTGGACGTCCCCGCGTCGGTCGTCAGCACCGCGAAGGCCAGGTCACCGGTGTAGCCGACGAACCAGCCGTGTGCATGCGTGCCGTCGCCGAACTGCGCCGTCCCGGTCTTGCCCCGGACGTCCGCCAACGGCTTGAGCAGCGTCGCCGTGCCGTCGGTGACGACCTCGCGCATCATCCCGCGGAGGGCGTCGAGCACCTCGGGCTTGATCGGCTTGCCGAGCCCGGACGACGTCGTGGCCATCCCCCGCACCAGCGTCGGCACCGGGACCTTCCCGGACTGGACCGTCGCGGTGGCGACAGCCAGCCCGAACGGGCTCGTCACGACGGTCCCCTGCCCGAACCCGTTCTCCGCCCGCTGCGCGACGGTGTTCGCCGGCGGGACCGAACCGGTGATCGTGGTCAGGCCCGGGATCACGAAGTCGGCGCCGACGCCGAGGTCGCGCGCGGCGTCGGTCAGCGCGGCGGGCGGCAGATCGGTCGCGAGTTTCGCGAACGTCGTGTTGCAGGATTTGGCGAACGCCGTGGACAGCGGGACGACGCCGAGCGCGAATTTGCCCTCGTTCGGCACCGTCCGGTTTTCGAACGTGGCCGTGCCGGGACAGTCGACGGGACTGTCCGCCCGCACCGAACCCGCGGTCAGCCCCGCGACGGCGGTGGCCATCTTGAACGTGGAACCCGGCGGGAACCGGCCGGTGAGCGAGATCGCTCCCTGTGTGTCGGCCGGGGCGTTCTGCGCGACCGCCAGCAGTTCGCCGGTCGACGGCTGGATCGCGACCAGCGCGGAGGCCGTCGGGACCGGGGCGAGCGCCCGCTCCGCCGACCCCTGCGCCTTCACGCTGAGCGTGCTGACGACCGCGGGCGCGGGCTTGGGGTTCTCGGAGTGCAGGTCGATGATCTCGCCACCGCCCGTGTCGAGCGTGACGACGCGCCAACCCGCGGAGCCCTCCACCTGGTCCTCCACGAGCGACCGGACCGCCGGCAGCACCTGTTTGCCGAAGTTCTTGTCGTCGGGCAGGAGCCTTTCCTGCTGACTGAACCGGACGCCGGGCAGGTCGTAGATCTCGGGTTTCACCTCTTGGTAGCTGTTCGCCCGCAGGCTCACCACCGGATAGCCGGAGCCGGGTTTGAGCGTCTTCACCCCGTCGCGGATCGACTGGCCGGTCACCGACGCCTCGAACCGGTTGAGCGCCGCGCCGAGTTTGTCGGTGACGGCCACCAGATCGCCGGCCTTCGCCGGGTCGAGCACCACGCTGACGACCGTCTGCGGGCGCAGCAACGGCATCCCGTCGCGGTCCAGCACCGGCGCGAGATCCGGCGGATCGGCCTTCAGCGCGATGCTCTGCTGCGCGGCCAGCTGCGGATGGAGCGCCGTCGGCAACCAGCGCACCTTCCAGCCGTCCTGCGTGGAATGGACCTGCGCGTCGGCCTTGTACGTCCAGTTCCGGCCGCGCGGCAGCTTCCAGGTGAGCTGATAGGTCGCCGTCCCGTTGTCCGCCCCGGACGCGTGCTTGACCTGCTTGTCCACGATGGTGATCGACTCGGGGGAAAGCGCTTTCCGAGCCATCTCCAGCGACGCTCGCGCGGCCTCCGGCGAATCGGTGAAGGAGGCCGCGGTGACGACGTCACCGGAGGAGAGTCCGCCGAGGAAGCCCGAGATGGCGTCTTCAGGACCGGAGTCGGCGAAGAGGCCGCACCCGGCGGCCGAGAGACCCACCACCCCCGCGAGCACGACGACGGCGACACGACGACCTGCAGGCATGCCTCGAATCCTGCCAGCCCCGGCCCGATGCGGCCGGACGCGACACGGCCTGGCCGTGTCCTCTAAAACAGAACCGTCGCGTACTGGCCGACCTGCTGGAAGCCGATCTTGCGGTAGGCGGCGAGTGCCGGGCTGTTGTAGGCGTTGACATACAGGCTCGCCGTGCGGCCCATCCCGCGGACGAGCCTGGTCACCACCGACGCCGTCCCGGCCGTGCCGATCCCGCCGCCGCGGCGTTCCGGATGCACCCAGACGCCCTGGATCTGGCCGACCGTCGAGGACATCGCGCCGATCTCGGCCTTGAAGACGACCTCGCCGTCCTCGAACCGCGCGAACGCCCGGCCGCCGGCGATCAGCTCCGCGACGCGGGCGCGATACCCGGCGCCACCGTCACCGGTGCGGGGGTCGACGCCGACCTCCTCGACGAACATGGCGATCGCGGCCGGGAGATACCGGTCGAGTTCCTCCGGGCGGACCGCGCGGACCAGCGGATCGGCGGCGACGGTCGGGATGCCGTCGAGCGCCAGCAGCGGCTGGTCGTGCCGGACTTCGCGGGCGGGGCCCCATTCCGGCTCGAGTTCGTCCCAGAGCCCCAGCACCTGCTCGGCCGGGCCGACCAGTGAAGAACAGGTCCGCTGACGCCGCAGGGCGCGATCGGCGAAGGAACGCAAAGCGGAGGCGTTGCCGCGCAAGGGGATCAAGTTCGGCCCGGAGAAGCACAGCCCCTGGAGCCTGCCCGCGCGAACGGGGCGGGAATCCGCGGCCCAGAGCTCACCACCGAGCCGCCAGGGGTCGAGACCCGCGGTCTCCACCCTGGCACTCACCATGCAGCTGCCGACCGGGTCTGTGGCGAGCGCGGCACGGACCGCGGGATAGTCCCGATCATCGAGCAGCCGTGCACCTGCAAGCCGCAACACCACTCCAGGGTGCCAGATCGGCGGCGTAAACGGAACGCAAGCTTCACGACACGCTGAGAGAACTTCGGCAGGTCGGGGCCATCAAGCGCCATGAACGGTCCTTTCCTGGCAAAATTTGCGAGGAAAGGACCGTTCCTAGCATGGTCTCGACCACTCAGCCGACGGTGACGGTGGGCTCTCCCTCGCCGATCGTCTGGCCCGACTCCTCGGCGATCCGCATGGCCTCTTCGATCAGCGTCTCGACGATCGCGTGCTCGGGCACGGTCTTGATGACCTCGCCCTTGACGAAGATCTGGCCCTTGCCGTTGCCCGAAGCGACGCCCAGGTCCGCCTCGCGCGCCTCGCCGGGGCCGTTGACGACACAGCCCATGACCGCGACGCGCAGCGGGACCTCCATGCCCTCCAGCCCGGCGGTCACCTGCTCGGCCAGCGTGTAGACGTCCACCTGCGCGCGGCCGCACGAGGGGCAGGACACGATCTCGAGCTTGCGCTCCTTGAGGTTCAGCGACTGCAGGATCTGGATCCCGACCTTGACCTCTTCCACCGGCGGCGCGGACAGCGAAACGCGGATGGTGTCGCCGATGCCCTGGCGCAGCAGCGCGCCGAAGGCCACGGCCGACTTGATGGTGCCCTGGAACGCCGGGCCCGCCTCGGTGACGCCGAGGTGCAGCGGGTAGTCGCACTGCTCGGCGAGGATCTCGTACGCGCGCACCATGACCACCGGGTCGTTGTGCTTCACGGAGATCTTCACGTCGTAGAAGTCGTGCTCGGCGAACAGCGACGCCTCCCACAGCGCCGACTCGGCCAGCGCCTCCGGGGTCGCCTTGCCGTACTTGTCCATGATCCGCTTGTCCAGCGAACCCGCGTTGACGCCGATCCGGATCGGGGTGCCGTGGTCCTTCGCGGCCCGCGCGATCTCCTTGACCTGGTCGTCGAACTTGCGGATGTTGCCCGGGTTCACCCGGACCGCCGCGCAGCCCGCCTCGATCGCGGCGAAGACGTACTTCGGCTGGAAGTGGATGTCGGCGATCACCGGGATCTGCGACTTCCGCGCGATCGCGGGCAGCGCCTCGGCGTCGTCCGCCGACGGGCACGCGACGCGCACGATGTCACAGCCCGCAGCGGTCAGCTCGGCGATCTGCTGCAGGGTCGCGTTGACGTCGGAGGTGAGGGTGGTGGTCATCGACTGCACCGAAATCGGGTGCTCGCTACCGACGCCGACCGGCCCGACCTGCAGCTGTCGGGTCTTGCGACGCTCGGAGAGGACGGGAGGAGGAAGCGCTGGCATACCTAGAGCGACAGTCACGCCTTCAAGCGTACCTACCCCGATCGGCGGACATACACGACGTCAGCCGTCACGGTGAGCAGCATTACCTGGGCAGCCCAACGGTGTTGACAGCGCGCTCCGTAACCACCCTCCCGCGTCACTGGAACAGCTTGACCGGGTTCACGATGTCGGCGGTGACGGTGAGCAGAGTCACCGCGCCGCCGATGAAGACGAGCACCATCGTGACCGCGGACAGCTTCGTGTAGTCGACCGGACCACCCGGCCCCTTGCCCCGCAGTTTCCGGAACCAGTCCCGGACCCGCTCGAACCAGACGACCGCGATATGCCCGCCGTCGAGCGGGAGCAGCGGCAGCAGGTTGAACACGCCGATGAAGAAGTTCAGGCTCGCCAGCAGGAGCACGAAGATCTCCCACAGACCGCGCTCGGCGGCCTCGCCACCGATGCGGCTGGCGCCGACGACACTGACCGGGGTGTTCGGATCGCGCTCGCCGCCGAAGATGGAATCCACCACCGCGGGGATCCGCGAGGGGAACTCGATCAGCCGTTTGGCGGTCTCGGAGAACATCGTGCCGGTAAAAGAGAACGTCGCCCCGACCGCGTCAACGGGGCCGTAGCTCAGCATCGGCGGCGCGGTGTTCTGGATCGGCGAGGCGCCGATCATGCCGACGTCCTTGACCGTGGTGTTGTTGGAACCGTCGGCGACCAGCCGCTGCACCCGCGGCACGTCGACGGTCAGGTTCAGCCGCTGCCCGTTCCGTTCGACCACGAACGGCGTCGGGCCACTGGCGACCTGGACGGCGGCGAGCATTTCGCGCCAGGTCTTGATCGGCTTGCCCGCGACGGAGACGACCTTGTCGCCCGCCTGGAGGCCGGCGGTCTTCGCGGGGGTCGGGGCGTCAGGCGGGCAGGCCGTGTCGTTCAGCTGCTCCACGGTGGTGGCCGCGCGGGCGCACGACGTGGCGCTGATCACGGCCTCGGTGGGGGCGGCCTGCGCGGCCGGATTCGGCAGGCCCATGGTGACGGCCATCAGGTAGAGAATGACGAACCCGAGGATGAAGTGCATCGCCGAGCCCGCCGACATGACGACGGTGCGCTTCCAGGTCTTGAAGCGCCACATCGCGCGCTTCGACTCTTCCGGGGTCACCTCGTCGAGCGCGGTCATGCCCGCGATGTCGCAGAACCCGCCGAGCGGGATCCACTTCACGCCGTATTCGGTCTCGCCGCGACGGAAGGAGAAGATCGTCGGCCCGAAGCCGATGAAGTAGCGCCGGACCTTCATGCCGAAGGCCTTGGCCGCCCACATGTGGCCGGCTTCGTGCAGCGCGACGGACAGGCAGATGCCCAGCGCGAACAGCACGATCCCGAGAATGAAGACCACGCGCTACTTCCCCTTACCGATCAGCGCACCGGCACGCGCGCGAGCCCAGCGCTCGGCAGCAAGTACGTCATCCACGTCGCGAGGTTCGCGACGCCATTCGTCGGCGGCTTCCACCACCTGGGCAATAGTGTCCACAATCGAGGTGAAGCCGGTGTTCTGTGCCAGGAAGGCGGCCACCAGTTCCTCGTTCGCCGCGTTGTACACCGCCGGAATGCAGCCCCCGACCGTCCCGGCGTGCCTCGCCAGCTCGACGGCGGGGAACGCTTCGTTGTCCAGCGGCTCGAAGGTCCAGCTCGCGGGCTTGTCCCAGACGCACGCGGCCGCGGCGCCGGGGACGCGGTCCGGCCAGTGCAGGGCCAGCGCGATCGGCAGCCGCATGTCAGGGGGGCTGGCCTGGGCGATCGTCGAGCCGTCGACGAAGGTCACCATCGAGTGGATGATCGACTGCGGGTGGACGACCACGTCGATGCGGTCGGTCTCGATGTCGAACAGGAGCTTCGCCTCGATCAGCTCCAGCCCCTTGTTGACCAAGGTGGACGAGTTGATCGTGATGAGCGGGCCCATCGACCAGGTCGGATGCGCCATCGCCTGTTCGACTGTGACGTCCGCCAATTCCTCGCGTTTGCGGCCGCGGAACGGCCCGCCCGAAGCGGTGAGCACGAGCCGGGCGACCTCGGACTCCCGACCGGCGCGCAGGGCCTGCGCGATCGCGGAGTGCTCGGAATCGACCGGGACCAGCTGGCCGGGTTTGGCCGCGGCCAGGACCAGAGGGCCGCCCGCGATCAGCGACTCCTTGTTGGCCAGCGCGAGCGTGGCGCCGGTGGCGAGCGCGCGCAGGGTCGGCGGGAGCCCCTGTGAGCCCGGAAGCGCGTTGAGCACGACGTCGACCGGGGTGGCGTCGATCATCTCGACGACCGCGTCGGCCCCGGCGAAGATGCGCGGGAGCTTGAAGTCGCCGCGGTTGTAGCCGCGCTTCTGCGCCTCGGCGTACAGCGCGAGCTGCAGGTCTTCCACGGCCGTCGGCCTGCTGATCGCCACGGCGTCGACCTGGTGCGCCAGGGCCTGCGCGGCCAGCGCGGCGGGGTCGGAGCCGCCCGCGGCGATCCCGGCGACCCGGAACAGCTCCGGGTTACGGGCCGCGACGTCGAGGGCCTGGGCGCCGACCGATCCGGTCGAACCGAGCACGAGCACACTTCGCGAGGTAGTCATCGGGGCTCATTGTCGCTTGGGGCCCGTCGGGCGCGTGCAGCCAGGTGTGGGATCATTCGCGGGCAAGCGAACCATCGGGTTTTGAGGAGTTGATCGTGGCGAGCAAGGCGGTCGAAAAGCGCGGCCGGGTGGGCGTCGACACCGTTGACCCCCGCGACGAGCCGTCGGCCGAGTGGGGCTGGCACGGTTCCTTCCCGAAGGCGACGCGGATCGCGGGCTGGCTGAGCGCGATCATCCTGCTGGTGATGCTGTACGGCAACCACCACGGCTGGACCGAGAACCTGTGGCTGATCGGCCTGTCCCTGCTGCTCGTGTTCGGCCTCGTGCTGGACATCCGCAAGCAGCGCACGGCCTGGCGCAAGTAGCTTCTGCACGGCTCATCGGCCCCCGTTCTCCTTCGAGGACGGGGGCCACTTGCCGTTCTGGGCCCACAGCTCGTTGACGATCTTGACCGCGTCGCCGGCCTCGATCCCGTAGCGATGCCGGTACTTGGCCGCCGGCCGCTGGACCGCCGCGGCGACGTCCCCGATGGCGACGTTGTTCCAGGAGTCGTTCGGGTAGAACTGCCGCATCACGGCGAGGAACCTGCCGGTCGCCCAGACCGGGTCGGTCCGCTGCTCGAAACTCCCCCAGCTCGCGCGCTGCTGGAAGAGCCCGACCGAGTCGCCGAGGCCGCCGTCGAGGTTGGCGATGCTCGACTCGACGATCACCGTGGCGATCGCGATGGCCGCCGCGCGATCGTTGAGCCCCTGTCTCTGGACGGTCTCGACGATCACTCTGGCGCACGAGGTGTTGTACGGGTTCATGTAGCCGCGCATCTTGGTGGCGAGCTGCTGGTTGAGGCTTTTGGCGGCGTCTCCGTCGTCGGTCGACGCGCCCGTCCGGACGCAGGGCAGGGCGGTGTGTTCGACCTGGTCCGGACGGATCTCGGTGGGTGGGAGCAAGAGCAGGAGAATCGCGAGGGTCGTCGTGAGCATGTGCGTGTTCTAACGGCCACAGCCACCCAGCGTGCGCGACCCGCGTGAACCGCTACCCGACGACCACCCTTTTGAGTTAGGTTCCCCCTCATGAAGCTGCGCTGGGGTGTCACCGCTGTCGTTTCCGCTCTCGCCGCCGTCCTGCTGCCCGGCGTGGCCACCGCCGCGCCCGCGTCTCCGGCGTCGTTGCCGATCGTGCGCTGCGAGTTCACGCCGACGCCCGAAAACCCGGCGGCCCGCCCGGTGCTGCGCCCGCTCCCCTTCGCGCTGACCCGCGGCACCGTCGACGTCACCTTCCGCTTCAACTACGGCCCGGTGACCGTCCGGCTGAACCGCGCCGGTGCCGCTCCGTGCGCCGTCCACAACCTGGCGAGCCTTGCGCTGCAGCGCTTCTACGACCACAGCCAGTGCTGGCGCCTGACGAACTCGTCGCGCCTCGGCGTCCTTCAGTGCGGCGACATCTACGAAGCCGAGAAGGGCGGTCCGGGCTACAAGTTCCCGGACGAGGTCGACGGCACCGAGACCTACGAACGCGGCACCATCGCCATGGGCAACCAGGGCCCCGGCACCAACGGCAGCGAATTCTTCGTCGTGCACTCGTTCGCGAACATCCCGAAGAACTACTCGGTGATGGGCAAGGTCGTGCGGGGTATGGAGGTGCTGGACCGGATCGTGGCGAACGGCATCATCCCGACCGATCCGAACGGCCCGCAGGACGGGTTGCCCGCGAAGCCGGTGAAGATCCAGAAGGCGACCGTCGGTTTCTGAATCTCAAGAGCTTGTGTGCATCGCGTGTCGCCTGCTTCGATGCACACAAGCTCAACCGCCACTGATCAACTTTCACACCGCACGAAGTCGGGAATAGCCTTCGATTCGGCCGGATCCTTTATCGAGTGAACCGGAACTCCTTCAGGAGCTCTGGCCCGAGAGACCTGGATTCCGTGCAAGCAAGCATTGCACCAGAAGTAGATCGTCGCATACCTGGTTTCGGGGTAGCCGAGATATCTGAACTCCAACTGATACTGGCCACAGCGAGGGCACGGATGCCTACCCATCTGACCGAGATTCTCGTCGATGATCGACGCCATCACCCGCATCCAGTCATGTCTGCGCGACATCAGAACCTCCCTCGGTTCTTATAGTAGACCCAGAACTGCTCTTCAGCAGCATACGCAGAGTTTTCCCAATCAGATCTGTCCGTATGTTCTCCATAAAGCCGGAACTGCATCACGTGGGTTCGTTCGTGTCCGATCGTTTTAATGAGATCCTCCATCGAGCGAAATGCGTCCGGAAAGAGCAAGATCTTCCCATCGGGAGAAGTGTGCCCGAATACATTTCTGCCCATGAGGTCTAAGCTGCGATCGATCTTGAAAGACACCCCACCGAGGTCGATACCACCCGCTTTCGCGGCCCGTATGACAGCCCGCTTCTGCATCGGGACCTCAAGCTCAGCGAACGGCCCTGTGTTCGCCGTTCGCCTTGACATCACCTCCGTTTCAGCTGACGTTTCGGAGTCCTCGCAGGCGAACGCCGTCCGTGAGGTACCACCGTTGAAGTCGTCCCGGACAACGCCACCGCCGCAGTTGTCCCAAGCCGACACCTGCGAAGGCAGGAGCGGCGACGGGATCGGCGCGTCGACGGTTTTGACCACCGGGTTCTTCGGGTCCAGGACCTCCTTGAGGAAGCCGTCGTAGATCGACACCAGATCCTGAACGTTGTCGAGGACTCCGGCGACCACGTTCGCCGCCACGTTCGGCGACGACGAGATCTGCGGCCCGCTCACAAAGGGGTTCTTCGCAGCGTCTGGGATCGGGTCGGCGACCCGCTCCGCCTTCCTCTTCTGGTTGATCCGCGCCAAGAGACCGGGCGGCGGGGGCGGAGGCGGGGGAGCGACCCACTTCGGGGGCCGAGGACCAGGGCCAGGACCTGGGCCAGGGCCCGGGCCAGGGGGGTTGCTTCCGCTCCTCCACGAAGGATTCCAAGCCCTGTCACTCCGGGTGTCCACCCAATAGCCAAGGCGGCCACTTCCGGCATAACAGTTCCGGAAGCCAAAGCCACAGTATGCCCGCCACGTCTCGCGAGGCGTGCTGGCACAACGATTGCCGGCCGCGTCCGCGAATTCACCGCAAGTTGGCCCAGCGGGCGGCACGTCCCATAAGAAGTTGTAGGCATTGCCGATCCATCCGCCGAGCCGGGACGCGAGCCGGCCCGCTCCCTTCCAGGGGTTGTAGGCCGGCGGCGCTGCTACCGGAGCCGGAGCCGGGGGCGCGGGAGCGACCACACGGTGACCGTCCGGGTCGATTCCATTGAGCGAACTGGCGTTCCCGTACGTATAGCGGTTCGCTCCCACCGAAGGAGTGACCGGCAGGGAAATGCTGTCCCGTGCGTTGAAGGTCCCCGAACCCGGTGAGTACCACCGCGCCCCCATGTCGACCGAACCGGTGCTCGGATCCGTGTAGTCCGACTGGAAACCCAGTGCGCTCGAGACACCGTTGGACGCGGTCTTCCCGCCGAACGGGTCGAAGGTCGCCGAGCCGGTCAGGACTCCCGCGGACGCGTCGAGCATGCCGACGACGTCCGAGTGCTGGTCGGTCAGCGTGAGCTGCGCAGTGCCGTCCGGCGAGCGCTGGGCCAGCACGCCGTCACCGGCCCCGCGGGCGAAGGCCGACGAGCCGTCCGAGACCAGGTCGAGGCTCAACCCGTCGTAGGACATCGCCGCACCGTTTCGCGACGAAGTGCGGTCGAGGCCGTCGTATTCGTAGCTGACACCGCCCTGTTTGACCGCACGGTCGAAGCCGTCGAATCCGGATTGGACGGTTCCGGCCGGACCGGTTCGCGAGACCAGAGTTCCCCGCGGGCTCCACGAGAAGCCTTCGGCGCCCTGGGTCAGCTGACGGTTCCGCTCGTCGAAAGTCGACGTCTGGTCTCCGGCCTTGATCCTGTTACCCGAGTCGTCCCAGCCGTAGCCGACGGTCGTTCCGCCGGCGCTCCACGACTTCAAGCGGCCGGCGTGGTCGTAGGCGTAGGTGTTCTCGGCGGCGCCCGCGACGCCGACCGTCTTCTTCGCTGTCAGCCGGTCGTTGAGGTCGTAGCCGTAGGTCAGCGACGCCACGGACTTGCCGTCCGCGCCCTTCAGCTCGTCCTTGGATTGACGGCCGAAATCGTCATAGCCGTACGTCCGCAGGCGCCCCGAGCCGTAGTCGAGGCTCGCCACCTTCCCCGCGTCGTCGTATCCGATCGTCTGCTTGACGCCGGTCAGGCCGTCCTGCTGGGTATCGAGCCGCCCCTTCGCGTAGGTGAAGACCGCGGTTCCGGCACCGTCGACCCGCTTGGCCAGCCGTCCGCTGTCGTCGTAGCCGTACGTCGACGTGCCGGCCGTCGGCCCGGTGCTGGTGAGCAGACCGCCACGATCGTTGTAGGTGAACGTCTTTTCCCCACCGGGCGTGTCGACGCCCAGCAACCTTCCTGCCAGGTCGAACCGCTGCTTGCGTTCCGTCGTCGCTTGTTCGGCACCCGTCGCGGTCTCGGACTTCAGCCTGCCGAGCGTGTCGAACACGGGTCGCCGGACGACGTCACCCGGTGCCCGGACCGAGGCCGGTCTGCCGCCCAGGTCGTAGGACGTCGTCCACGTGCGATCCGCCGCCGCGGGATGCGCCTGTGTCGCGGGCTCGATGACCGATTCCGGCAGTCCCAGCGAGTTGTACGTCTGGTAGGTCGCGTTACCCCGGCCATCCGTGATTCGCGTCCGGTTCCCGGCGGCGTCGTATCCGAAGCTCGTCGTGATGGTCGCCGATTCGGAGACCGGTTCCTGCTGCTTGACGAGCATGCCCCGGCTGTCGTATTCGAAACGGGTCGTGCGGCCGAGAGCGTCGGACACGGACACCTGGTTGCCGTCAGCGTCGTAAGCCGCCGCCGTCTTGCGCAGGATCCGCTCTTCCGGCGAAAGGCTGTAGACGCCCGTCGCACGGCCTACCTGGTCGTAACTCACGTACTCGGTGCGGCCGTGCCCGTCGGACTCCCGGACCTGTCGTCCCGCGAGGTCGTAGCCGTGTCGCGACACCACTCCGGCAGGGTCGGTCGCCTTGATCCGCTGACCGAGCACGTCGTACTCGTAAGCGGTGAGCTCTCCGGTCGGGGAAGTCACCGACCGGAGGTTGCCGGAGTCGTCGTACCGCAGCTTCGTGACGAAAGCGGCGGGGTCGGGGCGGCGTTCCAAACGCGTCGCCGTGACCTGACGGCCCAGGTCGTCGTAGGTCGCCTCGACCCGTGACAGTGTGGGGTCCGTCGCAGAAAGCATTTCCCCTTCGGTCGTGTAGCCGTACTTCCAGACGCCACCAGGGCGGTCGCCCGCCTCAGGATCCGGGTCGATCCGCTCCACCGGCCGGTTCAGCTGGTCATAGCGGTACCGGGTGACGGCGCCGAGAGGATCGGTCTGCGCCAGCAGATTGCCCGAGGCGTCGTACTGCCGTTTCGAGACCGCCTTGGCCGCGGAGGAGTCTCCCGGCTTGCGGTAATCCGCCGACGTCGCCTGGATCATCCGGCCGAGCCGGTCGTACGAATTCGTCACGACGTTGCCGTTCGGATCCCGGCTCTCGGTCACCTCGCCGAAGGTGTTGTAGCCCGAGGTGCTCTGCGGACGCGTCGTGGCGGCCGCAGAACCCGCGGTCTCCGCGGAAACCGGGGCGAGCGTGGTGACGGACAACCGCCCCACCTTGTCGTAGACCAGGTTGGTGGTGAACCTTGCCGCGTCCGCACCGGAGACATTCCCCCGCGGTGCCGTGACCGAGGTGACCGAGCCGCGTTGGTCGTAGGCGACGGTGGTGGTGAGCTTCTCGGTCAGGCTCTTCGTCACCGATGTGCTGGTCTGGCGGCCCGCCACGTCGTAGCGGAACTCGGTCGTCTCCTGGTTCCCCAGGTCCAGTCTCGTGCTGTTCGAACTCTGTCCGGTGTGGACGACCTTTTCGACGTCGCCGCCCGATCCGTAGGTCCAGGCGATCCGGTTGGCGAGGCCGGTCGGGTCGACCGTCTTGGCGACGCCTCTTCCCGCGGCGTCGTATTCGTACGTGGTGACCCGGCCGCCGGGCTCCACGAGCTTGGTCTTCTGCCCCGCGGCGTCGTAGCCGAACTCCTGCAGGGTGATGTCACGCTTGGGCGCGCTGGGGTTGAACGGATCGCTCACGTTGTGCGCGATCACCTTCCAGGGCTTCCCGTCGCCGAAGTACTGGTATCGGGTGGTGCGGCCCATCGAGTCGGTCTCGCGGACTCTCCGCCCGGCCAGGTCATAGCCGTAAGAGGCGAGAACCAAAGTCGGCGCAGAGGACGTGTCGCCCTCTCCGTCGGTGTCGCCGCCTTCGCCACCCGGGTCCGTCGCCTGGCCGTGCCAGGACCGCAACCGGACCTCGGCGAGCGCGTTGCGCGCCGTGTACCCGTACTCGTACTTGTTTCCAGCGGGGTCGACCATCCACATCTTGTTGCCGAAGTGGTCGTATCCGAAGTGGGTCGTCCCACCCTCAGGGTCGGTCACCTGGTTCTGCCTGCCGAAGGCGTCGTAGCCGAACGTCGTGACCCTGCTGGGATCCCCGCCGGTCAGGTCCTTGTTCTCAGTACGGATGACGCTGCCGTCTGCGTCATAGGCGGTCAGTGTCTGCGCGGTGTGCGTCACACCGGTGATCGGATTCGTCACCCCCGGCCCGGTCACGGAGACCGGCTTCGAGCGTGCGTCGTAGGCGTATGTGGTCGTCGATCCACTCGGATCCGCGTCGCTGACCACGGTTTCGGTCTTCTTGCGACCGAGGACGTCGTAGGTGTAGGACGTGCTCAGCCCCGCCGGGTCGACGACCTTCGCCAGATCGCCGTTGCGGAAGTACGAGTAGGCCGTCACTCCGCCGCGCGGATCCGTGGTCTTGAGCAGCGAGCCCGCGGGAACGTTGCCCCCGCCCACCGCCGCCTCTGACCCATTCGCGTATTCGTGCCGCGTGACCTCACCGGCGGCGTTGGTTTCGGTCGTCAGCAACCCACGAACACCCAGGTCCGTGTACGCGTAGTTCGTCGCGAAGGTCGCATCCGAGCTGCCCGCGGAACGCGCGTCCCTGGAGGTCAGAAGCTTGTCGTTGCGCGGGTCCGTGACGTCCGCCGAGTTCAGGTAGTAGCTGTAGTAGGCGGTCTGGCAGTCCCCAGGCGCCACCCGGCAGGTCTTCCTCGAGACGACGTTGCCACGCTCGTCGTTGGTGAGCACCAGGACGTTGCCGAGCTCGTCGCCGATGGTGGTCTGGAATCCCTTTTCGTCGTAGTCGTAGGTGCGAACCCCTTGACCGTTGACGGGTCCACCGACCCAGGTTCCGTCACCGCCTACCGGTCCACCGCAATACGAGGGGTCGCCCGGTGTCGGCGGCGCACTCGGATCACAGGGAACGGGGTCCGGCGGCAACGGCTTTCCGCCGGAATCCCGCTTGTCCTCCTGCCGGAGCCCCTGGCCCAGCGGGGCGACGTAGCGGAGGATGCGGCCGCGAACCGGGTCGTAGTCGTAGAAGTGCAACCGGTTCGCCGGATCCGCCACCTGAGTGGTCCGGATCAGGTTGGTCTCGGTCCCGGTGACGACAGGGCGGCCGAGGCGCCAGCGTCCGCCGTCCCGGTCGACGACCTCGGAGAGCCGGTCCGCCGCGGCGTCGTAGCTCAGCTGGGCGGCCACCCTGCCCGTGGGCAAAGTGATCTTGGAGAGGTAGCTCGCACCCGTACGCGCTTGGTAGTGGGCCGCGGCGGTCGTCGGCCCGACCGGGTACTCGTAGAAGGCGACTTCGTCGATCTGGCCGGAGAAAAAGCGGCGTGCGTCGGTGCCCCAGGCCGGCCAGGCGGACGGCGGAACCGTGTAGGCCGCGCCGATCTGGTTGTAGACGACGTCGTCATGCGAGATCTCGCCCTGGACCGAACCGGCCTTCTGCCCGTCGAGGTACAAGGTCTGAGTGGCGAGCGAGCCGGAGAGCACGACGTGATGCCAGCGGTCGTCGTTCACCGCCGTAGCCGAGGTGATCGGCGCGGCCGCGCCGTTCCAGAACTGCCCGCGCAACTTTCCGTCGGTGCCGACGTAAAGCACCGGCACGGCACCGGACGGCGTGCCGCTGATCGGCGCCTTCTGGTACCCGAAGAGCGGTCCACCCGTCGTGGTCTTGAACCACAGTTCGACCGCGAGATCACGGTTCTTGCGGACCATTCCGTCCGGCAACGTGACCACGGAGGACGTTCCGTTGAACGAAGCCGCCGTGTTCGCCCCATCGGTCAACGGACCCGGCTGCCCCAGGACGACGTCCTTGTAGGTCCCGTTGTCCTTGCCGAGCTTGAGCCCGTTCTCACTGGCCGCGGTGGTACCCGCGGACTCTCCCAACCGCCAGTACGACGACGGCCGCGAGTCCACGACGGAACTCCGGTAGTGGGAACCCGCCGTGTAGTCGTAACCGGTGCAGCCGCCGTCGGGATCGCAGACCTTGGTGAGGCGATCGCCGTCGTAGGTGTAGTTCCAGGTGAGCTGCTTCCCGTCGATCGGATCGGTGCTGACCGACGTGACGTGGCTTCCGGTCCAGCCGAAGTACAGGATCCGGTCGCTCGTGCGGCTGATCGCTCGCCGAAGTTGTTCGGGTGTCCCGTAATCGAGCTCGATGTGGTTGCCGGCGTGGTCGTAGATCTCGATGAGCCTGCCGTCCGGCCTGAACCGGTACAACGTCGCCGATTTGTCGGTCAGCACCCAGCCGCCGCCCGCGGCTTCGACCTCGATACGGAAGTTCGCCTGCCGCCCGGATGGCGGCGCGAACGTACCGTCGTGGTTCCGTCCGAACCTGACCTGTTGGCCATCCGGATAGGTGACGACCACGTTTCCGGAGCCGTCGCCGTCAGGGACGACCTTCATGTCGTACCGCGTCGACCACCCTGCCCCGAAGAGGAGATCCTTGCGGGGATCGAGGCTGTTGTAGGTCCGTCCGACGGTCAGCTCCGGCCCCTTCACCTGCAGGGCCGCGTCGATGGCGCTGGTGAAGTAGTTCCCGGTCTGCGGATCGAAGTCACGCTGTGCGCCGCTGTAGGGCGCGTTGGACAGATGCGAGGTGATCTCCGGCTGCGGCACCGCCGTCAGCAGGTGGCTCGGCGGGAGCTTCTGACTCTCGGAGTTCCCGTCGAAGGCGAAGGCCCGCCACTGATAGTCCTTGCTCCACCTCAGCCCACCGACCGGGACCGTCCAGGTCCGCTTCGTCACGTAGCCCGAGTCCACACAGGACACACCGGTGAGCGTGCCGTCGGGTTTCGGCACGTATTTTTCGCACACCTCGAAGCGGTACTTCAGGGCCGACGAGACCGGAGCGTCGACATCGACGGCGTCGACCCACAGCTGCGGTGTCAGGGTCTGCGAAGAGAAACCGTTGGGCGGGTATTGCGCCTTCACGATCGGCGGGACGTCGAAAACGGTCATCGCCAGCCGTGTCGGCGGGATCTGTTCGTCCGTGAACCAAGCGCCGCCACGGCGCAGCATGCTGAAGTCGAAGAAGTAGTCGCCCACATCGATCGCCTTGATGGTCGCGTCAAGGGTGACCGAATCGCCACGGGGGACGTCGCGAGGCAACGAAGCGGCTTCGATGGCGCCGACCGGCGCACCCGCCTTGGTGAACACGCGATATCCGAGCGCGAAGTTCGCGGCGGTCCAGGTATCCGCGCCGCGGTTGGTGACGGTGATCTTGACCTTGCCGCTCTGCACACGCGTCACCGGCGGCTCGGGCACCCCGCGATCGACCCGGTATTCGGCGTCGTATGCGGAATGGGTGACGAACAGGCGGGGCGGATTGGCGGTGCGGTTACCCGTGAACTTCTTCCATCCGAAGCGATCCGTCTCGGACGCGCGCACAGACAGGCCGTAGTTGGGCTGCGCGCCCGTGACCCACCGCTGCACCAGATCGCGCCCCGCGACGCCGAGCGGGATCAGCTCGGTCGCGGACGGACAGCTCGAAGCGTGTTGGTAGAGACCGATATACCCGTGTGCGAAAGACTCTTGCGCGAGAGCGGCGCCGTAGGCGGGGCCGGGGAAAGCGCTCGACGTGTTCCAGGGCGCGATGACGTCGTGCACGGTGACCGGCCTCGGCTGGCAGGACCACGACCAGCTGCTCTTGAGCGTCAGCTGCGCGCCGAGGATCTTGTGGTTGCGCAGACGGTTCTCAACGCCTCCGAACGACAGATAGCTGGCGGCCTTGGAGGAGCCATTGGTGCCGACCTTGAGCTCCGTCCCGCCATCGATCCGCGAACCGCTCTGGAAGACCGCGCCACCGTCCGACACCGTCGTGTCGACGCTGGGGTCGACCTCGACCGGGAACTTGCGCGCCGGATCCCGGAGCCAGGTGGCGTCGAGATCCACTCGCAGCACCGTCCGGCCATCGCGTTCCAGCAGCCGATAGGTGACGCCCTCGGATCTTGTCTGTTCGCCGGTCTCGGGGTCGGTCCGTGAATCGACCATGAAGCCGGCCGGAATCCGGGCCCTTTCCCGGCCCTCCGCATCGAGCAGCACGACGTCCCCGCCCGCCAGCGACGCTCGAAGCCCCTTGAGACGCAAAGGAAATTCCCAGCTCGTCGGCGCGTTCGCCGATTTGAGGACGAGGGTTTCCTTGACCCCGCCGGGAACGACGTCGAACCTGACGTCCGATTCGGGTCGCACCGATGGGTAGACGACGCGACTGCCGGACACGGCGCCCCCCTGGCGCGCGGCGTCCGAGAGGCCGAAACCGAACTGGTGTTCATCGTCGATGCGAACATCGACCAACCCGTCCGCCGACACCGCCGAAGCGAAGTTCAGCGCCACGCTGTCCCCGCCGTTGCGCCAGCCTTCGTTCCGTTCGCGCGGGACGAGCGCCGTGTCGATCGGCAGGTAGGTGCCGTCCGGCGCACGGTAGTTGATCGCCTCGTCACCGAACTCCGTGGTCAGCGTGCCGTCGGCGTTGGCGAACGTCCGATCCGTCGCCGTCCGCCGATCCGGCAGCTCCCTGCTGGTCTTCTCGTCGAAACCCCGGACCTGGGCGGTGACCGGTTCGACCTTGACCGCATTCTCCCGGACGTTCTCCGTACCGGCGGGGATCGGCGGGTACTTCGCCTGCAAGGACTTCGCTGCCGCGACATTGGCCGGACCGCCGGCCTCCGGCTCACCGGACGCCGCGTCCCCCTGCTCTTGGCGTGGCGACAACGCCATCGCCTGCTGGAGCAGCTCGGCGTCGGAAAGGCCGGACGCCCCGTACCGGGTGGCGGGCCCGAGCAATCCGGCCACGAGCGCGACGGTCAGGCCGAGCAGGCCGATCCTGCTCAGCAGACCGGTTCCCCGTGTGCTGTCCCGGTGCGAAAAAGACATGGATAGACCCGTCCTCGTGAAGTGAAGTCACTGCAGGGATGGAAAGGTGGCGGTCTCGCCCGGGTGCGGCCGGAATCTCCTCCGACCGCACCCGGGCCTCGTCACCGGGCCGTCAGAACGACGGCCTGGGCAGCGGTCCGCCACGGTAGGCCGTGCCGTCCGGAACCGATGCCGACCGCATCGCCGCGGCCGCCGCCGGGGTGGGCGAATAGGCGTAGGTGACGCCGTCGACGTCCCGGAACGTCACCACCACCCCGCCCCCTGAAACGCTCGTGACGGCCGGGTCGGTGGCCGACTGATACGCCGCACCCGTCCGGGAATCGATCAGCTGACGCCAGGCCTTGTAGTTCGTGCTGCCGGGCGCACTCTGCTCGGTCGTGTAGACGTAGCCGTCGTTGGCCCGGACAGCGACGTGCACGATGCCGCCCGAATCCACCGTCGCGGCGGGCGGTCCAGCCGCGACGAGGCCTGCCAAGGGGACCCAGCCGCCAGAGAAACCGTCGGCCTTCTCACGCTGGGTGACCACTGCTCCGTCGGCCCGGGTCACGAAGGCTTCGAGCGAGTTGTCCGGGTTCGGAGCCCCCGCCAGTTTTCCGGTCCCCCCGCTGCCCGACACAGCGGTCCAAGCGCTGAGCGCGCCGTTCGCATAAGTGGCCTTGGTGTAGGCACCGGCAGTCGTCCTCGCCACGAGGTCGATCCCGTCACCCTGCACCACGGCGGTGAGATCGCCGGCGAGCCCGGACGACGGGAGCACCCGCCACGGCAGGTACTGCTTGCTCCCCCCATCCTGGGGGCGCGCCCAGAGTTTGCCGAGGTCGTCGATCATGAACGCGGTGCCGAGACCCGCCCGCTGAACGAGCGAAGCGGCATCCGGCGTCCAGCCACCGAACCCGGATACGGCAGGCCAGGTCGTGGTGCCCGCGGCCAGAGTGCTGGTGCGGCTTTCACTGTCCTGCCCGAGTGCGACGACACGCAAGCTGTCGTCGGCGAGCCGGACCGCGGAGGGAGTCCCGGTGTACGCCTGATGTCCGGGCACGACGGTGAACTCGACCACGGTGACGTCGTCGGAACGCTGGCGGCCATGGATCAGCCTGCCGAATCCGTCCACGTAGAAGTGCTGAAGCCTGCCACCCGCTCCTTCGAGCACGATGCTGGGCGCGTTCGTCCGCACTGGGACCGACGGGCGGGCGGGCACCCCCGTGTTGACGAGCTTGCAATCGTCCGTCGTGACGGAGAGCTGCCAATCCGCGCCGATGGTGCCGATGACCGTCGGACCGGGAGCCCAGGTGCCGCCTCCGAGGTAGCGGTACCACTTGATCTGACCGTTGTTCTTGTCGAGCGTGTAGAGGACGTCGCCGCCCGCGGACGCCATCTGGGAGAAGTTCTGCCAGCCACCGGCGCCGACGAGCTTCGCGTACTCGATCCAGCGCTGGCTGTTCGCGTCGTAATGGAAGCGGTGGAGGTCTCCGCCGGGTGTGCGCGCGTAGAAGACACCGGCACCGGCCCCGACGATCATGTCGTACCGGGTGGTCGCCCAACCGGTGTCGATCAGCCGATCGGTCCACACCTTGGTGGTCTCGTCGTAGCGGAGCCAGGCCAGGATGCCGTCGTGCGACCAATAGATGTCGCCCAGCGAATCGACGGTGATCCTGTTGCGCTGAGAGGGATGTGTCACGCCTCGCCAGCCAGTGGCGATGATCTGGCCCACCCCGCCGTTCTCCCAGCCTGTCGCCAGCCACCGCTGACGCAGGACGTCACCGTTGTCATTGATCAAGTACATCCGGCCGTCGGGACCGGCCAGGGTCTTGCCCGCCCAGGTATTGCCGATCGTCACGTTGCCGGTCCACGACCTCGCGCCGGTCTCGGGCTCGTTGTGCCGGTCGAGCTGCAGCACCGTGTCGGGTTTCGTGTAGAAGACACCCGCGTTCGCCCGGCAGGTGATCGTCTCGGCGGCCGCGACCTGTGTCCCGGCCACCGCGGTCACACCACTGAACAGGATGGTGAAGGCGGAGCAAAGAACCGCAGATCTCCGGACAGACCGTCTCAGGCGCATGGAAATCCTTTTCGTAATGTGAAGGTAATTCGGGCAGCGTCGCCGCGCTCCACCACGAAGGCGTGGTGGAGCTGCGAGATCTTGGGTGAATCGTGAAGACGTGGCGTCAGCGAAACGCCGACTGGACGAACGAACGTGCCCCTGATCCCGAACGATCGGACGCAGTCCCATCCCCCAGTACCAACCTCCGGCTTCGGCCGGGCTCACCCTCCCGCGAGCCGTCCGATGATCACATCGGCGCGCTCCGGCGCCTGTTACCGAATTTCTTACGATTCGGCTGTCTGGCCTACATCCGACGAATGTCATCCTCGCTCGCGGCCGTGCCCGCGCCGCCCCGTCTCACAGTGCGGGAAGCCGAACCCGCGCCGGCCAGCGGCTGAGCAATTCAGGCGAAGTGCCCTTGTCCTGATCCGGTAGTCTGGACGCCAAGGTCGAGAGGCGCTGCAACGGACCGCCGGGTCCGCCACGCTCGGCCCCGGACTTCACCGCAAGGGCGCCTCCCACGACATGGGAGGAGCGCTGGATGAAAACGACCGCCCTGCGAAAGCTGCTGGATGAGCGCATCGTCGTGCTTGACGGGGCGTGGGGGTCGATGCTTCAGAACGCCGGCCTCAAGCCGGAGGATTACCGCACCGAGCGGTTCCAGGACCACCCCCGTGACATCACCGGCGACCCGGACCTGCTGAACATCACGAGGCCCGACGTCGTACTCGACATCCACCGCCAGTATCTGGACGCCGGCGCGGACATCACCACGACGAACACCTTCACCGCGACCACCATCGGCCAGGCGGACTACGGGCTCGAACACCTCGCGTACGAGATGAATCTCCGCGGCGCCCAGATCGCCCGCGAGGCGGCGGACGCGGCGGGCGGGAAGTTCGTCGCCGGGTCGGTCGGGCCGCTGAACGTCACGTTGTCGCTGTCGCCCAAGGTCGAGGACCCGGCGTTCCGCGCGGTGACCTTCGACGAGGTGTACGCCGCGTACGCCGACCAGATCAAGGCGCTCGCCGAGGGCGGCGTGGACCTGCTGCTCATCGAGACGATCTTCGACACGCTCAACTGCAAGGCCGCGATCGCCGCCGCCCGCGACGTCGCACCGCATCTTCCGCTGTGGATCTCGGTGACGATCGTCGACCTGAGCGGCCGGACGCTGTCCGGGCAGACGGTCGAGGCGTTCTGGAGCTCCATCGAGCACGCGGATCCGCTGCTCGTCGGCGTCAACTGTTCGCTGGGCGCCGAGGAGATGCGCCCGCACATCGCCGAACTCTCTCGTCTCGCGGGCACGTACACCGCCTGTCACCCCAACGCCGGCCTGCCGAACGCGTTCGGCGGGTACGACCAGACGCCCGAGGAGACCGGCGGGCTGCTCGGCGACTTCGCCACGGCCGGGATGGTCAACGTCGTCGGCGGCTGCTGCGGCACGACCCCCGCGCACATCAAAGAGATCGCCGACGCCGTCCGCGGGATGACCCCTCGGAACGTCCCGGCGCCGAAGCCGCACACGCGGTTCAGCGGGCTCGAGCCGTTCGAGATCGGCAAGGACACCGGGTTCGTCATGATCGGCGAGCGGACCAACGTCACCGGGTCCGCCAAGTTCCGCAAGCTGATCGAGGCCGACGACCACCAGGCCGCCGTCGACGTCGCGCTGGAACAGGTCCGCGGCGGGGCGAACCTGCTGGACGTCAACATGGACGCCGACCTGCTCGACAGCGAAAAGGCGATGACCACGTTCCTGAACCTCATCGCCACCGAACCCGAGGTCGCCCGGCTGCCGATCATGATCGACAGCTCGCGCTGGACGGTGCTCGAGGCCGGGCTGAAATGCGTGCAGGGCAAGGGAGTCGTCAACTCCATCAGCCTCAAGGAGGGTGAGGAGCAGTTCCTCCAGCAGGCCCGGCGCATCCGCGACTACGGCGCGGGCGTGGTCGTGATGGCCTTCGATGAACAGGGCCAGGCCGACACCGCCGACCGGAAGGTCGAGATCTGCGGGCGTGCGTACGACCTTCTGACGCAGCAAGCCGGTTTCGTCGCCGAGGACATCATCTTCGACCCGAACGTGCTCGCGGTCGCGACCGGTATCTCCGAGCACAACGGGTACGCCAAGGCGTTCATCGACGCGCTGCCGCGGATCAAGGAACGCTGCCCCGGCGTGCACATCAGCGGCGGTATCTCGAATCTCTCCTTCTCCTTCCGCGGCAACAACGTCGTGCGCGAGGCGATGCACTCGGCCTTCCTGCTGCACGCGGTGCGCGCCGGGCTGGACATGGGCATCGTCAACGCCGGGCAGCTCGCGGTCTACGAGGACATCCCCAAGGATCTGCTGGAGCTGGTCGAGGACGTGCTCTTCGACCGCCGTGAGGACGCCACCGACAGGCTGGTCACGTTCGCGGAAACGGTCAGCGGCAAGGGAACCCAGCGCACGGTCGACCTCTCCTGGCGCGACAACACGGTCGAGGCACGGCTCAGCCACGCGCTGGTGCACGGCATCGTCGACTACATCGAAGAGGACACCGAGGAAGCGCGCCAGAAGCTGCCGAAGCCGCTGGAGGTCATCGAAGGCCCCCTGATGGACGGCATGAAGATCGTTGGCGACCTGTTCGGGTCCGGCAAGATGTTCCTGCCGCAGGTGGTCAAGAGCGCGCGCGTGATGAAGCGGTCGGTGGCCTACCTCGAACCGTTCATGGAGGCCGAGAAGGAGAAGGCGCGCCTCGAAGGCCGGATCGAAACCCGCCAGGGCAACGGAAAGGTCGTCCTGGCGACGGTCAAGGGCGACGTGCACGACATCGGCAAGAACATCGTCGGCGTCGTACTGGGCTGCAACAACTACGAGGTGATCGACCTCGGTGTGATGGTCCCGGCTTCGGTCATCCTGGACACCGCCGTCTCCGAAGGCGCCGACGCCATCGGGCTTTCGGGTCTGATCACTCCTTCGCTGGACGAGATGGTCAACGTCGCCGCCGAAATGGAGCGGCGCGGGCTGAAGCTGCCGCTGCTGATCGGCGGTGCGACCACGTCGCGCCAGCACACCGCGGTCCGCATCGCGCCCGCGTACGAGCACACGACCGTGCACGTCCTCGACGCCTCCCGCGTCGTCGGCGTCGTCGGTGACCTGCTCGACGCCGACCGCGCCGAAATCCTCGACAAGAAGAACCGCGAGGACCAGGAAGAGCTGCGCGTGCAGCACGCGAACAAGCAGCGGACGCCGTTGCTGACGGTCGAGCAGGCGAGGGCCAACCCCGAGAAGGTCTCCTTCGACGACATCCCGACGCCCGCGTTCACCGGTGTCCGGTACGTCTCGCCGTCGCTCACCGAACTGCGCGAGATGATCGACTGGACCTTCCTGTTCCTGGCCTGGGAGCTGAAGGGCAAGTACCCGGCGATCCTGAACAACCCGGTCGCCAGGGAGCTGTTCGACGACGCGAACACGCTGATGGACCAGATCATCGCCGAAGAGCGGTTCCAGGCGAAGGGCGCGTACGCGTTCTGGCCCGCGCACTCCGAGGGTGACGACATCATCCTCGAGTCGGGCGTCAAGTTCCCGATGCTGCGTCAGCAGACCAAGAAACCGCTGTCGCGGCCCAACCGCTGCCTGGCGGACTACATCGCCCCGGCCGGCGCGGGCGATCACCTCGGCGGCTTCGCGGTCACCATCCTCGGCGCCGAGGACTTCGCGGCCGAATTCGAGGCGGACCAAGACGACTACCGCGCCATCATGGTGAAGGCGCTCGCGGACCGGCTCGCCGAGGCGTTCGCCGAGTACCTCCACCTCAAGGCGCGACGGGACTGGTTCGAGCCGGACGCCGATCCGAAGCTGGAGGACCTGCACGCCGAACGGTTCCGCGGCATCCGCCCGGCGCTGGGCTACCCGGCGAGCCCGGATCACAGCGAGAAGCAGGAGCTGTTCGAACTGCTCGATTCCGACCGGCTCGGGATGGGCCTGACCGAGTCGTTCGCGATGACGCCGGCGGCGAGTGTCAGCGGGCTGATCTTCGCCCACCCCGATTCGCGGTACTTCACCGTCGGACGGCTGGGCAAGGACCAGGTCGAGGACTACGCCGCCCGCCGCGGCCTCGAACTGTCCACTATGGAGCAGTGGCTGCGGCCGAACCTCGCCTACGAGCCCGAATGACACAATGATCGGGTGACTGCCGAGGGCTCGGACTTCCTGCAGCTGGACATCGGGGACGCACCGCCGGGGCGCCGGTCGGACTGGCTGGCGTCGCGGTTGCGGCACGCCATCTCCGACGGCCGCCTGCCGGTCGGCAGCAGGCTGCCCGCGACCAGGGCGCTGGCCGCGGATCTGCGGGTCTCCCGCGGTGTGGTCACCGAGGCCTACCAGCGGCTGGTCGAGGACGGTCATGTCGCCGGACGCGGCCGCGCGGGCACGGTGGTCGTCGCGGCGCCGGCCCGGACGAGGGAGCAGACGACGCCCGGTCCTCCGTCCGCGGGCACGATCTTCCAGCCCGCGCCGGGGATCGGCGTCTTCGACTCACTGCGGTCGACCCCGGCGAGGATCGACCTGTCCCCCGGCGTGCCGGATCTGACGGCGTTCCCGCGAACGGCCTGGCTCCGCGCCGAACGCACCGTGCTCAACAACCTCTCGGCGGCGGATTTCGGCTACGGCGACCCTCGGGGCGCGCCCGCGTTGCGGCTCGCGATCGCGCACTGGATCGCCCGCACCCGGGGGATCACCGCCGACGCCGACGACGTGCTGATCGTCGCCGGTGTCGCGCAGGGCCTCGGCCTGCTGGCCCAGGTGCTGTGCGACAACGGGATCTCCGAGATCGCGGTCGAGGATCCGAGTTCGCTGGGCGCGCGGCAGCATCTGCACGACCGGCGGCTGGCGACGCCGCCGATCCGCGTCGACGACGACGGGGTCGACGTCGGCGAGCTCGTGCGCAGCGGCGCGCCCGCCGTGCTGCTCACGCCCGCGCACCAGTTCCCGACCGGTGTCGTGCTCGGCGGGGAACGCCGTCGCGAGCTCATGCGCTGGGCCGCGGACGGCGGCCTGATCATCGAGGACGACTACGACGCCGAGCACCGCTACGACCGTCCGCCCGTCCCCGCTTTGCGCTCGATGCTCGCCGAGCAGGTCTGTTACGCGGGCAGCGTGTCGAAGTGGCTCGCGCCCGCGCTCCGGGTCGGCTGGATGCTGGTCCCGTCTCGGTACCGGGACGAGGTGGTCGCGGCCAAGCGGTTCGCCGACCTGGGCAACGCCGTCCTCCCTCAGCTGGTGCTCGCGCATCTGATGGAGTCCGGCGAGATGGAGCGGCAGCTGCGGTTCGTGCGCAAGCGGCACCGCCGCCGCCGGGACGCGATGATCGACGCGCTCCGGACGCATCTCCCGGACGCCGTGGTGCACGGCGCCGCCGCCGGGCTGCACCTGACGATCACCTTCGACGCGGAGTTCTCCGATCTCGACTTCGCCGCCGCCGCGCTGGAGCAGGGTGTGAAGGTGCAGCCGCTGTCGTGGCACTGTCAGCGGCCGATGAATCCGGGACTCGTCCTCGGCTACGGGGCGAGCCCGGCGAGCGACATCGCCGAGGGCATCGCCGTCCTTGGCAGGCTCCGGCGCTAGCGACCGACGAACTGCCGGGGGAAGGGCAGGAGCGCGGACGGGTCTTCGACGTGGGCGTTGTGACCCAGTCCGGGGAACTCGACGGTGAAAGAGCTGAACGCGCGAAGCTGCTCGGGACGGCTCATGGGGTCGTGCTCCCCCGCCGCGAGGACGACCGGGCAGCGTGCCGCGCCGAGCAGTCCGCGCATGTCCGGGGCCCCGACGGCGAACGCGCGGGGGTCCAGCGCCAGCCGCCAGCCACCTTCGGTTTCGGCCACGCCGTCGGGATCCGCGTCGGCGATACCGACCAGGCCGGCGATCTTGAGGAAGCCGCGTTCGGCGTCCTCACGGGACGGGAACACCCTCGGCGGTTTCGCGGCCATGGCGGCCGCCCGCGCGAGGTCGGCTTCGCTCCATTCGACCTTGACGCCGACCGCGAGCAACCCGGCGACCTTCACCCCGAACCAGCCGGAGGCCAGCGCGAGCCCGACCACCCCGCCCAGCGAATGCCCGACCACCAGTACCGGTCCGCGCTCCGGGAGCGCGTCGGCGACCGCCGCGGCCAGTCCGCCGAACGAGTAGTGCGGCAACCAGGGCGATCCCCCGTGACCAGGCAGGTCGGGCGCCAGCCAGCGATATCCCGGCTGCGCCATGAGGCCGTCCCAGACCGCTCCTGTCGCGCCGAGGCCGTGCAGCAGGAGCACGGCGGGGCCTTCGGTTCCGGCGGTGCGCATCTTCAGGGTGTCCACCGGACGGATCTTTCCGCAGTCCCCCTTGCGCGGGCTAGTCTCGACGCCGTGATCACCGATCCGGACGTATACACCCGGGGCGTGCCGTACGAGCACCTCGCGTCGCTGCGCCGGGAATCACCGGTCGTGCGCGTCGACGATTTCTGGGCCGTGCTGCGGCATTCCGACGTCAAGCACGTGCTGAAGAACCCGAAGCTGTTCTCGTCGCGGCTGGGCGGGACGCAGATCCGGGATCCGGCGACCGAACAGGACCTCGGGTACGTCCGCCGGATGATGCTCAACATGGATCCGCCCGAGCACGCCCGGCTGCGGGGGCTGCTCACCAAGGCGTTCACGCCGCGCGCGGTCGGCAGGCTGACCGAGCGGATCCAGGGCTGGGCGCGGGAGCTGATCGCCGGGGTCCGCGCGGACGGCGAGTGCGACTTCGCCGTGGTCGCCGCCGATCTCCCGCTGCTGACGCTCGCCGAGGTCTTCGGGATCCCCGAGCAGGACCGGCGGCTGATGTACGACTGGAGCAATCGCGTGATCGGCTATCAGGACGCCGACTACGCGGTGAGCGCGACCGTCGAGGCGGACGAGGTCACCGATCTCGCGCGGGCGGCGCTGGCGGTCCGGCCGGTCCCGGGGCCGGACGGGTCGATGCCCGATCCGCGCACCCGCGCGGGGATGCCGGATCTCTACGCGTACGCCACCGCGCTCGGCGAGTACAAACGCCGGAATCGCGGCGAAGACGTGATGAGCAACCTGATGGGTCACGTGGAAGACGGTGGCCGGGTGTCCATCGCGGAGTTCGAGAACCTGTTCTGGCTGTTTTCCGTGGCGGGCAACGAAACGTTGCGTAACGGCATCCCCGGCGGAATGCTGGCGCTGCTTTCGCATCCGGACCAGTACCGGCGGTTGCTCGCCGACCGTTCCCTGCTTCCCTGTGCGGTGGAAGAGATGCTGCGCTGGTGGACGCCGGTCGTGCATTTCCGCCGGACCGCGACCGAGGACGTCGTCCTGTCCGATGTGGACATCCGCGCCGGCGAAAAGGTCGTCGTCTGGTTCTCGTCCGCGAACCGCGACGAGACCGTCTTCGAGGATCCGGACCGCTTCGACATCGGCCGCACTCCGAACGATCACCTGACCTTCGGGCACGGCCCGCATTTCTGCCTCGGCGCCCAGCTCGCCAGGGTGCAGCTGCGCGCGATGTTCGAAGCGGTCCTGGACCTGCTCGGCGAGGTCGAACTCGCCGGCGATCCGGTGCGGCTGCGGTCGAACTTCCAGAACGGGCTGAAATCGCTGCCGATCCGCTGGTAGCGACGAGCCCCTTCCCGCCCCCGAGCGCGGGAAGGGGCCCATCACCCCCTGGTCATTCGGCCGCGGCGAACTCCGGTTCGGCGACGGTGGAGCGGGCTTCGGCCTTGCGCATTCCGACGACTCCGGACAGGGCCACCAGGACACTGATCACGGCGATGCCGGTGACGACGGTGAGCGCGGGCGCCAGCCCGTTCAGCAGCGCGGCCGGGCCGGTGGCACCAGCGGAGTTGCCGGTCAGGACCGCGGTCACCACGGCGAGGCCGATCGCGCCGCCGACCTGGATCGACGTGTTCAGCAGCCCGCCGGCGAGCCCCTGCTCGTCGTCGGAGATGCCGTTGGTCGCCTGGATGTTCAGCGAGGAGAACGCCAGCATGAAGCCGATGCCCAGCAGGATCATGCTCGGCAGCACCGAACCGGCGTAGCTGGAGCTCTCGTCGATCCGCAGGAACAGCGCGTACCCGATGACGTGGGCGACGACACCGGCGAGGATCGTGCGCGGGGTGCCGAGCCGGTCGATCAGCGGCTCGATCCTGGGCGAACCGAAGGCCACGATCAGCGCGGCGGGCAGGAAACCGAGCGCGGTCTGCAGCGCGGACCAGCCCAGCACGTTCTGCAGGTACAGCATGACGACGAACTGGAAACCGATGTAGGCGCCGAAGAACGTCGCGCCGCCGAGGTTGGCGCGGGCCAGCGGGCCGGAGCGCAGGATGCCGAGGCGGAGCAGCGGGTGCTTGCTGCGCTTCTCGATGAACACGAAGGTGACGAGCAGGGCGAGCGCGAGGGCGAACGAGATCAGCGTCCGCGGCGCGGCCCAGCCGATCTCCGGGGCCTCGACCACGGCGAAGACCAGCAGGAGCGAACCGGCGGCGCCGGTGATCGCGCCGGGGAAGTCATAGCCGCCACCGGTCTGCGGCCGGTAGGACGGGATCAGCTTGATCGCGGCGACCAGCGCGGCGAGCGCGATCGGCACCGGCAGCAGGAACGTCCAGCGCCAGCCGACCTCGGTGAGCAGACCGGAGAAGACGAGACCCGCGGAGTAACCGCTGGCACCGAAGACGGCGAAGATGCTGATCGCCCGGTTGCGGGCGGGGCCTTCGTGGAAGGTCGTGGTGATGATGGACAGCGCGGCCGGTGCGGTGAACGCGGCGGCCAGCCCCTTGATGAAGCGGGTGGCGATCAGCAGCGCGCCGTCGTCGACGAGGCCGCCGAGCAGGGAGGCGAGCGCGAAGACCGCGACGGCGACGAGGAAGACCCGGCGCCTGCCGAGCAGGTCGGCGGTGCGCCCGCCGAGGAGCAGCAGGCCGCCGTAACCGAGCACGTAGGCGCTGATGATCCATTGCAGGGCACCGGTGGAGAGGCCGAGTTCGGCCTGGATGGACGGGAGGGCGACGGCGACCATCGACACGTCGAGCGCGTCGAGGCCCACGACGACGGACACAGTGAGCAGGACACCCCAGAGGCGCGCGTCCCACCTTGTCGAGCTGGTGGACAGCTGCACGGAAGAACTCATGAGCCGTACAGTACATGCACACGCATCTAATGCAAGTGCATTTAATGACTTTGCATAAAATTCACGTGCATGCTATCTTGGGCCGCGTGAGCGACGTCGCCGAACAAGACCTGCTGCGGGAGTGGCACGAACTGTCCGCCCGGCACGCGGCGGTCTTCGGACGGCTCGAGTGCCGCCTTCAGGAGCGCCACGGCCTCGGTGTCACCGAGTTCGAAGCCCTGGAACGACTGGTGAACTGCGTAGTCGGCAAATGCCGCGCGGCCGACCTCACCGAGGTCGTGCACCTGAGCCAGAGCGCCACCTCACGACTCGTCGCTCGCCTCGAGCGCGAAGGGCTCGTCCAGCGCGCGCTCTGCGAGTCGGACCGGCGCGGGATCTTCGTCGTCGTGACCGACGAGGGCCGCCGTCGCTACGAAGAGGCGAAGCCGACGCACCGGGCGACCCTCGAAGAGACCCTCACCATCGACGCCTGAACCTCGGCAGCCGGGTCAGCCCCGGGCGAGCTCCTCGCGGATCGCCGGGACGACCTCGTTCCCCCAGCGGCCGAGCGCACTGTCCGTCGTGGTCCCGTCTTCGACCGGGAAGTAGATGAACCCCGCGGCGCCGTGGTCGCGCACCGCCGGAACCAGCTCCTCGACCCACTGCTCCGGCGAGCCACCGACCCACCGTCCCTCGTCGTCACGCGGCGACGACAGGGGCTTTTCCGTTATGCGGCCAGGGAAGTTGTAGATGGTGGCGATCTCGCCAGGATCGCGGCCCGCGTCGGCGGCGGCCTGGTCGATCACCGGGCGGGATTCGGCGAACCGCGGGCTGAGCCAGTCCGCGGCGTGCCCCGGGATCCAGCCGTCCGCGAGTTTTCCGGTCACCGCCAGGGATTTGGGCCCGACAGCGCCCGTCCAGACCGGGGGCGCGGGCGCGACCGCCGGCACCAGCCCGTCGACGGAGTAGAACTCACCCTCGAAGGTCACCGGTGCCCCGCCGCCGGAAAGGGCCTTGATCAGGGTGATCGCCTCCCCCATCGCCCGGACCGCTTCGGCGGGCGTCCGGTGCTCGACACCGAGTTTGGCGATTTCCCGCCAGAGGCCGCCCGCCCCGATGCCGAGCGCGACCCGGCCACCCGAGAGCGCCGAAAGCGACGTGATCGTCCTCGCCAGCATCGGCGCGGGACGGCTCGGCAGGTTGGTGACGTTGACCGCGGCCGTGACCCGCGAAGTCCGGCCGAGGATCACGCCCAGTGCCGCGTAGGCGTCGAGCCGGTCGGCGAAGTACGGGTGATCGGACAGGCTGACCAGGTCGAGTCCCGCCCGGTCGGCCTGGTCGGCGTGCCGCAGGAGGTCTTCCACCTCGCCGACGCCGGTTTCGAGCCCGAATCCGAACAGTGTCATCACCACTCCTTAAGTTCGCAGTACGCACTATTTGTATCACGAACTACTTCTCGCTGTCGAAGTAAAGAATGTTTGACACCATGTCTAGAACTCTTTACCTTGGGTCTCGTGGCAATGGAAGAGAAACGCGCGTGGATCATGGTGGTGGTCACGGTCTTCGGCTACGCCGCGTACCTGATCGTCGTCCTCCGCCGGGCGGGCTCCGGCCCGCTCGTCGATGTCCCTTACGTGGCGGCGTTGTTGTGGACGATCGGCGCGGCCATCGTGGCTTCGATCGTGCTGCACGTCGCCGCGGCGGCCGCCTCACCACGCGACGCGGGCCGCAAGGACCAGCGCGACCGCGAGATCGGCCGGTTCGGTGAGCACATCGGACAGTCGTTCGTCGTGATCGGCGGTGTCGCGGCACTCGTCATGGCGATGGCGGAACTGGACCACTTCTGGATCGCCAACGCCGTGTACCTCGCCTTCGTCCTGTCCTCCCTGCTCGGCTCGATCGCGAAGATCGCCGCCTACCGCTGGGGATTCCAGGCATGGTGAAACCGACCAAGGTCACGAACTCCATCCGCGCCCTGCGGTTCGCGAAGGGTGAGATGACCCAAGCGGAACTCGCGGACCGGATCGACGTCACCCGCCAGACGGTGATCGCCATCGAACAGGGCCGCTACTCGCCGTCCCTGGAGATGGCCTTCCGGATCGCCAGGGTGTTCGGCGTCGGGCTCGACGACGTTTTCCAGTACCCAGACCAGGAATGAGGCCGCCGTGAAGGCGATCGCCCAGAACGAGTACGGCACCACCGATGTCCTGTCCCTGACCGAGCTGCCCGAACCCGAAGCCGGACCGGACGGTGTCGTCGTGCGTGTCCGGGCGGCGGCGGTCGATCCCGGGGTCTGGCACCTCATGGAAGGCACGCCGTACTTGGTGCGCTTGATGGGGTTCGGCGTACGGAGACCGAAGGCCCGCGTCCGCGGGCTCGACTTCGCCGGCGTCGTGCACGCCGTCGGCGACGGTGTGACGCGATTCCGGCCGGGCGACGAGGTTTTCGGCACCTGCCAAGGTTCCTTCGCCGAGTACGCACTGACCACAGTGGACAAGATCGCCCGGAAGCCCGAACGGCTCGGCTTCGACGAAGCGGCTGCCGTGCCCATCTCCGCTTTCACCGCGCTCCAAGCGCTTCGCGACAAAGGCCGGGTCGCGCCCCGGCAGAAGGTCCTGGTCATCGGCGCCGGCGGTGGCGTGGGCACCTTCGCGGTGCAGATCGCCAAGGCGTTCGGCGCCGAGGTGGACGGCGTATGCGGCACGGGCAAGGTCGGCCTCGTCCGCACCCTCGGCGCGAACCGCGTTTTCGACTACACCCGCGAGGACTTCGGCGGCGGCTACGACCTCATCCTCGACACCGCGGGCAACCGGCCGCTGTCCTCCTTGCGGAAGTCCCTTACCCCGCAAGGCACTCTCGTCCTCGTCGGCGGCGAGAGCGAGGGGAAGTGGATCGGTGCGGTAGGGCGCAATGTGCAGGCGCTGCTGCTCGGGCCGTTCGTGAAGCAGAAGCTCCGCGGCCTGTTCTCCACGGAGAACCACGATGATCTCCAGACGCTGCGAGCGCTTATCGAAGCGGAGAAACTGACGCCCGTCGTCGACCGGGCCTACTCGCTGGCCGAGGTGCCCGAAGCCATCCGTTACGTCCGCGAAGGACACGCACGCGGCAAGGTCGTCATCACCGTCTGATGTTCTCCCCCGCGTCGGACTCCGGCCATCTTGGCAGTGTTCGGTGTCGGAGAGCGATCCGCCGAGTGCCGAGGAGACCACCGATGTCCGTCAACCGCCGCGACCTGTTGCGAGGCGCCGCCACCGCCGGTGCGCTGGGGCTGGCCTGGCCGTTGAGTTCGCGGATGACGATCGCTCAGGCCGAGGAGGCCGCGGCGGCGCTGGGGGCGACCTGGGACGAAGCTCCGTTCACCCTCGGCGTCGCGTCCGGCGACCCGGTCCCGTACGGCGTCGCGCTCTGGACCAGGCTCGCCCCCAAGCCGATGGAGTTCGAGCAGCCGCTGGACGACACCGTCGAGGTCGCCTGGGAGGTCGCCACCGACCGCGGGTTCCGCCGCCGCGTGGCGAGCGGGACGGCGCCCGCCACCGCCGGGCTCGGGCACAGCGTCCACGTCCCGGTGTCCGGGCTGGAGCCGGGCTCGCAGTACTACTACCGCTTCCACGCTCTCGGCAAGGTCAGCCGGATCGGCCGCACCCGGACCGCGCCGGTCGGGCCGGTCCGGCGGGTGCGGTTCGCTTCGGCGAACTGCCAGGCGTTCCACGACGGGTTCTACGCGGCGCACGCCGGGATCGCGCGGGAGGAGCTGGACTTCGTCGTCCACCTCGGTGACTACGTCTACGAGCACGGTCAGGTCGGCGGGAACCCGCTGCGCGATCACGAAGGCCCCGAGGTGCTGACCCTGCCGGCATACCGGCGGCGGCACGCGCTCTACAAATCCGACCCCTCGCTCCGGGACGCCCACGCCGCCCACCCCTGGTTCATCACCTGGGACGACCACGAGGTCGTCAACGACTACAGCGGTACCACCCCGTCGTTGCGGGCGCGACGCTCGGCGGCGTACCAGGCCTGGTTCGAGCACATGCCGGTGCGCCCCGACCACCCCTCGACACCGAGGATCCACCGGCAGCGCCACTGGGGCGACCTCCTCGATCTGTCCATTTTGGACCTCAGGCAGTACCGGTCGGCGCAGAACCTGCCCGACGGCACGATCCTCGGCGCGGACCAGAAAGCCTGGCTCAAGGACCAGGTGACCGGCGCCGGCGAGGCGTGGCACTGCTGGGTGAACTCGATCATGCTGAGCCAGCTCGCGAAGCCCGGCGGCGGCTACATGTTCACGGACCAATGGGACGGCTTCCTCGCCGAACGCGAGGAAGTGCTGACCCATGTGGCCCAGAGCGGCCTCGAAGACCTCGTCGTGATCACCGGCGACTGGCATTCCGCGTTCGTCGACGACATCCGACCGGATTTCGCCGATCCGGCCACCCCGGTGATCGGCACGGAGTTCACCGCGCATTCGGTCTCCTCCGGCGCCTACTCCCCCGAGTGGAACGCCACGAACGGGCCGAAGATGGGCGCGGCGAACCCGCACCTCAAGTACTTCGAGGGAAACCGGTACGGCTACGACGTCTACGAGGTCACCCCGCGCCGCTGGAGCACGCATATGCGGGTGATCGGCGACCGGCGCGACCCGCGTTCCCCGGTGAGCACCCTGACGACGTTCCACGTCGACCGCGGCAGGCCCGGGTCGTACGAGGACAGGTCCACCATCACGTCTCCGGCGCAGTACCGGCGGCGCTAGGCCAAAAGGGGAGCCGGGAACTCAGAAGAGGGGCGGCGACGCCCTTTCGGAGCAGCGCGGTTCACCGCACGCGTTCTCTTTTCACCTGCCCGATGAATTCACGACAATTCTTCCGTGCGGCTAATCTGGGCTTTCCACTGGGAACGAGCCGCGGGAGAAAGCAATGAAGAAGAAAATCGCCGCTTTAGTCATGGCCGCCTTTTCGGCGGCCGGAATCCTGGCCGCTTCACCGGCCTCCGCGGCGACCGAGGGAAAGTTCCCGCCCTACGGATGCGGCAGCGATCGCTATGGAATCCTCTTCGGCGAGGGCATTTCCCTGACTTGTTTCGCCCTGCCGGGACACTCGGAGACCTACCGGGTGGTCGCCCACTGCACGTCCGGATCCTCCTATTGGTACACCGTCGGACATTGGGTTCCAGTCGGTTTCGGCCCGTCGACGGCGGAATGTCACGGCGCGCTGCTTTCGAGCGCATACGTGGCCGGATATCACGTAGACGACTTCTAATATCCGAATGACACGATGTCGATCTTGACGGCGCGGTTCAGCGTCCGCTCCCGGCAGGTCCCCACCGGCCCACTTCCGCGGTGAGCCACCGATGCAGGGAAAAGGCCAGTTCGACCGGCGCGTCGTACTGGATCAGATGCCCGGCCTCGGGAATGACGTCCAGGAGGGCACCGGGAATCGCGTCGGCGAGGCGCTTCGCCCGGTCCACCGGGATCCACGTGTCGTCCGCGCCCCAGATCACCTTCACCGGCAACGCCAGTTCCGGATAGCGGTCCTGGATCTCGTCGGTGTACCGGACGTCCGCCTCGGCGATCTGCCGGTAGAAGGCGTGTTGTCCGTCCGCGTCCAGCCAAGGCCCGGTCAGCGTGGCCAGCTGCGCGCCGGTGAGCCCGCGATGGGAGGCCGTCCCGATGTAGGAGTCCAGCGCTCCCTTGTGCACCACCGGGGGCTGCGCCTGGAAGACCTCGGCGTTCTCCGCGACGAGCCGGAAGAATTCCGAACCCCACGGCCGCAGCGCGACGACGTCCACAAGGGCGAGCGAGGCGTACTCCGCACCGTGCAGCAGCTTCGCGCGCAGAGAAACGGCCCCGCCGTAGTCGTGGGCGATCACGTGCGGGGCGGCCAGCCCCCAGTACTCGAGCAGGTCGGCGAACAGCTCGCCCTGCGTCCCGAGATCGACGGCGTGGCCGGGGTCCTTCGACGAACGGCCGTACCCCGGCATGTCCCAGACGTGGACGGCGAACTCCGCGCTGAGCGCCCGCGCGAAGGGCGCCCACAGTTGCGCCGACCACGGTGTCCCGTGGCACAGCACCACCGGGGCGCCTTCGCCGAGGCGTTCCCACGCCACCGAACGGCCACGCCACTCGAACGTCCGCGACAACTCCAGCTCGCCGAAACCCATGATCGCGATCGTAGCGGCGTCCACCGGCTCAGTCCGGCAGCTGCAGTTCCGTATGCCGTTTGGACAGCATCTCCGCCAGCTCACGGAGTTTGACGTTCATGTTCTGCGACGTGTGCCGCAGCACCTCGAACGCCTCCGCGGCGTCGATCCCGCGCCGCGCCATCAGGATGCCCTTCGCCTGCCCGATCGCGTCGCGGCTGTCCAGCGCCTGCTGGAGCTGCTCCTCCTGGAGCTGGCCGCGCGTGACCGCGTGCGTCGTCGCCAAGGCCAGTGACGCGTGCGTCGCCAGCAGCAGCAACACGTCACGGTCGGCCCGGGCGATGCCGTGCGGGCTTCGCGAGTAGACGTTCAGCGCGCCGGAAAGCTGCGAACTCGACGCTTCCGGCAGGAGGGCTGTCGAGACCAGCGAGTGGAACCCGAGCGCCGCGGCGGCCGGACCGAAACGGGGCCATCGGGCGTCTTCCGCGAGGTTGTCGCTGAACGCCGCCGCCGGCCCCGAAACCCGCGCCGCTTCGACGCAGGCACCCTCGCCGTACTGGTACTGCAACTGATCCAGCTCGCCGGCGATCTCGTCGGTCCGCACCGGCGTGTGGAACCCTCCGTCGGGATCGAGGAGGGTGACGCTGACCAGATCCGCGCCCGGTACCAGATCACGCGTCGCGAAGACCACCCGTTCGAGCACCGCCGCGATCGAGCCGGAATCCAGCAACGCCCTGGTCAGGGCTACGAACTGGGTGACAAGTGGCCCGGCGAGGAGCCGGGCGCCGTTTTCGGAGGTCACCGGCAGGTCGCCGTCGCCGACATCCTCGACGAATCGGTTCTTGTCCTGCTGCCAGTCGATTTCATCGGCCAAAGCCCGCCTCTCCCACTTCTGCACATCGGCGTGATGCACCACGGGAATCACCGGCGGGAACCGGCGCCGAGCGCGCACCATCAACCGCCGCAACCAACCCGGTTACCGGCGGATCGGCGCTAACTTCTCAACGCTCAGAACCGCTTTCGGAAGCCGACCTTAGCCGAATGCGATCACCCGGCCTACCGCGACCCACGTTCGGCCCGTCCCGGATCACCTCTTCCGGTCGCACCGGCGACGACCGGTTCGGCCACCTGGCGTAACTCCGCACCGGCCGGACGGCTCCCGGCTCATGTTTCACCTCGGGCCGCGGTGGTACCCGTGCCGGTGTTGCCGAAAACTCCGGGGGTGATCACAGTGTCCTCGCTCCAGGCCGCGGCGCAGCGACGGATCATCGCCGACTGCTTCGCGCGCACAGGGCTCACCTTGGAACAACTGTGGCTGAGGTACTTCGCGCTGGGCGGTGATGTCAGCGAAGTCGACTTGGCGGCCTACCTGCGGGGAGTGCTCCCCCTGCCCAGAATCCAGCGGGACATGGTGGCCCACGCGGTCAACGAACGGCTCGACGAGCTCTCGGGCGCGCGACGGGCGCCGTACAGCCGCGACGTCGGAGAGGACAGCCGCCCTCGCGGTCTCCTGGCCGCGCTGGTGGGTCTCCTCGACGGCGCCCAGCGGGTCTCACCCGAGCGGCTGCCCGCGATCGTCGCCGCGGCGGGCCGGGCGCTGGACCTGGAGCTGACGGTCTACCTCGCCGACTACGAACAGCGGCAGCTCTTCCCGCTGAACGGCGAGTCCGCCTCCGGCCGCGTGGCGCTGCCCATCGAGACCAGTACCGCCGGCCGGGCCTACCGGCGCGCCGGTACCGAGCTGACCGAGGAGCCGGGCGGGCCGCGGATGTGGGCCACCCTGCTGGACGGCGACGAGCGGATGGGCGTCCTCGAGATCGAAGCCGTCGCGGACGCCGACCTGCACGACCCCGCCCTGCGCACCCAGTGCCAGTGGCTCGCGTCGCTGTCCGGCCACCTCATCGCCGCCGCGATGCGCTACGGCGACGGCCTCGACATGCCCCGTCGGCGAAGACGGCGCGACCCCACCGCCGAGCTGCTTTGGCAGAACCTGCCCCCGTCGACGGCGGCGACGGGCGACTTCGTGGTGGCGGGCGGCGTCGAACCGGCCTACGACGTCCGCGGAGCGACCTTCGACTACGCCCTTTCCGAAACGACGGCGTGGCTGGCGATCTTCGACGCGGGCCGGGACACCGCGTCCTCGGGCCTGGTGGTCTCGGCGGCGCTCGCGGCCTACCGATCCGCCCGCCGTGAGGGCCAGGATCTGCGTGGCCAGGAGAGTGCTGTCGACAAAGCGCTTTCGGCACAGTTCGGTGACGGCACCACGGTCCGCGGCACGCTGGCCGAAGTGGACCTCACCCAGGGCACACTGCGCCATCTCGAAGCGGGCGGGGAGCCCCCGCTCGTGCTCGGCACCGGGCACGAGCCGGCCACAGTGGACAGTGCACGGCGGCCACCGTTCGGCGAGGGACGCCCTCGGCGCATCGAGACCGCCCGCCTCCGGGCTGGAGATCTCCTTGTCCTGCACACCGAAGGCCTCACGAAAGCACGTGCCGCCGTCGGCGAACGATTCGCGCTCGCCGACAGCCTGGACGCCGTCGCCGAGCACGTACCGCCGGAAATCGTCCGCCGCGTGCTCGATGCGGCGAAGTCCCATTGCCGCAGCGGTTTCACGGGCGACGCCGGACTGCTGATCGCCCGCTGGCCGGGCCCGCGGTGAAGCGGCTCAACCGCGGAAATCGACGTCTTCGGTCTTGACCGTCCCTCCCTTCCGGCCCGGCGCGACCTGGTTCCGCCAGTACAGATTCGTGTGCGCGATGACCTGCTCCGGCTTGGGCGCACCCCACTCCGATTTGTCGAAGGTCGTGTGCGCGTCGCCGACCAGCGTCGCGTCGTACCCGCGGACCATCGCGCCGTGCAGTGTCGAACGGATGCAGGCGTCGGTCTCCGCCCCGGCGACCACGAGCCTGCCGACACCGAGCTCGGCCAGCACCTTCTCCAGATCCGTGTCCTCGAACGAGTCCCCGTAGGACTTTTCGACGAGTGGCTCGGAGTCTTCGCGGTCCAGTTCGCCGACGATGCGCCACTCTTCGCTGCCTCGCACGAGTCCGTCGTCGGAATGCTGCACCCACACGACCGGCACGCCTTCCCGCCGCGCCTTGCCGACGAGAGTGCCGATGTTCGCGACCACGGAGTCACGCTCGTGGGCCTCGTCGACGACGCCGTTCTGGACGTCGACGACGAGGAGCGCGGTGTTCGGCCGGTTGGCGAGTGTGGTCATTGCGGGGTTCCCTCCAGGTCAGGCTGCTGGGGCAGACCTTAACCCGGGCCACCGACAAAATCCGGCGATCAAGCTCCCGGAACGGCCAGCGCCTTCGCGTTGCGCCGGACGCCGGACCACGCCCGGTCGCCGCACAATCCGCAGGAAGGGCCGAAGAATTCCGCACGGGCCCGCTCGTCACCGGAAAGCCAGAACCGGAACCACGCCGTGATCGCGCCGCGGAACCCGCCGCCGTCGCCGACCGGCGTGAAATGGGTCGCTCCGCCGAGTTCGCCGTAGATCGCGGGGACCTGGTCCGCGAGGCGGTAACGCGGGATGACCAGCAGCCCGGGAACGACGACGGTGTCGAACTGCCCGCCCAGGAAGAAGGAAGGTCCCTTCAGCGCCGTGGCCGAGCCCTGCGGTCCCGGCTCGATCGGGATCGTCGTGGTGACACGGGAATCCGCGCCGGCGACGATCGCCCCGCCGCCACCCTGGGAGTGGCCGGTGGCGCCGATGTGCGCCGTGTCGATCTTCCCTTGGTACGGACTGCCGGGCCGGGAGTTCTCGGCGATCAGGGTCGTGGCCCCGGCCAGCATCTCCTGACCGGACCCCGCGTTCGGGGTGTCGGCCGCCGCGACCACGAAACCGTGGGAAGCCAGATGCCGCAACAGGCCGTCATAGATCTTCGGGTTCGCGCCGGTCCCGTTGCCCCACAGGATCACCGGGTGCTTCTCCAGCCGCGAAGGCCGATACACGGTGTGGGCGCTGTCGAGGGCTTCGACGGTCACCGCGTAGGGCCCCGGTTCACTCCACCGGCTCTCGATACCGGCCTCGGCCGTCGCGGCGGGCGTGACACCCACGGTCGTGAGCACGACCATCCCGGCGATCAGTATCCGTGCGCGAAGTTTCCCCATCGTGGCCACCGTCCCGTTCCGTCCGGGCCGCGTTGCCCGTGACGCTCCTCCCAGCGTGTCGGCACGGTCACCGTACGTCCATGGGGCCGATCACAAGATCAGGCGAACGAGTCTTGTGATCGGCCCCAAACCGGGTCAGCCGATGAGCTGCCAGAGGTAACTGGGGCCGCGAACCGTCCGTGAAGGCCTCCTTCCCTACTCTGAGGGTAGGGAAGGAGGCCTTCACGACCTCCGACCAGCGCGCCGCACTGTCCACTGTGGTCTTCACCCGAACGTCGAAAGCCCGTCCAGCAGCCTGTCGACGTCCTCCGTGCTGGTGTACGGTGCCATCCCGACGCGGAGCGCCGGGTCGTCCAGCTTCAGGGCCGCGAAGACTTCGTAGGCGTAGAAGGAACCCGCCGGTGCCACGACCTTCCTCTCGGCGAGATACTTTTGCGCCTCGCGCTCGCGCCCGCCGAGGCTCATCAGGACGGTCGGTGTCCGGTCGTCGGCCTTGCCATGGACGGTGACGGCGTCGCCCAGTCCCTTCTCCAGCCTGGCGAGCAGCAGGCTTTCGTGCTCGTGCAACGAGATCATCGAGTTCGCCAGCCGGTCCCGCCGCGATCCGGCCGATCCCGGGTCGAGTGCGGCGAGGAAGTCCACGGCCGCCGTCGCGCCCGCGAGCATTTCATACGGCAACGTCCCGAATTCGAACCGTTCGGGCACAGTGTCGGGCGACGGCACGAGCTTGTCCGGCTCGACGGTTTCCAGCAGGGCGGGCGACGCGCCGAGCACTCCGCAGTGCGGACCGAGGAACTTGTACGGCGAGCAGACGAAGAAATCCGCTCCCAGCGCGGGAACGTCCACCAGGCCGTGGGCGGCGAAGTGGACTCCGTCCACGAACACCAGCGCCCCGGCGTCGTGGGCGAGATCGGCGATCCGGCGGATCGGCGGCTTCGTGCCGAGGACGTTCGACGCCGCCGTGACCGCGACCAGCCTCGTCCTTTCGGTGAGGACCAGGGAATCGAGGTCGAGTTCGGTGGTCCGAGGATCGATGTCGAGCCGGCGGACGGTCACCCCGGCTCGCTCCGCGGCCTGGACCCACGGCCGGACGTTGGCGTCGTGATCGAGACGGCTGACGACGATCTCGTCGCCCTCGCGCCAGCTTTTGGCCAGGTGCCGGGAAAAGTCGTACGTCAGCTGTGTGGCGCTACGGCCGTGGACGACACCTTCGGCGGGTACGCCGAGGAAGTCGGCGTACGCGGCACGGAACGCGGCGACGGCGTTCTCCGCGTTGAGTTCGGACGGACTGACCTTGCCCCGGTTCGACAGCGGCCCGGTGAGTGTCCGGGCGATGGCGTCGGCGACGGGCCGGGGTGTCTGGGTACCCGCGGGTCCGTCGAAGAAGGCGGTTCCGTCGGCGAGGGAAGGGAAGTGGAGCCGGAGGGCGGCGACGTCGATGGCCATGTCCTCGACTCTGACATTCGACGAGGGACCGAGTAAACGCTTCGTGGCCGGAACTTTCTCCGGCCACGAAGCGCTCGGACTCAGTACAGCTTCAACCGGTACGCGCCGGACTGCGCGGTGCCGGCGAACAGATACCGGCCGTCCGCGCTGATCGCCAGGGAGAGCACCCTGGGATCGGGCAGCGTGCCGGGCACGGGCGACCAGGTGCGGCCGAAGTCCGTGCTGCGCAGCACGCCTCCCCCGGTCGTGTTGCTCGCGAACCACACCCGGAAGTCGAACGGATGCGGCAGGATCCGGCTGATCTCACGCGGGTCTTCGCCGTCGTGGACGCGGCGGAACGTCCGGCCGCCGTCCTCGCTCAGGTGGATGCCCGCGCCGCCGATGAGCACGCGGCCGCCACCCCACCGGCTGACGGAGATCGAACTGACCGGTTGGCTCGTGACGTGGGTCCAGGTCTTGCCGCCGTCGTCCGACCGGGACAGGCCGTCGGAGTCCCCGCCCCAGACCCGGTCGGGGTTCCACGGATCACCGGCGAACGCGATGAAACCGTTGTCGGTCGTGAGCTTTTCCCAGGTCTTCCCGGCATCGTCGCTGCGGTGGAGCACGTAGCCACTGGGCGCGAAGGCCGACACGAGGATCCGGTTCGGATCGGCCGGGTGAGCGAAGATCGTCCTGGGGAGCCCTTCCTTCGCCTTCGCCGCGAACTGCCAGGTCCGCCCGCCGTCACCGCTGCGGAGCACGTCGAGCGAGAACCCGTTCCGGGTCACCTGCCAGACGACGTCCGGCCGTCCCGGCGACACGGACAGGCGCGCGTCCTCGTGCAGCCGGTCGGTGGGATGCGACTGCCAGACCCGGTCCGCCGCGGAGACCTTGCCGCGCGGGAGCGGGGTGTTGTAGATCTCCTGCACACCCGCCGCGACGACACTCTCGCGCAGGAGGTTCCCGGTGGTCACGAGGTCGCGAATGGATTCGGCCGGCACGCCGATCTGCTGATACCCGCTCTTGCCGCCGTCCGCGTACACGCCACGGTAGAGCGAGGAGATGAGCGTGGTGGCGGGTTTGCCCGGCACGGCGGGAAGCTCGATCATGTCGCTGACGCCCTCGCCAGGGGCGGGCACCGGTTTGCGGGTCCAGGTGCGGCCGAAGTCCGAGCTGACGTCTATGTCGTTATACGTCGAGACGTACAGGCGCCCGCCGACGAAACGCGGTTCGCGCAGGGACTGCTCGCCGGGATCGCGCCGCAGCACGGTCCAGGTCTTGCCACGATCGGTGGAGCCGTGCAGTTCGGAGCCGACCGTGACCACCAACCGCTCGCCGTCCGCGGCGACCTGGTTGATCTCGCCGTTGGTCCGGTAGACGAGTTCGGCCTGCGGCTCCTTGCCGCTGACCCCGCGGACCGCCCAGAGCGCGTATTCGGGGTAGACCGTCGTGAAGTAGGCGTCGTCGCCGACCATCGTGAGCTTGAGCGCGCCGACCGGTGAGGCGACCCCCTCGCGCGGCCAGGTCCTCGGCACGTCGTTCCAGTGCTCGCCGCCGTCGATGCTGACGCTCAGCGAGTCGAGGTTCTGCACCACGACGACCCGGCCTGCCGGGTCCGTGGCCATCCCGAACGCGCCGTCGGGGTACCACTCGCGCAGGGTCTCCCAGGTCTGGCCACGGTCGGTGGTCCGCAGCAGCATCCCGTGCCACTCGCCGGGCATCCCGCCGGGCGAGTTGCCCACCGCGAGCATCCGGTCCGGGTTCACCGGATCGGCGAAGAATCCCTGGATGGAGGTGTCCGCCGGCAGCCCCCTGCGCACGGTCCACGAGGCGCCGCGGTCGCCGGAGAGCCACAGGGCGGGCGGGCCGGGCACCATCATCGCGAGCCCGGCGGGTGAAACCGCCAGCAGCCCGCCGACGCTGTTCGGGCCGACCGGATCCCAGCCACCGTGCGGCAGCCCGGTGGCGTTGACCTGGGCGGGCGGCAGCTGGGGTTCGGCGGTGGCCACCGACGTCGCCCCGGTGGTCCCGAGAACCGTCAGCAGCCCGAGAACGAACATGCGTTTGGTGATCGATCTCAGTTTCATGCGGGAGATCTTGGCGCAACTTCCCGAAAAGAGATAGAGGATTCGTCGGATCTTTGCCTGGCGATAACCCCTTGCCACCTCGCCGAACCCTTGTCAAGGCTTGACAACAGCAGAACTCATCCGATCACTAGCGGACGACGATCGCGATCAGCGCGGCGACGAGCAGGGCGAGGTACGCGATGGCGTGCGCGCGATCCGGGATCCGGCCGACCACCCGGCGCGTCACGGCGATGGTGGGCAGCGATCCGCACAGCAGCGCGCCCGCGGCCACCAGATCGATGTAGCCGAGGTGGGCGGAGCCCGGAGCCGTGCCCGTCGCCGCGAAGGCGTAGACCGCCGTGCCGATCACCGCCACCGGCAGGCTCAGCGGGTTCGCCAGCGCGGCCGCGTCGGCCATCGGCAGACCCTTGCGCCGCATGAGCGGGACGGTGAGGACACTGCCCCCGACCCCGAGGAAGCTCGCCACGGCACCGATCCCGGTCCCGCCCGCGGTGGTGGTGATCCCGCCGAGCGCACGCGGCAGGCTGTCGTCCCGCCTGCTCACGAACCCCTTCCGGAGCATGCTGTCGGCGATCGTCAGCGCGAGGTAGGCGACGAAGAGCCACCGCAGGACACCCTCGTCGGCCACGGTGGCCCCGAAGGACCCGAGCGCGGCACCCAGGCCGATGAACGCGATGAGCGGCCACAGGTAGTCGCGGCGAAGCCGTCCCGTCCGCAGTTGTGCCACGGTCGCGCTCCCGGCGTTGACCACCATCACCGCGGTCGACGTGGCCACCGCCACGTGCATCGCGCCCAGCGCGTGTTCGGGCTGCGCGAGCGCGAAGGCGTAAACGACGGGGACGGTGATGAATCCGCCGCCGAATCCGAAAAGGACGGTGGTGACCCCGCTCAGGCAGCCGAACCCGAGGAGCACCGAGATCTCGATCAGCACTCCTTCGACGGTAGGTGCCCACAGGGCGGCGGGCATTCGAAAGAACGCCAGTTTCTTTCGCTGATCGGACAGCAGGCGTAGCCTCGATGACGTGCGTGACATCCCCATCGACGAGGTCGACCACCTCGACCGCGCGGTGGTGGCGATCCGCACCGATTACCCGCCGGGGCACCGGATCCTCCCGCATCGGCACCGACGGGCGCAGTTCCTCTACAGCGCGACGGGATCGATGCGGGTCGAAACGGCCGACGGCACGTGGACCATCCCGACGCGGCGGGCCGTGCTCGTGCCGCCGGAGACGGTCCATCAGGTCTTCACCACGACCGTGAGCACCCGGAGCCTGTACATCGAGCCGAAGGCGGTGCCGTGGTTCCCGCGCCGCTGCCAGGTCGTCGAAGTCTCCGCGCTGCTCCGGGAACTCCTGAACGAGGCCGTCGGCGTGCCGGAGCTGTACACCCCGCGCGGGCGGGACGCCGCGGTCATCGGCCTGACCCTGCACGAAATCCGCCGCTCCGCCCCGGTCCGGCTCGATCTCCCCCTGCCGTCGCACGAACGGCTCCGCGCGTTGTGCGAGTCCTTTTTGGACGACCCGGACATCCACGAACCGGTGGGCGCCTGGGCGTCCCGGCTGCACGTGAGCGAGCGGACGCTGAACCGGCTCTTCACCGCCGAAACCGGATTGAGTTTCGCCCGCTGGCGGCAGCGGGCCTGCGTCCTGCATTCCCTGTCACTGCTGTCGGACGGTCTTCCCATCGCCGGGATCGCCGCCTCGCTCGGCTACGAGAGCCCCGCCGCGTTCTCCACGATGTTCACGCGGCTTCTCGGCACCTCGCCGAAGGACTACCGCGCCGCTGTCTCAAAGTGAGACACGACACCCCTCCCACGGTTCCGCCCGCGCCCCTACCTTCCGTTCAAACCCAGGCGAACAAGGGAGTTCAGCGCATGAGCAAGAACGTACTCGTCACCGGTGCCGCACGAGGAATCGGAAAGGGGATCGCGCTCCGGCTCGCCGCCGACGGGCACGACGTCGCGGTCAACGACATCGCCGCCAACGAAGCGGAACTCGAGGCGGTCGCCAAGGAGATCCGCGCAACGGGACGGCGCTCCGCGACGCTCACGGCGGACGTTTCGGACCCGGAGTCGGTCACCGCCATGGTCGCCGAAACCGCCGCCGCGCTGGGTTCCCTGGACGTCATGGTCGCGAACGCGGGGATCGCCCAGGTCCTGCCGCTGCTCGAAGTGACCCCGGAGGACTGGGACCGGATGATGGCCGTCAACGCGCGCGGCATCTTCCTCTGCTATCAGGCCGCGGCCAAGCAGATGATCCAGCAGGGGAACGGCGGCAAGATCATCGGCGCGGCGTCCATCGTCGCCCATCGCCCGTTCGCTTTGCTCGGCCACTATTCCGCGTCCAAATGGGCGGTGCGCGGGCTGACCCAGGCCGCCGCGATGGAATGGGCCCGCCACGGCATCACCGTCAACGCGTACTGTCCCGGCATCGTCGGGACGGCCATGTGGGACCTCATCGACGAGAAACTGGCGGAATCGGAGGGAATCCGGAAGGGACAGGCGATCGAGAAGTACTCGAACCTGATCCATCTCGGGCGGGTCTCCGTTCCCGAGGACGTGGCGGCGTACGTGTCGTATCTCGCCTCCCCGGATTCCGATTACATGACCGGCCAATCGGTGATGATCGACGGCGGGATCCAGTTCTCCTGATCGTCCGCACGGGCTCAGCCCCGCTGAGCCCGTGCCGCCCCGACGCAGTAGACGCCGAAGGCCGCGACGCCGGCGGCCACCACGAGGAGCAGCACGGTCCCGAACGGCTGAGCGGCCAAGGTCCGCAGGGCGGCGTCGAGCCCGCCGGAGCGGGCCGCGTCATGCGTCAACGCCGCGAAGCCGATGAGTACCGCGACCACCCCGAACACGACACCCCTTGCCACGTAACCAATCCTGCCGAGCCGCTCCACCCACCGCCGGGTACCCGACGGGAGCCGTGAGAGGTCGAGATCCTGCTCGAAGGTCCGGCGAACGCCCTTCACCACCGAACCCACCGCGACGCCGAACACGATGACGGCCACCACGGTCACCAGGAACGGCCCGGCGGGCAGGCCGAGCAGGCGCGCGGTGAACTCCTGCTGTTTCTGGTCGCCGCTGCCCTGCTGTCCCGCGCCCGCGGCGACCCTGGCCGCGTAGACGCCCAGGGAAACGCCCACCACGCAGCGCACTCCGGACGTCACCCGCTTGACGGTCCGGGTCCTGCGTTTGTCGATCCAGGTGTAGCCGACCGCGGCCAGCAACGCCTGCCACAGGCCGTAGGCCACCAGTCCCGCCGCCAGCACCCACAGCAGCACACCGCCCATCGCGGTCGAGCCGACCTCCGCGATCGCGCCACGACCGTCGGCCTCCTGGCCGCCACCGCCGACGGCGACGCGCACCGCCAGGTACCCGATGAGCAGATACACCAGGCCGTAGCACCCCATCCCGATCCGTCCGAGCACTTGGACGGCCTTGTTGTGCCGCACCTGTCTCGCCTTGGTCGCGGACATCCGGTCCACCTCCTCCTGAGTCTCCATCGAGTGTCACGGCCGACGGCCATGACCGCCGCGCGACTGGTCCGTCCGGCCCAGTGGAGAGGAGGTGGTGTGGCGCCTAAGCGAGGAGCCAGTCGCGCGTGTCGCGGTGCCTGCCGAGCCCGACGGCGTCGAACTCGTCGAAGTGGTCGCCCTTGACCACACCGAGCCGCCGAAGCGCCTGGGAAATCGGACTGCCGCCGGCCGGAGCGGGCTCGCCCTCGGCCAGGTGCAGCGGGCCGAGGACCGTCTCGCCGCCGTCCCATACCTGCGCGGATTGCGTTCCGACACCGCCAAAGTACTCGGCCTCGACGTACGCCACGGCGCCGTGCTCGGAGCACTCGGCGAGCACTGTCCGGAGTTCCCCATCGTCGAGCAGTGCCTCGGGCAACGGCATCAGGGACAGGCTGCGGTCGAGCGAGACGAGCCGCGCGCCCCCGATCGCATCGAGCAATTCACCACGCGCGGACTCGGTGACGAGGACGGCTTGCAGGCAGTACACGACCGCATCCTGTCATCTCGGTGCCCGCCGCAGGATCTTTTTCCGGCCGATGTCGATCGGCGCCGGGTCCTTTCGTAGCCAGGGTGAGGGACGAGAAGCGCCCTCCGTGCGGAACTCACCGAAGGAGCATCATGACCGCGACCTACACCTTCGACGTCTTTTCCAGCCTCGACGGCTACGGCTCCCACACCGGCGATTGGGGCGGCTACTGGGGCAAGCAGGGCCCCGAACTCCTCCGGCACCGGCTCGCCCTCTACTCGGAGGAGCAGCGGATGGTCTTCGGCGCCACGACGTTCCGCGCGAACATGGAGATGCTGAACGCGGAGATCGTGGAGCGCGAGGCTCTGGACCCGTGGGTCTCCCGGCTGAAGCACCTGCCGGCGACGGTGGTGTCGACCACGCTGCGGGAGCCACTCGACTGGCCGGACGCGACCGTCGTGAGCGGGGACGCGGTCGACGTCGTCGCCCGGCTCAAGGCGGAGTCCGACGTGCCGCTGCGCTCGCACGGGAGCCTCGCGATGAACCGGGCGCTGCTGGCAGCCGGCCTCGTCGATCGCGTCCAGGTGACGGTTTTCCCTGTGATCACCGGGAAAACCGGAGCAGACTCGATCTTCCGGGGCGCGGCCGACTTCGACCTCGAACTACTCGAGAGCCGCACCTTCGACGGGCGGATCCAGGAGCTCGTCTACCGGCCCACCCGGCACGAATCGAGCTGACCATCCACAAAGGACGGTCGCGTCGACCCGGCTAGACGGTGCTCGGCGCGACCGCCGGACGGCGGTGGGAACCGAGCCAGGGAGCGAGCAGCTTCTCCAGGTCGGCGTCCGACAACGCGTACGGCCCGCCGTGGAACTCGTGCCACCGCGAAGCGTCCCGCGCCGCCATGTACTCCACCTCGAACGCCCGCATCAGGACGTACGTGAAGGTCACCGAGCTGAACCGGTCGCCGAGCAACGTCCTGGCCTCGCGCGCGACACCGGTCGCGCCGTGGCCGATCACGTCCGCGAGCTTCAGCTCCTCCGCAGCCGGGTCCAGCAGGCTGGGGGCATACATCACGACAAAATCTCCATCACTGAAAGGAAGGACTCAGTTCTCGGCGGCGAGCTGACCGCACGCCGCCGCGATCTCCTGACCACGCGTGTCACGCACCGTGCACGCCACTCCGCCCGCGTTCACCAGCCGGACGAACTCCCGCTCCACCGGCTTCGGCGAGGCGTCCCACTTGCTGCCCGGCGTCGGGTTCAGCGGGATCACGTTCACGTGCACCAGCTGGCCGAGGTGCTGCCGAAGCCGCTTCGCCAGCAGCTCGGCACGCCAAGGCTGATCGTTGACGTCCCGGATCAGCGCGTACTCGATCGACACCCGGCGGCCGGAGGTGTCCGCGTAGTACCGGGCCGCGGACAGGACCTCGTCCACCGACCAGCGCTCGTTCACCGGCACCAGCGTGTCCCGCAGCTCGTCGTCCGGCGTGTGCAGCGAAACCGCAAGCCGCACCTGCATCTTCTCGTCCGCCAGCTTGCGGATCGCCGGCGCGAGACCCACCGTCGACACCGTCACCGAACGCTGGCCGATGCCGAGCCCGTCCGGCGAGGGGTCCGTGATCCGCCGGACCGCCGCCACCACCCGCTTGTAGTTCGCCAGCGGCTCGCCCATGCCCATGAAGACGATGTTCGACAGACGGCCGGGGCCGCCGGGCATCGATCCGTCGCGCATCACCGCGGCGGCGGCGCGGACCTGGTCGACGATCTCCGCGGTCGACAGGTTCCGGTCGAGACCGCCCTGACCGGTCGCGCAGAACGGGCACGCCATGCCGCAGCCTGCCTGGCTCGAGATGCACAGCGTCGCCCGGTCCGGGTAGCGCATCAGCACGCTCTCCAGCAGCGTCCCGTCGTGCGCGCGCCACAGCGTCTTGCGCGTGGTGCCGTCGTCGCACGCGAGCGCCTTGATCTCGGTGAGCAGCGTCGGCATCAGATCACCGACGAGCTTCTCCCGCGACGCCGCCGGGATGTCGGTCATCTCCTCCGGGTTCACCGTGAGCCGCGAGAAGTAATGGTTCGAAAGCTGCTTCGCGCGGAACGGCTTCTCCCCCAGCTCGGCGACGGCAGCGGCCCGCTCGGCGGCGGAAAGGTCGGCGAGGTGGCGCGGCGGCAGGCCGCGCTTGGGCGCGTCGAAGACGAGAGGGAGGGCAGTCATAGCTCACTCAGTCTCCCATGTCCACCTTTGACGCGCCCGGGCCGCCCCGGATCGCTGTTTCCCAGGTCACGTGAACGGCGCCGGGGCCGGCCGTGCGGATCGCATATCAGGAGACGTCGGGAGGTCACGCCCGGTCCGAGACTCGGTCAGGTCGCGCGCCGAGTAACGATGGGGTTGCCATGGGGTCCGAAGAGGTCAGACCGCGGCTCGACGGAATCGAGATCACCGATCTCGAACCGGAGCTCTGCTTTCTCGTCACGCCCAACGGGGGACAGTTCCACCTCGCCGTGCCCGCCCGGGAGTTCCGCGCGTGGGCGAGCCGCTGCGACGGCACCCGGACCCGCGCCGAGCTGCTGGCCGGCATGGCTCCGGACTACGAGGAAATGCTGGAGATCCTCGAAGCGGACGGCTGCCTCCGCCCCGGCCCGGACACCGGGACGGACGACGTCGCCGCCACCTCGATCCTTCTCACCGGCTCGCCGTCGCTCATCGAGCCCTTGGCCGAAATCCTCGCCGGCAGCGGGTACGCGAGCGTCGAGACGATCCCCTACTTCCATGATCTGTCCGAAAGGGACATCGAGAACACGGTCGTGGTCGCGGCCTTCGATCACCCCGCCTACACCGAATTGATCGCGCTGGACGCCTTGTGCGCCGGAAGCGGGGTGCGCTGGCTGCCGCTGCGCCGGGAACGCGGCCGGGTGATCGCCGGACCCGCGATCACCCCCGGCGGCATCGATTTCGCCGACGTCGTCGCGCGGCGCCGCTCCGCCGCGCAGGACCCGCGTGTCGTCGAGGCGTTCCTTTCGGCTCCCTCGGGCTCCACCCCGCTTCGGCCGGGCGTCGCCCGCTGGGCGCTGACGACTCTCGCCGTCCATCTCGAACGCTGGCTCTCCGGCGGACGATCCGGCATGACCACCGGCGAGATCGAACTGAACCCGGCGGACCTCACCGAGATCCGCCGCCCGATCCTTCCCGTACCCGACCGGGCCCGGCCCGTTCCCGCCGCGACCGACCCCGAGCTGCTGGTGGACGACCAGACCGGGATCGTGACCGGCGTCGGCGAAATCCCGCCCGCACCAGGTATGCCCGCCCGGCTGCGGGTCTGCGCGGTCGAGGTCGCGGACATGCGCCGCGTGACGAACTGGCCCAACGACCGGCGGGCCTTCGGCACGTCGTGGCACGACTTCGACCTCGCGCGTCAGTCGGCCATCGGCGAAGCGGTGGAGCGCTACTGCGGGAGCTGGCTCGCTCCGGAACGCGAAGTGTGCTTCGGCAGCTACAAGCAATTCGCCCGCTACGGGCTCCCTGCGCTCGACCCTCGGCGGTTGAACCTCTACTCGGCCACGCAGTACCGGTCCCCGGGTTTCCCGTTCGCGCCGCTGACCCGGGAAACGGAATGCTCGTGGGTGGAAGGCTTCTCCCACACCACGGACGAACCCGTGTGGGTTCCGGCTTTCCTGTTCTCGAACGAACGCCGGCCGGGGGAAGCGCGGTTCGCCGATCCGCTGATCGCCGGCCTCTCGAGCGGGATCACCGAAGAGCACGCCCTCACCTCCGGCCTCGAACAGGTCCTCGAGCGCGACACGACCATGCTCTGGTGGGCGAACACGCCACGCCTCGGCAGGCTCACGATCCCGGACGAGATCCGGTCGCTCATCGCCGACGCCACCGACGACTACGACGTCACGCTCATCCCTTTGGACAACGAGTTCGACGTCCCGGTGATCGCCGCGGTGGTCCTCGACCGCGTGAAACGCCGGCTGTCGATCGGCTTCGCGACCCGGCCGGACGCGTTGGAGGCCGCGAAGAAGGCGCTCGCCGAAGGCTTCATGCTTCAGCACACCTACCGCGCACTCGACGACGAACGCGAGCTGTCCGGCATGCGCCGGGACCTGCCACATCTGGGCGACCTCAAACCGCACCGCGCGCCCTGGATCATGGACCTGCCGAAACGCGGCTGGGACGACCTTCCCGCACTAGGGGAACGGCGGCTCAAGGCCTACCAGGCCCGCGTCGAAGCGCGGGGGTTCGAGGTGATCAGCGTCGACCTGACGACCTGCGACGTCGCGGCCGCCGGATTCCACGCCGCGCATACGCTGATCCCGGGGCTCGTCTCGAATTTCCCCGCCGGATCGCCGTTGTGGGGCAACGGAAGGATCGCTGACGCGGCGGTGGCACTCGGCTGGCGGGACGAACCACTCGCCGAGCACGAACTCAACGTCTTCCCGCTCCCTCACGCGTGATGGCCATCTCCTGAGACCCAGATCACCGAAAACGGGTTGTCGTACGACTGTTTCCGATATATCGTGAACATGTCGGAACAGTACGTAGAGAGGATCCACATCATGCGACGACGACCTTTCCCTCCAGAACACGGCCGCCCGGCCTTCGGCCCTTGGGCCCGCGGCGGCTTCGGCGACTTCCCGCCGGGTCCGGGCGGACCGGGCCACCGGCACCGGCACGGCCGCCGCGGCGGCCCCGGACGGCGCGGCAAACGTGGTGACGTCCGGGCCGCGATCCTGGCGCTGCTTTCCGAGCAGCCGAGGCACGGCTACGAGATCATCCGCGAGATCGGCGAACGCAGCGGCGGCTTCTGGAAGCCGAGCCCCGGCTCGGTCTACCCGACCCTGCAGCTACTGGCCGACGAAGGCCTGGTGATCAGCAAGGACGAGAACGGCAAGAAGCTGTTCGAGCTCACCGAGTCCGGCCGCGCCGCGGCCGAACAGCAGGACGCCGTCCCGCCGTGGGAGCAGATCGCCCACGACGTCGACCCGGCCGAGGTCAACCTGCGCAAGGCGGGCGCGACCCTGGCCGCGGCGGTCGCGCAGGTGATGCACGCCGGCACCGAAAGCCAGCAGGCCCGCACCGTCGACGTGCTCAACGAGGCACGCCGGACGATCTACGGCATCCTCGGCGAGGCAGAAGACGCCACTCCGGAAGAGGACGCGGAGTGACCTGGCACGACGAGGCCGGTGGGCTTGGCGCGCGTATGCACGCGATAGCCCACCGGCAGCGTCAGCCGCTTCTCCCCGGCACCTGACGAAACCTCGTTCAGGCGCCGGACCTCCGCGATCGCCTTCGCCGCGACCGGGGCGCTGAACTCGATCTTCAGCACATCTTCCATCGCGGCGGCGTCCTCGAACAGCCACCGCGTCATCACCTTGCGGCAGTCGAATCCCTGACGGGCGAAGAACTTCTCCACCGCGGGCGGGTCGTAGTGCGGCAGATCCAGCCGCATCCAGCGTCCGTACGGTTCACTCGTCACATCGAGATCCACGATCATCATCAGCCCGCCCGGACGCAGCACCCGCTCCGCTTCACGAAGGCCGGGTTCACAACCGGGGCCGAAGAAGTACGCGGTGCGCGCGTGGACGACGTCGAAAGCCGCGTCCGGCAAGGGAAGCCGCTGCGCACGTCCTTGCCGCACCTCGACGTTCTCCAGCCGCCCCACCCTTTTCCGCGCGTCACGGACGAGCGGCTCATGGGGTTCGATCCCGACCACCGATCGCGCCGTCGCGGCGAACCGCGGCAGGTGGAAACCGTCGCCACAGCCGATGTCGAGTACGTCCGCGCCGGACCAATCGCGATATCCGGCGAGCACGCGCCAGATCTCGTCGTCGACGTCCTGCGCCCGGTTCTCGACCTCGTAGGCCTTTTGGTAGTACCAGATGTTCGGGCTCGGCAACACCTCCTCACCGCCGCGGCGGAAGGAGGAGACGGCTCGGGGAAACCAGCGCACGGAAGCTCCAACGAAGGGACACCGGGCCGGGTTCCGGGTAGTCCGGGGCGAAATCTTTAACGGAAACAATGCGGTCAGCGACTAGACTTTACTCCCACCGGTAAGGGAGAACCGCATGTCGCTCGGCTCGGCCGCCCACACTTCCGTCATACCTTCGGGAATCCCGTGCTGGATCGAGCTCGCGTGCAGAGACGAAACGGCCGCGCAAACCTTCTACAGCGGGCTTTTCGACTGGGAGTACGTCGTCCAGCGTGATCCGGCGACGCCGACCGGCCGCTACTCGATCGCGACGTTGAACGGCGTCCCGGCCGGTGGTCTGTACCGCGCGGGCACGGGCGGGCCGTCCGGCTGGAGCGTCCACATCTCGGTTCCCCAGGCGGCCGCCGCCGCCGAATGGGTGGACAGTCTCGGTGGCCGGGTCACGCTCGGACCGGTGGCGATCCCCCATCGTGGCAACATCCTCCACGCCGTCGACGCGTGCGGCGCGCACGTCGTCTTCTGGGAGCCGCCCGCCACCTGGGAGTTCGCGACAGGGGTGCCGAACACCTTCAGCGGCGCGGATCTCAACACCCACGACGGAGCGGCGGCGGATCACTTCTACTGCCGCCTTTTCAACTACACCAGCCACCAGATCGGCGACGGAGCCACGCTCGACTACGCCGAATGGCTCATCGAGCACGAACCCGTGCTGTACCGGTATGTGATGGGTTCGGAGTACCGGCCGGACACTCCCCCGCACTGGATGGTCTACATCGAACTCGATCCGGCCCGCGGCGCGGACGCCGCGGCGGGTCAGGCCCTGATGCTCGGCGGCGCCGTCGTGGTCCAGCCCTACGACACCCCGTACGGCCGGATGGCGATCCTCGCCGACCCGGACGGTTCGGTGTTCGCCGTGATCGACCACTCCCGCGCCGTCGAGGGCTGGGGCACCGCCGAAGTCGACGATCCCTACGACGACTGAGCGTCAGATACCCGCCCAGAATCGGCAATCGTGGACCGCCGCGAGGTCGACCGGGCCGATCGCGCCCGGCGCCAGCGACTGCGTCCGCGGTGAAGGACGCCATTTCGGCAGTCCTTCGCCGTCCGGATCACCGGAGCGCGCGAACGCCGTCCAGTAGCGAATCATTCGCGCTCCCAGTTCCTGCTGCGCGGGCGTCAAATTCGCCGGAAGCGCGACCACATCGGACAAATAGGCCAATTCGGCTCCGTGAGAGGCGCCCATGCGCATTCCGGGCGGGGCCGGGAGAAGCGACGGTCCGTCCCGATCCGCGAACTCGTAGCCGAAAGTCCGGGTGCGCTCGCGCAGCAATCGCTCGGTCTCCACCTGCGGGCAACCCCAGATCCGGTCGGTCATCGCGTCCGCGAACGCCATCGACGGTCCACCGTGCTTCGCCGACGGGTACCGGGCGGCGACCAACGGTGCCTTCTCCCTGAAAGCGGTCTTCAGCAGTCTCTGATACTGCTCCTCGGTGAACGGATGCCCGGGGTACATGGCGACGAACATCCTCGCCTCGTCCCTCGTGATCCCCGTCAGCACCGGCACGCGGGCGAAGCGACCCGCCTTCAGCGCCTCGGCCGGATGCTCGGGGAGCAGGCCGGTGCCGAACGCGGGTGGCGCGAACGGCTGGTTCACCAAGGCCTTGACCGGCAGCCGCCGGAGACAGGCGACGTCGGCGCACCCGAGTTTCCCGGCCGCGTCGGCTCCCATCGCCTCGACGTCCGCTCGGGGCAGGTACGGCGTTCCCGCGGGCAGACCAGGGACGAATCCGCCGTCCGGCCAGTTCAAGGTGCACGGACTGCTCTGGATGATCACGCGATGGAACAACCCCGCCGCCGACGGGGAGGCCAGCTGGGCGCAGGCACTCATCGAGCCGGCCGATTCGCCGAAGAGCGTGACATTCCCTGGATCTCCCCCGAAGGCGCGCGCGTTGCGCTGCACCCAGCGAAGCGCGGCCTGCTGGTCTTGAAGGCCGAAAACGCCGGAGTCGCGGCCGAGTTCCGGATGCCCGAAGAAGCCGAACACCCCCAGCCGATAATTCACGGTCACCACGACGACGTCCCCGCCCAGCGCCATGCGCTTGAAGTCGTAGTCGCTCCCCGCCCCGTACATGAAGCTGCCACCATGGACCCAGACCATCACCGGACGCGGCTTCGGCGCCGGCTTGGCCGGGCTGATCACGTTGAGATACAGGCAATCCTCGTCGTCGCTCGGCGCCGGACCGAGTCCGGCCTCCTGCGCGCATCGAGGTCCCGGTTCGGTCGCGTCCCGCACGCCGGCCCACGGTCGGGGACTTCGGGGTGGCGCCCAGCGCAGGTCGCCGACAGGTGGCGCCGCGAACGGAATACCTTGGAAACTCCGGTATTCGCCCGTGCTCACGCCTCGGACAGCACCGGAATCCGTGCGGACGACCGGGCTTTCCCCCGCTTCCGCCACGGTCGTCGTCAGGGCGCCGAGCGTCACCACGCTCAGTGCCATGGACAGAAGCCGCTTACTCAGCCGTTGAGTGCGCATGACCCCGACCATGACAGAGCGCCGGGCCCGTCACAGGGACTTGGCCTAAAGAGGCACGAATGCGGAGAGCAGCAGCCAGGAGACGACGGCCGAAGGGAGCAACGAGTCGAGCCGGTCCATCAGCCCGCCGTGCCCCGGCAGCATGTTCCCCATGTCCTTGACGCCGAGGTCACGCTTGATCAGCGACTCGACGAGATCGCCCAGCGTCGCCGTGCAGACGATCGCCGCGCCGAACAGCACGCCCTGCCAGGCGTGACCATCGAGGAGAAGGCTCAGGGTCAGCGCGCCGGCGACCACACCGGCCACGAGCGAACCGGCGAACCCTTCCCAGGTCTTCTTCGGGCTGATGCTGGGCGCCATCGGATGCTTGCCGCCCAGTACACCGGCGATGTAGCCGCCGGTGTCCGAAGCGACCACACCGATCATGAAGGCCAGCACCCGGCCGACGCCGTCCGCCGGCGGGACGAGCATGGCGGCGAAGGCGCCGAAAAGCGGGATGTACGCGGCGGCGAAGACCGACGCGCTGATGTCGCGCAGGTAGCCGTCCGCGCCGCCGGGCAACCGCCACAGCAGGCAGACGAGCACCGTCAGCACGAACGCCGTCAGCGCGCCTTCACGGCCGTACGGCCACGCCAGCCAGATCATCGCCTGACCGCCGACGAGCACCGGGACCAGCGCGATCCGGATGCCCGCCGCGCGTTTCAGCGCCCCGGCCAGCTCGATCGTGCCGACCGCGATGGCGATCGCGATGATGCCGATGAACAGATAGCGCACGGTGAGCAGGGACGTGACGATCGCCGCCCCCAGCAGCAGCCCGACCCCGATCGCGGCGGGCAGGTTGCGGCCGGCGCGGGAAACCTTCTTCGCCGGTTCCGGCTTCTCGGCCGGAACCGGTTCCGGGTTCTCCACCCGGTCCTCGCGTTCCTCGCTCACCTGGCTCATCAGACCTCGAGTAGCTCGGCTTCCTTGTGTTTCACCAGCTCGTCGACCTTGTGGCTGTAGGTGTCGGTGAGGTTCTGGAGTTCCTTCTCGGCGTGGACGACCTCGTCCTCGCCCGCCTCGCCGTCCTTCTTGATCCGGTCGAGCTCTTCCTTGGCCTTGCGGCGGACGCTGCGGATCGAGACGCGGGCGTCCTCACCCTTGGCCTTGGCGACCTTCACCATCTCCTTGCGGCGCTCTTCGGTGAGCTGCGGGATGACGATGCGGATCACGTTGCCGTCGTTGCTCGGGTTGACCCCGAGGTCCGACTCGCGGATCGCCTTCTCGATGGCGTTGAGCGAGGTCTGGTCGTAAGGCTTGATCAGCGCCATCCGGGCTTCGGGGATGTTGACGCTCGCCATCTGGTTCAGCGGGGTCGGCGCGCCGTAGTACTCGACGACAATGCGCGAGAACATCCCGGGGTGGGCCCGGCCGGTGCGAACCGACGACAGGTCCTCCTTGGCGACGGACACCGCTTTTTCCATCTTCTCCTCGGCGTCGAGGAGGGTCTCGTCGATCACGGCAACTCCCGTAGTTGTGTATGCGTACCGATTGCGAAGATCAGAGCAGGCCTACGCGGGCACCCCGTCGGCGGGGGTGTCGACCAGGGTGCCGATCCTCTCACCACTGACCGCGCGGGCGATGTTCCCCTCGGTGAGCAGATTGAACACGATGATCGGCATGTTGTTGTCCATGCACAGGCTGAACGCGGTGGCGTCGGCGACCTTGAGATCCCGTTCCAGCACCTCGCGGTGACTGATCTCGTGGAACATCTCGGCGGTCGGGTCGCTCTTCGGGTCCGCGGTGTAGACGCCGTCGACGGCCTTCGCCATCAAGACGGCCTCGCAGCCGAGCTCGAGCGCGCGCTGCGCGGCGGCGGTGTCGGTCGAGAAGTACGGCATGCCGACCCCGGCGCCGAAGATGACGACGCGCCCCTTCTCCAGGTGACGCTCGGCGCGGCGCGGGATGTACGGCTCGGCGACCTGCCCCATGGTGATGGCGGTCTGCACGCGGGTCGGCAGGCCCTCCTTCTCCAGGAAGTCCTGCAACGCCAGGCAGTTCATGACGGTGCCGAGCATCGCCATGTAGTCCGCGCGGTCGCGGTCCATGCCGCGCTGCGACAGCTCCGCTCCGCGGAAGTAGTTGCCACCGCCGATCACGACGGCGATCTGCACGCCCGTCCGCGCGACGTCGGCGATCTGCTGAGCGACCGAGTGCACCACATCCGGATCAACCCCGATGGAACCGCCGCCGAACATCTCGCCGCCCAGCTTCAGCAGCACCCGCCGGTATCCGCCTTCGACCCGGACACCCATGTCGCCCTCCCTAATGCTCCGAACCCGACTGTGCCCCGTCCCCGATGGACGGAGACGGGGCACAGTGGTGATTCTTGTGTTCCGCGCCTGGATCAGGCCTGGCCGACCTCGAACCGGGCGAACCGGCTCACGGACACGCCGGCCTCGTCGAGCAGGGCCTTGACGGTCTTCTTGTTGTCCTTGACCGACGGCTGCTCGAGCAGGACGTTGTCCTTGTAGTACGCGTTGACCTTGCCCTCGATGATCTTGGGCATGGCCTGCTCCGGCTTGCCCTCTTCGCGGGCGGTCGCCTCGGCGACGCGGCGCTCGTTCTCGACGATCTCGGCCGGGACCTCTTCGCGCGTGAGGTACTTGGCCTTGAGCGCGGCGACCTGCATGGCGGCGCCACGAGCGGCCTCCGCGGCGGCCTCGCCCTCACCGGTGTACTCGATGAGCACGCCGACGGCGGGCGGGAGGTCCGCACCGCGACGGTGCAGGTACGTGGTGGTGGTGCCCTCGTAAGCGGCGACACGGCGCAGCTCGAGCTTCTCACCGATGCGGGCGGCCAGCTCCTGGACCTGCTCGTCGACGGTCTTGCCGTCGAGCGTGGCGGCCTTCAGCTTCTCGACGTCGCTGGTCTTCTCGGCCTTCGCGACCTCGACGATCTTCGCGGCGAGGGCCTGGAAGTCCTCGTTCTTCGCGACGAAGTCGGTCTCGGAGTCGAGCTCGATCAGCACGCCGCCTTCACCGGCGACGAGGCCCTCGGCGGTGGCGCGCTCGGCGCGCTTGCCGACGTCCTTCGCGCCCTTGATGCGCAGGAACTCGACGGCCTTGTCGAAGTCGCCGTCGTTCTCTTCCAGCGCCTTCTTGCAGTTCATCATGCCGGAGCCGGTCAGCTCGCGGAGACGCTTCACGTCTGCGGCGGTGTAGTTCGCCATCGTGGGTGTGTCCGTCCTTTTTCAGGTACGAGAAAAGTCTTTGGGGAAGTCACCCGTGGGGCCGCCCGGAGGCGGCCCCACGGTCTGGGTGCATCAGGAGGAGGCGGTGGCCTGCTCGGCCGGAGCCTCGGTGGGGGCCTCGGTCGCGGCGGCGGCTTCCTTGGCGTCCGCGGCGGCGGTCTCGGAGCCGGCGAGCAGCTCCTTCTCCCACTCGGCCAGCGGCTCGTCCGTGGCGACGCCGGCCTCGGGCTTGGCGTCGGCGGAGGAACCGTTGCGGCTGGAGCGGGCCATCAGACCGGCGGCGGCGGCCTCGGCCACGACCTTGGTCAGCAGCGCGGCCGAACGGATGGCGTCGTCGTTACCCGGAATCGGGTAGTCGACCTCGTCCGGGTCGCAGTTGGTGTCCAGGATCGCGACGACCGGGATGTTCAGCTTGCGAGCCTCGCCGACGGCGATGTGCTCCTTCTTCGTGTCGACGATCCACACGATGCTCGGCACCTTGGCCATGTCGCGGATACCGCCGAGGGTCTTCTCGAGCTTGTCCTTCTCACGGGTGAGCGTGAGGATTTCGCGCTTGGTCAGGCCGGCGAAGCCGCCGGTCTGCTCCTGCGACTCGAGCTCCTTCAGGCGGAGAAGACGCTTGTGCACCGTCTGGAAGTTGGTGAGCATGCCACCGAGCCAGCGCTGGTTCACGTAGGGCATGCCCACACGCGAAGCCTCGGCGGCGATCGCTTCCTGAGCCTGCTTCTTCGTGCCGACGAACATGATGGTGCCGCCGTGCGCGACGGTTTCCTTGATGAACTCGTACGCACGGTCGATGTAGGTCAGCGTCTGCTGCAGGTCGATGATGTAGATGCCGTTGCGCTCGGTGAAGATGTAGCGCTTCATCTTCGGGTTCCACCGACGGGTCTGGTGCCCGAAGTGCACGCCGCTGTCGAGCAGCTGCTTCATGGTGACGACGGCCATTGCCGGAATCAACCTCTTCTGTGTCGTGCGCGCCCGGCTCCGCCGGAACGCGCTTGCTCGGTTCGTCGCTCTCGGCCGGGTGGCCGATCGCCCTGGTGCCGATGCTCGGGCCCGGACCCGGGAGCGAAGTACCCCAGGGACCGCCGGGCCGTGTGCCCCCGGCTGTCCTGACCCTCCGTGAGGAGATCGGCCATCGGGAGCGCGCACGTGCACGCGAAGTCAGTCCGCTGCCGCGGACCGCGCAAAAGAGTCTACTCCCTGTCGCCACCGGGTACCGCACCGGCAGCCCCTGATGAGAGGGGTTGTCCACAACCGCCTCGGTTATCCACAGATTCCACCGGCGCGCCCCGCACGCCACGCCGGTACCCCAACCTCGAACACATGACATCCACGACTTCTTCCCGCCTCGTCACCAGGCATTCCTTCGCGATCGACCGCACCGGCGGCAGGCACCGCCGCCCAGGGCCCGCCCGGCGCCTTCCCCGCCTCGCGATCCTCGCGACCGTGCTCGCGATCCTCACGTCCGCGACGACGCCTGGGACGGCGAGAGGGGCGCCCTCTGCGCAGGGGCGCCTCTCCTGGCCCCTCTCGCCGACACCCAGCGTCACCAGGTACTTCGAGCCGCCCTCGACGCCGTACGGCCCCGGCCACCGGGGCGTCGACCTCGCCGCGCCACCGGGTGCGAACGTGCTCGCGGCTGCCGAGGGAGTGGTGATGTTCGCCGGCCAGGTCGCCGGCCGCGGAGTGGTGTCGATCGATCACGACGGAGGCCTGCGCACCACCTACCAACCGCTCGCCCCGACGGTCACCGCGGGTGATCAGGTCTACCGAGGCCAGGTGCTCGGCACGCTCGCGGCCGGCCACCCGGGCTGCCCGGAGCCGGCGTGCCTGCATTTCGGTGTCCGGCGGGGCGAGGAGTACGTCGACCCGCTCACGGTGATCGGCGAGCCGTCCGAGATTCGCCTCAAACCCTGGGAAGGAGACTGAGTGAGCGTTCCGGGAACGGCGGGTACCCGTGGCCCGCTGGGTCGCCCGGCTGGGTCTTGTGGCCCTGCTTCGTGGCCCCGGCCCAGTTTCGCCCAATGGCGCGATTCGCGTGGCTGGGGAGCAGACACGCCGGGACGGACTCCGCACCGGGTGATCCGGCTGGAGACACGTGTCGTCCATCCAGACACAGGTGTCGTCCGACTGGACACGCAGGGGCAGGGGCTCCGGTAGCGCATCAAGGTTCCGACGCAGGCCTCGGGTTTTCACAGCCAACCGGAGGCGACCCGACAGGTCCTCGCGGATCAGGACGACGGCTAGGCCTGCTCGACCAGCTTGGCCCGCAACCGCATGACAGCGCGGGTGTGCAGCTGGCTGACCCGCGACTCGGTGACGCCGAGGACCTTGCCGATCTCGGCGAGCGTCAGGCTTTCGAAGTAGTAGAGCCCGACCACGATCCGGTCGCGTTCGGTGAGCTGGGCGATCGCCTGCGCGAGCTGACGGCGGTTGTCCTGGTCGACCAGGACGGCCACCGGGTCGACGGCGCCGTCGTCGGGCAGGGTGTCGACCAGTGAGCCGCTGTCCTTGCCCGCGGCGACCAGGTCTTCCAAGGCGATGACGCTGGTCAGCTGCATCTGGCCGTAGAACTCGCGCAGATCGTCGACACTGATTTCGAGCTCGGCCGCGAGTTCGGCGTCGGTGGGAGTGCGGTTCAGCCTGGCGCCGAGACGTTCCAAGGCGCGTTCGGCTTCGCGAGCCTTGCTGCGCACCGCTCGGGGGACCCAGTCCTGGGAGCGGAGGTCGTCGAGGATCGCGCCCCGGATGCGCTGCATGGCGTAGGTCTCGAACCGCAGGCCCCTGGCGGGTTCGAACTTCTCGATCGCGTCGACCAGGCCGAAGATCCCGGACTGGATCAGGTCGCCGACGTCGACGTGGGTCGGCAGCCCGGTGCCCACCCGGCCGGCGACGTACTTGACGAGCGGGGCGTAGTGCAGCACGAGCCGGTCGCGCACGACCTGGTCCGGGGACTCGGTGAACTCACGCCACAGCGCCTGGATCCCGGCGTCCACTTCGTAGCCGGTCCGCGCTGCGGGCGCGACGGCAGGACCGTCCCCGCCGGGGCGGTGTTTCCCGGCGGCTTCGGTGACATGTGGGTCGGCGGTCATCGGGCCGCCGTTCTCAGCATGCGACTCAGCGTGGTCTCCGTGCTCGTGCGGATGCGCGTGCGCCGCCGGTTCGGGCCGCCGGGTCACCTGCCGAGTCCTCCCCGGCATCATCGGGCCCGGGGGTGCGCGCGGTCGTGGATCGCCTTCAGCCGATCGACGGTCACATGAGTGTAGAGCTGCGTTGTAGCCAGCGTAGCGTGACCAAGCAGTTCCTGAACGCTCCGAAGATCAGCGCCGCCTTCGAGCAGATGCGTGGCCGCGGAATGCCTCAGACCGTGCGGCCCCATGTCGCTCGCGCCCGGCACCGAACCGACGGCGTCGTGGACGACCCGGCGGGCCGTCCGCGGATCGAGCCTGCCTCCCCGTGCTCCGAGGAAGAGCGCCGCTTCCCCCGGTCCCTTCGTTTCGACGGCGAGCTTTCCCCTGCCCTCGTCCAGCCACGCCCGCAAGGCCGCTTCGGCGGGGACGCCGAACGGCACGACGCGCTCCTTGCCGCCCTTGCCCAGCACGAGCACGACCCGGCGGGAGAAGTCGACGTCACCCACATCCAGCCCGCACAGTTCCGAGACCCGCACACCGGTCGCGTAGAGCAGTTCCACGATGGCACTGTCCCGCAAAGCCACCGGGTCGCGCTGTTCGGCACCGGCGGCTGAGAAGCGCATGACGTCACTGGCCTGCTCCGCGCGGAGGACTCCGGGAAGCTTGCGGTGCGCGCGCGGCGCCACCAGCCGCCCGCCCGGGTCAGTCGCGAGTGCCCCGCCTCGGTGAGCCCACGCGGTGAAGGTGCGGGCCGCCGCCGCTCGCCTCGCCAACGTCGTCCGGCTTGCGCCCTCCTCGCGTTGCCGGGCGAGCCAACCGCGCAGTGTCCCGATGTCGAGATCGGAGAACCGGGCACCGTTCCCGTCCACGAACCCCAGCAGCGACACCACGTCACCGAGGTAGGCACGCACCGTGTGCGCGGACAGCCCGCGTTCGAGGGAGAGGTGCCGCTCGAAGTCGTCGATCAGCTTCCGGACAGGCTCCGGCAGCGCGGCACGGGCGGCGCGCAGATCGGGTCTGCGGGCGCGTTTCCCCGTGCCGTGGGGACCTTCGGTCGACGGCATGCCGATCACGCTGCGCGATGTACGGCGGATGGTCAAGTATCGCCGCACCCTGTTGCGGTGTCCGTGGTCGGATCGTGCCGGGATGGCGTCTCATGGGTAGGCCAGTCAGGTCTTGGCGGCCCGTCTTCGCCACCCTGTGTCACCCCTTTCCGCGAAGCCGTCGAGTTCGAGTGCCGGAAGCAGGGAACGGACACGTTCGACGGGGATGCCGGACTCGGCGGCGATCCGTTCCACGGGCCTCGCCGACCGATCGGACAGCGCGTCGTGCACTCGCAGCGCCTCAGGACCGAGCCGATCGGTGGGGCGGCGCGGTTTCGACGGATCCGCTCCCGCCGCGCCGAACCGTCCCGCAGTCTCGAGGATCTCGTCGACCGAGGTCACCAGCGTGGCCTCGCCTTCACGGATCAGCGCGTGACAGCCGGCGGACATCCCGGAAGACACCGGCCCCGGCATGGCCATCACGACCTTGCCGAGCGCTCCGGCCGTCGTCGCGGTGTTCCGCGCGCCGCTGCGCCTGCCTGCCTCGACCACGACGGTCCCTTCCGTGAGCGCCGCGATGAGCCTGTTCCGGACCAGGAAGCGATGCCTCGCGGGGGTGGTGCCCGGCGGGTACTCGCTGACCACCGCGCCGGTCTTCCCGATGGAGCGCAACAAGGTCGCGTGCTGGGCCGGATAACCGACGTCGACACCGCAGCCGAGCAAGGCGACTGTCGTTCCATCCGCGCTTAACGCGCCGCGGTGGGCCGCGCCGTCGATGCCGAACGCCGCCCCCGAGAACACCGGGATCCCCCGGCTCGCGAGGTGGTAGCCCGCCTCGGCCGCGTTGTGTTCGCCGTACCCGGTCGCCGCGCGGGCACCGACGATCGCGATCGCCTGGTCCACGGCCTCGTCGAGCTTCGCGGGGCCGCGTACCCACAGCGCCAGCGGTGGTGCCACGCCGGAAACGCCCCTGCTGTGGGCCACGGCCAGCGAAAGCAACGGCCAGGCCGGCCATTCGTCGTCCTCCGGGATGACGAGACGGGCCTCGCCTGCCTCAGCCCGCTCCAGATCCCGCTCGGCGTAGTCGTGTGCTCGCCGCGCGGCGGTCTCGTCGCGCACCTTCGGCGGGCACTCGGCGCTTCGCACTCGTTCCGCGGCGACGACGGGACCGAGTTCACCGACGAAATCGGCCAAGGCGGGTGCCGGCGGCTCGGCCACGCGCAGGAGATACGACCGGGCGACGCGTTCGGCGTCGAGTTCACTCATCCGGATGACCTCTCTCGGAAGTTCAGGGCAGCCGCGACCTCGTCCGCATCCGGCTTGTCTGCGCCCTTCAGATCGGCGAGCGTCCAAGCGATGCGAAGGCAGCGGTCGGCGCCGCGCGCGGTGATCGCGCCCCGCTCCAACGCTCGGTCCAGCAACGCCGTGACCTGCGGCGGCAGCGCGAACTCACGGCGCAGGGCCGGGCCGGGCACCTCCGCGTTCGTGAGCCAGCCTTGCTCCGCCCAGCGCTTTCCGGCTCGTTCGCGTGCCTCCAGCACTCGCTCGCGGACGGCCGCCGACGCTTCGGGCGGCTCGCTCAGGTGCGCGCTGAGCGCGGAAAGCGGGCGCAGCCGGACCCGCAAATCCACCCGATCGAGTAATGGCCCGGAGAGCCGGCTCAAGTAGCGCCTCCGCACGGTCGAGGAGCACGTGCAGTCGGCGTCCTTCGCCGGAGCGCAAGGGCAGGGATTCGTCGCCAGCACCAGTTGAAAACGTGCCGGGTACCGCACCGCGCCCTTGACCCTCGCGATCCGCACTTCGCCCTCTTCGAGCACCGTGCGCAGCGACTCCAGCCGCTCCGGGCCGAATTCGCACACCTCGTCGAGGAACAGGATTCCCCGGTGCGCCCGGCTGATCGCGCCGGGCACGGCGAGGCCGCTTCCCCCACCGATCAGGGCGGGCACGCTGATCGAGTGATGCGGCGCGACGAACGGCGGCACGGTGACGAGCGGCGCGGACTGCGAAAGCGAACCGTCGATCGAATGCACCGCTGTCACCTGCAACGACTCTTCGGAGGTCAGTCGCGGAAGGAGGCCGGGCAAACGCTTGGCAAGCATCGTTTTGCCTACCCCGGGAGGCCCGGTCATGAGCAGGTGATGCCCGCCCGCCGCGGCCACCTCCAGTGCCCACCGCGCTTCCGGCTGTCCCACGACGTCGGCGAGGTCGGGCACCCGCGGCGGCTCCTGGACGACGGACGGCTCGGGACGGGCGAGTTCCCCTTCGCTCTTGAGCCAGTCCACGAATTCCGTCAGCCGTGCCACCCCGCCGACCTCCAAGCCGTCCACGAGAGCGGCTTCGAACAGCGACTCGGCGGGGACGACGGCCGTCCGGTACCCGGCGTTGCGCGCCGCCAGCAGGCCCGGCAGGACCCCGCGGACCGCCCGCACCCGGCCGTCCAGGGCGAGTTCGCCGAGCAGCACGGTGTTCAGCAGTTTCGTGGCGGGAACCGATCCGGTCGCGGCCATGACCGCCGCCGCGATCCCCAGGTCGTAACCGGACCCCACCTTCGGCAGATTCGCCGGTGACAGGCCCAGGATCACCCGCTCGTCCGGCCAGGTCCGCCCCGAATTGCGGACGGCGGAGCGGACCCTGTCCTTGGCCTCTTTCAGCCCCGTGTCGGGCAGTCCGACCATCGTCACCTTCGGCGAGCCGCCGCCGATGTCGGCCTCGATCTCGATCATCCTGCCTTCGACGCCCAGCAACGCGACGGACCAGGCCCTCGCCAGTGCCATTCAGAACGCCGCCTTGATATGCCGCACCTTGGGCTTGGCGTCGGGCCGGGCGACGATCGCGATGATGTCGTAGCGAACCGGGCACCAGCGGAGCATGAACTGGCGCTGCCACTGGTATGCGAGACGGCGGATGCGGTCCGCCTTGTCCGGGGTCACCGCCTCGGCGGGCGTGCCGAAACCCACCCCGCTCCTTGTCTTCACCTCGCAGAAGACGAGGCGTTTGGTGTCGGTCGCGATGAGATCCAGTTCGCCGTCACGGCACCGCCAATTGCGGCTCAGGACGACATAGCCCGTCTTCTCCAGATGCCGGACCGCGAGTTCCTCGCCCCATTTGCCCAGCTCGATATGTGGTGCTCCGGCGGACGGCTGATCGGCCGTGCTCGTCATCTCGATCCCCCTCAGCGATCGTCACGGTGCGTGTGCGATCAACGCTGCCAGGGTGAGGGGGCGGCGGACAGACCCGATTTCGCCGCCTGTGGACAACCGGGGTGTTGTGGATGGTTCGGCCGTCGCGGAAGCTCACCGGCCGGAATCGTCGGTGGGGTGTGCTAAGCGCGCCGGAGATACGGGGAAGGCCCCCTTCAGGAGACGAAGGGGGCCTTCACGAACGTTGCGAAGATCAGCCGGAGAACGGCCCGTCTTCCGGCAGCCGGAGGTCCGGTTTGTCGAGTTCTTCGACGTTGACGTCCTTGAACGTGATGACCCGGACGTGCTTGACGAACCGCGCCGGCCGGTACATGTCCCAGACCCACGCGTCGGACATGCGGACCTCGAAGTACACCTCACCGCCACCGTCGCGCACCTGCACGTCGACGGCGTTGGCCAGATAGAACCGCCGCTCGGTCTCCACCACGTACGAGAATTGGCCGACTATGTCGCGATACTCGCGGTAAAGCGAGAGCTCCATCTCGGTCTCGTACTTCTCGAGATCCTCTGCGCTCATGAAATCCGCGCCCCTCCTCGCGATTTTGCTGCTGTTCCAGCGGCGGAGCGTTCATTGTTACCCACGTAAGGGCCGAGGGCACGTATCGGCACGCTCGGGTTTTCCAGCGCCGCGACGGTCAGCACCACCGGGTGAGGCGGCAGCGCGCGGTGCGCGGCGGCCGCGGTGGCCACGTTCGTGTACGACCAGCGATGGACCGGGCTCGGACCGTGAGTGTTCAGAGCCGCGCTGTGGTCGGTGGTGCTGTACCCCTTGTGCACGTCGAAACCGTAATGCGGGTGGACGTCGTGCAGGTCGCCCATGATCCGGTCCCGGGTGACCTTGGCCAGCACGGACGCCGCCGCCACACAGGCGACGGCCTTGTCCCCTTTGAGCACCGGGATGCTCGGGGCAGGCAGCCCGGACACGCGGAATCCGTCGGTCAGGACGTAGCCGGGCGTGGTCCGCAGCGCCGAGACGGCGCGCCGCATGCCTTCGAGGTTCATGACGTGGATGCCGAACAGGTCGATCTCGGCCGCCGGGACGACGATGACCGAGTAGTCGACGGCACGCTGGACGACCCGGTCGTACACCCGGTCGCGGGCCTTGGCCGTGAGCACCTTCGAGTCGGTGAGCTCGGGCAGGCGGGCGGCGTCACCCGGACGCAGGACGCAGGCGGCCACGACGAGCGGGCCGGCGCAAGCACCGCGCCCTGCCTCGTCGACTCCGGCGACGGGCCCGAGGCCCCGCCGGTCCAGCGCACCCTGCAACCCCCAGAAGAGGTCGCCACGCACCACTGCCCGCGGCGGCCGAAGCGGCTCGGCCGGTGTGAGCGGTACAGGAAATCTCAAGGCCTTACCGCCTCCGGTCGACCGCCTTGCGCACTCCGGCCGTCATCCGCCTGCCGAGGAAGAGCACGGGCCACGCCGAGGCGATGCCGACGCCGAGGGGAAGCCCCTGCTGCCAGGCGGGCGCACTGAGCGCCAGCGGCTGGGCGTTCGCCTGCGGGTTGTGGTCCGAAACGCCACCCCAGCGGCCGGGCGGGAGCACGATGATCCGCGCCTTCCCGATGATGTTCTCGACCGGGATCGCGCCGTTGACCCCGCCGCCGCCCTGGCGCCGTGAGTCGCTCGAGTTGTTGCGGTTGTCGCCCATCACCCAGACATAGCCGGCGGGCACCTTGACCGGAGCGAACGTGTCCTGGACGGGCTTGCCGCTCTCGTCCACGTTGGAACCCGGTTCCCAGTGGATGTACGGCTCGTCGAGCGCCTTGCCGTCCACGATCACCCGGTTCTGGGGATCGCAGCACTGCACCGTCTGCCCGGCGGTCGCGATGATCCGCTTGACGAAGTCACGCTCGTCCGGCGGCGCGAACCCGATCAGGGAACCCAGCGTGCGGAATCCGGTGACGAAGATGTTGCTGGACTCCGGCGTGTCGATCTCGCCGACCCAGGCGGGCGGTCCCTTGAAGACCACTACGTCGCCGGGGCCGGGATCGGTGAAGTCGTACGTGATCCGGTCGACCAGGATCCGGTCGCCCGTGCATCCCGCGCAGCCGTGCAGCGTGGTCTCCATCGATCCCGAGGGGATCATGTAGACCTTGGCGAGGAACTGCTGGATCAAGATCGTCAGCACGAGTGCGACGACTATCAGGATCGGCAGTTCCTTCCAGAACGACCGCTTCTTGTTGACCTTGCCGAATTTCTTGGATCCGGATCGGCCCCGTCGGGAGGCCCTGGTAGGGCGCTCCTCGTCGGGGCGATCGGGCTCGTCTTCGGAGGTGTTCTGGGACACGGGTTCGACCACGACGCCAGGTTACCTGTAACCGTGCGGCTACCTACTTGGCGGAGGTCGTCTCGCGGTTTTCGCGGCGTTCCTTGATCTTGGCGGCCTTGCCGCGCAGCTCGCGGAGGTAGTACAGCTTCGCCCGGCGGACGTCACCGCGCTTGAAGACCTCGACCTCGGCGATGTTCGGCGAGTGCACCGGGAAGGTGCGCTCCACGCCGATGCCGAACGACACCTTGCGGACCGTGAAGGTCTCGCGGATGCCGCCGCCCTGGCGACGCAGCACGACGCCCTGGAAGATCTGGTTGCGCTCGCGGTTGCCCTCGATGACGCGGACGTGAACCTTGAGCGTGTCGCCCGGTCGGAAGTCCGGGATGTCGGAACGCAGTGACTGCGCGTCCAGCGCGTCCAGGGTGTTCATCGGTGGTCCGTCCTCGTCTTCGTATGGCTTACGTGCAGCTTGGGCGCGCAGTGTCGGGCACTGCGACCTACCCGGGGGCTGATGGCGTTCCGGCGAACTTCGCGGCCTTGATACCCGGCTACGCAGGGCTTCAAGTTTCGCGCGTCCGCTCACGCCAACCTGTCAAGTATTGCAGACCAGGTCTCAGGCGTTCGACCCGGCCTGGCCGGTGTCCTCGTGCAACCGCTCGAGGACGCCGAGATCGTGCTTGTCGAGACTACCTTCCGGCAGTTGCCCGATCAGTTCGGGCCTGCGCCTCACGGTGCGTTCCAGTGCCTGGTCGCGGCGCCAGCGGTCGATCAGCGCGTGGTTTCCCGAGCGCAGGACGTCCGGCACGGCCAGGTCGCGCCAGACCTCCGGCCGGGTGTAGCTGGGGCCTTCGAGCAGGCCGTCGGAGAACGAGTCCTCTTCGGCGGAGCGCGCGTTGCCGAGGACTCCGGGCAGCAGCCGGACGACGGCCTCGACCATCACCAGTACCGCGGCCTCGCCGCCGACCAGCACGTAGTCGCCGATGGAGACCTCGTCGACGGGCATCCGCTTCGCGGCGTCGTCGATCACCCGCTGGTCGATGCCCTCGTAGCGGCCGCACGCGAACACCAGGTGTTCCTCGGCGGCGTACTGATGGGCCATGGCCTGGGTGAACGGCCGTCCGGCGGGGGTCGGGACCACGAGGCGGGTGTTCTCTCCGCAGACGTCGTCCAGGGCGGGGCCCCAGATCTGCGGCTTCATCACCATGCCGGGCCCGCCGCCGTACGGCGCGTCGTCGACGGCGCGGTGGACGTCGTGCGTCCAGTCCCGCAGGTCGTGCACGCCGACCTCGATGAGGCCGCGGTCGATCGCGCGCCCGAGCAGCGCGGCGCGGAGCGGGTCGAGGTATTCGGGGAAGATCGTGACTACGTCGAGGCGCATCAGGCGTCCAGCAGGCCTTCCGGCGGGTCGAGGACGACGCGGCCACCCGGGACGTCGACGGCCGGGACGATCGCCTTCACGAACGGCACCAGCACCTCGCGTCCGTCGTGCTCGATCGACAGCAATTCGCCGGCGGGCGAATGCACGATTTCGAGCACCTTGCCGAGGACCGTGCCGTCGGCGAGTTCGGCCCGGAGGCCTTCGAGTTCGTGGTCGTAGAACTCGTCGGGGTCTTCGGTCGGCGGCAGCGTCGAGGTGTCCGCGATCAGCAGCGCGCCGCGGAGGGTCTCCGCGACGTCCCTGGTCAGCACCTCTTCGAAACGCACCAGCAGCCGCCCGCTGTGTTCGCGGGCGGCTGCGATGGTGAGGTTTCTGCTGCTGCCGTCACGCAGCTTCGTCGTGACGGCCGAACCGACCGCGAACCGCTGTTCCGGCGAGTCCGTGCGCACGTCCACCGCGAGTTCCCCGCGGATTCCGTGCGCCTTGGCGATCCGGCCTACTACGACGTCCATCCCGTTGTGTCCTTGGTCAGCGATCGGTGTCGACGACGTCCACGCGGACGCCGCGGCCACCGATGCCGCCCATGACGGTGCGCAGGGCGGTCGCGGTACGACCGCCCCGGCCGATCACCTTGCCGAGATCGTCGGGGTGCACGTGCACCTCGAGCGTGCGGCCACGGCGGGTGGTCAGCAGCTCGACCCGGACCTCGTCCGGGTTGTCGACGATCCCGCGCACCAGGTGCTCGAGGGAGTCAGCGAGGAAGCTCACGCCTCGGCCTTGTCACCCTCGGCGGCCTCGGCCTTGTCGGCTTCGGCCTTCTTCGGGGCGGACTTCTTCTTCGGCGTGGTGGCCTCGGCGGAGGCCGAGTCACCGGCGGCGGCGAGCGCGGCGTTGAACAGGTCCTGCTTCGACGGCTTCGGCTCGGCGACCTTCAGGGTGCCCTCGGCGCCCGGCAGGCCCTTGAACTTCTGCCAGTCACCGGTGATCTCGAGGATGCGCTGGACCGGCTCGGTCGGCTGGGCACCGACGGACAGCCAGTGCTGAGCCCGCTCGGTGTCGACCTCGATGAAGCTCGGCTCTTCCTTGGGGTGGTACTTGCCGATCGTCTCGATGGCCTTGCCATCACGGCGGGTGCGCGCGTCGGCGACGATGATGCGGTAGTACGGCGCACGGATCTTGCCGAGACGCTGCAGCTTGATCTTGACGGCCACGGGTGTGGGTACTCCTCAGTTCTCTCTGATGCATGTGGAAGGCGCACGCCAGCCGAGTGGGGACACGGCTGCGCACACCCGAAGGGTGAGCTCGGGCGCGGTGAGAGGGTCCGGCCAAAGCAGGCAAGCGTACATTCTGCCAGACGCCGGCTGACTGTCAGAACGCGGCTATCCCGAGCGAGGCGAGCAGGATGGTCACGGCCGGGAGGAAGTTGTTCACCTGGTGGGCGACCACGCTGCCGAGCAGCCGTCCGGTGAACACCCTGGCCAGCCCGATCGGGATCGCGATCACCAGCAGCAACGTGGTGCGCAGCGGTTCGAGGTGGCTCGCCGCGAAAACGGCCGTGGAGACCAGGAAGGCCGCGATCCTCCCCCAGCGTTCGGTGCGCCAGGTGAGCCGTTCCACCGCGCCCCACAGGAGGCCGCGGTAGATGATCTCCTCGCAGATCGGCCCGACCAGCCACAGGTAGATGAACATGACCACGGCCGCCGAGACCGACATCCGCCGGTCCTCCACGAGCGCGCTGATCGCCGACGTCGCGTTCTCGTTGCCCACGACCTGCGTCCAGGCCCACGCGGCGAGCGAGGTGAACCCGAGCCCGAGCACCCCGAGCTTGAGGCCGACCTTGACGTCGGCCCAGCTCCAGCCGATCCGCAGGTCGATGACCGGGCCGTTGCCACGCAGGCGGGTGATCAGCAGCGCGACCCCGGCGGCGATCATCGTCGGCACCATCGTGCCGAGCAGCACCATGCGCATCGGCAGGGGCTGACCGGGCTGGACGTCGCCGAGCAGGACGCTGATGAACGCCGCCGACGCCAGCAGGACGGCTTCCACCAGGAGGAAGGCCCCGAATCCCCAGCGATGCGGCGGTGGCGTGTCGGGCGCGGCCACCTCACCTCCGGTAGTGACTTCTTCCGTCAGCTCGTCCGGCGCGGCCTCGGGGATCGGCTCCCTGGGCTGAGATACGGTCACGCCGGTCCTCCGGTGATCGTTCGGTTACTCAAAGACTCTAACCGCCTGGACCGGCGATCACCTCGCCGCGAAGAGCAATACAGCCGGTGGGAGGTTGTTGGCCGCGTGCGCGATGACGGACGCGCTCACCCGGCCGGAGAGATAACGGGCGAGACCGATGGCGATGCCCTGGCCGAACAACGCGATCGTGCGCGCGGCCTCCCCGTGCAACTGGGCGAACACCAGCGCGGTGACCAGCAGGATCACCCACGAGGGCAGGCGATGGAAGCCCATGGCGTTCCACAGCGTGCCGCGGAAGAGCAGTTCTTCGGTGACCGGGGCGGCGAAGACGACGATGACCGCGGCCAGCACCAGCCAGATCGTGTCCCCGTCGGTGGTGCCCGACAGTTCGGTGATCGGGCCGGGAGAAACGTCGGAGAAGGTCCTGTCGTCGCTGTCGGTCCCGTAGACGGCGAGCAGGAGCAGGTTGAGGAGGTAGCCGGCGGCGAGCGCGGCGGCCCCGCAGGCGAGCCCGATCCGGACGTCGCGCCAGGTGGGTTTGAGCCCGAAGTCCGTGCGGAGCCCCTGCCCCCAAACGCGTGAGCCGACCGCCGGGCCGAGACCGAGGACGAGGGTCGGCAGGAACGCCAGGATCAGCAGCGGGCCGACGTCACGCAGTTCGAGCGGGTCGTAGCCGCCGAAGCGGCCTGACATCAGGAAGCTCATGACGAGCGTGACGAGGTGGTATCCGGCGATGCCCGCGAAGAACGCTACGAAGCCCCAGTGCGCTCCGAGCACCAAACGCTCGCGAGCCTGCCCGTCGTCCACCACGCCTCCACGCTAAGTGCCGCTCCGGTCACCGGTGGAGTCGGGTCAGGCGTAGATCTTGCCACGCAGGACGATGTGGCTCGGATGGCGGAGTACCGCGAGATCCTCACGCGGATCGGACGGGTAGACGAGCAGATCGGCCGAAGCGCCGTCGACGATTCCCGGCACGCCGAGCCATTCTCGGGCCGCCCACGAAGCCGAAGCCAGCGCCTGTTCCGCGGACATGCCCGCCTTGTGCAGCGCCTCGATCTCGTCGACGAGCCTGCCGTGCTCGACCATGCCGCCCGCGTCGCTTCCGGCATACACCGCGACGCCCGCCTCGATCGCCGTCGAGACCATCTCCCCCACGCCGGCGTGCAATGCCCGCATGTGGTCGGCGTACACCGGGTATTTGCCCGCCTTGTCCGCGATACCCGGGAAGTTCTCGATGTTGATCAGGGTCGGCACGAGCGCGATCCCGCGTTCGGCGAGGACGTCCAGTTGGTCCGGGAGGAGTTCCGTGCCGTGTTCGAGGCAGTCGATCCCCGCGCCGATCAAACCGGGCAACGCGGCCTGGCCGAACACGTGCGCCGTCACCTTGGCGCCCTCGGCGTGCGCGACGGCGATGGCCTCGGCGAGGACGTCGTCGGGCCAGAGCGGCGCGAGATCGCCGGCCCCGCGGTCGATCCAGTCGCCGACGAGTTTGACCCAGCCGTCGCCGTCACGCGCTTGCTCGGCGACCGCCTTCGGCAGCTCGGAAGGGTCTTCGAGTTCGATGCCGAGGCCGGGGATGTAGCGCTTGCGCAGGGCGATATGCCGCCCTGCGCGGATGATCCGCGGCAGGTCGGCCCGCTCCTGCAACGGCCGGACGTCGATCGGCAGCCCGCAGTCGCGGATCAGCAGCGTCCCGGCGTCTCGATCGGTGATCGCCTGTTCGGCGGCCTCTTCCAGCGTGGTCGCGCCGCCGACGCCGATGCCGGGGTGACAGTGCGCGTCGACCAGCCCGGGCACCAGAAAGCCTTCCCGGACAACGGTTTCCGCTCCGGCGACCGGTTCGGTGGTGATCCGGCCACCGGTGACCCACAGCTCGCGGTGCTCGCCGTCCGGCAGGACGACGCCGGCCAGGTGCAGCGCCTCCACGGGCTACTTGTCCTTCGGCAGCTTGAACTTCTTCGGGTCGAACCCGGGTACGTCGTTCATGCCGCCGAGCTGGGAAAGGTCGGGCATCCCGCCACCGGCGCCGGGCATCCCGCCCGGAGGCAGCATCGGCATGCCGCCGGGGAAGCCGCCACGGACCTTGGGCTGCGTCGGGCCGCGCCCCTTGCCCTTCTTCCCCTTCTTGCCCTTGCGGTTCTTGCTACCGCCGCCTCCGCCGCCGAAGCCGAACCGGCCCGCCATCTGCGCCATCATCTTGCGCGCTTCGAAGAATCGGTTGACCAGGTCGTTGACGTCGCGGACGGCGACACCGGACCCCTTCGAGATCCGGACGCGGCGCGAGGCGTTGATGATCTTCGGGTCGGCCCGCTCGGCGGGGGTCATCCCGCGGATGATCGCCTGCAGTTTGTCGAGCTGCTTGTCGTCGACCTGCGCGAGCTGGTCCTTCATCTGCCCGGCGCCGGGCAGCATGCCGAGCAGGTTGCCGATCGGGCCCATCTTGCGGACCGCGAGCATCTGCTCGAGGAAGTCTTCGAGAGTGAGCTGGCCGCTGCCGAGCTTGGCCGCCGTCTGCTCGGCCTTCTCCTGGTCGAAGTGCTGCTCGGCCTGCTCGATGAGGCTGAGCACGTCGCCCATGCCGAGGATCCGGCTGGCCATCCGGTCCGGGTGGAAGAGGTCGAAGTCCTCGAGCTTCTCACCGTTGGAGGCGAACAGGATCGGCTGGCCGGTGACCTGGCGGACCGACAGCGCGGCACCACCGCGGGCGTCACCGTCGAGCTTGGTGAGCACGACACCGGTGAAGCCGACGCCGTCGCGGAACGCCTCGGCCGTGGTGACCGCGTCCTGACCGATCATCGCGTCGACGACGAACAGCGTCTCGTCCGGCGAAACGGCGTCGCGGATGTCCGCGGCCTGCTTCATCAGCTCTTCGTCGACGCCGAGACGGCCGGCGGTGTCGACCAGGACGATGTCGTGCTGGGCGCGCTTGGCCTCGTCGATGGCGCGGCGGGCGACGTCGACCGGGTCGCCGACGCCGTTCCCGGGCTCGGGCGCGAAGACCGCGACCCCGGCGCGCTCGCCGACGACCTGCAGCTGCGTGACCGCGTTGGGGCGCTGAAGGTCACACGCGACCAGCATCGGCGCGTGGCCCTGCTTCTTCAGCCACATCGCGAGCTTGCCCGCGAGCGTCGTCTTACCGGCACCCTGCAGACCCGCGAGCATGATGACCGTCGGCGGGTTCTTCGCGAACGTGAGCCGCCTGGTCTCGCCGCCGAGGATGGTGACGAGTTCCTCGTTGACGATCTTGATGACCTGCTGCGCCGGGTTCAGCGCGCCGTGCACCTCGGCGCCCTTGGCGCGCTCCTTGATCCGGGCGATGAAGTCCTTGACCACAGACAGCGCGACATCCGCCTCGAGCAGCGCGATACGGATCTCGCGCGCGGTGGCGTCGATGTCGGCGTCGGAGAGCCTGCCCTTGCGAGACAGGGTCTGCAGGGCGGACGTGAGCCGATCGGAGAGGGTGTCGAACACGGGTGTGCACGCTCCAGCTGGGTCGTTGTGGCTCGCCGGTACCAACCGGCGGCTTCCCAGGGTAGTCGGTGTCCGAGGTCAGCGTTTGACGCGGTTGCGCACAGCCAGCAGGGTCAGGCCGAGCAGCGCCGCAAACAGGGCTCCGGGACCGATCGCCCCTCGCAGACCGGTACCGGAGCCCCTACGGAAGGCTCGCCTCCCCGCGAGCCGACCGTAAGCACACTTGGCGAGCTTCGCGGGACTCGGTATCGCCGGACCCCCAGTACCAGGCGATTCGCTGCCCGCGCTCTCTCCGCGCGATGGCATAACCTTGCCCGGTCACCCTGGGGTCACGGCAGCGTGAAGACCCCCAACTCCCCCTGAGTAGATCTACTCAACTGGTCTTGGCCGACGACGCCGACGACGTCGACGACGCAGCCCGCTTCGCCCGCGTCCGCGCCTGGCGCGCCTTGTCCGCCGCTTCCTTGGCTTTCTCGACCGGCCTCTGCTGCAAGGCAGCCAGCAGCCGCGTCACGCCTTCGGCCTGTTCGGCGGCGGTCGGCTGGAGGACGTCGTCGCCGTCCAGCTTGGCCTGGATGAGCGCTTCGAGCGCTTCGCGGTAGTGGTCGGTGTACCCGCCGGGGTCGAAATCCTGGGTGAGGTCCTCGATCAGCGAAACCGCGTTCCGCAGTTCCCCGCGCCGCAGGTCGACGTCCTCGTGCAGGAACGGGAAATCGGGCCGCCGGATCTCGTCGGGCCACAGCATCGTCTCGAGCAGGATCACCTGGTCCCGCACGCGCAGCGCGCCCAGTGTTTCGCGCTGCCGCAGGGTCACCTTCACGATCGCGATCCGCCCGGACTGCTGCAGCGCCTCGCTCAACAGCACGTACGGCTTGGTGCCGGCGGGCTCCGGTTCGAGGTAGTAGCTGCGCGCGAAGTACATCGGGTCGACCTGCTCGGCGGGGGTGAAGGCGACGACGTCCATCGACTGGGTGGTCGGCGGGAGCAGCGACGCGAAGTCCCCGGAGGTCAGCAGGACGACGTCGCCGTTGGGGACGGGGTAGCCCTTGGCGATCTCGGCCGCGGGCACCTCGGCGCCGTCGACCTCGCAGACCCACTTCACCCGCACCCGGCCGCCGTCGGGCTCGTGCACCTGATGGAGGGGGACGTTGTGCTCTTCGGTCGCGCTGTACGCCTTCACCGGAATGGCGTAGGTACCGAATCCGATCGTGCCTTTCCACACCGCTCGCATGGCCCACCTCCGCCTGGTCAGCGTATCCACGCGCCGAAGGGGCGGGACAGCTACAAACGGGTGTCAGGGGCGACCGATTCGCTCACACATTCGAATGACGGGCGCGACTCCGCCAGCGCATCCGCCGAACAGTCGACAGCGGTGGCCGCCGCACGGAGCACTTCGGCGACGACCTCGACGTCGACCATCGGGGCGGTGGCCAGCGCGCCTTCCCCTCCCCCTTCGACCCGGCCGGCCATGCCTTCGAGCGCGATGGCGAGGGCATGCTGCCCAGCGACGAGGTGCCGGACCACTTTGAGCAGTTCGGGCACGGTCGCGGCGGTACCGGACGCGGTGAGGGAGACGGCGAGATCGTCCGCGCACGCGCGGAGGTGGGAGGCCACGACCGTCGGCGGAAGCGTGACACGTTGTGGACCGGGCGAGTCCTGCTCGTGGTCGAGCACGTGCTCACCGCCCCTCCGGCTCCTTCGGGTCTCGACCGCGCACATCCTGCCACCGCTACCCTCCGCGATTCGCGCGACACCCCGATCCGGCCCGCGGGGTCAGGAAGCGGCGGCCAGCAGCGCGGCTTCGATCTTCGACCGCCACTGCTGGTCGACGCGGCCCGTCCGCGGCGCGACGGCGAACGAGTCGACGACGGCGCCACCGAGCGTGGCCACCTTCGCCCAGCGCACCTCGGCCTCGCACCGGCGCAGCGCCCCCGCGACCCGGTACAGCAGCCCGATCCGGTTCGCGGCCCGCAGTTCGACCACGACCGTGTCGTGCCCGCTGGTCTCGTCGTCGAACCAGATCACCTTCGCCCCGGCCGACGGCGTCTCCCCTCCGCCGTAGTCCCGTTCCTTGGCCGCGAGCCGCTGGGTGAGCGGCAGCGTCCCGGCCACCGCCCGCGCGAACTGTTCACGCAGCAGGGTGACGTCGGGCAGCGAGCCGAACTTCGGCGACGCCGTGAACACGCCCGCCCGTCCCCCGTCGTGCCCGCGCAGCACCGCCGCGTGGACCTCGAGCGAGTTCAGCGCGAGCACCCCGGCCGCGGGAGCCAGCAGTTCGGCGCGCGCCGGGACCGCCAGCACCACGGTCACGACCTTGCCGGCGGCGGTGATGCGCACTTCGCCACGGCCGGACGCGACGGCTTCGGCGACGAGTTCCCGCTGTTCGGCACCCATCGGCTCCGGCGGCACGAAACCCTTGCCGTGCAACGCTTCTTCGCAACCGGACACGAGTTCGGCGAGCAGCCGCGCCTTCCAGTCCGTCCACACACCGGGCCCGGTGGCCAGCGAATCGGCCGTCGTCAGGGCGTGCAGCAGTTCCAGCAGGACGAGGTTCTCGTCGAGTGTCTTCGTCACGCGCTGGATCGTGGCGGGATCGCTGATGTCGCGCCGCGTCGCGGTGTGCGGCAGCAGCAGATGATGCCGGACCATCGCCGCGACCAGCGCCGAATCGGCGTCCGACAGCCCGAGCCGGGCCGCCACCTGTGCGCTGATCTTCGCGCCGAGTTCGGAATGGTCCGCGTCGCGGCCCTTGCCGATGTCGTGCAGCAGCGCGCCGATCAGCAGCAGATCCGGCCGCGAAACGGTGGTCGTCAGTTTCGACGCCTCGACCGCGGCACGCACGAGATGCCGGTCGACGGTCCAGGAGTGCACCGGCGACCTCGGCGGGAGATCCCGCACCGCCCCCCATTCGGGGAACAAGCGCGCCCACAGGCCTGTGCGGTCCAGCGCCTCCACGGCGTCGACGAGTCCTTCGCCGGCGCCGAGCATTTCCACCAGCGCCTTGAGGGCGTCGGCGGGCCAAGGTGCGCGCAGCTCAGGCGCCGTTTCGGCGAGGGCCCGCAGGGTCCCGTGCGCGATGGGCTTCCGGATCCGCGCCGACGCCGCGGCCACCCGCAGCAGCAGGGCGGGATCCTTGGCGGGCACCGCGTCCCGCGCCAGCGCGACCTCGTTCCCGTGCAGGACGACCCCCTCGTCGAGCGGCGTCCGCGCCGGCCGCCGGCCGAACCGCGCCTTGGGCGGTTCCACAGTGGACCGGAGCGCGACGTCCACCGCGTACGCGATCGTCCGCCCGACACCGGAAAGCTTGCGCGCCAACGTGAACCGGTCGCCGAACCCCAGCTCGCCCGCGACCGTCTCGGCCTCCGGCGCGCTGAGGATGTCCCGCTCCCGGCGGAGTTCCCGACGCAGTTCCGTCCGGACGTCGAGCAGCAGGCTCTTGGCCGCCAGCAGTTCCTCGCCGGGTCTCGCCGTCAGCTGTGCCGCCGCCAGCGCTTCCAAGACCGCGAAGTCGCGAAGCCCGCCCCGGCCGTGTTTGAGATCCGGCTCGGCGGACTGGGCGATCTCGCCACTTCGGGCCCAGCGCTGACGCACCGCGTCCGCCAGTTCGTCCATCCGTTTCCGGGCGGTCCGCCGCCACTGGTCCCGTGCCGCCACCGCCAGCCTCGCGGTGATCTCGGCGTCCCCGGAGATGTGGCGGATGTCGAGCAACCCCATCGCGGTCCGCAGATCCTCGGACGCCACCTTCAGCGCCTCACCCGGAGTGCGCACCGAGTGGTCGAGGCCGATCTTGGCGTCCCACAACGGGTACCAGATCGCGTCGGCGATCTCGCCGACCCGTGAGTTCCCGTTGTGCAGCAACAAAAGATCGAGATCGGAGAAGGGCACCAGCTCGCTGCGCCCCAGGCCGCCGACGGCGGCCAGCGCGACACCGGGTTCAGCGGTGTCGACGCCGGCCGCCGAAGCGCCCTTGCCCAACCAGAATTCGTAGAGGTCGACCAGGGCCGCCCGCAACGCGGTCGCCCCCAGCCTCCCGTGCCTGCCCTCGAGCAACCGCTCGGTGGCCTTGACCAGTTCACCCCCGTCGGCCATCCGTGACGCCTATAGGGCGTCCGAGCCGCGCTCACCGGTGCGTACCCGGATGACCGTCTCCACCGGCGTCACCCAGATCTTGCCGTCACCGATCTTGCCGGTGTGGGCGGCCGTGGTGATCGCGTCGAGCACCTTCTCGACGTTGGAATCGTCGGTGACGACCTCGACCCTCAGCTTCGCCACGAAGTCCACGGAGTACTCCGCACCCCGGTAGACCTCGGTGTGGCCCTTCTGCCTGCCGTAGCCCTGCACCTCGCTGACCGTCATGCCGAGCACGCCCAGCTGCTCCAGCGCGGAGCGGACGTCGTCGAGCGTGAACGGCTTCACGATCGCGGTGATCAGCTTCATGCCTTGCTCTCCTCGAGTTTCGTGGCCGCGTTTCCGGTGGACGACTTGACCGGGATGGAGCTCGGCTGGCCGAGGCCGCCGCCCGATCCGGTGAAGTCGTACGCGCTCTCCGCGTGCTGGGCCTCATCGATACCACTGACCTCGTCCTCCGCGCTGACGCGGAACCCGCCGAGCTTCTTGATCACCCAGCCGATGATGAAGGTGAGCACGAACGAGTAGCCGAGGACGACGGCCGCCGCGAGCGCCTGCTTGCCCAGCTGGCCGAGACCACCGCCGTAGAACAGGCCGTCGACGCCGAGCGAGTTGACGCTGGTGGTGCCGAAGAAGCCGATGAGCAGCGTGCCGACGAGACCACCCACGAGGTGGACACCGACGACGTCGAGGGAGTCGTCGAAACCGAAGCGGAACTTGAGGCTGATCGCCAGCGCGCACAGGGCACCGGCGATGAGACCGATGGCGATCGCGCCCAGCGGGCTGACGAAACCGGCCGCCGGGGTGATCGCGACGAGGCCCGCGACGGCACCGGAGGCGGCGCCGAGGGTGGTCGGCTTGCCGATCTTGATCTGCTCGATGATCAGCCAGCCGAGGATGGCGGCGGCGGTCGCGACGGTGGTGTTGGTGAACGCGACGGCGGCGAGGTCGTTGGCGGCCAGCGACGAACCGGCGTTGAAGCCGTACCAGCCGAACCACAGCAGCGCGGCACCCAGCAGCACGAACGGGACGTTGTGCGGACGTCCGGTGCCCTTCGGCCAGCCCTTGCGCTTGCCGAGCACGATCGCCAGCGCCAGGCCCGCCGCACCGGCGTTGATGTGGACGGCGGTCCCACCGGCGAAGTCGAGCGCCTTGAGCTGGTTGGCGATCCAGCCGCCGACCGAATCGGCGCCGATGAAGCCGTTGAACGAGAACACCCAGTGCGCCACCGGGAAGTACACGATGGTCACCCACACCGCGACGAACAGCGTCCAGCCCCAGAACTTGGCGCGGTCGGCGATGGCACCGGAGATCAGCGCGGGCGTGATGATCGCGAACATCAGCTGGAACATCACGAAGGCGAACAACGGCAGCGCGTCCGCACCGGGCCAGGCGACCTCGGGCGCGGTGTCGGTGGCGGCGGTCGCGAACCCGGCGAGTTTGCCGGAGATGTTCGAGAGACCGGCGAAGTCGAAGTTACCGAGCAATCCTCCGCCGATGTCGTTGCCGAACGCCATCGTGAAGCCGTACAGCGTCCAGAGGACACCGACTACGGCGAGCGCGATGAAGTTCATCATCAACATGTTCAGGACGCTCTTCGCGCGGACCATGCCGCCGTAGAAGAACGCCAGTCCCGGTGTCATGAGCATGACCAGCGCGGCGCTGATCAACACCCATGCGGTGTCTCCTGCGTTCAGCACAATCTTCCTCCCGTGCCTGGGGTGTACTGCGCAGGAATCTTTGGACCGCGGTGTTTCCTCGGGCGGCGATTAAGGTTTCACCCGCGTGAACTGTCGGTGCGGCGTTGTTACGTCCAGGTTTCCGGAGACCGGGTGCGTTCTGTCCGGTTGCGAAACCTCATGGTCGAATAGGTCCATGAACGCACGTGTATCCGGCCATGACCCGCTGCCACCGGAGATCGTCCGGTCTCTGCGGTGTTCGGTCTGCGGTGACCCGGTCGGGGTAACCGATCGCACGGTGCGTTGCGGGAGTGGCCACTCGTTCGACGTAGCGAAGCAGGGTTACGTCAATCTTCTGCACGCGCGCATCCCGGCCGGCACCGCGGACACAGCGCCGATGGTCGCGGCTCGCGTCGACCTCCTCTCGTCGGGTGTCTATCTGCCTCTTGCCGACGCGCTCGCGAAGGTGGCTTCGGACCACGTCGAGAGCGGGATGATCATCGACGCCGGGGCGGGCACCGGGTACTACCTGGCGCACGTGCTCGACGCCGTCCCCGCGGCGTACGGGCTGGCGCTCGACGTCTCCGCCGTCGCCCTGCGCCGGGCCGCTCGCGCACACGCGCGCGCGGGCGCGGCCGTGTGGAATCTGTGGGAACCCTGGCCGGTGGCGGATTCGAGCGCGTCACTCGTCCTCAACGTCTTCGCGCCCCGCAACGCCCCGCAGTTCCACCGCGTCCTGACCGCGGACGGGCTGCTGGTCGTCGCGACACCGAACCCAGGACACCTCGGGGAGCTGGGCGACCTGGTGATCTCCGTCGACGGCGGGAAGGACGCGCGGCTGGAGGACACCCTCGGCGAACGCTTCACCCGGGTCGACCGGCACGAGGTCACCCGGCGGGTGACGCTGGCGCCCGCCCAGATCCGCCAGGTCGTCGAGATGGGGCCGAGCGCCCACCACCTCCACCGCGACGGCCGCCGCGAACGCCTCGACGCGATCGACGCGCCGGTGGACGTCACCACCTCGTTCAGCGTCACGCTGTACCGGCCGGTGCCCTGATGGAGGCGCCCGCGACCCTGCTCGCCGACGCCGCATGGGTCAGCGCCCGCATCGGTGGGGCCGCGAAACTCTACAGCTGCTCGCGGCCCGAAGTGCTCGGCACGATTTGGTGGTATTCGCTGTCTTCCGTCCTCGTCGCGCCTTCCGTCGAGTCACTCGTACGTGGTGAACCACTGGACCCGTCGCTCGACGCCGTCACGATCGACCTCGTCCCGGACGGCCGCTTCACCGGCGCCCGGTCGTCACGGCTCCTCGACGGCGGCCTCGCCGAACTCGGCGCCGCGTTCGCCGGGACGCTGAGCACGGCGATCGGCACCATTTCGGCCGTCACGGGGGCGAATCCGCGCGCGCTCGGCGCGATCGCGACGGATTCGATCGGCAACCGCCTGCTGTGGACCGGCGACACCGCACGGGCGATCGAGCTGGCGGCACCGCTCGTGGCCGCGATCGGGCTCGGGATGCCGGAACCGCGGTTCTCCCGGATCGGGCGGAACACCGTGGTGCGCCGTGCTTCCTGTTGCCTGATCTACGAAGCGGGCAATCCGAAGTGCACCAGTTGTCCCCGGCAGACTCCTGAGGAACGGGACCGGCGGCTGCGCGCCGCGCTCGGTTAGTGCGTCGGTTTCGGTGCAGGAGGCCGGATCGCCGTTCCGTGAAGGACTCCTTGAGGGACCCAGAGTCCCCCGAAGTTCCCCTCACGAGCCTCGGAACATCGCTTTGAACCCCAGCAGCACCACCGACCACAATGGTGGCGCGTGAAGGACGCGGCAGCGTCGGACTGGCTCAAATCCGCAGAGCCCGCCGCACCGACCTGATGACGACCTAAGGGCCGAAGGCGCCCTTCGCCGCGTCAGACGAGGCGAAGGGAGCCTTCATCCCACCACCGCCCCCGCCCACGAACACGGCGCGTTCGTCCTTCTCCTCGAAGAGAACCCGAATCACCACACACACCGCCCCGTTCACACGGCGGCGAGATTCTCACCGGTCAGCGCGGCCACCATCGCCGCACGCGAGCCGACCCCCAGTTTGGTGAAGATCCGCCGCATATGCGCGGAAACGGTGTTCAGGCTGATTTCCAGGACGCCGGCGATCTGCTTGTTCGTATAGCCCCGGCCGACCATGCGCGCCACTTCGTGCTCGCGCGGGCTGAGCAGGTCGTGCGGCTCCGGCGCCACCGGCACGAGCAGGCATCGGACGCCGTGCTCGGTGACGTCGAGCAGTGGCTTCCGCTGCACGGCGGCGCCGTCGTTCAGTTCCATGACACGTCTGACGAGTGATCTCGCCAGGCTTCGTACGGCTTCGTCCTCCGTGACGACCGCCGCCTTCTGCCGTGCGAGGTCGTGTATCGATGAAGCAGGAAATCCCATCACCGGGCTCGTGGACATAGACCGGCCTCCCCCCTCTAGGTCTCCCTCCCTCTCTAGCAAACCCCTCCGACAGGAAAAGCGCATCGTCGATTTGTGTGACAAGTACGAACTAGTCGATTCATGTCACGCAGGAACGTGTGACTACCGGTGCTCACGGTGCACGGGCAGGCTCGGATCCGTGCTCACCGACGCACCGCGCCGGCGATCGCGGATTTTCACCGGAGCAGAGGAGAACGGTTATGAGCCGTGGCTATGCGGCAGTGGACGGCGAGCTGGAAGACGAGCTGAGCCGGGAACTCGAGGCCGAGTTCGAAAACGAACTCGAGGACGAACTGGAAGGCGAATTCGAGGACGAGGACGAGTTCGAAGACGAGCTCGGCGGCCTGGCCAGTGAGCTCGAAGACGAGCTGGAGGACGAGGTCTACGGCGAGTACGAGGACGAAGACGAATTCGAGTCCGAGTTCGAGGCCGTCGTCCGCGAACTCGAGGACGAGTTCGAACTGGAGTCCGAGGACGAGGACTTCGCGCATCCGGCGCGCCGGCAGTATCCCGACGCCGAAATGATGGCGCAGCTGGCCTTCCAGGCCGAGAACGCGGAGACCGAGGACGAGGCGGAGGCCTTCCTCGGCGCGCTCGCGCCGTTGGCGTTCCAGGCCGCGAAATGGGCGGCGCCGAAGATCATCAAGCACGGTCCGCAGCTGATCCGCGGCGCGGTCAATCTCGGTCGCAAGCTGTGGCGGAACCCGGCGACCCGTCGCGCCGTCCGGCACATCCCGAAGATCATCGGGCGCACCGCGCGCGACGTCGGGCGCCGGTACGCCGACGGCCGCCCGATCAACGCCAGGTACATCACGCGCAGGCTGGTCGGCCACACCGTGAACAGCGCGCAGAACGCGCCCGCGAACCGCCGGAGCCAGCAGCGCCGTCGCGGACGTCCCCAGCAGCGCCGTCGTCGCCCCGCCGCCCGCGGCGGACGCAAGACACAGTCTCGGGCCAGGGCGGGCGCCGCCCGTCGTGGCAAGGCGCGCGGCCGTGCGCGCCGCCGCTGAGTCTCTGTTGGTGAACCCGCGTCCGCGATCGACGTCGGCAGGGCGCGACCTGGCCTATCAGGTCGCGAAGGAGCTGAAGGCGCCCTGCCACCGCGATAGCGGGGCCTACGGCCGGGGCGGGTTCACCCGCAGGGGCGCTTTCCCGAACGGAACCTCAGCTCCGCCTACACGCTCTGAGGCGCTGCCCGCGGCATCCGGTGAATCGGCCTCGTCCACCGGGTTCCGGCGGGCGAGGCCGTCCGGGGAAGACGAGCTGACCGCTTGGCTGCTGTCCCAGGCCACCAACGTCGAACGGCATCTGGAGGCGCTGCGGCCGTTCCGCTGGTCGGAATTCGGCGACCCGGCCACCGGCCCGAGCCGGGCGCATCTCGCGGCGGTCAACCGGACGATGGCGACCTTGCGGAAACCGTTGTACTCCGCGACCCACGCGGTTCGCCGTGCCGCGGACGAAGCGGTGGCGCGGCGGGGTCAGGCCGAACTCGCGCGGCTGCTGCGGGCGAAGTCCCGGGCGCAGCGCTGGGTCAGGACCACCGAGCGGGTGTGGGACTTCTACCTCGATCTGTTCAACCAGCGGCAGGGCGCGTTCGCCCCGTGGCTGGTGGCGTGCGACCGGGTGGCGCTCGACTGCTATCAGTACGCCTATCTCGGGATCGGGCGGTGGCGGTCGATCCCGACCCCGCCACCGTTCTGCTACCTGCGCACCGGGTCCGGCCCAGCCACCTCGCGTCGCGGGATTCCGTTGCGGCGCCTGGGGAACCGGCTCAATCCCTTCCCACTGATCCAGCTTCCGTACCACCGGCTGGTGAACCCGTGGACGCTCGGCGCGGTGCTGCACGAGGTGAGCCACAACCTGCAGAACGATCTCGGCATCGCCAGGGCGATCCCGCTGCAGGTGGCGGCGAGGCTCGTCGAAGCGGGGGTGCCGCGGGAGGTGACCGGCGTCTGGGTCAGGTGGAACCGGGAGACGTTCGCCGACCTGTCCGCGTTGCTGCTGGGTGGCCCGGCGGTCGTCGGTTCGCTGTTCGACGTCATCGGACGCACCGAACTGGAAACGACGGGATTCGCTCCGCGCGCGGTGCACCCGGTGCCGTACCTCCGCGCGAAGATCTCGGTGGAGCTCTTGCGCCGCATGGGTTTCACCCGGCACGCGGAGTCGTACGCGGCGATGTGGCACAAGCTGTACCCGCGGGCGAAGCTGGTGAACGCGCCGCCGGCGCTGCTGAGGACGGCGGACAAGGCGATCCCCGTAGTGGTGGACGCGATGTGCTACACGTCGTTCCCCTCGCTGGGGCACCGCCCCCTGGCGAAGGTGCTGCGGTTCGAAGCCAAAGAACAGGCGATGATCGAAGAAGCCGCGGAAAGACTGGCCGATGGGGTCTCCCCCGGTGTGGTGCCGGAACGGTTCCTGATCGGCGCGGTCCGGTTCGCGCTCGACGAACGGATGGCACCGCCGAAACGGCTTTTCGGCTTCTTCATGGAAGAGCTCGGCAGGAGGGCGAGATGACGCTCGACACCGAATTCTCCCGGCTGGGCAAGGAAGTGAACCAGGTGGCCGCGTGCTGGCGGGCGTTGGAGATCAGCGTCGCCGAAGACCGGCCCGCCGGCGTCGGGCTCGCCGCGGCGGATCATCTCGCCGAGGTCGTCCTGGACGGCACCGGAGAGGTCGAGGCGGCCACACGCGCGACACAGCGCCCGGCGAGCGCGGAGTCGTTGCACACCACGGCGTCGTCGCTGCTGAACCTGCGACGGCGGGTGGACGGGCATTGCCGTTCGCACCACGCGGTCTCCGGGCTGCTGCGCGCGGTGCACGGACGGGAACAGGAATGGCGGGGCTGGGCGAAGAGCTTCCACGCCGGGGTGGACCAGTGCGCCGCCGCCTTGTCCTCGGCGGAGGACGTGATGGTGCGGTGCTGGCGTGAAGCAGTGGAACTGGCCGAATTCAAGGGATGTGGGGCGACCCGATGACGATCAACGACGACCGCGGTGCGACGTTGCCGCGCGCACAGGACATCGACAGCGCGTATCCGCTGTCGACCGGGCAGTACCCACCGCCGGCGGCGGCACCCGGCAAACTCGCCGAACAGACGATCAGCGACACGCTCGGCTGGAAATGGCGCGAAGGCGACACGAAGGGTTTCGTGGCCGCGCTGACCGGGAGCTTCGAGCTGAAAGAGGTCCAGGGGCGCACCGAGGCGAAATGGACTCCGCGCGGGTACGCGATCCAGGCCGACCTCGGCGCCGTCACCGGCGGCCAGGCCTCGCTCGCGGCGAGGGCCAGGAGCGCGGTCAAGGACTCGCTGGCGCTGCTCGATTCGCTCCGTCCACTGAGGACGGACGCGGATCCCGAGAACGGCGAGGGTTTCCGCGCGCTCGTCCGGCACGATCTCGAACAGATCCGGCAGGAGCTGGAGAGCCCGCTGATCCGGGTGGCCCGGGTCGATCAGCTCTTCCTGCTGCTGCTCGGGAACGGTGGTCTCGCGGTCGGCGCCGGAGACCGTACGCAAGGGCACCTCGGCCAGCTGAGGGACGAGTTCGGCCTGGTCTCGGGGAAGGTCAACACGATCGAGGAAGAACGGATCCAGACCTCCTTCATCACGCTGACGGATTGGGTGGTCTCGTTGTTCAGAGGCTGGCAGGACGCACGCGACAAGATCGACCCGTTCTCGCAGCCTGCCGGCGGTCAGCCGTTCTTCGGCCCCGCCGTGGTCGCCCTCTCCCGGCTGCTGTCCGCGACGGCGTCGCAGGTCGACGAGGTCGTCGCGATGCTGCGGTCGGTGTTCGTCCAGCAGGAGGACCTCGAAGTGCTCCGGGTCCCCGATCCGCAGGGCGGGACGATGTCGCTCGGCGGGCTGCTGCGCTGGATCCGCGAGTTCGCCACCTTCGAGGGCGGCAAGCTGATCGAGTCGGCGGGCAAGGAGGGCGTCGGCACGTCGTTCCTCCAGATCGCGACGCGGCTGCAGCGGATCGTGGCGAACCTTCCCCGGCAGAACACCGGCGGTCCCAACGGGGACGTGCCGGGCAACTTCCGCGCGTCGCTTCCTCCCGGCTTCTTCAGCTCCCGTGTGCAGCGGGCCATCGACGAACTCGACGACCATCTCCAGGAGGTCGTCCGGATCGCCGAGCCGATCGGCCGGGGAGGCTCGCCGTCATCGGCCGATCCGAACCCGCCCGCCCCGCCCACCCCCCAGCTCACGCCGCCGACCGGCCGGACGCCACCGGTGCCGTCGGTCGCCGAACTCCGTGAGGGGCACGGCATCCAGGAAGGGCAGGCACCACCCGAGGCGGAGGAACCGCCGAAACCCCGGACCCCGCGCAAGCGGACCGGGCAGTAGCCGGACCCGTACGGGAGGAAGACGATGGGCACGGAAAAGGAATACCGGGAACTCTTCGACCGGGTCGCGGCCCTGCGCGGCCAGGTCGCCGGGAAGCTCGCGAACGAACTGGGCAGCGATCCGAAACTCGGCGACGCGGTCCTCAAACAGCTGGACGACATGCTCACTGCGGTCGAGGCCGAGCAGCGGGGCAAACCGGGGCCCGCGGACGGCGGGATCGCGCAGCTCGTCGGTCTCGGCGACGGTTCGGCCGCGGATCTCGGCGCGACGGCGATGCCGCCGGGGGTCGACGCCTACGACGAGACGGTCGCCTCCGAACGGGTCATCGCGGTCGGCGACCTGTACTACCTGTACCAGCACGAACGGATCGGCGTGTTCCGTGTGGTGCAGAAGCTGCAGGAGCTGTTCCAGGGCGGCGCCATCCGGCTTTCGGACGGCCCCGGCGCTTTCGGGCTCTACCGGTTCGACCGGCGCGACGTCCTGCGCTACACCCGGCGGGACCGCGTCAGCGCGTATCGGCGCGTCCTCGGCTACGGCAAGGGACTCGGCTCGGCGAACTCGCGGCCGAACACCGATTTCCACCAGCTTTTCACCCAGTTCAGCAACCAGGTCGCGTTGTTCTGGCGGGACAAGCGGATCTCCGACGTCGTCCGCGAACGCGCGTACGACCCGAGTTTCGGCAGCGTGGCGGTCGTCCGGCGCAGCGGTCTCGACCTGCGGAACAACCTGAAGTTCACCTCGTACGGTCACCTGAACGTCCTGCGCGTCGAGGTCATGCAGCTGCTGACCGAGGCGTTCAAGATCCTCGGTTCGGAGGACGTGCTTGACCTGTTCGGCGCGGCCAACGCGTGGGACACCGTGGACGAGGTGCTGATCCGCTACTTCGATCAGCGGCTGGTGTCCTCGCCGCGCCAGCGGATGGCGGTCACCGGACGTCAGGTGCTGCGCTGGCTCGCGGCGCCGCACATCCTCGAGACCACCCGGTCCGAGTTCGAGGCGCTGCTGCTCGAAATCGCGGAGCCCGCCGAAGAGTGGCTGACGTCGGCGCAGTCCTTGCGACTGGCCGACCGGACGAACTCGCGAGAGGTCCTGCCCGCCGATCGGCAGCGGCCTGCCGGGGTCGCGGTCTCCCGTGAGCCGCGTCCGGTCACGCCGCGCCGGAACGGCCACCGCCCCGGCACGGTGATCACCCTGGACCGTAAATAGCCACGGGCTGGGAACGATGGCCACGGGGTGGGACGCGAGGTAGCGTCGGGCGCGATGAGTGAACGCACCTGGGGCTTCCGCACCCGCGCCCTGCACGCGGGCGGGACGCCCGATCCGGCGACCGGCGCCCGCGCCGTGCCCATCTACCAGACCACGAGCTTCGTCTTCGAGGACGCGGCGGACGCGGCGAACCTGTTCGCGCTGCAGAAGTACGGCAACATCTACAGCCGCATCGGCAATCCGACGGTCGCGGCCTTCGAGGAGCGCTTGGCCAGCCTCGAAGGCGCGATCGGCGGGGTCGCGACCAGCAGCGGTCAGGCCGCGGAGTTCCTGACCTTCTCCGCCCTCGCCGAGGCCGGCGACCATATCGTGTCGGCGGGCGGGCTCTATGGCGGGACGGTCACGCAACTCACCGGGACGCTCCGCCGCTTCGGTATCGAGACCACCTTCGTCGACGGAGACCGCATCGAGGACTACGCGGCCGCCGTCACCGACCGCACGAAGCTGATCTTCACCGAGGTCATCGGCAATCCCGGCGGCGGGATCGCCGACATCGCCGGGCTGGCCGAGCTCGCGCACGCGCACGACATCCCGTTGGTCGTCGACGCCACGCTGGCGACGCCGTACCTGTGCCGTCCGATCGAGCACGGCGCGGACATCGTGCTGCATTCGGCCACGAAGTTCCTCGGCGGGCACGGGACCACGCTGGGCGGTGTGGTCGTCGAGTCCGGGAAGTTCGACTGGGGCAACGGGAAGTTCCCGCGGATGACCGAGGTCGTCGAGAGCTACGGCGGCCTGAAGTACTGGGAGAACTTCGGCGAGTACGCGTTCTGCACCCGGCTCCGCGCCGAGCAGTTGCGCGACATCGGCGCGGTCCTTTCCCCGCATTCGGCCTTCCTCCTGCTGCAGGGGGTCGAGACGCTGCCGCAACGGATGGACGCGCACGTCGCCAACGCGCGAGCCGTCGCGGAGTACCTCGCGAACGACAGCCGGGTGGCCTGGGTGAACTACGCGGGCCTGCCGGATCATCCCCACCACGACCGCGCGAAGAAGTACCTGCCCGCCGGTCCGGGCGCCGTGTTCTCCTTCGGTGTCGACGGCGGCCGCGCGGCCGGGGAAACGTTCGTGAACTCCGTCGAGCTGCTGTCGCATCTGGCGAACGTCGGGGACGCGCGGACCCTGGTCATCCATCCGGCGTCCACCACCCACCAGCAGCTCTCCGAGGACCAGCTGCGCTCGGCGGGGGTGGGAGCGGATCTGATCCGCCTCTCGGTCGGGCTGGAGGACGTCGACGACATCCTGTGGGATCTCGATCAGGCACTCGGCAAGGCGGTGGCGGGATGACCTACGACGTCGGCGCGGTCGAACGCCGCCGCATCCTTTCGCGGACGAGGTCGGTGACCATCGTCGGCGCCTCGAACAACCCGGCGCGGCCGAGCTACTTCGTCGCGACATACCTGCTCTCCTCCAGCAAGTACGAGGTCACCTTCGTGAACCCGAGGCTGGACGAGCTCCTCGGCCGCCCGGTGTACCCGTCGCTGGCGGACGTGCCCGGCGAGGTCGACCTGGTCAGCGTCTTCCGCAAGCACGACGACCTCCCCGGCGTCGCCGAGGAGGTCGTCAAAGCCGGAGCGCGCACGCTCTGGCTGCAACTGGGCCTGTGGCACGAGCCGGTCGCCGACCGCGCGAAGGAGGCGGGCCTGGACGTGGTGATGAACCGCTGCGTCAAAATCGAGCACGCCCGGTTCGCCGGTGGGCTCCACCTCGCCGGTTTCGACACCGGTGTGATCAGCTCCCGCCGCCAGTCCGCCCCCTGACCAGCGCGACCGCCGCCCGTGAGAGGGTGGCGGCATGGCCAAACCGACGCCGCTGCAGATCAGGAACATCGTCATGGCGGTGCTCATGGTGGGTGCCCTGGTGTGGAACCTGTCGATCGGCGGCGCTTGGTGGCTCACCGCGATCTTCTCGATCGGCACCGTCCTCTCGCTGCTCTCCGCGTACCTGAACCGGCCCGGCGCTCAGCCCTGAGCGGCCTCGAAACGCGAAGCGAGATCCGCGCGGCCTCGTTCGGAAAGCGCTCCGAAAAGCCGTAGGCGCGCCATTCCGCCGTCGGGATAGATGTCGAGACGGACCTCGGTCACCTCGGGCCCCTCGGCGAGGGCGAACCGGTGCCGGGTGTCGGGCTGCAACCGCGTCTTCGGCAGGAGTTCGACCCATTCGCCGTCGCCGTCCCGGCCGCTGAGCGACGCCCAGCCCGGCGCGTTGCCCTTGAGGTTGCTGTTGTCCAGTTCGGCGAACCGGACGACGCCCGCGCCGGCGAGGCGCACCGTGACCCAGTCGTTCCCGTCGTCCCGGCGCCGCGCGGTCTCCCAGCCCTCGGCCTGATGCGCGGCGAGCCCCGGCGAGAAGAGGTTGTTGGGCGAGGAATAGAACATGTCGCTGCAGCCGGTGACCACCGCGCCGTTCTCCAGCGCGGCGAGGTCGAGCGCGCCGAGATCGAGCAGCCGCGGATCCGGGATCGGCGTGCCGTGCACCCGCAGCCGGGCCACCCCGCCGTCCGGATGCATGGTCAGCCGGACATGCGTGTAGCGCTTGCTCCCGCCGATCTCGAAGAAGTTCTCCGTGTGTCCCGCCGCCGCGCCGCGTTTCACGAGCACGTCCCAGTCCGCTCCGGCCAGTTCGGCGGCGTTGGGATAGCCGTCGACGGCGCACGCCTCGACCGAGACGAACGGCGGGTAGTTCCCCTTGAAGAACGCGGTGTCCACGATGACGCCGGTGATCGCGCCCGCCAGGCCGAGCCGGACGACGGCCTGGTCGTCGCCGGGCTCGCGGTGCCGCCGGGTCTCCCAGCCGTCGTAGACCTGGCCCTTGGGGCCGAAGGTCTCCGTCTGATGCGCGGGAACCCAGGGATTGACCAGGTTCTCCTTCTCGGCGAACAACTCGTCCGTCGCCCACATCACGGTCCCGCCGAACTTGCGCGAGGCCAGATCGGGCCGGGCTGTCCACTCAGGACGGTCGTTCACGGCATCCTCCATCTCAGCAGTCACCCCGGGTCAGCAGAACGCCTGCCGGGTCTTCACCGGTGATCTCCTCGCCTCGCAACCACGTGCTCCGGACGACACCGGCGAGCGGCCGTCCGTGGTAGGCGCTGACCGGGTTGCGGTGCTTCAGTTTCGCGACGTCGACGACGAAGGCCTCGTCGGGCGCGAACACGCTGAAGTCGGCGTCGTAACCCGGCGCGAGATGTCCCTTGCGCCGCATCCCCGCCTGCGCGGCCGGATGTTCCGCCATCCAGCGGACGACGTCGGTGAGGGCGAACCCGCGCTGCCTCGCCTGCGTCCAGACGGCGGGCAGGCCGAGCTGCAGACCGGCGATTCCGCCCCACGCGAGCCCGAAATCGCCACTGTCGAAGCGTTTCAGCTCCGGCGTGCACGGCGAATGGTCGGTCACCACGCAGTCGATGACACCGTCGGCGAGGCCCTTCCACAGCAGTTCGCGGTTCCCGGCCTCGCGGATCGGCGGGCAGCATTTGAACTGCGTGGCGCCGTCGCCGATCTCCTCCGCGGTGAAGCTCAGGTAGTGCGGGCAGGTCTCGGCGGTCAGCCGGACGCCGTCGCGCCGCGCGCTCTCGACCATCGGCAGCGCGTCCGAAGAGGACAGATGCAGGATGTGCGCGCGGACGCCGGTCTTCCTTGCCAACTCGATCACCTGCGCGATCGCCACGTTCTCCGCGCCCCGCGGCCGCGAGTGCAGGAAGTCTTCGTACTTCTCGCCGTGCGGATCGGGCGCGTGGTCGATCGCGTCGGAATCCTCCGCGTGCACGATGATCATGCCGTCGAAGGTCCGCAGTTCGGTCATCGCCTCTTCGAGCCCGCGCGCGTCCAGCGGCGGGAACTCGTCGACACCGGAATGCAGCAGGAACGACTTGAAACCGAAGACTCCGGCCTCGTGAAGGCCGCGGAGATTCGCGAGGTTGCCGGGAATCGCCCCGCCCCAGAACCCGACGTCTACGTGCACCCGCCCCTCGGCGGTCTTGCGCTTCACCTCCAGCGACGCGACGTCGACCGTCGGCGGCAGGCTGTTCAGCGGCATGTCCACGATCGTGGTGACCCCGCCCGCCGCGGCCGCGCGGGTCGCCGAGGCGAAACCCTCCCATTCGGTGCGGCCCGGATCGTTGACGTGCACATGCGTGTCCACGAGCCCCGGCAGCAGGACGACGTCCTCGCCGAGTTCGAGCACCCGGTCGCCGTCCAGATCCGCTCCGGCGGGCTCCACCGCGACGATGCGGCCCTTGTCCACACCGACGGTCGCGGGTACTTCGCCGGCGGCTGTCACAGCCCGGGCGGCCTTGATCACCAAGTCCATCTAGAGCCTCCAACTTCCACTGAGTGGAATCGAGGTTTCGCACTCCGACATTAACTCTGGCCACCCTGCTCGTCAACGAGCCCAGGCGGCGCTACCTTCGCTGGGTGCAGTTAGAAGCCGAGTTCACCAGCGAACCGTTCCACGGCGAGGGCCCGCCACCCGAGCATGCCGTCAAAGCCCGCGACACCGCGGAGGACGCGGGCCTGTCCGCCGACTTCGGCCCGCTCGGCACCCTCGTTCGCGGCGACGCCGACGCCCTCCTCGACGCGCTTCCCGCCATCGCCAGGGCGGCGCTGGACGGCGGCGCCACCCGGGTGACCCTCCAGCTCCGGCAGGTCGGCGACGAAACGACCGAGCCCGCCGTCGAATTGCACAGCGCGCTGGCCCGGCTCATCGGCGACGTCGAACGCGAACTCGGCGGCAAACTCGACACCCTCGACCGCGCCGCCAAGCAGCGCGCGGTGCGGCTGCTCAAGGAACGCGGCGCGTTCGGCCTCCGCAAATCGGTGTCGACCGTCGCCGAGGCGCTGGGGGTCACGAGGTTCACGGTCTACAACTACCTCAACCGGGACCAAGACTGAAGAGTGGATTCAACAAAATGTTGACGGCAGCGGAAGCGCCGCCGTACCGTCGGTTCCCGTGCCACTCACCATTCGAGAGTTCAACGAGGCTCCCGCTCAGGACGTCCGGCCGGCGCTGACCGCCTGCCTCGACGTCCCACGCTGGGTGGAAACCCTGCTGGCCAGGCGCCCGTACGCCGACCTCGCCGCTTTGCTCGCCACAGCCGAGGCGCTCGCCCCGTTGCGTCCCGAAGAGATCCGGCGCGCCATGGCCGCCCATCCCCGGATCGGGGAGAAAGCGGACGGGAAAAGCACCGAAGCGGGCTGGTCCCGCTCGGAACAGTCCGGTGTGGACGGTGACGCGGCGCGCGAGTTCGCCGCGGCCAACGCCGAATACGAAGCGACGTTCGGCCATGTCTTCCTGGTCTGCGCGAGTGGCCGGAGCGGCGCCGAGCTGCTGGAAAACCTGCGTTCGAGGCTTTCGAACGACCCCGAAAAGGAACTCGAAGTGGCCGGTCAAGAGCTGGCCGAGATCGCCGCGCTGCGGCTGGAGAAGGCGGTGACGGCATGAGCCTCGTGACCACGCACATCCTCGACACCGCCGCGGGACGGCCGGCGGCCGGCGTCGGGGTCCGGCTCGAAACCGGCGCGGGCGACCCCGTCGCCGAAGGGCGGACCGACGCCGACGGCCGGATCCGCGACCTCGGCCCGGACACCCTGGAACCCGGGGTCTACCGGCTGGTCTTCGACACCGGCGCCCACCTCGGCCCGGGATCCTTCTTCCCCGAAGTCACCCTGACCTTCCGCATCGCCGACGGGACCGAGCACCACCACGTGCCGTTGCTGCTGAGCCCGTTCGCCTATTCCACCTATCGAGGGAGCTGATCGCCCGTGGCCATCACCCTGGGCCCCAACCAGTACGGCAAGGCCGAAGTCCGGCTCGTCACCGTCCAGCGCGAAGGCAGCGTGCACCACCTCAAGGACCTCACCGTTTCGACGTCGTTGCGCGGCGATCTCGCGGCAACGCACCTCACCGGCGACAACGCCGACGTCGTCGCGACCGACACCCAGAAGAACACCGTCTACGCCTTCGCCAAGGAAGCCCCGGTCGGCGAGATCGAGGACTTCGCACTGCGGCTCGGACGCCATTTCGTCGGCTCGTTCGAGCACATCACCGGCGCCCGGATCCTGATCGACGAACACGGCTGGAACCGCATCTCCGGCCACGACCACGCGTTCTCCCAGGCGGGCAGCGAAAAGCGGACGACCGCCGTGACCGTGCAGGGCGACCAGGCCTGGGTGGTGTCCGGTTTGGACGATCTCGTGGTGCTCAAGTCGACCGGCTCGGAGTTCCACGGCTTCCCGCGCGACGAGTACACGACGCTGGCCGAGACGAACGACCGGATCCTCGCCACCGCCGTGACCGCGCGCTGGCGCTACCAGGGCGACGGGATCGACTGGGCCACGAGCCACGCCGAAGTGCGGCGGATCCTGCTGGAGACCTTCGCGGACAAGCACAGCCTCTCCCTGCAGCAGACGCTGTACGCGATGGGAGAGGCTGTGCTCAAGGAACGCGAAGAGGTGGCCGAAGTCCGGCTTTCGCTGCCGAACAAGCACCACTTCCTGGTGGATCTGTCACCGTTCGGACTGAAGAACGACAACGAGGTCTTCTACGCCGCCGACCGTCCGTACGGCCTGATCGAGGGTGTCGTCCTCCGTGATGACGCCGAGGACGCAGGCCTGGCCTGGCACACCCTCGCCGCCTTCTAGGGCACCGGCAGCGGCATACCGGGGACGCTCTGGTCGGCGGGAACGACCCCGTCGACCAGGAACGCGTTCACGATCTTGTCCACCGCGGGGTTCCCGTCCGCGTAGAGCCCGTGGTCGCCCTCACCGGTCACGGTCAGCATGCGCGAGTTCGCGAACCCCGCGTGCGCCTTCCGGGCGCCCTCGATCGCCGTGGCCGGGTCGTGCTCGGAGTGGACGATCAGCACCGGCGGGACCCCTTTGCCGTCCAGTTTCGGCAGCGGACGCGGTTCCTTGTCCCAGAACAGGCAGACCGAGGCGTTCAACGTGCCGCCGCCCGCCAGGAGCAGACCGCGGTCGAGGTTCCGCTGCGAAGCGCGGATCAGCGACTCGCGGGTGCCGGTGAAACGCCCTTCGCCACAGACGGTGTTCCAGAAGGTGGCGTCCGCCGCGTCGGACTGGTCACCCGCGGCCTCGACAGCGGCCTTGGCCTCGGGCTTGGCCTGCTGGTTCTCCATCGCGTCCCGGACCTTGACCAGCAGATCGGCCAGCGCCGGGAAGGTCGCCTTCTTGTAGAGCAGGTAGATGATGGCGGTGTCGAGTTCCATCGGCCCGGTCCCGTCCATCGGGTTGCGGGACAAGGCATAACGGACCCGCTCGTAGGTCTGCCGGACCTCTTCGCCGTTGGTGCCGAAGTGGTACTTCGCGTCGTACCGCGCCATCCACGGCAGGAAGTCCTGCCGCCAGCGTCGTTCGAAACCGACCGGCTGCCGGTCGAACGTCTTCTGCCAGTCCGTGGTGAACTCCGTCGAGGAGTCCAGCACGAACCGCCCGGTCCGCTGCGGGAACTGCTGGGCGTAGTGCGCTCCCAGCCAGGTGCCGCCCGAGTACCCGACCCAGTTGATCTTCTCCCGGCCGAGCAGGGCCCGGAGCAGGTCGAAGTCCCTGATCGTCTGGTAGGTGGTGATCAGCGGCCCGAGTTCGCCGCCGGCGCTCTGACAGGACTTGGCCGCGTACTCGGCGTTCGCCAGGATCTGGTCCAGATTGCGCGGATCCCGGTCGCGCGGATCCAGCTTCCGGATGCCGTCGACGGCTCCCCGGCAGGTGACGTTGGTGCTCTTGCCGGTCCCGCGCACGTCGATGCCGATGATGTCCTGGTGCTCGCGCAGTTTTTCCTGCCCGCGGAACATCGTCGGCTGCCAGCGGCCGGCGCCGCCCGGCCCACCAGGGTTGGTGAGCAGCGAGGCCGTCGACGGCCCGGTGGACTTCAGCCTGCTGACCGCGATGGTCAGATCCTGCCGCTCCCCCGCCCGGTCCCAGTCCCGGGGAGTGCGGAACGTCGAGCATTCGAGCCCGCTGATGTCGGTGCCCGGCGGCAACGAGATCAGGTCCGATTCGGCGCAGGGATGCCAAACCAGCTTCTGCTCGGCGTAGTGGGCCGGGACGCTCGCCGAAGCCGGTGTGGCTCCGGCGAGCAGCCCGCCCACGATCACCGGGAGCATCCCGGCTGCCAAGAGCCGCTTCATGTTCTTCCCCCTTCTTCCTTGGATTCCCAACGGCTCACGACGCTAGGGCCGGGCACACCACGCGGACATCGACCGCAGGTAGCGCCGGAAGGTGAACCAAGGATCGAGGGACGGCTAGGACCGAGGCACAAGTCCCGCCGCGGTGGCCTTGCGCTGGAGTTCGTCCGTGGTGGTCGCGTTCCGCGCGTCCGGGGCCTTCGTGGAGACCGCGGTGGTTCCGCCCAGCGCCTTGAAGATCAGGTCGGCTTCGGCCTTCATGCCCGCCGCGTACGGGTGATAGGCCACCGCCCGGAACAGGTCGGTGGTCTTGCCGCTCACCCAGGCCGCGTCACCCGAACAGGCGTCGTGACCGAGGCTCGGCCCATAGGTGTCGACGTAGCGGGCGCCCTGTTTGTGGGCGGCCGTCGACACGGCCTTGTTGAGCGCGCGCTCGACCTCGTCGGCCCAGGCGTAGTCACCGTCGGCGAACGGGACCACGCTGGGGCAGTAACCCGTCGGGGGCACGATCCGCGGGTAGCCGACCAACACGATCGTGGCGGCAGGCGAACGCTCCCGGACCCCCTTGACCACCCGTTCGAGGTTCCGCTCGGTGTTCCGGAGAGCGGCGAGCAGGGTGTCGGTCCCGTTGATCGTGAAGTGGTCCTTGCACGGTGAGCCGGTCGGATCGCTGTCGCGCAGTTCGGGACACGTACCGACCAGGCTGCCGAAGACGCCGTAGTCGTTGCCGCCGATGCCGATGGTCACCAGGTCGGTGTCCAGCGTCAGCGCGTCGAACTGCGGCGGCGCGCTGGCGAGGGCCAGGCTCGGCGAGGGCACCGTCTGCGGCTTCGTCATGTTCGTGGTGTCCGCCGACGAGCAGCTGACGTCGGTGAAGGCGCCCGCTTTGGAGTAAAGCCCGAGCTTGGTGGCGAGCCAGGCCGGATAGTTGTTGTTCGACCGGAAGCACCAGCTCGCCTGCTGCCACGGGATCAACGGGCCCGCGGTGTAGGAGTCGCCGAGAGCGACGTACTTGCGGAAGGACGGGGTCTCCGCGGCGTTCGCCGGTGTCACCGAACTCGCTAGAGAGACGACAGCCACCAGGGTGGCGAGGACAAGTCGGGCGGTACGGCGCATGGCGACCTCGTGATCCGTCGTTGGACTACCGGCCGATCCTGGCAAGTTCCCACCGCGGTCCACAATAGAAGTGAGCATCTTTCACGTTTCAGGGGTTAGATAGAACGCTCTATCATGGCGAAGTGACTGGAACGCGGGAACGCATCGTGAACGCCGGCGCCGAGCTGCTCCGGCGCAACGGGTACACCGGCACCGGGGTGAAGCAGATCGTCGAAGCCGCGAAAGCGCCGTTCGGCTCGCTGTACCACTTCTTCCCCGGCGGCAAGGAACAGCTCGGTGAGGAGGTCATCCGCACCTCGGGGATGATGTACCTCGCGTTGTTCGAGATCTTCTTCGCCGACGAACCGGACCTCGTCCACGGTATCGAGGCGTGCTTCGCCAGCGCCGCCGAGACCCTGAAGGCGACCGACTACGCCGACGCGTGCCCTATCGCGACGGTCGCGCTGGAAGTCGCCAGCACCAACGAGAAGCTGCGGATCGCGACGGCCGACGTCTTCACGGCGTGGATCGAGACGGGCGCCGAGAAGCTGAGCAAGTACGGCCTCGAACCGGAAGCCGCGCGGCGCCTCACGATCGCTTTGGTGAACAGCCTCGAAGGCGCGTTCGTGTTGAGCCGTTCGCTGCGTAACACCGAAGCGCTCGAGGTCGCGGGCGCCTCGTCGGTGGCCTTCGCGCGCACATTGCTCCCCGCTGCGTGAAGCACCGACGGCAGGCTTCTGAACACCGGGATTTACCCGCAACGGACAACGGCTTCCGGCCGACCTAGCGGTCGCCAACACCGGAATCCGTTTGGGGAGCCCATGATCATCAGGAAGCTCGTGATCGGCACCATCGCCGCGGCCGCACTGCTCACCGCGGGCGCGGTACCCGCGACCGCCGCCGAGGTCCAGCCGTCCACCCTCACCACGACCGCCGGCAGCACGCGGATCGACGCCGGGCAGAGCGTCACGATCTCCGGGAAGCTCATCAAGGCCGACGCCACTCCGATCGCGGGCGCCGAGGTCGGCATCTCGTTCTGCTTCAACGGCTTCTGCGGCGAGGCCCAGGCCAAGCCGGTCACCGACGCCGCCGGCGCGTACAGCGCGACACTGACCCCGATCCGCACCGGCCACTACCGCGCCGACTTCTTCTCGGCCGACCCGTCGATCGCGAACTCGGGCGCCGACACCGCGAAGATCGTCGTGCTCCACCCGGCGGAGATCACGTCCTTCGCGGCGGGCCGGAACGCGGCCAAGGCCGTCACCGCGTCCGGCACCATCGAATTCCCCGGCCGGTACACCGCGAACCCGATCCCGGTCGAACTCCAGTACTTCTCGTTCAGCACCTACCGCTGGACCACGGCGGCGACGGTCACCGCCACCTGGAACGGCACCACCTGGGCCTTCGCGGCTTCGGCCGAACACCGCAAACCCGGCGCCTGGCGGGCCTTCTACGCGGGTTCGCCCGAGATGTTCCACGCTGCGGCGAGCGACCTCGTCTTCGTGCTCTGACCTTCCCCCGAACTCGCGTGATCATTGAGGAGTGACGCAGAGGTGCCGGGTCGCGGGGATTCGCTCGCGACCGTGTCGCGAAAGTGGCTTTCGCAACCCGCCACCTTTGCCTTACCCCTTGATAAAGGCGACACTCGCGTGATCAGCGGCGTAACTCACGTGTTCGCCGTTCAATCACGCGAGTTACGCCTCCAATCACGCGTGTGTCGCTAACGGGACGCGAGATACGCCCGCCAGTCCCCCACAGAGGAGATGTCCGTCAGTTCTGGAGAGTCCACATAGGACGAACGGAGGACGGTGGCGAGGCAGGCGGCGCCGTCCTCCAGTTCGACGACGCCCAGCTCCAGTTCCGGTGGTTCGGCCGGGACGAGGTGGTCCCGCAGCACCGTGAGCGGCAGGTCGTAGACCTCGCCCACGACGGACGCGGAACCGCCCTCGTGCATCGCCGGGAACCGGTCGCCCACGGAGAAGTACTGGTACTTGGGCGCGGAGCGGGCAACGCAGCACAAGGGCGCGCCCTGCAACTGTTCGTGCAGCGGACCGCCGCGCATCCCGCCGCCGTTGAGGAACATCAGAACCACGACATGATCCCTTCGATCCCGAAGTACACCCCGAACACCGCGGCCAGGATCCCGAGGATCCAGCCGATCTCGCGGATCTTGCCCTTGCAGATCTTGATCAGCACGTAGGCGACCAGCCCGGCGCCGATCCCGTTGGTGATCGAGTAGGTGAACGGGATCAGCGCGATGGTCAGGAACACCGGGATCGCGAAATCCAGGTCCTGCCAAGGGATCCGGCGGCACTGCGCCATCATCATGCCGCCGATGACCACCAGCGCGGGCGCCGCGGCCTGCGCCGGGACGACGGCCGCGATCGGCGTCAGGAACAATGTGGCGGTGAACAACCCGCCGGTGACGATGCTCGCCAGCCCCGTCCGCGCGCCTTCCCCGACGCCTGCGGCCGATTCGAGGAACACGGTGTTCGGCGCCGATCCGGTGACGCCGCCCGCCAGCGCGCCTGCGCCGTCGACCAGCAGGATCCGGCCCATCCCCTCGACCTTGCCGTTCTTGACCAGCCCCGCCTCCTCCGAGACGGACGTGATCGTGCCCATCGCGTCGAAGAAGCCGGACAGCACCAGCGTGAACAGGAACACCGCCGCCGTCACCGCGCCCGCCGACCCGAACCCGCCGAAGAGGTCGATGTCGCCCAGCAGACTGAAATCGGGATGCGCCACGACCTGGTCAGGCACCTTGGGTTCGACCAGCCCCCAGCCTTCGACGTGGAACACGCTGTTGATCAGCACCGCGAGCCCGGTCGCGACCGCGATGCTGATCAGCACCGCGCCCGGCACCCCGCGGCTCACGAGCACGATCATCAGCAGCAACCCGAGGCAAAAGATCGCGATCGGCCAGCCTTCGAGGTGGCCGGCGATCCCCATCCGCACCGGCACCGTCGACTGGGCGGAGTCCGGTGTCCTGGTCACGAATCCCGCGCTGACCAGGCCGACCAGCGCGATGTAGAGCCCGATGCCGACGGTGATCGCGACCTTGAGCGCCATCGGGATCGCGTTGATGATCCGTTCCCGGATGCCGGAAACGGCCATCAGCACGATGCAGAAGCCTTCGAGGACGACGAGCCCGAAGGCCTGCGCCCACGTCATGGCCGGCGCCATCTGGAAGGCGACGACACCGTTGACGCCGAGACCGGCCGCGAGCGCCAGCGGCGCGTTGCCGACCAGTCCCATCAGGATCGTGGTGACCCCCGCCGCCAGCGCGGTCGCGGTCGTGATCGCCTCGGTGCTCAGCCGGGCGCCGGTGATGTCGGCCGACGCGCCGAGGATGAGCGGGTTGAGCAGCACGATGTAACACATCGCGACGAACGTGGTGATCCCGCCGCGCACCTCGCGGCCGATCGTGCTGCCGCGGTGGGAGATCTTGAACCAGCGGTCCAGCCCGGACAGCCGCCTCGGCTCGGGCGAGGGCAGGTGGGGACGCTCGGTACCTAATTGGGTCATGCCTACTCCACAACGTTGTGGGGCGGGAAGAGTTTCTCAGTAGGCCTTCTTGTCGGGTTTCGACAACCAGGCCTGGAAAGGCGCGAAAGAGTCCGGAAGGGACAGTTGGCCGACGGGTAGTGACCAGGTCTCGCGCGGGCGGGAAAAGAGGTCGTAGAACTCGCGGTCGTCGAAGCCCGCCTCGGCCGCGTCGTGGCGGTCCGCGGCGTAGACGACCTTGCCGACACGCGCCCAGAGCGCGGCGGAAAGGCAGAGCGGGCAGGGCTCGCAGGAGGTCACGAGGACGCAGCCGTCGAGTTTGTGGTCGCCGATCGCCTGGCAGGCCGCGCGGATCGCGACCACCTCGGCGTGCGCCGTCGGATCCAGCGTCGGGGTCACCTGGTTGGTCCCGGTGGCCAGCACCGAACCGTCCCGGACGATCATCGCGCCGAACGGGCCGCCGCCGCGCTCGACGTTCGAGGTGGCCAGCTGGACGGCCTCGGCGAGCCATTTCTGCTCGTCGGACTCCGAAATGGACAGACGGGTACCCACGGATGTGCTCCTAGCTCGGAAAAGTACGGATATCAGGTGCCGGTGAGGTGCTCCGGGCGCACCGGGACGCGGGGCAGCGCGAGCCCGGTGGCCGCACGGATGGCCGCGACGATCGCCGGGGTGGACGAGATCGTCGGCGGTTCCCCGACCCCGCGCAGACCATACGGCGCGTTGGGGTCGGGCCGTTCCAGGACGTCGATGTCCATCGGCGGCATGTCCAGCACGGTCGGGATCAGGTAGTCGGTGAACGACGGGTTGCGGATCTTCCCGCCGTCGGTCTGGATCTCCTCCATCACCGCGAGCCCGAGCCCCTGCGCGGAACCGCCCTGGATCTGGCCGAGCACCGCCTGCGGGTTGAGCGCCTTGCCGACGTCCTGCGCGCAGTCGAGCGCGACGACCTTGATCAGGCCGAGTTCGGTGTCGACGTCCACGACCGCGCGATGTGCCGCGAAGCCGTACTGGACGTGCGCGTTCCCTTGCCCTGTCTCGGGATCGATGGGCACGGTCGGCCGGTGACGCCACTCCACGGTCTCGTCGAAGACCTCGTCGCCGAGGACGTCGGCGAGGTCCGCGAGCACGCTGCCGTCGGCGGCGACGACCTTGTTCGCGACGACGTTCAGCTTCCCATCCGCGGCGAGCTTGCCCGCCAGATGCTTGTGCAGCCCGGATCGCACCGCGACGCACGCCGCCTGGACGGCGCCACCGGTGACGTAACTCTGCCGGGAGGCCGACGTCGAACCGCCGTTGCCGATGTTCGTGTCCATCGGCAGGATCGTCACCTGGTCGATGCCGAGTTCGGTCCGCACGATCTGCTGCATGATCGTGACCAGGCCCTGCCCGACTTCACAGGCGGCGGTGTGCACGGTCGCCGCGGGTTCGCCGCCGACGAGTTGCAGCCGCACGCGGGCGGTCGAGTAGTCGTCGAAGCCCTCGGAGAAACAGATGTTCTTGATGCCGACCGCGTAGCCGACACCGCGGACGACGCCTTCGCCGTGCGTGGTGTTGGAGACGCCGCCGGGCATGCGGCGAAGATCGAGCTCCTCGTGCGCGACCGGCAACGGCTTGGCGCGCAGGCGTTCCAGCAGCTCGGCGACCGGGGCGGCCGAGTCGACCACCTGACCCGTCGGCATGACACTGCCTTCGGCCATCGCGTTGCGGATCCGGATGTCGACCGGGTCGAGGCCGCAGGCTTCGGCGAGCTTGTCCATTTGGGACTCGTAGGCGAAGCCCGCCTGCACCGCGCCGAAGCCACGCATCGCACCACAGGGCGGGTTGTTGGTGTACACGCCCCAGCAGTCGACCGACGCACTGTCCACATTGTACGGTCCGACGCCGAGGGTGGCGGCGTTCGCGACCACCGCGCCGGTGGACGAGGCGTACGCGCCGCCGTCCAGGTACAGCTTAGCCCGGACGTAGACGAGGCGCCCGTCCTTGTCGGCCCCGTGCTCGTAGTACATCTTCGCCGGGTGGCGGTGCACGTGACCGTAGAAGGATTCCTCGCGGTTGTAGACCATCTTGACCGGCTTGCCGGTGTGCAGCGCCAGCAAACACGCGTGGACCTGGATCGAGAGGTCCTCGCGGCCGCCGAACGCGCCACCGACCCCGCCCAGCGTCAGCCGCACCTTGTCCTTGGGCAGCCCCAGCGCGGCGACGATCTGCTGCTGGTCGACGTGAAGCCATTGCGTGGCCACGTAAAGGTCGACACCGCCTTCGGTGTCCGGGATCGCCATACCGGATTCGGGGCCGAGGAAGGCCTGGTCCTGCATGCCGACCTCGTAGACGCCGGACACCACGACGTCGGCCTTCACCGACTGGTCGCCGTGCCGGATCTTCGCGTACCGCACGACGTTCCCGCCGGGGTGCAGCTCGGCTCCCTCGCCGGCGGCGGCCTTCTCGGAATCCGTCACCGGTTCGAGGACCTCGTAGGAGACCTTGATCCGCTTCATCGCCCGGCGCGCGGTCTCGGGGTGGTCCGCGGCGACGAGCGCGACGGGCTCACCCTGGTAGCGGACGACGTCGACGGCGAGCACCGGCTGGTCGGAGTGCTCCAGGCCGTACTTGTTCACCCCGGGCACGTCTTCGTGGGTCAGCACCGCGTAGACCCCTTGCACGGCAAGGGCTTCGGTGATGTCGATCCCGGTGATCCGCGCGTACGGGTGCGGGCTGCGCAGCGTCGCGCCCCACAGCATGTCCTCGTGCCACAGATCGGAGGAGTAGGCGAATTCGCCGCGCACCTTGACCGTGCCGTCGGGCCGCTGCGGGCTCGTCCCCACCCCGTTTCCGGTGGTCTGCTTGGAGACTTCAGTGGTGGTCATACCGTCTCCCTCAGCCGCGCACTGGCCACGGCCAGCTCACGGGCGATCTCGTCTTCGGATTCCTCGCGCAGCGTTCCGCCCTCGACGACGGTCGCGCCGCCGACGTACAGCCGCTCGACCGGCGGCGTCGTGCCGAGCACCAAGGCGGCGACCGGATCGGTGATCCCGGAGTAGTTCAGGCCGTTCAGGTTCCAGACCGCGAGGTCGGCGAGCTTGCCCACCTCGATCGAACCCAGGTCCTTCTGACGGCCGAGGCAGCGCGCGCCGCCCATCGTGCCCATCCACAACGCCTCGCGTGTGGTCAGCGCACGGGGTCCGCCGCGCTGGCGGGCCTGGAGCAGCGACTGGTGCAGTTCCTCGCCGAGGCCACCGGATTCGTTGGACGCGGCGCCGTCGACGCCGAGCCCGACCGGCACCCCGGCGTCGAGCAGCTGCCGGACCGGGGCGATCCCGGCGCCGATACGCCCGTTGGACGTCGGGCAGTGCGCCGCGCCGGTACCCGTGGCGCCCATCCGCCGGATCGCGTCCGGGGCGAGGTGGATCGAGTGCGCGAGCCAGACGTCGTCGGCGAGCCAGCCGAGTTTGTCGGCGTACTCGGCCGGGGTGCAGCCGACTTCGGCGAGGCACTGCTTCTCCTCGTCGACCGTCTCGGCGAGGTGCGTGTGGAGCCGGACGCCCTTGCGGCGCGCCAATTCCGCCGCGCCGGTCATCAGCCGCTCGCTCACCGAGAACGGCGAACACGGACCGGCCGCGATCTGCAGATGCGCGCCGGCGGAGGCGTCGTGAAAACGCTCGATCGCGGCCTCGGTGCCGAGCAGCGCGGCCTCGGTCTCCTCGACGAGATTGTCCGGCGGGAGCCCGCCCTGGGACTCGCCCCGGTCCATCGAGCCGCGCACGACGTGCAGCCGGACGCCGACCCGGATCCGGGCGGCGGCGAGGGCTTCGACCTGGTCGCCGCCATCACGCGGGAAGACGTAGTGGTGGTCGGCGACCGTGGTGCACCCGGTGGTCGCGAGCCTCGTCAGCCCGGCCGTGGCCGCCGCGTGGGTGATCTCGGCGTCGAGCCTGCCCCAGATCGGGTACAGCGCGACCAGCCACTCGAAGAGCGTGTGGTCGGCGGCGAGGCCGCGCGTGGCCCACTGGTAGAGGTGGTGGTGGGTGTTGATCAGACCGGGCGTGACCAGGAAACCGGAGCCGTCGACGCGTTCGTCGTATTCGCCGTCGGGCGCCTTCCCCGCGCCGACCGCCGCGATCCGGTCGTTCTCGATGACGACGTGGCCCGAGGCGTACTCGGTGCCCGCTCCGTCGACCGTGGCGATCGCGGCGTTCTCGATGACGGTCTTCACGTGGTCTCTCCCCTGGTCGCGGCCAGCCGGACGGCGTCGAGGATCTTCTCGTATCCGGTACACCTGCAGAGGTTCCCCGCCAGCGCCTCGCGAATCTCCTCGTCCGCGGGATTTTCGACGCGGTTCAGCAGATCGTGCGCGGCGACCACGAGGCCGGGCGTGCAGAAGCCACATTGGACGGCACCGGCGTCCACAAAGGACTGCTGGACGCGATCCAGCTTGTCGCCTTCGGCCAGCCCTTCGACCGTGCGGACCTCGCGGCCTTCGACCTGACCGGCCGCGACCAGGCACGAACACACCGGGACGTCGTCGAGATACACCGTGCAGGAACCGCATTCGCCCTGTTCACAGGCGTTCTTCGAGCCCGGGAGCCCGAGCCGCTCGCGGAGGACGTACAGCAGGCTTTCACCCTCCCAGACGTCGTCGGCCTGGCGGGACTCGCCGTTGATCGTCACGTTCACGCGCACTCGCGTTCACCCTTCTGGAAGTCGTTCCACGCCCAGGTCAGCGTTCGCCGCGCCAGGACGGACAGCGCGTGCTTGCGGTAGTCGGCGCTGCCGCGGACGTCGTCGATCGGCGACGCCGCCTCCGACACCAGCTCGCCGAACCGGCGTTTGACGGAATCCGTGATCGAAGCCTTGGTGGCCCAGGGAAGTTCGTCGCCGAGGAACTCTTCGGCCGCGGTCGCGCGGCGCGGGGTCGGCGCCGCCGAACCGACGGCCGCGCGGATCTCGCGGGTGTCCAGATGCAGCGCCAGCGCGAACGAACAGACCGCGATGACCATCGCGTTGCGCGTCCCGACCTTGGCGAACTGCTGCGGACCGACCTCGGCGGGCAGGTGCACCGCGGTGATCAGCTCGTCGGGTTCGAGGGCGTTGCGTTTGACGCCGAGGTAGAACTCCTCGGCCGGGATCAGCCGCGTGCCGCGGACGGACGCGGCCTCGACCTCGGCGCCGAGCACGAGCAGGACGGGATGCGTGTCCCCGGCGGGCGAGGCGGCGCCGAGGTTGCCGCCGACGGTGCCCCGGTTGCGGATCTGCGGTGAGCCGACGGTGCGCGAGGCCATGGCCAGCGCGGGCAGAACTTCACCCAGCTCAGCGATCACCCGGACGTAGGGCACCGAGGCGCCTAGGCGGATCCTGCCGTCGGTCTCCGTCCATTCGGCGAGTTCGGTGACCCGGTTGAGATCGAGCAGCGCGTCCGGGCGGCGGTGGTCGAAGTTGAGCTCCACCATGACGTCCGTGCCGCCCGCGATGGGCACCGCGTCGGGCCGCTCGGCCTTGACGGCGAGCGCCTCGGTCAGCGAGCTGGGGCGCAGGAAATCCACTCTCGGGCTCCTCGGTTCGGCGGCGATGTGTGACGGCTGACTCAGTAGACGCCCTGTGCCCGTATGGCGGCAACGGTGCCGAAGCATGAAATCTCCCCTGCCCGGCCGGGCCGTTTTGTGCTTTCCTACAAACCTGATGACGACCGTGAAAACTCTGCTCGCGCTCCCCGGGCTGCGCTTGCGCGTACGCGCCGGGACGGCTTTGCTCGACCGTCCGGTGTCCCGGATCTACGTCACGGAACTGTCCGATCCCGGGCGCTACGTGTCGGCGGGCGAGCTCGTCCTGAGCGGGTTGCTGTGGTGGCGCGGCCCGGGTGATTCGGAAGCGTTCGTGGCGGCGCTCGCGAAGGCCGGGGCGGCGGCCCTGGCGGCGTCCGGAGCCGACTCCGACGGGATTCCCGAAGACCTCGTCGAAGCCTGTACGCGCCATGGGATCCCGTTGCTGGAGGTGCCGGCGGACCTGTCGTTCTCGGTCGTCACCGAACGCGTCGTGCTGGCGTTGGCCGCGGCCGCGGAAGGCGCTCGCAAACGTTTGCTTTCAGCGGCGACGGAAGACTCGTCGGTCGAGGCCCTCCTGGAGCGGGCGCGCGGCGAGATCGGCCTCCCCTGCTGGGTGGTACCCGTCGGCACCCCGTCGGATCTCGTGCGCCGGTTCGTCGCCGCGGGCGGGCGTTCCCTGGAAGCCGACGACGTCTCCCTCCGTCCTGTCGGCGGCAGGCACGCGTTGCCGTGGCTGCTCGCGATCGGCGGCAGGCTGACCGCCGCCCAGGCGGAGATCGCCGAGGAACTCGCCGGGCTGATCGGGCTCGCGCGCACACGGGCGGACGAGGTCCGCGCCGTCACCGACAGGGTGCTCGAACCGTTGCTCGCCGCACTCGACGAGGGAAGCGATCCACATGCGGCGCTGACCGCGACCGGGCTGCGCGGTGATCTGCGGGTCGTCGTCGCGCGCACCGAAGGATCCGAAGCGGCACGCGGCATCCTGACCGAACTCCTGCCGCCGGGAGCGCTCGTCGGCCCCGCCGGGGAAACCACCTGGGCACTGGCCGAGGACGACGGCGAATGGCCGGAGGACTGGCCCGCCACGGTGACCCACACCCTGACCGGCGTGGAGTCCTTGTTGCCGTGCCGCCGGGTGCTGATCGGCGTCAGCGACCGCTCCCCCGTTTCCGTACTGCGGGGCGCGAAAGAGGTCGCGCGCTACGCGCTGGCCGTCGCGGCGGAACGGCCCGGCACGATCGAGGTCGTCCCTGGCGGGGAGATCGGCATGCACCGGCTGCTGCTGGCGGGCGCACCCGACGACCTGCGGGCGGCGTTGCGGCGGCGGGTACTGGGACCGCTGCTGAGCTACGACGCCGAACAGGGCACCGATCTGGTGCACACCCTGCGCGTCTACCTCGAATGCTCCGGCTCGCCGACGCGGGCCGCGCGGGCACTGCACGTCCACGTCAACACCTTGCGGTACCGGATCGGGCGCGCGAGCGAACTGCTCGGCACCGACCTGACCGAGTTCACCGAACAGCTCGACGTCTATTTGGCCTTGTCGGCAGGGAGCTGAAATGGGCATCACCACGGCGAAAGAAGCCGCCTACGACCCGCGCGTGGTCGCCTTCGGCCGGATGATGGGCGCCGCGAACCGCCTCGAATACCTGCTCGGCCGCGCGCTGGAGGCCGAATGCGGGATCTCGCACCTGATGTTCGAGGTCCTGCTCATCGTCGGCAGGTCGGGTGAAGCCGGGATGAGCATGCGCGCGATCGCGCAGGAGCAGGTGCTGACCACCGGCGGCGCGACCAGGCTGGTCGATCGGATGACCACGCTCGGCCTCGTCGTCCGCTCGTCCGACGCCCAGGACCGTCGCGTGCAACTCGTACGACTGACCGCGCAAGGCGAGGAGACGACCGTGCGGGCCGCGCGGGTGCACGTCGAGAACATCCAGCGGCTGTTCCTCGATCCGCTGCCCGCCGACCACCGTGACCGGTTCGCGCAGGACCTCCGGACGCTGAGCCACTCGGCGCGTGACGCACTCCCCAAACTCCGCTAGGAATATCTGACCAGTCAGACATCGTTGAGTCCCGTCATGAAGCTCATCTATGTCTTCGACGCGTACTGCGGCTGGTCGTACGGGTTCGCCCGCACCATGGCCGACGTCGCGCACCGGCATCCGGACCTGCCGGTCGAAGTGGTGTCCGGCGGCCTGTTCCTCGGTGGGCGCCGCGTCCCGATCCGGCAGTTCGGCTACGTCCAGGGAGCCAACGCCGAGATCACCCGCCGGACCGGCGCGCCGTTCGGGGAAAGCTACGAACGGCTCATCGCGGACGGGGAGTTCGTCATGGACTCCGAGGCCGCCGCCTGCGGGATGGCGGCGTTGCGCGAGGTCGGGCCGGACCGCGCGGTACGCCTCGCGGCACTGCTGCAGGAGGCTTTCTACCTCGACGGGCTGAGCCTGTCCGAGGTCTCGACCTATCGCGTGGTCGCGCAGCGGGCAGGCCTGGACGGGGACGCCGTCGAGGCCGCGCTGGACCGGGTTTCCGCCGCGGACGATTTCCGGCGGGCACGGGAATTGGGCGTCACCGGATACCCGACGCTGCTCGCCGCCTTGCCCGCGGAGGAGGGGGAACGGGTCGTCACGCTGGTCTCCGGAAACGCGAGCGCGGAGGAAGTGGAGCGGCGGATCGGCGCGCTGGTTTCCTAAACTGCGAGCATGCCTTCGACACTTCGACCGGCGATACCCGCGGACGCCGACGCCGTCGCGAAGATCTGGTACCGCGGCTGGCAGGACGGCCATCTCGGCAACGTGCCCGACTCGCTCGTCCGCATCCGCACCCGTGAGTCGTTCTGGGAACGGGCCGCGGAACGCGTCGGCGACACGACCGTCGCCGTGCTGGACGGTGAGGTGGCGGGTTTCGTGATGGTCGTCGGCGACGAGGTCGAACAGGTCTACGTTTCTTCGGATCACCGCGGGAGCGGAGTGGCCGGCGTACTGCTCTCGGAGGCCGAACGGCTGGTGAGCACAGGCGGGCATTCACGCGCCTGGCTCGCGGTGGCACCGGGGAACGCGCGGGCGCGGCGGTTTTACGAGCGGTGCGGGTGGGTCGACGAGGGCGAGTTCGACAATCGGGTCACCGGTCCGGAGGGGATGGTTTCCGTGCCTTGTCGGCGCTATGTGAAGACGGTTGCTTGACCCTCTTCGCAATTAGTCGACTAAGTGCGTCTGAGTTCGGGCGCTTTGCCCAGCAACGTCGCCCTTTAGCGGCAAGTACGCCTAAGCGTGTTCACGCCACAACGAGCAGATCACCCTTCAGGCGTACTGCTCTCGGAGGCCGAACGACTGGTGAGCGCGGGCGGGCATTCACGCGCTTAGGCGGCTTTACGAGCGGCGCGGGTGGGTTGGCGATGGGGAGGTCGACAATCGGGGTCAGCGATCCGGAGGGGATCGTGAGTAATTGCGTCTGGGTTCGGACGCTTTGCCGGCAATGTCACCCTTAAGCGGCAAGTACACCTAAGCGTGTTCACGTCACCACGAGCGAATCACCCTTCAGTGGTAAATGCGCCCGTTCATGGTGACTTAAAATTACGAACATTTGTTCGATTTGTTCGGGTATTCTTGAGGCGTGTCCGAGACCTTCCTTCCCGAGTTGCCGCAGGAGTTGTGGCGTGCCGGCAAGCTGGAGCTTGCGCATGGTGTGCAGCAGTCCTTGCAGGTGATTCGGATGGCGACCGCCGGTTTGGGGAAATTCCTGGCGGAGATCGAGTCTCGTGGCGTCAAGGACTTGTATGGGTATGGGTCTACGGCTGCGTGGTTTGCGGATGTGGCGGGGTTGTCGCGTGGTGAAGCTGGTCCGGTGGTGAAGCGGGCGATCGCGTTGAACCCGACCCGCGCCTTGGATGGCACCGAAGTTCCCGCAGCGCTGCCCGCCACCGCCGCTGTCGCCGCCGAAGGCATGGTCGGAGATGAGCGGATCGACCAGATCCTGGAGATCTTGAAGAAGCTCCCGGCCGACACCTCCGCCGAGGATCGCGCCTATGCCGAGAAGACTCTCGCCGTCCTCGCTCGCGATGCCGGTCCCCGGCAGCTCGCGGAGGCTGAAGCGAACCTCCTCGCCTTGCTCGACCCCGACGGCAACGAGCCCAAAGACCCTGAACCTGCCGAGCCGCGCCGGGAAATCACCCTGGAACGCCGCAAAGACGGCTTCTGGAAGCTGACCGGTCTGCTCGATGACGAGACCGGAGCCCGTACCGCCGCCGCCCTGGAGGCCTACGCCCAGCCGCGGCCGGTCGATGAGTTCGGCCAAGCCGATCTGCGGATGAAGCGCGAACGCCTGGGTGACGCGTGGGTCGACATCCTCGACCTCGCCATCGCCTGCCCGGACCAGCCGGGCACCAGCGGCTACCGCACCTTGCTGCATGTCACCATCGGCCTCGACGAACTCAAATCCGGCCTCGGGACCGCGTGCCTGGACTTTATCGGGACGATGACCGCCCGGGAAGCACGGCTGGCCGCCTGCGACTGCCTCATGCTGCCGGTCGTGATGAGCGCCGCCGGAGAGCCCCTCGACGTGGGACGACTGCGACGGTTCGTCACCCCCGGCCAACGCCGGGCACTAAACCTCCGCGACGGCGACGGCGGCTGCGCCTTCCCCGGCTGCCACCGCAAACCCAAGAACTGCCACGCCCACCACATTCACCACTGGGCAGACGGCGGACCCACCGACCTCCGAAATCTGGTGCTGCTGTGCGGTTTCCATCACCGCCTGATCCACCACGGTGACTGGGAAGTACGCATGGCCGCCGACGGGCTACCGGAATTCATCCCACCCCAATACCGAGACCCTCTCCGACAACCCAGACGCAACACCCTCCACCACCACTGAACCCCGAGGAGCCCGCCAGCCACACCGGCGACGGGCCCCTCGCCATGCCCACGCCCCGATGCTCCGCGAAGGACTCCTGCCGCGATGTGCGCGCAAGCCGGCCGCAACACTCCACTGGCTCGCCAGGAATCCGAGAACAACGGATCACTCAAGATGATTTCCGGCTCACCGGAGGAACTCGCCCGCGAAATACGCGCTCTGACATACACGTGTTCATAACCCTGAGCCATCAGGTTCTGCCGCCGATGAGTAGCTTCATCCACCAGAACAGAGCCCGGACTCCCCAAATGCTCAATCGCGAGGAGCCGAACCCAGATACCCCAACACCATCTCGGTCGTCTCACTCGCCCAAACATCCCAGCCGAGACCGTCGGACCAGTACCGACCACTCGCGGCCCGATGCACGCAGGATCCGATGATGGTCCGGCTCGCCATCCGGATCGCCCGTTCCTCGTCCGCCCGCCGGATCTCGCCGAAGCAAGGCCGGGCGGCCTCCACGAAATCGCGCTGAATCGTGTCCAGCGCACGGAGTCCGCGATCGCGCCCTTCGGCGCGCTGGCTGTCGAGCAGTTCGGAGAAGATCCGGTCGTGACGGGCGAAGGTCCCCGCCAAAGCCTGGGTGAATGCGCCGACCACACCGCTCAATCCGGGCTCCGCGGAGCGAAGCGCTTCGTTGACGCCGGCCTCCAGCTGTCCGAGCAGCTGGTCTTTCACGGCGTACAGCAGCTGGTTCTTGCCGTCGAACCGGCGATAGATCGTGCCCACCGACATTCCCGCCCGCTCGGCGACCGCCGCGACGGTGAACTCCTCGAAGCCCTGGCTCGCCAGAACGTGTTCGGCCGCGGCCAGCACCTTCTGCAACGACTCCCGGCTGCGGGCCTGCTGCGGCGGCCGGAAGCCCTGTTCGACGGATTGGCTCACCGGCCGCACGTTACCGCACCAGGATGCGAATGATAACTTTCGTTCGCATTCAGCGACAGCGAGGAGGCCGGCCGTGGTGAGCATCGAGGTGCGAGACGCCTACGTCGATTTCCCGATCTTCGACGCCAAGACCCGGTCACTGAAGAAACAGGTGCTCGGCAAGGTCGGCGGCAAGATCGGCACCGACGCGAAGGTCCCGATCATCGAGGCGTTGAGGGACATCTCCCTCTCCCTGAGCGAAGGCGACCGCGTCGGCCTGGTCGGGCACAACGGCGCCGGGAAGTCCACGCTCCTGCGGTTGCTGTCCGGCATCTACGAGCCGACCAGGGGCAGCGCTCGGGTCGTCGGACGGATCGCGCCGGTGTTCGACCTCGGCGTGGGGCTGGATCCCGAGGTCTCCGGCCACGAGAACATCCTGATCCGAGGCCTGTTCCTCGGCATGAGCCGCAAGCAGATGACCAAACGGATCGACGACATCGCCGAGTTCACCGAACTCGGCGACTACCTGCACCTGCCCTTGCGCACCTACTCGGCCGGCATGCGGGTGCGGCTCGCGCTCGGCGTGGTGACCACCATCGACCCGGAGATCCTCATCCTCGACGAGGGACTCGGCGCGATCGACGCCGCGTTCCTCACCAAGGCCCGCGAACGCCTGGTCGACCTCGCCCGCCGCTCCGGCGTGCTGGTGTTCGCCTCACACTCCGACGAACTGCTACGGGAACTGTGCTCCACAGCCCTTTGGATGGACGAGGGCCGTATCCGCGCACGCGGCTCACTCGACGAGGTTCTCGCGACCTATCACGGCGATCAAAGGAAGATCTTGACCAGCTGATCCTGTCCGTCCGGATCCCGCAGCACGACCTGTTTGCCGTCGCGGAGTTCCGCGTCGACGAATTCGTAGATCAGCAGCGCGCGGTTGACCAGGTCGACCTTCTTCAACCCGGTGCGCTCCTGCAGTTTGCCCAGCGCGTCGACCGCCTCGGCGATCAGCGCGACGTTGACGCGATCGACCACCGCGGGGCGGCCGGTCGCGGTCTCCTCGACCGATGGCATACCCGCTCCCTTCTCTGCGGCCGGAGGGCCGCCTGCCCATGGTGGCATAAAACCACATTTTCCACACCAAAAATGTGTGAGATGGGTTGCGACTTCCCTCACGGCGGCCCTACAGTGGGTCTCGGCCCTCCGGGGCCGAGCCGGACCGGCATCCGTCCCATGCGACGGACGGCAAGTGCGACCACTCACTTCGTCGGCCTGGTAGGAGGATCTGCGGCGTGCGAGCTGGAGGGAAGCTCGCGAGCCGCAGATGCGAGGGGGAAACGGAGGCAGCTGGGGAATCGCCTCCGGGCAAAAGTGGTCCCCAGCTTGACGCGCCAACCCCGGCTCGCCTGACTGGGTCGGAAGGGCATGCGCATGGCTGCCGAAATCGAGGGCCCGGGTGAGACCGCGCCCGTGGAAGCAGTATCGAGCTGGGACGAAACACCGACCCAGCTCGCCCGCGTCAGGATCGAGACGTCGGAGTTGACGGCGGAAGCGGCGGTGCCCGCGAGCCAGACACACCGGCTGCTCACCACGATCCTCGACACGCTGGTGGTACTCGGAGCCGTTCTCGGCCCGGCACTGACGCTGCAGGTGGTTCCGGCCACCTTCCCGGCGGGAGTGACGGCCGGGACGATCGCAGGCCAGCTCGCCATGCTGGCGCTCGTCGCGAGGTCCGTGCACCACCGGGGAAAATCCGGCCCGCTGCCGACGGACTGAGGCGGGAAGGGCGGAGCAGCGGCTGAGTGAGCGCCTGCCACGAAAGGCGCTCACTCAGCCGCTGCTCACGAAGTCCGTCGCGCGTAGCCGTCCAACTCGGCCCGGGAGAACGAAAGCTCCCCCACGTCCACGGCTCCGCAATCCAGGCCGCGCACCAAGAAGTTCGCCAAGGCCTGAGCGGTCGCCGGTTCGTCCAGCACCCCGCGCCCGGTCCGGTCCGCGTAGTCCCGCAAGCGGCCCAGCGCGGCCGGGAAACCTTCGCGGAAGAACGCGTACGTGGCGGCGAACCGGGTCGGCAACTGATGCGGGTGCAGATCCCAGCCCTGATAGAAGCCGCGTTCGAGGGATCGCCGCACCAGCCGCAGATGTTCGCGCCAGGCCGGGAGGATCGCGTCGCCGACGGGCAGCTTGTTCGTCGAGCCGTCGGAGAGCCGGACGCCGGTGCCCGCGGCCGAAACCTGCATGAGCTGCTTGGCGAAGTCGGCGGCCGGATGTTCCATGCTCTGGTACTCGGCGCTGATCCCGAGCCCGGCGCTGTAGTCGTAGGTTCCGTAGTGCAGACCCGAACAGCGGCCGCGCGCGGCTTCGATGATCCGCGGGACCGCCACCGTCCCATCGATGTCCACAATGGACTGGGCGGTCTCGATCTGGACTTCGAACCGCAGCGCGCCCTCGGGCAGGCCGTAGGCGGATTCGAGGCGCTCCAAGACGTCCGCCGCCACTTCGACCTGCTCGACAGCGGTCACCTTCGGCAGCGTGACGACGAAACCTTCCGGCAGCGGACCGCTTTCCAGCAAACCGGCCAGGAAGAGGTCGAGGGTGCGGATGCCGCGGCGGCGGGTCGCCTGCTCGAAGCTCTTGAACCGGATGCCGACGAACGGTGTGCCGCCCGTGACGGCGAGGGTCCGCCCGGCGGCGAGCGCGATGGCGTCCTCTTCGTCGTCGCCCGGCCTGCCGAGACCGTCCTCGAAGTCGATCCGCAGATCCTCGATCGGCTCGGTCAGCAGTTTGGTCCGGACCCGGTCGGCGATGTCCGCGGCCAAGCCCAGCCGGTCGGCGTGCTCGCCGAAGACCCGCAGCGCCTGCTTGCCCCAGTCCGCCACGAGCCGCGTCTTGTACTGCGACGCGGGCACGTACACGGTGTGCACCGGCTGGCGGCCGGGCGGCTCACCGGGATATTTGGCCGTGACGCGCGCGTCGGCCTCGGCGAGGCGCGCGTCAGCGGCGGTATAGACGTCCTCGGTGAGCCGCCCGTTCCCCATTTGTCTACTTGATCCGTTCGTAGGCGGGCAGGGTCAGGAAGTCCGGGAACTCGTCGGCGAGCGCGACCTGCTCGAACAGCTCGACGGCGGGCTCCAGCAGCTCCGGCTTGATCTCGGCGGCGAGTTCACCGCGGACCTCGGCCAGCACGCCGCGCACCAATTCTTCGGTGACCTTGTCGCCGGTGTCGAGCTGCGTGCCGTTGCGCACCCACTGCCACACCTGCGAACGCGAGATCTCCGCGGTGGCCGCGTCCTCCATCAGGTTGTGGATGGCGGCCGCGCCGTTCCCGCCCAGCCACGAGGCGATGTAGCGGATGCCGACGTCGACGGCGGCGCGCAGCCCGGCCGCGGTGGCGCTGCCCGGCGTCGAAGCCGCGTCGAGCAGCTGGTCGGCGGTGACGGACACCTCGTCGCGGGTGCGGTCGAGCTGGTTCGGCTTGTCGCCGAGGACCTTGTCGAACTCCTCGCGGCAGATGTCCACCATGCCGGGGTGCGCGACCCAGGAGCCGTCGAAGCCGTCGCCCGCTTCACGGCTCTTGTCGGCCCGGACCTTGTCGAGCGCCGCGGCGGTGACTTCCGGGTCCTTGCGGTTCGGGATGAACGCGGCCATGCCGCCGATCGCGAACGCGCCGCGCTTGTGGCAGGTGCGCACCAGCAGTTCGGTGTACGCGCGCATGAACGGCGCGGTCATGGTCACCGAGTTGCGGTCCGGCAGGACGAACTTCTCGCCCGCGTCACGGAAGTACTTGATGACGCTGAAGAGGTAGTCCCAGCGGCCGGCGTTGAGACCGGAGGCGTGCTCGCGCAGTTCGTAGAGGATCTCCTCCATCTCGAACGCGGCCGGGATGGTCTCGATCAGCACGGTCGCGCGGACGGTGCCGTGCTCGATGCCGAGCGTCTTCTCCGCGTGGGTGAAGACGTCGTTCCAGAGCCGGGCTTCGAGGTGGCTCTCCATCTTCGGCAGGTAGAAGTACGGGCCCTTGCCGCGGTTGAGCAGTTCCTGCGCGTTGTGGAAGAAGTGCAGGCCGAAGTCGACCAGCGCGCCGACGGCCTGACGCCCGCCGAAGGACAGGCCGCGCTCGTCGAGGTGCCAGCCGCGCGGGCGGACGACGATGGTCGCGTGCTCGACGTCGTCACGCAGGGCGTAGCTCTTGCCGCCGCTTTCCAGCGTGATGGTCTCGCGGACCGCGTCGTAGAGGTTGACCTGGCCGGAGACGACGTTCGCCCAGTGCGGCGTGTTGGCGTCCTCGAGGTCGGCGAGCCAGACCTTGGCGCCGGAGTTCAGCGCGTTGATGGTCATCTTGCGGTCGGTGGGGCCGGTGATCTCGACGCGGCGGTCGCGCAGCGCGGGCGGGGCCTCGGCGACCTTCCAGTCGCCCTCGCGGATCTCCTTGGTCTCCGGCAGGAAGTCGAGTTTGCCGGTGGTCCTGGCCTCCTCGCGGCGCTTGCTCCTGGCCTGCAGCAGCTCGTCGCGGCGGGCGGCGAAGGCCTCGTGCAGGCCGGCGAGGAAGGCGAGCGCCTCCGGCGTGAGGATTTCGTCCCCGCGCTCGACCGGATCGCCGAGCACCTGAGCTTCAGACATGAGCAACACCCCGAGTTCGGATAAACAGTGACATTCCCAAAGCAAAACGTCCCTACGGTTTTACATGACGGACTATAGTTTCTGCATAGCGGAACATCAACGCCGACGTAAGGAGTACCACGGTGGCAGCGGAGAAGAACGGGCGCGACGGCGGCGTCCAGTCCCTTCAGCGGGCCTTCGAGCTCCTCGAGCATCTCGCGGACACCGGCGGAGAGGCCAGTCTTTCGGAGCTGGCGACCCTGTCCGGGTTGCCGATGCCGACCATCCATCGGCTGATCAGGACGCTGGTGGACCTCGGTTACGTCCGGCAGAACACCAACCGCCGGTACGCGCTGGGCGCCCGCCTCATCCGGCTGGGCGAGAACGCCAGCATGCAGTTCGGCTCGTGGGCGCGGCCGCTTCTCGCGGAACTGGTCGACGAGGTCGGCGAGACCGCGAACCTCGCCGTCCTGGAGCGCGACGAGGTCGTGTACGTCGCCCAGGTGCCCTCGAAGCACTCGATGCGGATGTTCACCGAGGTCGGACGGCGTCTCCTGCCGCACGGCACCGGCGTGGGGAAGGCGATGCTGGCGCATCTGCCGTCCGACGACGTCACGGCGCTGCTCGCCAGGACAGGCATGCCCTCCTACACCGAGCACACCTTCACCGACCAGGACGCGCTCCTGCGCGAGCTGGCGAAAATCGCCCAGCAGGGTTACGCGCTCGACGAAGCGGAGCAGGAGCTGGGCGTCCGCTGCGTGGCCGTCGCGGTCCCGGGCGCGCCGGTGCCGGCGGCCGTCTCGGTGTCCGGGCCTTCGGGGCGGCTGACGATGGAGGCCGTCGAGCGGATCGCGCCCGTCGTCCAGCGGATCGCGAACTCGCTCGGTTCGACCCTTTCGCAGGACGGGGTCACCGTTTGAGCCTGGCCTCCAAACCGTCGAGCATCCTGTCCAGCCCGTAGCGGAACTTCTCGTCACGGAGCCGGACCGGATCGGTTTCGGCGACGGCCCTGGCGAGCATTTCCCGCTGATGCGGATGCCCCTGCACCGCCTCCTCGACGGCGGGCCGCAGCCGCTCCGCCCAGTCACGTTCGCTTTGGCCGCTTTTGGCGATCGTCGTGAGCCAAGCCGCCTCCGTTGTCCCCATGCCGATGACGTAGGAGATGACCGCGCTGATCGCCTGCTCGGCCTCGTCGCCGGGGAAGCCCGCGGTCACGAAGACACCCAGCAGCCGCTCGTTGAGCCGCATGACGTTCGGCCCCAGGTACGACAGGCCGACCGAGCCGAGCAGTGAAGCCACCCACGGGTGCCGCAGGATCATCGCGCGGACGCTTTCCGCTCCCACGACGGCCGCTTCACGCCACCCCGCCGGGCCGTCGCCGTCCGGCACGGTGATCTCGCCGTAGACCTCGTCGACGACCAGTTCGATCAGCTCGTCGCGGTTCGCCACGTGCCGGTAGAGCGAGGTCGCGCCCGCGTTCAGCGCGGTGCCCAGCCGCCGCATGCTCAGCGCGTCGACACCTTCGACGTCCAGGAGCCGGACGGCCTCGGCCACGATCTGCGCCTGGCTCAACGCGGGTTGATCCCGCTTCCGGCGAGGACGGGTCCACACCGACTGGATCGGCTGCTCCTCGATAGACATGCCCCCACCCTAGCGCACGAAGTACCCCCTTGCGTACGCCGTTTCGTTCTGCGTACAGTGTGCGCATCCACCGAACAACGTACGCAAACACTTCTGGGGGTATCCCGATGAACGAGCCCGTCCGCGATCCACGCCGCTGGTGGATCCTGATCGTGCTGTGCCTGAGCACGCTCGTGCTGGTCGTCGACAACATGGTGCTGACGGTCGCCGTGCCGCCGCTGGCCGAAGATCTCGGCGCGAGCGCCCAGGACACGCAATGGATCCTGGATTCCTACATCCTCGTGTTCGCCGGCCTGCTGCTCACGTCGGGAAGTCTCGGCGACCGGTTCGGGCGCCGGAAGGTGATGCTCATCGGGCTCGTCCTGTTCGGGGTGGCCTCACTCGTCGCCGCGTTCGCCGCGAATCCGCTCGAACTGATCGTTTCCCGCGCGGTCATGGGCGTCGGCGGCGCGTTGATCATGCCGAGCACGCTGTCGATCCTGATCACCGTCTTCGACGACGAAGAGCGCCGCAAGGCGATGGCGGCCTGGAGCGCGGTCGCGATGATCGGCCTGATCGGCGGCCCGGTGCTGGGCGGCGTGCTGATCGCGTGGTTCTGGTGGGGCGCGGTGTTCCTGATCAACGTGCCGATCGTCGTCATCGCCGTGCTCGCCGCGCTGACCCTGATGCCGGAATCCAAGGGCCCGTGGCAGAAGCCGGACCCGCTCGGCGCGATCCTGTCCGCGACCGGCATGGTCGCACTGGTCTGGACGATCATCGAACTGCCCAAGCACGGCATCACCGAGGCCGGAACGCTGATCCCGCTGGCGATCGCGGTGGTGAGCCTGACCGGTTTCGTGTTCTGGGAACGGCACACGCCGTCGCCGATGGTCCCGCTCAAGCTGTTCCGCAAGCGCAACTTCAGCGGCGGCAGCCTGTCGCTCACGCTCGTGCAGATCGGCAACGGCGGTCTGCTGCTGCTCCTGACGCAGTACCTGCAGTTCGTGCTCGGCTACACCCCGACCGAGGCGGGTCTCGCGTTCATCCCGATGGCCGTCGCGTCGCTGCTGTTCAACACCCTCGGCGCCACACTGGGCCAGAAGATCGGCAACCGCGCCCTGGCCACCGTCGGGATGACCGTGATGGCGGGCGGCTTCGGCCTGCTCGCGACGATGTCGGCGAACGAGGGCTTCCTGCTGCCCGCGATCGCGCTGTTCCTGCTCGGCGCGGGCGGCGGGCTGGCGATGCCGGCGGCGATCGCTGCGCTGATGGGCGAGGTCCCGGAGGAGCAGGCCGGTGTCGGCTCCGCGCTCAACGACACCATCCAGCAGCTGGGCGCCGCACTCGGCATCGCGATCCTGGGCAGTGTCGTGTCGGGCCTGTTCACGGCGAACATGCCCGAGTCCGCCCCTGCGCAGGCCCGGCTTTCGATCGGTGACGCCTTCGCGACCGGCGACGGCGGCCTCATCAGCGCGGCCCGCGAGTCGTTCACCTCGGCGATGTCGACGACGTTCCTGGTGAGCGCGGTGGGCGTGCTGGCCGCGGCGGTGGTCGCGTTCCTGGTGATGCGGGACAAGAAGACCGCGCCGGTTTCGACCGAAGTTCCGGTCTCCGTCTGACCGCGAAGTCCGCGAAGGCCCCTCTTTCGGCTGAGCCGGGAGAGGGGCCTTCGCCGTAACCTCGAGGTGAGCCGAGCGAGGGGATTTCAGATGGTCGACGCGATGATCACCTGGATCGGGCAGAAGCTCGCGGAGAAGGCTCTCGACCGAGCGGTGCCCTCAGGCGGAAGGAAAAGACAGCGGCACGATCTCAGCGTCCAAGGCGCCGAAGCGACCAGCGACCTCGACATCACCGTGAAGTACACCTTGCCGTACTGCCGGGGTGCGAAGGCACCGGTCGTCCTCACTTTGCGGAGGGTCGACCGGTTCACCGAGAGCCTGAGACTGGACATGGTGCTCGGGGAAACCGCCCGTGTGCGGCTGAAACGAGGCCGCTACGAGATCACGGCGAAGATCCACGAACTGTCTCCCCGGCTCGGCCCGGAGCCGATCCTTCACGCCGTCGGGTCACAGTTGCTGTGGCTGGGCGGCAACGGCACCGCGAAAGCCTGTATCCGTCCGGCTCCGGTGCTCATCCGAGCCGCCGGGTCTCCCCCGGCGGTCGGCTTCAGGCGCCCGGGATGCCTGATGTGCGATGGCCCCGAGGGGAACTACGGACTCTGCCTGGACCACCGCCTCCACGTCTCCCGCTACATAGTGGAAGTGCTGGTCCCCCGCATGCGCGCGGCCTAGCCGCCGAGCAGGGCCTCGACGAACGCGCCGGGCTCGAACGGCGCCAGATCGTCCGGCCCCTCCCCGAGGCCGACCAGCTTGACCGGCACCCCGAGTTCGCGCTGCACCTGGAAGACGATGCCGCCCTTCGCGGTTCCGTCCAGTTTGGTCAGCACGATGCCGGTGACGTCGATGACCTCCGAGAACACGCGGGCCTGCATCAGCCCGTTCTGCCCGGTGGTGGCGTCGAGCACCAGCAGCACCTCGTCGACCTTCGCCTGCTTCTCGACGACTCGTTTGACCTTGCCCAGCTCGTCCATCAGGCCGGTCTTGGTGTGCAGACGGCCGGCGGTGTCGATCAGGACCGTGTCCACGCCCGCCTCGGTGCCGCGTTTGACGGCGTCGAAGGCGACCGCCGCCGGGTCCGCGCCTTCCTTGCCGCGCACGACCTCCGCGCCGACCCGCTCGGCCCACGTCTGGAGCTGGTCCGCCGCGGCGGCGCGGAAGGTGTCGGCCGCGCCGAGCACCACGGTGCTCCCCTGCGCGACGAGGACACGGGCGAGTTTGCCGGTGGTGGTGGTCTTGCCGGTGCCGTTGACCCCGGCGACCAGCACCACGGCGGGCTGCTTCACCCCGTCGACGGTGTGCGGCAGCGCGCGGACGGCCCGGACCGCGTCGGTCGACAGGGCGGCGGTCAGCACCTCCTGCAGCACCGCGCGCGCGTCTTCGGAGGTCCGCACCGCACGGCGCTTCAGCTCGTCACGAAGGCGCTCCACGATTTCGGTGGTCGTGGCCGCACCGAGGTCCGCCATGAGCAGCGTGTCCTCGACGTCCTGCCAGGAATCCTCGTCCAGGTCACCGGCGCCCAGCAGGCCGAGCAGGCTCTGCCCGAACACCGACCGGGACTTGCCCAGCCTGCCGCGCAGCCGCTCCAGGCGGCCCGTGGCCGGGGCGATCTCCTCAGCGGGAGCCGGAGCGGGCGCGGGCGCCGTTTCCTCGGCGGGTTCGGGAAGTTCGACGTCGCGCACCGTGCGCTGCGCGGAATCCCTCGGCACCGCCGCGTCATCCCCGACGGCGGGCTGCCCGTCGGTCTCCGGGCGATCCTCGACCGGGTGTTCCGGTTCTTCCTCGGCCTCGTCGGTCTTCTCGCCGCCAGGGGCGAGAGCGATCCCGCCGGTCGCGGTATAACCGCCGCCCTTTGGCTTCTCGACGACGTCGGCAGCCTTGGACTCGTCCAGGCTGATCCGGCGGCGGCGCGCGATGAGCAGCCCGGCCACCAGAACGGCGACCAGGACCACGACGGCAACGACAACGATCCAGAACCAGGGGGTACTCGACACGGCGCCATCCTCGCATCCGCACCCCGTCGCGCTCAGACACCCCACGGGAAGGAAGCCGATCTTGTCAAGCATCCACTGGATAGGACTCATTTCGGACAAGAAGAAACGGTCCGGCTTGCGCGAGATCCGGAACGACGGCTAGACCACTCCGAATGACGGTTTCTTCCGGCACTGGGGTCCGGGTGATCGGGCTCATCTCCGGCACGTCGATCGACGGGATCGACGTGGCGGCCGCCGAACTGCGCGCCGAAGGGGACACCGTGGTGCTGTCCCCGCTCGGCCAGCTCGAAGTCCCTTATCCCGAAGCGCTCCGCGAGGCCTTGCTCGCCGCCCTGCCCCCGAATCCCTGCGACGCCGAGCAGCTCACGAAACTCGACACCCTGGTGGGCCAGGCCTTCGCCGAGGCGGCCGCGCGTGGGGTCGAGGAACTGGCCGGCGGTGAGGCGGACGTCGTCGCCTCGCTGGGCCAGACGGTGTTCCACTGGGTCGAAGACGGCACCGCGCGCGGCACGCTGCAACTGGGGAACCCGGCGTGGATCGCCGAACGCACCGGTCTGCCGGTGGTGGCCGACCTGCGCGTCCGCGACGTCGCCGCCGGCGGGCACGGCGCACCGCTCGCCAGCACGCTGGATGCGTTGTGGCTACGGGAAATGGCCGCTTCCGGCCCGGTCGCGGCGCTGAACATCGGCGGGATCGCGAACATCACCGTGGTCCCCGCGAGTGGCGCGGTCCTGGCCTACGACACCGGACCCGGCAACGCCCTGATGGACATCGCCGCGCACCGCGTCACCGGACTTCGCGCCGACATCGACGGAGCGCTCGCCCTGCGCGGCAACGTGCGGCCCGACCTGCTCGCGAAGCTCCTGCTCGACCCGTACTACGCGGCCGAGCCGCCGAAGTCGACCGGCAAGGAACTGTTCCACGGCACGTATCTCGACGCGGCGCTCGACGGGCTCCCGCCGATCGGCGCGGAAGACCTCCTGGCGACGCTGACCGAACTGACCGCGGTGACGATCGCCGCGGAATGCCGTCGCCACTCCATCGCCACGGTGATCGTCTCCGGCGGCGGCGCCGACAACCCGGCGCTGATGGCCGCGCTCGCCAGGAACCTGCCGGGTACGGCGCTGAAGACCAGCGACGACCACGGGCTGCCCCGCGCGGGCAAAGAGGCATACCTGACCATTCTGCTCGGCTGGCTGACGTGGTCCGGCGTCCCGGGGAACCTCCCGTCGGCGACCGGCGCCCGCGGCGACCGGCTGCTCGGCAGCATCACCCCGGGCGCGGGTCCCCTGCGGCTCCCCGCCCCGCACAGCTCAACCGTGACCCGGTTACGGGTAGCGGCGAAGACCGGCGAGCGATAGGAGATACGGATGCGCGCACTTGACCTCGCGATCATCGGGCTTTTTCTGGTCGGCATGCCCTTGCTGGGCGTCTGGATCGGCGGCAAACAGAAATCCGGCTCCGACTACTTCGTCGGCGAAGGCAAGATCTCCTGGTGGGTGGCCTGCCTCTCGGTGGTCTCCGCGGAGACCTCCACCCTCACTGTGCTCTCCGTGCCGACAGTGGCCTACATCGCCACCCCCGGCGACGGCGGGATGACGTACCTGGCACTGGCGATCGGGTACATCGCCGGCCGGATCGTGGTGTCGATGGTGCTGTTGCCGCGCTATGTGGCGGGCAACCTGGTCACCGCCTACGCCTTCCTCGGCAAACGCTTCGGCGGCGGGTTGCAGGGCACCGCGTCGGTGACGTTCCTGCTCACCCGCACCCTGGCCGACGGCATCCGGCTGTTCGCCACCGCGATCCCGATCAAGGTGGTGATGGCGGCCTACGGCCTGAACGTCTCGTACTGGACCATCGTGATCGGTCTCGGCATCGCGATGGTGCTCTACAGCTTCTTCGGCGGGGTCCGCGCGGTCGTCTGGGTCGACGCGATCCAGATGCTCTGGTACGTCCTCGGCGCGGTCGTGGTGATCTGGGCGATCTCCGGCAGGCTGCCCGACGGCTGGTTCGACAAGGCCGTCGACGCCAACAAGTTCCAGATCTTCGACTTCTCCTCGAACATGCTCACCGGCCAGTACGCGTTCTTCACCGCGCTGATCGGTGGCGCGGTGCTCTCGATGGCCTCGCACGGTTCGGACCAGCTGATCGTGCAGCGCCTCCAGGCCACCAACGATCTGCGCGCCGCGCGGAAGGCCTTGGTGGCCAGCGGTTTCGTGGTGTTCCTGCAGTTCGCGCTGTTCCTGTTCATCGGTGTGCTGCTGTGGGCGCTGTACAACGGTCTCGCCCCGACGAAGCCGAAGCCGGAAGGCTTGGGGCTGGCCAACAAGGACGAGTTGTTCGCGAACTTCATCGTGAACGACCTGCCGAGCGGTCTGTCCGGGTTCGTGATCGCCGGGATCCTCGCCGCCGCACTGAGTTCGTCGCTCGGCGCGCTGGCCTCGTCCACGGTGACCGACGTCTACGAACGGGTGATCGGCCGGGAACTCCCGGAGGCCGACCGGCTGAAGCACGGCCGGATCTGGACGATCGTCTGGGCGGGCGCGCTGATCCTGTGCGCGGGGTTCTTCGCCTCCTCCAACAAGACCTCGGCCGATCCGATCGTGGTGCAGGCGCTCGGCATCACCGGCTACACCTACGGCGCGCTGCTCGGCGCGTTCCTCCTGGGCCTGCTGATCAAGCGGGCGAGGCAGGCGGACGCGATCGTGGCGTTCGTGTCGACGGTGGTCGTGATGGCCTTCCTCATCCTGGGCGTCAAGTTCAACAAACCGGACGGCAGCCTGATCGGCGTCGACTTCAGCAAGGCCTCCGGGAACACGGTGGCGCTGGCTTGGCCTTGGTACACGCTGTGCGGCGTGGTGATCACCCTCGTGGTGGGCGGATTGCTGTCGCTGCGGCACGGGAGCGTGGACCCGCTGGCGGAGCCGGACGTGAAGGAACCTTCGCAAGTGTGACCTGAGTCACAACTTTGAACCGTCTCTCCCTCTCCTCCGTGTCGGCTGCGGGACCTGCCTGACGACGGCGGGCGAGGAGAGGGAGAGACGATGAAGCGAGCAACCGTGTCCATAGCGGTCGGCGCCCTGCTGCTCGGCGGTGGCGCCACCGCCTACGCCGCGAGCGATTCCGGCGCGAACGGGAAGCAGCGCCCCGTTCCGGAGACCGTCAAGGTGCCGGAGGGCAACAAGCACCTAGCCACCTACCGGGGCGAAGGCGTGCAGATCTACGGCTGCGCCAACGGGGCATGGGCGCTGATCCAGCCCGCCGCGACACTGGGCCACCGCGGGCGGGCGATCGCCCTGCACAGCAAGGGTCCGGTGTGGACGTCCACTGTGGACGGCAGCACGGTCGGGGCGGCGGCGGTTCCCGGTGCCTCCAGCCCCAGGCCGGACGCGGTACCGGAAGTGCTGCTGAAGGCGAACCTGAACAGCGGTGACGGGATCTTCGGCAAGGTCACCTACGTCCAGCGGCTCGACACCCGCGGCGGACTCGCTCCGGCGGGCACCTGCGCGGCCGGCGCGCAGACGGCCGTCCGGTACTCCGCCGACTACGCCTTCTGGTCGCGAAGTAGAAGCTAGGCGGGGACCGGATCCTCTTCGGAGGTCCGCAACCGCTGCGAGATCACCTTCGTGATGCCGTCGCCCTGCATCGAAACGCCGTACAGGGCGTCGGCGATCTCCATGGTCGGCTTCTGGTGGGTGATGATGATCAGCTGCGAAGAGTCCCGCAGCTGCTCCAGCAGCCCGATCAGCCGTCGCATGTTGGTGTCGTCGAGCGCGGCCTCGACCTCGTCCATGACGTAGAAGGGCGAAGGCCGGGCGCGGAAGATCGCCACCAGCATGCCGACGGCGACAAGCGACTTCTCGCCACCGGAGAGCAGCGAGAGCCGCTTGACCTTCTTGCCCGGCGGGCGCGCTTCGACGTCGACACCGGTGGAAAGCAGATCGTTGGGCTGAGTGAGCACCATGCGCCCCTCACCGCCCGGGAACAGCACGCTGAACACCGTCTCGAACTCGCGCGCGACGTCCTCGTACGCGGACGCGAAGACCTCGAGGATCTTTTCGTCGACCTGCTTGATGACGGCTTCGAGGTCCTTGCGGGTGTCCTTGAGGTCTTCGAGCTGGGTCGAGAGGAACTTGTACCGCTCCTCCAGCGCCGCGAACTCCTCCAGCGCCAGCGGGTTGACCTTGCCCAGCAGGCTCAGGTCCTTCTCCGCGCGCTTCGCCCGGCGGGCCTGGGTGTCGCGGTCGAAAGGCATCGGCGGCGGCGGGGTGACGTCCTCGCCGCGTTCCTTGGCGGCCTCGTACTCGGCCATCTCCCCCGCGCTCGGCGGCACGGGGACGTCGGGGCCGTACTCGGCGACGAGATCCTCTAGACCGATGCCGAAGTCTTCGGCGATCTTGGTTTCGAGCTGTTCCAGCCTCAGCCGCTGCTCGGCGCGCAGCACCTCGTCACGGTGGACGGCGTCGGTGAGCTTCTCCAGTTCGCCGGTCAGTTCGCGGACCTTGCTGCGGACCTGGGTCAACGCGGTCTCCCGCGACTGCCGCTGCGCCTGCGCCTCGTCCCGCTCGTGGGCGGCGCGCTGCACGGAGACCTCGATGCGCTCCAGCGCGATCTCGCCGCCGTTGACCACCGCGTTGGCGATCTCGGCGCCGCGTTTCCGCGCGGCCCTGGACTTTTCGGCGCGTTCGCGGGCCTGCCGCTCGGCGTGCGCGGCCCGGCGGAGCGATTCGGCCTTGCCCTGGATGCTCCGCGCGCGCTCCTCGGCGGTGCGCAGCGCGAGCCGGGACTCCATCTCCTCCTGGCGGACCGTGCCGAGGTCTTCGGCGGCCTGGTCACGCTCGGCCGTGTCCGGATCCTCGTCGACTTCCTGGTCGGCGACGGCGGCCAGCCGCTCTTCGAGTTCGGCGAGCTGCCGCAGCGCTTCTTCGCGGCTCTGCTCGACCTTGGCGCGCTGGTTGCTCAGCCGGTCCATTTCGGCCTGCGCGGCACGCGCGGCCTGCTGCATCCGGTTCAGCCGCTCGGACGAGCGCGCCTTGCGGACCTTCGCGTCCCCGAGCGCTTCCTTGGCCCTGCCGACCTCTTCGCGCCGGGCGGCCTGTCCGGCGCGGGCGCCTTCGAGTTCCGCGGCGGTGCGTTCCAGCGCGCGCTCGGCGGCGCTCAGCCGATCGCTCGCCTCGTCGACCGCGGCCTGCACCTCGATGACGCTCTCGCTGCGGGCGGACCCGCCGACCGCCCAGCGCGCGCCGAAGACGTCGCCTTCGGGCGTGACCGTGCTGACTTCGGGATACACCTCGACGAGACGGCGCGCGGACTCCAGACCGTCCACAATGGCCACCCGGTCGAGCGCGTGCTCGACGGCGGATCGCAACGCGGGCGGCGCGGTGACGACTTCACGCGCCCAGCGCGCGCCCTCGGGCAGCGACGGCCACGAGCTGGTGTCCACAGTGGATTCCAGCCCGCCGAGCAGAATACCCGCGCGCCCGGAGTCGTTGTCCTTCAAGAACTTCAGCGCGGCGAGCGCGTCTTCGCCGCCGTTGACCGCGACCGCGTCGGCGACCGGGCCGAGCGCCGCGGCCAGCGCGACCTCGTGACCGGCTTCGACGGTGAGCAGCGCGGCCACCGAACCGAGCAGGCCCGGCAGTTCGTGCTGCGCGCCGAGCAGCGCGCCGGCGCCGTCCTTGCGCCGCAGGCCCATCGACAGCGCCTCGACGCGAGCCTTCTCCGACGCGATCTCGCGTTCGGCGGCCCGCTCGGCCTTGACCAGCTCCTCGACCCGCGCCTTGGCGGCGTTGTTGGCCTCCACCGCGCGGTCGTGGTGAGCCTGGAGGTCGGAATCGTCGGATTCCTCGACGCCCCCTGCGGCCTTGGCCTCTTCGAGCTCCTCGACGGCGATCTCCGCCCGCTCGGCGGCCTCTTCGAGCGACACGGTGAGCCGGTCGATCTCGTCGGAGGTGGCGCCGTTCTTGCTGCGCAACGCCTCGACCTGACCGGAGAGCTTCGCGAGCCCCTCCCGGCGGTCGGCGATCGCGCGGACGGCGGCCATATGCGCGCGCTCGGCGGCCTGGACGAGGTGTTCGAGCTGCTCACGCCGCTGGACGGTCTCTGAAAGCACCATCCGGGCTTCGGCGACGGCCTCGTTGAGCTCCTGCTCCCGCTCGGCGACCTGCTCGGCCTCGGCGAGCAGCTCGTCGGGGTCTCGGCCGGTGCTCGCCTGCTGCACGTCGGACGAGAGGTGCCGCTGACGCTCCAGCGCGAGCCGCACGGTGCCGCGCAACCGCTCGGTCAAGGCGGAAAGCTTGTACCAAGTCTCCTGTGCCGCGGCCAGCTTCGGGGCGTCCTCGGCCAGCGACGCTTCGAGCTCGGCCTCTTCGGCGGCGACGATCTCCAGCGCCTGCTCGACTTCGGCGCGCCGCTGACGGGCGACGCGCTCGTCGGCTTCTTCCTTGGCGATGCCCTCGCGCTGGGTGACCAGGTCGTGGGCGAACAGCCGGAGCCGGGCGTCGCGCAGCTCGGACTGCACCCACTGCGCCTTGCGGGCGATCTCGGCCTGCTTGCCCAGCGGTTTGAGCTGGCGGCGGAGCTCGGTGGTGAGGTCGCCGAGGCGGTCGAGGTTGCCCTGCATGTTCGCGAGCTTGCGCAGGGTCTGTTCCTTGCGCTTGCGGTGCTTGAGGACGCCTGCGGCCTCTTCGATGAAGGCGCGGCGCTCCTCGGGCTTCGATTCGAGGATCGCCGAGAGCTGGCCCTGCCCGACGATGACGTGCATCTCGCGGCCGATACCGGAGTCCGACAGCAGTTCCTGCACGTCCATCAGGCGGCAGCGGTCGCCGTTGATCTCGTACTCGCTCGCGCCGTCACGGAACATCCGGCGGGTGATCGAGACCTCGGAGTACTCGATGGGCAGCGCGCCGTCGGCGTTGTCGATGGTCAGGGTGACCTCGGCGCGCCCGAGCGGGGCGCGGCCGGCGGTCCCGGCGAAGATGACGTCCTCCATCTTGCCGCCGCGCAGGTCCTTCGCGCCCTGGGTGCCCATGACCCAGCGGAGCGCGTCGAGGACGTTCGACTTGCCGGACCCGTTCGGTCCGACCACGCAGGTGATGCCCGGCTCGAAACGCAACGTCGTCGCCGAGGCGAAGGACTTGAAGCCCTTGAGCGTCAGGCTCTTCAGGTGCACGTCGTGCTGACCCCTCTGGCTGCGGGAACCGGTCTTTCAATCGACCCAGGCTACCTGTGTGCTCACGGTGATCGTGGGACGCGGGGCCTCAGCGCTCCACGAACCCGCGCAGCCCGCCTTTCGCGGGCGACCACCGCTCGACGACGTGATCCACACTTCCGGGTGATTCCCCGGATCGCAAAGCGGCCAAAAGCCGCTCACAGTGTTCACGATCACCCTCCGCTATCACCTCGACACGCCCGTCGGCCAGATTGGCCGCGCTGCCGACCAAGCCCAGCTCAAGCGCCCTGCTGCGGGTCCACCAGCGGAAACCGACACCCTGCACCCGGCCGTGCACCCACGCGGTCAGCCTGATGTGCGTTACTTCTTCACTCACGTTCCCCATCGTGCACCATGCGGATGAACGCGGAGGGTGAACACGACGTGCGCTGTAGTTCGCAGACGGTGAAGCGGCGGTGATAATCTCCGCGCCGGGTCCCCACTTTGGGCTACCTCGCCCGGGTAGCCGCACTCCCCGAAGTCCCCCATCCGAGGAGCCAGCACATGCCCCGTCCCGACGGGTCTGATCCGAGCGCACGCGTGTCCGTGGCACCGCCGCGCGGCGCCACCGGCAAGCTCAACCGCGCAGGCTACGCCGTACTCGGCGTCAGCGGCCTCGTGGTGGCGACGGCCTTCGCCGCGATCGCCGAACTCGCGGGCCCCGGCGTCTCCGCGACCGCGGGCGGCACCGGCGTGCCCGGCGGCGGACAGGGCATCGCCCCCGCCGGCGTCCAGCTGGTCCCGGGCAACGCCGTCCCCGGCGGCCCGATGACCGTCAGCGGCTCGCCGACCCCGGGCGCGCCCTCCAGCTCGACGGCGCCGCCGACCACGGTGACCTCGGTGGGGGCGGACGGCAAGGAGACGACGAGCGTCGTCACCCCGCCTCCGCCGAACCCCGGCCCTGGGCCGGGCACCACGGTCTTGCCGCCTACGACGCCGACCAAGCCCACCACCACGAAGACGACTCCTACAACCCCCCCGACCACGTCGACGCCCTCCTCGTCGGACCCGTCGGATCCCCCGACGAGCACGCCGAACGGCAGCTCCAGCCCCGGCGGCGCCCCCAGCGAGTCGACTCCGGGCAAGTCCAGCACGTCGGGCACCGACACGTCCATGAGCAGCGCCCAGTAAGACTTGAGGTCCGTGAAGGCCTCCTTGCCTACCGTGAGGGTAGGGAAGGAGGCCTTCACTACTTTTGCGGCGTGTGTCGGGTGGCTTCCTCCCGGCAGGAGTTGCGAAAGCCACTTTCGCAACGTTGAAGGTTGCGAAAGTGGCTTTCGCAACGCGTTCCCTCCCCGGGTCTCACATTTCGAAGCGGTAGCCCATCCCCGGCTCCGTCAGCAGGTGCCGCGGCCGTGAGGGTTCCGGTTCCAGTTTCCGCCGCAGTTGCGCCAGATACACCCGCAGGTAGTGCGACTCGGTCTCGTAGGTCGGCCCCCACACCTCGTGCAGCAGCTGCTTCTGCGCCACCAGACGGCCGCGGTTGCGCACCAGCAGTTCCAACACGCCCCATTCGGTCTTGGTGAGGTGCACTTCCTTGCCGTCCCGGCGCACCTTCTTCGCCGCGAGGTCGATCCGGAACGATCCCGTGTCCACCACCGCGTCCGCACCGTCCACACCGGACGACGCCGAGCGGCGCACGGCGGCCCGCAGCCGCGCCAGGAGTTCGTCCATGCCGAAGGGTTTGGTGACGTAGTCGTCGGCGCCGGCGTCGAGGGCCTGCACCTTGTCGGCCGAGTCGCCGCGCGCGGACAGCACGATGATCGGCACGGTCGTCCAGCCGCGCAGCCCGGCGATCACCTCGGTGCCGTCGAGGTCGGGCAGGCCGAGGTCGAGCACGACGACGTCGGGTTTGGTCTCGGCGACGGCCTTCAGCGCGGCCGTCCCGTCGTGCGCGGTGATCACCTTGTAGCCGCGGGCGGACAGGTTGATCCGCAGGGCTCGCACGATCTGCGGTTCGTCGTCGACGACCAGCACGGTCGCCGACGCGGTGTCTGCGCTCATCGCACTCGCTCCTCCTCTTCGTTCTCGAGGCCCTCTTCGTCGAACGCGAGGAGGCTCTTTTCCGGATCCTGACCAACATATGCGGGCAGCGAGATGACGACGGTGAGCCCGCCGCCGGGCGTGTCCTCCGCCCGGATCCGCCCGCCCATCGCCTCGGTGAACCCCTTGGCGACCGACAGCCCCAGTCCCACGCCGGGCACGCTGTCCCGGTCTCCCCCGAGCCGTTGGAACGGCGCGAACGCCGAGTCCGCGGTGCCCTTCTTGAGCCCGCGCCCGTGGTCGACGATACGCAGTTCGACGTGCTCCGAATGCGTGCTGGCGCGGGCCGAGACCGGCTCTCGCGACCTCCCGTGCCGCAGCGCGTTGTCGATCACGTTCGCCACCACCCGTTCCAGCAGACCGGGATCGGCGCAGACCGAGGGCAGCCGCGAGTCGATCGCGACGACGACCGAGGCCGAGTTGTCCACATTGGACAGGGCGTGCGAGACGACCTCGTCGTAGCCGACCGGGCGCAGGTGCGGACGCACCGCGCCGGTCGCCAGCCGGGAGGAGTCGAGCAGATTGTCGATCAGCCCGGCCAGCCGGTCCGCCGATTCCTCGATCGCTTCGAGCAGTTCGTCGGTGTCCTCTTCGGACAGTGAGATGTCGGTCGCGCGCAGGCTGCCGATGGCCGCCTTGATGGACGTCAGCGGCGTCCGGAGGTCGTGTCCCACGGCGGAAAGCAGTGCCGTACGGAGTTCGGTCGCCTCGGCCTTGCGCTCGGCGCGGATGGCCGCCTTCGCCGTCCGCTGCTGGCGCAGGGCGAGCAATGCCTGCCCGGCGACGGCTTCCAGCACTCCCCGGTCCGACGCGGGCAGCGCGCGCCCCCGCAACGTCAGGTGGACGTCGGCGGTGACGGCGATGTCGGCGTCGGCCTGGTCCGGGTCGGCGCACGGATCCGTGCCGGCGCTCGCCACCCGTTTCCACTTCCCGTCCCGCTTTTCCAGCAGGGTCACCGAAGTCAGGCCGAAGTTCTCGCGGACCTTCTCCAGCAGCCGCTCGATCGGGTTGGTGTGGGTGAGCACCGTCCGCGCGTACGAAGCGAGCAAAGCGGCCTCGGTCCGCGCTCGCGCGGCCTGCGTCGCACGCCGGGCCGCCGTGTCGACGACCGCCGCGACCAGGACCGCCACCAGCACCATCGCGACCAGCGTGATCACGTTGCGCGGTTCGTGGACGGTCAGGTTGTACAGCGGCGGGGTGAAGAAGAAGTTCAGCAGTCCCGCCGAGAACACCGCCGCGAGCAAGGCGGGGCCGAGCCCGCCCGCGAGCGCGACCAGCACCGTCGCGAGGACGTAGTCGACCACGTCGGTGGAGAAGTCGAGCTGATCCCTCAGCAGGACCCCGAGCAGCGTCGCCAGCGCCGGCAGCACCAGCGAGAGCACCCATCCGGTCAGGCGGCGTGAGGGCGTCAAAGGGCTCCGGTTGAACCGGGCGCGCAGCCGTCCGCCCGCTTCGGCGTGCGTGACCATGTGGACGTCGATCGGGCCGGACCGCTGGACCACGGCCGCGCCGATGCCCTCGTCGAACAGCCTCGCCACCCGTGACCGCCGCGAGGTCCCGACCACCAGCTGGGTCGCGTTCACCCCGCGCGCGAAGTCGAGCAGCGCCGTCGGCACGTCGTCGCCGACGACGGTGTGGAAGGTCGCGCCGACCTCTTCAGCCAGCTTCCGGTACTTGCCGACCGCCGTCGGCCCCATCCCGGCGAGCCCGTCACCCCGCAGGATGTGCAGCACCTGCAGTTCGGCGCCGGCGCGGTTCGCGATCCGGCTCGCGCGCCGGATGAGCGTCTCGCTCTCCGGGCCGCCGGTGATGGACACGACCACCCGTTCGCGTGCTTCCCAGGTGTCGGTGATCTTCTGCTCGGCCCGGTACCGCTGCAGGGCGACGTCGACCTGGTCGGCGACCCACAACAGCGCGAGCTCCCGCAGCGCGGTGAGGTTGCCGGGGCGGAAGTAGTTGCCCAGCGCGGCGTCGATCCGCTCGGCCGGGTAGACATTGCCGTGCGCCAGGCGCCGCCGGAGCGCTTCGGGCGTTATGTCGACCAACTCCAGCTGCTCGGCCCGCCGCACGACCTCGTCGGGCACCGTCTCCTGCTGGGTGACGCCGGTGATCCGCTCGACGACGTCGTTGAGGCTCTGCAGATGCTGCACGTTGACCGTGGACAGGACGTCGATCCCGGCGGCGAGCAGTTCGTCGATGTCCTGCCAGCGCTTCTCGTTGCGCGAACCCGGCACGTTGGTGTGCGCGAGTTCGTCGACCACGGCGACCTCGGGGGCGCGGGCGAGCAGCGCGTCGAGGTCCATCTCCTCGAACTCGTGCTCCCGGTGCGCCGACCGGCGGCGCGGCACGGTCTCCAGCCCTTCGACGAGCTCCGCGGTCTTCTTCCGCCCGTGCGTCTCGACCAGGCCGATGACCACGTCGGTGCCCCGATCGAGGCGTCGCCGCGCCTCGCCGAGCATCGCGTAGGTCTTGCCGACGCCCGGGGCCGCGCCGAGGTAGATCCTCAGCTCACCCCGGCGCGGCTTGGTCGTGTTCTCGTCCACGTCTGTCAGTGTGCTCCTCCGGCCGCGTCGCGCACGGCCAAGTTGACCTTCAGCACATTGACGCCCGGCACACCGATCCCGGCGCCGCTCGTGTTGTCGGCCACGAGCTGCCGGACCTTCTCCTCGGACAGGCCCGTGTTCCTGGCCACTCGCGGGATCTGGAGGTCGGCGTAGGCGACGCTGATCGCCGGATCCATCCCGGAGCTCGACGCCGTCACCGCGTCCGCGGGCACCTGCGACTCCTGGACACCTTCGCGGGCGGCGATGAGCTTCTTGCGCTCACCGATCGCGGCGACCAGGTCCTCGTTGTACGGGCCCTTGTTCGACGCGCCGGACGACGACGGGTCGCCGGGGCCGAGGGCGTCCTTCGAGCCCGCGGACGGACGGTTGTGGAACCACGGGTCCTTGGCCGGGTCGGCGGCGACCGGGTCGATGCCGATCAGGGACGAGCCGACGGCCTGCCCGTCCTGGGTGATGATCGAGCCCTCCGCGTTGCCTTCGAGGCCGGGGATCCGGGAGACCGCCCAGACACCCAGGGGGTAGACCACACCCAGCAGGACCGTGAAGACGAGCAGGACACGCAGCCCGGCGAGGGTCTGCTTCAACAGTGCGTTCATGAGTCACCCGATTCCAGGGATGAGACGGACGAGCAGGTCGATCAGCCAGATCCCGAGGAACGGGCTGACGATGCCGCCGAGGCCGTAGACCAGCAGGTTGCGGCGCAGCAGCGCCGAGGCCGACGACGGCTTGTACCGGACGCCGCGCAGGGCGAGCGGGATCAACCCGACGATGATCAGCGCGTTGAAGATGACCGCCGAGAGGATCGCCGACTTCGGTGTCGCCAGCTGCATGACGTTGAGCGCGCCGAGCTGGGCGAAGATGCCGGTGAACATCGCGGGCAGGATGGCGAAGTACTTCGCGAGGTCGTTGGCGACGCTGAAGGTGGTCAGCGCGCCGCGGGTGATCAGCAGCTGCTTGCCGATCTCCACGATCTCGATCAGCTTCGTCGGGTCGGAGTCGAGGTCCACCATGTTCCCCGCCTCCTTGGCGGCGGAGGTCCCGGTGTTCATCGCGACGCCGACGTCGGACTGCGCGAGCGCGGGGGCGTCGTTGGTGCCGTCGCCGGTCATCGCGACCAGCCGCCCGCCTTCCTGCTCCTTCTTGATCAGCGCCATCTTGTCTTCGGGCTTGGCCTCGGCGAGATAGTCGTCGACGCCCGCGTCCTGCGCGATGGCCTTGGCGGTGAGCGGGTTGTCCCCGGTGATCATGACGGTCTTGATGCCCATGGCGCGGAGCTGGACGAACCGCTCCTTCATCCCTGGTTTGACCACATCGGACAGCCGGATCACGCCGCGCACGAACGCTTTCGCGCCGTCGTACTCCGCGACCACCAGCGGGGTCCCGCCCTGCTGGCTGATCTCGTCGACGACCTTTTCAGTCTCGTCCGGCATGTCGCCACCGCGTTCGCGGACCCACTCGCGCACCGCGGCGGTGGCGCCCTTGCGGACCTGCCGTTCGCCGATGTCGATGCCGCTCATCCGGGTCTGCGCGGTGAACTCGACGAAGTCCGCGAGCTTCTCGTCGGCGGACGCCGTCTCCGCGAGCCCGTGTTCCCTCGCGACGAGTTCGACGATGCTACGGCCTTCCGGCGTGCCGTCAGCGAGGCTCGACAACCGGGCGGCCTTGGCGATGTCGTCCATAGTGGACTGTCCGACCGGGATCAGCTCGGTGGCCTTGCGGTTGCCGAAGGTGATCGTGCCGGTCTTGTCCAGCAGCAGCGTCGAGACGTCGCCGGCGGCCTCCACCGCGCGGCCGCTCGTGGCGAGCACGTTGCGCTGCACCAGCCGGTCCATCCCCGCGATCCCGATCGCGGACAGCAGCGCGCCGATCGTCGTCGGGATCAGGCAGACCAGCAACGCGGTCAGCACGATCACGGACTGCTGGCTGCCGGAGTAGCCCGCCATCGGCTGCAACGCCACCACGGCGAGCAGGAAGATGATCGTCAGTGTGGAGAGCAGGATCGTCAGCGCGATCTCGTTCGGCGTCTTCTGCCGGGAAGCGCCTTCCACCAACGCGATCATGCGGTCTACAAAGGACTCACCGGGTTTGGTGGTGATCTTCACGACGACCCGGTCCGAGAGCACCGTGGTGCCGCCGGTGACCGCGCACCGGTCGCCGCCCGATTCGCGGATGACCGGGGCCGACTCGCCGGTGATGGCCGATTCGTCGACGGTCGCGATGCCCTCGACGACGTCACCGTCACCGGGGATGACCTCCCCGGCCTCGACGACCACCAGGTCGCCGACGCGCAGGTCGGCACCCGGCACGGTTTCCTCGTCGCCGTCTTCGGTGAGACGGCGGGCGACGGTCTCCTTCTTGCTGCGCCGCAGGGATTCCGCCTGCGCCTTGCCCCGGCCTTCCGCGACGGCCTCGGCGAGGTTCGCGAACAGGACGGTGAACCACAGCCAGATGGTGATGAGGATGGTGAACACGCTCGGATCGGTGATCGCGAAGACCGTGGTCAGCGCGGAACCGATCCACACCACGAACATGACCGGGTTGCCGAGCTGGTGCTTCGGGTTGAGCTTGCGCAGCGCCTCCGGGAGCGAGGTCAGCAGCTGGCGGGGGCTGAAGATCCCCGCGCCGACGCGGCCGGTGTTCTCGACGTGGTGCTGTGTCGTCTCTTCGGGACTGCGTTCTTGAGTGACGGTCATGCCAGTGCTTCCGCTATGGGCCCGAGCGCGAGCGCCGGGATGAAGGTGAGGGCCGCGACGAGCACGATCGTGCCCGCGAGCATCGTGCCGAAGAGCGGTCCGGTGGTGGGCAGCGTGCCGGCGGTCTCCGGGACCTTCCGTTGCGAGGCAAGGGATCCGGCCAGGCACAGTACGGCGATGATCGGGACGAACCGGCCGAGCAGCATGGCGACGCCGAGCGAGGACTGGAACCAGTCGTTCGTCACGGTGAGCCCGCCGAACGCGCTGCCGTTGTTGTTGCCCGCCGAGGCGTAGGCGTAGAGGACCTCGGAGAGGCCGTGCGCGCCCGAGTTGGTCATGGCGGCCGGGGTGTCGGCCAGCATGAGCGCGATACCGGAGCCGAGCAGTACCACGGTCGGCATCGCGAGCATCGAGACGGCCGCGCAGGTGACCTCGCGTTTGCCGAGCTTCTTCCCCAGGTATTCCGGTGTCCGGCCGACCATCAGCCCGGCGAGGAACATCGCGATCACGGCCATCACCAGGATGCCGTAGAGACCGGTGCCCACCCCGCCCGGCGAGATCTCGCCCAGCAGCATGTTGAGCAGCGTTCCGCCCCCGCCGAGCCCGCTGTAGCTGTCGTGCATGCCGTTGACCGCCCCGGTCGACGTACCGGTGGTGGCGTTGGCGAACAGCGAACTCAGCCCGATGCCGAACCGTTGTTCCTTGCCCTCCAGATTGGCCCCGGCGGCCAGCGACGCCGGGCCGCTCGCGTTGGCCTCGGACAGCCAGGTCACCGTGAGCATCGCGGTGAACAGCCCGGCCATCACCGACAGCAGGACGTAACCCTGGCGCGTGTTGCCGACGAGCTTGCCGAACGTGCGGGTGAGCGAGACCGGGATGACCAGGATCAGGAAGATCTCGATCAGGTTGGTCCAGGCGTTCGGGTTTTCGAACGGATGCGAGGAGTTGGCGTTGAAGATGCCGCCACCGTTGGTCCCGAGTTCCTTGATGGCCTCTTGGCTCGCGGCGGGCGCGAGCGCGATCTTGCTCGTGCTGCCGTCGGGGTTGAGGACGTCGACACCGCTCTTGAGGCTCTGGACGACGCCGAGCGCGATCAGCGCGATCGCCGCCACGAACGCGATCGGCAGCAGGATCCGGATCGTGCCGCGGGTCAGGTCCACCCAGAAGTTGCCGAGGCGGTCGGTCTTCGAGCGGACGAAGCCGCGGACCACCGCGATGGCGACCGAAAGGCCGACGGCGGCGGACAGGAAGTTCTGCACGGTCAGGCCGGCCATCTGCACGAAGTGACCCATGGTCGCTTCGGGGCTGTAGGACTGCCAGTTCGTGTTGGTCACGAAGCTGACTGCGGTGTTGAAGGCGACCGCCGGCGAGACCGGTTCCTTGCCCAGGCTCCACGGCAGGATCGCCTGAAGCCGCTGAAGCAGGTACAGGAGCACGACGGAGACGAACGAGAAGCCGATCACGGCGGACGCGTAGGTCTTCCAGTGCTGTTCCGATCCGGGGTTCACCCGGAAGAGGCGATACAGGCCGCGTTCGGCCTTGGTGTGCTTCTCGACAGAAGACACAGTGAAGACGCGCGCCATGTAATCGCCCAGTGGCCGGTAGACCACGGCGAGCGCGACGAGTAAGAGGCCGGCCTGCAGGAGGCCGGCCGCGGTGTCTGTCATTCCAGTCCCTCCGCGGGAACAAGTACGTCGGGACGCATCAGAATTTCTCCGGCCTGACCAGTGCGATGAACAAATAGACGATCAGCCCCAGCGCCAGCAGCCCGCCGACGACGTTGGCCACGGTGCCCGTGCCGATCACAGCTTTTCCAGACCGCGAAGGGTCAGGGCGAGAACCACGAATACGCCGATCAGGAGCACGGCATAGAGCAAGTCGGCCACTAGGCACCTCTCAGGACAGGTCACCCCATCGGTGACCAGGACCCCGCAACACTGCGCCTGGTACAGACCATCGCGACCACGACATGACGCCCTCTTGATGCCCCGATCGGGTGTCTTTACGACTTCTTGATGCCCGGTGACGTGCCCCACAGACCGTGACGTACTGCGGACGGAGCGTGCAATTCGGGCAGACAAGCGACACGAAGCGTGTTACACCGGTGTTACGGATAGTTGTATGCGCTAACTAATCACCGGGAGGTAGCGATGTGCGGAATCGCAGGGTGGGTCTCCTTCGACACGGACCTGACCCAACGCCGTGAGGTCGTCGACGCGATGACCGAGACCATGGCATGCCGCGGACCGGACGACTCGGGCACCTGGGTCCGGCCGAACGTGGCGCTGGGCCACCGGCGGCTGGCGATCATCGACCTGCCGGGCGGCAGGCAGCCGATGGCCGAAGCGGGGCTGGCCGCGATGGTCTACAGCGGTGAGGCGTACAACTTCACCGAGCTGCGCGAGGAACTTCTCAAGCGCGGGCACAAGTTCGAGACCGACAGCGACACCGAGGTCGTGCTCCACGGCTACCTGGAGTGGGGCGACGAGGTCGTCGACCACCTCAACGGCATGTACGCCTTCGCGATCTGGGACGAGCGCGACGAGAAGCTCGTGATGATCCGCGACCGCATGGGCATCAAGCCGTTCTACTACTACCCGACCCCGGACGGCGTCCTCTTCGGTTCCGAGCCGAAGGCGATCCTCGCGAACCCCTTGGCGCGCAAGGTGGTCGACACCGACGGCCTGCGCGAGCTGATGGCCATGACCAAGACCCCCGGCTGGTCGCTGTGGAAGGGCATGCACGAGGTCGGGCCGGGCACGATCGTCACGGTCGACCGCTCCGGGATCCGCACGCGGACGTACTGGAAGCTCGACGCGAAGCAGCACACGGACGACCAGGAGACCACGGTCGAGCGGGTGCGCGAGCTGATGACGGACATCGTGCACCGTCAGCTGATCGCCGACGTGCCCCGCTGCGTCCTGCTGTCGGGCGGGCTCGACTCCAGCGCCGTCACCGGTCTCGCCGCCGCACGGCTGGCCGAACAGGGCGAGCGGCTGCGCACGTTCTCCGTCGATTTCCAGGGCCAGGAGGAGAACTTCCAACCGGACGAGGTGCGGGACACCCCGGACTCGCCCTTCATCCGCGACGTCGCGCAGCTGGTCGGCTCCGACCACAAGGACGTCGTGCTGAACCCGGCCGAGCTCAGCGATCCGGAGGTCCGCCGCAAGGTGCTGGCCGCGCGAGACATCCCGGCCGGGCTCGGGGACATGGACACCTCGCTGTACCTGCTGTTCAAGGCGATCCGCGCGGAGTCGACGGTGGCACTGTCCGGCGAATCCGCCGACGAGGTCTTCGGCGGATACCGCTGGTTCCACGACGAAGCCGCGGTGAACTCGGGAACGTTCCCCTGGCTCGCCTTCCGGATGGGGCTCACCAGCGAGCGGGGCGCCCTCCTGCGCGGCGAGGTCCAGGAGAAGCTCGACCTGCCCGGCTACATCGCCGACCAGTACGCCACCGCCGTCGCCCAGGTCGAGCACCTCGACGGCGAGAGCAAGCAGGACCGCAAGATGCGCACGGTCTGCAACCTGCACCTGAGCCGGTTCGTGCGGATGCTGCTGGACCGCAAGGACCGGGCGTCGATGGCCGTCGGGCTCGAGGTGCGCGTGCCGTTCTGCGACCACCGCCTCGTCGAGTACGTCTACAACACGCCGTGGTCGCTGAAGACGTTCGACGGCAGGGAAAAGAGCCTGCTTCGGCACGCGACCGAACATGTGCTGCCGACGTCCGTGCGGGACCGGGTCAAGAGCCCGTACCCGTCCACTCAGGACCCCGGCTACGCGGCCGCGTTGCAGCAGCAGGCCAAGGAGGCCTTGACCGAACGCGACAATCCGGTGTTCGAACTGGTGGACCGCGACTGGCTGCACCGGGTGTCCGAAGTGGACCCGGCCACGATGTCGTCGGCTCAGCGCTCCGGGATCGACCGGGCGCTGGACCTCTACCACTGGTTCGACCTGTACCGGCCCGAACTGCGGCTCGACTGAGCACCCCGGTCCGCCGCCGTCTCAGCGACGGCGGCGGACCGTGCCCCCTACCGCGATGCCCCCGAGCACCGCGGTCGCGGCGAGCAGGATGCCCGCCTCGGTCCATTGGAACCGCCAGAACCGGTCGACGGGCTGGTAGACGGTGAAGTCCTGATATCCCGCCGCCTGAGCGCACGCGTTCTTCCCCAGCCCCACCGGGCAGCCGGGCACGTCGTCCAGCGAACTCGTCTCGCGGCCGTCCGGCGTGACCCGGCCCAGCTTGACGATCAGCGCCCCATGCGTGGCCGGATCCGCGCCGATCGTGCGCACCGGCTCGGCGTAATGCGGCCTCAGCAGCAGCAAGGCGATCGCAGCCGCGAGGAACACCGCGACCGTGATCGCGATGGCGGGCAAGGTCTTGCGCACGAGCGCCCCGGCCGCCGCGCCGAGGACGAAGGCGAACAACCACCAGGCTGCGGGCGCGACCCCGAGCGCACCGAAGTAGGACGTCTCGGCGAAGCTCTCCGCCTTGCCGGGGAACATTTCCAGCCACGCGCCGAACATCTGCCCCGAAGCGAGCCCGGCCAGCATCGCGCACCCGGCGAGAACGCCGAACTTGACGGCCAGCCAGTGCCCGCGGCCGATCGACTGCGTCCACGCGAGCCGGTGGGTATTGCGCTCGTACTCCCTGGCGAGCAGCGGCGCGCCCCAGAAGACGCCTGCCAGCAAGGGAACGAACGGCACCAGCACGACCAGCGGGTAGGCCTTCTGATAGAGATCCTCCAGCCCCGCGTCGTACTCACGGCACGGGACGCCGCCGCCGTGACAGTACAAGGAGGTCTTGCCGTTCGCGGCGTCGGCGGCGATCTGCCCGGACAGGAGCAGGATCCCGCCGAGCACGGCGAGGAATCCGAAGGTGACGAGCAGCTGGGTGCGGTGCTGCCGCCAGGTGAGCCAAAGCAAGAAGCTGTGCCTTTCTAGGAGCGGCGTCGGATGGCGAAGGTGGCGGCGACGGCGAGCAGGAGCGAGACACCCGTCAGGATCGCGGCCTCGGTCCACTGGAAGCGCCAGTACCAGTCCGCGGGCAGGATCTTGAGCGCGGTGATCTCGCCGGCGGCGTCCCTGATCATCTCGACGACCCGGCCCACGGGTTCCGTGCCCAGCGCGACGAGCCGGGGTTCCGCGTAGTGGTCACGGACGTTGCTCACGCCGATCATCAGTCCGACCGACACCGCGATGGTGACGGCGATCGCGGGCAGGGTCTTGCGGATGAGCGCGCCCGCGGCGGTGCCGAGCACGAACCCGAAGAGCCACCACGCGCCGGGTGCGACGCCGGTCATCGCGAACAGGACCGGGTTGTCGAACCGGCTGGTGAAGTCGGTGTCGCCGCGATCGGTGGGAAAGACCGCCACCCAGCGCTGCATCATCGCGCCGAACGCGAGCCCGCCGAGGGTGGCGAGAACGGCGAGGAGGCCCAGTTTCACCCCGAGCCAGTGGAACCGTGAGATCGACTGGGTCCAGGCGAGTTTCGTGGTGCCGCGTTCGAATTCGGCCGCGACCAGCGGCGCGCCCCAGAAGACACCGATCGCCACCGGGACGACCTGAAGCCAGGAAAGGTACTGGTAGAGATCCGCGAACAGCTTCGCCGGGGCCGGACTGTCCGCCGCGGCGTTCCCGTTGACCAGCAGGACGATCCCGACGGCGACGAGCAGACCGGCGGTGATCAGCAGCTGCATCCGGTGCTGACGGTAGGTGAGCCAGAGCATCGTTCCCCCCTTACGCCGAAGCCAGTGTCGGACGAGGCAGGCTCGCGGATTCGGGCCGCCGCAGGTAGGCGAGCACCAGCTCTTCCAGGTTCGCCGGCCGCTCGGTCCACTGTGGACCCAGCGGGACCGGTTCCGTCCGGGCGAAAACGGTCGCTTGCCTGCCCGCCCTGGCCTCGTCCACGATCGCGACGCGCCTGCCCAGCGCGTCGGCCTCCTCGACCGGGCCGACGAAGGTCCGGTGCCCGGCGACGAGTTCGTCGATGTCGCCGCTGACCTGGACGCGGCCGCCGTTGAGGACGATCAGCCAGTCGCAGGTGTTCTCCAGATCGGAGACGACGTGGGACGAGAGCAGGACGGTCATCCCGGTTTCGGCGACCGCCTCCATCAGGCCGCGCATGACCTCGTGGCGGGCCAGCGGGTCGAGGTTCGCGAGCGGCTCGTCGAGCACCAGGAGGTCCGGGCGTTTCGCGAGAGCGAGGGTGAGCGCGACCTGCGCGCGTTGCCCGCCGGAGAGCTTGCCGACCTTGTGTTTCAAGGGAAGCCCGAGCGCATCGATGCGCTTGAGCGCGAACTCGTCGTCCCATCCGGGGTTCAGGCGTCTGCCGAACTCGAGCATCTCCGCGATGCTGAAGCCCGAGTACAACGGCTTGTCCTGCGCGAGGAAGGCGGAGGTACCCCGGATCGAGACCGAGCCGAGGGTCGCGTCGAGCAGTCCGACAGCCAGGTGCAGGAAGGTCGTCTTGCCCGCGCCGTTGGGCCCGACCAGCGCGACGACGCGCCCTTTCGGGACGGCGAGAGAACAGTCGCGCAGCGCCCACTTGCGGCGGTAGCGCTTGCCGAGTCCGGTCGCCTCGATGACGGATTCATCGGTCATGCCGTCCGCTCCCCTCGAAAGCCATCGACCACCACCGAGGTGAACAGCGCCTCGACGTCTTCCTGATCCAGCCCCGATTCGCGCGCGTCGCGGACCCACGCTCCGAGGCTCTTCCGCAAGCGGGTGTGCTCCGCGAACGAAGCGCCTCCGAGCGTCTTCTGGACGAAGGTGCCGAGGCCCGGCTTTCCCTCGACGAGCCCTTCGCGCTCCAGCTCGCGATAGGCCTTGAGGACGGTGTTGGGGTTGATCGCCAGCTCGGCGACCACCTCCTTCGCCGTCGGCAGCCGATCCCCCGGCTCCAGCAATCCCAGGCGGAGGGCGTTCTTGACCTGCTGGACGAGCTGGACGTACGTCGCGACGCCCGAGCCCTTGTCCAGGTGGAAGGTGACCACTGGCAACACCCTTTCACTAATTAAGTAGTGAAAGGGTGCAGGCAGACGTCGGCGCCTGTCAAGTGATCACGCCGAAAAGCCGTGAAGGCCCCCTTGAGGGACTCTGAGTCCCTCAAGGGGGCCTTCACGGAAAACCCCAGCCCCAGTTCAAGAAGAAGCGCCAGTTCGACGACACGGGGGAAGACGTCGAGCTGGCACTACCCCCAACCCCCACCGCCCTCAGAGGGCGGTGCCTGTGCAAATTGAAGGTGCCCACCGTCGTACCGGAACCGAATGGGGGGTCCTGCCCGTCTGGTTGGTTGGGCACGGTTCCGGCGACGGGTCCTCGGTGGACACCTGGCAAGGATCACGCCGTCCGGATGCAGGGCGCTTGCACTACGCTTGCAGGCTCTGACGAGGGTGAGCGGAGGTGGCCGCGTGGAGTTCCGCGTCCTCGGCGCCGTCGAGGCGTGGGCCGGTGGCGTCCCGGTCGATCTCGGCTCGCCCAAACAGCGGCTCGTGCTGGCGGTTCTGCTGCTGGAGGCGGGGAAGCCGGTGCCGCGCGACCGGATCATCGACCTGCTCTGGCCCGAAGAACCCCCGGCCAGTGCGCGCAACACCGTGCAAGCGCTCGTGTCCAGGCTGCGCGCGGTGTTCCGCGGCGCGAGCGGGCCGGAGATCGTCTCCGAGGGGACCCGGTACCTGCTCAAGGTCGATCCGCGTCAGGTCGACCTGCACCGCTTCACCGAGCTGACCGCGCAAGCCCGCGACGCCGACGACGAGACCGCCGTGGAGCTTTGGGACGAGGCGCTCGGCTTGTGGCGCGGCGAAGCGCTGTCCGATGTGGTGAGCGGCGAGGTCGCCCAACGGCTCCGCGGCGGCATGAACGAGGCACGCTGGACCGCGTTCGAGGATCGCGCCGAAGCGCAGTTGCGGCTCGGCCGCGGCAGGCAGGTCCTCGCGGAGCTGACCGAGCTGGTCGCCGCGCACCCGCTGCGGCAGCGGTTCGTCGGGCAGCTCATGCTCGCGCTGCACCGCGAAGGCCGCACCGACGACGCCCTCGAAGCGTTCCGCGCTCTGCGGGACCGGCTCGGTACCGAACTGGGCCTCGATCCCTCCCCCGAGCTGCGACGGCTGGAAGCCGCCATCCTCGCCGCCGATCCCGCCCTCGAACCCGCGACCAGGCCCGAGCCGGTCCGCCCGGCCCAGTTGCCACACGACGTCCGGGGGTTCGCCGGACGGGCGGCCGAGCTGGGACGGCTCGACGAGGCGACCCGGCACCCGGGCGAGGGCACCGACATCTGGGTCATCAGCGGGACCGCCGGGGTCGGCAAGACCGCGCTCGCGGTCCGCTGGGCCCACCGCGTCCGCGACGCGTTCCCCGACGGCCAGCTCTATCTCGACCTGCGCGGCTTCGACCCCGACCACGAACCGCTCACCCCGGCCGTCGCGCTCACCCAGCTCCTGCAGGCGCTCGGCACCGCGCCCAAGGCGATCCCACCGGACATCGACACGCGGGCCGCGTTGCTCCGTTCCCTCCTCGCCGACAGCCGGGTGCTGCTGGTGCTCGACAACGTGCGCGACAGCGGACAGGTGCTGCCGCTGCTGCCGCCTTCGGGCACCGTGCTGGTCACCAGCCGCCAGCGGCTCGGCGACCTCATCGCCCGCACCGGCGCCCGCGCGCTTCCGCTGTCCGTGCTGCCCGCCGAGGACGCGCGGCATCTGCTGGAAGCCGTGCTTGGCAGCGAAACCGTCGCCGCCGAAGCCGTCGCCGCCGCGGAACTGGCGCGGCTGTGCGGGCATCTCCCGCTCGCCCTCCGGATCGCGGCGGCCAACCTCGGCGCCAGTGGCGAACCCGAGATCGCCGAACTCGCCCGCGAGCTCGCCGGCGGTGACCCGCTGGCGGAGCTCACCGTTGACGGAGCCGAAGAAAGTGCCGTGACCACGGCGTTCGGCGTCTCCTACCGGGCGCTTCCCGACGAACACCGCGAGCTGTTCCGCCGTCTCGCGCTGGTTCCCGGCCAGACGTTCACCGCTCCCGCCGCGCAGGCGCTGACCGGCGTTCCGCATGCGAAGGCGAACCAGCAACTCAAGGCGCTCGCGGCGGCGCACCTGGTCGAGCGCTACACCCCGGGACGCTACCGGTTTCACGATCTTCTCCGCAGTTTCGCGGCGGGCCGCACGCTGTCCGAGGACTCCAAGGCCGAACGTGACGCCGCGGAAAGGCGGCTCTTCGAAAGCTACCTGAGCACCGCCGACGCCGCGGGGCGTGCCCTCATCCCGCACTTCCTGCGCCTGCCGCGCGAAGAACCGACGGACAAACCCTTCGCCGACACCGAAGAGGCGCTGGCCTGGCTGGACGCCGAATGGCCGAACCTCGCCGCCGCCGTCGAGCACAGCGCCGAACACGGCCCGCCCGAGTTCTCGTGGCATCTCGCCGACGCGCTCCGCGCCTTCTTCCACCAGCGCGGGCATCACGCGGAATGGATCGACACGGCCTCGACCGCGCTCAAGGCCGCCCGCCGCAGCGACGCCGGGCAGGCCCAGGCCGCGATGCACCTGAGCATCGCGCTGGCCTGCGTCAACAGCGGCCGCTACGACGAAGCCCGCGAACACCTCACCAGCGCCCTGCGCGGTGATCTCCTCGACGGCTGGGACGCCGGCCGCGCGGCCGTGCTCAATAATCTCAGCGCGGTGCACCAGCGTCTCGGCGACCCGCAGGAAGCGATCCGCTGCGGGCTGGAATCCCTGCGGCTGTGCGAAGAACTCGCCATGCCCGCCGTGTCGATGGCGCTGGCGAACCTCGGTTTCCCGTACTGGCAGACGGGTCAGCTCGACGAGGCGCTCGCCAACTTCACCCGCGCGCTCGCCGTCTCCGAGCGGGACGGCGCCCGGTTCAGCGTCGCGGTGCTCCTTGTCGACCTCGGCAACGTGCACCGCGACCTCGGCCTCCTCGACGACGCCTACGACTTCTACACCCGCGCGCTCGCGGCCAACCGCGAGCTGGGCTACACCTACGGCGAGGCGACCGCGCTGTCCGGCAGGGCCGTTCTCGAAAGCAGGCGGGACCCGAGCGAGCAGAACCGCGCGGACGCGCTCGAAGCCGTCGAACTCACCCGCAAGATCGGCGACCGGGGCACCGAAGCCTGGACGCTCGTCGGGCTCGGCGAGGTCTGCCTGCGGCTCGGCCTGCCCGAGGAGGCGGCCGAGCACTATCGGCTCGCGTTGTCCATCGCGCGGACGACCAGCTTCTTCTGGTGCGAGGCCGCCGCGCGGACCGGGCTCGCGGAAACCCTGCTGAAACTGGGAAAGCACGCGGAAGCCCGGACCCATGGCGGGCTGGCGCAGGAGCTCGCCGCGCGCTCGGGTTACCGGCTCGTCGAGGAACGCGCGAAGCTGATCCTGGACGAGCTCTAGCTCTTGGTGTCGTACGACTTCACACTGGCGGCGATCGCCGCCGTGATCGCGGTCAGGACGGCGAGGATGATCGTCAGCGCCATCGCGGTGCTGTCGCTGTCGTCGAAGCTGAAGAGCCACTTGACCTGAGCGCCCAAGGGCGTGCCCCACACCAGGGGCGCCCCCACGAAGACCGCGACCACGTAGAACGCGCAAAGCCCGAACAGTGTCCACGCGCCGGGAATCCGGCGGGCGAACGTGAATCCCCCAGCGATCACCAGGACCGCGGCGGAGACGATGCCGCTGACCATGTTCTGCACCGTGATGCCCGCCGGGCGGCCGTCCGACTCTGTGGCGACGATGACGTTGTAGAGCGCGAACCAGACGAGCATGACGGCGGCGAGCAGCGCCAGGATGCCGGCGATCATCGCCGCCGCGGCGTTGGCCCTCGGCTTGGGCCGCGCCGTCTGGCCCCACGGCGGAGGTCCACTCGGCGTCGGCTGGCCGGACTGCGGAAAGCCGGGCTGCGGTGGATTCGGCTGCATCCGCACTCCTCGCGCGTTCGGCGGCACGGAACCGGCCGCCTTTCGTGGTTCGTGGCCACGGTAGCGAAAAGCGGCTCGCGGCGGGCCGCTTATGGCAGGAAGCTGCCTTCGCGGTGTGGTGGCGCCGCGCGGGTGGCGGTTTCGCGTGACTGGGTGGACGACTCGCGGCGGAGCTCCGGTCACGTCGTGTCGTCCATCCGATCACGCGAGTCGTCCACCGGATCACGCGTGTTGTCCGTTCAGACACGCGAAACGCCGGCATCGGTACAGGGGGTCGTCAATGGTAATTGTCGTTGGAACGGCCGTGGTCAGACGCGAACCTCGTCCACGCGGACCGGGCGGCGTTCGCGGCGCGAGACCTCGCACGCCTCGGCGATGTAGAACGCCTCCAGCGCGTCCGCCGCACCGCACGGGCTCGGCGCGCGACCGGCGGCGACGTCGAGGAACGCCTTCAGCTCGCTGATGTACGCGGGACGGAAGCGTTCCATGAACCCGGGATAGGCCGGGCCGGGCAACGGCTGGACGCCGGGTTCCACCGAGGTCAGCGGCGCGCGGTCGTCCAAGCCCACCACGACGTTGCCCGCCGAGCCGAGCACTTCCAGCCGGACGTCGTAGCCCGCGCCGTTGTAGCGCGTCAGCGAAACCACCGCCAATGTTCCGTCGTCGAGCGTCAGCGTCGCGGCCGCGGTGTCGACGTCACCGGCGTCGACGAAGAACCGCTCGCCCTTGTTGGCGCCGACCGCGTAGACCTCGACGACCTCGCGGCCGCTCACGAACCGTACGACGTCGAAGTCGTGCACGCCGCAGTCGCGGAACAGGCCGCCGGAATGCGCGACGTACTCGGCGGGCGGCGGGGCCGGGTCGAGCGTGGTCGCGCGCAAGGAGTGCAGCCAGCCGAGTTCACCCGAGGCCACCGCCGCCCTGGCCGCGGCGTAGCCCGCGTCGAACCTGCGCTGGAAACCGATCTGCACCGGCACGTCGGCGCCGGAGATCTTGTCGATCACCGCGAGCGTTCCCGGGATGTCGGCGGCGACCGGCTTCTCGCAGAACACCGGGATGCCCGCGTCCACGGCCTTGAGGATCAGTTCCGGATGGGCGTCCGTCGCCGCGGCGATCACCAGACCGTCCAAAGAGGACGCGAACAGCGAGGGGATGTCCGCCGCCGCTTCGACGCCGAGTTTCGCGGCAGCGGCCTGGGCACGGGCGGCGTCGACGTCGGCGACGACCACGGAGGAGACCTCGTCGAAGCTCTTCAGGGTCTCGGCGTGCGAAGTGCCGATCCGGCCGGTGCCGGCGAGTCCCAACCTCATGTGGTTACCTTTCTGGAGCGGCGGTGGTCGAACGGACCACCAGCGACGGGTGCAGCAGATGGCGGACCGGTTCGGCGCGTTCGCCCCGGACCCGCTCGAGCAGTGCTTCGACGGCCAGCCTGCCCATTTCCGTGCGCGGCTGGTCCACAGTGGTCAGTGAGAGATGACGCAGCGCGGCGAGCGAGGTGTTGTCGTAGCCGACCACGGAGACGTCCTCCGGCACGCGAAGGCCCACCTCTTCGAGCGCGGAGATCGCGCCGACGGCGTTGAAGTCGTTGCCCGCCACCAGCGCCGTCGGCATCCCTCCTTGCGGAGGGTCGCTGAGCAGTTCGTGCACGGCCTTCTCCCCGGCGGTGTCCGTATGCTCGCTGCGCACGATGATCGGATGCAGCCGATGCCGCCGCATGGCCTGCTGGTAACCCCGGCGCCGGGCCGCCGCACCGGCCGCGAGCCCACCGTCCAGATGCGCGATCCTCCGATGCCCCAAGGAAACCAGGTGATCCACGGCGAGCGCGGAACCGGCCTCGCCATCGTCGTTCACCGTGTCCACGCCCGCGGCGCGCGAAGTGCGCGACACCAGGACTACGGGGCCTTGCGCGGCCGCTTCCTCGATCGCCGAAGCGGGCACCACCGGCGACAGCAGGATCACCCCGGCGGGCCGGAAGGACAGCAAACTCTTCAGTGCGGCGCGTTCACGCGCGGGACTGCGGCCGCCGGTGTTGAGGATCAAGTGGAACCCGGCCGCTTCGGCCGCCGCGTCCAGCCCCTCGACGACGTCGGCGAAGAACGCGTTGCGGAGATCGGAGACCATCACGCCGAGGACGGTCGACGTCCGGCTCGCCAAGGACCTGGCCATCGCGTGCGGTTCGTAACCCAGCGCGTGCGCCGCGCACAGCACGCGCGTGCGCCGTTCGTCGGAGACGTTCGGCGCGTTCCGCATCACCAGGGACACGAGCGCACGGGACACCCCCGCCTTCGCGGCGACGTCCTCCATCGTCGGTCGCGCCATTTCCACTCTCCCCCTGCTCTTGCACCCCTGCCCTTGACTTTACTGTGACGGACGCTACATGATTAGAGCGCTCTAATCAATAGAGCGCTCTAATCCGATCTCCCGGAGGCCGCCGATGACAGCCACGACACCCCGGATCCGCATCGCCGCCGCCCCGATCTCCTGGGGTGTCTGCGAAGTCCCCGGCTGGGGCCGCGTGCTCGACGCGGGCACCGTACTGGGCGAAATGGCGGAGCTGGGGGTGCGCGCCACCGAACTCGGCCCGCCCGGGTACCTGCCGCGTGACCCGGCCGCGTTGCGCGAACTCCTCGGCGGGTACGAGCTCGAACTCGTCGGTGGTTTCCTCGCCGTGGTACTGCACGAGAATCCCGAAGCCGCGCTGGCCGAGGCCGAGGAGTCCGCAGCGCTGTTCGCGGCCTGCGGTGGCGACGTGCTCGTGCTCGCCGCCGCCACCGGTCTCGACGGCTACGACGACCGGCCGAAGCTGAGCGACACCGAATGGACGACTCTCGTCGAAACCTCCGGCGAGATCAAGGGAATCGCCGCGCGCCACGGCCTTCGCACGGTGCTGCACCCGCACGTCGGGACGCACGCCGAGACCGAGGAAGAGGTCGAACGCTTCCTCGCCGATTCCGCTCTCCCGCTGTGCCTGGACACCGGGCATCTCCTGATCGGCGGGACCGATCCGGTCGCGCTGGCGAAGCGATACCCCGAACGGGTCGGCCATCTACACCTCAAGGACGTGCGCGGCGAACTCGCCGAAGACGTTCGCGCCGGCAGGCTTCCCTACGCCGAGGCCGTGGGCAAAGGTCTGTATGTCCCCCTTGGTGACGGGGACGTCGACATCGAAACGATGGTCAGGTCCGTCCACGAGGCGGGCTACGACGGGTGGTACGTGCTCGAACAGGACACCGCGCTGAGCGAGGGGAGCCCGGAGGATCTGCCGAAGCGGGATGTGACCAGGAGCCTGGCGCATCTCGACGGAATCGTCAGCCGGCTCCCGGCTGCCAGGTAACGGAAGAAGCGAGGAGAGACGACGATGTCCCATCGCTTGAAGAAGGCTTTGGCGGTCGTGGCGGGGCTACTGCTCCTGTCCGCGTGCACCGGGCCGAAGGCCGAGGAGAAACCCGCCGCGGGCGCGGGCCCGGCGACGACGACCCAACCGAGCGGGCCGCTGCGGGTCGCGGTCATCTCGCACGGCACGGCGGGCGACGCGTTCTGGAACGTGGTCAAGAACGGCGCCGAGGAGGCGGGCAGGCAGCTCGACGTCCAGGTCGAGTACAACTCCGACGGAGACCCCGGCAACCAGGCCAAGCTGATCGACAACGCGGTCGCCCAGCGGGTCGGCGGGCTGGTGGTGTCGATGGCGAATCCGGAGGCGCTCAAGACCTCGATCGAGAACGCGGTCCGCGCCGGGATCCCGGTCATCACGATCAACTCCGGCGAGGACAAGAGCGCGGGCTACGGCGCGCTCACCCACGTCGGGCAGAACGAGACCATCGCCGGCGAGGAAGCCGGGAAGAAGTTCCGGGAACTCGGCAAGAAGAAACTGCTCTGCGTGGTTCACGAAGCGGGCAACGTCGGGCAGGCGCAGCGCTGCGACGGCGCCAAGACCGGTTTCGCGGGCGACGTGCAGACCCTGCAGGTCGACATCAGCAACCCCACCGACGCCGAATCCCGGATCAGGGGCGCGGTGCAGACCGATGCCTCCCTCGACGCCGTTCTGACGTTGAACTCCCAGGTCGCGGCTCGGGCGGTGAGCGCGATCAAGGCGGTCGGCTCGACGGCCCAGGTCGGCACGTTCGACCTCAACACCGACGTCGTCGGCGCGATCAAAGCGGGCGACGTGGTCTTCGCGGTCGACCAGCAGCAGTACGAGCAGGGCTATCTCCCGGTGCAGTTCCTCAAGCTCTACCGGGACAACGCGAACGTCGTCGGCGGCGGGAAGCCGGTGCTCACCGGGCCCGACCTGGTCGACAAATCCACTGTGGACACCGTCGGCCAGTACGTGCAAAGGGGCACGCGATGACAACCACCATGCTCGACGAACGGATCGCGAAACCCCGGCTGCTCGACCGGCTGGTCGTCCGCCCCGAGATCGGCGCGTTACTCGGCGCCGTCGTCGTCTTCCTGTTCTTCACCCTCGTCACCGACCAGTTCTTCAGCGGCAGCGGCGTGGCGACCTGGCTCGACGACGCCTCGACGCTCGGCATCATGGCGGTCGCGGTGTCCCTGCTGATGATCGGCGGCGAGTTCGATCTCTCGGCGGGCGTGATGACGGCGTCCACCGCGCTCGTCACCGCCACACTGGCGACACAGGCGGGCTGGAACGTCTGGCTCGCGCTGTTCGCGTCGCTGGTCTTCGCCCTCGCGGTCGGCGCGTTCAACGGCTGGCTGGTGATGCGCACCGGGCTGCCCAGCTTCATCGTCACCCTGGGCACCTTCCTGGCGCTGCAGGGGCTCAACCTCGGCGTGACCCGCCTGGTCACCGGCACCGTCCAGGTGTCCGGGATGCGCTCGACCGACGGCTACGAATCCGCCGGTTTCGTCTTCGCGTCCACAGTGGACATCGGCGGGACGGCGTTCCAGATCTCCATCCTCTGGTGGATCGGGTTCGCCGTGCTGGCGGCCTGGCTCCTGGTCCGGACCCGGTTCGGCAACTGGATCTTCGCCGTCGGCGGCTCCGCGCAGAGTTCGCGCGCGGTCGGGGTCCCGGTGGTGCGCACCAAGATCCTGCTGTTCATGACCACCGCGCTCGCCGCGTGGCTGGTCGGCTCGATCAACATCCTGCGGTTCGCGAGCGTCCAGGCGAACCAGGGCATCGGGCTGGAGTTCCAGTACATCATCGCGGCCGTGATCGGCGGCTGCCTGCTGACCGGCGGGTTCGGTTCGGCGATCGGCGCCGCCATCGGCGCGCTGATCTTCGGGATGGCGCGGCAGGGCATCGTGTTCGCCCGCTGGGACAGCGACTGGTTCATGCTGTTCCTCGGGGTCATGCTGCTGTCCGCGGTCCTGGTCAACAACGCCTTCCGGCGGCGCGCGGAAAGGGTGCGGCGATGAGCCATCTTCTCGAGGTCAAGGACGTCGGCAAGACCTACGGCAGCGTGATCGCGCTGCGCGACGTCTCCACCGTGGTCGACGCGGGCGAGGTCACCTGCGTACTCGGAGACAACGGCGCCGGCAAATCCACCCTGATCAAGATCCTCGCCGGGGTCCATCAGCACGACCGGGGCGAGTTCCTCGTCGACGGCGAGCCGGTCAAGTTCGCTTCGCCGCGTGAGGCGCTCGATCGCGGAATCGCGACGGTGTACCAGGATCTGGCGGTCGTCCCGCTGATGAGCGTATGGCGGAACTTCTTCCTCGGCTCCGAACCGACGGTCGGGTTCGGCCCGTTCCGCGCGCTCGACCGGAAGAAAGGCCGGGAAACGACCAAGAAGGCGTTGTCCGACATGGGCATCGACCTGCGTGACGTCGAGCAGCCGGTCGGCACGCTGTCCGGCGGCGAGCGGCAGTGCGTCGCCATCGCACGGGCCGTGTACTTCGGGGCCAAGGTCCTGATCCTCGACGAGCCGACGGCCGCGCTGGGGGTCAAACAGGCGGGTGTCGTGCTCAAGTACGTCGCGCAGGCCCGTGACCGCGGGCTCGGCGTCGTGCTGATCACGCACAACCCGCATCACGCGTACCCGGTGGCCGATCGCTTCCTGCTGCTCAAACGGGGCGCGTCGCTCGGCGCGTACGAGAAGTCCGAGATCGATCTGGCCGAGCTGACCCGGCAGATGGCGGGCGGCGCGGAACTGGAAGCCCTCGAACACGAATTGCGAGCCGCGGAGTCCCCTTCATGACCGCTCTCGAAGCACTGACCGTCGGCCGGGTCGGGGTGGACCTCTACCCCGAACAGAGCGGCGTGCCGCTGGCCGGGGTCAGCACCTTCGCCAAGTCGCTCGGCGGCACCGCGACCAACGTCGCGGTCGCCGCCGCGCGGCTCGGCCGCTCGACGTCGGTGCTGACGAAGGTCGGCCCGGACGGTTTCGGCGAGTACGTGCGGCAGGCGCTGCGGGAGTTCGGCGTGTCCCCCGAGCACGTCGGGACGTCGGCCGGATTGCAGACACCGGTGGTGTTCTGCTCGCTCGACCCGCCCGCGGATCCGCCGCTGCTGTTCTACCGGTCCCCCATCGCCCCGGACCTGACCATCACCGAGAACGACGTGCCCTGGGACATCGTGGAATCCGTTCCACTGCTGTGGGTCACCGGCACCGGTGTCTCCGTCGAACCGGCGCGAGGCACCCAGCGCAAGATGCTCCAGCGGCGCGGACGCCGGTCGCATACCGTGCTGGACCTCGACTTCCGGCCGATGTTCTGGCCCGACACCGAGACCGCGCAGGAAGAGATCGGCTGGATGCTCGACCACGTCACGGTCGCCGTCGGCAACCGCACCGAGGCGGAGGTCGCCGTCGGCACGGCGGACCCCGACGAGGCCGCGTCCCGGATGCTGGCCAGGGGTGTCGAGCTGGCCGTGATCAAGAAAGGCGCGGACGGGGTGCTGGTGGCGACCGCCGAGGGCCGCTGGACCGTGCCGCCCCAGCGGATCGAGGTCGTCTGCGGGCTCGGCGCCGGGGACGGTTTCGGTGGCGCGCTGATCCACGGTCTGTTGTCCGGCTGGGATCCGGTGCGCATCGCCACCTACGCCAACGCGGCGGGCGCCCTCGTCGCCTCCCGGCTCGCCTGTGCCGACGCCATGCCCACCGCCGACGAGATCGAGGAGTTGCTGTGAGCAAGCTGCACCGTCCACTCGGGACGCTTTCGGACGAGCGTGACCCGGTCCGGCTCACCCCGGACTCGGCGGGCTGGACCTACAGCGGCCTGCGGGTCCTCTCGCTGGCCGCCGGGGAGTCCAGAGTGGTGCGCACGGGCGAGTACGAAGCGTTCGTCCTGCCCCTGTCCGGCGCGTGCACCGTCCGGGTCGACGGACAGGTCTTCGCACTCGACGGGCGGGATTCCGTGTTCACCCGCGTCACGGATTTCGCCTATGTGCCACGGGATGCCGAAGTCGAGTTGTCGACAGCCGCGGGAATCGAGGTCGCGCTGCCGATGGCCCGCTGCACCCGCCGTCTCGAACCGCGCTACGGGCCGGCCGGGAACGTGCCGGTGGAGGTGCGCGGGGCGGGACAGGCGACCAGGCAGGTCACCAACTTCGGCGTGCCCGGTGTCTGGGACCACGCGGACAAGCTGAACGCATGCGAGCTGATCACCCCCGGCGGCAACTGGTCGTCGTACCCGCCGCACAAACACGACGAGGCGTCCGAATGCGAGGTCGTCAACGAGGAGATCTACTACTTCCGCGTCGCGGGCCGCGATGGCGTGACCCCTTCGCGCGAAGGGTTCGGCCTGCACCGGACGTACACCTCCGACGGTGAACTGGACGAGGACGTCGCGGTCCGGGACGGCGACGTCTTCCTGATCCCGCGTGGCTACCACGGTCCTTGTGTCGCCGCGCCCGGTTATCCGATGTACTACCTGAACGTCCTGGCCGGGCCCGCCGACGAGCGGTCGATGGCCTTCTGCGACGACCCCGCGCACGGCTGGGTCCGCGAGACGTGGAACGACCAGGAACTCGATCCGCGCTGCCCGGTCACGAGCCACGAAGGGCGGGTCTCATGAAGCTGACCACGGCACAGGCCCTGGTGCGCTGGCTGCTGGCGCAGCGGTCGGAAACCCTGGACGGCCGGGAAGTCCCGTTGTTCCCCGGGGTGTTCGCGATCTTCGGGCACGGCAACGTCCTCGGTCTCGGCACCGCGCTGGAAGAACACCAGGACGAGCTCCCCGTGTGGCGAGGGCAGACCGAGCAGGGCATGGCGCTCGCGGCGGTCGGCTACGCCAAGGCGACGCATCGCCGTCAGGTCGGCGTGGTGACGTCGTCGATCGGGCCCGGCGCGCTGAACATGGTCACCGCGGCCGGGGTCGCGCACGCGAACCGGTTGCCGGTCCTGCTGCTCCCCGGGGACACCTTCATCAGCCGCGCCCCGGATCCGGTGTTGCAGCAGGTGGAGCATTTCGGCGATCCGACGGCCACGGTCAACGACGCCTTCCGCGCGGTGAGCCGGTATTTCGACCGTATCGTCCGGCCGGAACAGCTGCTTTCGACACTGCCGCAGGTCGCCAGGGTGCTGACCGATCCGGCGGACGCCGGGCCGGTGACGCTGGCGCTCCCCCAGGACGTCCAGGCGGAGACCTACGACTTCCCGGACGCGCTGTTCGCGCCGGTGACCCATCGTCCGCAGCGTCCGCGGCCCGATCGCCGGGCGCTCACCGAAGCGGCCGGGTTGCTCCGGACGGCACGGAAACCGTTGATGGTGCTCGGTGGCGGCGTCCGCTACTCAGGCGCCGGTGAACGCGCGCTGGCCTTCGCCGAACGGCACGGCATCCCGGTCACCGAGACCACGGCGGGGCGCACCCTGGTCCCGCACGGCCATCCGCTGCACGCGGGCCCGCTCGGGGTCACCGGCTCGGCCTCGGCGAACGTCCTGGCCGCGGAGGCCGACGTGGTGCTGGCCGTCGGTACTCGCCTGCAGGACTTCACCACGGCGTCCTGGACGGTGTTCTCCCCCGGCGTCCGGCTGATCACCCTGAACGCCGCCCGGTTCGACGCGGTCAAGCACGGTGCGCTGGCCGTCGTGGGCGACGCCGACGCGGGTCTCGTGGATCTGGCCGGCCGGCTGGAGAACTGGCAGGCAGATCCACTGTGGACAGAGCGCGCCTCGGCGGAACGCGGCCGCTGGGACGCGCATATCGACTCCCTGCGCGCCGCTTCCGGCGAGGTGCCGACGTACGCTCAGGTCGTCGGCGCGGTCAACGACCTCTCCGAGCCGCACGACTACGTGATGACCGCGTCCGGCGGGATGCCGGGCGAACTGATCGGCGGCTGGCGCGGATCGGGCTCGATCGGCATGGACGTCGAGTACGGGTTCTCGTGCATGGGCTACGAACTCGCGGGCGCCTGGGGTGCGGCGATGGCGCATACCGAGGGCCTGGTCACCACGATGCTCGGCGACGGTTCGTACCTGATGCTGAACTCCGAGCTGTTCTCGGCCGCCTTCGCCGGACATCCCTTCGTGGCGGTGGTCTGCGACAACGACGGCTACGCGGTCATCGCCCGGCTGCAGGAGGGGCAGGGCGGCAAGCCGTTCAACAACTTCCTCGGTGACTGCCGGAGCACGCACTCCACTCCCCCTCGGGTCGACTTCGCGCGACATGCGGAATCACTGGGATGCGCGGTGTTCACGGCGTCCACTGTGGACGACGTGCGGGCGGCGTACGCGAAGGCGCGGGAAGCCGCGGTGGCCGAACACCGGCCGGCGGTGGTCGTGGTGCGCACCCGGCCGGACTCGTGGACCGAAGCCGGCGCCTGGTGGGAAGTCGGCGTCCCGGAACACCTCGCGGGAAGGGAGGGGTTCGAGCAGGGCAAGTCCGGCCAGGTGCGCTACGTGAACGGTCGCCTTTAGAGGACTAAACGCGGTCGGTGAAGCTGGCGAAGTAGCCGGCCGCCATGTCCTCGTCGCCGTGCCCGGCGTCGGACGCGCGGGCGAAGCGGGCTCGCCCGGCTTCGACGACGTCCATCCGGACGCCGGCGCGGGCCGCGGCTTCGAGCACCAGCCGGGAATCCTTCTCGGCGTTGTCGACCGAGAAGGCGGTGGTGTAGTCGTTCTCGAGGATCGCCGCGGATTTCGCCTGGAAGTAGCCGTTGTCCATCGGGCCGCCGGTGACGACGTCGACGAAATGCCGCGGGTCGACACCGAGCCCTTCGGCCAGCGCGAGTGCTTCGCCGACGCCGTGGGTCAGCGCGATCACCCAGGTGTTCAGTACCAGTTTGAGCCTGCTCGCCGCGCCGGTGCGGCCGTCTTCGCCGACCCACAGCGTGCGCTTGCCGATGGCGTCGAACAGCGGCTGGACCGTTTCGCGTGCCTCGGCGGCGGCCGCCGCCAGCACGATCAGCTGGCCCAGCTCGGCGGGCTGACGGGTGCCCTGCACCGGTGCGTCGACGAAGACGAGACCGTGCTCGTCCGCGTACGCGACCAGTTCGTCGACAGCGTCGCCGACGGTGCTGAGCTGGACCCAGATCGTTCCGGCGGCGGGGGCGGCCGCGCGGATCGCCTCCAGGACCGCCGGGCCGTCGGTGAGGACCGTGAGCACGACCGGCGCGCCCTCGACGGCTTCCGCGGCGCTCGCCGCGACCTGGACACCGTCCCCGGACAGGGCTTCGGCCTTGGCCGCGGTGCGGTTCCAGGCCCGGACCGCGAACCCGGCCTTGCTCAGGTTGCGCGCGACCGGGGCGCCGATGATTCCGGTGCCGAGCACCGCGACGGTCTTCGTCATGACTTGGTCTGCTCCTTGTCGATAGTGGAATGTTCGTTAAAGAACGAGGGCGCAGCGAAGCCGCGCGAGCACGGGCGTTCGGTCACGAAACCTGGAACATCACAACGCCTGGACGGTGGTTTCGACGACTTGGGTGAGCGCCTGCCGGTCCGCGGTCTTTCCCAGCACCCGCAGGCCGTACATCGCGGCGAGAGTGAACCGCGCCAGTGCTCGCGGATCCCGGTCCGGGCCGATCTCGCCCGACTCCCTCGCGGCGGCGAACTCGGCGTGGAACGCGTTCTCCGCCCGTTCGAAGTTGTGGCGGACGCGGGCGGTGACCTCGTCGTCGATCCCGCCGAGTTCGAGGGCGGCGTTGACGGCGAGGCAGCCGCGATGCCCGTCCGAGGTCTCCAACTCGTCGTCGACGACGTCCATCAGGACACGCCTGACCCGCGTCCGGATGGACCCCGGCGCGGCCAGCATCTCCTCGACGCGGGTCGCGGACGTCTCCTCGTAGCGACGCAGCGCCTCGCTGAAAAGCTGCTGCTTGCCCGAAAACGCGTTGTACAGGCTTCCCCGTCCCAGCCCGGTGCCGTCGACCAGATCCTGAGCCGACGTGGCGGCGTACCCCTTGCGCCAGAACGTGCCGACGGCGGCGTCGAGCACTTCGGTGGGATCGAATCCCTTGGGGCGGGGCATACCGACAGCATTCCATGTTCTGTAACGATCGGTCAAATATCGGCCCGGTCGTCCCTTCTTCGCCGCCCTTTGGGGCGACGGCTCTTCTGGAGCGCCCGGAGCCGCCACACTCGAAACCATGATCCCCACTTTTGTCTTCGTGCACGGTTCGGGAAGTTCGGGACACTCCTGGTCGGCGACCCAGCGGGAGATGGCGTCGCGCGGGCATCGGACGCTGGCGATCGACCTCCCCGGCCGGGGCGCGGGTTTCACCACGGCCTACCACGAACAAGACCTCGAAACCTTCGCCACCGAGCCGTCGGTGATGAGCGGCCTGACCTCGGACGACTTCGCCCGGCCGGTGATCGACGCGGTCCAGCGCGTGCGCCACCACGGCCCGGTCGTCCTGGTGGCGCACAGTTTCGGCGGGCTCCCGGTCACCGCCGCCGCCAACGCGATCCCCGAGCTGATCGACCGGGTCGTCTACATCGCCGCGCAGTGCCCGGTGGACCGCGCGCCCGGCGAATACCCCGCGCTGCCCGAGTGGTCGTCGTCCGCTCTCTTCCCCGCGACGGCGCCGCTCCTCGTCGGCGACCCGTCGCGCCAGGGATTCGTCCGGGTCAACTGGCGTGGCGCCGACCGCGCCCAGCGCGACGCGCTCCGGAAGGCCATCTCCGGCGAACTCACCGAAGAGCAGTTCCTCCAGGTCGTCGTGACGAGCCAGCCGGACGAGGTGTTCTGGCTGACCGGGCAGGACTGGGACCGTCGCGCCGACAAGGACTCCTGGGGCAGGATCCCGCACACGTTCGTCAGGCTGACCGAGGACCGGTCGATGCCGCTCGCCGCGCAGGACCTCTACATCGCCGAGGGCGACGCGCTGACCCCGGACAACCCGTTCGACGTCCGCGACCTCGCGAGCAGTCACGCCGGCTTCTTCCGGCGGCCCGCCGGGCTGGCCGGGATCCTCGACGACCTCAGCGTCCGAGCAGGCGCCGGATCTCGGTGACGGCCGCGCGACCCGCCCGGTTCGCGCCGACGGTACTGGCGGACGGGCCGTAGCCGACCAGATGCAGCCTCGGTTCGGCGACGACGCGGGTGCCGTCCATCCGGATGCCCCCGCCCGCCCCGCGCAGGCGCAGCGGCGCGAGATGGTCGATCGCGGCCCGGAATCCGGTGGCCCACAGGATGACGTCGGCCGGCTCGAAGGTGCCGTCCGCCCACTCCACGCCGTCCGGTGTGATCCGCTGGAACATCGGCCGCCGGTCGAGGATTCCCGCGTCGAGACCGGCGCGCACGTCGGGCGTCACCGCCAGATCGGTCACGCTGACGACGCTCTTCGGCGGCAGGCCCTCGCGGACGCGCCGATCGACCTTCGCGACGGCCTCGCGGCCCCAATCCTCGCTGAACGGCTCGTCACGCCAGACCGGCGGGCGCCGGGTGACCCAGCGCGTCGAACGGGTGAAGGGCGCGATCTCCAGCAACAGCTGGACGGCCGACGAGCCACCGCCGACCACGACGACACGTTTGCCGCGGAAGTCTTCGCCGCCGGTGTAGTCGGCGGTGTGCAGCTGGCGGCCGCGGAAGGTCTCCTGCCCCGGGTAGTGCGGCCAGAACGGCCGGTCCCAGGTGCCGGTCGCGCTGATCACCGCACGCGCGGCCCAGGTTTCCGCCGCGCTCGCCACGACCAGGCGATCGTCCTCGGCGGTCACCGACAGGACGTCGACGGGACGGTGGACCGGAAGGTCGTAGGTGCTTTCGAAGCGGCCGAAGTAGTCGGAAACGACGTCGGCCGCGGGCAGTTTCGGATCCGGGGTGCCGAAGGCCATCCCGGGGAGGTCGTGGATGCCGTGGACCTTCTCCACGATCAGCGAGGGCCAGCGGTACTGCCACGCGCCGCCCGGCCGTTTGCCGTGGTCGAGCACGACGAAACCCGTCTGGTTGGCGAATCCCGCGCGGCGCAGGTGATACGCCGCCGACAAACCCGCCTGGCCCGCCCCGATCACCGCCACGTCGACTTCGTGATCCGCCTTCATACCGGGTTCAACGGCTGACGGAAGCCGCTATTTCGTCCGTTGCGTCACAGCCCGCACGATCGCGACGACCAGAAGCACCCCGGCGAGGACCACCAGCACCGGAGCCGCGCGTTTCACCACGGATCCGCCCGCGTACTCCATCAGGTCGATGGCTTCGCCCTCTGTCACCTGCTTGACCGCCTGCAACGGCGGGCGTTCTGGGCGTTCCTGAGGTTTCTCGGGCTCGGGCGTGGTGGCGAGCTTGCCGGACAGGCAGTCGGCGAAGGAGTCGAGGATCTTGCCGCCGACCTCGGAGATCATCCCGCGCCCGAACTGCGCGGGCTTACCGGTGACCGCCAGCTCCGTGGCGACGGCGCCGTGGGTGACGCCGTCCTTCTCGGTCAAGGTGAGCGTCACGGTCGCCGACGCCGTGCCCGCTCCCCGCGCGTCCTTGCCTGCGGCCTTGATCACGACTTTCCTGGCGTCGGCGTCCTTCTCGACGAAGTGGCCGGTTCCCTTGTAGAGCAGGGAGATCGGCCCGAGCTTGACCTTCACCGTGCCCTTGAAGGCGTCCCCGTCGACTTCGGTGACGGTGGCGCCCGGCATGCACGGCGCCACTCGTTCCGGGTCGACGACGGCCTTCCAGACCTCGTCGACCGGGGCCGGGACGGTGAATTCGTGGTCGAGCCGCACGGGCCGACCTCCCTTCTGGATGTGCTCAGGAACCTGCCGCGGCGAGGACCGCCCTGCCGGTCAGCACCCGCGCGAGGTGCTGCCGGTATTCGACGTCGGAGTTGCCGTCGGCCGTGGGGTTCGTGCCCTCGGCCGCGCGTTCGGCCGCGCCGCGGATCGCCTCGGCGGTGGCCGCGCAGCCGACCAAGGCCTCCTCGACTCCGGCGGCCCGCACCGGGGTCGAGCCCATGTTGGTCAGCGCGACCCGCGCTTCCTCGATGGTGCCCGCCTCGGTGCGGACACAGGCCGCGACCGCGACCATCGACCACGCCTGCGCGACCCGGTTGAACTTCTCGTAGTGGGCGTGCCAGCCGGTGTGCTTCGGCACCCGGACCTCGACCAGGAGTTCGTCCGCGGCGAGCGCGGTGGTGAACATGTCCTGGAAGAAGTCCGCCGCGGCGACCGTCCGCCGTCCGTCCTGGCCGGCGACGACGAGTTCGCAGCCGAGCGCGAGCACCGGAGCGAGCAGGTCACCGGCGGGATCGGCGTGCGCGAGGGCACCGCCGAACGTGCCGCGGTGGCGGATCTGCGGATCGGCCACCGTGTCGGTGGCGGCCTTGAGCAACGCGGCGTGCTCGGCGACCAGCGCGTCCCGCTGGACGTCGTAATGCGTGGTCATCGAGCCGATCACCAGCGCGTCGCCGTCTTCACGGACGCCGCGCAGCTCGGCGACCTTCCCGAGGTCCACGAGCGTGGTCGGCGTGGCGAGCCGCATCCGCAGCACCGGCAGCAGGCTTTGCCCGCCCGCCAGCACCTTGGCGTCCTCGCCCGCCTCGGCGAGCGCGCTGATCGCTTCGTCCACTGTGGACGGGGCGACGTACTCGAACGGGGCCGGGATCACTGGACACCTCCGGTGGCGTCGATCGAACCGAGACCGCCACCGGCTTCGGAGCCCAGCCCGCCCGCGGCGGCCGACCCGTGCTGGATGGCGTGCCAGACCCGCATCGGGGTCAACGGCATTTCGATGTCGTTCACCCCGAAGTGCCGGACGGCGTCGACCACGGCGTTGACCACCGCCGGGGTCGAGGCGATCGTGCCCGCCTCCCCGACTCCCTTGGCGCCCAACGGGTTCGTCGTCGACGGCGTCTCGGTGCGGTCGGTGGTGAAGCTGGGCAGATCCGCCGCCGACGGGAGCAGGTAGTCGGCGAAGGTCCCGGTGGTCAGCGTGCCGCCCTCATCGTGGACGGCCTCCTCGAACAACGCCTGCGCGATGCCCTGCGCGAGCCCGCCGTGCACCTGGCCTTCGACGATCAGCGGGTTGACGGCCACGCCGACGTCGTCGACGCAGACATAGGAGCGCAACCGCACACGCCCGGTCTCGGTGTCGACCTCGGCCGCGCACAGATGCGTGCCGTGCGGGAACGAGAAGTTCTCCGGATCGAACGTGTCCGACGAGTCCAGCGACGGTTCGACCCCGTCCGGCAGGTTGTGCGCCGAGAACACGGCCCACGCGATGTCCTGGATGGACGTCGAGGAATCCGTGCCCTTGACCGAGAACTTGCCCGCCGAGAATTCGAGGTCGTCCTCGGCACACTCCATCAGATGCGCCGCGATCGGCTTGGCCTTGGCGAGGACCTTGTCCGCCGCGTTGACCACCGCGATCCCGCCGACCACCAGCGACCGGGAGCCGTAGGTGTCCATGCCCTTGTGCGAGGACTGGGTGTCGCCGTGGATGACCTCGATGTCCTCGAACGGCACGCCGAGTTTGTCGGCGACGATCTGGCTCCACGCCGTCTCGTGGCCCTGGCCGTGCGCGGAGGCGCCGGTGATGACCTCGATCTTGCCGGTGGGCAGCACGCGGATCTCCGCGTGTTCCCAGCCGCCCGCCGCGTAGTCCAGCGAGCCGAGCACCCGCGACGGTGCGAGACCGCACATCTCGGTGAACGTCGAGATGCCGATGCCGAGCTGGACCGGGTCGCCCGATTCCCGTCGTTCCTTCTGCTCGCGGCGGAGCCCGTCGTAGTCGAAGAGCTCCTTGGCCTTGGCGGTCGCCGCCTCGTAGTTGCCCGAGTCGTAGGTCAGCCCGGCCACCGTGGTGAACGGGAACTCCTCGTGCTTGATCCAGTTCTTCTCGCGGATCTCCATCGGGTCCATGCCCAGTTCGACGGCGAGTTCGTCCATCATCCGCTCGATCCCGAACGTGGCCTCCGGCCGCCCGGCGCCGCGATAGGCGTCGGTGAGCGTGGTGTTGGTGAACACGTTGGTGCAGGCGAAGTGGTACGCCGGGAACTTGTAGATCGCGTTGAACATGAACGCGCCGAGGATCGGCACGCCGGGGCCGACGAGGCCGAGGTACGCGCCCATGTCGGCGAGCAGTTCGACCTTGAGGCCGGTCACCGTGCCGTCGCGGTCCGCGGTGATGGTGAGATCCTGGATCTGGTCGCGGCCGTGGTGCGCGGCGACCATCGTCTCCGAACGGGACTCGTTCCACTTGACCGGTTTGCGGAGCCGCTGCGCGATGAGCGTCGCCATCATCTCTTCGGGCAGCACGGCGATCTTGCCGCCGAACCCGCCGCCGACGTCCGGCGCGATCACCCGCACCTTGTGCTCGGGGAGGCCGAGCGTCGCCGCGGTCATCGTCTTGAGGATGTGCGGGACCTGGGTGGCCGACCACATGACCAGCTGATTGCCCGTCGGGTCGACGACGCACGCCCGCGGTTCCATGAACGCCGGCACCAGCCGCTGCTGACGGAAGCGCCGTTTGAGCACGACCTCGGAGTTCGAAATCGCGTCCTCGACGCTGGAACCCGTTCCCGCGTCGGCGGAATCGAAGACCCAGACCGCGTTCTGGTTGGTGCCGAGCTCCTCGTGCACCAGCGGCGCGCCCTCGGCGAGCGCGTTTTCGAGCCCGAGGACGACCGGGAGTTCGTCGTAGTCGACGTCGATCATCTCGAGGGCGTCGTGTGCTTCGGCCGAGGTGCGGGCGACGACCACGGCGACGCCCTCACCGGCGAAGTTCACCGTGTCCGAGGCGAGGATGGGCCGCCTCGGCGATTTCATGTCCGGGGTGATCGGCCACGCGCACGGCATGCCGATGGCGCTCTCGGGGTCGAGGTCCTTCCCGGTGAAGACCGCGACCACACCGGGCGCGGATTTCGCCTCCGTGACGTCGATCGAGACGATCTTGGCGTGCGCGAACGGGCTGCGGAGCACCGCGAGGTGCAGCATTCCGGGCAGGGTCAGGTTGTCGGTCCAGCGGGTCCTGCCGGTGATGAGGCGCTCGTCCTCCTTGCGGCGACGGGCCCTGCCGATCTCTGGGCCGACCTCCGGTTCGATCGTGGAGGTCATCACTCACCACCCGCGCCGACACGGGAAGCGGTGTCCGAAGCGAGCCGCTCGGCTTCGGGACCGGCGCCGGGCCGCATCTCGTGGGCGGCGTCGCGCACCGCGCGCACGATGTTCTGGTAGCCCGTGCAGCGGCACAGGTTGCCTTCGAGCCCTTCGCGGACCGCCTTCTCGTCCGGATCGGGATTGTCGGCGAGCAGGTCGATCGACTGCATGATCATGCCGGGAGTGCAGAAACCGCACTGGAGCGCGTGATTCTCGTGGAAGGCCTTCTGCACCGGATGCAGTTCGCCGTCGCGGGCGAGTCCCTCGATCGTGGTGACCTCGCAGCCGTCGGCCTGGACCGCGAGTACCGAACAGGATTTCACGCTGTGCCCGTCGAGGTGGACGGTGCAGGCGCCGCAGTTGCTGGTGTCGCAACCGACCACGGTGCCCACCTTCCCGAGCCGTTCGCGCAGGTGGTGCACGAGGAGGGTCCGGGGCTCGACGTCGTCTGTGTAGCTGGTGCCGTCGACGGTGACGGTGATGCGCATCAGGCCTCCAAAAGCAAGAGAAACCCCGCGCTGGTCCGGGGTCGTTCGGGAGCGGCCGGTCATTCGGTTGTCACGGACCGACCCCGGAGCGACCGTGATCGGACTCACAGTCGAGCGTGCTACGCAGGGCCTGCCAGGGCAACCCCCACCAGGGGGTGACTCGCGAACGGATCCGCAAGTGCGTTGTCAGGCAAGGGATACCGACGCAGATGCGGAGGAAGCGCGAGTGTCCATTCGGTACTCCGGAGGCCAGGGCGCGTTCGCCCCGGTGACCACGGTGGCGACCCGGTCGCCGGGGATGTCGTGCACGGTCAGCGCGGCCAGTCCGGCGGCCCCCGCGGGTTCCGGCAGGACACCGAGGGTTTCCGCGCCCAGCCGCATGGCCGCGCGCAGATCGTCGTCCTCGACCAGCACGAAGTCGTCCACGAGTGACCGCAGGCGCCGGATGGATTCGGGTTCCGGGGTGCGGATCGAGATGCCACCGGCGAACGAGTTCACCCGGTCGACGGTGATCGGCTCACCGGCCCGCCAGCTCGTCGCCATCGCTTGCGCCGACGTGGTCCCGACGCCGACGACCCGGATGTCCGGCGTGTGCGCCTTGAGCCAGAGCGCGACGCCGGCGATCAGCGCGCCGTCGCCGACCGGGAGCACGACCGTGTCGATCGCGCCCGCCGCCGCCAGTTCCAGCCCGATCGTGCCCGCCCCTTCGGAGATCGCGGGCTCACGGCCGTCGACCACGAAGACTCGGTCCGGCGCTTCGGCGGCGAAGGCGGCAGCGGCGACCTTCACCTCGCCCTCGACCCGGCGTACCCGCGCCCCCAGCGTCTTCATCCGCCGCAGTTTGACCGGGGAGATGTCGGCCGGGACGAACACCTCGGCCCGCAGACCGCGCTTCCTGGCGGCGAAGGCGACCGCCTGCCCGAAGTTGCCACTGGTCCCGCACACCATCGTGGTACCCGGCTCCAGCCCGGCCGCGAAGTAGTCCGCGCCCCGGCCTTTGAAGCTGCGCAAGGGATTCAGCGTCTCGATCTTCACCAGCACGGACCGGCCGAGCCGGGCGTTCAGCTGTTCGTCGCCGTACTGCGGGGAATTCAGGAAAACGGGGTCGATCACCTTTGCCGCCTCAGCGACGTTGTCCAGCTTCAGGTCCATGACACTCAAGCTAGGCGGGGAGCCGATCATGGCGATTGTAAATTTTCCCGCCCGCGTGCAAAAATCTTGCGTGCCTCTCGACGAGATCGACCACCTTCTGCTCGACCTCGTCCAGGCCGACGCGGCCCGGCCCCTGCACGACCTGGGCGATGCCGTCGGCCTCTCCCCGAGCGCGGTCCAGCGGCGGCTGACCCGGCTGCGCGCCGCGGGCGTGATCCGCGCCGAGGTCGCCGTGCTCGATCCGGAGACGCTCGGCGCGGGGATGACGTCGGTCATCCTGGTCGCGCTGACCGACGACGACGAGAAACACCACACGGCCTTCCGCGAGCGGATGCTGGCCGAGCCCCGCGTCCAGCACTGCTACAGCATCGTCGGGCAGTGGGACTACGTCGTCGTGCTGCTCACCCCGGACCTCAAGGCGAGTCGGTACCTGTCCAGGAAACTGTTCGACAAGCACGTCAAACGGTTCGAAACCCTGCCCGCCTTCGAGGTGGTCAAGTCGAGTCAGTCGGTGCCGGTGCCCGGCGTCAGCCGTGGATCCGGCCGCTGAGCTCGGCGAGCCGCGAGCCCGAACCACTCCACCGCAGCGCGATGATCTCCGCCGCGATCGACACCGCGGTCTCCTCGGGGGTCCGCGCGCCGAGATCGAGGCCGATCGGCGAGGACAGCCGTTCAAGTTCCGCCTCGGTGACCCCGGCTTCCCGCAGCCGCGCGAACCGGTCGTCGTGGGTCTTGCGCGAGCCCATCGCGCCGACGTAGCCGACGTCGAGCCGCAACGCGACCTCCAGCAGCGGCACGTCGAACTTCGGGTCGTGGGTGAGCACGGCGATCGCGGTCCGGCCGTCGACCCGGCCCGCTTCGGCTTCGGCCTTGAGATAGCGATGCGGCCAGTCGACGACGACCTCGTCGGCGTCCGGGAACCGGCTCTTCGTCGCGAACACGGGCCGCGCGTCGCAGACCGTGACCTGGTAGCCGAGGTACGCACCCATCTTCGCCATCGCGGCGGCGAAGTCGATCGCGCCGAAGACCAGCAGGCGCGCGGGCGGTTCGAAGGAATTGACGAAGACCGTCATCCCCTCGCCGCGGCGCTGCCCGTCCGGCCCGTAGTGCAGGGTGCCCGTGCGGCCGCCGGCGAGCATGCCGCGCGCGTCGTCGACGACGGCGTCGTCCATCCGCGACGAGCCGAGCGACCCGGCGACACGATCCGGCCAGACGATCAGATGCTCGCCGACCAGGCCGTCCCGTTCGTGCTCGATCACCGTGACCACGGCGACCGGTTGTCCACTGTGGACCGATTCGACGACCTCGCCGAGCTCCGGCATCGAGTCGCGGTCGATGTGCTGGACGTAGATGTCGATGATCCCGCCGCAGGTCAGCCCGACCGCGAACGCGTCGTCGTCGGACACGCCATAGCGCTGCAGCACGGATGCGCGTTCGGCGACCACCTGCTGGGCGAGCTCGTAGACGGCGCCTTCGACGCAGCCACCGGAGACGCTGCCGGTGACCGTGCCGTCCGGGGCGACGAGCATCGCCGCTCCCGGGCTCCGCGGCGCCGACGAGAACGTCGCCACCACGGTGCCGACCCCCACCGTCTCGCCTGCCGCCCAGCGGCGGTGCAGTTCGTCCAGTACGTCACGCATCGGCGATCTCCACCAGCAGTCGTTCCAATGTGGCCAAGCTGTGCCCGGCGAGCAGCCGATCGAGGTACGGGAGCGCGGCCACGATGCCGGACTGCACGGGAGCGTAACCCGCCCGCCCCGCGTGCGGATTCACCCAGAATACGACGTGCGCGAGCCGCCGCAGCCTGGCGAGCTGCTCGCCGAGCAGGCCGGGGTCGCCCCGTTCCCAGCCGTCGGAGAACACGGTGACCACGGAACGCCTGGCCACACCGCGTTGTCCCCATCGGTCGAGGAACGCCCGCAGGGTCTCGCCGAGCCTCGTCCCGCCCGCGAAATCGGGGACCGCGGCGGCCGCGGCGAGCATCGCGTGCTCGGGATCGCGCAGCCGGAGCTGACGGGAGACCCTGGTGAGCCGGGTGCCCAGGGTGAACACCTCGACCCGGCCCGGAGCGCGCCGCGCCACGACGTGCGCGAACCGCAACAGAGAGTCGGCGTACGGCCCCATCGAGCCGGAGACGTCGATCAGGAGGACGACGCGACGCGGTTTGACCCCTTTCCGCCGGTACGCCAGGCGCACGGGCTCGCCGCCCCCGGCCAGCATCGCGCGGAGCGTGCGTGACGGATCGAGCGTGCCCCGCCGGGCCGCGCGACGGCGCGGGGACGACCGCAACGGAAGCGCCGGGCGCAGTTTCGCGAGCAGTTCCCGCAGGTGAGCGCGTTCGGCGACACTCAGCTCGGCGAGATCCCGGTGCCGCAGGATCTCTTCCTCGCTTGCCGCCACACGGAGCTCGTCGGGATCCGCACCGGACTCGCCATGGCCCGCCTGCGCGAGCGTGGCGATCCTGGCGCGCTTCGGGGCCGCTTCCCTGCCGCGCCGCCGTGACCCGGTTTCCTTTTCGGTGAACCAGCCGTCAAACGCGGCGTCGTAGCGCGGAAGGTCGTCGGGATCCGCGCACAGCGTCAACCGTCCGGCCCAGTACAGCTGGTCCGGATCGGCCAGATCGATCTCGCCGACGGCTTCGAGGTACGCCCGCACTCGGTGCGCGTCGCACGGCAAACCGGCTTCGCGCAATGCCTCCGCGAAGCCGACGAAGCCCGCCAGTGGATCTCTCACTCCTCCATTGTGCGCGCGTTTCGTCCTCTGGATGCGAAGAAGACCTAAGTCCTGAGGCCCGCGATGAGGACGCCGACCATCTTGCGCGCGTTGTAGCGCGGATCGCTTTCGGCGCCGATGCAGAGGTTCCCGACGCCGCGCATGACTTCGATCGCCTGCAGATCGGAGCGGATCTCGTCCGCTTCCGCCGCCGCGTCGAGCAACCGGGCGCACACCGGCAGGAGGGTGTCGAGGAAGTAGGTGTGCAGCGTCTCGAACCCGGCGTTGTCGGACTGCAGCACCGCCGCCAGACCGTGTTTGGTGACCAGGAAATCGACGAAGAGGTCGATCCAGCGCCGCAGGGCTTCGTAAGGGGAATCGCTCGACGCCAGCAGCTCCGGCCCGGCTTCGGCGCACGCGTCGACCTGATGCCGGTAGACGGCGATGATGAGGTCGGCCCTGGTCGGGAAATGCCGGTAGATCGTGCCCATCCCGACACCCGCCTTGGCCGCGATGTCGCGGACCGGCGCCTCGACGCCCGAGGTGACGAAGACCGCGGCGGCGGCGTCGAGCAAGGTCTTCTCGTTGCGGCGGGCGTCCGCGCGTTTGGCCTTGGTGCCCTCTTCGCTCATCACGCCACTCCTCTGCCACCGGCCTGGACAAACAGAACGTTGCTCCGTATCGATAGCGGAGCAACGTTCCGCTTGCCCATTTTGCCATGGCGGACATCGTCATGCAGTACCGCACCATGGGCGAAACCGGCTGCTGGCGCTCAGGCGAGCAGTTTGTCCAGCTTGGCCCGGACCCTGTCCAGGTCTTCGCTGTACTTGAGCACCGAACCGAGGGTCCTGGCGGCGGTCGCGGCGTCCAATTCGGACATTCCGAGGGCGAGCAGCGCCTGAGCCCAATCGAGGGATTCCGCCACCCCAGGCGGTTTCAGCAACTCCATCGCGCGAAGCCGCTGCACCGCCGTCGCGACCTGTGTCGCGAGCGCCTCGCCCAGGTTCGGGATCTTGCGGCGCAGGATCTCGATCTCGCGGCCGAGGTCCGGATGTTCGAGCCAGTGATAGAGACAGCGGCGCTTCAGCGCGTCGTGCACCTCCCGCGTCCGGTTGGAGGTGAGCACCACGAGCGGCGGATGTTCGGCGCGCACCTCGCCGAACTCGGGGATCGTCACCGCGTTCTCGTCGAGGAGTTGCAGCAGGAAGGCTTCGAACTCGTCGTCGGCGCGGTCGATCTCGTCGACCAGCAGGACACACGGCGCGGTCTGCAACGCTTTCAGCAGCGGCCGGGAGAGCAGGAAACGTTGGGTGTAGAGGGACTGTTCGGCGGCCTCGACGTCGAGGCCGCCGTCACCCGCGGCTTCCAGCGCCCGCAGATGCAGCAGTTGGCGGGGGAAGTCCCATTCGTACAGTGCCTGCGCCGCGTCGATCCCCTCGTGGCACTGGAGCCGGATGAGCGGCATGCCGAGCGCTTCGGCCAGTCCGAGCGCGAGCGAAGTCTTGCCGGTGCCCGGTTCCCCCTCGCAGAACAGTGGGCGGCCGAGCGCCACGGCGAGGAACCCGGCCGTGGCGATGCCGTCGTCGGCGAGGTAGCCGACCGTTTCGAGGGCTTCGGCCAGTTTCTCGGGCGATTCGACGGTCACGTGCCGATCGTAAGCCTCGGTGAGCCGGAGATCAGCCCGGAAGATCCTCGCGGCGGTCCACGTCGTGCCCGCTGCCGAGGTCACCGCATTCGACGAGCCGCAGGTCCTCGCGGCCCTTGAGCCAGTCGCGGGCGCCCTTGTCCCCGGACGCGCCCGCCACGATCTCCGGCCACCATCGGCGGCCGAGTACGACGGGATGGCCGGGAACGCCTTCGTACGCGGCACGAGCGACGGTGCTCTCGTCGGCCCCGGCCGCGACCCTGCGGACCACGTCGGCGCCGACGCCGGGCAGATCCACGAGATGCACGACGGCGGCTTCGGCATCGGTCCCGGTGAGCGCCCTCAGGCCCGCCCGCAAGGACGCGCCCATGCCGGACTCCCAGTCTTCGGCCACGACCGCGGTCTCGGGGTCGGGCAGGAGCGCGCGGACTTCCGCGGCCGAAGCACCCAGCACCACCCGGACCGGCGCGCAGCCCGCGTCGGTGAGCACCCGCAACGCCCGCACGACGAACGGCTCGCCGTCGAGGACGGCCAGCGCCTTCGGCCCGCCGAACCGGCGGCCCGCTCCGGCCGCGAGCAGCAGCCCGGCGACCTCAGTGGCGGATGGTGAACCCGCGTCCGCGATCGCGTCGGCGGGGCGAGGCCTGGTCTGGCCCCTCACCTTCACCGGCAAGGGCGCCCCGCCACCGCGATGGCGGGGCCTTCGGCCGGGCGGGTTCACGCCGTGGGTCCGTTTCCCGAGTTCATCCTCAGCTCCGCCGCCAGGCTCAACCATGCCGCGCTTTGGTGGGCGGCGCCGAGGCGAGGTCGGTCTCGATGGCGCGTGCCGCCGCGAGCAGCGGCGGCAGCAGTTCCTGTTCGACCGACTCACGTGTGGTGCGGCTGGCGTGGGTGGAGAGGTTGACCGCGGCCACGACCCTGCCCCGCCGGTCGTGGATCGGCGCGGCGATCGAGCGGAGACCCTCTTCGAGTTCCTGGTCGACCATCGCGTAGCCCTGCTCGTAGACCCTGACCAGTTCGGCGAGCAGTTCCTCCGGCCGGCTCTTGGTCCGCGCGGTGAGCTTGTCGAGCGTCGCTTCGGAGAGGTAGTCCCGCAGGTCTGCGTCGTCGAGACCGGCCAGCAGGACATGCCCCATCGACGTCGCGTGGGCCGGGAAGCGGGTGCCGACGTTGATGCTGACGGTCATGATCCGCGAAACGGCCACGCGCGCGACGTAGACGATGTCCCTGCCTTCGAGCACCGAGACCGAACTCGACTCGTGCACCTCGGCGGAGAGCCGCTCCAGATGCGGCTGGGCGACCTCCGGGAGCGACAGGCTCGACAGATACGAGTAGCCGAGTTCGAGGACCCGCGCGGTGAGCGAGAAGTATTTGCCGTCCGTGCGCACGTACCCCAGGTCGACGAGGGTGAGCAGGAACCGGCGGGCGGCCGCCCTGGTCAGCCCGGTGGAGCGGGCCACGTCGCTCAGGGTGAGTTCCGCCGCGTCCGCGTTGAACGCCTTGATCACGGCCAGCCCGCGCTCCAGCGACTGGACATGATGCGCCCCGCGCTCGGTCACCTCGCCTTCGTCCATATGAGAACCCTAACTGCCTCCCTTTTCCTGGGCGGCGGGCTCACCGAGTTCGGCCAGGACCCGCTGGGCCACGGCGAACGCGGTGTTGGCCGCCGGGGCACCCGTGTAGACGGCGGTGTGCAGCAGGACCTCGGAGATCTCCTCAGCAGTGAGTCCATTGTGGACGGCGGCGCGGACGTGCATCGCGAGCTCGTCGTGGGCGTGCAACGCGGTGAGCGCGGCCAGGGTGACGCAGCTGCGGGTCTTGCGGTCGAGCCCGTCTCGCGACCAGACCGATCCCCAGGCGCCCCGGGTGATGTAGTCCTGGAACGGGCGGCTGAACTCGGTGGTGCGGGCGACCGCCCGATCGACGTGCGCGTCCCCGAGGACCTCGCGGCGCACCTTCATGCCGGTCTCGTAGGTGTCGTCGGTCATCGGGCGGCCTCCAGGTGTTCGAGGATCAACGCGGTGAACCGCTCGGGCTGTTCGAAGCTCCCCAGATGCGCGGCGCCTTCGACGACTTCGAGCCGCGCGTCCGGGATGCCGCCCGCGATCACCTCGGCGTGCTCGACCGGCGTGGCCGGGTCCTCGGCCCCGGCGATCACCAGGGTCCGCGCCGCGATCTTGGGCAGGTCGCCGACGAGGTCCATCCTTTCGATGGCCTGGCAGGACGACGCGTAGCCCTCCGCCGGGACGCTCGCGATCATCTCGCGCAGGTACCCGGCACGCTCGGGGTGCGCGGCGGCGTAGCCGGCGGTCAGCCAGCGGCCGACCCCGGCCTCGGCGATCGCGCCGGTGCCCTTCTCCCGGACCGTCTTGGCCCGGTCCGCCCACATGCTCGGCGGCCCGAGCTTCGCGGACGTGCAGCACAGCACGAGACTCGCGATGCGGTCCGGCGCGTTCACGCCCAGCCACATCCCGGTCATCCCGCCGAGCGAGAGCCCGACGACATGGGCACGCTCGGCACCGTGCTCGTCGAGCAGCGCAAGCAGGTCACCGCCGAGATCCGCGAGGGTGTACGGCCCGGGTGGGACGGGCGACGCGCCATGCCCGCGGGTGTCGTACCGGATCACCCGGAAACCCTGCTCCACCAAGGGTTTCACCTGCGGCTCCCACATGCGGTGATCGCTGCCGAGCGATCCGCTGAACACCACGGCAGGACCGTCCGCAGGCCCTTCCGCGACGCTGTGGACTTTCACCGGCTCAGACATCGAAGAACACCGTCTCCCCCTCGCCCTGCAACCGGATGTCGAACCGGTAGCCGCCGCTGTCCTTGGTAGCGATCAAGGTCCCTCGGCGGGCCTCCGGGACCGACGCCAGCACCGGATCCCCGGAATTGTCGTTGTCCTCGAAGTAGATCCGGGTGACCACCCGGTGCAGGAGTCCGCGGGCGAACACCGAGACGTCGATATGCGGGGCCTGCGTGCTGCCCGCCGGACCGGGCAACGAACCGGGCATGATCGTCCGGATCTCGTAGCTGCCGCTCGGATCGGTGGGGCAGCGGCCGAAGCCCCGGAACCCACCGGCGACGGCTCCGCGCGGATCGTCGGGGTGATCGAACCGGCCGTCGGCGTCGGCCTGCCAGGTCTCGATCATCGCGTCCGGGACGGGTTCCCCCGCGCCGTCGAGGACGCGGCCGTGGATCCGGACCGCGGCGGGCTCGTCCGCGGGGACGACGTCCGGCCCGTCCGGCCAGGGCAGGCCGATGGACAGGTACGGGCCGACGGTCTGGGAAGGCGTCGTCTCCGGCATCAGTGCTCGTCCTCCTCGTCTTCGAAGACCGAAGCCTCGCGGCCGCGCACGACGATGTCGAATTGGAAGGCCAGCGCCCACTCGGCTTCCGTGCGGTCGAGGTCGAAGTGCGCGATCATCCGCTGCCGCGCCTTCTCGTCCGGGATGGAGTTGAAGATCGGGTCCTGCGAGAACAGCGGGTCTTCCGGGAAGTACATCTGGGTGACCAGCCGCTGGGTGAACGCACTGCCGAACACGGAGAAGTGGATATGCGCCGGCCGCCAGGCGTTGTCGTGGTTCTTCCACGGGTACGCGCCCGGTTTGATCGTGGTGAAGGTGTAGCGCCCTTCGGAGTCGGTGAGCGTCCGGCCCGCGCCGTCGAAATTCGGGTCCAGCGGCGAAGGCCAGCGGTCACCGGTGTGCCGGTACCGGCCGCCCGCGTTCGCCTGCCAGATCTCCACGAGCGAATCCCGGATCGGCCGTCCGTCGCCGTCGAGCAGCCGTCCGGTGACGATGATCCGCTGGCCCTGCGGCTCCCCCGCGTGCCCCTTGGTGAGGTCGTTGTCGAATTCGCCGATCCGGCCCGGCCCCAGCGCGGGACCGGTGACCTCGGTCAGCAGATGCGGGAGCACGATCAACGGCTCCTTCGGGTGCCGCAATGCCGTCGACCGGTAGCCGGCGGAGTCGAGCGGCGGATGCGTGCCCTCCGGATCGCGCCGGTAGCGCGGGAGCCTCAGTTCTGCGGGTGCGGACATGGTTTCCCTCCAGCGCGGGTCAGCGGATCACTGGGCTTCGAGGACGACGGCCAGCCCCTGGCCGACGCCGATGCAGATGGCGGCCAGGCCCCACCGCCCGCCGGTGCGGCGCAGGTGGTGGGCCAGCGTGCCGAGGATCCGGCCGCCGGAGGCGCCCAGCGGATGCCCGATCGCGATCGCGCCGCCGTTCACGTTGACGATCTCGGGGTCGAGCTTCGACCAGTCCCGCAGGCAGGCCAGCGACTGCGCGGCGAAGGCCTCGTTCAGTTCGACGGCCGCCAGGTCTTCCCAGCCGATTCCGGCCCGCTCCAGGGCGATCTCGGCCGCGCGCACCGGGCCGATGCCGAAGACGTCCGGATCGACGCCCGCCGCGCCCCGGCCGGCGATCCGGGCCAGCGGCGCCTTGCCGAGCCGTTTCCCCGCCGCCTCGTCACCGAGCAGCAGCGCGGAGGCGCCGTCGTTCAGCGGCGACGCGTTCGCGGCCGTGACCGTCCCTTGTGGACGGAAGACGGGCTTGAGCTTCGCGAGCTTCTCCGGGCTGGAGTCCGGCCGGATGCCTTCGTCGCGGGTGAGCTCGACTCCCTCGACGGGGACGACGTGGTCGTCGTAGAACCCCTCGTCCCAAGCGCGGGCGGCGTTGACGTGGCTGCGGACGGCGAACGCGTCCTGCTCGTCGCGGCCGATGCCGTAGCGCTCGGCGAGCTGCTCGGTGGACTCGCCCAGCGAGACCGTCCACTGCTCGGGCATCTTCGGGTTCACCATGCGCCAGCCCAGCGCGGTGGAGTGCAGGGTCTGGTTGCCCGCCGGGAAGGCCTTCTCCGGTTTCTGCATGACCAGCGGCGAACGGCTCATCGACTCGACCCCGCCCGCGACGGCGAGCGAGGCGTCGCCGACCTGGACCGACCTGCTGGCCTGCATGACGGCGTCGAGACCGGAGCCGCACAGGCGGTTGACCGTGGCACCGGGCACGGTCGTCGGCCAGCCCGCGAGCAGCGCCGCCATCCGCGCGACGTTCCGGTTGTCCTCGCCGGCGCCGTTGGCGTCGCCGAGCACGACCTCGTCGACGGTGGCCGGGTCGAGATCGTTGCGCTCGGCCAGCGCCCGCAGGACGGTGGCGGCGAGGTCGTCCGGGCGGACCCCGGACAGGGCGCCGCCGTACTTGCCGAACGGGGTACGGATGGCGTCGAACAGGAAGACGTCGGTCATGCGCTCGCCCTTGTGAGGTCTCGGAGGATGCGGAGTTCTGCCTCGGTCGGCGCCGGGGTGGTACCCAGGTCGCCTGCCACCTTCAGTTTCCACCCGGTCGCCGCGACGACCTGATCGACCTCGACCCCGGGGTGCAGCTCGGTCAGCGTGAGCTCGGCGGTCTCCGGGTCGGGCCGCATCAGGCCGAGGTCGGTGACCACCAGCGTCGGCCCCGCGCCGGGGAGGCCGAGGCGCTCGCGATCGCCCTTGCCGGTGCCGTGGCCGAACGAGGTCACGAAGTCGACCTTCTCGACGAAGGTGCGGGTGCTCTGCCGGAGCACCACGAACACCTCGCGGCAGGAGGCGGCGATCTCCGGGGCGCCGCCCGCCCCCGGGAGACGCACCTTGGGATTGGCGTAGTCCGGGCCGATGACGGTGGTGTTGATGTTGCCGAACTTGTCGAGCTGGGCGGCGCCGAGGAAGCCGACGTCGATCCGGCCCGGCTGGAGCCAGTAGTTGAAGACCTCGGGAACGCTGACCACGGCGTCCGCGGTGTCGGCGAGTTCGCCGTCGCCGATGGACAACGGCAGCCTGCTCGGCTTGGCGCCGAGGCAACCGGATTCGTAGATGAGCGTCAAATTCGGCGCGTGCCCGCGGCGGGCCAGGTTGGCGGCCGTGCTCGGCAGCCCGATACCCACGAAACAGGACATCCCGTCGCCGAGCGCGCGAGCGGCGGCGACGCTCATCATCTCGTCGGAGGTGTACTCGGTCATGCCTTCACTCCCGTCAGCTCGTCGAGCCAGCGGGTGAAGCTCTCCCTGTCCCGGCCGATCGCGTCCCATGCCTGGTAGGCGTCGTTGTCCCGTTCGTAGTACCCCGCCGCGTACGACGGCCTCGCGCCGCCGGGCACCTCGGCCACGGCGGTGACGGCCCACGACGGCAGGACGATCGCGCCCGGCCGGGGCTCCAGTTCGTCCACGATCTCCTCGACGGTGACCAAGGACCGCTTCGCCGCGAGCACCGCCTCCTTCTGCACGCCGGTGATGCCCCAGATCTGGACGTTGCCGGACCTGTCCGCGCGCTGGGCGTGGACGATCGTGACGTCCGGATTGAGGGCGGGCACGGCGGCCAGCCGCTCTCCGGTGAACGGGCAGGTGATGGGTTTGATCGTGTCGGTGTGCGCGGCGAGATCGGTGCCGGTGTACCCGCGCAGGACCGCGAACGGCAGGCCCGAAGCGCCGGCGACGTACCGATTCGCCATGCCCGCGTGACTGTGTTCCTCTATCTCCAGCGGTACCGGCCAGGAGTGCTGGACGGCGTCACGGAACCGGTGCAGCGAGCCGACCCCGGGGTTGCCACCCCACGAGAAGATCAGCTTGCTCGCGCAGCCCGCGCCGATGAGCTGGTCGTAGACGATGTCCGGGGTCATGCGGACCAACGTCAGGCCGCTGCGCCGCTGGCGGATGATCTCGTGCCCGGCGGCCACGGGGATGAGGTGCGTGAAGCCCTCCAGCGCGACGGTGTCCCCGTCGTGCACCAGCCGTGCCACGGCCTCCTTCAACGAAAGCAGCTCAGCCATCCCCACTCCCGGCTTGATCGAAGCGCGTGTTCGTATCGCGCACACATGTTCTGCATATGAACATAGCACAGCCGACCCGATCATGGCACTGCTTCGACCCGGTGAATCCGGCTCAGCCGGCGCGACCGCGCAGCCAGGTGCGGTATCGGCGAAGCGCGACGGCCTGCAGCACCGTTTCCACCACCAGCGCCAGTTTCGGGTCCACGCCGGGCTTCGTCTGCCATCCCGCACCGAGACGGCGCAACTGCCGTCGAACGCGGGCCATGCTCGCGGCGGACGCGACGGCGTCTTCGCCGAACGGGGCTTCGAGCAGACGATCGTCAGCCCCCAGGGCGGACGATCGCCGCTCGAACCCCGATCGCTGAAGTTCCCCGCCTACGACAAGACCGCCAAGGCCTGGCGTGCCGACCCGGAACGGATGGCACTGCTGGAGAACACCGCCGCGCCGGACGAGATCGACCCGGCGGACTTCGACGCGATCTACTTCACCGGCGGCCACGCGGTCATGTACGACTTCCCCGACAGCGAGGGACTGCAACGGATCACCCGGGAGATCTTCGAACGCGGCGGCATCGTTTCCTCCGTCTGCCACGGCTATTGCGGCCTGTTGAACACGACGCTGTCCGATGGCTCCCATCTCGTCGCGGGCCGCAAGGTCACCGGCTTCGCCTGGCGCGAGGAAGTCCTCGCGAGGGTGGACAAGCTCGTGCCCTACAACGCCGAAGAAGAGATGAAGAAGCGCGGCGCTCTCTACGAAAAGGCGAAGCTGCCCTTCGTCTCCTACGCGGTGGCCGACGGCAACCTCGTCACCGGCCAGAACCCCGGATCCGCGAAGAAGACGGCAAAGAAGGTGGCCGATCTCTTGTGATCAGCCACCCGAGGACGACGGCTCCCCCGCGCAGGGGAAGCGCCTCCCTCATAGCGGGGATTTCCGTATTTGGGATACCAACCGTCGCCCACTAGGCTTGACCACGTGACCTCGAAGATCGCGGTGACCCGGTGGATCCCCGACGAAGCGCTGAAAGTGCTCGCCGAAGCCGGGGAGGTGAAACTGTCGCGCGCCGACCGGCCGCTGGCGCGGGACGAACTGCTCGAGTTCGTCCAGGGCGCTTCCGCGATCGTCGGCATGCTGCACGACCGGCTCGACGGCGAGGTCGCCGACGCGGCGGGTGCGGGGCTGAAGGTCGTGGCGAACGTGGCCGTCGGCTACGACAACGTCGACGTCGCGGCGCTGACGGAGCGCGGGGTCACCGTCACCAACACCCCCGGCGTGCTCACCGACGCCACCGCCGATCTGGCGTTCGGGCTGATCCTCGCGGTCACGCGGCGGCTCGGCGAGGGCGAACGGCTGATCCGCTCGCGAACCCCGTGGTCGTTCCATCTGGGTTTCCTGCTCGGTGCCTCACTGCAGGACAAGACGCTCGGGATCGTCGGACTCGGCCAGATCGGGCAGGCGGTCGCGCGGCGGGCGCTCGGTTTCGGCATGCGGATCGTCTACTCGGGACGATCGCGGGCCGCCGAAGACGTCGAGAAGACCCTGGGCGCGAAGTACGTGTCCTTCGGCGAACTGCTGCAGAGTTCCGACGTCGTGTCGCTGCACTGCCCCCTGACTCCGGAGACCCGGCACCTCATCGACGCGGACGCGCTGAAGTCGATGAAACCGGACGCGTACCTGATCAACACCACACGCGGTCCCGTCGTCCACGAGGCCGCGCTGGCGGACGCGCTCGAAACCGGCGAGATCGCCGGAGCGGGCCTCGACGTCTTCGAAGCCGAACCCGAGGTCGAACCGCGCCTGCTGAACCGTGAAAACGTCGTCTTGACGCCGCATCTGGGATCGGCGACGGTCGAGACCCGTACCGCCATGGCCGTGCTCGCGGCCGAGAACGTCGCGTCGGTGCTCACCGGCGGAAACCCGCTGACGGAGGTTCGTCCATGACTCGTGTGGTCATCGCGCCCGACAAGTTCAAGGGAAGCTTGACCGCGGTCGAGGCCGCGGAGGCGATCGCCCACGGCGTCCGCGACGCGCTGCCCGAAGCCGAGGTCTCCTCCTGTCCGGTCGCAGACGGCGGCGAAGGAACACTCGACGTCCTCGTCGCGGCAGGCGGCCGTCTCGTGGAACTCCCGGTCCGCGGGCCGCTCGACGACACCGTCGAGGCGCGCTACGTGGTGCTCGACGGAACGGCCTACATCGAATCGGCCCGCGCGTGCGGGATCGAATTCGTGGAGCCGAGCCCGGAAGTGGCGCTAGCCGCGCACACCTGGGGGGTCGGCGAACTTCTGGCGCACGCGCTCGACAACGGCGCGCGGCGCCTGGTGCTGACCGTCGGCGGGACGGCGAGCACCGACGGCGGCGCCGGGATGCTGGCGGCACTGGGTGCCGGGGTCTTCGACGCGTTCGAGGCGCCCGTCGGGCTCGGCGGCGGCACGCTGGGCCGTGTCGCGCTGGCCGAACTCGGCCCGGTGCGCGAACGGCTCGGCTCCGTCGAGGTCGCCGTCGCCACCGACGTGACGAACCCGTTGCTCGGGCCCCGTGGCGCGGCCGCGATCTTCGGCCCGCAGAAAGGCGCGGGCCCGCGCGAGGTCGAGCAGCTGGACGAGTCCCTGTCCCGCTGGGCGCAGGCGTTGCGGAACGCCGGAGCCCCCGATGTCTCCGATCTTCCCGGAGCGGGCGCGGGCGGCGGGGTCGCCGCCGGCGCGATCGCGGGGCTCGGCGCGAGCGTCGAATCCGGTTTCCAGCTCATCGCCGGGCTCACCGGGGTCGCCGGCGCCATCGAACGCGCCGACCTCGTCATCACCGGCGAGGGCTCACTGGACGAGCAGAGCCTCGACGGCAAGGCCCCGGCGGGCATCGCGGCCCGCGCGCGGGAGCACGCGGTGCCGCTGATGGTGCTGGCCGGACGGATCCAGCTGGACCAGAGCCAGCTCGCCAGCCTCGGGGTCGTGGGCAGCGCCGCCCTGATCGACCACGCGCCTTCGCTCGACCACGCGCGTGCGCACGCGGCGGAACTCCTGCGCGAGCGGGCCGGCGAGCTGGTCCGCGCCTGGGCCCGGACTTAACCCCGCCGGGCTCAGCTGCCAGGCTGGGGCTGAGCCTGCGGGAGTACGGCGAAGGCGACTTCGCCGGTTTCGTCCTGCTGGACGTCGAGGACCTTGTCGTCGAGCAACGCGGCCGCTTCCGGCTCCAAGAACACCTTCGGGCCGCCGTCGGCGCCGAGGACCTTGTCGCCGCTTTCCGGTTCGGGGGCGACGGAAACCGCGAGCTGGGGACTGTCCCCCTGCTGGGAATGCATCGCGAACCGCAGGCCGCCTCCATCCTGGCCGTTCTCCTGGCCGGTCAGTGCGGTGATCGCCTCGGCGGCGGCTTCGGTGACTGTCAGCATCTCTGCCCTTCCTTCGTCGCGGTCTTGCACTTGACCGACCACGCTAGGGGCTGTCGGCACGGCCCGCCGTCTGAGTGAAGATCACTTCTCGCCGACGTCCGGCTCCTCCTCGGCCAGCCGCATGGCGTGCGACTCCCCTTCGTGGATCTCCGCGGGCGTTGTCCCGAAGCGGTCTGCCCCGCTCCAGTGCTCGGGCGGTTCGACACCTTCCTCGAGCGGGTCGACGCGGAGTTCGTCCTCGTCGAGCGCCTCGCTGGGATCCAACGTTTCCGGCTCCGCGGTCTCACGGTCGCTCATCGGCCGCTCCCTCCTGGTCGGACGTTGGCCGGGGCGTGCTGTACTCGACCCGGCCCCTGTGGCTTACCCGGCGTCTCCGCAGGCCAAACGGCGGTGCTGTCGCGGGGATCACAGTTTCTCAGGTGGTTCATTACCTTCACAAGTTTGTGAAACAAGGAGTAGCGTCGTCGGTATGACCACCACCAGGTGGGCGCCAGGGCACCGGATCATCCGGCGCGCGCCGGAGCGGCATCACGAACTCGGCAACCATGCCGCTTGGTACGTCGTCGCCGGCGTCGCCGCCACCGGCCTGCAGGCGGTGCTGTTCCTTGTCCTGCAGCCGATCCTCGGCCCCCAGTTCGCCAATCTGGTCGCGCTCGCGGTCACGACCGTCGGGAACACCGAATTCCACCGCAGGGTCACTTTCGCCACCCGGAAGAGCAACGCGGGCAAAAGGCACTTCCAGGATCTGGTGACGTTCGCCTTCTACGCCGCGTACGGCTCGATCGTGCTCGCGTCGCTCGACGCGGTGATCACCGAGCCGACCGCGCTGGAACAGACCGGCGCCCTGCTCGCGGCCAGCGTCGTGGGCGGCATCGCACGCTTCGCGGTCCTTCGCTGGTGGGTCTTCGCACGCCGGAACGCCTAGTCTCCTTCAAGTGGCAGAGATCAACGGCCCGCACGACGGCGGCTCCGAACCCGATTACCGCTTCACGCTCGCCAACGAACGGACCTTCCTCGCCTGGCTCCGGACGGCGCTCGGCCTGCTGGCCGGCGGCGTCGCCGTCCATCAGCTGGTTCCCGACCCGAGCGCGCTGAGCACGGTCCTGGCGGGACTCTGCGTCGTGCTGGCCGCCGTCGTCGCGGCGAGCGCGTATCCACGCTGGCGGCAGGTGCAGAGTGCGATGCGCGCGGGACGGCCGCTGCCGAAGAGCGGGATGCTGGTCCTGCTGACCGCCGGGATCCTCGCCATCACCCTGACTGCGGCGGCGCTGGTGGTCTTTTCGTGAGCCGGCGCGATCACGGAGCGCAAGCGGAACGGACCGGGCTGGCCTGGCGCCGGACCGCGCTCGCGGCTACTGCCTGCACACTTCTGCTTTTGCACAGCGCGGCGCGGCGCGGCTGGGGGACGGCGGTCGTCCCGGTCGCGTTCGCGGGCGCCATGGTGATCACCTTGGTCGCCGCCGGCGCGATCCGTGAACGAGCACTGCGCCGCCCCGGGACCCCGACACCTCTTAACCCATCCCTTGCTGTCACAGCATCGGCACTCGTCGTAGCGACGGCGGTCGCGCTGATCGCGGTACGCTAAGTGCCGCGCACGTCCTGCGACGGCGAAGCCCGTTTTCCCGGCGCAGAGTCTCGGTTGTATTAAGCCGACTCCGGCGAATGGGCTATCTCTAGTTGAAATCTTTACTGCCGCCCGACCGACGCCTACGATTACGCTGCGTCGCAACGGCGGCAGATGGATCTGATCTTACGGAGCATCTGCCGCCCTCAATCGTTACGGAGTGTTGACCCCTCGACAGCGACGGTCGCAGGGTCGGCCGGGGAGGACGACCATGCAAGCAACTTCCAGCGCGTCCAGAACCGTCACCCCCGATGCGGTCCCCGGATACACGACTCCGGAGAACCTGCCTCGACCGGGCGGACGGCTGACGAAGGAGGACCTCGATCCCCTCGTCAAGGACGCGGGCGACGGGAATCCCGCCGCGATCCAGTCTCTCCTGCGGATGATCGGCCCCGTCGTGGTCCGCTACTGCCGCGCCAGAATGGGCGGCCGCGACCTGTCCTACCTGTCGGCGGACGACGTCGCGCAGGAAGTGTGCATGGCGGTGCTGAAGGCGCTGCCCGGCTATCAGGATCGCGGCGGTTCGTTCCTCTACCTCGTCCACGCCATCGCCGCCAACAAGGTCGCGGACGCCTACCGCGCGGTCTCCCGCGACCGGTCGGAACCGGTCCCGGAACTGCCGGAACGGCCCATCGGCGACAACGAACCCGAAACGCACGCCCTGCACCTCGACCTCGGTGCCCGGCTCAGCCGCCTGCTCTCCACCCTCCCGCGGGTGCAGCAGGAGATCCTCGCCCTCCGCATCGCCGTCGGCCTTTCCGCCGCAGAGACGGCCGAAGCGCTCGGGATTTCCGCCGGCAACGTGCGCGTGACGCAGCACCGCGCTCTGGCCCGCCTGCGGACGATGGTCAAGCAGGACGAGTTCTGATCTTTTCTCCCCCTGCCGCAGGTCGTTGATCGGCGGCTCTCAGGCGCCCGGACCCCGCGCCCCCTTCTTCCTCTCGGAACGGTTCACCGCCACAGTCCGGCGAAGCCGACCGTCCGGAGCACCTTCGAAATCACCGAGGGATCCGGTTCTTCCTGGAGTGTCTCCTCACGTAACCGCTCGCTGAGCGCGTCGGCGCGGGCGCTGGCCCGCCGTGCCTGGGCGCGAGACTCCATCGCCCTGCGTTGCGCGACGAAGGCGACGCGGGCCGCCGCCAGGGCCACCATGAGCGCGACCGAGCTGATCACCAGAGCCGCGATGATCATCGGCGGTCACTCGGCGGGCCGGGCTCCTTCTCCACAGAGCAAGTCACGAACTCCCGATACCCGCTCCGTCACCGGCCAAACCCGCGGCCGGAAGCCGGTATGCGCGCTTCGCGGTGCCGTCGAAGAACTCCAGCCGCTCACCGTCGCTCAACGAGCCCGTGAGCGAAAAAGCGGTGTCCACGACGACTTCGTAGGCCGCCGCGAGCTCGCAGACCGGCCAGTCCGAGCCGAACATCAGTCGCGAAGCCCCGAAGGACTCCAGCACGTGCTCGGCCCAGCGCGCCAGATGGCCGACCTTCCACTCCGCCCAGTCCGCCTCGGTCACCAGCCCGGAAAGCTTGCAGTACACGTTGTCCAGCTCTCCCAAGGCCGCGACGCCGTCCGCCCACGGCTGCCATTCGCCCGTGGCGATCGGCGGCTTCGCGGCGTGGTCGAGCACGAAAACCTGGTCCGGCAACGCTTTCGCGGCGGCGAGCGCGGCGGGGAGCTGCGGTGGCTTCACCAGCAGGTCGTACGCCAGCCCTGCCTCGCCGAGGGCGGCGAGACCGCGCAGGACCTCGGGCCGCGTCAGCCACGACGGGTCCGGCTCGTCTTCGACCTGATGCCGGATCCCCACCAGTGGACCGGAAAACGACGCCACGCGCTCGCCGACGTCAGGCGCGGTGAGGTCGGTCCAGCCGACGACGCCCGCGATGAGCGGTTCGGCCTGAGCCGCCGCGAGGAACTCTCGCGTCTCCTCTTCCGACGAGACCGTCTGCACCAGCACGGTCCCTTTCACTCCGGCCGCCTTCGTCACCGAGCGGAGATCGTCCACTGTGTACGGACGCCGGATCGGATCCAGTGCCGTGCCGGTCATCCACGGGTAGTCCCGCCGCGAGGGATCCCAAAGATGATGGTGCGCGTCGATCACGCCCGTTCCTCCTGTCGCAGCACGGTGTCCTCACGCAACAGTCCCGCACGGATCAGGTCCGTCCACAACTCGCGCGGCACCGGACGCCGGAACCGTTCGGCGTTGAGCCTGACCTGGCCGGGATCGTGCGCGCCGACGACGAGGGACACCACCGACGGATGCGCGGCGGGCAACGCCAGCGCGGCCTGCGGGAGTTCGACACCGTGGCGCGCGCAGACGTCGGCGATCCGCTGGGCGCGCTCCACCAGTTCGGCCGGGGCCTCGGCGTAGTCGTACATCGTGCCCGGCGACGCGGTGGCGAGGATCCCGGCGTTGAACACCCCGCCGGCCACCACGTCCACGCCGCGTTCCGCGCACAGCGGGAGGAGATCGTCGAGCGCGGGCTGGTCGAGCAGCGTGTACCGGCCCGCCAGCAGGATCACGTCGAGATCGAACCGGCGGACGAACTCCGACAGCATCGGCGCCTGGTTCATCCCGGCCCCGATGGCGTCGACGACTCCCTGCTCCCGCAGTTCGAGCAACGCGGGGAAAGCGCCGTTGACGGTGTCCTCGAAGTGTTCGTCCGGGTCGTGCACGTAGACGACGTCGACGCGGTCGAGCCCCAGCCGCTCCAGACTGTCCTCAAGCGACCGGAGGATCCCGTCACGGCTGAAGTCCCACCGGCGTTTGTACGCGGCGGGAACGACGAAACCCTGCGAGTCGGTGCGCGAAGCGCCGCCGGGATCGGGTTCCAGGACGCGGCCGACCTTCGTCGAGACCACGAAATCCGCGCGGGGGTACGCCGAAAGCGCCGCACCCAGCCGCCGTTCCGACAGGCCGAGACCGTAGTGCGGGGCGGTGTCGAAGTAGCGGATGCCTTCGTCCCACGCCTGCCGGACGGTCGCTTCGGCCGTCTCGTCGGTGATGGCGTGGTACAGGTTGCCCAGCTGCGCGCAGCCGAGCCCCAGCGGGGACAGGGAGATCTTCACGGAAGCTCCCAAACGAGGCCGAGCCCCGAATCGCCGCCCGAGTAGTCGTCTTCGACGTCGAGCAGCTCCGACATCCGCGCCTGCCAGGGAATGTTGGCCGGATGATCGCGCAGGACCGCGCGCATCTTCGCGTAGTCCTCGACCTCCACGACGTGGAACAGGTCGAGCCCGTCCCGCCAGATCCGCCACGAACGCACGCCCGCACCGCGCAGGGCTTCGTCCAGCTCAGGCGGGATGACGGCGTGGACCGACTCGTATTCGGCCTCCTTGCCCGGCTTCAGCCGGGTGTGGAGTGCCACTCTTTGTAGTGCGACACCGTGGGTCACCGCGCCTCCTCAACTCGAAACATGGCACTCTGTCAACTGACACTCAAACATCCGAGGTCTTCGGGGAGGGCGGTGGAACATGCCGGTCACCGATGTCGCGATCGACAAGATCAAGGACATGATCATCTCCGGCGAGCTTGCTCCGGGCGACAGGCTGCCGAAAGAGGCCGAACTGGCCCAGCGGCTCGGTCTGTCCCGCAGTTCGCTGCGCGAAGCGGTGAAGGCGTTGTGCCTGATCCGCGTACTCGACGTCCGCCAGGGCGACGGGACGTACGTCACCAGCCTCGAACCGAATCTCCTCCTCGACGCGATGACGTTCGTGGTGGACTTCCACCGCGACGACACCGTGCTGGACTTCCTCGCCGTGCGCCGGATCCTGGAACCGGCGGCGACGGCGCTGGCCGCGATGCACATGAGCGACGAGGACATCGAGGAACTAGGCCGCCTGCTCGACGAACTGGCCGACTCGCCGACGGTGGAGGCGCTGGTCGCGAACGACCTGCAGTTCCACCGCAAGATCGCCGACGGCTCCGGGAATCCGGTGCTGTGCTCGCTGCTGGACAGCCTGTCCGGCCCCACCGCGCGGGCCCGCATCTGGCGCGGGCTCACCCAGGAGGGCGCCGTCGCGAAGACCCGCGAGCAGCACACGGCGATCTACGAGGCCATCGCGGCCCGCGAGCCCGAACTCGCGCGTTCGTGGGCGACCGTGCACGTGGCGGGGGTGGAGCAGTGGCTCCGCAACGCGCTCGGCACCGCCGACGACCCCACCACGGCCGCCGAAGCTTCCTGACACCGCACTCTCCTCCGAATGTCCCGTGAAGGCCCCCTTCCCTCGGCTGAGCCGAGGGAAGGGGGCCTTCACGCGCTCGATCACTACGTTTGGGCTTTTCCGCCGGCATAGCGGGAGATGATCAACGCGACCAGGATGATCACGCCGTAGATCGCCTTCAGCCATTCCGGCGGCACCTGCGCCACCTGCAGCAGGTTCGTGACCGTCTGCAGGAGCAGCACGCCGGTGAGTGCCCCGACCAGCGTGCCCTTCCCACCGTCCAGTGAGACACCGCCGATCACCGCAGCCGCGAACACCTGAAGGATCAATCCGTCACCCTGGTCCGCGCCGAGCGCGCCGACGTAACCCGTGTACGCGAGCCCGCCGAGCGCGGCCAGCACACCGGCCACCACGAAGACACCCCACGAGATCCGGTCGACGCGGATACCGGCGGCCCGCGCGGCTTCCCGGTTGCCGCCGATGGCGTAGAGCGACCGGCCGATCCGGTGATACCGCAGCCCGAGCCCGAACACGGTGAACAGCGCCGCGGCCAGCCACACCGACATCGGCAGCCCGATGAACGTCGTCGTGGCCAGCGCGGTGAACACGTCCAGCTGATCGAAGAGCGTCTTCCCCTGCGTGGACCCGATCTGCGTGCCGCGCAGCACCGTCAGCATCGCCAGCGTGACGATGAAGGCGTTCAGCTTCAGCTTGACGATCAGGAAGCCGTTCACGAAACCGACCGCGGCACCGGCGACCAGCACGGCGAGGATGCCAGCGAAACCGGGGATCTCGGTGCCGAAGCCCGAGGACGCCACCGGGATGACCAGCATCGCGCCGAGCGCGGGCGCCATGCCCATGGTGGATTCCAGCGACAGGTCGAACTTCCCGGTGAGCAGCACGAGCGATTCGCCCAGGACCACCATCGACAGCGCGGCCGAGGCGGACAGGATCCCGACGATACTGCCGAAGGTCAGGAAGGTGTCACTGATCAGTCCTCCGATGATCAACACCACGACGAGCGCGGGCACCAGGGCGAGTTCGCGCAGCCAGCGGAACTTCCGGCGCTTCGGCGGCGCCGCGAGTGTCGAAGTCTTCGGATCGGTCATCAACTCGGTCACCGTTCGACCCCTTCGATGTCGGCCACCAGGTCGCCGTCGGACCAGCCCGCCCGGTGTTCGGCGACCACGGCACCGGCGCGCAGCACCAGCACCCGGTCGCTCAGACGAAGATCGTCCAGCTCGTCGCTGACGATCAGCACCGCCTTGCCTTCCGCGCGCACCCGGTCGACGACCGCGAGCAGCGCTTCCTTCGATTTCACGTCTACGCCCGCGGTCGGGTTGATCAGCACCACCAGACGCGGATCCCCGGCCAAGGCACGGGCCAGGACGACTTTCTGCTGGTTGCCACCGGAAAGGTCGGACACCGGCTGGTCCGCGTCGGCCGCGACGATGTCGTAGTCCTTCAACGCCTGGGCGGCACGGCCGTAGCGCACACCCGGCGCCGCCAGGCCGCCCTTCCCCATACGGTCCAAAATGGACAGGGTGGCGTTGTCCGCGATGGAATGCTCCAGCACCAGTCCCTCGTGATGCCGGTCTCTCGGCACACAGCCGATCCCGGCGCGGATCGCGGCCGGGATGTCGCCCGGTTTCAGCGGTTTCCCATCCACCTTGATCGTGCCGCCGGACGGCGAACGCAGGCCGTACACGGTTTCGGCGACCTGATGCTTGCCGCTGGCGTTGCTGCCCGCGAGCCCGATCACCTCGCCGCGATGGATCCGGAAGGTCACGTCGGAGAACCCGTCACCGGACAGCCCGTCGACGGTCAGCACCTCGTCGGCGTCCGCGGCCAGTGCCTCGCGGGTGGAGGCGTCGCGCACGGAAAGCCCGCCCTGCTCGCCGGTCATCGCGTCGATCAGCTCGGCACGGCCGACCTCCGAAACCGGCGCGGTCAGGATGTGCTTGGCGTCGCGCAGCACGGTGACCGCCTGACAGACTTCGTATACCTCGTGAAGGTGATGCGAGATGAACAGGAACGTCACCCCGTTGTCCTGCATCTGGCGCATCCGCGCGAAGAGCCGTTCGATCGCCTGGCTGTCCAGCTGGGCCGTCGGTTCGTCGAGCACGATGAACCGGGCACCGTAGGACAACGCGCGCGCGATCTCGACGAACTGCCGGTCCTCCACCGAAAGCTCGCCCGCCGGGGTGTCGACGTCGACCCGCACGTCCCAGGAGTCGAGCAGTTCCCGTGCCTGACGGCGCAACCGCTGCCAGCCGATCGCGAAACCCTTGCCGGACTGGCGGTTCAGGAACAGGTTCTCCGCGACGGTCAGCTGCGGGACGACCATCGCGTGCTGGTAGACGCAGGCGACCGCGCGTTTCCAGTCGTCTTGCTTGGACAAGGGCGGCGCCGGGACACCGCCGAACTCGACGTGACCGGTATCCGTTTTGGACAGTCCGGTGAGGATGGAGACGAGCGTCGACTTCCCGGCACCGTTGCGGCCGACGAGCGCGTGCGACTCGCCGGGGTGCACGGTGAGGCTGACGTCGGACAGCGCCACGGTCGGGCCGTAGCGTTTCCCGACGCCCTGTGCGCTGACCACCGGTACGGCGGCGGATCCGGCGGGCAGCGCGCTCACAGGTTGTTCCCCCAGAGGGCCTTGTCGTCCACGTTGTCCTTGGTGACGACGGGCGCGGGGAGCTGGTCTTCGAGGATGCCGGGGCGGACCTCGACGACGGTGCTGCCGTGATCGGTCGGCCCGGCCTGGAAGGTCTCCCCCGCCATGGCCTTCTTGATCCAGTACATGCCGTACTTGGCGTAGTCGTCGGCAGGCTGCGAGACGGTCGCGTCGAGTTCGCCTGCCCGGATCGCGGCGAGTTCCTGCGGGATGCCGTCGTTGCTGACCAGCACGACATGCTTCGGGTCGCCGACCGGGAAGTAGAGGTTCTTGCGCTTGAGCGCCTGCTGCGTCGGCGCCAGGTAGACACCGCCCGCCTGCATGTACACGGCCTTGATGTCCGGGTTCGCGGTCAGCAGACTGTCCAAACCGGACGAAGCCTTGTCCGCCTTCCATTCGGCGGCGACCTCCAGCACCTGGACGTCCGGGTACTTCGTCTTCATGCACTGCCGGAACGCCTCGGAGCGGTCGCGGCCGTTGACCGAGGCCAGATCGCCCATGACCTGCACGACTTTGCCCGACGTCACCTTCGCGCCGATCGCCTCGCAGGCCTTGGTGCCGTACGCCTTGTTGTCCGCGCGCACCACCATCGCGACCTTGCCGCTCTCCGGCGCGACGTCGACGGCGACCACCGGGACGCCCTTGTTCTCCGCCGCCTTGAGGCCCGCCACGACGGCGGCGGAGTCCAGGGGCGTCACGACCAGGCCCTTGACGCCCTGGTTGAGCAAGGTGTTGATGTCGGTGATCTGCTTCGCCGAGTCGCTGTCCGCGTTGACCGTCGGCAGCGCCTCGACGCCCTGTTCCTTCGCCTTCTGCGGTACGTAGTTGTTGTAGGCCTGCCAGAACGGCGAGGTCAGCAACGGGATCGTCGCGCCGACCTTGCCGCCCCCGCCCGCACCCGGTTGGGGTGCGTTGTCCTTCGTGGACCCACAGGCCGTCAGGGTCAGCCCGAGCGCGGTAGCCGCGGCGGCCACCTTGATCACCCTCGTACGCACCGCATCCTCCTTGATGGCAGCGAAAAATTACTGCTGGACCGGGCCGCGCGGACGCAGCCCGTACATCCCTCCGTCGACAGCGAGCGCCGTGCCGGTGGTCGAAGCCGACAGCGGGCTGGCCAGGTACACGACCGCGTTCGCGACCTCGTCCGCGGTGACCAGCCTGCCCATCGGCTGACGGGCGGCCAGCGCGGCGCGTTCGGCCTCGGGATCGCCCGCGGCGTCGAGCAGCCTGCCGACCCACGGGGTGTCCGCGGTGCCGGGGCAGACGCAGTTGACCCGGATCCGGTCGGCGAGGTGGTCGGTCGCCATCGCCAGGGTCAGCGAGAGCACCGCGCCCTTGCTGGCCGAGTACAGCGTGCGGTTGGGCAGGCCCGCCCACGCGGCGATCGAGCAGGTGTTGACGATCGCGGCCGAGGGCGAGTTCTTGAGGTGCGGCAACGCCGCCCGCGCCAGCCGCACCATGCCGACGACGTTGATGTCGAGCACGCGGTGCCATTCGTCGTCGCTGTTGGCGGTGACGTCACCCTGCGCGCCGATGCCCGCGTTGTTGACCAGGACGTCGAGCCTGCCGAACCGGTCCGCGACCGCGTCGATCGCCGACCGGACCTCTTCGTCGGAACCGACGTCGCAGCGGAATCCGGCGAGACCTTCGGGAAGGTCGCCGGGATTCAGGTCGAGGACCGCGACCTTCGCCCCGCGCGAGGCGAGCAGATCCGCGGTGGCCCTGCCGATTCCCGACGCGCCTCCGGTGACCGCCGCGACGAGGCCTTCGAACTCACTCACTTGCTTGTCTCCGTCCATTCCGGACCGTCGGGGAAGGTGAACCGGCGCAGCGTCGCGTCGTGCATCCGGGCCGAGAAGCCCGGCGCGGACGGGGCGACGTAGCGGCCGTCGACGACGGCGGCCGGATCGGTGAAGTGCTCGTGGAGGTGGTCGACCCACTCGATGGACCGGTCGGTGTCGGAGCCGGAGACCGCCACGAAGTCGAACATCGACAGGTGCCGGACGAGTTCGCACAGCCCGACACCGCCGGCGTGCGGGCACACCGGGATCCCGAATTTGGCCGCCAGCAACAGGATCGCCAGGTTCTCGTTGAACCCGCCGACCCTGGCGGCGTCCAGCTGCAGCACCGAGATCGCGCCCGCCTGCAGCAGTTGCTTGAACACCACGCGGTTCTGGACGTGCTCGCCGGTGGCCACCCGGATCGGGGCGAGCGCCTTGGCGATCGCGGCATGCCCGAGCACGTCGTCCGGCGAGGTGGGCTCCTCGATCCAGTACGGGTCGTACGGTGCCAGCGCGGTCATCCACGTGATGGCGGTCGAGACGTCCCAGCGCTGGTTCGCGTCGACGGCGACGCGGATGTCCGGGCCGACGGTCTCGCGGGCGAGCTTCATCCGGCGGACGTCGTCCTCCAGATTCCCGCCGACCTTCAGTTTGATCATCTCGAAGCCGTCCGCCACCGCCTGTTCGGCGAGCCGGACCAGTTTCGCGTCCGAGTAGCCGAGCCAGCCGGGAGAAGTGCTGTACGCGCGGTATCCGTCGCGCTCGATCCGGGCGATCCGCTCGGCGCGGCCCGGCTCGGCGGCGCGGAGGATGTCGAGCGCTTCCTGCTCGGTCAGCGCGTCGGTCAGGTAGCGGAAGTCGACCAGGGAGACCAGGTCCTCCGGCGACATCTCGGCGGCGAAACGCCAGACCGGGAGCCCGGCGACGCGCGCCGCGAGATCCCAGGCGGCGTTGACCACCGCGCCGATCGCCATATGCGCGACACCCTTTTCCGGGCCGAGCCAGCGCAGCTGCGAATCGCCGACCAGCGCCCTCGACAGATCACCGAGCGCGGCGGCGTCGGTCGGCACGTCCCTGCCGACGACGTGGGGTTCCAGCGCGCGGATCGCCGCGGCCTGGACGTCGTTGCCGCGTCCGATGGTGAAGGCGAGCCCGTAGCCGTCCGGACCGCCGTCGGTGTGCAGCACGACGTACGCGGCCGAGTAGTCCGGGTCCGGGTTCATGGCGTCCGAACCGTCGAGCTCCCGCGAGGTGGGGAACCGGACGTCGAGCACCTCCATGCCCACGATCTTCGCCATCACGCCTGCCTGACGTTCTGGCGCTGACGGCCGAGGCCGTCGATCTCGAGCTCGATGACGTCGCCTTCGCGCAGGTAGGGCTTGGGGTCCGGCTGACCGAGGGCGACGCCCTGCGGAGTGCCGGTGTTGATGAGGTCGCCGGGGCGCAGCACCATGAAGTGGCTCAGGTAGCGCACGATCTCGGCCACCGCGAAGATCATGTCCTTCGTCGACGAGTCCTGCTTCTTCTCGCCGTTGACCCACAAACGCAGGCCGAGGGCTTGCGGATCGGGCACCTCGTCGGCGGTGACCAGCCACGGGCCGAGCGGGTTGAAGTTCTCGCACGACTTGCCCTTGTCCCAGGTGCCGCCGCGTTCGAGCTGGAACTCGCGCTCGGACACGTCGTTCGAGACGGTGTAGCCGGCGACGTACTCCAGGGCTTCTTCGGCGCTTTCGAGGTAGCGCGCGGTCTTGCCGATGACGACGCCGAGCTCGACCTCCCAGTCGGTCTTGGTCGATCCGCGCGGCACGAGCACGTCGTCCTCCGGGCCGACGACGACGTCGGAGGCCTTCATGAACACGACGGGCTCGGTCGGGACGGCGGCGCCGGACTCCTCGGCGTGCTGCCGGTAGTTGAGGCCGATGCAGACGACCTTGCCGGGCCGCGCGATCGGCGCGCCCACCCTGGCCCGCGCGGCTTCGGGACCGGCTTCGGGCAGCTCACCGGCGGCCAGCGCGGCGGCGACCCTGGCCACTCCGTCGCTCGCGAAGAAGCCGCCATCGATGTCGGCGGTCAGCCCCGAGAGGTCGCGCAGCGTGCCGTCCCCGGCACGTACGAACGGACGCTCACTTCCCGGCTCCCCGAGTCGCAACAGCTGCACGGATTTTCCCTTCAAGCCGAACCGCCAACAATCAACGGCTCCAACAGCAACGAACAGACATCCGATGTATACCCGACGACCTCCGCCAAGATCTAGGGGCCGTTCGGATCTGTGTCGAAAATTGATCGGATCAGTCGGTGGACCTGGGAGTGCGATGGGTCACAGCGGGAATAGTTACCTACTCTAAGCAAGTTATTCGTCGCGGAACCATGACTGGGGAAGGGAAGAGCATGACCATCGCGCCCGAGCGAGTGGAAGAACCCGTCGCGCGGCCCCGCACGAGCGGACGCGCCCGATTCGTCCTGATCCTCGGCGGCCTGTCCGCCTTCGGGCCCCTGTCCATCGACATGTACCTGCCCGCGCTGCCGCAGATGGCGGGCGAACTGCGCGCGGCGGACGCGACCGTGCAGCTCACGCTGAGCGCGTTCATCATCGGGCTCGCCCTCGGCCAGCTGGTCCTCGGACCGCTGTCCGACGCGATCGGCCGCCGCAAACCGCTCGTGGCGGGCCTCGCGCTCTACATGGCCGGCTCGATCCTGTGCGCCGTCGCCCCGACCGCCGAACTGCTCATCGCCGCGCGGGGCGTCCAGGCCTTCGGCGCCGCGGCGGGCATCGTGATCGCCAGGGCGACCGTGCGCGACCTCTACTCCGGCACCGCGATGACGAAGTTCTTCTCGCTGCTCATGCTGGTCAACGGGCTCGCCCCGATCCTGGCGCCGATCATCGGCGGCCAGATCCTGAACTGGACCTCGTGGCGCGGCGTGTTCGTCTGCCTGACCGTGTTCGGCGCGATCCTGCTCGCCGTCGTCTTCTTCCTGCTGCCGGAACCTCTCCCCGAGGAACGCCGCACGCCCGCGCGGTTCGGTTCGGTGATGCGGAAGTACGCGAGCCTGCTCCGCGACCGCGGCTTCCTCGGCTACGCGCTGGCCTCCGGGCTGATGTTCGGCAGCCTGTTCGCCTACATCTCCGGCTCGTCCTTCGCGCTGCAAGGTGTCTACGGGCTCAGCCCGCAGGCGTACAGCCTGGTGTTCGGGCTCAACGGCATCGGCATCGTGGCCGTCGGCCAGCTGAACGGGCGTATCGTCGGCCGCTTCCCCGAACGGACCCTGCTGACCGTCGGCCTCGTCATCGCGGCGGTCGCCGGATTCGGCGTCCTGGCCGCGGCGGTACTGGACCTCGGCCTGATCGGGCTGCTGATCCCGCTGTTCATCCTGGTGTCGAGCATCGGCATGGTGGCGCCGAACGCGAGTTCGCTGGCGCTCGCCGAGCAGGCGCGGTCCGCCGGTTCGGCTTCGGCACTGCTGGGTGTGCTGCAGTTCGTCGTCGGCGGGCTAGCGACGCCACTGGTCGGGCTCGGCGGTGCGGGCACCGCGGTCCCGATGGGGATCACGATGGCGGCCTTCGGCGTTCTGGCGCTGCTGGCCTTCGGGACCATGACGCGGCCTTCGCGTGCTTCGCGGGCCTTGGTCACCCAGGCGGCCTGAGCCCCCGGAGAGCGCAATGAAGGGGCCTTTCATAGCAAAATTTGCTATGAAAGGCCCCTTCATTGCACGGGTCACCCGAGCGACTTGAGGTCAGCCGTCCTCAACTGCTCCGCGGTCACCGCCGCGCGTCCCTCGACCAGGGCCTTCAAGGCGTCCCCGTCATCCCACTGGTTGACGTTCATCGCGGCGGTCACCTGCCCGTCCCGCAGCCAGAACGCCGTGAAATCGCGCGACGCGAGATCGCCCCGCACCACGAGTTCGTCGCTTTCGGGGTCGGCGAGGCCCCGGTATTCGCAGCCGAGGTCGTACTGGTCCGAGAAGAAGTAAGGGCTCCGCAGGTACGGCTCGTTCTCCCCCAGCAGGTTCCCGGCGACGTGCTCGCCCTGCCACTTCGCGTTCGACCAGTGCTCGACGCGGACCCGTTTTCCGTAGCGGGGATGGAACTGCGCGGCGATGTCGCCGATGGCGTAGACGTCGGGCGCCGCCGTCCGCAGGCCGGCGTCGGCGCAGACACCGCCGTCGTCGGACAGTTCGAGCCCGGCGGCGTGCGCGAGATCGACCCGCGGCGCGGCGCCGACGGCCACCAGTACGACGTCCGCGGGAAGCTCATCGCCGCTCTTCAGGCGTACGCCCGTCACCCCGTCCTGGCCGCCGGTGAATCCGGCGACGCCTTCACCCAGCCGCCAGTTCACGCCATGTTCGGTGTGCAGGTCCTTGAAGACCGCGGACACCTGCTCGCCCAGCACCGCGAGCAGCGGCGATCCGACCTGATCGACCACGGTCACTTCGGCGCCGTGTTCCCTGGCGGCCGCCGCGGCCTCGGTCCCGATCCAGCCCGCGCCGACGATCACCACCCGCCCGGCGTCCTTGAACGCCGAGCGCAGCGCCAAAGCGTCGTCGAGAGTGCGCAGGGTTCGCAGTCCCGGCAGGTCCCCGCCGGGCACCGGCAGCGAACGCGGCCTGGAGCCGGTCGCGAGCACGAGCCGGTCGAAACGGTGTTCACCGCCCGCGTCGTCGTGCACGAGCCGGGCGCCGAGTTCGACCTTGGTCACGGTCGCACCGCTCCTGAACGCGATGTCCTTCTCCGCGTAGAAACCGTCGTCGTGCACCCAGTCGGGTTCATCGGTGGCGCCCATCAGCAGCCCTTTGGACAAGGGCGGCAATTCGTACGGGCGATGTGTGTCGGTGCCGAGCAGCAGGATTTCTCCCGCGTAGCCGCGTTCCCGCAGCGTCCCGGCCGCCGTCGCTCCGGCGAGACCGGCTCCGACGATGACGATCTTCCTGGGTTCGGACATCGATGACCTCCCAAGCAGTCCTCCCCGGACGCTACTCCGGTTCTTCCTCGTCCGGCCTAGCGAAACCGGAAGTTGATCACGGAACGCAGGATCGGTTAACCCATCAGTAGGAATGTGGCGTAACCGGCGTCACGCCCCCGAAAGCGCCTCGTCCCAGCCTCGGACGAGAAAGGGAGATCATGGGATACGGGAGGATGAGGACGTTGGCACCCCGGGACGAATGGTCGGTCGGCTGCCGGGATCTCGCGGGCAGGCGCAGGGACGTGACGGTGTTCGTGAGCAGCGACAAGATCGTGCTCGTGGCGCCGCCCGGAGAGGCCGCCGTACTCGGGCCGCTGGACGTGGGGCGCCTGCGCGCCGCGCTCCGCGACGCCGTGGTCGCGGTGGCCGAACATCCGGACCACAATGAATGACAACTACCGTTCCTACTTCTGAGTAGGTAGAGTCGGCCCCGTTCGGAAGGAGCCGGCCATGACCACCTACTTCGTGACGGGCGCGACGGGTTTTCTGGGAAAACGCCTGGTCGCGCGCCTACTACGGCGACCTGGGACCGTAGCCGTCCATGTTCTCGTGAGGGAGACCTCACGCGGGAAGCTCCCGAGCCACGAGAAGCTCGTTCCCGTCACCGGCGATCTGACCGAACCCCTGCTGGGCATCGATCCCGCCCACCTGGCGCCCCTTGACCACGTCGTGCATCTCGGCGCGATCTACGACCTCACCGCGGACGAAGCGGCGAACCGCGCGGCCAACGTCGACGGCACCCGCAACGTCCTGGAGTTCGCCGCCGCCGCAAAGGCCGGCCTCTTTCACCACGTCTCGTCGATCGCGGTCGCCGGGCAGTACGCCGGGCGTTTCACCGAGGCCGATTTCGACCTCGGCCAGAGCTTCGCGTCGCCGTACCACGCGACGAAGTTCGAGGCGGAGAAACTCGTGCGACAGCACGGGAAAACGCCGTTCCGCGTGTACCGGCCGTCCGCCGTGGCCGGCGATTCGCGCACCGGCGAGATGGACAAGATCGACGGCCCGTACTACTTTCTCCCGGCCATTTCGCGGCTCGCCGCGTTGCCCAGCCGCCTTCCTCTCGCCGCCCCGGATCTCGGCGCCACGAACATCGTTCCGGTCGACTACGTCGTCGAAGCGATGGAGCACCTCATGCACGCCGACGCGCCCAGTGGCAGCACGTACCACCTCGCGTCGCCCCGGCCACAGCCGCTTCACGAGGTCTACAACGCCTTCGCGTGGGCCGCCGGCGGGCCGAAGATCTCGGCGGTCCTCCCGCCCGGACCGTCCGGAGCACTGAAGCGCGCCGGGACCCGGCTGGCGAAATCCGCGGCCGCCGGATTCGACCGCGTCCCCGGCGGCCGTTCGACCCGGGCGGCGGTACTGGCCGAACTCGGCATCCCGCTCGAAGTGCTGCCGCATCTGAGCATGGAGGTCGACTTCGACACGAGCGCGACCACGTCCGCGCTCGAAGGCAGCGGGATCACCTTGCCGCCGTTGAAGGAGTACGCCGGTCCGCTCTACCGGTACTGGCTGGAACACCTGGATCCCGACCGCGGCCGCCGCCGTCCGGGACCGGAACCCCTCGACGGCCGCAAGGTGCTGATCACCGGCGCGTCCTCGGGCATCGGTCGCGCGTCCGCGCTGGCCGTCGCCGCGAAGGGCGCCGAAGTGATCCTCGTGGCCAGGCGCGCCGACGAACTCGAACAGGTCCGCGAGCAGATCGTCGCGGCGGGCGGGAAGGCGTCGGCGTATCCGTGCGACCTCACCGACGGCGGTGCCGTCGACGCTCTGGTCAAGGACGTGCTCGCCGCGCACGGCGCCGTCGACATGCTGGTCAACAACGCGGGCCGCTCGATCCGGCGGTCGCTTTCGCTGTCCACCGAACGGTTCCACGACTTCGAGCGCACGATGGCGATCAACTACTTCGGCCCCGTGCGGCTCACGCTGGGGCTGCTGCCGTCGATGACCGCGCGCGGATTCGGGCACGTCGTCAACGTGACCACCCAAGGACTGCAAACGGACACCCCGAGGTTTTCCGCTTACCTGGCCTCGAAGGCCGCGCTGGAGGAGTTCGGGCTGACCGCCGGACGGGAAACGCTTTCCGACGGCGTCACCTTCACCTCGGTCCGGATGCCGCTGGTGCGGACCGACATGATCACCCCGACCGGGTCTTATCGCGGTATGCCGTCGAGTTCTCCCGAGCGCGCCGCCGCGCTGGTGGTGAAGGCACTGGAGAAACGCCCCGAGATCCTGAACCTGCCCGAAGGCACGGCCGCCGAACTGGTGACGCTCGTCGCACCGAGGACGGCTCGGTTCTTCGCCCATCTCGTCTACCGCGCCATGCCCGAGTCCGCGCCGGAATCCCGTGGCCTGCCCCGGAAGGCTCCGCTCGCCTCGGTCGCGGGCGCGGTCACCCGGCTGGTCTGGCGCCGCCGTCCCTGACGTCCCGCCGCCGGGGCTCGATCGGGGGACGCCCCCGGCCGCTACCATCGGTTTCCGATACGCCGGGGGGTCGGCGGGCACGGGCCGAGGCAGGACGACCGGGAAGGGGCAGTGTGGACGTCGCCAGTCCCCCGCTGTCGACCGGACCGGGCACAGCGGTGGTACGTCCGTCCAGGACAGTGCTGCGGCTTTCCCTGCACGCGGCCTGGGTGCTCGCGCTCGCCGTCGCCACCGAACTCCGGGTGGGACGCTTCGGTTTCCACCCGTCGGACCAGGGATTCATCCTCGCCCAGGCGTGGCGGGTGCTGCACGGCGAAGTCCCGCATTCCGACATCATCTCCGCGCGGCCGCTGGGTTCGGCGTACCTGCACATCGTCGACTTCGTGCTGCCGGGGCCGCTGTTCTTCGTCTCCAGCGTGCTCAGCATGCTGGAGATCATCCTGGCGACCATCGCGTTCGCCGTCCTGGTCACCCGGCGCCGCGTCCGTGACTGGGGCCCGGGCCTCACCGGGCTGACGGCGGCCGCGTCGCTGCTGAACCTCAACGCCTTCCCGCTGATGGCCTGGCACACGATCGACGGGATCTTCCTGACCGCCTGCGGTGCCTGGGCACTGGATTCGGGGCTGCGCAACGGCAAGGCGTGGCCGCGGCGGCTCGGCCTTGCGCTGCTGGGCACCGCGGTGTTCGTCAAACAGAGTTTCGCGCCGGTGCCGCTGATCGCGCTGTGCTGGCTGCTGCTGCACCCGTCGCTGAGGGAAGGCGCGTTCCGCACCGGCCGATGGTGGGCGCGGCGGGTCTGGGATCTGCTGGCACTGGGCGCTTTTCTGGTGTTCTACATCGGAATCGTCACCCTCGACGGCGGGCTCGGCGCGATGGCCGAGCAGCTCACCGGCGGCCTGCCCGCGTACGGCGAGCGACTTCTCGGGCTGTGGCTGGAAGATCCCGCGTCCCTGCTGCGGCCACCGGTGCGGGGCTTGACCTTCTTCGCGATCGCCGGACTGTTCCTTGCCCTGCTCGGCGTCTTCCGCGACCGCGCGGGTTTCGCCGGCGCGGTCCTCGCGCGGCTGCTGCTCCTGACCGGCGTGGCGATCGTGGTCGGCACCGTCGTCGACGGGCACTTCACCGGCGCGTCGCGCTGGGCGGACGTCCTCTGGTGGATCCTCGGTGTCGCGCTCCTGGTGAACTGGGTCGCGAGACGGCGGTTCCCGAGAATGGGCTCGCTGGTCTTCGCGACCGGCTTCATGACCAGCCTGTCCTGGGGGAACGACACACCGACGCTGTTCACCGGAACGCTGGCGCTGACGGCGATCCTGCTGCTGTCGGACGCGCTGCCGCCCCTGCCGGAGCCGCCGCGCCGGGTCGCGCTGGCCGGCGCCACGGCGATGGGCCTGGTCGCGGTGCTGGCGTCGGGCTGGGCCGTGGTCGCGCACCACGACGAAGCCGCGTACCTCGACCTGGCGCACGAGAAGCTGACCGGTGACCTCGGCGAGGTGACGCCGTCGATGCGCGGGATCCGGACGAATCCGGGCACCTTCACCTACATCTCCCAGATCCAGGACTGCGTCACGCGATTCCCCGCCGGCCGCACGGCCGTCCTGCCGGACAACCCGTTCGCCTATCCCGCTTTCGGCCTGCGCAACCCGTTCCCGCTGGAATGGCCGCTACCGCTGGAGATCGTCGCCGACGCCCCGGAACGCATGCTTTCGACGGCCGACGAGCTCAACCGCGACGGCGACTACCTGGTGCTGTTCCAGACCGTGAGCATGCCCGCGCTGGCCAAGGGCGGGCCGGTGCCCGCCGAGGTCGCCGGGGACGGGCCGATCTTCGACTACCTCGGGCTGGAGAACGCGCTGCGGTCGCGGCTCACCGGGCAGACCGTCACCTGCGGCAGCTTCGTCGGCAAGTGGGCGCCGCGCCCTTGACGGTCAGTCGACGCCTGCGTCCTCGGGGAGGCCGGAAGCGAGACCGGCGAGGACATCCAAAGCGGCACCGAGCGTCTCGAGCGGTGGCGACGAGACCGCGAGGCGGACCGCGTTCGGCGCGTGGCCGGGGACGACGGCGAACGCGGCCGCCGGGGTGACCGCGATCCCGCGTCGCGCGGCCGCGGCGACGAAGGTCTCGGCGCGCCAGTGTTCGGGGAGTTCCCACCAGCAGTGGTACGCCTGCGGATCGGCGCGCAGGGTGAACCCGGCCAGCCGCGCCGCCGTCACCCGCTGGCGTTCCGCGGCGTCGAGCCGTTTCGCCCGCTCGACGGTTTCCAGGGTCCCGCCGGTGATCCACCGGGTGGCGGCTTCGACGGCGAGCCGGGGCGCGACCCAGCCGCCCGACCGCACGGCCGCGGCCAGCCGTTCCTTCCACTCCGCCGGGACGGCGAGGAATCCGGTGGTCAGCCCCGGGGCGAGCCGTTTGGACATGCTGTCGGCGAACACCGTGCGTTCCGGCGCGTACGCCGCGAACGGGCGGACCTCGGGCCGGAGGAAGGTGTAGATACCGTCCTCGATCACCGGGATGTCCATCCGGCGCACCGTTTCCGCCAGCTCGACGCGCCGCGCTTCGTCCATTGTGGACCCGAGCGGGTTGTGCAGCGTCGGCTGGACGTACAGCGCGCGGACGGACGCGGCTTCGAGCGCCTCGGGAATGAGACCCCTGTCGTCGGTCTCGATGGGCACCAGCTGGACGCCGAGCCGTCCGGCGAGTGCCTTGACCACTGGATAGGTGATGGCTTCGACGGCGAGGCGTTCCCCCATCGGCACGAAGGCGGCGATGGCGGCCGCGATGGCCTGGCGCCCGCTTCCGGCGAAGAGGATTTCCGGCGTCCAGCCTTCCTTCGCGAGGAGCCCGGCGACGGCGTCACGCGCCTGCTTCGAGCCGGAGACGCTTCCCGGCCGCAGCGCCGCCGTCAGGACGTCCTCGCGCAGCAACGGCTCCAGCGCCTTCCCGACCAGCGCCGACTGTTCCGGGAGGACGGCGAAGTTGAGTTCGAGGTCGACCGTCGCGCCACCGGGTTCGGCGAGCGCGGTCTCCAGGGGCGGCCTTCCGGCGCGGACGAACGTGCCCCGGCCGACCTCGCCGACCACGACACCTCTCCGGACGAGTTCGCCGTAGACCCTGGCGGCGGTCGAGTTCGCGATCCCGCGTTCGCGGGCGAACCGCCGCTGCGGGGGCAGCCGGTCGCCGGGACGGAGCCTTCCCGCCTCGACGTCGGCGGAGATCTCGTCCGCGACTATCCGGTAGTCCTCCACGCCTCATGATGCCATCGACGAACGTCGTGAGCCGACTGCGACCTACGGAACACCACAACGGCGGACTCCTAGGTTAGCCTAACCTGCGTGGAGACCGTGGAAACCCTCACCGAGCAGAGCACGACGTCCCGCCTGCACGCGGACGCGCTGACGCTCGCCTACGACGGCCGGACCGTGGCCGAAGACCTCGGGGTGGTCATCCCCGACCGGTCGTTCACCGTCATCGTCGGCCCGAACGCCTGCGGCAAGACGACCCTGCTGCGCGCGCTCGCGCGGATGCTCAAACCCCGCCAGGGTTCGGTGTTCCTCGACGGACAGGTGATCAGCTCCTTCCCCGCCAAAGAGGTCGCCCGGCGGCTCGGCCTGCTCCCGCAGAGCTCGATCGCGCCCGACGGCATCACCGTCGCGGACCTCGTCGCGCGCGGCCGGTACCCGCACCAGCGCCTGCTGCGCCAGTGGTCCCGCGAGGACGCCACCGTGGTCGCGGAGTCCATGCGCGCCACCGGGGTCGACGACCTGGCCGAGCGGCTGGTCGACGAACTGTCGGGCGGTCAGCGGCAGCGCGTGTGGATGGCGATGGCGCTCGCGCAGGAGACCGATCTCCTGCTGCTCGACGAGCCGACGACCTACCTGGACATCGCACACCAGATGGACATCCTCGACCTGTGCGCGCAGCTGCACCAGGAACAGGGCCGGACACTGGTCGCGGTCCTGCACGACCTCAACCACGCCGCCCGCTACGCGACGCACATGATCGCGATGCGCGACGGAGAGGTCCTGGCGACCGGGTCACCCGAAGAGGTCGTGACCGCGGCCAACGTCGAGAAGATCTTCGAGCTGCCGTGCCGGGTGATGCCGTGCCCCGAAACCGGAACCCCGCTGGTGATCCCGAAAGCCGGGCGCCGCGCCGCTTGATCATCTCGGAGTAGGTTGGCGGCGGAGGTGCCATGTCACAGCAACTGTGGTCCGAAGTGGACAACTACTTGTCCGGGGTGCTCATCCCGTCCGATCCCGCACTCGAAGCCGCGCTGAAGGCCTCGGAGGAGGCGGGGCTGCCGTCGATCGCCGTCGCGCCGAATCAGGGAAAGCTGCTCAACCTGCTGGCCAGGATGATCGGCGCGCGGTCCATCCTGGAGATCGGCACGCTCGGTGGGTACAGCACGATCTGGCTCGCCCGGGCCCTGCCGCCACAGGGCAGGCTCGTCACCCTCGAATTCGACCCGAAACACGCCGAGGTCGCGCGCGGCAACATCGAAGCGGCCGGGCTCGGCGGGCTGGTCGACGTCCGCGTCGGCAAGGCTTTGGACCTGCTGCCGTCGGTCGAGGGACCGATCGATCTGGCGTTCATCGACGCCGACAAGGTCAACAACCCGGCCTACTTCGAAGCGTCGATGAAGCTCGTCCGGCCCGGCGGCGTGATCGTGGTCGACAACGTCGTCCGCGGTGGCGCGGTGACCGACGCCGCCAGCGAAGACCCGAACGTCCAGGGGGTCAGGCGGCTGCACGAGATGATCGCCGCCGAACCCCGTGCCGACGCGACGGCGATCCAGACCGTCGGCAGCAAGGGCTACGACGGACTCACCGTCGCACTCGTGAAGCCCTGACCGCACCCGCTCGGCCGGCTGGGTCGTGAGCGGCGTTCCGGGTTTCGCGTGACATCCGATCGGTCACCATTCAGCTCCAGGGTGTCGGGCTTCGGCCGGCCGTGGCCCGGTCCGGCGCCGTCCCCGGTGACCGTGTCGCGAAAGCCACTTTCGCGACGTCTGATGACCCGAAAGTGGCTTTCGCGACACCACGAACAGGTCCGGGATCAGCGGGAGCCAGTAGCTGACCAAGACACCCTTTGCCCACTCACGACCACCTGGACCGAAACCTCACCGCGGCGCCGTCGTGACCGGCCGCGGGCCAGAGCCGTCCGGCCACCGCACCGGAAGTCCCTGGTGGAAGCCGCTCATGAAGCGCTGCCACAGGTCGGCCGGGATCGTCCGCCCGGTCAGTTTCTCGCCGGCGGCGTCCCGCATCCGGCGCGGCTCGTCGGAACCGACCCAGACCGCGGTCGCGAGCTGCGGCGTGTACCCGACCGCCCAGCCGCCGGCGTTGTCGTCCGTCTCGTTGTACTGGAAGTCGCCGGTCTTCAGCGCCGCCGGGCGGTCCTTCAGGCCGGTGGCCAGCACCTGGCTCACCGTGCCCGCGATCCGCCGGCTCAACGCCTCGTCGCCCTTGAACCCGGGTGCCCGGTCCGACGGCCGTTCCCAGACGATCTCACCGTTCTCGTCCCGGATCTTCGACACCAGATGCGGGGTGGCGCGCAGGCCGTCCGCCGCGAAGGTCGCGTAGGCGCCGGCCATGTCGCTGGGGCGCAAGGGATACCGGCCGACCGCGATCCCCGGGCCGATCAGGAACCCGTCCTTCTCCCGCAGGGTCACCGAGCCGTCGACGGTCTCGGGGATCCCGGCCGCGCGAGCGCCTTCGCGGACCGCTTCCGCGCCGAGCTTCTTCGCCAGGTCGACGAACGGGCCCCGGGCGCCCCGCGCCATCGCCTCGCGCAGCGTGCACTTCCCGCCTTCACCGCATTGGTCTTGGAACTCGAAGGTTTCGCCGAGGAAGTCGACCGCCGCGGGCGCCTTGAGCGGTTCGTCCACGCCGACGCCCCGTTCGAGGCCGGCGGCGAGGATGAACGGCTGGAAGGCGGAGCCGGTGCCGTACGGGGTGCCGGCGTAGTCGTGCACGCTCCAGCCACCGCCGTTGTAGGCGCGGATGGCGCCGGTCCCGGGTTCGACGGCGACCAGCGACGCCCGGAAATGTTCCGGCTGTCCCCGCAACCGCTCCTTGACCGTCTTCTCGGCTTCGGCCTGCGCTCGCGGATCGATGGTCGTCTCGACCTTCATCGCGCCGCCGCGGAGCCGGTCGAGCGGGTAGCCGACCTGTTCCAGTTCCGCGAGGACCTGCTGTTTGATGTGGTACTGCTCGAAGGTCACGCGACCGGCCCGGGTCTCCGACGGTGCCTGGATCGCGTCCTCCGGATAGGTCATGGCGACCGCTTCGGCCTGACTGACATAGCCGCGCGCGACCAGTTTGTTCACCACGTAGGTCCAGCGTTTCATCGCGTGCTCGTGGCTGGAGGCGTACGGGTCGTGCACCGACGGCGACTGGATCATGCCCGCGAGGAACGCCGCCTCGCTCCAGGTCATCGAGTCGTCGAGCTTGCGGCCGAAGTAGGCGTTCATCGCCGAGGCCGGGCCGTAGGTGCCGCGGCCGAACGAGATGATGTTGACGTAGCTGGAGAAGATCTCCTTCTTGGTCTGCTGCTGGGTGATCTTCGTGGCGAGCACCAGCTCGGAGAACTTGCGGGCGAGGGTGGCGTCCTCGTTGCCGGTGGATTTCTTGATGTACTGCTGGGTGATCCCCGAACCGCCGCCGACGCCGGTCACCAGCGCGCGGCCGAGTCCGGTGAGGTCGAAGCCCTCGTTGTCCCAGAAGGTCGGGTCCTCGGTCGCGACGATCGCGTCGCGCAGTTTCGCGGGGACGGCGTCGTACGGCACGAACAGCCGGTCTCCGCCGGGCGGGACCACCTTGAGCAGCTCGGAACCGTCGGCGTTCTGCAGGACGACGGTCTTGTCTAGGTCGGCGAGGACCTCTTGCGGGCTGCGGACGTCGAGCAGGACGTACGCGAGCCCGAACGCGACGACGGGGATGCCGACGAGCAGGCCGAGCGTCCAGGCGGCGATCCTTCGCCATCTGCGCTTCTTCCGTTTCGGCTCAGGGGTGGCCGTGGTCTCCGACTCGGGTGCATCTGCGTCATCCGGGTTTTCCACGTCAGGTTAGACGCCCAAACGAGTGAAAAGGTTGTGGGAAAGTCACCAGATCGTACCCGGTTCACGACTTGAAGAATTCTTCATTTGATAATGTGGTCAGATGCCGGTCCCCCTGTATCAGGCCAAAGCGGAGTTCTTCCGCATGCTGGGCCACCCGGTCCGGATCCGTGTGCTCGAACTGCTCGCCGAGGGCCCGAAGGCCGTCCGCGAACTGCTCGCCGAGATCGAGGTCGAGGCCTCCAACCTCTCGCAGCAGCTGGCCGTCTTGCGCCGGTCGGGAATCGTCACCTCGACCAGGGACGGGTCGACGGTGGTCTACGCGCTCGCCGGTGGCGACGTCGTCGAGCTCCTGCGCGCGGCCCGGCGCATCCTCACCGAACTGCTGGCCGACCAGAACGCCCTGCTCGCCCAGCTACGCGACGCGGAGTGACGTCTTGGCAGGACTGAGGCTTTCGGAATTGCGCTCGCTCCTGCCCGGACGCGAAGACCTGCGCACGCTCAAACGCTCTCCCCGCGGCGATCTCATGGCGGGCCTGACGGTCGCGATCGTCGCGCTCCCGCTGGCGCTCGGTTTCGGCATCTCCTCCGGGCTCGGGGCCGAAGCCGGGCTCGTCACCGCGATCGTCGCCGGTGCGCTGGCCGCGGTCTTCGGTGGTTCCAACCTCCAGGTGTCCGGGCCGACCGGGGCGATGACCGTGGTGCTGGTGCCGATCATGGCCACGCACGGAGCGGGTGGCGTGCTGACGGTGGGCCTGCTCGCCGGGGTCTTACTGCTCCTGCTCGCGGTCGCCCGCGCCGGCCGGTACATGCGCTACGTGCCGACGCCGGTGGTCGAAGGCTTCACGCTGGGCATCGCCGGGGTGATCGCTCTGCAGCAGATCCCGTCCGCGCTCGGTGTCGCCACCCCGGAGGGGGAAAAGGTCGCCGTCGTCGCGGCGAAGGCGGTGGCCGATTTCGCCGGGCATCCGGCCTGGCCGTCGATCGCGATCGCTGCCGGGGTCGCCGCCCTGATGCTGCTCGGCGCGAGATGGCGGCCGTCGATCCCGTTCTCGCTGGTCGCGGTCGCGGTCGCGACCCTCGTGAGCCATTTCGCGCAGCTGCCGGTCGCCCGCATCGGAGCCCTGCCCAACGGCCTTCCCGCGCCCTCGCTGGACTTCCTGGACCTGTCCGCCTTGGGCGCGCTGGTGCCCTCCGCGGTCGCGGTCGCCGCGCTGGCCGCGCTCGAAAGCCTGCTGTCGGCCACGGTCGCGGACGCGATGAGCGTCAACGAGAGGCACGACCCGGACCGGGAGCTCTTCGGACAGGGCCTCGCGAACCTCGTCACCCCGCTGTTCGGCGGGGTACCGGCCACGGCGGCGATCGCGCGCACCGCGGTCAACGTCCGCGCGGGCGCGAAGTCCCGGCTGGCCTCGTTCACCCACGCGATGGTGCTGGCGGTGATCGTCTTCGCGGCCGCACCGCTGGTCGCCACGATCCCGATCGCGGCACTCGCCGGGGTGCTGCTGGCCACGGCCGTCCGCATGGTCGAGGCGGGCTCGGTCCGCGCGCTGCTGCGCTCCACCCGGCGTGACGCGCTGGTGCTCGTGCTCACGGCGGCCGCGACCCTGATCCTGGACCTGGTCACGGCGGTCATCCTCGGCCTCGTCGTGGCGGGCGCCCTCGCGCTGCGGGCGATCGCGAAGGCGGCCCGCGTCGAGGAGGTGCCGCTCGACCACGCCGATCACGCGGCCGAGGAACGGGCGCTGCTGGACGAGCACATCGTCGCGTTCCGGCTCGACGGCCCGCTGGTCTTCGCCGCGGCCCACCAGTTCCTGCTGGAGCTGTCCGAGGTGGCCGATGTGCGGGTGGTCATCCTCCGGATGTCGCGGGTGTCGGCCATCGACGCCACCGGCGCCCTCGTTCTGAGGGACGCCATCGAACGTCTCGAACATCGCGGGATCACGGTCCTGGTGTCGGGGATCAAACCCGGCCACGAAAAGGTGCTGGACGAGCTCGGCGTCGCAGACCGGCTTCGCGCCGAGGGCCGGGTCTTCCCGGATACGCCCCACGCCATCGACTTCGCGCACGCCCTGCTGACGTCACCCTCAAGCGAGGAACGCGCGAAGCAGTGAAGCCGTCCCTTCGACATGCTCCGTCATCGCCCTGCGGGCCGCCTCGGCGTCTCCGGCGAGGATCGCGTCGACGATGGCCTCGTGCTGGGCGTTGGAGTGCTCCAGATTCGGTTCGAGCAGCGGGATCATGTCGAGCAGCTGGTTGACCCGCATCCGCGCGTCGGCCATCGCCGTGGTCAGCGAGCCGGACGCGGTGACCTCGGCGATCGCCAGGTGCAGCCGCGAATCCTTGCGCCGGTAGTCGCCGACGTCGGCCGCGGCGGCCTCGGCGAGCGTGCTGGTCAGGTGCTGCCGGTCGGCCGGGCTGAGCGAACGTGACGCCGCCATCTCGGCGGCGCCGGTCTCCAGGACGTGCCGCAGGCCGAGCGCGTCCTCCAGGGCGGCGTTGTCGACTTTCCGGCCGTCGGCGGCGGGCGGGTCGGGCAGGACGTCGTTGACGAACGTGCCGCCGTACCGCCCGCGCCGCGACTCGACGTAACCCGCGTCGGACAGCGCGCGGATGGCCTCGCGCAGCGTCACCCGGCTGACCCCGAGCCGCTCGGCGAGCTCGCGTTCCGAAGGCAGCCGCTCCCCCGCGCCCACCACGCCCAGCCGGATCGCCTGGAGCAGCCTTTCGACGGTCTCCTCGAAGGCGTTGCCCGCGCGCACCGGGCGGAACAGCGCGTCACCCGCGTTCGCGACCGTGCTCGACTCCACCCTTCGAGTTTAGGCGGCCCGCAATTCGGCTCAGCACTCGATGACGTTCACGGCGAGGCCGCCGCGCGCGGTCTCCTTGTACTTCACGCTCATGTCGGCGCCGGTCTCGCGCATCGTCTTGATCGCCTTGTCCAGCGTCACGACGTGCGAACCGTCGCCGCGCATCGCCATCCGCGCGGCGTGGATCGCCTTCGACGCTCCGACGGCGTTGCGCTCGATGCACGGGATCTGCACCAGCCCGCCGACCGGGTCGCAGGTCAGCCCCAGGTGGTGCTCGACGCCGATCTCGGCGGCGTTCTCCACCTGAGCGGGCGAACCACCGAGGACCTCGGTGAGCCCGGCGGCGGCCATGGCGCTGGCCGAACCGACCTCACCCTGGCAACCGACCTCGGCGCCCGAGATCGAGCCAGTCTGCTTCAGGATCGAGCCGATCGCGCCCGCGGTGAGCATGAACGTCACGATTCCGTCGTCCGACGAGCCCCGGATGAACCGCTGGTAGTAGTGCAGAACGGCCGGGATGATGCCCGCGGCGCCGTTGGTCGGCGCGGTCACGACGCGGCCGCCCGCGGCGTTCTCCTCGTTGACCGCCAGCGCGTACAGGCTCACCCAGTCCATCGCGTACAGCGGGTCGCCGACGCCGTCCTCGGCGAGCAGCTTCTCGTGCAACGCCTTCGCGCGGCGCGGCACCTTCAGCCCGCCGGGCAGGACGCCCTCGTGCTCGCAGCCGTTGCGCACGCACTCCACCATGACCTGCCAGATCTCCAGCAGGCCCTCGCGGACCTCCTCGCGCGTGCGCCACGAAAGTTCGTTGCGCAGCATGACCTCGCTGATCGGCAGCCCGGTGTTCTCGCAGTGGGCCAGCAGATCCGCGCCGGTGCGGAACGGGAATTCCAACCGAGTCGAGTCTTCGACGACGACAGTGTCGGTCTCATAAGACTCGTCGCGCACGAACCCGCCGCCGACCGAGTAATAGGTGCGCTCGCGCAGCGCCTTCCCGTCGGCGCCGAACGCGCGGAAGATCATCCCGTTCGGATGCGCCGGCAGCGACTTCCGCCGGTGCATGGTCAGGTCGGTGTCCTCGGTGAACACGATCTCGTGCTCACCGCGCAGCTTCAGCAGGCAGGATTCGCGGATCTCCGCGATCTTGCCGGGCACCGTGTCGGTGTCGATCTCCTCCGGACGCTCCCCCGACAGCCCGAGCAGCACGGCCTTGTCGCTGCCGTGCCCGAACCCGGTCGCGCCCAGTGAGCCGAAAAGCTCGCTCTGGACGCGCGTCGTGGCGGTCAGGTCGCCGTCGGCGGCCAGACCGTCCACAAAGGTCAGTGCGGCGCGCATCGGGCCCACCGTATGGGAGCTGGAGGGGCCGATGCCGATCGAAAACAGGTCGAAGACGCTGATCGCCATTGATCTGCCCTCCTTCCTATCTGGCCAGCAAGGAGCTGGCTTCTTGGGCCGCGGGCCCTTCGGCGGCGAGATGGGCCAAGTTCTCCGACAATGCTTCGCCGCGGTGGGCCTTCGTCTGCGCGAACAGACGCCCGGCCCGATAAGACGAGCGTACGAGCGGCCCGGCCATCACACCAGCGAAGCCCATCGCTTCGGCTGCCTTCGAATGCTCGACGAACTCCTCCGGCTTGACCCACCGATCCACCGGATGGTGACGAGGCGACGGCCGCAGGTACTGGGTGATCGTCAGGATCTCGCAGCCCGCGTCGACCAGGTCCTTCATCGCGGGCGCGACCTCGTCCGGGGTCTCGCCCATGCCGAGGATCAGGTTCGATTTCGTCACCAGACCGGCCTCACGGGCCTTCGTGATGACCTCCAGCGACCGCGCATACCGGAAACCGGGGCGAATCCGCTTGAAGATCCGCGGCACCGTCTCGACGTTGTGCGCCAGCACCTCAGGGCGGGAGCCGAAGACTTCGGCCAGCTGGTCGGGGTCGGCGTTGAAGTCCGGGATCAGCAGCTCGACACCGGTGCCGGGGTTCAACGCGTGAATCTGCCGCACGGTCTCCGCGTACAACCACGCGCCACCGTCTTCCAGATCGTCACGCGCGACACCGGTCACCGTCGAGTACCGCAAACCCATCGCCTGCACCGACTCCGCCACCTTGCGCGGCTCAGTGCGGTCCAGCTCGGCCGGCTTGCCCGTGTCGATCTGACAGAAGTCACACCGCCGCGTGCACTGATCCCCACCGATCAGGAACGTCGCCTCACGGTCCTCCCAGCATTCGTAAATATTGGGACACCCGGCCTCCTCACACACGGTGTGGAGGCCTTCACGCTTGACCAGCCCCTTGAGCTCGGTGAACTCGGGGCCCATCCGCGCGCGGGTCTTGATCCACGGCGGCTTCTTCTCGATCGGGGTCTGCGCGTTGCGGACCTCGAGCCGGAGAAGTTTGCGCCCCTCGGGGACCGCGCTCATCGGTTGAGGTCCGCGTACAGCGGGTGCTTCTTGGCCAGCAGCTCGACCCGGGCGGACAGCGACTGGCGCAGCGCCTCGTCGAAGTCCGGGCGCAGCGCCTCGGCGATGATGTCGGCCACCTCGGCGAAGTCCTCGGCGCCGAAGCCGCGGGTCGCGAGCGCCGGGGTGCCGATCCGCAGGCCGGAGGTGATCATCGGCGGACGCGGGTCGAACGGGACGGCGTTGCGGTTGACTGTGATACCGACCGAGTGCAGCCGGTCTTCGGCCTGCTGACCGTCCAAAGTGGAGTTGACCAGATCGACGAGCACCAGGTGCACGTCGGTACCGCCGGTCAGCACGCGGACACCGGCTTCGGTGCAGTCAGTGCGCGAAAGGCGGTCGGCCAGGATCTTCGCGCCTTCGAGCACACGCTGCTGACGCTCGCGGAACTCTTCGCTCGCGGCGATCTTGAGCGCGACGGCCTTGGCGGCGATGACGTGCTCCAGCGGACCGCCCTGCTGGCCGGGGAACACCGCCGAGTTGATCTTCTTGGCGAGTTCCTGGCGGCACAGGATGATGCCGCCGCGGGGACCGCCGAGGGTCTTGTGCGTGGTCGTGGTGACAATGTCCGCGTAGGGCACCGGGCTCGGGTGCAGGCCCGCGGCGACGAGACCGGCGAAGTGCGCCATGTCGACCATGACCTTCGCGCCGACCTCGTCGGCGATGCGGCGGAACTCGGCGAAGTCGAGCTGACGCGGGTACGCCGACCAGCCGGCGATGATCAGCTTCGGCTTGTGCTCCTTGGCGAGGCGCTCGATCTCCTCGACGTCGACGATCCCCGTCTCCTTGTCGACGTGGTAGGCGACGACGTTGTAGAGCTTGCCGGAGAAGTTGATCTTCATCCCGTGGGTCAGGTGCCCGCCGTGGGCGAGGTCGAGACCGAGGATGGTGTCGCCGGGGTTGAGCACCGCGACCATGGCGGCGGCGTTGGCCTGCGCGCCCGAATGCGGCTGGACGTTGGCGTGCTCGGCGCCGAACAGGGCCTTCGCGCGGTCGATCGCCAGCTGCTCGATGACGTCGACGTGCTCGCAACCGCCGTAGTAGCGGCGGCCGGGGTAGCCCTCGGCGTACTTGTTGGTCAGCACCGAACCCTGCGCCTCGAGCACGCCCACCGGGGCGAAGTTCTCCGAGGCGATCATCTCCAGGGTCGACTGCTGCCGGTCGAGCTCGGCCGCGACGGCGGTGGCGACCTCGGGGTCCACTTCGGACAGGGCAGCATTGAACATGTCAGTTCTCCTGGGTCAGGACGGCGTACGCCTGGGCGTCGAGCAGGGCCGGCACGTCCCCGGACAGACGCACCTTCAGGAGCCATCCTTCGGCGTACGGGTCCGAGTTGATGAGCTCGGGGGTGTCCGTTGTGGCCTCGTTCACCTCGACGACCTCGCCGTCCACGGGTGCGTACAGCTCGCTGACCGACTTGGTCGACTCGACCTCGCCGAACACCTCGCCCGCGGTGACGGTGTCGCCGACCGAGGGAAGCTGGACGAACACGATGTCACCGAGCGACTCGGCGGCGAAGGCGGTGATGCCCACGGTGGCGACGCCGTCGGCGACGCTCAGCCACTCGTGTTCCTTCGTGTACTTCAGGTCCTGGGGGATGCTCATGGTGATTCGGGGGCCTTTCAGGCGCGGGAGTAGAAGGGCAGGGCGACGACCTCGACGGGCTCGATACGGCCCCGGATGTCGACGGAAAGCTCGGTGCCGGGTTCGGAGTGCTCCCGGTCCACATAGGCCATGGCGATCGGGTAACCCAGGGTCGGCGAGAGGGCACCGCTGGTGACCTCGCCGATCTCGGTCTCGCCCGCCAGGACGGTGTAACCGTGACGCGGGGCGCGGCGGCCGGAGCCCTTGAGCCCGACGCGGACCCGCGGAACGTTCTTCTTGGACAGCTCCTCGAGCGCGGCCTTGCCGACGAAGTCGTTCGGCTTCTCGAACTTGACCACGCGACCGAGGCCGGCTTCGAACGGGCTCAGCTGGAGGCTGAGTTCGTTGCCGTACAACGGCATTCCGGCTTCGAGGCGCAGGGTGTCGCGGCAGGCGAGGCCGGCCGGGAGCAGGCCGTGCGGCTCGCCGGCGTCGGTCAGGATGCGCCAGACGGCGGGAGCCTCACCAGCCGGGACGTACAGCTCGAAGCCGTCCTCGCCGGTGTAGCCGGTGCGAGCGAGCAGAACGTCGTGACCCTTCACGACGGCCGGGACGCTCGCGTAGTACTTGAGGGCGCCCAGGTCGGCGTCGGTGACGGCGCCGAGGATCTCGACGGCCTTCGGGCCCTGGACGGCGATCAGCGCGACGTCCTCGGACTTGTTCTCGACGACCGCGTCGAAACCCGAGACCCGCTCGGCCAGCGCCGCCGCGACCACGTCCGCGTTGCCCGCGTTGGCCACGACCAGGAACTTCTCGTCGGCGAGGCGGTAGACGACCAGGTCGTCCAGCACGCCGCCGTTCTCGTCGCAGATCATCGTGTAGCGCGCCCGGCCCGGCTTCACGCCGGACAGGTTGCCGACCAAGGCGAAGTCGAGGGTCGCGGCCGCCTGCGGGCCGGTCACCTCGATCTCGGCCATGTGGGACAGGTCGAACAGGCCCGCGGCCTCGCGGACCGCCTTGTGCTCCGCCAGTTCGCTGGCATAGCGGATCGGCATCGACCAGCCCGCGAAATCGGTGAACAGCGCACCCAGTCCTTTGTGGACTCCGTGCAGGGACGTCTCTTTCGACATCAAGTGCCTCAGTTCTCGTAGGCGTTGAGCGGCGGGCAGGAGCAGACGAGGTTACGGTCCCCGCGCGCACCGTCGATGCGGCGCACTGGAGGCCAGTACTTGGCCTTGCGATTCACTCCGGCGGGGTACACCGCCAGTTCGCGGTCGTAGGGCAGGTCCCAGTCGCCGACCAGGGTCTCGGCGGTGTGCGGGGCGTTGCGCAGCGGGCTGTTGTCCGCGGCCCACTTGCCCTGTGCGACGGCGTCGATCTCCGCGCGGATGGCGATCATCGCCGCGATGAAGCGGTCGATCTCGCCGAGGTCCTCGGATTCGGTCGGCTCGACCATCAGCGTGCCCGCGACCGGGAACGACATGGTCGGCGCGTGGAAGCCGTAGTCGATCAGGCGCTTCGCGACGTCGTCGACGCTGACGCCGGTCTCCTTGGTGAGCCCGCGCAGGTCGAGGATGCACTCGTGCGCGACCAGGCCGTCCTGGCCGGTGTAGAGCACCGGGTAGTGCTGGTTGAGGCGCTTGGCCACGTAGTTCGCCGCGAGGACCGCGACCTGCGTCGCGGCGGTGAGCCCGCCCGCGCCCATCATGCGGACGTACGCCCACGAGATCGGCAGGATCGACGCCGAGCCGTACGGGGCGGCGCTGATCGGGCCGACGCCGGTTTCGGGGCCGGCCTTCTCCAGCATCGGGTGGTTGGGCAGGTACGGCGCGAGGTGCGCGCGGACCGCGACCGGGCCGACGCCGGGGCCGCCGCCACCGTGCGGGATGCAGAAGGTCTTGTGCAGGTTCAGGTGCGAAACGTCGCCACCGAACTCACCCGGCTTGGCGAGCCCCAGCAGGGCGTTGAGGTTCGCGCCGTCGACGTAGACCTGGCCGCCCGCGTCGTGGACGATCTTGGCCAGCTCGTCGATACCGTGCTCGTACACGCCGTGCGTGGAAGGGTACGTGACCATGATCGCGGACAGCGTGTCGCGGTGGGCCTCGACCTTGGCGCGCAGGTCGTCGAGGTCGACGTTGCCTTCGGCGGTGCACTTCACCACGACGACGCGCATCCCGGCCATGACCGCGGAGGCGGCGTTCGTGCCGTGCGCGGACGACGGGATCAGGCAGACCTCGCGTTCGGCCTGGCCGTTGGCGTGGTGGTACGCGCGGATCGCGAGCAGGCCGGCGAGCTCGCCCTGGCTGCCCGCGTTCGGCTGCAGCGACACCTTGTCGTAGCCGGTGACCTCGGCCAGCCAGCCGGAAAGCTGCTCGACGAGGACGTGGTAACCCTCGGCCTGGTCAGCGGGGGCGAACGGGTGGATGCCCGCGAACTCGCGCCAGCTGATCGGCTCCATCTCGGTGGTGGCGTTGAGCTTCATCGTGCAGGAGCCGAGCGGGATCATGCCGCGGTCGAGCGCGTAATCCAGGTCGGACAGGCTGCGCAGGTAGCGCAGCATCGCGGTCTCGGAACGGTGCGAGTGGAAGACCTCGTGGGTCAGGTAGTCGCTCTCGCGGCCGAGGCCGGCGGGCAGCGCGCTGGTGTCGGCGGCCGGGGCGTCGATACCGAACGCGTTGAGCACCTTGGCGATGATCGCGGGCGTGGTGACCTCGTCGACGGCGATGCGGACGTGGTCGGCGTCGACCGGGCCGAGGTTGATCCCGTTCTCGCGCGCGACCGCGACGACCGCTTCGGCCTGCCCGGGCATGCGGGCGAGGACGGTGTCGAAGAAGCCCTCGTGGACGACCTCCACGCCTGCCGTGCGGAGGGCGTCGGCCAGGCCGGCGGCGAGCCCGTGGACGCGGGTCGCGATGCGCTTGAGTCCGTCCGGGCCGTGGTAGACCGCGTACATCGCGGCGAGCACGGCGGGCAGGACCTGCGCGGTGCAGATGTTGGAGGTCGCCTTCTCGCGGCGGATGTGCTGCTCACGCGTCTGCAGGGCGAGGCGGTACGCGGGGTTGCCGTCGGCGTCGACCGAGACCCCGACCAGGCGGCCCGGCAGCGAGCGCTCGAGCCCGGCGCGGACGGCCATGTACCCGGCGTGCGGGCCGCCGTACCCGAGCGGGACGCCGAAGCGCTGCGTGGAACCGGCGGCGATGTCGGCGCCGAACTCACCCGGCGCGGTGATCAGGGTGAGGGCGAGCAGGTCGGCGGCGACGGTGTACAGCGCGCCGGCGGCCTTCGCGGTCTCGGAAATGGCGGAGTAGAAGCCCGCGCCGCGGAGTACACCGGAAGCGCCCGGGTACTGGACGACGACGCCGAAGAACTCCTCCGGCAGGCCGGTGAGCAGGTCGCGGACCTCGACCTCGACGCCCATGGCTTCACAGCGGGTGCGGACGACGGCGATGGTCTGCGGCAGGCACTCGGCGTCGAGGACGACCTTGTTGGACTTCGCCTTCGACGCGCGGCGCATCAGCATGACGGCTTCGGCGACCGCGGTGGACTCGTCGAGCAGGGAGGCGTTCGCGGTCGCGAGACCGGCCAGCTCGGAGACCATGGTCTGGAAGTTGAGGAGGGCTTCGAGACGGCCCTGCGAGATCTCCGGCTGATACGGCGTGTACGCCGTGTACCAGGCCGGGTTCTCCAGCACGTTGCGGCGGATGACCGCCGGGGTGACCGTGTCGTGGAAGCCGAGACCGATCATCTGCGTCATCGGCTTGTTGAGCGCGGCGAGCGCGCGAAGCTCCGCGATGGCGTCCTCTTCGGACGCGGCGGGGGGAAGTTCGAGGTCGCGGGTGACCCGGATCGCGGACGGCACGGCGGCCTGCACCAGGGCATCGAGACTGCCGTAGCCGACCTCGGCGAGCATCTTGGCCTGCTCGGACTCCGAGGGGCCGATGTGCTTGTCGTCGAAGGACGTACTGGTCAAGGGAGCTCCTTGGGTCAGGCGCCGGATAGACCGGTGCGCTGGGAACTCCCCCTCTGTCATGGCACCTGAGAGTTTCACCACCCGTGAACGGGGTGGCTTTCACCTTGGGTGAGACGCACTTGCGCGCCTGCTTTCCAGAGTGGCCTCGCGTGAAGCGGTAGTGGGTACCTGAGAGATTCCGGGGAGTTTGCTCCTTCGGTGCCCCACCACGTTCATGGGGGCTCTCCCGCTCCAGCTCGACGGCCCTGTCTGAAGTTGTGCGCACACCGTACCTGGCGTGTTCAGCGCGCGTCTACTTCCAGCCGAGCACGTCACTTGCGTGCTCAGAGCCGTGACTCGTGAGTTACGCCTTCAAGCACGCGAGTGACGGCCCCGATCACGCGAGTTACGCGTTCTCCATCATCATCTCGGCGGTGATGGTGCCGCAGAGCTCGGCGCACCGCATCATCATGTCGGCGGCGTCGGCGAGCTCGGCGTCACCGGTCTTGGCGCACTCCTGGGCGCACATGCGCATCATCTGGGAGGCGAGGCCGCACGTCTTCGCGCACATGCGCATCATCTCGAGGTCGGCGACCATGGCGGAGCAGCGCATCATCATGTCGGCGGACATGCGGGACATGTCCGCGCAGGTCACCATCATCATCCCGAGCTTCGCGCCGCCGATCTCCATGCAGCGCGTCATCATCTCCTCGCACCTGACGTGGCACTCGTTGCACAGGTCGATGCAGTCACGCATGGCGGTGCTCATCTGCCGGGTCATTCGTCGGGCCTCCCGCGCTCTCGGATCGCGGAACCGGGCGGTCCCGCTTCTCAGGACTACAGCGCTGGTCAGCGGCCCGCCATCCCAGCCACCGGGACGAGTGACAGGGAGGGCCACGCGAGGCGAAAGGGCCCTTCACCGCACGAGACGCGGGGAAAGCGTCCTTCGGCTCCCGGACCGAGCGCGACGGCCGGCCCGAGTACATGAAGGCCCCCTTCCTGTACCTAGGCGCAAGGAAGGGGGCCATCATGTACTTCAGCGCATTCAGAGGACTAAACGCATGGGGTCAGAGCGGGGTGACGTAGGCGCCCGAGATCCCGCCGTCCACCAGGAACTGCGAAGCCGTGATGAACGAGGCGTCGTCGCTCGCCAGGAACGCGACGGCCGCCGCGATCTCTTCCGGCTCGGCGAACCGCCCGACCGGCACGTGCACCAGCCGCCGCGCGGCCCGTTCGGGATCCTTCGCGAACAGTTCCTTCAGCAGCGGCGTGTTCACCGGACCCGGGCACAGCGCGTTGACCCGGATGTTCTCCCGCGCGAACTGCACGCCCAGTTCCCGGCTCATCGCCAGCACCCCGCCCTTGGACGCGGTGTAGGAGATCTGCGACGTCGCCGCGCCCATCACCGCGACGAACGACGCCGTGTTGACGATCGAACCCTTGCCCTGCCGCTGCATATGCGGCAGCGCCGCCTTGCAGCACAGGTACACCGACGTCAGGTTGACCTTCTGCACCTTCTCCCACGCGTCGATGCCCGTGGTGAGGATCGAGTCGTCCTCGGGCGGGGAGATGCCCGCGTTGTTGAACGCGACGTCGACCGAGCCGAAAGTGTCCACAGTGGTCTGGAACAGGGCCTCGACCTGCTCGGCGTCGGTGACGTCGGCCTGCACGAACAGGCCGCCGACCTCGTCGGCCGCGGCTTTGCCCGCCTCGGCGGAGATGTCACCGATGACGACCTTCGCGCCCTCGCTCGCCAGCCGCCGCGCGCTGGCGAGGCCGATGCCGCTGCTGCCGCCGGTGATGACCGCGACGCGGCCCTCGAAACGCTGAACCATTCCTATTCCTCCGTGCTGATAAAGACGTTCTTGGTCTCGGTGAAGGCGTCGACGGCGTCCGGACCGAGTTCCCGACCCAGCCCGGACTGCTTGAACCCGCCGAACGGCGTCCAGTACCGGACGGACGAATGCGAGTTGACCGACAGGTTCCCGGCTTCGACGCCGCGCGCGACGCGGAAGGCGCGGCCGACGTCGCGGGTCCAGATCGAGCCGGACAGGCCGTACTCGGTGTGGTTGGCCATGGTCACCGCGTCCGCCTCGTCGGCGAACGGGACCACGGCGACGACCGGGCCGAAGATCTCGTCCGACGCCAGCGGATGCCGCAGGTCCGGCGGGGTGACGACGGTCGGCGCGAACCAGTATCCGGGGCCGACGGGCGCGTTGCCCCGGAAGGCGACCGGCGCCGCATCATCCACATAGGACGACACCTTCGCGTGGTGCCCCGCCGAGATCAGCGGGCCCATCTCGGTCACTTCCAGCCGCGGATCCCCCACGACGACGCCGTTCACCGCGGGTTCCAGCAGTTCCATGAACTTCTCGTACACGCTCGACTGCACCAGGATCAGCGACCGCGCGCAGCAGTCCTGCCCGGCGTTGTCGAAGACGCCGTACGGCGCGGTCGCCGCGGCCTTGTCCAGGTCGGCGTCGGCGAAGACGATGTTCGCGTTCTTGCCGCCGAGTTCCAGCGTCACCCGCTTCACCTGCGCGGCGCAGCCGGCCATGATCTGCTTGCCGACCTCGGTGGAGCCGGTGAACACCACCTTCCGCACCGCCGGGTGGTCCACGAAGCGCTGCCCCACCACGGATCCCTTGCCGGGAAGCACCTGGAAGACGTCTTCGGGGATCCCCGCCTCACGGGCGAGTTCGCCGAGGCGGATGGCGGTCAGCGGGGTGAGCTCGGCGGGTTTGAGCACGACGGTGTTCCCGGCGGCGAGCGCGGGCGCGAACCCCCAGCCCGCGATGGGCATCGGGAAGTTCCACGGCACGATCACCCCGACCACGCCGAGCGGCTCGTGGAACGTCATGTTCACGCCGCCGGGCACCGGGATCTGCTTACCGCTCAACCGTTCGGGGGACGCCGAGTAGTACGTCAGCACGTCACGGACGTTGCCCGCTTCCCAGCGCGCGTTGCCGATCGTGTGGCCCGCGTTGGCGACCTCCAGCTGGGCGAGGTTCTCGATGTCGGCGTCGACGGCGTCGGCGAACCGGCGCAGCAGCCGCGCCCGGTCGCCAGGAGCCACCGCGCGCCACGCGGGGAACGCCGCGTGCGCGCGGGCGATCGCCGCGTCGGTCTCCTCGGCCGAGGTCGGCTCGACCGACCTCACCACCTCTTCGGTGGCGGGGTTGATCACCTCGAACGTCATGCGCGCTCCTTAGCTGCTTCTACGAGGGCCTCGAAAAGCCTGCTGTCGTCGGGATTCTGTTCGGGATGCCATTGGACGCCGAGGACGAACCCGTCGCCGGGCAGTTCGGCCGCCTCGATGGTCCCGTCGGCGGCCCAGCCGACCGGGACCAGCCCGTCGCCGAGCCTGTCGATCGCCTGATGGTGGTAACACGGCACCTTGGTCTCGGCGCCGAGGATCGACGCGACGCGGCTGCCCTCGGCGAGCCTCACCGTAGTGGTGCCGAAGATCCCCGGCGCGGGCTGGTGATCCCCACTGTCCAAAGTGTCCGGCAGATGCTGCGCGAGCGTGCCGCCGAGCGCGACGCTGAGCACCTGCAGCCCGCGACACACGCCCAGCACCGGTTTGCCACTGTCCAAAGCGGACCGCAACAGGCCGAACTCGAAGGCGTCGCGGTTCGGCCTCGTGTACGTCGTCGCATGCGGCTCCTGGCCGTAGCGCGCCGGGTCGACGTCGGCGCCGCCGACCAGCACGAGCCCGTCCACGGCGGACATCAGCCGATCGTGCGCCCCGCTCACCGGCGGCAGCAGGACCGGGACGCCGCCCGCCGCGACGATCCCGTCGACGTAGACCCGGTGCAGCAGCGCGGCTTCGGTCTCCCAGACGAGGAACTTCGCCGGTTCCAGATAGGAGGTGAGCCCGATCAGGGGCTCAGAGCCGTTCGAAGCCACGAATCCTCTCCCAGTCGGTGACGGCGGCGTCGTACGCGGTCAGCTCGACCTTCGCCGCGTTCAGGTAGTGGTCGACGACCTCGTCCCCGAAGGCGGACCTGGCGAGCTCGCTCCCGTCCAGCAGCGCCGCGGCCTCCCGCAGGGTCGTCGGCACGGTCGGCTTGCCGGAACCGTAGGCGTTGCCCTGGAACTCCGGCTCCAGCTCCAGTTCGTTCTCGATGCCGTGCAACCCGGCCGCGATCAGCGCGGCCACCGCGAGGTACGGGTTCACGTCGCCGCCGGGGACGCGGTTCTCGGTGCGCAGCGAGTCCCCGTGCCCGACGACGCGGAGCGCGCACGTGCGGTTGTCGGTGCCCCACGCGACGGCCGTCGGCGCGAAGCTCCCGGGGACGAAACGCTTGTAGGAGTTGATGTTCGGCGCGAAGAAGTAGGTCAGCTCACGCAGCCCGGCGAGCTGGCCGGCGAGGAAGTGCTCCATCAGCGGCGAGAACCCGCCGGGGCCTTCACCCGCCAGGACGGGCGCGCCCTCGGCGGAGCGCAGGCTGATGTGGATGTGGCACGAGTTGCCCTCGCGTTCGTTGTACTTCGCCATGAACGTGAGGCTCTTGCCCTCCTGCGCGGCGATCTCCTTGGACCCGGTCTTGTAGACGCTGTGGTTGTCGCAGGTGGTCAGCGCGTCGGCGTAGCGGAACGCGATCTCGTGCTGGCCGGGGTTGCACTCGCCCTTGGCGGACTCGACGTACAGACCCGCTCCGCCCATGTCGTTGCGGATACGGCGCAGCAGCGGCTCGATCCGCGCGGTGCCGAGCATCGAGTAGTCGACGTTGTACTGATTGGCCGGGCGCAGGTCCTGGTACCGCTTGTCCCAGGCCGACTCGAAGGTGTCGTCGAAGACGATGAACTCCAGTTCGGTCCCGACGTACGCGGTGAGACCGCGTGCGGCGAGCCGGTCGAGCTGACCGCGCAGGATCTGGCGCGGCGACGGGGCCACGGCGCCGCCTTCCACCCGTTCGAGATCGGCGAGGACGAGCGCGGTGCCCTCCTGCCACGGGAGCAGGCGCAGCGTGCCGAAGTCCGGGCGCATGACGAAGTCGCCGTAGCCGGTCTCCCAGGACGACATCGCGTAGCCGTCGACGGTGTTCATGTCCACGTCGACCGCGAGCAGGTAGTTGCACGCTTCGGTGGCGTGCTCGACGACCTCGTTGAGGAAGTACTCGGCGGCGCAGCGTTTGCCCTGCAGCCTGCCCTGCATGTCGGTGATCGCCACCAGCACCGTGTCGACGGTGCCGTCCTCGACCAGTTCCCGGAGCCGATCCAGCGTGAGCATGCCGCGCCTGTTCGCCATCAGCCTCACCTAAAGGTTCGATGCGGTACCTTTGCGGCTTCTTCCTACCGGGTCGACCCGACGCGGTCAACTCGGCCAAAGGTCTAGTTCGTTACCCATTGCGCACCGTAGTTGATCCCTGGGCGGATTGTCTGCGATGCCCGGCTGAGAAGATGCTGTGAATCCCGCCGCACCGGGAGGAGATCCGCACACCCGGAACGTTGTACGGATCAAGAGAGGTGAGAAGGAATGACACAGGCATTCACGCAGCAGACCACGTTCACCGAGCCCCAGGGGCGGGCTCAGCTCCCGACGATGCCCAGTGGGTGGCCGATCGGCTCGTACGAGTCGTACTCCGAAGCGCAGCGTGCCGTCGACCACCTCGCGGGAACGGACTTCCCGATCACGGACGTCACCATCGTCGGGGTCGAGCCGGTCCTGGTCGAGCGGATCGCCGGACGGATGGGCTGGAGCAAGGTGCTGACCAGCTCGGCGCTGTCGGGCGCGATGTTCGGTATGTTCCTCGGCCTCGTGCTGAGCCTGCTGAACCCGGGCGCCGGACTGGTGCCGATCCTCGTCGGCCTCGTCGGCGGTATCGGGTTCAACCTGCTGTTCGGCGCGCTGGGGTACGCGGCATCGAAGAACAAGCGCGGGTTCATCTCGCAGAGCCAGCTGGTCGCCCGGCGTTACGACGTCCTGGCCCAGCCGCGCAACGCCGAGAAGGGCCGCGCCCTGCTGGCCGACCTGGCCGCCAGGAGCGCGTTCACCCACTGAGCCTCATCCCACGCGAGCCGGCACCTCACCACGAGGTGCCGGCTCGCGGCTTTTACGGGGTCAGGCGGTGCAGGTCGCGCGGGAAGAGCGTCGCCTGACGGACGTTGGGCAGCCCCAGCAACCGAGCGGTCCAGCGTTCGAGACCGAGCGCGAACCCGCCGTGCGGCGGCATCCCGTGCGCGAAGACGGACAAGTAGTCCCGGTAGGGCTCGGTGGGCTCACCGCGCGCCGCCAGCGCGGCGACATAGTCCGCGTGCCGGTGCAGCCGCTGCCCGCCGGTCACCAGTTCCAGCCCGCGGAAGAGCAGGTCGAAACTGCGGGAGTAGGCGGGCCGCTCCGGGTCCGGATGCGTGTAGAACGGCCGCTTCGCCATCGGATAGCCGGTGACGAACAGGAATTCCGATCCGTGTTCGCGCAGCGCCCAGTCCGAAAGCAGCCGTTCGTGCGCGGGCGCGAGGTCGAGCTCACCACGTGGGTCCTCTTCCGACAGCCGTGCGATCAGCTCCTGGCCTTCCGCGAAGTGGATCTCCGGAATCTCCTCGGGCACCACGACTTCCGCCTGCGGAACCGCGGCGGCCATCCCGGCGATGGCCTCCCGCAGCACCGCCATGACGTCGTGGTGGCCGTCGATGAAACCGAGTTCGGCGTCGAGGCTGGTGTACTGCGCCAGATGCCGCGCGGTGTCGTGCGGTTCGGCGCGGAAGACCGGGCCGACCTCGTAGACCCGCTCGAAGACCCCGACCAGGGCCTGCTTGTAGAACTGGGGCGACTGCGCCAGAAAGGCCCGCTTGCCGAAGTAGTCGATGCCGAAGACGTTCGCACCGGATTCCGTGGCCGACGAAACGATCTTGGGCGTATGGGTTTCGGTGAACCCGAGTCCGTCCAATGCCGACCGGAACCCGGCGACGCTCGCCGCCGCGACCGTGAAAGCCTCCTTCAGCCGCGGATGCCGCAGCGCGACGGCGGCGTTGTCCAGCACCGTGGGCAACGCCGCCGGAACCGACGGCCGGTAGAGGTCGAACGGCGGTGGTTCGGCGGGCTCGGAAAGCAGCCTGACGGACGGCTCGGTGAGTTCGAGGCCGCCCGGCGCCCGCGGATTCGCGGTGACGAGCCCCTCGACCTCGACGACTGTTTCCTCAGGCGGGCCACCGGATTCGGCGAGGACGACCTGGGCGAGTCCGGAACGGTCCCGAAGCACCAGGAAGGTGACGGTTTTCAGGCGGCGCCGGCGGTGCACCCAGCCGGCCATGCGGACACGGCCGCCGACGTGCCGGGGCAGGTCGGCGGCGAGGACACGTGAGATCATCACAACTCCTGTACGGATGTGCGCGACCCCTTGGGAGTGCGGGCGAGAAGGGAACTCGCGGTACCACCGCACTTTCGCCGCCGCCAGGGAACGGCGGCCTCGAAGGCCCGTGACGAGGGCCGGACGGCGGGGCATGGGGCGCGGACGCCGTTCCTCCCCGCACTCGGGAGGGTCTTCACCGAAGGGCGCGAGGCCGCCTTCCCAGCCGCCGGCGGCTCTCTGGTCTCGCGTGGTCCTTCGGCTACTCGTCTCCGTCAACGCGTTGCCCCGGAGGTTATGTCCCCCTCGGTGCGTCTCGCATCCGCATTTCGTCCTCTGAATGCGGTGGTTGGTAACGCGAACTACCGCATCCAGAGGACGAAACGCCAACGAAGGCCGGGCCTAGCGCGTCGGCTGGGGCGAGTTCGACGGCGGCGCCACCGAGGTGGACGACGGCGGGGCGGCCTGCGAAGTCGGCGGCACCGGAGCACCCTTCGGGATCGCCGCACTGAAGGGCACGTCCGTCCTTTCCAGACAGTAGCCGTGCGAACCGTTGTAGCCGTCGAGGTTTCCTTCGCTGTCCCGGACTCCTCGCTCGACCCGCGGGCGTGGGTAGCGGTTGTCGTCGCCGGCCTTCCGCTTCTCGCCCGTACTGCGCTCACAGGCGTACCTGGTCGTGCTGAGCGGACGGCCGTCCTCGTCGTAGAGGTAGATCTCGGTCAACGGCTTGCCCTCGGCGTCGAACGCGTAGATGTTCTCCACTTCCTGGCTGCCGTACATCAGCTGCGGGTTGCCGTAGTTGTCGTTGTAGTTCGGCGTGTAGCCGCTGTTGTAGGAACCGTTGCTGTATGACCGCTTCGCGATCAGGTCGACCGCCGCGCCCGCACCGCCCAGCATGCTGCCGACGACGAACGCCGAGACCGGCACGGCCAGCCACAGCAGCCGCCGGTCGGCCTTCAGCTTCGGGCCCGCCCAGACGACCGCCACGGCCGCCAGCAGCATCAGCGGCAGGAGCAGCACGGCTTCGGTGTCGCGGAGCACGAGCAGCAGGCCGAAGATCACCAGCACCGCCGCGCACAGCACCCACCAGGCCGGCTTGAGCGTGCGGAAGTAGTTCAGCCCCTTGCTGTTCCGGTCCTTCTGGAACGAGGTCGCGATGTCGCGGAGCTTGACGACCTCGGGCAGTTCCGCGATCGGGGCGACACCTTTCCGGACCACGTAGGCGACGCTGATCGCGAGCACGGGTGCGACGAAAAGCAGGCCCAGCAACGGTTCCACCCGGACCCACACCGCGGCGGCGAAGCCGAACAGCGCGAAGCCCCCGACCGAGAACACCAGGCCCCAGAACGCGAACCGCGCTCCGCCGATCCCGGTCTTCACCTTCAGCACGGTGGTCTTGTCGCCCGCCTCGGCCGGACGCGGCGGGTAGCCGCCGGACGCCCGCAGTTCGGCGGCGTAGCTTTCGGGGCTGCCCAGCCGCTCGATCAGGGCGTCGACCTTGGGGTTGTCCCCCAGTTCCGCCTCCATCTCGGCCAGATGAGGCCGGACGTCTTCGAGGATTTCCTCGACTTCGCTCTCGGGCAGGTCGGCGAGCGCGCTCCTGACCCTCGCCAGATACACCCGCACGGCGGTCGGATTCTGCGTGCTCATGCTGCCTCTCCCAACAGGCTGTTCATCGTCGTGGCGAAAGTCCGCCAGGTCTGCCCCGACTCTTCGAGCCGCTGGCGACCCGGCTCGTTGAGGCTGTAGTACTTGCGGTGCGGGCCTTCCTCGCTCGGCACCACATAGGACGTCAGCAGGCCCGCCTTGTACAGGCGCCGAAGCGTCCCGTACACCGAAGCGTCGCCCACCTCCTGCAACCCCGCGATACGAAGTCTTCGGAGCACGTCGTAGCCGTAGCCGTCCTCCCCGCGAAGCACCGCGAGAACGGCGAGGTCCAGCACGCCTTTGAGTAGCTGACTGATCTCCACAGTCGGGTCCCTCCCAGTCTTACGCAACAGAAGGTACCACGCATTGCACAGTAGTGCGCACGGCGGAGACGACTTGCGTCCATCGGGTGGTTCATGGGTTACTTAGTCCAGTAATGAACCACCGCACCCGGCACGGGTGCACGAAGACTGGGAACGGAGGTGTCGTGCTCGACGAAGGAACACCCCTGTTCGTGCAGATCGCCGAACAGATCGCCGACGACATCGCCGAGGGAAGCCTGGCCGAGGGGGAACGCGTGCCGTCAACCAACGAACTCGCCGCCTTCTACCGGATCAATCCGGCGACGGCGGCCAAGGGGATCAACGTGCTCGCCGATGACGGGCTGCTCGAAAAGCGGCGCGGGATCGGCATGTTCGTCGCCGGCGGCGCGCGGCAGAAGCTGCTCACCGACCGGCGGCAACGGTTCGCCGAGCAGTACCTCGACCCGATGCTCAGCGAAGCGCGACGCCTCGGCATCGACGACGAAACCCTGATCTCGCTCATCCGCGGGAACGGACACCGGAACGGAGGACCCGCCGCATGACGCCGACCATTTCGACCACCGGCCTGACCCGGCGCTACGGCGACCATCTCGCGCTCGGCGATGTCTCGGTCGACATCGAAGAAGGCAAGATCACCGGCCTGCTCGGCCGCAACGGCGCGGGCAAGAGCACCTTCCTGCGCATCGTCACCGCGCAGGAATTCGCCAGCGCGGGTTCGGTCCGCGTGTTCGGCGAGAGCCCGGTCGAGAACGAGCGCGTGCTCCAGCGCCTCGTACTCGTCCGCGAAGACCAGCAGTTCCCGGATTTCAAGGTGCGGCACGCCCTTTCGGCCGCGTCGTGGTTCTATCCGAACTGGGACGCGGAACTCGCCGACACGCTGCTCCGTGATTTCGACCTGCCGACGAAGCGCCCGATCAAGAAGCTGTCGCGAGGGATGCGCTCGGCGCTGTCCATCACGATCGGGCTCGCGGCGCGGGCGGAACTCACCCTGCTCGACGAGCCGTACGCGGGCCTCGACGCCGTCGCGCGCCAGCTGTTCTACGACCGGCTGCTCGACGACTACTCGGCCCATCCGCGCACGATCCTGCTCTCAACGCACCTGATCGACGAAGTGGCCGATCTGCTGGAGCACGTGGTGATGATCGACAAGGGCCGCGTCGTCCTCGACGCGGCGGCCGACGAACTGCGCGGCTCGGCCGTCACGGTCTCGGGTCCCGCCCTCGCGGTGGACGACTTCGTCGCCGGCCGCCGGGTGCTGCATCGCCGCAAGATCGGTTCGCGGGCTTCGGTCACCGTCGCCGACGCGCTCGACGCCGCTTCGAAGGCGAAGGCGAAGGCCCTGCACCTGAAACTCGAGCCGCTTTCCTTGCAGCAACTGATGGTGCACACCTCCAACGGACAGACCGCAGAGGAGGCGTCCGCATGAACACCCTGGTCAACGTCGCGCGCTACCACCTGGTGGACCGGCTCCAGTACGTCATCCTCCCGATCGGCGTCACGCTCTTCGCGTTCCTGGTGAATCTGACCATCTTCGCGGTGATCCCCGAGACGCCCGAGGAGAACTACTCGGGCGGCCTGTTCACGCTGTACGTGTTCATGTTCGTCTGCGGTGCCTTGAGCATGACGAAGTCGCTGCCGTTCGGGCTGGCGCTGGGCGTGTCGCGGCGGTCGTACTACCTGGGCACGATCCTGCTGGTCGCCGGGCTGTCGGCGCTGTACGCGGTGGGGATCGTCGTGCTCCAAGCGATCGAGGACGCCACCGGCGGCTGGGGGATCGGTCTCAACTACTTCCGGGTGCCCTGGTTGCTCGACGGTCCCTGGTACCTGACGCTGCTCACGTCCTTCGTGTTGCTGACGCTGATGTTCGTCTACGGCATGTGGTACGGCCTGATCTACCGGCGCGCCGCGGTGCTGGGCGTGACCCTGTTCACCGCCGTGCAGGTTTTGCTACTGGTGGGCGGGGTGCTGCTGCTCAGCTGGACCGATTCCTGGCCGAAACTCGGCACGTTCTTCAGCACGCTGACCGTCGGCGGAGTGACCGGGGTGATCGCCCTGCTGGTCTGCGTCGCGGGGGCGGGCGGATTCGCCACGATGCGCCGCGTCACGGTCTGAAACCCTTCCACACCAAGGAGTTCCGCTATGGCTGTGACTCATGTGGTGCTGTCGGTGCTGCTGGCCGCGATCTTCACCGTGCTGGGGGTGGCGAAGATCCTGCGTCAGCCGGCGTTGGTCTCCCGGACCGAGAGGCTCGGCTTCTCGGTCCGGGGGATCCAGGGGATCGGCGCGCTCGAACTCGCGGGGGCGGCGGGCCTGGTGGCCGGGTTCTTCTGGCGACCGCTCGGGGTCGCGGCGGCGATCGGCCTGGTGGCGTTGCTGATCGGGGCGGCGATCTCCCACGCGCGGGCGGGCGACGGGATCAAGGACGTCGTCCCGCCGGTCTGGCTCGCGCTGGTCTCGGCGGCGGCCGCCGTCACCGCGATCGTCGCCTAGGCCGCGAGCGTTTCCCGCGCCCGCTCGCGAACGCGTCCGACCACAGTGGACCGTCGCCACGCTCGCGTGACCTCTGCCAGCCACGCCGCTTCGGTGGCGATGTCCGGCTCGTCGAGGTAGGTCGCCGGAACGTCGTCGGGGGCGTACCGGCGGCCCGCCTCGGAGGCGACGAGCGCGGCGGCCAAGGCCGCGGCCTCGATCGTCGCGGCGATCCGTGCTTCGGGGATCTTCGCCTTGCGTGCTTCGGCTTCCGCGACCTGCGGGACGTCCGGATCGAAGTAGGGCCGCAGCGCGAGATGGCCGTCCCGGATCTCGATGACCCTGCGGTACAAGGCGAATTCGACGCCGCCCGGCATACCTGGGCCCGGGTCCAGCGCGATTCCCGGGACGGCTTCGCGTAGCGCGGTCCACAGCGGTTCGATCCGGCGGTACGTCCGGTACGCGCCGATCAACCGGAAGGGAGTGGCCAGCGCTGGGCCCCACACGCTGAGCGTCGCGCCCGCCCCGGCGAGGCCGACGCTCAGCGCCGCCAGGATCGCCGAAAAGGTTTCCTCACCGGCGTCGACCGCACCGGTCGTGGCGAGGATGTAGATGTCGTCGACGTCCCAGAAAGTCCAGCCCAGCGCGGAAACCCCGCCACCGACGAGCAGCCACAACCCGACGCGAAGCGGACCGGGATCGGCATGACGCGCGAAGCGGGCGAAAACGATCGAGAAGGTCAGCAGGCTGATCAGACCGTAGACGAGGAAAAGAACGTTGTACGCGACGAACCAGCCGAGCCCGCCCGGCCCGGCGGCCGTGTGCTCGCCGACGCGGTGACTGCCGGAGAGGACGAAGAGCACGATCTCGGCGGCCACGACGGCCCACGACAGCCGCGCGTGCCACCCGATCCGCTTGCCCTCCCCCAGTTTCAGCGAACGCGCGAACGCGACCGCGAAGGCCATCGCGCCGATCTTGAGCAGGTCGGCCGCCAGGTTCAGGAGGCTGCCGACGGGTTCTTCGACGCCGACGGCGTTCTCCATGGCCGGGGTGAGCAGCATGATGCCGCCCGCGATGCACATCCCGAAGCCGCTGAGGAACCACATCCGCCGCGACGGCTGGGTGTGGCGGGCTTGGATCAGCTTGTAGCCGAAGCCCGCGAAAGCCACCACGCAGCAGAAATACGCGATGGTCTCGGTCACGGCAGGCGCCGTTTCCGGCTGCCGAAGAGGTCGTCGACCCTGGCCATCCCTCCGGCGAGATCGCTCCCGTTCTCGTCGGGACGCGCGGCGCCGCGCACCGTCGTCCGCGCGACACGTTGCGCGAGGAGACTGGCGAGCAGTTCGGCCTCCTGCTCCTCGACGGCGCTGTAACCCGTGCGGCCGAGGACACGGCGGACGAGTTCGGGCGACAGGTTCGGCATGAGGGTCTTGCCGGCGGCGGCGTCGAGCACGATCCCGTCGGCCCCCGCGTCCGAACCGACGTGGCCGCACAACAGGTGGCCGACCTCGTGCAGCAGGATATGCCGCCGGTGCAGGGCCGTGGTGTTGGTCGGGTAGAGGATGTAGTCCGCGCGCTCGGTGCTCATCAGCAGCCCGCACGGGCCGCTGGACGGGACGCTGACCTGCATCAATTCGATGGGACGGCCGCGTTCGGCCGCCAGTTCCGCGACGAAGGACCCGGCGTCGAAGGGTTCGGGAAGGGTGACGCCGTCGGCGAGACTCCGGCAGCGGCGCCACAACTCCTTACGACGACGGTCCACTCACGACTCCTTCTTCGGGCCGCCCCGTCCGGATTCCCTGCGGGCGATCGCGTCGATCATGTCGCTGATGGTGTCGAGTCCGTCGGGGGAAAGCGTTACGGCCCGCAGCGCGACATCGCGGACACCCGCGTCGCGAAGGGCGCCGAGGAGCGCTAGTTCCTCGGCGATCTTGGCGCTCTGCTCGTCGTCGAAGAAGTACGCGGGCGAGACGCCGAAGAACTGCGCGAGCGCCTCGAGGTGGCGTTTCGTCGGATTGTCCCGGCGCCCCGTGCGCAACTGCCACAGGTACGTCGTCGAGAAGCTTTCGCCGGTCGCCTCGCGGCAGGCCTTGGCGACCTCCTCGTGGCTGTACGGCTCGCGATCGGGTCTCAGCACGATCTGGAACAGCTTGTCGATCTTCTCGGCGAGCGTCGTCTTACCGGGCTCGGTCGCGGCCACCATCCCACTCCCTACATGTCGTGCGCGTTCATGCTAGTTGACGCGGCGCCCACGGCGTACACGACAGTTTTCACCTCGCGCGCGGCTTCGGCTGGCACCGAGGGCAGGAGAACGACGAACGGTTCATGAAGGGGTCGCGCCGGATGGCCGTCCCGCACCGGCCGCAGGGCAGTCCTTCCTGGCCGTAGGCGTCGAGCGACCGGTCGAAGTAGCCGGACTCGCCGTTGATGTTGACGTAAAGCGCGTCGAACGACGTCCCGCCGGCGACCAGTGCCTCGGCCATCACGTCACTGGCGGCGGTGAGCACGGTGCGGCCGTGGGCCGTGGTGAGCCGGTCGGTCGGGCGGGCCCAGTGGAGCTTGGAGCGCCAGAGCGCTTCGTCGGCGTAGATGTTGCCGATCCCGGAGACGAGGGTCTGGTCGAGCAGGGCGCGTTTGAGCTCCGTCCGCCTCGACCGCAGCGCGCGGACGGCCTGGTCGAGGTCGAACCGCGGATCCATCGGGTCGCGGGCGATATGCGCGATCGTGCCCGGCAACGCCGTCCCGTCGACCTCCGTGAGTTCCGCGAGCGCCAGCCCTCCGAAGGTCCGCTGGTCGACGAAGCGCAACTCCGGCCCGTTGTCGGCGAAGCGGAACCGCACGCGAAGGTGCTTCTCGTCGGGCGCGTCGTCGGGCTGGACGAGCATCTGGCCGCTCATACCGAGATGCGCGAGCATGGCCTGGCCGTCGGAGAGCTCCAGCCACAGATACTTTCCGCGTCGGCGGGCGGCGGCGATCTTCACACCGGAAAGCCGTCCGCTGAAGTCCTCGGCGCCGAGTTCGTGACGGCGGATCGCGCGGGCGTGGAGAACTTCGACCTCGGCGATCGTCCGGCCCGAGACATGCGCCTCGAGCCCGGCACGGACCACCTCGACCTCGGGGAGTTCGGGCATACCGTCGATTCTCCCACCGGCCCTCGTGAGTGCTGAGGACGGTTCTGCCGTGGTGGCTGAAGGGGACTTTCCCCGCATGCCATGCGACGAAAGCGTCCTTCACCGCGTCGGATGCGGTGAAGGACGCTTTCAGCCCACCACCGGGATCAGGGGGCGAGCGGCCCGACGTCCGCCTTCGTCAGGGCTTTCCGTGCCCCGCCCGGCAGCAGCTCGTCGGCCCCGACGTCGTACTTCCCGGATCGCTTCTGCAGATCGAAATCCGTCCCCGCGTACGGGTAGGAACCGACCCCGGCGTCGACCGCGGGGCTCCCGGACGACAGCCGGTACAACCCGTCCCGCACCAGCTTCGGGTCGACCGCCCGGTACCCGGACGGCATCCCCGCGGGCCCGCCCCAGGCGATGTTCCCCTCGTACTTCACGACCGAACCGCCCGGCATGCTCACGAGCTTTCCCGTCCCCTGCAAGACGTTGTTCGCGAGCACGCAGTCCTTGGGTTTGAAGTCACCGCCGTCGCCGTGGACGACGTCCGTGGTCCCGACGACCGTGTTGTAGGCGACCACGACGCGGTCGGGCCGGTCGTGGAGTTTGCTGTCCGGTCCGCTGTCCGCCTCGTTGCCCGAGCCGAAGACGATCCCGCGGTTCGCCGTGGTGTGCACGTAGTTGTTGACGATCTTGTGGTCGTTGCCGTGGAAGCGGATCCCGGACCGGCCCAGCAGGATGTTCCCCTCCACCACGCTGCGATCGCCGTGCCGCAGCACGAGGAAACCGCGGCTGTCGCGGATCGTGTTGTACCGGATGACGTTGTCCGACGACTTCACGGAGATCGCCTCGGAATCCCCGTCGGCCTTCTCGAACAGGTTGTCCTCGACGATCCCGTCCGCCTTGTACTTCTGGTGGTGGCTCAGCCCGAACCGGATCGACTCGCCACCGTTCGAACCGGTGAACCCGTGGTTGGAGAAGTAGTTGTGGTGCACATGCACCCGCTTCGCCATGTCCTTCTCCGGGCCGAGCACCTGCAGGAAGACACCTTGGGTGGTGCGGTTCTGCAGCACGTTGTGGTCGAACTCGGTGTCGTCGCCGTTGAGGGTGACCCAGTTGCCACCGCCGGAGAGCTGGACGTCGAGCCGGGTCAGCCGGTTGTGCGTGCTGCCCACCGGCACGCTCAGCGAACCACCGTGCCGGAGCTTGAACCCGCGCAGCACGACATGCGAGGCCCCGGAGGAGAACGAGAACCCCGTCGATCCCTTGATCTCGGCCTTGCCGACGTGTTCCGCGGTGATCGTGATCGGCGCGCTCGCCGTCCCCGACCGTTTGATCGCGATGGCCGAACCCGCCGAATAGCTGCCGTCGGCCAGCCGGATCTCGTCGCCGGGAGCGGCTTTGTCGATCGCGGACTGCAACGCGCCCAGCGACGTCACCCGGACGACCTGAGCACCCGACGCAGTGGCAGGACCGGTCACCAGCGCCAAAGCCGTGGCTGTGACAAGGCAGAAATGACGCATCCGCCGACCTCTCGACAGGCGACCTGAACGGTCGCGTCAGTGGCGGCGGACTGCGATGACGTTACTGATTCACCGGCTCGTGCGTCAACGAACCGTCCCGCTGAGGAGGACTCAGGTCGTCTTCGGCGGCTGTTCGACGTCGAGCTCGGCCGAAAGCTGTCGCCAGGCCGTCTCGGCGGCCTTCTGCTCGGCTTCCTTCTTGGTCGTTCCCGAGCCGTAGCCGAGCTCACGCCCGCCGACGAGGACGGTGGCGCTGAACTCCTTGCGGTGATCGGGCCCGGTGTCCTCGACCTTGTACTCGGGCACGCCGAGCCCGGCCGACGCCGTCAGCTCCTGGAGGCTGGTCTTCCAGTCCAGGCCGGCACCACGCAGCGGTGCCTCGGCGAGCAGGTCGTCGAACAGGTGGTGCACGAGCTTGCGCGCGATGTCGATGCCGTGCTGCTGGTACGCGGCGCCGATGACGGCTTCGAGCCCGTCGGCGAGGATGCTCGCCTTGTCCCGGCCGCCGGTGAGCTCTTCGCCCTTGCCCAGCAACAGATGCTTGCCCAGCCCGCCCTCACCGAGACCGCGCGCGACCCTGGCCAGCGCGTGCATGTTGACCACGCTGGCCCGGAGCTTCGCGAGCTGTCCCTCGGCGAGTTCGGGATGGGTGTTGTAGAGGTGGTCGGTGACGACCAGGCCCAGCACCGCGTCCCCGAGGAACTCCAAACGCTCGTTCGGCGGCAACCCACCGTTCTCATAGGCATAAGAACGGTGGGTCAGCGACAGCGTCAGCAGCTCGGGCTCGATCGTGATCCCGAGAGCTTCGAGCAGTGGTGCGGGGTCCGCGGGTGGTCCACCGGCAGATTTGCCCCCCATGTCGTCGGCTGCCGATCAGGCGGGCTCGACGACCTGGCGACCGTTGTGCTGGCCGCAGGCCGGGCACGCGATGTGCTGGAGCTTCGGCTGCTTGCAGGCGCGGTTGGAGCAGGGCACCAGCTGAACCGGAGCCGCCTTCCACTGGCTGCGGCGCGCGCGGGTGTTGGATCGCGACATCTTCCGCTTCGGGACGGCCACGAGTAGATCTCCTTCAGACGGTCTGCCCGCGGTCGCGAGCGAACTTGCTTCTCCGGAACGAGCTGGTGCTCGTCAGGCTTGCTTTCCGGGGCCATCGGCCTGGTCATCGCCCGTTTCGTCATCGAAACGATCGACCAGCGCGGCCCACCGAGGGTCTATCTTCTCATGCCCGTGACCGGGCTCGAGATCGGCCCACTTGACACCGCATTCGATGCACAGCCCGCGGCAGTCCTCGGCGCACAGCGGGGCCAGCGGCAGCGCCAGCACCACCGCGTCGCGGACCGTCGGCTCGAGGTCGATCCGGTCGTCCACCAGGCGAGGGATCTCGTCCTCGTCGGTGGTCTCCTCGGTCGCGGAACCGGGGTAGGCGAAGAGCTCGGTCAGGTCGACCTCGACGTCCTCGGTGATCGGGTCGAGGCACCGCGAGCAGTGCCCCGTCGCGACGGCGGACGCCGTGCCGCTGACGAGCACGCCCTCGACGACGGACTCGAGCATCAGGTCGAGTTCGAGGGTGGAACCGGCGTCGATGGTGATGACGTCGGGCACACCGAGCGCGGTCTCGATGGGGATCGAGCGTTGGACGGCCTTGCTCAGGCCGGCGTGACGGCCGAGCTCGCGGGTGTCGAGCACCCACGGGCTCCGGTCGTCCAGTTGCGCAGGCCTGGCCTGCGGCGACTTGTTCTCAGACATCGGTCACCAGGGTACGCAGGCGCCGCCACTGACTTTCGGGCGCGGTCGGTGAAGGCCTCCTTGAGGGACCCTTCAAGGCATCGCAGGGTTCCCAATGTCGCGTTGGGGACACTCAGCGTCCCGAATGCGACATTGGGAACATCCGGAGCCCCCTTGCGAAATCAGGGGCTGACCTGCGGAGTGATAGCAAAGGTCCCTTGCTCTCCGCGCTCCCGGAAGCAGCCGCCCGAGTACATGAAGGCCCCCTTCCTTGCGTTAGGCGCAAGGAAGGGGGCCTTCATGTACTCGGGCGATCAGGACTGGTAGTCGTACAGCGACGTCCGGCTGTTGCCCGGCAGGTTGACCGGGGACCGCAGGTGGTTGCGCCCGGAGTCGACCGTGCGCAGCGTGGTCGCCAGCAGTTCGGAGAACTCGGCCAGCTTCCCGTCGACGTAGGCGTCGCAGTCGCCGCGCTGCTTGTCGGCCTCGACGTGCGCCTCGTCGACGATGCGGGCCGCCTCGCCGTGCGCGGCCTGGACGACCTCGGTCTGGGCGACGAGCCGGGCCTGTTCGGCGCGGCCGTCCTCGATGGCGCGCTCGTAGGCGTCGCGGCCGGCCTGGATCATCCGCTCCGACTCGGCGCGGGAGCGGTCGGTGAGGTTCTGGAACTCGGCCTGCCCGGCGGCGACCATGCGCTCGGCCTCGGCGTGCGCGTCGCTCATCATCTGCTCGGCGCGGGCGCGGGCGTCGGCGAGGATGCGCTCGGCCTCGGCCTGCGCGTCGGCGACCGTGCGGTCGGCCTCGGTGTTCGCCGTGGTGATCGTCTCCGCCGCTTCGGTGCGGGCGGTCTGGATCAGCTGATCACGCTTGTCCAGGACGTCCTGGGCGTCGTCCACCTCGCCCGGCAGCGCGTCGCGGATGTCGTCGAGCAGTTCCAGGGTGTCCCCCCGCGGGACGACACAACTGGAGGTCATCGGCACGCCGCGGGCTTCCTCCACGATGGTGACGAGCTCGTCGAGCGCCTCGAAAACCCGGTACACGGCCCACTCCCTACCTACTGCTACAGCGATCCCCACATTCCCTGAGATCAGTTTGCCCTCATCACCGCCGTAAGGGGTGAAAGCGCGCGGTACCGGGCGTGTCCCCGCCGGTACCGCGCGCCATGATCACCGCAGCGTCAGCTCCGGATCGAGGACGAGCGTCAGCAATTGCCGGTCGGTCAGCGAAGGGCTGCCTAGCGCGTTCAGCGTGCCGAGGTCCGTCACGGTGACCGCGGTGCCGTCGGTCCGGAACCCGGTCGCGTCGCGGCCGACGACCGATTCGACGGTCGTTCCCTTCAGATCCGGTCCGGGATCACCCTTCTCGTTGATCACGACCCGCGCCCCTCCCGGCTGCGGCAGCACCTCGCACCGCAGGGGTTTCCCATTCGGCAACGTGACCTTGGCCTCGGGGCAGGCCGTCTGGTCGGAATAGCCCTTTTTGGTGGAGACCACGCCGGTGAGCGTCACGTTGAACCCTCGCTCCTTCTTCGAAGCGTCCCGGTAACGCACGCTCGCGGTCATCAGGTCCCAGTCGTCCGGGTAGCTCTGCTGGAACGGGCCGAACGTGAGGTCGGTCGCGCCGGGCAGGAGAGCCGTGACCGCCTTCTTCAGATGTTCGAGGTTGCGGGCCTTCTGCGGCGTCAGGTCCATTCGCGGCGTGTTCTCGTCCGGCCGTATCTGGGGCGGGAGCGCCGAAGATGTCGGCACGGCGGGGGTGACCAAGGGATCGTCTCCCGGCGCCACGAACACCACCGCGGCCGCGATCACCGCCAGCGTGGCCACCGCGGTCAGCCCCATCGCCCGCCGGTTCCGTGCCTTCTTCGCCGCCGCCTCGGCGACCTCGTCCGGGTCGAAGCCGAGCGGGGGCTCGGCCAGTGTGATCCCGCGCAGCCTGTTCTCGAGTTCGTCCATCACGCGCTCCTCCCGGAGACAGCCTCGTCGTGCTGTCTCTGCAGGGCCGCGCGGAGGACGTCGAGCCCTCGCGCGGCCTGGCTCCTGACCGTCCCTTCCGAACAGCGCAGCGCGACGGCGACCTCCGCGACCGGGAGATCGGCGCAGTAGCGCAGCACGACGGCGGCGCGCTGTTTCGGGGGAACTTCGGCGAGGGCGCGAAGCAGCGAATCCGAGATGCCGGCATCGGCCGGGGCCACGGGCTCTTCGGGGACGACGCCGTCGCGGTTCTCTCTGCTCCGCCATGGTCGTCGCCGCTCGTCGAGCCAGCAGCGCATCAGGATCTGCCTCGTGTAGTTGTCGACGGGCCCTTTCCGGCGGACCTTCGGCCAGACCCGGTAGAGCTTCATGAGAGCGCTTTGGACCAGATCCTCCGCGAGATGCCAGTCGCCGCAGAGCAGATACGCCGTCCGCCGGAGCGGTAGCGCCTTGTCCCTGGCGAATTCCCTGAAGCTCGCATCGTCCCCAGACCGCATCGTGCCTCCTCGTCCGTGTTCCGGTGTATCTCACGGACGAGGAGGCACGAAATGTTGCACGGACGGATCAGCCGGCGAGGTTCACCAGCTTGAAGGTCGTGTAGCGGTCCGGCGTGTAGACGATCTCGCCGCCCTTGCCGGAGATCACGCGGTCGCTCGTGCCCACCGGGAACAGCTGGTAGTAACCGGCGGCGCACGACGGCAGCACCCCTTCGCGGTTCTCGTAGACCGTGCCGGTCGCGCCGCCGCGAGCCTTGTCCACCACGGACTTCGCTGCGGAAGACAGAGTCGAGTAGCCGACCTTCGCGAGCTTCGAGGTGTCGCCGCACGACGGTGCCGGGGTGCCGTCGGCGTCGATCACGGAGAAGGTCTTGTAGTGGTCGGCGGTGTAGAAGTGCTCGCCGGCGTTACCGGTGACGATGCGGCGAGCACCCCGATCGGGCGAGCCTGGCGTCGGGACCGTGTACTCGCGGTAGTAACCCGACGCGCACTTCGGAAGGATGTTCTCGCGGTTCGAGAAGACCGTGCCGTCCTTGTCCGGGTACGGGAACGGGCCACCCTTCTGGATGAGGTTGTAGGTCGTCGTCGCCTCGGCGGGCAGCGACGACAGCGACACGTGCTTGAACCCGGTGAGATCCCCGCACGGGTTCTGCTGGATCGAGACGGGGGCGGCCGTGGCCTGCGCGGCACTCAGCCCGCCGAAGAAGGTGACAAGCAGAACGAGCAGCGCGGCGGCGATCCGCGATCGTTTGTTGGTCATTTTCGGACCGTAACCCGATCGTGTATTCACCAGAAGGCGTCGAGATGAACTCTTCATCGCCGCCCACCAGGGCCCGACCAACGGCTTCGGCCGTTCGGGTCAACCTCGTTCGGAGTACTTCTCCGAGAGACGTTTGAACACTATCGGGGGCACCAGGTGCTCGATGTCGCCACCGAGCGCGGTGACCTCTTTGACCAGCGAGCTCGACACGAACCCGTACGCCGGGTTGTTGGCCATCAGCAGCGTTTCGAGTCCGGTGAGCTCGCGGTTCATCTGCGCCATCTGGAGCTCGTAGTCGAAGTCGCTGACCGACCGCAGCCCCTTCGCGACCGCGATGATGTCGTTCTCGCGGCAGTAATCGACCAGGAGTCCTTGCCACGAGTCGACGCGGACGTTCGGCAGCTTCGCGGTGATCTCGCGGAGCATGTCCATCCGCTCCTCGGTGGTGAACAGGCCCTTCTTGCTCTTGTTCACCCCCACCGCGACGACGACCTCGTCGAACAGCTTGGCCGCCCGCTCGATGATGTCGAGATGTCCATTGGTGGCCGGATCGTAGGACCCGGGACAGACCGCACGCCGCATGCGCGGACGCTACCAAGCCGGGGAACCTCCTGCGCGCTATCAGTGGTGCGTCACACCTGATATTCGGCCCAGTAGAGCGCGGTGTCGCCGTAGCGCTTCGTCCGCATCGGCTCGAAGCCCGGCGGCCAGTCCGGCTCGCCGTCCCGCGCGGCCCGCTCGATCACCACCAGCGCGCCGTCCGTGACCCACCGGCCGGCCGCGAGCGCGGCCATGACCTCACCCAGGCGGGTGGAATCCACAGCGTAGGGCGGATCGGCGAGGACGATGTCGAACGTTTCCGGCGCCGGAGCGGCCACGACGGACTCGACGGTCCCGGCCCGGACCGTGCCGCCGAGCCCCAGTGCGGCGACGTTCCCCTTGAGCACTTCGACCGCGCGCCTGTCGTGTTCGACGAACAGCGCGCCGGACGCGCCGCGGGACAACGCCTCCAGCCCGAGCGCGCCCGAACCGGCGTAAAGGTCGAGGACCTGGGCCCCCTGCAGCTCGCCGGCGACCTCCAGCGCGTTGAACAGCGCCTCGCGCACGCGTTCCGACGTGGGCCTCGTGCCCTTCGGCGGGACCTTCAGCCGCCTGCCGCCCGCGGTCCCCGCCACGATCCTGGTCATGGGTGCATCGTGCCTCAACACCTTCCACCGTGACGTTGGCCGGGACTTGGTGAAGCCGCCGCCCAGCTCGCGTAGAGTCGTCCTTCGCCCTCGGAGGCGATAGAAGCGTTTAGGAGCGTTGCGTGTCCGAACCTCGGGTCAGACGGGCCGAGATCGCCATCGAGCAAGCCCATGTGGACACCGTCTACACCCGGCTCGCCGAATTGCGAGCCCAGGCTGAGGCCATGCGTACCAAGGGCTATGAGATCGGCCATGGCGCCGGGCGGGAAGCCATCTTCGAGCAGGCGTCGATGCTGTTCGAACGGGACATGATGGTGTACCACGCCAATCAGACCCTCCAGACCCTCGACGCGGAGTACGAGGGGCTGGTCTTCGGCAGGCTCGACCACCTCGACAACGACCACATCTACGTGGGCCGTCTCGGCATCCGCGACGCCGAGTTCGACAACCTCGTCACCGACTGGCGCGCGCCCGCGGCCGCGGCGTTCTACCAGGCGACGGCCGAGGAGCCGATGGACGTCGTCCGGCGCCGGGTGATCCGGTGCTCCGGCCAGAACGTGCTCGACGTCGACGACGACGTCCTGATCGCCGACGCGGTCCCCGACGGCATGCAGATCGTCGGCGAAGGTGCGCTGATGGCCGCGCTCGGGCGGTCGCGCGGCGAGAAGATGCGCGACATCGTCGCCACCATCCAGAAAGAGCAGGACGAGGTCATCCGCGCGCCGTGGCGAGGGGTCACGGAGATCACCGGCGGCCCCGGCACCGGCAAGACCGCGGTCGCGCTGCACCGCGCGGCGTACCTGCTCTACCGCTACCGCCGCCAGCTCGGCGGCGCGGGCGTGCTGGTGATCGGCCCGTCCGGGGTGTTCACCAGCTACATCTCGCGGGTGCTGCCGTCGATGGGTGAGACGAACGTCGAACTGCGCGCGCTCGGCGAGGTCCTCGACGGTCTCGAAGCGACCCGTCAGGACCCGGCGCCGCTGGCGGCGATCAAGGGATCGCTGCGGATGCGCAAGATCCTGCTGCGCGCGCTGCGGGACACCCCGGAAGACGCGCCAGAGGACATGAAGATCGTCTACCGCGGCGAGGTGCTGCGGCTCAACGCGCGCGAGCTCGACAAGGTGCGCCGCAAGGTGCACACCGCGGGCGGGCCGCCGAACCGGTCGCGGATCCGCGCCGCCGAACTGCTGCTCGACGCGCTCGCCGCGAAGGCCGAGCAGCACGCGAAGGACGACGGACGTCAGATCGACAAGGCCGAGCTGATCACCGAACTCGGTGAGCGCATCGAGTTCCACCGGTTCCTGGTGGTCTGGTGGCCGATCCTGTACCCGGCGCAGATCCTGCGCTGGCTCGGCAGCGAGAAGCGGCTCGCGTCCGCGGCGAAGGGCCTGCTCAACCGCGGCGAGATCAGCATGCTCGCGGCCGATTTCGCCGATCGCTCGCGTGGCTGGACCATCGCGGACATCGCGCTCCTCGACGAGCTGCGCGTCCTGATCGGCCCGCCGCCGAAGAGCAGGCGGACCCGCCAGAGCGTCGAGGTCAACCCGGAGCGCGGCGGCACCCCGACCCGGCCCGAGCACTACGACGAGTACTCGCACGTGGTCGTCGACGAGTCGCAGGACCTCTCGCCGATGCAGTGGCGGATGGTCGGGCGGCGCGGCAAGTACGCGAGCTGGACCGTGGTCGGCGACCCGGTGCAGAGTTCGTGGCCGGATCCGGCCGAGGCCGCGATGGCGCGGGACCAGGCCTTCGGGCTCAAGACGACGCGGCGCCGGTTCACCCTGCGCACCAACTACCGGAACTCGGCGGAGATCTTCGATCTGGCCGCGAAGGTCGTCGCCGGGCACGCGGAGGCCGACGAGCTTCCGCGCGCGGTGCGGCAGACCGGCGTCACGCCGGAGGTCCGGCCCGTCGAGGCCGCCGGGCTGGAGGCGGCGACGCAGGCCGCGGTGAAGGAGATGCTGGGTGTCGTCGAAGGCACCGTCGGCGTGATCACCGCCATGGACCGGGTGCCGGAGGTCGAAGGCTGGCTCGACGGGCTGTCGGACGAGCGGCTCAAGGTCGTCGGCAGCCTCGACTCCAAGGGCCTGGAGTACGACGCCGTCGTCCTGGTGGAGCCCAACGACCTCATCACGGAGTCGACCACCGGGCGCCGGGTGCTGTACGTCGCGCTGACCCGCGCGACCCAGCAGCTGACCGTCCTGGCCTCCAACCCGGACTGGATCCCGGCCGCCTGATCACGCGAGTTACGCGCTCAATCACGCGAGTTCGGCCTCTGATCACGCGAGTTCGGCGTGCCTCGATGGACGACACGCGTGATCAGAGGGACGACACGCGTGATTGAAGGCGCGACTCGCGTGCTTGGGCGCGTAACTCGCGTGCGTCACAAAAGCTGAAGGGCTCCTTCAGGACACTGGTGAATGCCCTGAAGGAGCCCTTCAGACCCCCGGTGAGTGAACGATGTGGGGACGCATCGCACGTCCAGGGGTATTTCTAGCGCCTCTTCGTTGTTCGGTGTCACGGCGAACCCACCGAACAACAACGCCGAACAACGAATCGGCCGTGGTCACGGGCACGGAGGCCGGTAATCGAGCCCCGGCAGGTGTTGTTCCCACTCTTCCGCCGTGATCCGCGGGTACACCGTCGCGCAGATGCGTTCGGCGGCCCGTTCGGGGCTGGTCTCCCACAACCGCACGCTGCCGTCCGCGACCGAGCCCGCGAGAGTGTGGCCATCGGGGGCGAACGCCACGGCGTTGACCCGGTCGACGTCGTCGGTCAGGTTCGCCGATTCACGGACGGATCCCGGATCGGAGACATCCCATAGTCGCACGGACCGGTCGTAGCTGCCGGTCGCGAGAGTCTTCCCGTTCCCGCTGAAGGCGACCGAGATGACGTTGTCGGTGTGCCCGGCCAGCAGCGCCGCCTCCCGCGGGACCGCCGGATCCGTCACGTCCCAGAGCCGGCCGGTGCGGTCCGCGCTGCCGGTGGCCGCGAGTTTGCCGTCCGGGCTGTAGGCGACCGAGAACACCGTGTCGGAATGCCCCTTCAGCACCGACAGCGGCTTCGGCGCTTTCGCCATCGAGACGTCCCACAGCCGGGCGGTGTGGTCCCAGCCGCCGCTGAGCAGGGTGCGGCCGTCCGGGCCGAACGCGAGCGAATGGACGTCGTCCTCGTGCCCGGTGAGGGTCGCGAGTTCGACGGGCCGCCGGATGTCGGCGACGTCCCACAGCTTCACCGTGTGCCCGCTGCCCGCGGTCGCGAGCGTGCGGCCGTCCGGACTGAACGCGACGGGGTCGATTTCGTCCTCCGGGCGGTAGAAGACGCCCGCGTCGACCGGTTTGCGCGGATCGGTGACGTCGATCAGCCGCATGGTGTGGTCCCAGGAGCCGGCGGCGAGCGTCCGCCCGTCGGGACTGAACGCGAGACCGCAGACGCCCTGGCCGAAGCCCGCGACCTTGCCCACTTCACGTGGGTTCCGGGTGTCGGAGACGTCGACCAGGCGCACCACGCCGTCCTGGCTGCCGGTGGCCAGCAGCTTCCCGTCGGAGCTGAACACCGCCCGGCAGGCCGACCTCGCGGGACCGCTGATCGCGGGCCCCGGCAGATCCCACATCCGCACCGTCTGGTCGTCGCTCGCGGTCACGAGTGTGCGGCCGTCCGGGGAGAACACCGCCCAGACCACGGCCGCGGTATGCCCGACGAGCGCGGGCTTCTCGCGCGGTTTCGCCGGATCGGTCACGTCCCACAGCCGGGCGGCGCGGTCGAAACCGGTGGTGGCCAGCGTCGTCCCGTCCGGGCTGAACGCCACGGACCGCACGATGGTCTTGTGCGCGGCCGTCGTCCCCAGCGGCGACGGGGCCATCGGGTCGGCGACGTTCCACAGCCGCCCGGTCTGGTCGATGCTCGCGGTGGCGAGCGTCCGGCCGTCCGGGCTGAACGTCGCGGAGTGGACACCGGCGGTGTGCCCGTTCACCACGCCGAGGGGCTTGGCCTTGAGCGGATCGGCGACGTCCCACAGGCGTGCGGTCTTGTCGGCGCCGGTCGAGACGAGGGTCCGCCCGTCGGGGGCGTAGGCGAGACCGTTGACGTTGCCGGTGTGCCCGGTGAGAGTGGCCGCCAGGACCGGTTTCGCGGGGTCGCGGACGTCGAAAAGGCGCACCGTGCCGTCGCCGTCCGCGGTGGCGAGCACCGCCGCCTTCGGGCTGAACGCCACCGCGTTGACCCGGCTCGGATGCTCCCCGACCAGCACGCCCGGCCCGGGTTTCGCCGGATCGGCGACGTTCCAGAGCCGCGCGGTCTTGTCCCAGCCCGCCGTCGCGACCGTGGCGCCGTCGGCACTGAAAGACACCGAGTTGACGTTCTCGGTGTGCCCGGACAACGTGGCCAGTTCCTTCGGCCGATGGGCGTCGCCGATGTCCCACAGCTTGGCGGTGTGGTCCCAGCTGCCGGTGACCATCACCCGGCCGTCGCCGCGCAGGGCGGTCGCGTTGACGCGGTGGCCGTGCCCGCGGACCCGGGTCGAGTACGGCGACTCGAACATCCCGAGCACGCTGCCGCGGGTGTCCACACTCGGATCGACGCGGTACGCCGCCAGCGCGAGCTGCGCGGCCAGCGCCGGATTCGTCGTCCGCATCTCGATGGCCTGCCCGGCGACCTTCTGCGCGAGCGCGCTGTTGCGCTGGCTGGTGGCGGTCTGCTCGGCGCGGACGGCGTACGCCATCGCGGCCGTCGCCAGCACCAGCAGGACGGCCAGGAGCGCGACCAGCTGACGCAGCCGCCGGGTGCGGCGCCGGGCGACGGACTGCTCGTGGTTCTCGATCGCCACGCTCGCGTCGAGGAATCGGCGTTCACGCTGGGAAAGCGCGGTGTCGTGCTCCCCCGCCCACTCCCTGGCGATGGCCAGCCGCGCGCCGCGGTAGAGCCAGCCGTCGTCGCGGCCGACGGATTCCCACGCGTCGGTCGCCTCGGTGAGCTGGCGGTGCACGCGCAGGCCTTCACGGTCCTCGGCGAGCCATTCACGCAGGCGCGGCCAACCCCGGATCAGCGCTTCGTGCGCGATCTCGATGCCGTTGTCGTCGAGCGTGACCAGCCGCGAAGACGCCAGCCTGTCCAGCACGACGGCGACGTCCGGGTCGTCGGCGTCCACCTCGTCGCGGGTGATGCGGCGTTTGGTGTCCTCGGTGCCTTCGCCGAGCGCGGTCATCCGCAGGAAGATCTGGTTCGCCAGCCGCTGCTGGTGTTCGGTCAGCGCGGTGAAGGTGTGTTCGGAGGTCTGCGCCACCGACCGTTCGATCCCGCCGGTGGACTCGTAGCCAGTGAGGGTGAGGGTGTTGCCGTGACGGCGGCGCCAGGTCTCCAGCAGGGCGTGCGAGAGCAGCGGCAGCACGCCGGGCTGCCCGGTCGCATCGGCGACGAGCCGCGAGACCAGCGCGTTCTCGACGCGGTACCCGGCGTCGATCGCCGGCCGCGAGATGGCCTGCCGCAGTTCCTCGGTGCTCATCGGGCCGACGAGGATCTGCGCGTCCTGCATGGCCTCGACCAGTTCGGGATGCCGCGCGCAGTGGGTGTAGAAGTCGGTGCGGATGCCGAGGACGACCCTGGTCCGGCTCTCCGGCTCGGTCGTCGCGGTGACCAGCGCCGACAGGAAGGCCGTCCGTTCGTCGGTGTCCTGGCAGAGCGTGAAGGCCTCCTCGAACTGGTCGACGACCAGCACGACGTCGCCGCCGCGGTCGGCGACCAGCTGACGGGCGGCGAGGCCGAGGTTGCGCGGATGCGCGGTGAACTCCTCGAGCAGCCCGCCGGGCGCGAGCCCGAGGGCGGCGCCGAACTGGACGGCGCACTCCTGCAGGGGCCGCGATCCAGGGGTCATCAGGAGCGTGACGGAGGTCTCGGCGACGGCGGGAAGGAGACCCGCCCGGAGCAAGGACGACTTACCGGAACCCGAAGCCCCGAGAACGGCCAAGAATCGTTGGCCCGAAAGCCTCGTGACGAGTTTTCCGACAAGTCGTTCGCGACCGAAGAATCGGCTCGCGTCATCCGGCCCGAATGCGGTCAGGCCGATATAAGGGACCGATTCCCCATTCGGCGGGGCAACCGGTGAATCATCGACTCCGGCGCGCGTCCGCTCGGTCACGTCGTGCCATCGCGCCTCCCACTCCTCCTCGGGGCCGTCGCACGCCCGGACGTAGGCCAACGTGACCGCCAAGCTGGGCATCTTCTTCCCGCCGGCGGCTTCGGAGAGGGTGCCCGCGGAGTAGTGGGCGCGCCTGCCCAGCTCCCGGTACGTCGGATTTCCGGCCTTCTCCCGCAGCCGCCGGAGATCTGCGGCGAACCCGAGCAACGGATCGTCCCCGGGGTCCAGCGGTCGTTCCGGACGCGGCACCCTTAATCCTTTCTTTTCAGTGGTTTTCCCACGCTCGCATTAGGGGGCAACCGTACCGTGGAAACGGGGGAACTCCGTCGAGTACCGGGTACATCGAGTCGGTTAATTTCGATCGATTGACAGGCACGGGAAGGGATCGGGGGCCCACGACGTTGTACCGGTGCGTGACCTCCTTGCCTGACATCCCGCTGTCCGTGCTCGACCTCTCGCCCGTCGTGGCGGGAGGCGGTGTCACGGATTCACTGCGCAACACCCTCGACCTCGCGCGCCGGACCGAAGCCCTCGGCTACCACCGGTACTGGCTCGCCGAGCACCACAACATGCCCGGTATCGCGAGTTCCGCGACCGCCGTGATGATCGGCCAGGTCGCGGCCGCCACCGAACGCATCCGGGTCGGCTCCGGCGGGGTCATGCTGCCGAACCACGCCCCGCTGGCGGTGGCCGAGCAGTTCGGCACCCTGGAGGCGTTCCACCCCGGCCGGATCGACCTCGGCATCGGGCGGGCCCCGGGCACCGACCAGCGGACCGCGCTGGCGCTGCGCGGCCCCGGCGGGCTCACCGCGGAGAACTTCCCGCAGCAGTTCGCGGAACTGCTGGCCTACTTCGAGCACTCCGACCAGCGCGCCGTCAACGCCGTGACCGCCGAAGGCAACAAGCCGCCGGTCTGGCTGCTCGGCTCGAGCGGCTTCAGCGCGCGGATGGCGGGCGAACTGGGCCTGCCGTTCTCGTTCGCGCACCACTTCAGCGCCGAGAACACGCTTCCCGCCGTGGCGCTCTACCGCGACTCGTTCAAACCGTCGGACGTCCTCGACGAGCCGTACGTGATGCTCGGCGTCTCCGTGGTGGCCGCCGAGACCGACGAGCGCGCCCAGTACCTCGCCGCGCCCAGCGGCCTGACGTTCCTGAGCCTGCGCAAGGGCCGCCCCATCCCGCTGCCGACGCCGGAGGAGGCCGCGGCCTACCCGTACACCGACATCGAGCGCGTGTTCATCGAGGACCGGGCCGCGAGCAGCATCATCGGCTCGCCCGAGACGGTCCACAAGGGACTGGAGACCTTGCTGGCCGACACCGGCGCGAACGAGCTGATGATCACGACCATGGTGCACGACCAGGCGGACCGGGTGCGGTCGTACGAACTGGTCTCCGAACTGGCGCGCTGAGGCTCTCCCGTCTCGCGTGAAGGCCCCCTTCACTCGGCTGAGCCGAGGGAAGGGGGCCTTCACGCGCTTTCGGCCGCCGCCAACCTCGAGGAGCGATCGACACCCGCGCGCCGCGCCACGAATGGACCAACGCGCCGCCGAGCACGAAAGAACGGACAAGATCCCCGCCCGCCTTTGTCAGGAAAGGACAAGAATTCTCCGGTTACCAGGACGTGACGTCTTGATCACACCGAAGTTCTTGTCACCAGGCAGGCGCGTGATTAGCGTACCGACCAGTAGCAAACAGCACGGTAACACCCCGTTGATCCTATTCAACGATTCCGTTCCGCCATTCGGAGCAAAGGAATTGCGCAAGCTGGGGTGTATTCGCCGTGCCCGGAAAACGGGAGGGTCGGCGTGGGCGTCCGGACTAACGCACCCTCATTCCCCGGCGCGGGTGCGATCCGGGAGACCGGCAGGCTCTACTCACTCGGCCTCGACGTCGTCCGCCTGACCTTCCGGCGGCCGTTCCAGGCGCGCGAACTGATCCAGCAGTTCTGGTTCATCGCGAGTGTGTCGATCCTGCCGACGGCGCTGGTCGCGATCCCGTTCGGCGCGGTGATCGCGCTGCACATCGGTTCGCTGACCGCGCAGATCGGCGCGCAGTCCTTCACCGGCGCGGCCAGTGTGCTGGCGATCATCCAGCAGGCCAGCCCGATCGTGACCGCGTTGCTGATCGCGGGCGCCGGCGGTTCGGCGATGTGCGCGGACCTCGGGTCCCGCACGATCCGCGAGGAGATCGACGCGATGGAGGTGCTCGGGGTCTCCCCCATCCAGCGCCTGATCGTGCCGAGGGTGCTCGCCGCGATGGGGGTCGCCGCATTCCTCAACGGAATGGTCAGCGTGGTCGGCGTCCTCGGCGGCTATTTCTTCAACGTCATCATGCAGAACGGGACACCGGGTGCGTATCTGGCCAGTTTCTCCGCTCTCGCGCAGCTTCCGGACCTCTGGATCAGCGAGATCAAGGCGGTCATCTTCGGTTTCGTCGCGGCGATCGTCGCCTCTTATCGCGGGCTCAATCCGAAAGGCGGCCCGAAAGGCGTCGGTGACGCGGTGAACCAATCCGTGGTGATCACGTTCCTGCTCCTGTTCCTGTTGAACCTCGTGCTGACGACGCTTTACCTGCAGCTCGTCCCGGCGAAGGGCAGCTGATGGTCACGACGACACCGCCCCCCACAAACACCCGCGCCACGCGGGTCCGCGAAGCCGTCGATCGCCGGTTCGGGTTCCTGGACACGCTCGGCGACCAGATCCTCTTCTTCCTCAAGGCACTCGCCTGGGTGCCGCGCGCGGTGCGGCGCTATCTCCGCGAGATCACCCGCCTGCTGGCCGAAGTCAGCTTCGGCAGCGGCGCGCTCGCGGTCATCGGCGGCACGATCGGCGTGATGATCGGGATGACCGTGTTCACCGGCACGGTCGTCGGGCTCCAGGGGTATTCAGCGCTCAACCAGGTCGGCACGTCGGCGTTCGCCGGGTTCGTCTCCGCGTACTTCAACACCCGCGAGATCGCGCCGCTCGTGGCCGGGCTGGCGTTGTCGGCCACCGTCGGCTGCGGTTTCACCGCGCAACTGGGCGCCATGCGGATCTCCGAGGAGATCGACGCGCTCGAAGTGATGGGCATCCCCAGCGTCCCGTACCTGGTGACCACCCGGATCATCGCGGGTTTCCTCGCGGTCATCCCGTTGTACGCGATCGGCCTGCTGACCTCGTATCTCGCGTCACGCCAGATCACCGTCTGGTTCTACGGCCAGTCCGCGGGCACCTACGACCACTACTTCCTGCTGTTCCTGCCACCGGGCGACGTGCTCTGGTCGTTCGGCAAGGTGCTGGTGTTCAGCGTCGTGATCGTGCTCGCCCACTGTTACTACGGCTTCCGCGCGAGCGGCGGCCCGGCGGGCGTCGGGGTCGCCGTCGGGCGCGGGGTGCGGACCGCGATCGTGGCGGTCAGCGTGCTGGACTTCTTCCTCAGCCTCGCGATCTGGGGCGCGACCACGACGGTGCAGGTGGCCGGATGAGCCGGCGCGGGCTGCGCAAAGCCGGGGTCAGGACGGCCGGGGTGCTGTTCCTCGTGGTGATGTCCGCCCTCGTGCTGTTGTCGATCAAGATCTACCGGAAGGATTTCGTCGAATCCGTGCCGGTGACGCTACAGGCGGACCGCGTCGGCAACCAGTTGCGCACGGGCGGGCAGGTCAAGGCCCGTGGCGTGGTGGTCGGCGAGATCCGTGACGTCCGCGCGACACCGGGCGGCGCGGAGATCGACCTGGCCATGGAGCCCGGCAAGGTCTCGAAACTGCCCAAGAACGTGTCCGCGCTGCTCGTGCCGAAGACACTGTTCGGCGAGCGGTACGTGCAACTGTCCATTCCGGACGGTTCGACCGCGGGGCCGCTCGCCTCCGGCGACGTGATCAGCCAGGACCGTTCGGCCAACGCGATCGAACTGGAGCGGGTCTTCGACAACCTGCTGCCCCTGCTCAAGGCCGTGCAACCGCAGAAGCTCGCGACCACGCTGACCACCGTCGCCACCGCGCTGGAAGGCCGGGGCGACCAGATCGGCGACACGCTCGCCACCGCGGCCGCCTATCTGAAGGACTTCAACCCGAACCTCCCGAAGCTGAACGACAACATCCGCGACCTCGCCACGGTTTCCCAGCTGTACGGCGACATCGCGCCGGATCTGCTCGACGCGCTGAGCGCCTCGGCCGTCACGCTCGACACGGTCAAGGAGAAACGGGCCGAACTGGCGACGGTGTACCAGCAGGTGACGTCGTCCTCCCAGCACGTCACGACGTTCCTCGTCAACAACCGCGCCAACATCATCGCGCTCGCGGCCGACAGCCGCGCACCGCTGGAGGTCGGCGCGAAGTACTCGCCCAGCTTCGCCTGCACGCTGGACGCGCTCGCCAAGCTGAAGCCGCAGATGGACCAGGTGCTGGGCGCCGGCACCGGCGAACCCGGCCTGCACGCGGAGATCACCATCTCCCAGGCCCGGGGCAAATACGTACCCGGCAAGGACGCTCCGGTCTACGACGCCACCGGCGAACCGCGCTGCTACCCGTCGAACGGCCTGATGAGCCAAGGGATCGTGGCGACCGGTGAGCAGACCGCGGCGCTCCCGGGCGCGCAGGGTGATCTCGGCCTGGCGAACTCGCCGCAGGAGCGGGAACTGATCTCCACGCTGGTCGCGCCGTCCATCGGTGTCCCGGCAGCGCAGGTCCCCGCCTGGGGCAGCGTGCTCGTCGGCCCGCTCTACCGGGGAACGGAGGTGACCCTGCGATGAGGAACTTCGTGAGCCCGCTGATCAAGGGGCTGATCTTCGTCGTCGTCACGACGCTGGCCACGGTGCTGCTGGCGGTGTCCATCACGAACACCGGCCTCGGCGACACCAAGACCTACAGCGCCAAGTTCCTCGACGCCACGTCGCTCAACGTCGGCGACGACGTCCGGATCTCCGGGGTCCGGGTCGGCCAGATCGAGGAACTCGAGATCGCCGACCACAGCCTGGCGCGCATCCGGTTCTCCCTCGACTCCCAGCGCAGGCTGCCCGCCGACGTGACCGCGGTGATCAAGTACCGCAACATGGTCGGCCAGCGCTACATCGCGCTCGAACGCGGCAAGGGCACCCCCGAGCTCCTGGAGCCCGGCGCGGAGATCCCGCTGGAGCGCACGACGCCCGCGCTGGATCTCACGGAACTGTTCAACGGCTTCAAACCGCTGTTCCAGGCCTTGTCGCCCAAGGACGTCAACCAGCTCTCCGGCGAGATCGTCCAGGTGCTGCAGGGCGAAGGCGGCACGGTGGAAAGCCTGCTCGCGCACACCGGTTCGCTGACCACCACGCTCGCCGGCCGCGACAAGGTGATCGGCGACGTGATCACGAACCTGGACACGGTGCTGAAGAGCATCAACGGCAAGGGCGACGCACTGTCCACTTTGGTCTCCACGCTGAAGGAGCTGGTGGCGGGGCTCGCCGGCGACCGCACCGAGATCGGGGAGGCCGTCTCCGGGCTCGCGGATCTCACCACCGCCACGGCGGGCCTGCTCGAACAGGGCAGGAAACCGCTCAAGGACAGCATCGAGGGGCTCGGCCTGCTGGCCGGTCAGCTGACGACCGACGAGGGCAAGGCCGAAGTCGACCGCGTCCTGACCGTGCTCCCGGGGAAGCTGGACGACCTCGGCCGGATCGGCTCCTACGGATCGTGGATGAACTTCTACCTGTGCTCGTCCGTCCTGCAGACCAAACCTCCGCGCGGGGTACCGGCGACGGCGGAGAGGTGCACGTCGTGAAACCCTTCAAGGAGCGGAACCCGATCGTCATCGGTGTCGTCGGCAGCGCCGTCGCGGCCGCGCTGCTGACCGCGACGCTCAACTACGAGAACCTCCCGATCATCGGCTCCGGAACCACCTACCAGGCCGAATTCTCCGAAGCGGCCGGGTTGCAGGAGGACGACGAAGTCCGCATCGCCGGGATCAAGGTCGGCGAGGTGAGCGACGTCCGGCTCGCCGAAGACCACGTGGTGGTGAGCTTCCGGGTCAAGGACGCCTGGATCGGCGACAAGACCGCCGCCGAGATCAAGATCAAGACCTTGCTGGGCCGGAAGTTCCTCGCCCTGCGCCCGACCGGCGAGACGGTGCAGAACCCGAAGCAGCTCATCCCGCGCACCAGGACCGTGACACCGTACGACGTCACGGAGGCGTTCAACGGGCTGGCCGACACCGCGGGCGCCATCGACACCGATCAGCTCGCGGAGAGCTTCACCACGCTGAGCGACACGTTCAAGAACTCGCCCGCGCACATCAAGAAGGCGCTCGAAGGGCTGACATCGCTGTCGAAGACCGTGTCCTCCAGGGACAACGAGCTCGCCAGCCTGCTGTCCAACGCGCACGGCCTCACCACGACGCTCGCGAACTCGAACGACGACTTCGCCAAGCTCCTCTCGGACGGCAATCTGCTGCTGACCGAACTGGACAACCGGCGGCAGGCGATCCACGACCTGCTGACCGGCTCGCAGGAGCTCGCCACCCAGCTTTCGGGACTGGTGAAGGACAACAAGGACCAGCTCGGCGGAGCGCTCAGCCAGCTCGGAGAGGTGACGGACATCCTGCAGCGGCAGAACGACAATCTCGCCAAGAGCCTCGACCTCGCCGCGCCGTACTTCCGCGTGGTGAACAACTCGCTCGGCAACGGACGCTGGGTGGACGGCTACCTGTGCGGGCTCATCCCGGAGAACCGGGATCCCTGCACCGCGCCGATCCCGGGAGGTGGCCGGTGATCAGCAGGTTCGTCACCCTCGCGCTCGTGCTCGCGCTGGCCGTCGTCGGCGGGCTCTGGTGGATCTTCTCCGGCAACGGGCTCGACCGCGTCACCGTGTACTTCTCGCGCGCCGTCGGCGTCTACAGCGGATCGGACGTGCGGGTGCTCGGCGTCCGGGTCGGCCAGGTCGAATCGGTCGCCCCGGAAGGAGAACGGGTCAAGGTCGTCCTGACCGTCGACGGGTCGACCCCGATCGCCGCCGACACGAACGTGCTGGTCGTGGCGCCGAGCGTGGTGGCCGACCGCTACGTCCAGTTCACCAAGCTCACGCGCGCCGGGAACCGGCTGGACGACGGCGCGGTGATCCCGGTCGAGCGCACCGGAACGCCGGTGGAACTCGACCAGCTCTACTCCAGTCTCGACACCCTCGCCAAGGCGCTCGGCCCCAAGGGCGCGAACGCCGACGGCGCGCTTTCGGAGCTGCTGCGCACCGGCGCGAAGAACCTCCAGGGCAACGGCAAGCCGTTCAACGAGTCGGTGCGCAACTTCGCCGACCTCGCCAGGACCCTGTCCGGGAACTCGCAGAACCTGTTCGCCACCGTCGACGAACTGCAGCGGTTCACCTCGATGCTGGCGACCAACGACCGGAACGTCAGCGAGGTCAACAAGCAGCTCGCCTCGGTGACCGGCACGCTCGCGCGGAACAAGGACGAGCTCGCCCGCGCGCTCAACGGCCTCGGCGGTGCCCTGGCGGAGATCCAGCAGTTCATCAAGGACAACCGCGCGCTGATCAAGTCCAATGTGGACAAGCTCGCGGTGACCACCGGGACGCTGGTCGACAAACGCGCGGCGCTGGCCGAAACCCTCGACACGATCCCGCTGGCGGTGACGAACGTGCTCGAAGCCGTCGATCCGAAGACCGGCAAGCTGCAGAGCCGCGGCAACATGCTCGAGTACGCCCCGCTCCCGCTGCCCGTCGCCGGCGCCACCTACACCGGGGGGCGCTGATGGCCACGAAACGGGCGCTCGCCGTGCTCGCCGCGTGCTGTGTCGCGCTCACCGCCTGCTCCTCGGATTTCAAGGGCGTCTACGACCTGCCGCTGCCCGGCGGCGCGGACATCGGCGACCATCCGTACCGGGTGACCGTGCAGTTCGCCGACGTCCTCGACCTGGTCCCGCAGGCCGCGGTGAAGGTCGGCGACGTCCCGGTCGGCCGGGTCGAGACGATCAAGCTCGGCGAAGACGGCTGGACGGCCGAGACCGTCCTGGCGGTCAACGGCGACGTCCACCTGCCCGCCAACGCCATCGCGCGGCTACGGCAGTCCAGCCTGCTCGGCGAGAAGTTCATCGAACTCGCCCCGAGCGCGGCGAAGGCCGAGGGCAGGCTCGGCGAGGGCGCGGTGATCCCGGTCGCGAGCACGAACCGCAACCCGGAGTTCGAAGAGGTCTTCGGCGCGCTGTCCCTGCTCCTCAACGGCGGCGGGATCGGTCAGTTGCAGACCATCAACCGGGAGCTGTCGAAGGTGATGGACGGCAACGAAGAGGAGATCCGCTCGTTCCTGTCCACTGTGGAACAGCTGGTGTCCAATCTGGACACGCACCGCTCCGACATCACCTCCGCCCTCGACGGGCTCAACCGGCTCTCGACGACGCTGGCGAACCGGAAGAAGCAGGTCGAAGGCGCGCTCACCGATCTCACCCCCGGCCTCCAGAGCCTCTCCGACCAGCGCACCCAGCTCGTCTCGATGCTGCAGTCGCTGGACCGGCTCTCCGGGGTCGGCGTCGACGTGATCAAGAAGAGCCGGGCCGACCTCGTCGCGGACCTCACCGCGCTCGCGCCGATCCTCAAACGGCTGGCCGACGCCGGCGAGAGCCTGCCCAAGTCGCTGGAGATCCTGCCGACGTTCCCGTTCACCGACGCCGTCCGCGACGGCATCAAGGGCGACTACCTGAACGTCTACGCCTCGGTCATCCCCGCGCCGGGCGTCGAGCTCCCTCCCCCCGGCGAAGGGGTTCCGCCGGGACTCCCGACCTTGCCGCTGCCGTCCTCCGGAGGTAGCTGATGCTCACCACCCGTGTCCGGATCCAGGTGATCGCGTTCGTCATCCTCGCGCTGGCGACGACGGCGTTCGTCGGCGCCAGCTACGCGGGGCTCGGCCGGCTCTTCGGGGCGGGCGGGTACACCGTGAAGCTCGCGCTGACCGACGGCGGCGGCCTGTTCACCAACGGCGAGGTGACCTATCGCGGCGTCGCCGTCGGCCGGGTCGGCGAACTGCGGCTCACCGACGGCGGGATGGAAGCGGATCTGGTGATCGACGACGACGCCCCGCCGATCCCGGCGAACTCGCGGGCCGTCGTGGCGAACCGGTCCGCGGTGGGCGAGCAGTTCGTCGACCTCCAGCCGCGGACCGGAGACGGGCCGTACCTCGCCGAAGGTTCGGTCATCCCGCGCGAGGCGACGGCCGTTCCGCTGCCGGTGCAGCATCTGCTGACCGACCTCGACTCGCTGACCGCGTCCGTGCCGACCGAGGATCTGCGGACCGTGGTCGACGAACTCGACAACGCCCTGCGTGGTTCCGGCGCGAACCTGCAGGTGCTGCTGGACTCCACCACCGACTTCACGAAACAGGCCGCGAACCACCTGCCGCAGACGGAGAAGCTGATCACCGACGGCTCGACCGTGCTGAAGACCCAGGTCGACTCGTCGCAGGCGTGGCGGCAGTTCAGCGGCAACGCCAAGCAGTTCGCCGAACAGCTGTCCCGTTCGGACGGTGACCTGCGGCGGCTGATCGCGACCGCGCCCGACGCGGCGACCCAGCTCTCCGGGCTGCTGCGGGACAACGAGCCGGGCCTGCCGATCCTGCTGGCGAACCTGCTCACCACGTCGCAGGTGTTCTCCGCGCGCACCGACGGCCTCAGGCAGTTGCTGATCAACACCCCGAAGGCGGTGTCCGCGGTCGACGCCGCCGTCGACGGGGGTTCCGTGCGGACCGAACTGGTGCTGACCTTCTTCGACCCCATGCCCTGCGCCAAGGGCTACGAGGGCACGAAGATCCGCAGCAGCGCGGAAGTCTCGCCGCTGCCGTTCAACACCGGTGCCGCGTGCACGCTCGACAGGGGCAACCCGAGTTCGGTCCGAGGCTCGCAGAACGCGCCGAAGGGCGGCGTCCCGCCCGCCGCGATCCCCGGCGGCTTCGGCGCCGACGGCCAGCCGACGTCCACCAGCCTCGAGGAGATGTTGTGGCTGCGCAACTGAAGATCGCGATCGCCGTGTTCGCCGCGGCCTGCGCCTTCGCGGGATGGGCCGGGTACACCTGGTTCACCGCGACGGGTTCGACGGCGGTGGCCTACGGGAACTCCCGCGACGAAGCGCTGAAGTCCGGGCGTGAACTCGTCGCCCGGCTCACGAGCCTCGACCACCACCGCGTCGACCAGGGCATCGCCGACTGGCTCGCCGCGTCCACGGGCCCGCTGCGCGATCAGCTGGGCAAGGCCGACGACGCGACGAAACGGACGCTCACCAAGGACGCGACCGTCTCGACGGGCAAGGTGCTCGACGCGGCGATCAGCGAGCTGGACGACCACGCGGGAACGGCCAAGATGCTGGCGTCGGTGGAGATCACGATGGCGAAGGAGGGCGCGGCGCCGACGACGAAGCGCAACCGGTTCGCCGCCGGGCTGACCAGGACGGACGAAGGCTGGAAGCTCAGCGCGCTCGACCAGCTGCCGGTGGGTGCGCGATGACCGCCACGGCCGACACCGAGACCGAGGCCGTCGAAGAAGAGGTCGTCGCCGAGAAGCCGTCGCGCCGCCCGAAGCTGCCGTTGATCCTGCTGGTCGCGGCTGCCGTGCTGGTGGCGGCCGGGGTGTGGTTCACGCTGGAGGCGAGGTCGATCTCGGCGGCGCCGTCGGCGGCGAACACCGCGCTCACCGACGTCGGCGCGACGGCCGAGGTGAACTCCGCGGTGACCGTCGCGCTCGACAAGATCTTCTCCTATTCCTACGACCGGACCGACGCCACCGAAAGGGCGGCCGCGTCGGTGCTCAGAGGCAAGGCACTGGAGTCGTACAACCAGTTGTTCGCCCAAGTCCGGGAAAAGGCTCCGGCACAGAAACTGGTTCTCACCACCCGCGTCTCCTCATCCGCCGTCCAGGAACTCGGCGACGGTAAAGCGAGGCTGCTGGTATTCCTCGATCAAGCGGCCACCCGGGCCGACAACAATTCTTCGACAGCGGCCGCGGCGCAGCTTTCGATCACCGCGGAACGCGAAGACGGCAACTGGGTCATCACCGATCTCGTTCCCCGATGATCCCTCATTCGTCCGCTTTGTAAACCAGGAGAGAAAACGAGGAGAAACATGTTCGGTCGAACGCGCCCTAAAACAGCCCGTCGCCGTCTCGGCACGGTCGTCGCGCTCACTTCCGCGCTCGCCGTGGCGGGCAGCCTCGCGGCGACCCCGGCCCTCGCGGACGACCCGGTGGAGATCCCGGTGTCCTACACCGTCACCGGGAAGACCACGGTGAAGAAGACCGGCGGCACCCTCGACCTCGGCCCGGGCCAGCTCGACGGCGCCCTGGTCATCGACGGTGACAACGTCGGCATCCGGGGGAACCTTTCCCTGCCGCCCTCGACGGCGAACATCTCGCTGGTCTCGGGCGTCTTCAAGATCAAGGCCCGCGTGCGGATCGAGCCGACCGGCCCGGTCACCGGCACGCTCGCCAACGGCGATCTGACCACCCATTCGCAGGCGAACATGCTGATCGACAACATCGTGGTGGGCCTGTTCTGGCCGGTCATCCCGCTCCCGACGGTGCCGAACGCCTGCAAGACGGTCAAGCCGCTGGACCTGACCCTGGTCTCGAAGAACGTCGACCTGTTCGCGCCGACCATCCCGTCTTCGGGGACGTTCACCATCCCAGAGTTCAAGGACTGCTTCATCAACGACCTCGCGCTGGGGGCGTTGATCTCCGGTCCGGACAACACGATCAACCTGAGCATGAAGTCGAACCTGTCCTAAGACCTGGTGAGTGGTGAGGACGGTTCCCACCGTCCTCACCACTCACGAGATCGTCAGCAGAACTGCGGCGCGGCCGGGTCGACCAGCGCGACCCCGGTGCCGTCACCAGCGGAAACGGCGTAGACCGGAGTGCACACGCCGGACGATTTCCACATGTCCATCGGCGGATCCCAGCTGGTGTCCCGGCTTTCCTGCTTGAGGTTGCTGCCCCAGGCGAAGACACTCCCGTCCGCCTTCAGCACGACGTTGTGGTTGTAGCCGGCGTCGATGGCGACGACGTCCGACTGTGCCTCCGGTGGCACCGACGACTGGCCATAAGTGTTGTCGCCCCAGGCGATGACACCGCCGTTCTTCAGCGCGATGCTGTGGCGGAACCCGCCCGAGATCGCCGTCACCCCGGACACCGCCGCCGACGGCACGGCGATCTGGCCCTTCGAGTTGCTGCCCCAGCCGATCACGCCACCGTTCTTGATGGCGAGGCCGTGGTCGACGCCCGCGGCGATCGCGGTCACGCCCGAGGTGACCGCCGGGGGAACGGTGGTCCTGGAACCCCAGCTCAGCACGCCGCCGTTCTTGAGCGCCAGGTTGAAGTACGCGGTGGTGGAGATGGCCGTGACCCCCGAGGTGGCGGCGGCCGGGACGACGTTCTGACCGTAGAAACCGTTGCCCCAGGCGATCACACCGCCGTTCTTGAGCGCGAGCTCGTGCGCCCAGCCCGCCGCGATCGCCGAGACGCCCGACGTGGCCGAGGCGGGCACGGTGGCCTGGCCGTAACTGTTGTTGCCCCAGGCGATCACACCGCCGTCCTTGAGGGCGAGGTGGGTGAGCGAGCCCGCGGAGACGGCGGTCGCGCCGAAGGCCGAGACGGGCACGGTGCCCTGCCCCTGTTGATAGTCGTTGCTTCCCCAGGGCCGCGGTTCGCCGGTGGGCGCGGCGTGCGCGGTGCCGGAAAGGGAAACCGTGGCGATCATTACGGCTATCGCGGTACTCGTCACGCGCCGTGTCGCGGATCGTCGATTGACTGAAGCCATGCGGGAAATGTTAACCCGGTTCCGCCGGTCGGCGGCTTCTTTGTCATCGCCGGACAAACTTCATAATCGCATTCAGCGTCCACTGACAAGAAAGAACGGGCTCCTCACCCACTCCGAAACATGTCGACATGAATCCTTGTTACGTACATAACTCGCGGGTAACCTCGGTTTACCCCACCACCGAGAAAGCCGCTCTAGTCGAGCATATTTGATCAGAAAAATCCGCCGAAAGGCGCATGGGGAAAGCCGCCCGAGACGTAAACTGGATCAAAGGAGATGACAGGTATGTCCCGTAGACTTGGCAAGTTGTCAGCCGGCGTCGCCACCACCGGCATCGTGTTCGGCGCCGTCGCCGTGCTCACCGCCGGCACGGCCGCGGCCGCGACCACCTACGCCACCGGCACCGTCGCCTACATGTGCAACTTCCCCGGCATCGGCCAGCAGCAGCTGGACGTGAAGGCGAACTTCACCGGACCGGACTCGGTCGCCGCCGGCGGCACCTTCACCCCGGCGTCCGTCGCGGGCTCCGCCACCATCAACGCCACCATCAACGCGCTGCTCAACGCCGCCAACTACGACGGCGTGCGCGGCAAGGCGAACATGCCGGTCACGGTCACCAACGCCTCGCCGGCTTCGGCGACGGTGACCAACCTGGACGTTCCGACCCAGATCAACCCGTACGTGCCGGGGCCGCGGACGTTCAACATCGTCCAGGACGCGGGCACCGGCGTGCCGACGTTCACGGCGGGCACGCCGGGTTCGGCGACCGCCTCGCTCGGCACCACGATCAACGCGCCGCTGGACTTCCACAAGAAGGACGGCACCTGGACGGCGTGGAACTTCAACTGCACCGTGAAGAACACCAACCCGGCGCAGAACCGGGCGTTCAGCCCGGCGATCCCGGTCACCTGATGAACCACCCGTGCGGTGCGGGGACGCCCGCCCGCACGGGTCCCCCTCGCGACCGTGAAAGGAGTCCGCATGCGACGGGCACTCGGCAGGCCGGCCGCCATCATCGCCGTCCTCGTGTCCGGCGTTCTCGCGGCGCCCACGGCCGCGGCGGCGACGGACCACTCCACCGGCACCCTCACCTACTCCTGCAACCTTCCCGGCGTCGGCGCGCAGCCGGTGTACGTCACGATGTCCTTCGACGGCCCCGATTCCGTGCCGAGCGGCGGCAGCTTCACCCCGGCCGGATTCACCGGCTCCATGACCTTCAACGCCGCCGCCGTCGCCTTCTTCAACGCCGGTTTCGACCGTATCCGTGGCGGGCTGGCCGCACCGATCACCGGGACGAACGTGCTCCCGCCCCCGGTGAGCACCGTGACCATGAAGCTGCCCGAGGTGCCAGGCCCGTTCGTGGCGCCCTTCACCGCGCACCTCGTGGAAGACCCGGGCAGCGCCGTGCTCACCTTCACTGCAGGATCACCCGGGACGGCGACGCTCGCACTCGGTACACCGCTGAGCTTCACCCTCGAACTCCGCAACCGCAACGGCGCATGGATGCCGTGGCAGGTCGCTTGTGCCGTGCGAGTCACCAACCCGCCGCAGAACCGGACGTTCGCCCCGGCGATCCCGGTCACCTGACGAACATGAGAGGAAGCCTGGTGAGACAGCAGGTCCGGCGGATGAGCGCGGTCTTCGCCGTCTCGGTCGCGGCGCTCACCCCGCTCGCCACCGGACAGGCATCGGCCGCCACCGCTCACGCCACCGGCGTCGTCGTGTACATGTGCGGCTTCCCCATGATCGGCCAGCAGCCGCTCGACATCACGGCCAGGTTCGACGGCCCGGGCACGGTGGCCGCCGGCGGCACGTTCACCCCGGACGCGATCGCGGGTACCGCGACCTTCAGCGCCCTCCACAACGCGACGATCTTCAGCGCCGCCAACTACGACGGGGTCCGCGGCCGGGCCACCGCACCGCTGTCCGGCACGAACGTCACCCCCGCATCGGTGACCGTGGCGGGACTGGACGTGCCGGAGCAGATCACGCCCTACGTACCCGGGCCACGCACGGTCGGCTTCGCCCAGGACACCGCCACTTCCGCGCCGGCCTTCACCGCGGGGGCGCCCGGTTCCGCGGTCCTGGCTCTCGGCACGACGTTCAAGCTCGAACTCGATTTCCACAAGCGCGACGGAAGCTGGGATCCGTGGACGCTGAACTGTACGGTCAAGAACACGAACCCGGCGCAGAACCGCGCGTTCGCCCCGGCTATCCCGGTCGTGTGACAGGAGAGGAAGCCAGATGACGCAGCAGGTTCGCCGGACACTCGGGAGGCTTCCCGTACTGGCGGGCGTGATCCTGCTCGCGGGGGCGCACGGGGCGCTCGCCTCCTCGGCGGCGACCGATCCGGCGACCGCCGAGACGCCGCTGCAGGGCGCCGCGCCGGCCCGGCAAACCCTGGGAAACACTTGCGTCTTCCCGGATCCGGTCGGCGAACGGCCGGTGCCGATGGAGGTCCAGGCCACCCTGCCGAAGGTCGTACCCACGGGAAAACCATTACAGGTCAGGGATTTCTCCCTGACGTTCACCCTCCCCGAGGGAACGCTGGGCGGCCTCACCGAAGTGGCCGGCGCGGCGACGATCGAGCTCACGGCCACGCGCGAGGACAAGAAGAGCCCGGTCCCGGTCGCCCTCGAGATCCCGGCGACCAAGGTCCCCGCCACCGGTGAGCTGAAGCTGGTCGCGAAGGGCAAGGTGCCCGACATCGTGGTGAGCCTCCCCGGCGAACTCCGGCTCACCACGGGAACGCCGTCCCTCGCGCTGACCGCCGTGCCGGCGACGGAGACGCCGCTGAAACCGGTCACCTGTACACAGGCTCCGGATCAGGACACCGAACTGGGCAAGATCACGCTCCTGAAGATGGAGGCCGCGAAACCGGGGGACGCGAAACCCGGCAAGAAGCCCGCGGCCGAGGCGAAGGCACAGGACGCCGACGACGAACGTGAGCCGATCTTCGTGCAGCCCTTGCTGCCGTTCGAAACGCAGGGCCTCTCGACGGTGGCGAAACTGGGCGCGGTCGTCCGGCTGGCGCCCTCGTTCATCTTCAACGCCTTCTGGCACGTGTACATGGAACCGCCGCATCGCTTCACCGGCTCCACGATCATGCCGCCGAGCAAGGTGACGATCCTCGGCTTCGGTTTCGTGCCGATCAACGGGACGCTGGAACTCCTGCCGCCCGACTACAAGACGGGCAACAACGTCATCGACGTCGACGGCCAGCTCCACGGGGACACCACGACGACGGCCACCACCCGGCTCGAAGTGTTCGGGAAGTTCAAGGACGTGACCGTCAACGGCGTCGCCCTCGACGTCGGCTCGAACTGCGTGACCAGTGAGCCGATCGTGCTGAACCTGCGCGGACCGAACTGGGACGTGAGCTACGGCGGCGTGCTGCGGACGGACCCGAACGACCCGAATCCCGCTTACCGGGGCTTCACCCTGCCCACGTTCTCCGGTTGCGGGGTCAAGGAGGACCTCGACTCCCTGCTGAGCGGAATGGGCTCGGGGCCGGGCAACCAGGCGTGTGTCGGGGTCAACCAGGTCGGCTTGCCCTGGGACGACGTCCGCAAATGCCCGAACGCGGAGCCGCCGGTGGCGCGTCGCTGACGATCGGCGAGGACTCGTTCATGAGCGAAAACCAGACGGTACTACCCACGTTCTCGGAGGTCAGGTGGATGACCTTCGAGGAGCTGACCGACATGCTGGCGGCCGTCGATCCCGCGCGGCTGGCGAGGGCGAATCCGATCGATCTGCTGGAGGCGCCCTGGGTGTTGATCGACGAGGACTTCCGGGGCGGGTTCATCAAGCACTGCCGGGAACTCACCGACGATCGGTTGCGGCACTGCGCCGAGATCGCCGAGACGTTCTTTTCCTGGCTGATGCCCTACGGCGGTTACAGCTGGCGGTCCGCGACAGCGAACAGGTTCCATCTGTCCACGACACTGATCCTCGCCATCGGCCCCAGGACGGACATCGCTCTCCTCGACCCGATGCGACTACTCCACGAGCTCCTGCACGACTCGCCGCCGGTCGAAACGGCACGCGAACTCCTGGCGGGTCCGTCGCCAGGACCTGAAGCCCGCGCGATCGTCGGACGGCTGAGCCTGCTCTGGCACCTCCGGCGGATCGACCACCTCCTTCCCCCGTCCGCGGAAAAGGAGTGCTACGAGCAATGGAAAACGCTGTGAGAGCTCGGATCTGAAGACCGTCGCTACGAGCCGCTCGGCGTCCACTGTGGACTTTTGCGCGGCGCCGGAAGCACCTCCGGCAGCGCGAATCCCGCCGACGCCGAAGGGTTGACGCCGGCCCGCAGCGCGAGCTCCATTTCGAACCGCGCTCCCGGGTCGCGCAGGTGCTCGCCGAAGGTCGCCTGCAACTGCCGCATGCGGTAACGCACGGTCTGCGGGTGCACCTGGAGACGTTCGGCGATGTCGACGACGTTGCCCTGGCTGTCCAGCCAGGCGCGCAGGGTTTCGAGCAGCCGTTCCCGCTGTTTCCCGGTCATCTCCGCGAGCGGGGCGAACAGGCGGTCGCGCAGCTGGCAGGTCAGCGCGGCGTCGGCGTTCACGAGCAGGGTGGCGAGATGGTCTTCGGCGCGGATCACCCGGCGGGCCTGGATGATGCCGCGTTCGGACAGGTGCAGGGCCTCGCGCGCCCAGCGGAGGGAATCGGCGACGGAGTCCAGCGGGCGGCACGGGCCGATCGAGAGCCGGTAGTCCGGCAGCGCGGCCTGCAGGGTGGCCAGGCGGGCGGCGGAGAGCTCGCCGGGGACGAGCACACGCGGCTCAGCGCAGTCGAGTTCGGCGAGGACGTCCGAATCCACCGCGTTGTGCCGCCGCGGTCTGACGGTGTCGCCGATCGGGTGCAGCACCACCGGCGTCGCGCGCTCGGGCACCGTCCAGCCGGTCAGCTGCGCGAGTTCCGCGATCGCCTTCGACGGCGCGGGCGGGGTTTCCAGCACCAGGTGCAGCAGTTTGCGGCGCCAGGTGTCCAGCGCCCCGGCGGTGCGCGCCTTCGCTTCGAGGTAGCCGTCCAGCGCGACGGACGCGAGCTCGTCCATGAACGCGAGCATCGCGTCGGCCAGTTGCGACATCACCGCCGACGAGAGGCCGCTGCGGCGGCCGACCCGCATGATGCGCCGCCACGAAACCCTGGCCCCGACCCGGTACGCCGACTGGAGGGTGTCGAGGCTGCGGCCTTCCCGCATCTCGTTCTGCCCGAGGCGATGGTGGACCTCGTGCGACTGTTCCTTCGACACACTCGGATCCGCGATCTGGGCGACGAACAACGTGATCGCGTACTCGACGCCCGCGCGGATCGACTTCCCGTACGGCCCGTCGAGCGGGCGCGCGTACGCGGGGATGGTCGCCCGGATCTCGTCGACGATCTCGTTGGCGAGACTGCCCAGTTCCGGTCGCAAAATGTCGGCGAGCTTGCGGGGAAGTGCCGCAGGGGGCTGCGCAGCGTGTTCGATTCCGCGCTCCACCGACATCGCAGCTCCTTTGCTCCGCCCAGCGTCCTGACATCCCACGATCGTCGTGGGGTGACAACGAACACATCGCGAAGTCGCTCGTGAATGTGTCACCTTTCGCAGAAGAAACCGATTTCTTGTCACCATCGTGACAAAATCACGGGTCATCCCTGAATTTTGATGACAAGTGCCCGGCAAACGCCTCGCGCGGTACGTACGAACGGCCGATGAATACGGAGCGTCACTGCTTTCCGGTGAGCAATTCCCCGAGTACTTCGAGCACGGGCTCCAGCACGCGGACCTCGGTACCGGCGCATTCGGTGATCCCCGCGCCGACGACTTCGAACCCGCTCAGCCCGCGAAGCATCGCCACCAGGCGCTCGATCGTCAAGCCACCGGGCTCCGGATAGTTCAACCCGTCGAACTCCGCGGGATCGAGCACGTCGAGGTCGAGATGGACGTAGACCTTGTCCGCGCCGGCCAGCCCGGCGGCGACGTCGGCCGTCTCGACGACGAGCCCGCGGTCGACCGCGGCCCGCTCGGCGTCGTCGAAGGCCCTCGTCCCCGCGAGGACGACGCGCCCGGGTTCGACCGGCGGGTTCGCGGCGAACTCCGGGTCGCCCTCACCGAGCAGCGACCGCAGCACCATGCCGTGGAACGCGCCGGACGGGGACGTCTCCGCGGTGTTGAGGTCGGAATGCGCGTCGAACCAGGCGACGCCGAGCCCCGGCCCGAAGCGGTAGCGCGCCACCCCGATCGGGATCAGCTCGACGCCGCAGTCCCCGCCGATGGTGAGCACCGGCCCACCCGGCGCCTCGAGGGCGGCCAGCTGCGCGGACCGGTTCGCGCCGGTGAGCACCGCGCGGTTGGCGATGCCGTCGACCACGGGCGACGTCTCGCGGGTCTGCCGGATGTGGTGCACCGGCGCGCTCAGTACGTGGCCGGCCAGCTCGGCGAGCGCGACGCAGCCTTCGGGCAACTCCGGCGCGCGCTCGGTCAGAGCGCCCTGGAACTGGGGTACGGCATTGATCAGCACCCGGCCCAGGCTAGCGGCGGCCGCAAGTCCGTGAAGAGCGGACGGCCGGGGCTTGGGCGGATCGAGATGCCGCGTTGCGAAAGCCACTTTCGCAACGTTGAAGGTTGCGAAAGTGGCTTTCGCAACGTCAGCGAAGGTGGTCACCCCGGGGCCCAGCGACCATGTCGCGAAAGCCACTTTCGCGACTTCTGATGTCCCGAAAGTGGCTTTCGCGACACCACCGCCCCGCCGCCGCGCGGTGAAGGGCCCCATCCCCGCATAAGACGCGACGAAGGGGCCCTTCACCGCGTGGCATGCGGTGAAGGGCCCCTTCAGCCCACGTCACTCCAGGACGAGCAGGAGGTCCCCGCCTTCCACCTGCTGGACGGCGTTGATCGCGCGCCGCGCCACCTTGCCGCCGGTCGCCGCGGTGATCGACGCCTCCATCTTCATCGCCTCGATGGTCGCCACCGTCGCGCCGGCCTCGACCTCGTCGCCCTCGGACACCTGCAGCGTGACCACACCCGCGAACGGCGCGGCGATCTGCTTCGGGTCGCCCTTGGCGGCCTTCTCCGTCGCCGGGATGTCCGACGCGATCGAGGTGTCGCGCACCTGGATCGGGCGCAGTTGGCCGTTGAGCGTCGACATCACCGTGCGCAGCCCGCGCTCGTCGGCCTCGCCGATGGCCTCCAGCTCGATCAGCAGCCGGACACCCTGTTCCAGGTCGACCGAGTACTCCTCGCCCGGCCGCAGGCCGTAGAAGAAGTCCTTGGACGGCAGGACGGAGGTGTCACCGTACTGCTCGCGGTGCGCCTCGAAGTCCTTCGTGGGCCCGGGGAACAGCAGCCGGTTCAGCGTCGCGCGCCGGTTCTCGGCGAGCCCCTTGTGGTCCTCTTCGGACAGTTCCTGCACCGGCTTCGGCTGCGCCCGGCCTTCGAGGGCCTTGGTGCGGAACGGCTCCGGCCAGCCTCCGGGCGGGTCGCCCAGTTCGCCGCGCAGGAAGCCGATCACCGAGTCGGGGATGTCGAACTTGTTCGGCTCTGCCTCGAAGTCGGATGGCGAGACACCCGCGCCGACGAGGTGCAGCGCGAGGTCACCGACCACTTTGGACGAAGGCGTGACCTTGACCAGGTGCCCGAGGATCTTGTCCGCGGCCGCGTACATCGCCTCGATGTCCTCGAACCGCTCCCCGAGGCCGAGCGAAATCGCCTGGGTGCGCAGATTCGACAGCTGACCGCCCGGGATCTCGTGGTGGTACACCCGTCCGGTCGGCGAAGAGAGCCCCGCCTCGAACGGCGCGTAGATCTTGCGCACGCTCTCCCAGTACGGCTCCAGGTCACCGATCGCCTGCAGGTCGAGCCCGGTCGGCCGGTCCGAGTGGTCGGTGGCCGCGACGAGCGCGGAAAGCGACGGCTGCGACGTCGTGCCCGCCATGGAGGCGACGGCACCGTCGACGGCGTCCGCCCCGGCCTGGATCGCGGCGAGGTACGTCGCCAGCTGGCCACCCGCGGTGTCATGCGTGTGGATATGCACCGGGAGGTCGAACTCCTTGCGCAGCGCGGAAACCAGCCGTGCCGCCGCCGGCGCCCGCAGCAGGCCCGCCATGTCCTTGATGGCCAGGACGTGCGCCCCCGCGCCGACGATCTGCTCCGCCAGCTTGAGGTAGTAGTCCAGCGTGTACAGCTTCTCCGACGGGTCCGACAGATCCGAGGTGTAGCAGAGCGCGACCTCGGCGACGGCGGTCCCGGTCTCGCGGACGGCTTCGATCGCCGGGCGCATCTGCTCGACGTCGTTGAGGGCGTCGAAGATCCGGAAGATGTCGATGCCGGTCGCCGTCGCCTCCTCGACGAAGGCGTTGGTCACCTCGGTGGGGTACGGCGTGTACCCGACGGTGTTACGGCCGCGCAGCAGCATCTGCAGGCAGATGTTCGGCACCGCTTCCCGCAGCTTCGCCAGCCGCTCCCACGGGTCTTCCGCGAGGAACCTCAGCGCGACGTCGTAGGTCGCGCCGCCCCAGCATTCGAGCGAAAGCAACTGCGGTGTGGTCCGCGCGACCACCGGCGCGACCGCGAGCAGGTCCTTCGTCCGCACACGGGTGGCGAGCAGCGACTGGTGCGCGTCGCGGAAGGTGGTGTCGGTGACGCCGATGGTCGGCGACTCCCGCAGCCAGCGGGCGAAACCGTCCGGGCCGAGTTCGGTGAGCTTCTGCTTCGAACCGGCCGCCGGTTCGAGCCCCTTGGGCAGCTTCGGCAGTTTGACCTGCGGGTCGAGGGTGCGCGGACGCTCGCCGTGCGGTTTGTTGACCGTCTTGTCGGCGAGGTAGGTCAGCAGCCTGGTCCCGCGGTCGGCCGAATGGCGCGCGGTGAGCAGATGTGGGCGCTCCTCGATGAACGACGTCGTGACGCGGCCTTCGCGGAAGTCCGGGTCGTCGAGGACGGCCTGCAGGAACGGGATGTTCGTGGCCACACCGCGGATCCGGAACTCGGCGACGGCGCGGCGGGCGCGGCCGACGGCGGTCTTGAAGTCGCGGCCGCGGCAGCTGAGCTTCACCAGCAGCGAGTCGAAGTGCGCGCTGATCTCGGTGCCGGCGAACGCCGTCCCGCCGTCGAGGCGGATACCGGAGCCGCCGGGCGAGCGGTACGCGCTGATCATCCCGGTGTCCGGGCGGAAACCGTTGGCGGGATCCTCGGTGGTGATGCGGCACTGCAGGGCGGCGCCGCGCAGGTACACCTTGTCCTGCGACAGCCCGAGGTCGTCGAGCGTCTCGCCGGAGGCGATGCGCAGCTGCGACTGGACGAGGTCGACGTCGGTGACCTCCTCGGTCACCGTGTGCTCGACCTGGATACGCGGGTTCATCTCGATGAAGACGTGGTTGCCGTCCCGGTCGAGCAGGAACTCGACGGTTCCGGCGTTGCGGTAGCCGATCTGGCGGGCGAACTTCACCGCGTCGGCGCAGATCCGGTCCCGCAGTTCCGACGGCAGGTTCGGCGCCGGGGCCAGCTCGACGACCTTCTGGTGGCGCCGCTGGACCGAGCAGTCGCGCTCGTAGAGATGGATCACGTTGCCCTCGCCGTCGGCGAGGATCTGGACCTCGATGTGGCGGGGCTCGACGACGGCCTTCTCGATGAACACTGTCGGGTCGCCGAAGGCCGACTCGGCCTCGCGCGCGGCGGCCTCGATGGACTCGCGCAGCTGCGCCGGGTCCTGGACGCGGCGCATACCGCGCCCGCCACCGCCGGCGACGGCCTTCACGAAGACCGGGAAGCCGATCTCCTCGGCGGCGGCGATCAGTGCGTCGACGTCGGAGGACGGTTCGGAAGAACCCAGCACCGGCACCCCGGCCTCGCGCGCGGCCTTGACCGCGCGGGCCTTGTTGCCGGTCAGTTCGAGGATGTCCGCGCTCGGCCCGACGAAGGTGATGCCTTCGTCCTCGCACGCGCGCGCGAGGTCCGGGTTCTCGGAGAGGAAGCCGTAGCCGGGGTAAACGGCGTCCGCGCCCGCCTTCTTGGCGGCCGCGACGATCTCCTCGACCGACAGATAGGCCCGCACCGGGTGACCGGGTTCGCCGATCTCATAGGCCTCGTCGGCCTTCAGCCGGTGGAGCGAATTGCGGTCTTCGTGCGGGAACACAGCCACCGTGCCCGCGCCGAGCTCGAATCCGGCGCGGAACGCGCGGATGGCGATCTCACCCCGGTTGGCGACCAGTACCTTGCGGAACATGCCGGTCCTTCCCATCATCGGATCGGTAGGTGAGGCACGTTACCTGTTCGGTCCCGCAGGGCGGGAGTTGTTGCCCAGGTGATGGACATCATCCCCGCCTGAGTTGCACACCCGGACTCTGGAGCACCCGGTTCGCGGTGCCCTCGTGGACCCCGGTCAGCACGTCGACCGCGGCGAGGTCCACGAGTGCCTTCGCGACGTCCGGCGCGGAGACCGCGGGATGCAGGGACCGGTACAGCGCGGCCACCCCGGCGACATGCGCGGCGGCCGACGACGTGCCGCTGAGCACCCTGCCGCCGTTGCCCCCGGCGTTGGGTCCCGGCACGTCCACGCCCGGTGCGAACAGGTCGACGACCTCGCCGTAGTTCGACGTCGACCCGACCTGGTCGCTCGCGTCGGTCGAGCCGACGGTGAGCGCTTCGGTGACCCGGCCGGGTGAGAACTTGCCCGCGTCGGTGGCCTCGCCGCCCGCCGGGAGGGCGATCGGGACGACCGCCGCGAGCGCGCGGACGGCGGCGTCGAGCTGGTCGTTGGCCGTGCCCCCGATACCGAGGACGGCGACGGCGGGCTGCTGTGCGTTCTGCGTCACCCAGTCGATACCCGCGATGATCTTGTCCGTCGCGCCGCCGCCCTGGGCGTCGATCACCCGGACCGGGACGATCTGCGCGCCCTTCGCGACCCCGAAGGTCCTCGACGCGGCGACACCGGCCAGGTATGTGCCGTGACCGTTGGTGTCGGTGGTGTCCGTGCCACCGTTGAGGAAGTCCTTACCGGGCTTCACCCGGCCGCCGAAATCCGGATGCGCCGCGTCGACCCCGCTGTCGATCACGTAGACCGTGACGTCCTTCGCTTCGGTCTCGTAGTGGTAGAGCTGGTCGAGCCCCGTTCGCTGGTCGATCCGGTCCAGCCCCCAGTTCGGCGGGTTCTGCTGGACTTCCGTCGCGGAGGCGGGCGGTGCCACCAGCACCAGGAGCGCCAGCGCGGCCATGACCCGTACCAGTCGAATGATCATGCCTTGGCTCTACGCCTGTCCACCGGGGGCGGCAACCCCGGAGTGTCACCCGTTCGACTGGTCTTGGCCGATGTGGCCGCTGACCGTCGACTTCGGGAAGCAGACCAGCGCGTCGAAGGCGTCGACGACGTCGACCGGGTTGAACAGATGCGCGTGCCGGATGCTCCGCGGTCCGGCTGTTCCCCGGCGTGCGCGGAGGTCCACGAGCCCAGGGCCCTCGGCTTCGACGCTGTCGTCCGCGGGCGCTTCCAGTTCTTGGCGGTACACGGTGAAACCGAGCCGCGCGGCCGGGTCGGGCTTGAGCCCGGTGGTCTCGCCCTCGACGGCGGTGAGCCCGAGCGCGAAGTAGTCGTCGCCGAACTCGGCGGCCAGATGCGTGCCCGCAGACGGTGCGGTGAGCCCGGGGAACGGCGAGAACGGCACGCGCTGGAGGTGTCCGTTGTGGAGCATCACGACGATTTTCGTGTCGTCGCCGTGCAGCCGCCGGATCAGCCGGACGGTCTCCGCCATGTACGCGTCACGCGAACCGCTCTGCAAGGCGGGCGCGTCGCCGGACATCATCGCGGCGACCTCGGCGAGGTACGCGTCGACGCGCAGGGCGCCTTCGACGTGGTGCTCCGCGACGGCCGTGTTCCCGTAGACGGGACGCAACGAGGTCAGATGCGTTTTGAGGCGGGTGAGCGCCGCGGTCGCCTTGTCCTTGGCCGCGTCGTCGAGCGCGGCGTACTTGGCGGGCGCCTCCGCGCTGCTGACCGACGCATACCCCTTGGTCGCCTCGATCGCCGCATCGACCAAGCCCGTGGCTGCGTCGTCCACAGTGGACAGGTAGGCGCGGACCGCGTCGAGCGACGGCATCGGTGAGCCCGAGGAACTCGGCACGTCGAGGCCGTAGTAGCGGACGTCGCCCCGTTCGCGAAGCCACGTGAGCATTTCGTGGGCCTCCGGCGACTCTCCGAGCGAGAAGGTGAAGCCGTCGCGGCCGATGTCGGCGACGTCGCCCGGGGCGCCGTTCAGCCAGTCATCGACGAGCTTTCCCTCGGCGAAGCCGGATTCGAAGGCCACGACCCGGAAGCCGTGCCGCTCGATTAGGTGCTGGAGCAAACGATTGCGCAGGTCGCCGAACTCGTGGAGGTGGTGGTTGTTCTCACCGATGGCGACGATCTTCGCGTCCCCGATGAGTTCGGCGATCTTCGCTGGGTCTGACATACTGCCCACACTAACGCAACAGGAGTAGCAATTGGCAACCTCCGGTACCCAGCGGCCCGGCGGCCGGACCGAACGGACCCGCCAGGCCGTCCTGCACGCCACCCTCGATCTGCTGGCCGAACGCGGATTCAGCGAACTGACCGTGGACGCGGTCGCCGAACGGTCCGGGGTGCACAAGACCACGGTGTACCGGCGCTGGTCCTCGCCGGACGGCCTCGTCGGCGCCGCGCTGCAGATGGGCGCGGAGGACGACTGGGCGGCGCCCGACACCGGTTCGCTCGAAGACGATCTGTACGAAGTGGCCGCGGAGGTCGTGCGGTATTTCACCGAGCCCGCGCTGAAGGAACTGCCCACGGCGTCGGTGCTGGCGGCATTCCAGTCGCCGCAAGCGGCCGAGGCACTGCACGACTTCTACACCGACCGGCACGTGCGCATGGCGCCGATCGCGGAGCGGGCCGTCGCGCGGGGCGAGATCCCTGCCGGCACGGACGGCGACGAACTGGTGCGGGCGGTGTGCGGGCCGATCTTCTACCGGCTCTTCCTGTCGCGGGAAAGCGTCACGGTGGCGGAGGCGCGGGTCACGGCGCGGGCGGTGGCCGTCGCGGCGCGGGAGGGTGCTTTCGTGCGGTCGCGGGATTAGTCCTGGGGCGGAGTTCGCGTGGCTGGCAGTGGCTACGCGTTTAGTCCTCTCGATGCGGGTGATTCGAGTCGCCGTTCCGTGAAGGAGGCCTTGAGGGACCCAGGGTCCCTCGAAGTTCCCCTCACGGTGCGGAACTCTCCCTCGGCTCAGCCGAGGAAACTCGACCTTCACACCTTGCCGAGTACGTGAAGGCCTCCTTGCCTACCCTCAGGGTAGGCAAGGAGGCCTTCACGGAGCATCGGGCATGGCGAGGGGCCCGTCGCCGGCGGCTGACGGGCTCCTCGGGGTTCAGCGGTGATGCAGGGTGTTGCGGCGGGGTTGTCGGAGCGGATCTCGGTATTGGGGCGGGATGAATTCCGGTAACCCATCGGGCGCCATGCGGACTTCCCAGTCACCATGATGGATCAGCCGGTGGTGAAAACCGCACAGCAGCACGAGATTCCGGAGATCCGTGGGCCCGCCGTCTGCCCAGTGATGAATGTGATGGGCGTGGCAGTTCTTCGGCTTCCGATGACATCCCGGGAACGCGCAGCCACCGTCGCGGATGTTCAACGCACGGCGCTGGCCCGGGGTCACGAACCGCCGTAGTCGTCCCACGTCGAGGGGTTCTCCGGCGGCGCTCATCACGACCGGCAGCATCAGGCAGTCGCAGGCCGCCAGCCGTGCTTCGCGGGCGGTCATCGTCCCGACAAAGTCCAGGCAGGCGGTCCCAAGACCGGACTTCAGCTCCTCGAGTCCGATGGTGACGTTCACCAAGGTCCGGTAGCCGCTGGTGCCCGGCTGATCCGGGCACGCGATCGCCAGATCCAGAATGTCGACCCACGCATCACCCAGGCGCTCGCACTTCATCCGCAGATCCGCCTGCCCGAACTCATCGACAGGCCGCGGCTGGGCATACACCTCCAGTGCGGCGGCGGTGCGGGCCCCGGTCTCGTCATCAAGCAGACCGGTCAGCTTCCAAAACCCGTCCCTACGGCGCTCCAGCGTGATCTCCCGGCGCGGCTCCTTCGGTTCCGGGTCTTTCGGCTCGTTCCCGTCCGGGTCCAGCAACCCAAGCAGGTTCGCTTCAGCGTCCGCGAGCTGCCGGGGACCGGCGTCGCGGGCAAGGGTCGCGAGGATCTTCTCGGCATTCGCCCGATCCTCAGCGGAGGTGTCGGCGGGGAGTCTCTTCAAGAACTCCAGGATCTGATCGATCCGCTCATCCCCGACCAAACCTTCGGCCGCCACCGCGGCCGTAGCCGGTGCCACAGCAGGAACCTCGGTGCCGCCCAAAGCCCGTGTCGGGTTCAACGCGATCGCCCGGTTCACCACCGCACGCGCCTCACCGACCGACAACCCCGCGATATCGGCGAACCACTTATCCGTACGGCCATACCCATACAAGTCCTTGACACCCCGAGACTCGATCTCCGCCAAAAACCGCCCCAAACCGGCGGTCGCCATCCGAATCACCTGCAAGGACTGCTGCACGCCATGGGCAAGCTCCAGCTTGCCAGCACGCCACAACTCCTGCGGCAACTCGGGAAGGAAAGTCTCGGACACCCCTCAAGAATACACGAAAAAATCGAACAAACGTTCGTAATTTTAAGCGACATTGAAAAGAGCGAAACAACACTGAAGGGTGATCGGGTCCGAAAGCGCCGCTACACCCCGAAGCCTCCAGAGACCCAGAACCGCCGAGGGATTGAGGACAGTTTTACCGTCAGCGCCAACGACTTTCCGGGCCAGACTGGTCTCTCCGCACCAGGAGAGGGGACCGTCATGACCGAGGAAGTCCGGAACGTGAAGATGCCGGGCAGGCTCAAGTTCGTCCGCGGTTTCCTTTGGGTGCAAGCGGTCCTCAACGTCCTGGCGAGCGCGCTCGTGACCGCCCTCGCGGTCGACGAGCTCGAGCACGGCAACGAGGAGGCGGGCCTCGCGCTGGCGCTGGCACTGCTCGGTTTCGTGGTCGCGGTCGCGTTGATCGCTTGCGCGATAAGGATTTCCCGCGGTTCGCCGTGGGTGCGGCCGACGGTCATCGGCGTGGAAGGGCTGGTCGTGGTCATGGGGCTGATCAGCCTGGTCAACGGCGGGGCGATCACCCAGCTGATCGGGATGGGCATCGCCGTCGGCGTCATCGTCGTCCTCAACAAACCCGAGGAAAGCGCCTGGTTCAGGCGCTGACGAGGTCGATCCGGTAGCGCACTTCGGAAAGCGGGACGTCCTCGCCGGGCATGATGTCGGTCTTGGTCGCCCCGTCCGGCACCCATCCCCCGGCGGCGTAGAAACGCTGGGCGCGCTTGTTGGTGTCGAGCACCCAGAGCGTCGCCTGCCGGTGTCCCGAGTCCCGCAGCGCGGCGACGGCGGTGTCCAGCAGCTGTCGGCCCAGTCCCGTACCCCAGCGGTCGGGTTCGAGGTAGATCGCGCGCAGTTCGCCGCGGATCCGGTCGACGGCGGTGAAGCCGAGGAGCGTTCCGTCTTCGACCAGGACCAGGATGTCGCCTTGGTTGGCGGGATCGGCGAGGGTCCGCTGCCAGCGGGCGGCCCTGCCCTCGACGGAAAGATCGCGGAGGTAGAGCTCCGGCAGCAGGCCCTGATACGCCGCCTGCCACGACCGCACGTTCACCTCGGCGATCGGCCAGGCGTCCTCGACGGTCGCGGGGCGGATCGTGGCCATCGTCAGCCGTTCTCCTTGCGGGCGGCGAGACCGGTCACGATGGCGAGCACGAGCACCATCGACAGCGCGATCCCCCAGCCCGCGCCGGTCACGCTCGAACTGCTCGGCATCGCGTAGAAAAGCATGCACACCATGACGATGCCGCCTCCGGCCACGCCGCCGAGGAACGCGATTCCGAACGTCGCCGGCCGCAGCAGCACGCCGAGCATCGTGCCGATGAGGAGCATGACCGAGACAACGAGGTAGATCGTCCCCTCGTCGGCCCGGGTCGACGAGTAGCCGAAGAGTTCGACGGCCTCAATGACGAGGCCGAGCGCGCCGAGAAGCGCCGACACGATGGCCGCGACGGCGAGGGCGTCCCGCGGTTTCCCCAGCCCGAGCCGGAAACTCCGGTCACGACGCACCGACACCAGCGCGCAGACGGCCGCGGCGATCAGGCAGCCGTCGGCGAGGACGAGAAGGACCGGGCCGGACGGGATCGCCGAGAGCAGCGTCAGCCCGCACAGCGTTCCCGGCCCTGCCATCCGGCGTGTCTTCGGCAGGAACATCGCGATCCCCGCCCCGATCGCGAAGGCGACGAGCGGAAGGACGGCCCAGCCGCCGTCCTCGAAGAAGTCCTCCACACTGCTGCTGAGCGCGAACGCGATGACCACCAGGTACACCGCCGCCGCGAAGGCGAGCAGGCCGGCGGCGACGGCGAACGGGCCGGGCTTCGGCCGCACCGGTTCAGGCTTCGGAAGTACGGGTGGATCAGGGTTCCTGGAGGGTTCCGGGGTCGGCGCGGGCGTGTGCACCGGACGCGGTTCCGGCACCGGCTTCGGTTCTTGGACGACCTGCCCCTCGACTCGCACCGCCACCTCGCCGGTCGGCCCGGTCACGGTGACCCGCGCCTCGAACGCCCCGAGCTCCGCCTGGTCCAGCACGATCTCGGCCCCGTCGCCGTCTTCGGTCACCCGCAGCCAGGAATGCGAAGACGCGAATCGGCACGCCCGCGCGATCGGCGGGCCTTCCAGCCGGATGCGCGCCACCGGCCGCGATCCCCGGACGACCTCACCGAACCGCACCACCTCGGGCTCGGTGCGCACTCGCGCGTCCCGCCTCGCCAGGTCGGCGGCCTCGGCGATGTGTTGGATGTCCGTCTGCGCCATCGTGGTGAGCACCTCGTGCGCGCCGATGGCGACGGAGAGGTTCTCGCTCGTCAGCCTCCGCTGGAGTTCCGTCACCGCGCCGAGGCGCGTGAACATGTTCTGATCCTCGCTCGCCGCGCGCAGATCGGCCGGAACCGGCGACGGTTTGATCCGGCGGCGCCTGCTCCGCGCCAGATACAGCTCGCCCTGCATCTCGATGTCGCGGCTCGGTGTCTGGTTCGGATTCCGCTCACGAACGCTGTCGAACAGGTAGTCGTACAGTTCGCCGAGCGCGACCCAGCCGTCCTCGTCGCGGTCCGCGTCGCCGGTCCGGAGCCCGTCGACCAGTGCCGACGTGAACACCGACGGCTGAACGTGATCGTCGGCGAGGTGGTCGCCCTCGAAGGCGTACTCGATGGAGTTCGACGCGGTGATCACCGCACGGCCGCGGCCGCCGAAACCGCCGGCCGGGAACGCGTCGAGCACGTTGGCCTCACCGGTGGCGCGCACGGCGACCCCTTGGCTGAAAGCGCCGCCGTAGCAGCAGTCCAGCAGGAGGACGATGCTCCGCGACCGGCTCATCCGCATGCAGCGCTGGACGAAATCGGCGGGGACGGCGGTCGACGCGAGCCGCTCCGGCCGGGTGTTGCGGGCGGCGAAGAACAGCTCACCCGACTCGCTTTTCAAGCCGTGGCAAGAGAAATGCACCAGCAGGACGTCGTCCGGCGCGCTGTCGGCGAACAGGTCCTCGACCCGGCCCGCGATCACGTGCGCGGTCTCGTCGCGTACCACCTGGACGGCGAATTCGCTGATGTCGCGATCGGCGAGGACCTCGGCGAGCGCCTCCGCGTCGGCCGCCGGGGATCGCAGCGCGCTCAATCCGGGGTTGTCGTACTCCCCGTTGGCGATGATCAAGGCACGCCGCTCGCCGGTCATGACGACGAATGCCTGCTCACGAAGAGATCGACGAGCTTGTCCTGATCGGTGAGCGTCGCTTCGGACAGTTCCAGCACGTCGCCGTCGATCTCCAGCCGCACCGTGCGTTTGACCCGTCCGCCGCGCGAAAGCCATTCCCGCACGGCCGCGACGACAGAGCGCAGTCCTTCGGCGGACTGTCCCAGCGTGACCAGCAGTCCGCCCACCGTCGCGACATCGAAGGCACGGGAACCGGCCGGCGGCGGACCGGCGGGCAGCGCCTTGACCTCGGCGACCCCGCGATCGATCAGTGCGCTTCGGAGGTACCCGGTGAGCTGGTCGACGCGCTCGGCGTCGGCCCCGTCCTCACCGAGCTGGACACGAACCGCTGACGTCATCCCCGGCCTCCCTCGCCCGTACGGAAAGAGGAAAGCGCCTCGGCCCGTCCGGCGGCAAGGTCCGAACGGGCAGAGATGTTCACGTCAGCTTTTTTCCAGGTACTCCACTCGATCTTCGTCGACGACGTCGGCGATCATATGCGCCAGCCCCAAGTAATTCCCCAGAGCCGGGTCCTTTTCGACGATTTCCAACGCGCGGGCCCTCGCCTCGGCGATGACGTCCTCGTCGCGCAGCAGCGACAGCAGCTTCAGGGTCGACTTCTTCCCCGACTGCGCGGCGCCGAGGATGTCACCCTCGCGGCGCAGTTCCAGGTCCATTCTGGACAGTTCGAAACCGTCCGTCGTGGACTCGACGGCGGCCAGCCGCTCGCGGGTGGTCGTCCCGTCCAGGGTTTCGGTGACCAGCAGGCACAGCCCCGGCACACTGCCCCGGCCGACCCGCCCGCGCAGCTGGTGCAACTGGCTGATGCCGAACCGGTCGGCGTCCATGATCACCATCGCGGTCGCGTTCGGCACGTTCACGCCGACCTCGATCACGGTGGTGGCGACGAGCACGTCCAGGTCGCCTCTGGAGAACGCCTGCATCACGGCGTCCTTGTCGTCGGCGGGCATCCGGCCGTGCAGGACGCCGATCTTCAGCCCCTTCAGCTGTCCCTCGGCCAGCTCGGGCGCCACGTCGAGGACCGCGAGCGCGGGCCGTTTGTCGCCCTTGTCCGACGCCGGTTCGTCGCCGATACGCGGGCAGACGATGTACGCCTGGTGGCCCTTGCCGCATTCCTCGCGGACCCGCTGCCACGCCCTGTCCAGCCACGCGGGCCGCTCCGCGACCGGCACCACCGACGTCTTGATCGGCGACCGGCCGACCGGCATCTCGCGCAGCGCGGAGATCTCCAGATCGCCGTAGACGGTCATCGCGACCGTGCGCGGGATGGGCGTCGCCGTCATGACGAGCACGTGCGGGCTGGTCTCGTCGGAGCCGCGGGAGCGCAGCGCGTCCCGCTGCTCCACCCCGAAGCGGTGCTGCTCGTCGACCACGACCAGGCCGAGATCCGCGAACGACACCGTGTCCTGGATGAGCGCGTGCGTGCCGACGATGATCCCGGCCTCGCCGCTGACCGTCTCCAGCAACGCCTTCTTGCGTTCCTTGGCGCCCATCGAACCGGTCAGCAGGGTCACGCGCGTCGCGTTCTCCGCGCCGCCGAGCTCACCCGCCTGCCCGAGGTCGCCGAGCATCTCGCGCAGCGAGCGGGCGTGCTGCGCGGCGAGGACCTCCGTCGGCGCGAGCATCGCCGCCTGCCGCCCGGAATCGACGACCTGCAGCATGGCGCGCAGCGCGACCACGGTCTTGCCGGAACCGACCTCGCCCTGCAGCAGCCGGTTCATCGGATGCTCGGTGGACAGATCCCCGGCGATCTCCTCGCCGATCTCCTGCTGGCCCGCGGTCAGCGCGAACGGGAGCCGCTTGTCAAAGGCGTCGAGGATGCCGCCCTTGGTGTGCGGACAGGCTTTCGCGGGCCGCGAGACCAGGGAATGCCGCCGCTGCGCGAAAATCAGCTGCACGGCCATGGCCTCGTCCCATTTGAGCCTGTCCCGCGCGGAGTTCAGCGCCTGCCAGCTCGACGGCCGGTGGATCCCGCGCAGCGCGCTTTCCAGGCTGGGCAGGCCGTACCGGGCCAGCAGCTCGATCGGCATCGGGTCCTCGTCGACCTCCAGCACGTCCAGCACCTGCCGGACGGCCTTGGCGATCACCCAGGTCGGGATCCCCTGCGCCGCCGGGTACACCGGGATGATCTCGGCGAGGAAGTCGTCCATCGCCTCGGCCTGACGTTCGGCGTCGAAGAGTTCGTACTCGGGGTTCGCCAGCTGCAGGACGTCGCGGAAGGCGGTGACCTTGCCCGCGAAGAGCCCGTTCTTGCCGGGCACGAGTTCCTTTTCGCGCCAGGCCTGGTTGAAGAAGGTGCACTGCAGGCGGCGTTTGCCGTCGGTGATCACCATTTCGAGCAGGGTGCCGCTGCGCGCCTTCATCCGGCGCTTGTTGACGCGCTCGATGCGCGCCATCACGGTGGCGTGCTCGCCGAGTTCGAGCCCGGCGATGTCGGTGAGCTGGCCGCGCTCGGCGTACCGGCGCGGGTAATGGCGCAGGAGGTCGCTGACCGTCTCGATCTTGAGGCCCTTGGCGAGGGCCTTCGCCGTCGCCGCGCCGACGACCAGCTTGAGGTCCGCGCGCAGGTTGGTCATGCGGTCACTCCACCCCCATCAGCAGCACGGCGTCGGTTTGGCCGCCCGCGTAACTCGTCACTTCGACCTCGGGATGCTCCAGGCGCAGCTGATCGGCCAGCTCACCGGGCAGCCGGACCGGCGCGTCCTGCCCGGTCAGCACGGTGACGAGCTCGCCGCCGAGGGCCAGCATCCGGTTCAGCACGCCGACCGCCGCCGCGACCAGGCTCGTCTCCGAGGCGGGCGCGGGCTCGATCAGCACGACCTCGCCGTCGACGAGACCGACGACGTCACCGGCCTGCGCCCGGCCCACCCAGGTTAGCGACTCCTCCTGCGCGATCCTCAGTTCGCCACGCCTCGTGGCGGCGGCCGCTTCGGCCATCGCGACCACGTCGTCGTTGGTGCGGCGGTCCTGGTCGTGGACGGCCAGTGCGGCGAGCACCTGGACGGGTGACACGCACGGGATGACGACGACGTCGCGGTCAGCGGCCATCGCGTGACTCGCGGCCGCGTCGGCCGCCGCGGTCAGCTCCTGGCCGCCGGGAAGGACGGTGACGTGATGCCCGGCGGCCTCGTTGATCAGGCCCAGCATCTCCTCGACCGTCGGCTGGACCCCATGCGGGACCGAAAGCACCGCGACCCCCTCCGCGCGGAGGAGTTCGGCCAGCGGCCCGCCGTGGACCACGGCGACCACCGAACGGTCGATCCCGCCGCCGACCTCGACCGGGGTGGGCGTGATCAGCGGCTCGACCCGGACCCGGCGCGGGCGGCCGAGCTCGATCCCGGCCTCCAGCGCCGCGCCGATGTCCGCGCAATGGACGTGGACGGCATACGCGCCGGCGCCGTCCCCGGCGACCGTGACGCTGTCGCCGAGGCCGCTGAGGGTCTTGCGAAGCCCGGGAAGACTGGTTTCGTCGACGCCGTCCAGCAGGTACATGACCTCCCAGGCCGTCGGCGCGTCGATCGTCGCGTGATGGTGATGTGCCTCGAGCGGGTGCTCCGGCTCCGTGAGGCCGCCGGAGATCACGCCGGAAAGAGCGTCGAGGACCGCGACGAGACCGCGGGCGCCCGCGTCGACCACGCCGGCCACCGCCAGAACCGGCAGTTGCTTCGGGGTCTCTTCGAGGGCTTCGGCGGCGACGCTCGCGGCCGCGGCGGCCACCTCTTCGAGTGACCCTGTCGCGTCACGGACGGCGGCGGCGACGGTGTGGAGGACGGTCAGGATGGTCCCGGCCACCGGGCGGCTCACCGCGCCCGTGGCGGCCCTGTCCGCGCACCCGAGCGCCTCGGCGAGCCCGGGCCCATCGATCTCCCTGGCGGCCGCCGACTCGGCGATCCCGCGCACGACCTGCGACATGATCACGCCCGAGTTGCCCTTGGCCGCGGCGACCGCGCCCTTGGCGAACGCCGACAGCGCCTCGGCGGCCGTCGCGGGCTCGGCCTCCGCCAGCGCGTCACGGGCCGCGGTCATGGTGAACAGCAGGTTGGAGCCGGTGTCGGAGTCGGCGACCGGGTAGACGTTGATGCCGTCGATCGCCGGCCGGAGCACCGCCAAGCTGTGCACACAGGCCGCCGACCAGGCCGACACCGCCGCCACGTCCAGCACCCGCACCCCGTAACCTCCTAGCTGTTCCAGCGAGGGTATCGACCCGGTGCCGGAGGGCTCTGAGCCACTGGTTACTATGGTCGAGTTGCCCAGCATGCTGGGCGCATCATTCTTTGTCCCAGATCCAGAGGAGTTCGACGTGGCTGCCGTGTGCGACGTCTGTGGCAAGGGACCGGGCTTTGGCAAGTCGGTCTCGCACTCCCACCGGCGTACCAACCGCCGGTGGAACCCGAACATCCAGACCGTTCACGCCAAGATCGGTCTGTCCCAGCGCAAGCGCCTGAACGCCTGCACCTCGTGCATCAAGGCGGGCAAGGTCGTTCGCGGCTGAGCCGGGTTTTTGGGGAATGGCGGGTGCTCTTCGGAGCACCCGCCATTTTTTATGGGACCGGGCCGGGCTTCTCAGGCGGGCCGTTCCGTGAAGGCCTCCTTCCCGAGTACATGAAGGACCCCTTCCTTGCGCCTAGGTACAGGAAGGGGTCCTTCATGTACTCGGGAGCGGCCACCCCAGCCCAGGACGTAGTGAAGGCCTCCATCCCTACCCTCAAGGTAGCGAAGGAGGCCTTCACGGACTCCGGCGAAACCTCAGGAGTCACACCGGTCACTGCTCTCACTGCTGTCACCGAAGCGCGTGAAGGGGGCCTTCACGCGCAACACAAAAATCAGGGGAGCTTCCAGTCCACGGGACCGGCGCCCTGCTGCTCCAGCAGCTGGTTCGCCCGGCTGAAGGGCCGCGAGCCGAAGAAGCCGGCGTGCGCCGAAAGCGGGCTCGGGTGCGCCGACTCGATGCACGGCACCTGCCCCAGCATCGGCTTCAGGTTCCGCGCGTTGCGGCCCCACAGGATCGCCACCATCGGCTCGTCCCGGGCGGCGAGGGCCTTGATGGCCTGCTCGGTGACCGCTTCCCAGCCCTTGCCCTGGTGCGAGTTCGACTTCCCGGGCTGCACCGTCAGCGACCTGTTGAGCAGCAGCACCCCTTGGTCGGCCCACGGCGTCAGGTCGCCGTTCGACGGCAGCGGGTGCCCGAGGTCCTCGCAGTACTCCTTGTAGATGTTGATCAGGCTCTTCGGGATCGGCCGGACGTCCGGCGCCACCGAGAAGCTCAGCCCGACGGCGTGCCCGGGCGTCGGGTACGGGTCCTGGCCGACGATCAGCACCCGCACGTCGTGGAACGGCTGCTGGAAAGCCCGCAGCACGTGTTCACCCGCCGGGAGATAGGTCCGGCCCGCGGCGATCTCCGCGCGGAGGAATTCCCCCATCGCGGCGACCTGCGGCGCCACCGGTTCGAGGGCCTGCGCCCAGCCTGCTTCGACGATGTCCTGCAGCGGTCGTGCGGTCACGGCGTGCGAGCTTACTCACGTCCGTCGAGTCGCCGGAGTTCGACCCGGAACCGCGCCGCACGCTCGACGTAACCGTCGACGACCAGCTTGATCTTGTCCGGCCCGAACGACGTGTTCGGCCGCGTCTTCGCCGGGACGCCGAGCGCGATGTGCCCACTGTCCACATAGGACCCATAGGAGAGGACGGCGCCCGCGCCGACCATTCCGCCGTCCTCGACGACGGTTCCGTTCAGTACCACCGCTCCCGACGCGATCAAGCAACCCTCGCCGATGCGCGCGCCTTCGATGTGCACCGAATGCCCGACGGCGGAGGATTTCCCGATGATCGTCGGCTCCTTGCGGGTGCAGTGCAGGACGCAGCCGTCCTGGACGTTGGACCGCTCGCCGATCTCGATGTGGCCGTGGTCGCCGCGCAGCACGGTCTGCGGCCACACCGACGCGAACGCCGCGATCCGGACGTCGCCGATGACCGTCGCGTCGGGGTGGACGTAGGCGTCCGGGTGGATCGACGGTTCGAGGTCGCCCAGCGCGTAGATCGGCATGCGTTCTCCTAGACCAGCGGCTTGCCGAAGCAGATGCTCTCCGGTTCGTCCTTGTAGTACCCGAAACCCGGGATTTCCCGGTACCCCGCCGACAAGTACAGCGCGATGGCTTCCGGCTGCTTGTCACCGGTCTCCAGCACCATACGCAGCCGCCCGGCCTCGGCGGCCGTCCGCTCCAGGTCGGCGAGGATCGCTCTCGCCAACCCGCGGCCTCGCGCCGAAGCCATCACGAACATGCGCTTGATTTCGGCATCGCCCGGCAGCAACGGGTCCGGCCCGTCGTGCGCCCGCCAGGCGCCGCACGCGACCGGGGCGTCGTCGAGGTAGGCGGCCATGAACAGCCCCCTCGGCGGGGCGAACTGCGCCGCGTCCATCGGTGTCTCGTCTTCGCTGCCGTACCGGGCGGCCAGTTCGAGCTGCGCTTCGGCCAGCAGCTTCACCGCGTCGGGGTGGTCGTAGGCCAGCACACGAAGGTCCATGGGCGCGAGATTAGCGAGAAGACTCGCCGATCCCCAAAGTAGATTGCGTCCATGTCGATCGAGACGTCCCTGCGCCAGGCACGGAATTCCGCCGCGTTCTGGGCCGCGACCGGCCGGTCCCGCGGCCACGAGGTGATCCGCCGCCGCGGCTTTCTCGCCGTCGCCGGTGACGAGCGCGCCGGACTGCGCGTCCTGATCCAGGAGCCCGGCCTCACCGCCGAGGAGCTGGCGGAGATCACCGAGCTCGCCGCGCGGGCGACGGGGCCGGTGGAGGCCGAGGATCCCTTCAGCGTCACCGATCTGAACCATCTCGGCGACCTGCGCAGCTGGCAGATGCCCGTCATGCTCCGCCCACCCGCCCCGGTCGCCGAACCCGCGATGGAGGTGGTCCGGGTACGCGAGGAGGCCGATCTGCGGGCGGCCGAACGCGCGGTGCTCGAAGGTTTCGAACTCGCGCGGTTCCGGCCGGGTGAGATGTTCCCCATGGCCATCCTCGACCAGCCGGGCGTCGCCGTGTTCGTCGCGCGGCTCGACGGCGAGGTCGCCGGGGCGTGCGTCACCGTCGTCGAAGACGGCTACGGCAGCCACTACTGGGTCGGCACGCCGGACGCCTTCCGCTCGCGCGGCGTGGGGCGAGCCGTGATGCTCGGCTCCCTCGCCCCGCTGGCGGAGCTGCCCGTCACCCTCACCGCGTCCCGGCTCGGCAGGCCGCTGTACGAATCCCTCGGTTTCACCGTCGCCGCGCCGTCGACCTGGTGGGCCTCACGCTCCTAGCGCCAGTGCTGCCAGCCGCTGTCGTGCCCGTACCGCTTCCCGTCCACCGTCACCCCCGAATCCGGCATGGTGACGACGCCGATCTCGGTCCAGCCCTCCGGCAGCTCGGCGAAGGACGGGAAGGTCGCCGCGAACGCGTGGTCCTCGCCGCCGGTGAGGACCCATTTCAGCGGGTCGGCGCCGAGCGCGGTGCCGACCTCGGTCAGCCTGCTCGACACGTCGAGGTCCGCCGTCCGCACGTCGATCCCGACGCCGGAGGCCTCGGCGATATGGCCGAGGTCGGACAGGAGCCCGTCGGACACGTCGATCATCGACGTCGCGCCGCCGTCGGCCGCTCGGATACCCGCCTCGTAGTCCGGTTCGGGGCAGCGCTGCGCGTTGACCACACTGACCGGTGAGCGGAACCCCCGCCCGAGCACGGCCAGCCCGGCGGCCGCCCAGCCGAGCCGCCCGCAGACCGCGACGACGTCGCCGGGACGCGCGCCGGACCGGGTCACCGGTTCCCTGCCGCCGAGGTCGCCGAGGGCGGTGACACTGATCACGATCTGATCGGCGCGCACCATGTCGCCGCCGACGATCCCGATCCCCGCGCGGTCGGCTTCGAGCCACATGCCCTGGGTGAGTTCGGTGACGAGCGACGTCGGCGTGTCCGAGGGACACGCGAATCCCATGAGGACGGACGTCGGGCGCGCGCCCATGGCGGCGATGTCGGTGAGGTTCACCGCGACCGCCTTGCGCCCCACCTGCTCGGCGCTGGACCAGTCGAGCCGGAAATGGACGCCCTGCACGAGGACGTCGGTGGACGCCACCGTCCGCCCGTCCGGGCTGGCCACGACGGCCGCGTCGTCCCCCGGTCCGAGCAGTGTCGTCTCCGGCTGTTTCCGGCCGGCGGTCACCGCCTCGATCAACCGGAATTCACCGGTCCCGGCGACCGTGCCGTCGTTCGGTGACACCCGTCACCTCCACTTTCCCTTGTCCGGACAAATAGCGATCACCGATAGTCGGAAGCCCTAGGTTTTTCCCGGGGCTGGCGATACGTTGCTACAACGTTCCTACCTTGAGCCGACTTTTACGAAGGGGCGCGCCGTGGTCCACGCATACATCCTCATCCAGACCGAGGTCGGCAAAGCAGCCGCGGTCGCCGCGGAGATCTCCACCATCCCCGGTGTCACCAGTTCGGAGGATGTCACCGGCCCGTACGACGTCATCGTCAAGGCCGCGGCCGACACCGTCGATCAGCTGGGTCAGCTCGTGGTCGCCAAGGTGCAGAACGTGGAGGGCATCACGCGGACGCTGACCTGCCCGGTCGTTCACTTGTGACAAGTGGTGTAGTTGACCGGTGGCTGACACGGACACCGGCGCACCGCCGAAACCCCTGCTGATCGCGGCCGCCTGCCTGGCGATCCTGCTCGTCGCGGGCGTGGCCGTCTTCGGGCTGACCCGCGGCGCGGATCCCGTCGCCCCCGCCGCCGACGGTCCGCTCCCGCTCGTCCCGGTCCCGGCGCCTCAATCGGGGTCACCCGAATGCGCGAAACTCATCGGCGCGCTCCCGCACGAACTCACGTCGTCCGGGAACACGCTGGTCCGGCGGAAGCTGGCCGATCCCGCCCCCGAGGCGACGGTCGGCTGGGGCACCGGCGACCCGGTGGTCCTGCGGTGCGGCCTCGGCAAGCCGCCGGAACTCACCCGGACCTCGCAGCTGCGGACGATCAACGGCGTCCAGTGGCTGCAGGTCGAGGGTGAGGGAACCGCGACGTGGTTCGTGGTGGACCGTCCCGTCTACACGGCGCTCACCGTGCCGGTCACCGCGGGGACCGGGCCGCTCCAGACCGTTTCCGAGGTCATCGCCGCCAATCTCCCCGCGGTGCCGCTGCGGTTCTGAGCGTTCAGGGCAGGAGCAGGCTCTTGCCGGTGTATCGCCGCGCCTCGATGTCCGAGTGCGCGGCGGACGCTTCCGCCAGCGGGTACGTCCGGCCGATGACCGGCGTCAGCTTCCCGTCGGCAGCCTGCCGCAGCACTTCCCGCACCCGGCGCGGGTTGTCGGGCCAGAACCCGACCAGCTGCGCCATGTCCACAACGGACAGCCGGGCGCGGTGGGCGTCGCCGATCACGGTCTCCGCGCCGCTGGACATGCCGTAGCCGGAGAAGCGGCCGCCGTTCCTCAGCAACGCCAGCGAGGCGGCGCCGAGTTCTCCGCCGACGCCGTCGAAGACCACGTCCAGCCGGTGGCCGCCGGTGAGGGCGAGGACCTCTCCCGTCCAGTCCGCCGCCGAGTAGTCGACCGGCTCGGCCCCCAGTTTCCGCGCGATCGCCGCCTTTTCGTCGCCGCGGACCGCCGCGAAGACGGTCGCGCCCGCCGCGCGGGCGAGCTGCACCAGAACGCTGCCGAGCCCGCCGACCCCCGGCGCCACCAGGATCCGTTCCCCGGCCGCGACCGGGGTCTTCTCCAGCAACGCCAACGCGGTGCTGCCGTCGTCGAACAGGGCCACCGCGTGCCGGGGATCCAGCCCGTCCGGAATGGGGAACGTGTCGTCCGGCAGCGCGACGACCGTGTCCGCGTATCCCCCGCCGTACCCGCCGGGCGCGTGGGTGAGGACCTGCTTCCCCAGCCAGGTTTCGTCGACTCCGGCCCCCACCGCGTCGACGGTGCCCGCCACCGACCCGCCCGGTACGTACGGCGGCTCGACCGCGAACACGTCGGGACCTTCGCCTCGCCGGATGAGGGCGTCGAGCCAGCCGACGCCTGCCGCCGTCACCGCGACGCGGAGCTCGCCCTCCGCAGGTTCGGGGGTCGGCACCTCGACCTGCTCCAGGACTCCGGGATCACCGAACCGGGACACTCTGATCTCACGCATGATCGCAAGCTATGACCTCCAGTTCGCTTGAGGTCAAGCGAGCACGGCGATCAGCGGTTTGAGCGCGGAGTGCAGCGCCTCGCGCGAGCAGCCCGCGTAGCCGATGAGGTTCCCGAACACCGTCGGCGTCCCGGCGAAATGCCGGGCCAGCCCGTCGAGCCGGATCCCGGCGCGTTCCGCCGCCGCCATCCGCGCCGCCTCGTCGGCGGCCGAGCCGCACGGGACGACCAGATGCGCGCCCGCGTCGTCGCCGAGCACCGGGATGCCCGCCGACGTCAGCGCGGCCGAAACCAGGGACCGGCGCTCCGACAGTTCCCGCCGGAGCTTCCGCAGATGCCGCCCCAGATCGCCGTGCCGCGCCAGTTCGGCGAGCACCCGCTGCCCCGCGGGCGAAGGTCGCGTCCCGGTCGCTTCGCGGTACTCCAGTACCGCCGACGCGACCTGGGACGGCGCGACCATCCAGCCCGCGCCCAGCGCCGGCGTGAGGATCTTGCTCGTGGTCCCGAGATGCGCGACGACGTCGGGCGCGAGCGCGGCCAGCAGCGGCAGCGGCGCGACGTCGAACCGCAGCTCGCCGTCGTAGTCGTCCTCGATCACCAGCATGCCGTTGGCGCGGGCGAGTTCGACCAGCTCGACGCGGCGCGACGCGCTCATCCGGCTGCCGAGCGGGTACTGGTGCGCGGGCGAGCAGTACACCGCGCGCACGTCGGCGGGGACGGCGTCCGGGCGCAGGCCCTCTTCGTCGACCGGGACGGGCACGACCTCCATCCCCGCGCGCCGGAACGCCTGCACCGCACGCTGGTAACCCGGCTCCTCGATCGCGACCCGGTCGCCGCGCGAGAGCATCGCACCCGCGAGTTCGATCACTGCGGCCGTCGTCCCGCCGGTCGCGAGGACCGTTCCGGCGGCGAGGCCGCGGTGCCGCAGCAGATGCTCGGACACGGCGTCCCGGTACGCGGGCAGACCGGCCCTGTCCTCGCGATAGGTCGGACGCGGATCGGCGGCGGCCCGCCACGCGCGGCGCCAGGCGGCCTTCTCGATGCCGTCGGCCCATGGGACGCCCGGGGTGAGGTCGACCAGCGTGGGCGGCGTGGCGGGGGTGCCCGGCGCTGGCCCTTTCGACGGCCTGTCCGCGGGCGGCGTGGTGGTGACGTAGGTGCCGGAGCCATGACGGCCGGCGATCCAGCCCTCCGCGTGAAGCTGTTCGTACGCCGCCGACGTCACCGTGCGGCTGACGCCGAGACGGCTCGCGAGCGCCCTGGTCGAGGGCAGCCTGTCGCCGCCGCGCAGATGCCCGTCGCCCGCGGCCGCGCGCAACGCGTCGGCCAGCTGGACCGCGAGCGGGACGAGCGAATCGCGGTCGAGGCTGACCGGCAGAGCGGTGTCGGACATGATGTACTCCGCACTTCCGAAGTGGCCTTCTCAAGTATAGGAGAATTGGACGTTATTACAGGCCACTCTCCCGGGTGAGACTACTCGCATGTCCACGCCGCTCTCTCCCACCGACCGGACCACCCTCGGCCGCAAGAAGAACCGCGCCCTCACCGACCGCTCGGCGCTGTACTCGGTGCTCGACGAAGGCCTGATCTGCCACCTCGGTGTCGTGCGCGACGGCGTCCCGCTGGTCATCCCGACCGGCTACGGACGCGACGGCAACACGCTCTACCTGCACGGATCGACCGGCGCGAGGAGTATGCGCGACTCCGACGGCGTCGAGGTCTGTGTCACGGTGACCCTGCTCGACGGCATCGTCTACGCGCGCTCGGTCAACAACCACTCGATGAACTACCGCAGCGCGGTGATCCTGGGCAAGGCTGCCGCGGTCACCGATCGCGAACGCAAGATGCACGGCCTCCGCGTGCTGACCGACCACCTCGCGCCCGGTTCGTGGGAGCACGCGAGGGACGTCAACGCGAAGGAGTTCGCGTCCGTTTCGGTGCTGGAGCTGGACCTCACCGAGGCCTCGGTGAAGATGCGCGGCGAGGGCCCCGACGATCCCGAGGACGAGGTCGCGGCCGATCTCTCGTGGGCGGGGGTGCTGCCGGTGCGGACCGTGTTCGGTGAACCGGAGCCGTCGGCGGATCTCGTCAGTGACTGGACGGTGCCGGACCACGTGAAGCGGCGGGTCGGGTAGCGGACCTCGGCAGCCCGTGCCCAGTGCGGTTCCTGGCCGGCTGGGTTGCGAAAGCCACTTTCGCAACGTTGAAGGTTGCGAAAGTGGCTTTCGCAACGTCACGAGGTCCAGCACCGGTGATCTCGCGTGAGTGAACGGACGACACGTGTGATCAGAGGGACGACACGACCGCACCCTTGGGCATGACACCCGGGAGATGAACTCAGCGGCGCCTCGGCAGCCGCACGGTGAACGTCGTCGTCCCCGGCACGCTTTCGACCTCGATCGTCCCGCCGTGCGCCGAAACCAGCGAGAGCACCACCGAAAGCCCGAGCCCGGTCCCGCCGTTGCCACGCGTGCGGGCGGTGTCGACCCGGTAGAACCGGTCGAAGATCCGCTCCCGCGCCTCCGGCGGGATCCCGGGCCCGGCGTCGCTCACCCGCAGGACGACCTCCGAGTCCGAAGCCGCAGCCGACAACGTCACCGGGGTCCCTGGCGGCGTGTGCACCGCGGCGTTGGCGAGCAGATTGTCCAGCACCTGCCGCAGCCGCACCGGATCCGCTTGCAGGACGACACCTTCCGGGAGCGCGCCGATACTCAGCGGATGCTCCGGGCGGCCGGCGGCGAAGGCCTCCCCCGCGTCGGTGATCAGCTCGGCGACATCGACGTCGACCAGCCGCAGCGGCGCCTCGGTCTCCGGCGCGTCGAGGCGCGCGAGGAGCAGGAGGTCGTCGACGAGCACGCTCATCCGCTGCGTCTCTTCCCGGATCTTCGACAGATGCGCCTCACGTTCGGCGGGTTCGTTCGCCGCGGCATAGCGGAAAAGCTCGGCGTAGCCCCGGATCGACGTCAGCGGCGTGCGCAGTTCGTGGGAGGCGTCGGCGATGAAGCGCCGGAGCCGCTCGTTCGCCTCCCGGCGCGCGACCAGCGAGGAATCGAGGTGCGCCAGCATCACGTTGAACGCCGTCCGCAGTTCCTCGACCTCGGCACCGCCGCCGCTCGCCTGCGCGCGCACCGGGAGATCGGCGTTCGCGGTGAGGTCGTGCGACGCGATGTCGTGCGCGGTCCCGGCCATGTCGCTCAGCGGCCTCAGCCCGCGCCGCAGCACCAGCCGTCCGGCGATCACCAGCACCGCCAGCGCCAGCAGGAACGCGACGACCTCGACCATGATCAGCTGGCTGACCGTCCGGTCCAGATCGGCCTGCGGCGCGGCGCTGACCAGCACGATGTTCTGCGCCGGTTCGATCGGGCAGGCCCGGACCCGGTAGGTGCCCTTGTCCTCGATGTAGACGGTGCGCAGGACTTCGGTCCGCGTCGCGTCCTCGGCGACCTTTTCGAGCGCCTTCGTGTCCGGCGGCAGGGAACCGCCCGCCTGCGGCAGCGCGTCGCCGTCCCGCACCGCGAAAACGGCGGAGAACCAGCCGTAGGCCTGCTGCGGTTTCCCGCCGTGCGTGGTGCGCAGCGACGGCACCTGGCTGATCTGGGTCTTGGCGAGCTGTTCGTCGAGCCGGTCGTTGAGATAGCCCTTCATGATGCCGACCATCACGGTCCCGACGACGGCGAACACCACCAGCGCCAGCGCGCCGAGCCCGAGCGCCAGCCGCGTGCCGAGCCTCGATCGACGCCAGGCGTCGTACCACCGGCGCAGTACCTTCATCTCGCCGCCTGCCGGACGACATAGCCGACGCCGCGCACGGTGTGGATCAGCGGTTCGCCGCCCGCGTCGAGTTTGCGGCGCAGATGCGAGATGACGAGTTCGACCACATTGGACCGGCCGCCGAAGTCGTATTCCCAGACGTGGTCGAGGATCTGCGCCTTGGTCAGCACCGAAGGCGAACGCCGCATGAGATAGCGAAGCAGTTCGTACTCGGTGGGGGTCAGCTCGGCGGGTTTGCCGCCGCGGGCGACCTCGCGGGTGTCCTCGTTCAGGGTCAGATCACCCACCCGCAGGACCGCCGCCTTGGCCTGGTTGGTGCTCCGCCGCAGGACGGCGCGCAGCCGCGCCATCAGCTCCTCGACGGAGAACGGCTTCACGAGGTAGTCGTCGCCGCCGCGGGTGAGCCCGGCGACCCGGTCCGCGGTCGCGTCCTTCGCGGTGAGGAAGACCACCGGCACCGCGGTCCCGGACTCGCGGAGCTTGTCCAGCACGGTGAACCCGTCGATCCCGGGCAGCATCAGGTCGAGCACGACGATGTCGGGCCCGAATTCGGCGGCGCGCTCGAGCGCGGCCTCCCCCGATCCGGCGGTGACGGCCTGCCAGCCCTCGTAACGGGCGACGGTGGCCACCAGGTCGGCGATATGCGGCTCGTCGTCCACCACCAGCAGGCGGACGGGGTTCTCGGTGTTCACAAGGCCATCCTCCGTGAACGCGCGCGCGAGGGCGAGGCGGGAGCGCACACGACAGGAAGCCGACAGCTTCCGCCAAGAAAGGTCACAGGTTGGCCAAGCAGGCTCAGCACTTGAACCGGACCGGAAAGGACCACGTGTGACCACCATGACGCAGACCGCCGTGAGACCGCGCCCGGCGATCCGTCCCAGGATCGCCGCACGCGCCGGGCTCTTCACCTTCCTCGGGGCCAACGTGGCCGCCGTGACCACGCTCTTCTTCGCCGCCGGGCCGTCGGACAACGTGCTCATCGGCATCGGCAGGCTCGCCGGGCTGTACGGGGCGCTGACGATGGCGTTCCAGCTGCTGCTGGTCGCCCGGCTGCCGTGGCTCGACCGCCGCCTCGGCATGGACCGGCTCACCGGCTGGCACCGCTGGACCGGGTTCAGCCTGCTCTGGACGCTGCTCGCCCACTTCGTCTTCATCGTCTCCGGCTACGCGCAGGTCGAGGACAACGGCGTGGCCGACGAGTTCGTCACGATGGTGACCAAACTGGAGGGGATCCTGCGCGCGGTCGTCGCGTTCGCGCTCATCCTGCTCGTCGGCGCCGTTTCCGCCCGGTTCGCCCGGCGCCGTCTGGCGTACGAGACCTGGCATTTCCTCCACCTCTACACCTACGCCGCGGTCGTGCTGGCGTTCAGTCATCAGATCGCGCTGGGCGGATCGTTCGCGTCGTCGCCGGGGGCCCAGGTCTACTGGTGGGCGGTGTGGGGTGGCGCGCTCGGCTCCGTCGTCGCCGGCCGGGTGGTGCTGCCGCTGGCACGCAACCTGCGTCACCGGTTGAAGGTCGTCGCCGTCGTCCCCGAATCCCGCGACGTCGTCTCGGTGTACATCTCCGGCAAGCACCTCGACAAGATGCCCGCGCGGGCCGGCCAGTTCTTCCTGTGGCGCTTCATGACCCGGGATCGCTGGTGGCAGGCGAATCCGTTCTCGCTGTCGGCCGCGCCCGACGGCCGCACCCTGCGGCTGACCGCGAAGGCCGCCGGTGACGGCAGCGCGTCCCTGCGGTCGCTGAAGGTCGGCACCCGGGTGTTCGCCGAAGGCCCGTACGGCGCGTTCACCACGATGCACCAACAGAAACCGGACGCGTTGCTCGTCGCGGGCGGCGTCGGGATCACCCCGGTCCGCGCGCTGCTGGAGGAGATCTCCGGACATGTCGTGGTGCTCTACCGCGTCCGCGACGAACGCGACGCCGTCCTCCTGCCCGAGCTGATCGGGCTGGCGCGGGCGCGCGGCGCGGTCGTCCGGGTCCTCAGTGGACCGTCCGATCAGGCCGGTCCGGTCCTCGGCGCGCCCAACCTGCGGCGGATGGTGCCGGACATCACGGACCGGGACGTCTTCGTCTGCGGCCCGCCGGGGATGACCTCGGCGGCCCTGCGCAGCCTGCGGGAGCTGCGGGTGCCGTCCCGGCAGATCCACGCCGAACGCTTCAGCCTCGCCGCCTGATCCAGGGAGTCCCGATCATGAAGAAGACCATCGTCGCCGCCACGGTCGCCCTTTCTGCCGCCGGCTTCCTCGGTGTCTGGCTGTACGAACCCGGTCCGCTCGGCTCGGAGACCGTGGCCGTCGCCGCGCCCGCTCCGTCCACTGTGTCCACTCCGGACGGTGGAGCGTCCGAAGGCGCCGAGCGCACCGTCGACGGTTCGGTGGAGAGCAACCGGTACGGCACCGTCCAGGTGCGGCTGGTGATCTCGGCCGAGGACAAGATCGCCGAGGTGCGCCTGCTGCAACGGCCGACCAGCGGCCGCGGGGTCGCCGCCATCCCGATCCTGCAGGAGGAGACGCTGACCGCGCAGAGCGCCGACATCGACACCGTTTCCGGGGCGACGTCGACGAGCGAGTCGTACGTCAAATCGCTGCAGGCGGCGCTGGACGCCAGGTGAACCGGGTCGAACAGGTGATGGGGCTGCCGGTCTCGGTCGACGTCCGGGCGGGTGGTGACCTCGTCGACCGCGCGATCGACGGTGTTTTCGGCTGGCTGCGGGAAGTCGACGCGCGGTTCAGCCCGTTCAAGGCCGACAGTGAGGTGTGCCGCTACGACCGTGGCGAACTGGCGCCTTCGGAACTGAGCGACGACCTCCTGGAAGTCCTGTCACTGTGCGATCACTACGAACGGTTGTCCGGCGGGGCGTTCACCGCCCGGCTCCCCGGGCGGCGGCTCGATCCGAACGCGGTGGTGAAGGGCTGGGCGGTGCAGCGGGCGGCGTCCCTGTTGCTGGCCCAGGGCATGGACGTGTTCTGTCTCAACGCCGGCGGCGACGTCGTCACCGCCGGCGAACCGGAACCCGGCCGCGCCTGGCGGGTCGGCATCCGGCATCCCGAACGGCCCGGCGCGGTGTGCGCCGTGGTCGAATCGTCCGGCGGCGCCGTCGCGACTTCGGCGGAATACGAACGCGGCGCGCACATCCTGGACGGCAGGACCGGGCGCCCGCCCACCGGTCTGCTGAGCGTCACGGTCGCCGCCGACGACCTCGTCACCGCCGATTCCCTCGCCACGGCCGCTTTCGCCATGGGCACCGAGGGAATCGCCTGGGTCGCCTCGCAACCGGGGTGCCAGGTGCTGGTCATCGACGCGGAACGGCAGGTGCACCGGTCGCCGGGCCTGAGGCTGGCTTAAACCGTTGGCCGGGCTTCGCGGGCTCAGGCAGACTGCGGCGTCATGACCTCTGTCGTACAGAACTTCTTCTTCGACTGCGCCAACGCCTACGAACTGGGGCGCTTCTGGAGCGGCGTCGTCGGCAAGCCGATGCACGACGACGATCAGCCCGGTGACCCCGAAGCGATCATCGAGATGGACAACGGTGTCACCCTCTTCTTCGGGGAGGTCCCGGAACCGAAGACGGTGAAGAACCGGATCCACCTCTGCCTCACGCCGGACATCCCGCGCGATGAGGAAATGGAGCGTCTGCTCAAGCTCGGCGCGACCCTCCTGCACGACCGGCGCAACCCGGACGGCACCGGCTGGGTCGTCCTCGGTGACCCCGAAGGCAACGAATTCTGCGTGCTGCGCAGCGCCGCCGAAAAGGCCGCCACCGCATGACGGACTACCTGACCGTCAACCGGGCGAACTGGGACGAACGCGCTCCGGCACACGCCGCTTCGGCGGACTACGGCTACAAGAAGTTCGTCGCGGATCCCGCGCACCTCAGCGGCGTGGTCACCTTCGACCGGCCGCTGCTCGGCGACGTCTCCGGCGCCCGGGGAGTGCACCTGCAGTGCCATATCGGCACGGACACGCTTTCCCTGTCCCGCCTCGGCGCGCGGATGACCGGCCTCGACTTCTCCGCGCCCGCGCTGGAGATCGCGCGAGGGCTGGCCGCCGAGACCGGTGCGGAGATCGATTACCACGAGTCCGATGTGTACAGTGCCGCCGACGTGCTGGGCGCCGGGGAATTCGACCTCGTCTACACGGGAATCGGCGCGCTCTGCTGGCTGCCCGACATCGCCCGCTGGGGGCAGGTCGTCGGCGCGTTGCTGCGGCCGGGCGGGCGCCTGTTCATCCGGGACATGCACCCGATGCTGGGCACCCTCGACGAGACCCAACCGGTGATCACGCCGCGCTATCCGTACTTCGAGCAGGCCGAACCGCTGGTGTTCGACGAACCGGGGACCTATGTGGACACCGACGTCGCGTTCCAGCACAACCGGACGCACGAATGGAACCACGGGCTCGGCGAGATCGTCACTTCGCTGCTCGACGCGGGGCTGACCCTGACGCGGCTGGTGGAACACGACAGCGTGCCGTGGAACGCGCTGCCCGGGTTCATGACGCTGAACGAGGCGACCGAGGAATGGCGGCTGACCGAGGAGCCGCGGCGGCTGGCGGCGAGTTTCACGATCGAAGCCGTGAAGGCGCGTTGAGTGAGTGGTGTCGCGAAAGCCACTTTCGGGACGTCAGACGTCTCGAAAGTGGCTTTCGCAACCCCGGCCGGGTCTCGTGAGTGGTCAGGACGCTTAGAACCGTCCTGACCACTCACGAGTCTTTGGAAGAATGTCCTCATGAGCGTCTCTCCTGAGAAACGGCCCCTTGTCGCCGTCGCCGCCTTGGGCGGCACCATCTCGATGGTCCCCGGCGACGGTGAAGACCACGCCGTCCCCCGGCTCACCGCCGCCGACCTGCTCGGCGACCTGGTCGAGAACCTCGAGATGGACGTCCGCGCGGAGACGCTCGCGGGGATTTCCAGCGCCTCGATGGATTTCGCGACCCTGGTCAGGACGCGGGAGTGGGCGGCCAGGGCAGTCGACGAAGGCGCCGAAGGTGTCGTCGTGGTCCAGGGCACGGACACGCTCGAAGAGACCGCGTACTTCTTCGAACTGACGTGGGCTTCCGAGGCGCCGATCGTGATCACCGGCGCGATGCGCAACCCCAGCCTGCCCAGCGCCGACGGAGCGGGGAACCTGCTGGCCGCGCTGACCGTCGCCGCCGATCCCCGCAGCCGGGGCCGCGGCTCGCTGGTCGCGTTCAACGACGACGTCCACGCCGCGCGCTGGGTGCGCAAGACGCATTCGAGCCACGTCGAGGCGTTCTCCTCGAATCCCGCCGGGCCGCTCGCGCTGCTGAGCGAGGGCTTGGTGCACTACTTCCACCCGGTCGCCGCCCGCCCGGCGGCGTTGTCCTTGGAGAACGCGGACTTCTCCGGGCTGGTGCCGATCGTCGAGAGTGGTGTCGAGGACACCGGCGAACTCCTGGAAACGCTGGTCAAGGCCGGGGTGAAGGGCGTGGTGCTCGCCGCGAACGGCGCCGGGCACGTCTCCGCAGGGTCCGCCGAGGTGATCGAGCGGGTCCTGCCCGAGGTGCCGATCGTGGTCGCCGGCCGCACCGGCGCCGGGCCGACGTTCCGCGGTACCTACGGCTTCCGCGGTTCCGAAGCGGATCTGATCGCGATGGGCGCGACGATGGCGGGCTGGCTGGACCCGCGCAAATCCCGGCTCCTGCTGCACACCCTGCTCGCCACCGGCGCTTCGCGAGACCGCGTCGAGGCCGAATTCCGGCTTCGGGGCGACCTCACCTGACTCCGCATTCAGAGGACTAAATGCGGGTCGGGCCCGAGACGGGGTCCAGGTGGTACGGCCGCATCGCGCGGGGCCGGTGCCGGTAGACGTGCACGCTGACGGCGGGATCCGGGCCGTCGTTGCGCACTTCGTGGACGTAGCCGGGGCCGAAGACGCGAGACTGGCCTTCCGACAGTGAGTGCAGCTCGGTGACGGCCCGCCCGTCGACGGCGCGCCGGGCGACGGTCTCGCTCAGGTTCCCGCTGACGACGGTGAACGCGCCCGCGGCGAATTCGTGGTCGTGCAGGTCGGTGCGCTGGCCGGGCAGCCAGCTCATCAGCCAGATCTCCTGCAGTTCGTCCGCGTCGACGAGCGCGGAAAACCGCTCCTCGGGGTCGTACCGCAGCAGGTGCCGCCAGCGGTCACGGTCCGCGGCGAATTCGAGCGCGACGCGCACCGGGTGGCGCAGCGCGGGGTTTTCGGGAATGACGAGCGTGTTGGCCGGGACGGCGAACATGGAGATGTCCTCACAGAAGGAAGAAGGTGTCGAGCTGGGCCGGGGGCTGGTTCACCGACAACAGCGACACGACGCACACGAGACGGCGCCAAGACCGGAGAGGCCCCGCGACACAGTCATCCCACGTGCGAACATGCGCCCAGCGAACCAGCACCGAGCCCGCCGGTCAACCGATCCCACTCCGTGGACCGCGCCTCAGGACCACTCGTGCTTCTGCGACCGTCCGAGCAGCTCGGCTCCCGCGCGCCGCGGGTCGACCCCTTCGTGGCACACGCGGTGCATCGCGTCGGTGATCGGCATGTCGACACCGAGGCCCATCGCGAGTTCCCGGATCGACGTGCACGATTTGACGCCCTCAGCGACCTGGCCGCCGGTGGCCGCGAGCGCCTGCTCCAGTGTCTCGCCCCGGCCGAGCCGCTCACCGAAGGTCCGGTTCCGCGACAACGGCGACGAACAGGTCGCCACCAGGTCGCCGACGCCGGCGAGCCCGGCGAAGGTCAGCGGGTCGGCGCCCAGTTTCGCGCCGAGCCGGGCCATCTCGGCCAGCCCGCGGGTGATCAGGGTGGCCACGGTGTTCGCGCCCAGCCCGAGCCCGGCCGCCATCCCGCAGCTGAGCGCGATGACGTTCTTGCACGCCCCGCCCAGCTCGCAGCCGACGACGTCGGTGTTGGTGTACGGCCGGAAGTACTGGTTGAAGCTCGCCCGCTGGATCGCCTTGGCGTTGTCGTGGTCGGTGCAGGCCAGCACCGCCGCCGCCGGCTGCCCGAGCGCGATCTCCTTCGCCAGGTTCGGCCCGGAAACGACCACGATCTGCCCGGCGTCGACGCGGGCGATCTCGGCGATGACCTCGCTCATCCGCTTGAGCGTGCCCAGTTCGACGCCCTTCGCGAGACTCACCAGGATCGCGTCGGACGGCAGCAGACCGGACCACTCGGACAGATTGGTCCGCAACGTCTGGCTCGGCACCGCGAGCACCACGGCCTGCGCGCCGTCGAGGGCCTCGGCCGGGTCCGCTGTCGCGGTGATGCGCTCCGGCAGTTCGATATCGGGTAAATAGGACGAATTGCGGTGCCGTTCCCGGATGTCGGCCGCGACCTCGGGCCGCCGGGCCCAGATGGTCACGTCCCGCCCGGCGTCGCCGAGCACCTTCGCGAACGCCGTCCCCCACGATCCGGCGCCGAGCACGGTCACCCGCTGGACCTCGGCCATCAGGCGTCGTCCTCCGGCTTCTTCGCGGGCGGTTCCTCCTGGCGGATCTCCGCGAGCAGCGCGGTGATCTCGGTCATCATCAGATCGGTGACCTCGCGCAGCTTGGACGCGCTGCGGGTCGAACCGTTCTTGTAGGCGGAAAGATCCATCGGCTCGCCGACGAGGTGCGTGATCTTCTTGCGCGGGAACGGCGTGAACTTCTTCGTGTAGCCGTTGAAGATGTGGTTCGTGCCCCAGCGGGCGATCGGGATCACCGGGACGTCGGTCTCCAGCGCGAGCCGCGCGGCCCCGGTGAACGGCTTCTTCGGCCAGCCGTCCGGGTCCTTGGTGATCGTCCCCTCCGGATAGATCACGACGACCTTGCCGTCACGCAACGCCTGGTGGGCGGCCTTGAGGCTGTCGCCGGCGGCGGCCGAACCGCGGGAGACCGGGATCTGCCCGGCGCCGACGAAGATCTTGCCGAAGACCGGCGCCCTGGTCAGGCTCTCCTTGCCGAGGAACCGCGGCACCCGCTTCTGGCGGTGCACGAAGACCGCGTCCACCGCCGGGTCCATGTGGGACACGTGGTTGAGCAGGAGCAGCGCGCCGCCTTCGCGGGGGATCCGCTCGGCGTTGCGGTAGACCCGCTTGCCGATGGCCGTCGCCGGGTAGAACAGTGCGGCGGCGATGCCCACCCAGATGCCGCCCTTCTCACGCCGGGCCAATTCGTCCTCCTCGAAGTCACACGTGTCGTCCCAGGCCACTGATCCTGCCGCGCGCATCCGAGCGCGGTCCAGGGAGGGTCGGGTAAGAAGTGAGATGTGGACCGTGTGGGCTTTGACCTGATAGTGCCGATGAAACGCCCCGCCGAGGGCAAGTCGCGGCTTCGCGGCGCGGTCGTGCCCGAGCGGCACCCCGAACTGGTGCTGGCGCTGGCCTACGACACGCTGTCCGCGGCGACCTCGGCGGACGGGGTCCGGCGGGTGCTGGTGGTCGCCGCCGACCCGGCGTCGGTGGCGGAGCTCACCGAACTGGGTGTCGAGATCGTCACCGAACCGTCGCTCGGCGGCTTGAACGAGGCCCTGCGCCACGGCGAAGAGCTGCTGCGCCGGGACTCGCCGTCCGGTCTCGTCGGTGCGCTGCAGGCCGACCTGCCCGCGCTGCGGACCGAAGACCTCACCGCCGCCCTCGCCGAGGCGGCCGGGGATCGGGCGTTCGTCGCGGACCGGCAGGGAACGGGCACGACCCTGTTGCTCGCGGGGGCGGGCCGCGCGCTGGCGCCCCGGTTCGGCGCCGGTTCCGCGCGGGCGCACACCGCGTCCGGCGCGACCCCGCTCACGATCGCCGCGGAATCGCTCAGGGCCGACGTCGACACCGCGGATGATCTCGCTCACGTTCGCACCCTGGGTGTCGGAAAGCGCACTTCAACGCTGTTGGGAACACCCTGCGTGGTGATGTGACGAGAGTTCACCCCGGCGACCCGCGCGCGGCGCACATAATCGCCCCGAGTGGTGAACAATGAAGCCCGTGAGCACAAATGACGGCGGCACCCCGAACTCGGCAAGGAAGCGGAAGACCTCCGCCGCGAAACCGGAACCGGACAACGGCACGGCGAAACCCGCCAGGGCGCGGAAGACCACTCCAGCGGCGAAGACCACCCCGCGCGCGACGCGCGGCGGTTCGGCGAGCCGTCCCGCGCAGGAGTTCCGCGCGCTGCCCGCCGCGCCTCCCGCGGTGACGTCGGCGCCCACCGCCGTCGAAACCCTGCCCGACGACCGGTACTTCAACCGTGAGCTGTCATGGCAGGACTTCAACGCGCGCGTGCTCGCGCTGGCCGAGGACGAGTCGCAGCCGCTGCTCGAACGCGCCAAGTTCCTGGCGATCTTCGCGTCCAATTTGGACGAGTTCTACATGGTGCGGGTCGCCGGGCTGAAACGCCGCGACGAGACCGGGCTCCCGGTCCGCAGCGCGGACGGGCTCACCCCGCGCGAGCAGCTGGCGTACATCGCCAAACGCAACCAGGACCTGGTCGAGCGGCACACGAACGCCTTCGAACTGCACCTGCGGCCGCAGCTGGCGGAAGAGGACATCCTCATCGTCGGCTGGAACGACCTCACCGGCGCGGACCAGCTCCGGCTGTCCAACTACTTCAGCGAGCAGATCTTCCCGGTGCTCACACCGCTGGCCGTGGATCCCGCGCACCCGTTCCCCTACATCTCCGGCCTTTCGCTCAACCTGGCCATCACCGTCCGGGACCCCGAAGCGGGCACGGAGCGGTTCGCACGGGTCAAGGTGCCGAGCAACGTGCCGCGCCTGATGCGGATCGAGCAGCAGCCGCGGGAGAGCCGCACCGCGACCTTCCTTCCGCTGGAGGAACTGATCGCCGCCCACCTCGGCGAGCTGTTCACCGGCATGGAGGTCACCGAGCACCACGCGTTCCGGGTCACCCGCAACGCGGACTTCGAGGTCGAAGAGGACCGCGACGAGGATCTTCTCCAGGCGCTGGAACGCGAACTGGCCCAGCGCCGGTTCGGCCCGCCGGTGCGGCTCGAAGTGGCGCAGGACATGAGCGAGCACATGCTCGAACTGCTGCTGCGCGAGCTGGAGGTCGACCCGCGCGACGTCGTCGAGGTCCCCGGTCTGCTGGATCTCACCTGTCTGCACCAGTTGTCGGGTGTCGACCGGAAGGAACTCAAGGACCGCCCTTTCGTTCCCGCCACGCATCCGGCGTTCGGTGAGCGCGAGACGCCGAAGTCGGTGTTCGCGACGCTGCGCGAGGGCGACGTCCTCGTGCACCACCCGTACGACTCGTTCTCCACCAGCGTCCAGCGGTTCATCGAACAGGCCGCCGCGGACGACAAGGTGCTCGCGATCAAGCAGACGCTGTACCGCACCTCCGGCGACTCCCCGATCGTCGACGCGCTGATCGACGCCGCCGAGGCGGGCAAACAGGTCGTCGCGCTGGTCGAGATCAAGGCGCGGTTCGACGAACAGGCCAACATCACCTGGGCCCGCACGCTGGAACGCGCGGGCGTGCACGTGGTCTACGGGCTCGTCGGGCTGAAGACGCACTGCAAGGTGTCGATGGTGGTGCGCCAGGAGGGTTCGACCATCCGCCGCTACTGCCATATCGGCACCGGCAACTACAACCCGAAGACCGCGCGGCTGTACGAGGACCTCGGCATCCTGACCGCCGACCCGACGATCGGCGCGGATCTGACGGATCTGTTCAACGTGCTGACCGGGTACTCCCGCCAGGACACCTACCGCAACATCCTCACGTCGCCGCACGGGATCCGCCGCGGCATCGTGCGCGCGATCGGCGAGGAGATCGAACTCGCCCGCGCCGGCCAGACCGCCGGGATCCGGATCAAGTGCAACTCGCTCGTCGACGAGCAGGTGATCGACGCGCTGTACCACGCCTCACAGGCCGGGGTGCCGGTCGACATCGTGGTGCGCGGGATCTGTTCGCTGAAACCGGGTGTGGAGGGACTGAGCGAGAACATCCACGTGCGGTCCATCCTCGGCCGCTTCCTGGAGCACTCGCGCGTCTTCACCTTCCTCGCGGGCGGTACGCGGTGGATCGGCAGCGCGGACATGATGCACCGCAACCTGGACCGCCGCATCGAGGCGCTGGTGCGGGTCAAGGATCCGAAGCTGACGGCGCAGCTGGACTACATCTTCGAATCCGCGCTGCACCCCTCGACCCGGTGCTGGGTGCTGAACTCGACCGGTGAGTGGAGCCCGTTCCCGGCCTCCGGCGACGACGTCCGCGACCACCAGGTCGAGCTGGCGAAGCGGCACGGGGCGGCGGGATGAGCGGGGTCATCCGAGCGTCGGGAGCCGTTCTCTGGCGCCGTGACGGGGACCGGATCGAGGTCGCGCTGGTCCACCGGCCGCGCTACGACGATTGGTCGCTGCCGAAGGGAAAGCTGGATCCGGGCGAGACCATCGCGGGCGCGGCGGTCCGGGAGATCGAAGAGGAGACCGGATTCGAAGCGGTGCTCGGCCGTTATCTGGTCCGGACCGAATACACCGTGGCGGGCGCGCCGAAGACCGTCGACTACTTCTCCGCGCACGCCGTTTCCGGTGCTTTCGCGCCGAATGAGGAAGTCGACGAGCTGCGCTGGCTCGACGCGGAAGCGGCGGAGAAACTGCTGACGCGGCCCGAGGACGTCCGGGTGCTGCGCGAGTTCTCCGCGCTGCCGCCCGAACTCACCACGGTCATCCTGGTGCGGCACGCCAAAGCGGGTAAACGCGACGAGTGGAACGGCGACGACGACCTGCGGCCGCTGTCGGACGCGGGCCAGCGCCAGGCCGAAGCGCTGCGTTCGCTGCTGCGCCACTACGCGCCCGGCAGGGTGCTCTCGGCGCCGCGGCTTCGTTGCGTCCAGACGGTGAACGGGCTCGCCGAAGACCTCGGGGTCGAGATCCGGCACGAGCCGCTGCTGTCGGAAGAGGGCTACTGGCCGGACCCGGTGCTCGGTGTCGCACGGCTGCTGGCCATCGCGGGCGACGGTGGGACGCCGGTGATCTCCAGCCAGGGCGGGGTGATCCCGGACGTCGTCAGCGCGCTGGCCGACCGCGACGGCGTCGACCTGACCGCCGCGCGCGGCGGCGTGGTGCCGTCGAAGAAGGGTTCGTTCTGGGTGCTGTCGTTCCGGGCGCCGACCGAACAGGACGGGCCGGTGCTGGTGGCCGCGGACTACTTCGCGTCGCCTTTGCCCACGCCCGCTCCCGCCCACCCCTGACGTTGCGAAAGCCACTTTCGCAACGTTGAAGGTTGCGAAAGTGGCTTTCGCAACTCCCCGGTGAGACGGAACTCGCGAGTTACCTCCCCAAGCACGCGAGTTACGTCTTTGATCACGCGAGTTCGGCGTCTGGACACGGGGAAAGTCGTGCGGCTCCCCCACGTGGGTGACCTGCCTTACTCCGGCAGTGTTCCTGCCCGTCGCTCCACTGTGGAGGGCGAAGCCGGGAAAGCGCGGCGATGCGTCCATCGGGGTGACCGGTGAAGCGGATTCTTTTCCGCGACTTCGCTCACCGGCACGAGAATCGCATCACATTCGCCGCAGAGGGGCCGCGGATCCGTTCCGGGACATGATCCCCAGGACATCCGGAGCGAGCGCGTCGGGGGAAACCAGGCGGCCGCACGGCATACCGGCCGGAAAATGCGGCAGGGCCCCGCGCCGTGCGCGGGGCCCTGCCGTTGGCTCACTCGTGACGAGGGAGCTTACTTCTTCTTCGCGGCAGCCGAAGTCCGCTTGGCCGGAGCCTTCTTCGCGGGAGCCTTGGCAGCGGTCGCCTTGGCGGCCGGCTTCGCGGCGGCCTTGGTGGCGGTCGCCTTCTTGGCCGTGGTGGCGCGAGTCGTGGCCTTGGCGGCCGTCTTCGGCGCGGCCTTGGTGGCGGTCGTCTTGGCCGCCGCCTTGGTCGCGGTCGCCTTGGCGGCCGGCTTCGCGGCGGCACGCGTCGTCGTGGCGGCGGCGCGGGTCCGCGTGGTCGTGGAACGCGTCGCGGCCGGGCGGCTGGCGGCCGTCCGGGTCGTCGTCGCGCGGGTGGCGGTGGTGCGGGTGGCGGTGCCGGCGGTCGCGCGCTTCACAGCGGTGGCCTTCGGCAGCTTCTTCGAACCACTGATGACGTCCTTGAAGGTCGTGCCGGCGCGGAACGCGGGCACGTTGGTCTTCTTGACGCGAACGGTCTCACCGGTGCGCGGGTTCCGCGCGGTGCGGGCGGCGCGGGCGCGCTTCTCGAACACACCGAAGCCGGTGATGTTCACCTTCTCGCCCTTGTTGACCGTCCGGATGATGATGTCGACAAGGCCATCGACGGCCTCCGACGCGACCTTCTTGTCGCCCAGGCGCTCCGACAGCGCCTCGATCAGCTGGGCCTTGTTGGCCATTCCAGTCCTCCAAGAAGAACTACTTGTACACGGCCCCGTCGGCCGACTTAGCGCACACGGTATTACCAATGCAGCACAAATTCCAAACGACGCGCGGAAATTTCCCTTGTCTCGGGGGCTGTTCCGCCTCCCGAGGGACCCCTTCGGGGCCTCTCGAGGTGCCGTTCGGTGTGGTTTCGGGGCTGCTGTGGAGGACCCCGGCCGGGGTGCGGATTCCCTGCTCAGCAAGGGAATCCGCCCCCTTCGGCCGGCCTTAGGAGGAGGCCGCCGGGAGGGTCACCGGCTTCCAGGAGGGGCGCCGGGTCTCGAAAGTGTCGATCTCCTCCGCGTGGCGGAGTGTCAGGGCGATGTCGTCGAGCCCTTCGAGGAGCCGCCAGCGGGTGTAGTCGTCGATCTGGAAGGGCGCGGTGAAGTCCTTGGCTCGTACCGTCTTCGACTCGAGGTCCACCGTGACCTCCGTCCCGGGCTCGTTTTCGAGCAGCTTCCACAGCAGTTCGACGTCCGCCTGCTCGACCTGAGCGGCGACAAGGCCCTGCTTGCCCGAGTTGCCGCGGAAGATGTCCGCGAACCGGGAGGAGATCACGACCCGGAATCCGTAGTCCATCAAGGCCCACACCGCGTGCTCGCGGGAGGAGCCGGTGCCGAAGTCCGGGCCCGCGACCAGGACCGACCCGTTCTTGAAGGGCTCTTGGTTGAGGATGAACGACTCGTCGGACCGCCAGGCGGCGAAGAGCCCGTCCTCGAAGCCGGTGCGGCTCACGCGCTTGAGGTAGACCGCCGGGATGATCTGGTCAGTGTCCACGTTGGACCTGCGCAGCGGGACCCCGACGCCGGTGTGGTGGGTGAACGCGTCCATGGTGGGAACTCCTTCGCGGATGTCAGCGATGTCAGCGAGCGACGGCGGGCTGCAGGTCTTCGGGGCTGGACAGCGTGCCCCGCACGGCCGTGGCGGCCGCGACGAGCGGCGAAACCAGGTGCGTACGGCCGCCCTTGCCCTGCCTGCCTTCGAAGTTACGGTTCGAGGTCGACGCGCTCCGCTCGCCCGGCTTGAGCTGATCCGGGTTCATGCCGAGGCACATCGAGCAGCCCGCCTGACGCCATTCCGCGCCCGCTTCGGTGAAGACCCGGTCCAGCCCTTCGGCTTCCGCCGCCTGGCGGACGCGCATCGAGCCGGGGACGACGAGCATCCGGACCGAGTCGGCGACCTTGTGCCCGCGCAGGACGTCCGCGGCGGCCCTCAGATCCTCGATACGGCCGTTCGTGCACGAGCCGAGGAAGACGGTGTCCACCGCGATCTCGCGCAGCGGCGTGCCCGGCTTCAGGTCCATATAGGACAGGGCCTTTTCAGCGGCGATGCGCTCGTTCTCGTCGCCGATCCGCTCCGGGTCGGGCACCTCGGCGCCCAGCGGGAGCCCCTGGCCCGGGTTCGTGCCCCAGGTCACGAAAGGCGTGAGCTCGTCGGCGTTCAGGCGCACCTCGGCGTCGAAGACGGCGTCGTCGTCGGTGCGCAGTTCGCGCCAGTTTTCGACGGCGGCGTCCCAGTCGGCGCCCTGCGGAGCGTGCGGACGGCCCTTCAGATACGCGAACGTCGTCTCGTCCGGCGCGATGAGCCCGGCGCGCGCGCCGGCTTCGATGGACATGTTGCACACCGTCATCCGGGCTTCCATCGACAGCTTTTCGATGGCCTCGCCGCGGTACTCGAGGACGTAGCCCTGTCCGCCGCCGGTGCCGATCTTCGCGATCACCGCGAGGATGACGTCCTTCGCGGTGACGCCGGGACGGAGTTCACCGTCGACCGTGATCGCCATCGTCTTGAATGGACGGAGCGGCAGGGTCTGGGTCGCCATCACGTGTTCGACCTCGGAGGTGCCGATGCCGAACGCCATCGCGCCGAAGGCGCCGTGCGTCGAGGTGTGACTGTCGCCGCACACCACGGTCATCCCGGGCTGCGTCAGGCCCAGCTGCGGGCCGATGACGTGCACGATGCCCTGCTCGGCGTCGCCCATCGGGTGCAGCCGGACGCCGAACTCCTTGCAGTTGGCGCGAAGGGTGTCGACCTGGGTGCGGGACACGGGATCCGCGATCGGCAGCTCGATGTCGATCGTCGGGACGTTGTGGTCCTCGGTCGCGATGGTGAGGTCGGGGCGGCGCAGTTTCCGGCCCGCCAGGCGGAGTCCGTCGAACGCCTGCGGGCTGGTGACCTCGTGCAGCAGGTGGAGATCGATGTAGAGCAGGTCGGGCTCGGCCCCCTCGCCGCGCCGCACCAGGTGCGACTCCCACACTTTCTCGGCCAGTGTCCGGGGCATTTCCGGCTCCTCACATGCGGTGAAATCGGTACTTCCCACCATCTGGACATCTCAAACTTCGGGAAGATAGTATCGGCTTGTGGGACAGCATAGCGGTATCGGAGTACTCGACAAGGCCGTGGCCGTGCTTCAGGCCGTGGCCGAAGATCCTTGTGGCCTGGCGGAACTGTGCACGCGGACCGGTTTGCCGCGCGCGACGGCGCATCGGCTCGCGGTCGGCCTCGAAGTGCATCGCCTGTTGCGCCGCGGCCCCGACGGGCGCTGGCGTCCGGGTACCGCGCTCGCGGAACTGGCGGGCGGTTCGACCGACCCGCTGCTCGACGCGGCGAGTTCGGTGCTGCCGAAATTGCGCGACATCACCGGCGAAAGCGTTCAGCTGTACCGCCGCGACGGCGTCCAGCGCGTCTGCGTTTCGACCGCCGAACCGCCGAGTGGGCTTCGTGACACGGTGCCGATCGGTTCACGGCTGCCGATGACCGCGGGCTCCGGCGCGAAGGTGCTCGCCGCGTGGTCGGATCCGCACACGCAGCGCACGATCCTCACCGAGGCGGTGTACGGGGAGCGCACCCTGCTCGAAGTCCGCCGCCGCGGCTGGGCCCAGAGCGTGGCGGAGCGGGAACCCGGTGTGGCGAGTGTCTCGGCGCCCGTACGGGATTCGACGGGCACCGTCGTCGCCGCGGTGTCGGTTTCCGGGCCCATCGAACGTATAGGGCGTAAACCGGGGGCGCGCTGGGCCGCGGACCTCCTCGCCGCCGCGGACGCGCTACAGGAGCGTCTCTGAGCTCAAGACGAGTGAAGGCCCCCTGCGGCGCAGGGGGCCTTCACTGTTCCCGTCCCGAAAGGACGGGCCGGATCAGAACTCGTCGGCCTTGGTGAGCTCGTGTTCGAAGGTGTCGGCACGCGTGACGAGGGCCTTCAGCGGGTGTTCGAACTCGTTGACCAGATTCAGATCGACCAGCGGGATCGTGTGCTTCAGCAGCGCGACACCGTCGACCACCGCCGCGCCGCCGACCGAATTCCCGCCCGCCAGTTCGAGCAGGCGCCGCAGATCGATCTTGTCGGCCCAGCCGACCGGAGACGAGATCTCCACCCACTCCGCGCCGTCGTGGTCGGGCAGGTGGTGCAAGGAGACCTGCTGTCCGCGGCCGTCGCCGGTGTCGACCCGGAACCGGAGCCAGTCCCCCCGCTCTTCGAGCACCTCGTACCGCGCCCGGACGAAATTGATCACGCCTGCCCAGATGGACACCCTCGTCACCTCTCGGTTTCGCCGCCTCGTGCGCTGTCGAGCATGGCACATCCGGGGCGGGCGGGGCGCGCGGGAGGGAGCTGTGACCCCAGTGGCGTGAGTGACTACTGAAGCGGCGCCATCCGGTAACCCGACCCTCGCACGGTGTGGATCAGCGGCGGGTCCTTGAGCTTCCGCCGCAGCCGCGCGATCACGACGTCCAGCACGTTGGACGCCGGATCCGCCATCTCGTCCCACGCGTACCGGATGAGTTCCCGCCGCGAGACCGGCCGCCCGGTCGCGGCCATCAGCCGCTCCATGACGAGATACTCCTTGCGCGTCACGGTGAGCAGCACGCCCGCCCGGGAGATCTGATGCCTGCCGGTGTCGAGTTCGACGTCGGCGCAGCGCAGGACCACCGCCTGCCCGGCCATGTCGCGGCGGCACAGGCTGCGCACCCGCGCGATCAGTTCCGGCATCGCGAAGGGTTTGACCAGGTAGTCACCGCCGCCGACGCGCAGGCCGTCGATCCGGTCGGCGACGCTGTCGCGCGCGGTCAGGAACAGCACGGGCATCGGCCAACCGGCGCTGCGCCGGTTGCGCACGTAGGCCAGCGCGTCGCCCGAAGGCAGCATCCGGTCGAACACCGCGCAGTCGTAGGCGTTCACCATCAGCGCCTCGTCCGCGCCGGGGAGGTCGGCGGCGGTGTCCACCGCGAACCCGTCCCCGCGCAGCGCGAATTCCAGCGCCACCCGCAAGTTTTCGTCGTCCTCGGTCACCAGCACCCGCACACCGGAACGTTATCGCGCGATGGCCGCCTCCACGTCGGCCACGTGCAATCCGCGCAGTTCTTCGATCGCGGGCATCCGGCCCAGCAGCCGCAACCGTTGCGACTGAGCCGTGCGCGCCTTCTCGAACAACAGGCGCGCGTCCCGGGCGTTGCCGAAGTTGACGTCGCCGGAGACGCGCTGGAAATGGCCGGTGAGCACGGGGCCGGCGGCGGGATCGACTTCGTAGTCGCCCGCGGACGCCATCCGCCCGAAGATGGCGAGCAGTTCGTCGGGGCTGTAGTTCTCGAACTCGATCGTCTTGCCGAAACGGGACGCGAGACCGGGGTTCGCGGCGAGGAAATCGACCATCTCGCCGGTGTATCCGGCCACGATCACGGCCACTTCGTCGCGATGCTCCTCCATCAACGGGACCAGGGTGTCGATCGCCTCCTGGCCGAAATCGCCGCCGGAGCCGGCGAGCCGCGTCAGCGTGTACGCCTCGTCGATGAACAGGACGCCGCCCTTGGCCTCCTCGAACACCGTCGCGGTCTTTTCCGCGGTGTGCCCGATGTACTGCCCGACGAGATCCCGGCGGGACACCTCCCGGAACTGGCCGACCGGCAGGACTCCCAGCGCCTTCAGGAGTTTGCCGTAGATCCGCGCGACGGTCGTCTTCCCGGTGCCGGGCGCGCCCGCGAAGATCAGATGGTGCCCGGCCGCGCCGACGGGCAGCCCGGCCCGGCGGCGCCATTCGTTGACCTGCAACTCGTCGACCAGCGAGCGGACCTCTTCCTTGACCCCGGGAAGGCCGATCATCGCGTCGAGTTCGGCGAGCATCTCGTCCAGCGCGTTGTCCCCCACGGCGCCGGGATCCGCGGCCTCACCGATCGTCGGCGTCGCCCCTTCGGCGATCGCGATCCCCGGTTCCGCGGTGTTCGAGACGCGGCATCCGGAGATCTCGCCGCCGCAACCGGAAGCGAACGAGATCCCCGGACCCCGGGTGTCGGTGACCGTGCACCGCTTGAGAACCGGCACCCCGTGGTGCGCGACGGCGATGCCTTCGTGACCGGTGTGCGAGACGGTGCAGCCTTCGACGACCGGCCGGGCGTACTGGTAGACGTAGATCCCCCTCAGCCCGCAACCGGTGACCGTGCACCGGAGCACGACCGGATCGGCGCCCTGCCCGAGGGTGATGCCGTCGCCCGTCACGTCTTCGACGGTGGTGTCCTCGATCCGCCCCGGCGAGCCGTCGACGACGATCCCCTGTTCCGCCCCGGAGATCACGCAACCGCTCACGGTGAACGCCGTCGTGCCGCGGATCGCGATCGCCGGGCCGCGTCCGCCGGAGACGGTGCAGTTCCGGACCGCGAGTTCCGTGTCGTCGGCCTGGATCGCGGACGCGGCGCCCGCCAGGACTTCGATCCCTTCGAGGACTAGCGCTCCGCCGGTGGCGCGGAAAACGGGCCGGTCCGCACCCCGGCCGTCGACGACGACGGTGGCTCCGTCCGCCGCGGCCAAGGTCACCCGGAGGCCGGCCAGTTCGACGGTCTCCGCGTATTCACCGCCCGCGATGGTGATGACGGCGCCGTCGGACGCTTCCGTCAAAGCGTCACCGATGGTCGGGTACGCGCCTGGCCGCTGGGCCACCAGAAGGACACGGCCGGGAGTCGAAGTCGTCATCAGCCCGCCTTCGCCATCAGCCAGCCGCGGTCGACGGCCTTGGCGCCCGCCTGGAACCGGCTGCGCGCGCCGAGCCGGTTCATGATGTCGGCGACCATCCGGCGCACCGTGCGCACCGAGACACCGAGACGCGCGGCGGCGGATTCGTCGGTGGTGCCGGAGAAGAGCAGCGTCAGCAGTTCCTGCTCGCGGCAGGTCAGGATCGAGGCGTTCCCGGAGTCCGGGAGATCCAGCGGGACGAGCGGGGCGGCGGCCTGCCAGATCCGCTCGAACAGCCCGACCGTCGCGGTGACCACGCCGGGCAGCCGGAACACGGCGGAACCGGCCTGCCTGCCTTCCGCCGGGAGGACGACCGAGGTCCGGTCGATCACCAGCGCGTCCATCGGTACCTCGGCGTCGGTCCGCACCTCGGCGCCTGCCCGCGACAGGCGGTTGAGCGCGCCGGACATCCGCGCGGAGTCGGGGAAGAGCACCTTGTGCCGCACGCCGGGCCGGACGTTCGCGAGCGCGATCCGCTGGAACGCGGTGTCCGTTCCCGTGCTCATGACGAGCACCTCGCCGGTCGCTTCCGCGAGAAGCTCGCCGAGTCCCGCCCGGTCGCCGCCCGGGCCCGTTCCCGTGACCAGGCTGAGCTGGCCGGTCTGCACGGTCATCGCAGGTTCCTCCCTCTTCCCCCGGCGCGGTGCCGCCGACGACGTCCTGTTCATGCCAGTTCCCCGCCGTCCGGGCGGCCGCGGGCACCCGACGCGTTAGCGTTCAGGTGCTCCGGGAACTGCACGCGTCTACTTTCGCTGTCCGAACATGAGGTTTTGATGACACGGGTGATGGTCGTCGAAGACGACGAGAATCTGCGGCTCGCGCTGGTCACGCAGCTCCACGCGGCCGGCTACGTCGTCGACGAGGCGGGTGACATCGCGACCGCGGACCGGCTGCTGCGCGGAACGCACCACGACTGCGTGGTGCTGGACCGGATGCTGCCGGACGGCGACGCCATCGAGTACGTCCACATGCGACGGCAGCTGGGCTGGCGGGCGCCGGTGCTGTTCCTCACCGCCCGCGACGCGCTCGCCGACCGGGTGGCGGGGTTCGAGCACGGCGGCGACGACTACCTCGTGAAGCCGTTCGTGATGGCCGAACTGACCGAACGGGTCGCCAACCTGTGTCACCGGTCGGCCTTCGACCGGCCCTCGGTGCTGCATCACGAAGACCTGGTGATGGACTGCGCGCGGCGCGAGGTGCGCCGGGCGGGCGTGCTGCTCACCTTGACCAACAAGGAGTACGCGGTGCTCGAATACCTGCTGACCAGGGCGGGCCTGCCGGTGCAGCGGGCCGACCTGATCGAGCACTGCTGGGACGCGCAGGCCGATCCGATGTCCAATGTGGTCGATGTGGTGGTGAAGCGGTTGCGCCGCAAGCTGAAGGAACCCGAACTGATCCACGCCGTCCGAGGCCTCGGCTACCGGCTGGGCGCGCGGTGAACACCCACTCCTCGGCCGATCGGCTGCGCAAGCTGCGCTGGACGCTGACCGCGTTGTTCACCGTGATGAACACCCTCGGGCTGGTCGTCTTCGCGTGGCTGCTCATCACCGAGGACGGTGACCAGGGCGAGGAACGGACCGACGCCGCGCTGACCCAGGTCACTTCGTCGGTCAGCAGGCTGGTCGCCTACGACGACGGCACCGTCGGCTTCGGCTTGGTCAACACCGACGTGCTGAACGACCGCTGCCCCCAGTTCGCGATCCTGCCCGGTGGGGCGCCCGCGTTCCAGCCGCATTTTTCGCGGGCGAACTGCGTCCAGATGAGCATGCACCTGGTGAACGGCCTCGCCACCGAGGCGGTGAAGACCGGCAAGCTGGTGCTGGGGCATCAAAAGGCCGCCGACGGCGCCATGGTCAAGGTCCGCGCCGAACCGCTGCGCGACGGCGACGGCAAGACGTTCGCGGCCGTCGTCGCGGTGCAGTCCACCGAGGCCGAAGACGCCGCGCACACGCGGTTCACGCTGCTGGTGATCGGCGGCACCGTGCTGCTGGTCGCGGTACTGGGCTTCGCGGGCCACCTGCTGTCCGGCCGCTCGATCCGCCCCGCGGCCGCGGCCTTGCAGCAGCAGGAGGTCCTGCTCGCCGAAACCGCGCACGACCTCCGCACCCCGGTCGCCGCCCTCCGCGCGCTCGCCGAAACCGCGATGGCCAACCCCGCGCAGTCGGCGGAACTCCTGCCGCGCACCGTCCGGCTCGCCGCGAGAATGGGCGGGATCATCGACGACCTCCTCGTCCGCGCCCGGCTCGCCGCCGGGGTGGAACAGCTGAGCATCCAGCCGATCTGGCTCGATCAGCTGGTGGTCGGCATCGTCGAGGACACCGCGACCGAAAACGCCGAAGTCACCGTCACCGCCGCGCCCACCAAGGTCAACGCCGATCCCGCGCTGCTGCAACGGGCGATCGGCAACCTCCTCGACAACGCCATGCGCTACGGCCGCCACCCCGGCTCGAAGGCGTTCGTGCACCTGACCGTCGCCGGCGGCACCGTGACCGTCGCGGACCACGGCCCGGGTATCGACACGACGATGGCGGGCGACGCCTTCGACCGGTTCGCCAGCACCGGCGGATCTTCCGGGCTCGGGCTGTCGATCGTGCGATGGGTCGCGCAGGCGCACGGCGGCACCCTCGCGGTGTACAACGCCGACGAGGGCGGCGCGATCTTCGAACTGCGGTTCCCGGTCAGCCCGAACTGACCGGGAACGGCGTCGGCCTCACTGGTTCTTCGTGCCCGCGGCGGCCAAGCCGCGTTTGAACCAGTCCGGCATGTACTCCTCGCCGCGGGGGAACCGTTCCTGCTCCAGCGCGAACTCGTCCGGGGACGGGTACGGCTGGAAGTCGGGCTCGTTCTGCCAGTTGTACTGCACCCGGAATCGGGACGGAGGTTCGATGACGAGCCTGGCCGAGAACCAGGTTCCTTCGCCTTCCTGGTACATCCCGCCGCGCAGGCGCTGGAACATGCGCCACGTCTCGACGGACGGTTCCCACACCTGATAAGTGCCGTTCGGGTCGAGCACGCCGACCGCTACGTCGATGTTCTTGCCGACCACCCGGTAGTCCAGCACCACCTCACGCCAGCCCGGCGGCAGTGCACCGACCACGGACAAGGTGATCTCGCCCAGAAGCTCGTTCTGGGCGACGGGGTCGAGCTGAGGCCATTGAGCAGCCATCCGGTAGTCCTCCCGTTCAACCGTCACCGATCAGGCACGGCGTTTCATCATGGCACGGGGCCGTTCAGCCCCGGGTCTCTCGTTCCCGCTCGAGTTGTGCGCCCTGGACGAGCAGGTCCCGCAACCACGGCGGGATATGTGCCTCGTCGCGCGGAAAGGCTTCCAAATCACGGGTGAAGGCGGTCGGATGCAAGGGCGGCCACCACTGCGGGTCCTCGTCGAAATTGAACGAGAACTCCGGGGGCACACCGTCTTCCAGCACCAACGTCGCCGAGAACCAGGTCCCGCGATCCGGTTCGTACATCCGAGCACGCAGTTCCCGGAAGCCGCCGCGCACTTCGGCGGGCAGGTCGACGTCCCCGTTCCGGCCGTCGTCCAACCGGATTTCGGTGGCGTAGTCGTAGGCCGACACCGTCGCGGACACGGTGAGGCTGATCCGTGCCCAGTCGTCCGGCGCGGCATTCGCCAGCGCGGACACGATGCCGTCCGTGAGCTCGTCCATCATGAGTTCTCTCCGTAACGCGTACGTGGACCGTAGTTGACGTTGGAAGGATCGTTCGGGAAGTCCCGTTGCCTGGTCACCCTGGAAAGCTCGACCGGTTTCCCGTCCGCACCGAGGACGGGGTTGCCCTGAGCGTCGACCTCGTGCACGACCTCTTGCCAGCGCATGGTCACATTCTCCGGAACACCGTTGCTGTCGCCTTCCATCCGGACCTGGTAGTTCTCGATCTTCTGGCCGGGCCCATCGGCGAACTTGCCCAGCTCCGCCTCCTGAGCCCGCCATGACGCCTCATGGATCCAACCGTCCTTGTAGTGGCCGCTGTTGGACGCGGCCATCTGGGGGTGCATGTTGACGTACTCACCGGGGCCGCCCATCTCATGTGCCGCCAGGTGGCCACCCGCCCATTTGACATGGCCGAACAATTTCTTGTACACGGGGTGGTTCTTGTACGACGCCTTTCCTTCTTTGCCCGACCTGTTCTGCGACGCGTTGTCGCGGAAGTCGTCGTGGCTGCCCTTGAACACGGGTTCGCCGGTCATCGCGATCGGCTTCCGGTTCTCACCGACCTCGAAGGTCCAATGCTTGCTCGGATCATGGAAGTTGGGCACGCGATACTGCGTATTGGGCTGCAAGGGATGACGCAGATCGGGGTTGTGGAAGGGCTTCTTGTTCGCGAGCGTCGTTTCGACGTGGGTGACCCTCCCGTCTGCGTCGGTGAAGAAGCGGCTGCTCGCACCGTTCTTGTATCGGACGTCGTATTCGGCGTTCGCCGCCAGTGGTTTCTCACCTCGCAGCGCCTGCGGGATCCCGTCGGGATGCGGCTTGCGGTTCTGCTTGCGCGGTTCGACGTCCTCGATGACCCTGGGCGAGTCGATCGGACCGTGGCCATCGGGTCGTTCCCTCGGCCCGTCGAACGTCGAGTCGTCCGGACGGTTCCAGTCCGCGAACCGCTCGGAGAACTCCGGTGAGTCCGGGTCGATCGTCCGGGGCTTCGGTACCTCGTCGTACGGCGGGCGCCCGGTGTCATCGGGGACATGCGTGTCCTCGTGCGGAGTGTGCTGGTCCCCGCGGTCGTCACCGTCACGGTCACGGTGGCCGCCTTCGTGCGGTCCCTCTCCGTCGGGATGCGCCCGAGCCGGCTCCGGGTTGATGGCGGACTCGATGTCCCGTACCGGAGGAACGTGCTCCTCCGGAGCCCGTGCCGGGGGAACGTCTCCGTCCGGCGCGCGGGCCGGCTGCGGATGCCGGGGGTGGTCGCCGCCTCGCATGGGGGGCTCCGGCCGCCTGGAATGCCGGTCCAGGAAGGGATCGCCCATCGGCATCCTCGAACCCGGACGGCGCGGCCCGGGTTCCGGCCACAGGCCCCCCGAGCCCTGGGGCGAGCGGGTGGGCGGCCGCGGTGTCTCCGGAACCGGACCTTCCGCGCGCGCCGCCGCCCCGGCCGAAGGCGTTTGCCCGGCCAGTTCGGGCTCGCCCTTCGGGGGCGGCGTGTCCGGATGCTCGGCCGGGCGAGGTTTGCCGGCGTCCAGGTCGACGTCGACGAGGGTGGGGTCATGCCGCGGCGGCAGTCCGGGATCACCGTCCGGCAGGGATTTCGGCGGGGCCGCCTCCTCGGGCGCCTTTTCCTTGTCCTTGGGGGCGGTGTCCTTCGGGGTGGATTCCTTGGGCGGAGGCGTATCCGTCACCTTGCTGGTGGGCAGCGCGAAGTGACCTGCGGCGCCGTCTTCGACGGTGTGCACGAGGCCGAGCACCCTGGCGACCGTGTAGAGCGCCTTCTGCCTCGGCGTCTGTGGCTGGACCGGCGTGGTCCCCGCCCAATCCTCCTGCGCCTTCCGGACGGTTTCCTCCTCCGGGAGCCCCAGGTGTTCGCGGGTGTCGGCCGGGTCGACCCGGTCGGACAGCCTGACTTCCCCGGTCTCGGGATTGATGGTGGCCGTCGGCTCGTCGGCGTCCCGCGCGCGATGGCCTGTCGCTTCGGGGCTCCCCGACTGGGAGTGATGAGACGGCGCTTCGGCGGTGGCGGGGTTCTCACCGCGGGCCGGCGGCGCGGGAGTCTCGTTCGCCTTGGGGGCGGGGGAACCCTGCTCGGTTTCGGGGGTGCGGTGTGAGCCGGGGTCCATGGCTTCGCCGACCGAACCGGGTCGTGTCGGAGGCTCTGGCCGGGTGACGGGCTCGGGCCGTGTCGGTGGGTCAGGGCGGGTCGGCGGGTCAGGACGGGTCGGCGGGTCAGGGCGGGACGAAGGTTCGGGACGTGCGGAAGGTTCGGGCTCCCGTACCGGGTTTCGTTCCTCGGGCGCCCGACTCGGCCGCCGTTCGTCGGGAACGTGGTCCGGTGTCCGGTCCCCGGGCGGCCGGTTCGGCGGTCCCTCGGGCGGTGGTCCGTCCGGCGTCCGGTCACCCGGCGGATTCGTCGCTGGTGTCTCGTCGGGTGTACGCGGGGTGTGCGGTGGCGGCGGGGTGTCCCCGGCGTGCGCCGGCACCCCGGCGGGCGAATGTCCGAGCCCGACCTTCGCGAGCAGCGAGTCGACACCCGGGATCTTGCGGACGGCTTTCGCGGCCAGTTCGGTCCCGGTGGGGATCTTCGTGATCGCCGTTCCCGCCTTTTCGGCGACGCGGCCCGCGGCCGCGACGGCACCGACCTTGCTCCCGGCCGCCGCGGTGCCCGCGCCGCGGATCGCCGCGCCCGCGCCCTTGGTGCCGAGCACCGCGCTGGCGATGTTGAAGGTGGTCTTGCCCGCCGCCCGGGACGGATCCTCGCTCCAGGTGTCCCAGGCGACCATGGTCTTGCCCGCTTCGACCAGCGTCGAGCCCATTTCGCCGCGGTCGAACCCCGGGAGCCCGACGGTCTGGTCGAGCTGCGCCAGTCCCGGGGTCGAGTAGGTCGCCACGGCGAGGCCGAACTTGCCCAGTCCCTTCCACGCGTCACCGAAAGTGGACCAGGAGAAGTGGCCGTCACCGTAGCCCGCAAGCGCGGCGAAGCCCACGAACATCTCGACCGCGCCTTCCCACATGCCGACGAAGAACGAGCCGACCTCTTCCAAGCCGTCGACAAGTCCGCCGAGGAATCCCTCGCGTGGCTTCTTCGGCGGTTTGGTCTCCTCGCCCGCCGGTTTGCCGACCTTGCTCGCGTACTCGGTCAGCAGGGTGCTGAGCTGATGGGCGACCTGGATGGCGAAAACCGTCCGCGTCGCCCAGCAGGTGCATCGGTCGAAAAGTTCGTTGTTGTCGGAGATGTGCTTCCTGATCGCGTGCTTCGCGGCGACGATGAGGTTTCCGTAGTCCCGGCAGGCCAAGGACAGGCTGTCCATCATGACCGCCATCTCCTTGACCCCCGGTTCACCGAGCGAACCGTTGTTCAAGGAATGGATGGCGTAGAACAGCTCGAAACCGGCGGCGTCCGTCCAGACCTTGCGCAGTTCCGCCGCGGCGTTGTCGGAAAGTTGGACGGCGGCACGCAGCGCGTTCGCGGACGCGGTCCACGCCGTCGCGAGATCCCACGCGGCGGTCTCGCTGTCCGAGGGCCAGATGGCTTCCTTGGTCTGACCGCCGTTCTGGACCACCCAGTTCCAGAGATCCCCGTCCGGCTCGACGATATCGGTCATGTCACCGGTCGAACCGGCCGGCGATGGTGCCATCGGCGGCTTGGTAGGCCTGCACCGCCTGGCCGCCGTTGTCCGCCAGCTGCCGGTAGATTCCGGGGATCTGGTCCATGGCGGAGGCCACCGCGGTCCGCGGTGTCGTGTAGAGCGCGGTGAAGGCGCGCCCCAAGGGACCGGTGCCGATCTGCCCGGGAACGTCGATCTTGCCACGCTGGAGCACCCAGGCAGGGTCGAGTTCGTCCCCCGCGGCGCGCAGCCTGTTCAGCTGTGCCACCGTCTCGCCGGGAAGCATGTCGATCTTGCCGTTCCCGTCACGGTCGATGCCCGTCATCGAAGCCTCCGGTCCAGTTCGTGCAGCAGCGGGTCGAAGCGCAGGTCCGTCGTCTCGGGAGTGGCGTCGGCGGGCAGGAAGCCCGCGACGATCTCCATGACCTCTTCCTGGGAGCGTTCGACGGCCCGGTGGAAGGTCTCGGTGATGTCCCGCGCCAGCGCGGCCGAATCGGGCGCCCGGTAGATCCGCGGGTCCAGCCACAGTCCGATGAGCTCACCGGCCCCGCCGACGGTCACGCCGATCAGTCCGTCGTCCGATTCGGCGGTGGCCCGGATCTCGGCCATTCTCCGTTGAGTGGACCGGATGTCCTGGGCCAGTCGCCCGTACTCGGCCCGCATGTCCAGCTGGAACGGCGAATCCATGGCACCTCCCCTGTTCGCGTCCCCGTCAGCTTGTCCGCGTCCGGCGCTTCGCGGGGCCGCGTGACCTGTTGCTGTCACTCGGGTTCGTCGGGTCGCTTCGCGCACGACCATGGGAGACGAGGAAAGGAGCCGACCGGATGACCTTCGACGTCGTCGGCCTGTGCCGCCGGGAACCCGATGCCGAGACGCTGATCTCGGCGATCCGGGCCGCGAGTCCACTGTCCGAAGTGGAAGTGGACGAGGACCGCATGCTCTTCGTGCTGCGGAATCCCGGCGGGCAGGTGGTGCTGACCATTGAGAACGGCAGGTCGGTCCGGGTGCCGGGAGAAGTACGGCGACTGCTCGGCATCGACGTGCCGCCGCCGGTGTGGTGGGTGGAAAGCCGGGCCCCGGACGACGACGCCGAAGCGGAGACGGCCGCGCGGGAGTTCACCGCCGCCTTGGTCACCGCGACCGGCGGATCGTCGTGGTCGAGCCGGTGAACGGGCATCCCGCGGCCGACCGCGCCACGTCCGAAGCGATCGTCGTCGAACAGTTCCGTGCCGTGGTCCCGGCTTCCACCTGGCTCGTCGACGCGGCCAAGACGGCCGTGGAAAGCGGGCGAGTGCTGCAACTCGTCACCGGTGAGCGAAGCGGCCTCACTTTCCCGATGGAGTCGCTGCTGGGTGACGCGCGCGCCGGCTGGGTCGTCCGCGACGGAAGCGGTGGGCATCGCGACGGCTTCCTGGGGCTGCCCCTGGACTGGAACGGCACCAGGTTCGTCCCCGAGGCCGGCGCGACGATCCCTGCGCCGCGGAAGTACGCACCGGGCAGCGGGGACCTCGAAGTCCAGATCAGCACCCCCTTCCCGGCGGGGGAACCGCTCCGGCTCGGCAGGAGCACCGAAATCGCGATGCGTGCGCTCACCGGCGCCGGACCGCTCGGCTGGGGTGTCGCGGAACCGGTCACCGAACCCTGGTCCGCCCCCGACATCTCCGCCCATTGCCTCGCGCGGGCTCCGGGCCCCGTTTCGCTGGTCGTCGTCGGGGAGGGGGTGACCGGACGGCTGCGGGTGTCCCGAGTGGACGACGACGTCGTCGAGGAGCTCCGCATCAGCGGACCGGCCGCAGGATCGGTGGATACCCGCCGCATCGAAGATCTGGCCGCCGAATGCGCGGGCACCGCGAGGCGGATGACCGTCGGAGCGGCCCCCGGCCGGACCCACGGCGTGCGTTCCACGATCCCGGCGCCGCCCGCGTTGCCCTACGGAGTCCTCTTCGGACATGAACTCGTCTCCGCCGTCGGAGTGGCGCACGCGCACCGGACCCCGGCCGCACGGGTGAGGCTCCTCGGCATTGGCGACCGCAAGGCCGTCTGGTGCCGGCTCGACGGTGGCGCTTCGACGCCGTTCGAGCAACTCACCGACATCCTCCACCACTACGCGACGCCCGTCGGGAGCTGAACCCATGAAACGCACTCTCACGGCCGCCGCACTGGCCGTGACCGCCCCGTTCTTCGGAGCCGCGCCCCTCGCTCAGGCGGCGCCCCCGCCGGGGGCCTGTCACAACCCGGAACCGGCGAGGTCCGCCATACCGGCCCAGCCCTGGGCACAACAGGTGCTCGATCCGCAGCGGGCATGGCCGCACAGCCGGGGCGGCGGGGTCCTCATCGCGGTGGTCGACTCCGGTGTCGACGCCGACCATCCGCAGCTCCAGCGAGCGGGAAAGGTTCTCCCCGGCCGGGACTTCTATCTCGCCGGCACCTTTCCCGGCGCGTTCGACTGCGTCTCCCACGGCACCGGGGTGGCCGCCATCGCCGCCGCGGATCCCGTGTCCGGTATCGGTTTCCACGGAGTCGCGCCGGACGCGCGGATCCTGCCGGTGCGGATCAGCGATCGCGATGTCGGTGACCAGGGCGAGTCGTTGCGGATCGACCCCCAGGTCGTGGCCAACGGCATCCGATACGCCGCGGACCAGGGCGCCAGGGTGATGAACCTTTCGCTGTCGGGGCACGAGGACTTCGCCGTCATCCGTGACGCCGTCGCGTACGCGGTCGCGAGAGACGTCCTGGTGGTGGCCGCGGCGGGCAACGGGCAGCGGGACGTGCACACCGAATTGCCGTCGTATCCCGCTTCCTACCCCGGTGTGCTCGCGGTGGGCGCGGTGGACATCGACGGCGCGCGGATGCAGGGTTCCCAGGTCGGTCGTTATGTCGACCTTGTCGCCCCCGGGGCCAAGGTGCTGGCCGCGACGAGGGTGGCGGGGCACGCCTATGTCGACGGCACGAGTTTCGCCGCCCCGTTCGTCACCGGCACCGCCGCGCTGGTGCGGTCCGCCTGGCCCCGCCTCAGCGCCGCCGAAGTCGCGCAACGGCTGGTGGCCACCGCGAGCCCGGCCCGCGGCGGACGGGGCAGCTCCTCCTACGGGGCCGGTTTGGTCGATCCGTACCGGGCGGTGACCGACGGGCTCGATCCCCAGAAACCCGCGGCGCTGCCCGCTTTCGTCCCGTCACCACCCGACAAGGCGCGGCTCGACCGGGAAGCCGCAGACGAACGCGCGGCCGAGATCGCGAAGTGGCTCACCGTCGCCGCGGTGACCGGAATCGTGCTGGCCGCGCTGTTCGCGGTCGTCGTGCCGCGCGGACGCCGCCGTCGCTGGCGGCCCGCCCGTGCGGAGACGGTGCCCGATCAGCCCGCCGTCGTCGAACCGCCGGAGCAGGTCTTCCTGATCTCCGAGCCTTGACCCTCGCCCATGAAGAATCCCCGGAGCGATGTGCTCCGGGGATTCTTCATGGGCGAGGAATCACGCCTTGCCGAACAAGGCACTGCATTTCATGACGGTGTCGTAAAAACCGTCGGCCGCCCCATTGGTGACCACGCCCTTCTGCTGGCCGCGCTCGATGTCCTCGCCGGCGAGCTTCTGGTCGCACATCAGCGCGGCGTAGCCGTCGGTGTTGTTCTGTCCCTGCCAGAAGTCCTCCGCACGCAACGCCTCGTGACGCTGGTCGTCCAGCGACTGGCCGTGCTGGGCCATCGTGCTCTGCAGGTTGCCCGCGATCGCACGCAGGTCTTCGAACCTCGCCGAGATGAGTCCGTCAGGCATTTGATCTTCCTTTCAACCGGTACGTCAGCCGATGACCGAGCCGATGGCGTTACCCCACTCGTTGTCCACGTCGTCGTAGTTGACGTGCACCTGAGTGATCTTGTCGGACATGAGATCCACGTTCTGGGTGTTCCTCCCCCAGTTCTCGTGCCTGGTGATCTCACCGGCCTCGGACATCCGGCCCGCCTGCCCCTTCCAGCTAGCGCTGTAGCCTTGGACGCTGCTGAGGCTCGACTGGAGCTGAGCGTTGATGTCCTCACCGATCGCCCGCGTCTTCGCCGCATACGCGGCCATCGCCGCGGTTTCGCCGTAGAGATCGAAGCTCATTTCATCCTCCATTCCACGACACAGGTGTTTCTTACCCTGGCCAAATTAGTGAGCGATCGAGGCACTTTCCGGTGCTCGGCAGCTTCCTGCCAGCGCGGTCCCGAAGCCGCCGCGGTGGCCGACGATCGATGTCGTGTCGACAGTCGTGGTGAAGCGCCCCACCCGCAGGCCGGGCCCGGAGATGCCGTCCGGTGAGCTGATCCTTCAGCCACCGCCGGAGATCCCGCCCCCACCCGCGCGGCAGTGGGCCCAGGTGCTGATGGTGCTGCCGATGGTGGCGATGACGGCCGGGATGCTGCTCATGTACTCCGGCAGCATGAACGGGTCGATGCGCTTCGCGATCTACGGGATCATGGGCGTCGGCATGCTCGGCATGGTCGTCATGGGTTTCCTGCAGGGCGGTGGGCCGAGCAAACGGGAGATGGGGCACGCCCGCCGGAAGTACCTGCGGCATCTGGCCCAGCATCGGCTGCGCTTACGACGTTCGATCCGCAAGCAGCGCGAGGCGATGGAGTACCTCCACCCGGACCCGGCCTCGTTGTGGTCGCTGGCGGGAAGCTACCGGCTGTGGGAGCGCCGCAAGGAGGATCCCGACTTCGGTGTCGCCCGCATCGGGCGGAGCGCGCAGAACCCGGCCACCACCCTGGTCACTCCCGACACCAAACCGCTGGAAGAGCTGGAGCCGTTGTCCGCGCTGGCGCTGCGCCGGTTCATCACCACTTATTCCACTGTGGACAGACTGCCGATCGCCATCGCGATCAACGGCTTCAGCCGGATCTACCTTCGCGGGCACCGGGAAGCCTCCCTCGGCATGCTGCGCGCGACGCTGGCGCAGCTGGCCACCCTGCACTCCCCCGACGACCTGCGTGTCGCGGTCTGCGTGCACGAGGAGCACCGGGCCGCCTGGGAGTGGACCAAGTGGCTGCCCCACGCGCTGCACCCCGAGCGCTCGGACGCACTCGGCCCGCTTCGCCTGGTGGCGCCGAGCATCCCGGCGCTGGAGTCGATGCTGGAGGAGGAACTGGCCAAACGGCCGAGGTTCGACCCCGAATCGGACGTCCGGCTGGCCGGACCGCATCTGGTGGTGGTGCTCGACGGCGGCGCGGTCGCCGGCTCGTCCCATCTCATGACCGGAGGCGGTGTCGAAGGCGTGACCGTCGTCGACCTGACCACGATGCCGCCGAGGGCGTTGGACCGGACCACCGTCGTGCTCGCCGTCGACGCGGACGGTGGACTGCTCAGCGAGACGATCGATGGTGAGGCCCCGCTGGGGAAAGCCGACCTGCTGGGCCCCGTGGCCGCCGAAGGGCTCGCCCGCCAGCTGGCACCGCTGCGGCTGACCGCGGGCCTGCGGGGCGAGGCCCCGATGAGCACCGAACTCGGGCTGGCGGAACTGCTGGAACTGGGTGATCCGTACGAATTCGATCCGGCCGACACCTGGGAGCCGAGGCCGAACCGGGACCGGCTCCGGGTCCAGTTCGGCATCCAGGCCGACGGCGCCCCGATCGAACTCGACCTCAAGGAGTCGGCGCAGGACGGTATGGGGCCGCACGGTCTGCTGATCGGGGCGACCGGCTCCGGGAAGTCGGAACTGCTGCGCACGCTGGTCCTCGCGCTGGCGGTCACCCATCCACCGAGCTCGCTGAACTTCGCGCTGGTCGACTTCAAGGGCGGCGCCACCTTCGCCAGGCTGGACGCGTTGCCGCACACCAGCGCGGTGATCACCAACCTCGCCGACGAACTGCATCTGGTCGACCGGATGACCGACGCGATCAACGGCGAGCTGATCCGCCGTCAGGAACTGTTGCGGGCGGCGGGCAACTTCTCCTCCTTGCGCGACTACGAAAAGGCACGGGCCGCGGGCGCACCGCTGCCCGAAGTGCCGACGTTGCTGGTGATCTGTGACGAGTTCTCCGAACTGCTGTCCGCCAAGCCCGACTTCATCGACATGTTCGTCCAAATCGGACGGGTCGGGCGCTCGCTCGGCGTCCATCTCCTGCTCGCCTCGCAACGCCTCGAAGAAGGCCGGTTGCGGGGCCTGGAAACCCATCTGTCCTACCGGGTCGGGCTCCGCACCTTCTCCGAGATGGAGAGCCGGGCCGTACTCGGGGTCACCGACGCCTTCAAACTGCCGCGCGCGCCCGGGCACGGATTCCTCAAGGTCGGCACCGAGCCGATGGACCGGTTCCGCTCCGCGTACGTCTCCGGGGTGTACCAGCGGGCGACCGGCGGAAGCGTGCCCACGAACCCGGGGGAACGCCTGGTGCTGCAGGAGTACACCACCGCCTACGTCGCCGAGGAATTCGACATCGAGCCGGAAGAGTCCACCGAGCCGGACGACGACACCGCCGTCGGCGAAACGTTGCTGGACATCCTGGTCGATCGGCTCGAAGGCCGGGGAACCCCGGCTCACCAGGTCTGGTTGCCACCGCTGGCGGACTCACCGACCCTGGACGCGCTGCTGTCCCCGCTGGTCACCGATTCCCGGCGCGGGCTCTCCACCGGTGAGAGCGGTTCGCTGCGGCCGGTGCTGGGCATCGTGGACCGGCCGTTCGAGCAGCGGCGCGACCCGCTCGTACTGGACCTGTCCGGCGCCGCCGGACACGTGCTGGTCATCGGGGCTCCGCAGACCGGGAAGAGCACGGTGTTGCGGACGTTGATCGCCAGCCTCGCGCTCACGCACACGCCTCGCGAAGTCCAGTTCTATTGCCTCGATTTCGGCGGGGGAACGCTCGCGTCGATCGCGGGCCTGCCGCATGTCGCCGGCGTCTCGGGCAGGCTCGACACCGGTGCCGTCCGGCGGACGGTGGCCGAGGTGTCGACGATCCTGGCCCAGCGGGAACGGCTGTTCGCCGAGCAGCAGATCGACGGCATCGTCACCTATCGCAGGCTGCGTGCCGAAAACCGCTTCCCCGCGGAACCGCACGGCGACGTCTTCCTCGTCATCGACGGCTGGCAGACGCTGCGCAGTGATTTCCCGGAGCTCGAAGAGACGGTCGGCGACATCGCCGCGCGCGGCCTTTCCTACGGCGTGCACGTCGTGGCCGGGTGTTCCCGCTCGTTCGATCTGCGGATGAACGTCCGTGACCTGTTCGCCAGCAGGCTGGAGCTGAAGATCGGCGATCCGATCGACTCCGTCATCGACCGGCGTGCCGCGATGAGCGTCCCCGCCGACGCGCCAGGGCACGGAATCGCCATGAGCGGCCACCAGATGCTGATCGCGCTGCCCAGGATCGACGGCGTCACGGAGGCGGACGACCTCGCCGACGGCATCGGTGGGCTCGTCGAAGCGGTGAAGTCGGCGTGGCCGGGAGAGCCCGCGCCGTCGGTCCGGCTGCTGCCGGGAATCCTGCCGTACGAGGAGCTTCCTCCCGCCGACAACACGGACGGCGAATCGCCGGGGCTCGCGGTCGGGATCCACGAAAGCGACCTGTCGCCGATGCGGCTCGACTTCGCCACCGACCCGCACTTCTTCGTACTGGCCGACACCCAGAGCGGCAAGACGTCGTTCCTCCGGGTGCTCGCCAAACGGATCCAGAAGGCCTACCGGCCGGACGAAGCCCGCATCATCCTGGTCGACCATCGCCGGAGCCTGCTCGGCGAAGTGGGCGAGGAACACCTCCTCGGCTACGGCACCAACGACGAGCAGAGCGGGCGAATGCTCGTCGAGACGGCGAAGGCCCTGTCGAAACGGCTGCCGGGACAGGACGTCACCCCCGAACAGCTACGGAAGAGGAACTGGTGGGAGGGGCCCGAGATCTTCGTGCTCGTCGACGACTACGACATGGTGGCCACGCACAAGGAACATCCGCTCATGGCGTTGCTGCCGCTGGCCGCGCAGGGCTCGGACATCGGACTGCACGTGGTGCTGGCGCGCCGGACCGGTGGCGCGGGCCGCGGCCTGTTCGAGCCTTTCCTCGGCAGGTTGCGGGAAGTGGGCACACCCGGCCTGATGATGTCCGGCGATCGTGACGAAGGCCCGCTGCTGGGCGGAATGCGAGCGCAGGTCCTGCCCCCGGGACGTGGCTGGCTGGTGGACCGCCGCGGCCAGAAGGGGCTGGTGCAACTCGCCTGGCTCCCGGAGCGGGAGTGACCGGTTCCTGTCGCCACCCCCGGCCGGGAGCCCGGAAGTGGTTGCCTTTCCGCAAAACGACGTGAGGAGTCACGATGAGCGGTGACGAGATCAACGGCGACACCGACGCCATGCGGGAGTTCGCCTCCCGGATCATGAGCAGCCTCGACACGCCGCCGGTCAGCAACATTTCCCGGCTCGACGACCAGGCGACGCCTTGTCCCGGCGGGCTGGACAGCCTCTGTATGCATCTCACCGCCGCGGAAAACGCCACCATCCGGCAACTCCAGACCTTCATCACGCAGGCTGAGCAGGGATTCGCGGCGTACAGCGCCTTCGTCCAGCAAACGGCGGCGAGCTATCTCCGTGCCGACGAGACCGCCCGCCAGGAGATCTTGAACACGTTCGTCTCTCAGCGCCCGGAAGGCCTCCCGGTGATCGACCCCCGGCTCGTCGCGCCGCGCGCCGGCCAACACTGAGGGGACTTCATGGCGTCCATCGAGGAAATGTACAAGCAGGTCACGACCGAGACGCATACCCACGTCCCCAAGCTGGTGGCCGTCGGCTACCTGTGGCGGGAAGCGAGGGCCTGGATCGACGGGCAGGCGACTCTCCTGTACCAGCAAGCGAATCAGCTCGTCACCCAGGATCGGTGGCCCGACGAAGCCGGACGCCAGTTCATGGCGAGAGTGTCCAGGGACACCACCGTCATGCGGAGTTGGACCGACGACACCGGAATAGCCGAGTCGATCCTCGACAACCGGGGACTCGTACCGCAGTCGATGTCCACGCCGAACGTGCTCCAGAGCATCACCGATCTGGACACAGCGCTCTGGACAGCCGATCGCGAGGTGGAAAAACAGGTCATCCACTACAACGGGCTGTCCGAGGAGGAGAGGGGAAAGCAGCGGCAGGGCATCGAGAAGGCCATCGCCGACGAGATCGCCAAACTCGCCGCGCCGTACCAGGCCGCGGCACTGGCCATGACGAACGCCGTCGGCAGGCCCTGGGAAGGCCCGCTCGCCGCGACGTCCGGGCAAGGAAACCCCGGACCGGCCGCGAACGGCGTTCCCGCCTCCGGCGCGGCGTCGCCCAGTGCCTCGCCCTCGCCTTCCTCCCCGCAGCCACAGGAGCCCAGTCCCACGGAGGCGGAAGTCCCGGAGACGACGGATCCGGTCAAGGACGCACTCGAAGCGGCACCCGGTGCCCTGGACGCGCTGAGCCAGGCGATGCAGTCGGCACAACAGCTGATGGGCGGCGGCACGGGCTCCCCGAGTCCGACGCCGCTCGGCCCGATCGATCCGCTCGGGCCGGGAAACTCGCTCACGCCCGCGGAGGTCGCGGACCGGCTCGCGCGGCTCGACGGTGGTTCCGGCCTGCCGAGCCTCGCCGGGGGCGGGGTGAGCCCGGTCGGTGGTCCGGCGGGCGCGGCCGGTGGGGTGCCTTCCCCGACGGCGCCGATCAACCCGTCGTCTCCCGGCGGCGCAGGCAACGCCGCCTTCCCGGCGGCGGCTTCCTTTCCCGCCACGGGCTCCGGCGGCACCGGCGCGGCGGGCACTCCCGGTGCGATGCCGCCGGCACAGCAGCAACCGCAACACGGCGGGGCGAGGACGGGCAACGGCATCAAACCCGGCGCGGCCGAGCATGCCGCCACCGGACGGTCACGGGACCGCAAAACCGGCACGACGCCGGGGGTTTCCCTGCTCGGCCGGTCCGGACGTGGCCGCCCGGTCAACCGGGCCACCGAACCGGCTCCCGCGCCTCGGCGGTGGGACCGGGAGAACGACACGGTCCAGCTGCTCGACGAGGAGTTGTGGCAGGTCAACCAGGAAGACAGTGGTCCGCGCTATCGCGCCGGACAGTGAGGAGGGGTAGATGCCCGATCAAATCAACGCGGACACCGAGTCGATGAGCGCTTACTCGAGCAAGCTCACCGCCCCGGAAATGCCGCCGTCGCTGGCACGGCTGGGAACGCCGCCGAATCTGACCGGTCTCTTCGAAGGCATCGCGATGTCGGTGCTGGACAAGGCCGCCACCGCGAGTATGGCCGCGTTCATGGCGAAGATGACCGAAGAGATGGTCACCGACTCGACGAAGGTCAAGACCGCCGCGATCACCTACAGCGCGGCGGACGTCACCAGCGCGCTCGAACTCGCCACGTCCGCCACCAAGGTGCTCAAACAGGGCATCGATCTGGTGAAGCAGACGGCGGGCTCCGGGCAACAACCGTCCACCCCCACCGAAAAACCGGCCGACCCTTCCGCGGGCGGCGCCCCGCAGGACCTGGTCTGAGGAGCTGATCATGGCTGTTCCCTACAACCTGCTGCCGATCGAGGCGCATCTGGCGATGATCACCGCCGAGCAGGCCAACGTCGCCGTTCTCACCGACGCCGCCCGCATGTGGACCGAATCCCGTGCCTGGATCGAAAACGCGTCGACCGAACTGCACAACCGGGTGGGCGAGCTTTCGCCGACGTGGCAGGACGACGCGGGCCGCGCCCACGAAGAACGGGCGCAACGCTCACTCGCCGAACTCCAGTTCTGGGGTGAACGGATCGATCTCGCTCAGCCCGCCGAGACGCTGACGACACTGGCGAGCGGTATCCAGGAGACGATGCAGGAGGTGTCGTTGCTGCACAGCCAGTACATGGCGGCGATCGGCAACCCGCTGACCGCTTGGGCGGCTCCGCTCATCCAGCAGGCCTCGGGCGCGCGGATGACCGCGCTCGGCGCGCAGTTCGACATGTCGATGCTCAAGGTCGTCTCGGCTTCCGGGATCCAGCAGCCCGACCATCTGATGCCCGAGACCCCGCAGGCGTCCGCGGAGGGCAACTCGCCCGCCGACTTCATCAAGGCGGCCGAAGCGGGCATGAACGCGCTGTCGGAAGTGCAGGGGCTGGCCGAGTCGCTCGGTGTCGGCGGTGGGAGCGGCGGGACGGGAACGGACGTCTCGATGCCGGAAATCCCCGGCTACGACGGGACATCAGGTGTTTCGCTCGCCGGGCTCGCTCCCCTTCCGACCGCGGCCGGTGCGGTCCCTGGTATCGGTGGACTCCCCGGCGGCTCGGGCGCGCCGCCGGTCCCGACGGGGCTGCTCGGCGGGATCGGCGCGGCGGGCGGGCTGACCGGTCTCCCGGTCGCGGCGAAACCGATCGGCACGAAAAAGGCGCCCAGCCTGGCCGCCGAAATCCAGCCTGCGGCAGCGAACCCGTCCACCGCGAAGGCGGCGACAGGCCCGATGTCACCGATGGCACCTCCGCACGCCGGCGGGCAGAACACGGCGAGCACGCTCCGGCCGTCGACGAACGACCAGCCGGTCGGGCGGAACGGGTCCGCCCGCCGGGCCTCGTCCGGGGGAAGCGACGGCGTTCCGGCGAAGCTGCGCGGCCGGGCCGCCAACGGCAATCCGGACGCCGGGTTCACCCTGACGCGCGGCCAGCGGCCGGGTGAGTCGGAGTCGGGTTCGGTGCAGATGCTCGACGAAGACCTGTGGCGGCCGACCTCCCGCTGAGCCCCATGTACGTGAAGGCCCCCTTCACTGCGCTAGACGCAGTGAAGGGGGCCTTCCGTCTTCCCGCATCTCGCGTGATTGAAGGCGTAACTCGCGTGTTTGGAGGCGTAACTCGCGTGTTGCGCCTTCAAGCACGCGAGTTACGCCCCCAATCACGCGAGTTACGCCTCTGGCGGGTCAGCCGCCCAGGGTCTGGCGCCGCGCGGCGGCCGGGTCGAGGCTCGGGCCCTCGGGTAGGCGCGCGACCAAACCGGCGGGAAGCCGCACCGGTCGCGCCGACGGGTAGCCGAGCATCTTCAGCACGTCGGGGGAAGCCAGCGGATAGCGGCGCCCCATGTCGGTCACGACGGTCAGCGTCCCGGCCGGGGCCTGCGCGGAGGGCATCGCTTCGACGACGATCGCGCTGCCGGGCGGCACGTGGACGCGGTCCGCGAGCGGGGTCCCGGCGGCGGTCCGGCGGGCGGTGGTGGACATCGGGTCCGCGGCGGGCAGTGCGGGGTCGACGGTCAGCGCGGGGGCCGCGGAGCCGTCGCCGAAGGTGGCGCACACGGTGGCGTCCTGGTCGCGCAGGCGCGCGATGGCCGGCCGGGTCGCGGGCGCCGCGCCGGCGTCGGCACGGACCGGGTCCAGTTGCCGGGACATGGTCGCCAGCGAAGGCGGCAGCGGCACGGTTTTCGGTTCCGTGCCGGGATAGGCGGCCATCATCTGGGCGCTCGCGCGCTGCACGTCGTACTGCAGTTCGGTGATGGGCCGCAGGGCGTCCCGCTCGGCGAGGTAGTGCTGCCGCCCGCCGCCGGAGGTCTGCACCAGCAACAGCATCCCGTTCCGGATGTCGGTCCGGCCCGGTACCGCGGTGGACACCTCACCCGCCGCCGCCACCGGCAGCGGGCCGATCGGCGTGCCTTCCGGGAGCACGTCGAGCCACGCCCGCCCCACCCGCGCCCACGGTTCGGCGGTGAGCGCGAGCCCGGTGCCGACGGCGCCGTAGTCGGTGATCCGGTGCCGGTGCCCGCGCCACACGACGAAGCGGTCGCCGGTCGACGTCGATTCCACCAGCAGCGCCTGGTCGCCCAGTTCCGCGCCGCCCGACGGCGAAGCGCCCGCCAGCAGTACCGATTCCTCGATCCGGCTGCCCGCCAGGTCGCTCGCGGGCGCCGAGCACAACGACCACGCTCCGGTGAGCAGCTTTTCGGGGCCGGGCAAGCCGTCCGGCGCGTCGGCGATGCCGATCCGGGGCCCGCGCGGGACTCCGACGAGCGAATCGCGCGAAACCCGTTCCGTGGTGCCGTGTTCGCCGAGCAGCAGCAGCGCGGACGCGTAGTTCGCGACGGGGTGCAGCCGTTCGTCCAGGTAGACGTACCGCGTCCCGCTCTCCTTCTCCACGATGACGGCGGCGTTCTTGCGCCAGGCGTTGTTCCCGCCGGGCACGATCATCCCGTAGACCCCGACGCACGCCAGCGCCACGATCGCCAGCGCGACACTGGCGAACGCGGCACCCGACGGCCGCCGGAAGGGCGGCTGTTCCGGGTCGGTCTCCCTCGTCACGAGCGCGGAGATCGCGCGCTGCACCAGGAATTGGTACGCCTGCAGTTGATCCCGTTTGGACGCCATGGGTTCAGCCCCCCAGCCCGCGCACGTAGCCGTACAGGCCGAGCACCGAGCACGCCACCGGGACGACGGCGATCGTCACCAGGATCTCGAAGTACTCGGCGATCCGGCCGAGGTACGGGTTGGCGGCGCGGGTGCTCAGCACGACACCGGAGGCGATCACGCCCGCCGCCACCGCCAAGGACAGCGGTCCGGCGAGGACGAGCAGCAGCGAACGGTCCGCCATGAGCGGACCAGCCAGCAGGCAGCCGGCACCGAAGATCCCGGTCACCAGCACCAGCAGCCGCTGCCGCAGGATCGGGTACAACCGCGCCCGCACCAGGAAACCGGCCGCGAGCAGGGCGACGAGCACGACCGCGGCCTCGCTGTCGCTGCGGATCAGCTGCAGCTGGCAGTACATGACGACGATCGCCGCGCCGCCCAGCATCCCGGTGAGCAGCGCGTCCGCCCTGGCGACCGCGGCGTGCACGAGATCGAGCGGCGGCTGGGGATCGTCGCGGACCAGGTCCGCGGTGGACCGCGGCAGCACCGGCATCGGCACCCGGCCGAGCCGCAGCGCCAGCGGCGCGAACGTGGTCGAGAGCACGAGGACCCCGCCGCCGAGCACGGCAGCCGACCGGTATCCCGCCAGGTCGTCGAAGGTGGCGAGCCAGCCGCCGAGCACCCCGAGCAGGCCGACGGTGGCGGCCCCCGCGAACAGTTCGGGCGCGGCGATCACCCCGAGATGGCCGACGACGGCCGCGAGCAGCAGCGCCGCGCTCGCCAGCAGCAGATGGCCGGCCGACAGCGCGCCGATCGGGTCGTCACCCGCCAGCAGCAGACCGCCGCCGACGAAGGCGAACGGAAGCGCGACGGCGGCGAGCACCGCCCCGGCGCCGGCGTCGCGCAGCGCCCGCGCGAGCAGGACACCCGCGGCCAGAAGCAGCGCGGAGACCGCCAGCGCCCAGGACGCCGGTGACGTCCACGGCGGACCGGCGCGCAGCACGGCGAGCAGACCGAAGGACATCGCCACCCCACCGACCGCGAGTCCGGCCTGCCGCGTGTGCCGCGGCCCCCAGGCCTTGCCGGTGCGGCCGGAACCGGTGGCGATCGCGTCCACCAGGTCGTCGTACTCGGGTTCCGGCCATTCGGCGCGGCGCGGCGTCAGATGGAGGATCTCCCCGTCCCGGACCCGGTGCGCACCCAGCGTCCGGTCCAGATCGAAGGGTGTCCCGTCGGCGCGGCGCAACTGCCAGCCGCCGCCGGCGACCCCGTCGTCCGCCATGCCCTCGCCCGCCCGCGCGAGCAGGCCGGGGAGGATTTCGGCGACGGACGCGTGTTCCGGCAGCGCCATGTCGATGCGCCGGTGCGGAGTGGTGATGGTGACCCTGACCAGGCCGGCAGTCTGCATGGGAAAAGGGTCGGCCAGCGGTCCGCCCGCCGGGCCCTCGCGGCAGGAACCTGCCGCCGGGAAAGTACTCCGGATCCGGTCTTCTTGCGCGACAATGGGGTCATGAGCATCGAGACAGGAGTCGGCGGACCGAGGCTGCTCGCCCAGGGCCCCATCGCCACCGTCTACGCGGGCCGGGATCCCGCCGCGGGCAACGACTTCGCGATCAAGATGTTCCCCGGCGCCTTCGACCGCGAGACCTCCGCGTGGCTGGAACGCGAGCGGAAGGCGCTGGCCGCCGTGCGCTCGACGCGCTCGGTGCTGCAGATCGACGACGTCCTGACCGACGCGGGCGGCCGATCCGGTGTCCGCCGCGAACTGTGCCCTGGTTCACTCGCCGGTCTGCTGGATTCCGGTGCCAGGCTGGGTGTTCCCGACGTGCTCGCGCTCGGCGCCGCGATCGCGTCGGCACTCGCGGCGGCGCACGGCGCGGACGTCGTGCACGGCGGGGTGAGCCCGCACAACGTGCTGTACCGCGTTTCCGGCGAATTCGTGCTCGCCGATTTCGGGGTCGCCCTGCGGCGGCGTTTCCCGCGTGATCCGATGTACGCGGTGGAGTACACCGCACCGGAAACCCTGCGCGACGACACGCTTTCCCCCGCGTCCGACCTTTATGGACTCGGCGCGGTGCTCTACGCCGCGTTGACCGGCACCCCGCCCTTTCCCCGGCACACCGGGCAACAGCCCGGCGAACGGATCCTCCAGGTACTGCGGGAACCGGTCGCGCCGATCCAGGACCCGGGTGTCCCGAGGGAGCTTTCCGCCACGATCCTCCGGTTGCTGGCCAAGGAACCGGCCGACCGGCCGCAGGACGTCGCGTCGCTGGCGAGGTTGTTCACGAAGCTGCGGCAGCCCGGCGGCGAAGTCGTCACCGGGGAACCCGTCGACGTGCCGGCCGAAGAGGAAGACGCCGACGTCGAGTTCGACGACTTCGCCGTGGTCCAGCGGCAGCCCGCCGCCGCACCGTCGCCGGTCCAGGTGGTGCAGGCGCCGCCCTCGGGCGGCCGGACCCTGATCCGCGAGTTCAGCGGACCGCTCAAGACCGAGCGACGGCTTCCCTGGAAGCCCGTCGCGCTGGCGGGCGCCGGAGTGCTCGCCGCCGGGCTGGCCGTGGTGCCGCTGGTACTCGGCCCGGCGGAGATCGGCGGGCAGGCCGTCCCGGTCGCGGCCGCGATCCCGCCGCCCGCACCGGTTTCCGCGCCGGCGCCGGACGTCAAACTGGCGCTCGCCCCGCCGCGGGACCAGAGCGATCACGTGCAGCTGACCTGGACCGCGGAAGGCGAACTGGACTTCGTCGTGATCATGGCGGGCGAGCGGCTCGAGACGAAACAGCTCGTCGCCCACCGCCAGCGCAGCCTCGACGTCCCGGTCGACCCGGCGCGCCGGTACTGCTTCCAGCTCAGGGCGACCGACGGCCGCCACATCTACACCACCGAACCGGTCTCGATCCGCGGCGCCCGCTGCAGCCCGTGAGCTGAAGGGGACTTTCCCCGCATAGCACGCGGTGAAGGGCGCTTTCCCCCCATGCCATGCGGGGAAAGCGCCCTTCAGCCCTCTTTACGACCCTTGACCGGCACCAGGGTTCGCGGCTCGAGTGCCGCCAGCACCCGAGCCGCGAACGGTCTGGCGGCCAGGCCCCGGCGTACCTCGCCGACTTCCTGCCACGCCTTCCGGACCGCGCCGTCGCCGACCGGGACACCGGACCACAGCGTCACGTCCAGCACCTTGGCCAGCCTGGCGACCGGCTCGCGGATCCCTTCCCCGGCAAGCGATCCGGCCGATTCGGCGAGATCGCGCGGGGTCATCCCGATCCGGAACGGCACCCCGTGCGCGCGCAGCCGGTCGCGGATCTCGTCCCAGGCGCCGAGCACGCCTTCCTCACCGGTCCGGCGGCGGCGCCGTCGGGCGCGGACCGCCTTCGCCGCCGGAACCCCCACGAGCCACAGGAGTCCGAAAAGGACGATCGCACCCGCGAGGGCCGGCCACCACCAGCTCACCCCCGCTTCCGCGTTCTGGTCTTCGGCGGAGTCCGGCTGCGTTCCCGGCGGGAGCTGAGGCGGCCGCAGTTGCTGTTCGGCGGGCAGCTGGGCCCTCGCCTTGGCGACCGCCTTGCCGGGGCCCGCCTGGCTCCGGCTCGACCCGGCCGCCGCGGCGGTGGGGTCGAGCGCGACCCAGCCCGCCCCGGCGACCGCGACTTCGGGCCACGCCAGGACATCGCGGTTCCGGACGACGTGCGTGTCACCGTCCTTCTCGGCCGTACCGCGGAATCCGACGACGAGCCGCGCCGGGATACCGCTCATCCGCGCCAGGACCACATACGCGGCGGCGAACTGCTCGCTCGTCCCTCGCTTGCTTTCCAGCAGGAAGTGCCGAAGCTGCGGCCAGCCGTGCCCGGTCGGCAGTTCCTCCGTGCCCGTCGCGACCTGATAGTTCGTGCTGAGGAACCGTTCCAGCTGCAACGCGGACTGGAACGTCGGGCGCAGACCGCGCACGGCGTCTTTCGCCACCTGCTCGACGTCGGGCGGCACCGCGCCGAGTCCGCCGAGCCCGCCCGGCGCGCGCGCGTCGACTTCACCGGAACCGAGATCGACCTCGGGCGAGGACCAGCTGAGCCGGTAGTCCCGCACCGAGCCGGCCGACGGTGATTCCAGCATCAGCGTGCCCGCGGCCTGGTCCACCAGCGGGGTCAGACCGTCCACCCCGGTCAGATCCCGATGACTCGGCAGCCAGGGTCCCGAAAGCCCGCGCACCTTGAGTTCGGCGCTGCCACCCGTACCGCCGGGAGCACCGTCCAGACCGGCACCGAGCCGGTGGAGCCGCGAGTCGGAGAGCCAGTTCGCGCCGTCGAAACCGTTGAGCACGATCAGGCGCCACTGGTCGACCGGGGTGTCGCCGCGGTAGCGGAACACCTCCTCGCCGGGCTGGATGAGCCGCTGGGCGATCTCGTCCAGCGGGTTGCCGACCCTGCTCCGCGGCGGCGGCGCGGCCTGGGTGTCCTTGAGGGTCAGCGGATCGCGGCCGACGGGATCGAGCGCGGCGAACGCGACCGACCCGGCGACCAGGGCGACCACAGTGGACAGTGCGGGCCAGACCGCCGATCCCGTCACCCGCCAGGAGCGCGGCACGCCGGGTGCCCGGCTCACGGACCGGACGCGGCGCCCCGACCACAGCAGGAGCCCGGCGGGCAGCGCGAATCCCAGCGCCGCCGCCACCGCGACGAGACCCGTCAACGCCTGATACGCCTGCGCCAACCCGGCGACGGCCAGGCTGGGCACGAGCGCCACCAGTGGCTTCTTCAGCCGCAGCAAGACTTCCAGTCCGAGCACGACGGCGAGCAGCACCGACAGCGGGACGAACAGCAGCTGTTCGGGGACCGGCAGCGCGGGCCAGGTGGACTGCAACGTGAGCCGCCAGCCTTCGGTGAAGCCGCGCGCCAGCCCGCGCACCGAAGCGCCGGTCGGCAGGAAGGCGAGCGTGGTCGACGTCAGCACCGTCTCGATCAGCCCGAGCAGACCGAGCACCGCGACGAGCAGAGGCCGGTAAGGAGTCAGTTCGGGGAACTTCGCGGTCAGTTCGACGCAGCCGTACGCGAGCAGGACGACGACGAGCACCGGCACGAGCAGTTCCGCCCAGCCGAACACGGGCGCGAACAGCAGCCCGGCGACCCCCGTCGCGCCGAGCAGCCCGGCGACCGCGAGCCGATCGAACCGGGCGCTCATGCCTTCCCCACCAAGGAGTTCCACTGGGCCGCGGCACCGGCGGCGTCGACCGCGACGATCACGCCGCCGGAGCCGGCCGACGGCCGGAGGTCACCGAGCCGGACCACGGTGTCGGGCCGCCAGCGGGCCGTGTGGCCGAGATCGGCGTCCGGGCCGGTGATCACCACGAGCACCCCGCCGGGACGTTCGGCGGCGGCGAGGGCGGAGGGCAGCAACGGCGCGCCGTCCGCCGCGTCCTGGGTGACGAGCGCGAGTTCGTCCAGCAGCGTCCTCGCCGCGCGCACCCCGCTGTCGGTCAGCTTGTCCGCACCGGCGGAGGTGATCAGGCGGCAGTGCTGCCCCGCCGACGCCGACGCGTAGAACAGGGAGGCCGCCACCTCGACGGCCTCTTCGAAAACGGCGGGCGTCATCGACGCGGGCCGCGTGTCGAGCACGGTGGTGAACCGGGGCTGGGCGGGGTCGGCGTACTCGCGGACCATGAGCCGCCCGGTCCTGGCCGTCGCCTTCCAGTGCAGATGCCGGACCTCGTCGCCGATCACGTACTCCCGTACCGCGCGCAGATCCGCCGAACCGCGCAGCGGCGGGTCGGTGATCGGGCCTTCGTGGTGGTGCCTCGGGTGCCCGGCCTGCGCCGCGCGCACCGCGTGCCGTCGCGGGTGCACCCACAACCACGCGGAGTCCCCGACGGTCCGGTCGCCGCGGGCGAGGTCGAACAGGTCGGGCCGATGCACCACGAGCGGGCCGACGCGCAGCTTCCCGCGCGTCGTGGTCGGAAGCTCGTAGTGGTACGTCGCCTCGGCGCCGGGCGCGAGCGGGCGGACCCGCAGGCGATGCGTTTCGTTCCCGATCCCGTCCCCCGCGGCGAAACCGCCGTGCCGCCGCGAACCGGTGTTGCGCACGACGAGCGACGCCAGCGCGGGCTTCCCCCGCTCGACCCGGTCCGGCTGGACGGTCCGGCCGATCTCCACCTGTGGCTTGAACCTGGTGGTGACCAACGCGATCAGCACCGCGCCCGCCGCGATCCCCGCGAAGGCACGGAAAAACGTGTACCCGGCCAGTTCGCCGAGGGCGTAGGACCCGGCGGCGAAGGCCAGCACGATGACGCCGCGGCGGGTGAGCCGCACGCCTACCTCCCCATCGCGGCCATGGGAGCGGCCGTCGCGCCCAGGAGTTCGTCGACGATGTCGGCGGTCCGCCGCTGATTGAGTTCCGCGTCGGGGGTCAGCACGAGCCGGTGGTCGAGCACCGGATGCGCGACGTCCTTGACGTCGTCGGGGGTCACGAAGTCGCGGCCGAAGGTGGCCGCGAGCCCTTGCGCCGCCCGGATCAGCGCGATGCTGCCCCGCGGGCTCGCGCCGTAGCGGACGTCCGGATGCGACCGGCTCGACGCGGCCAGCCGCACCGCGTAGTTGACGATTTCCGGTGCCAGATGGGACTTCCGGACCTCGTCGATGACCGACTGGACGTCGGCGATGCTCAGCACCGGCTTCAGTTCGTCCGGCGTGACCCCGGCGCAGTCGCCCATCACCACGCGCATCTCGGATTCCAGATCCGGGTAGCCGACCGAAATACGCATGAGGAACCGGTCCAGCTGCGCCTCGGGCAGCCGGTAGGTGCCTTCCAGTTCGATCGGGTTCTGCGTGGCCACCACGAGGAACGGCCTCGGCACCGCCTGGCCGACCGAATCGACGGTGACGCGGCGTTCGGCCATCACCTCCAGCAGCGCGGCCTGCGTCTTCGGCGTACCCCGGTTGATCTCGTCCGCCAGCACCACGTTGGCGAAGATGCCGCCGGGGTGGAACTGGAAGCGTTCGGCGTTCTGGTGGTAGACCATCACGCCGGTGATGTCGCCGGGCAGCAGGTCGGGGGTGAACTGGATCCGGCTCCACCGGCCGCCGATGCTGGCGGCGACACAGCGCGCGATCGTCGTCTTCCCGACGCCGGGCACGTCCTCCATCAGCAGATGCCCTTCGGCGAACAGCGCCGCGACGGTGAGCCGGACGACCTCCGGTTTGCCGCGCACCACCGATTGCACGTTCTCGGCGATCTGCTCGTAGGCGACCCTGGGTGTGAGCGTCACAGAACTTCCTTTTCCTTTCGCCGGCGCAGGCCGACCAGTGCCATCGGGCCGAGCCAGAACAGCGCGCCGCCGTTCACCGTGGGCACACCTCGCCAAGTGTCCGTGGCGGTACCCGCGGAGGTCTTGATGGTCGCGGTGATCGTGATGGAGCCGACCCAGGCAACGCTGGGGATGGTCAGGGTCGTGGCCCCGGAACAGGCCGTCGGCTTGGTCTCGCTGAAGAACTCGGCCGTGCAGGTCGCGGGAACGCCCTTCCCGTTGGCGTTCACGGAAACGTACAGGGCGTTGTCCTTGCCCCGAACCTGGGTGATCGTGATGGTCGGCGGCCCCGAGGCCACCGGCACGGTGATCTTCCGGCTGCCGGCGGCGCCGTTGATCGCCGCTCCCGAGCCGAACTTCGTCACCGCGCGGACCGTGACGGTCGCGGTGCCGGTGACCCCGGTGAAGTCCGCGGACGTGCCCGAAACCGTGCGCTGGCCCTTGCCCGTCACGCTGACCAGGTAGTGCACCAGCGTGCCGCCGCGGAGGTCGGGCTGGGTCCAGCTCACCGACACGTTGCCGGCCGCGGTGGCGTTCGCGGTGACGACCGGCGCCCCGGCGGGCCGGTTCGCGGGTCCCGGGACGACCGCCTTGGCGCTGGCGCCGGGGCCGATCCCCGCCGAGTTCTCCGCGACCACGGTGAGCACATACGGGGTTCCGTTGCGCAGCCCGGAAATCGTCGTCCCTCGTGACGATCCCGCGACTCGCGTGGACCCTCCGGTCCAGGTCACCCGGTAGCCGGTGATCCGCGCGCCGTTGTCCGCGGCCGGGCTCCACGAGACCTTGATCGAGCCGTCCCCGGACGACGCGCTCACCTTCCTCGGCGCGCCGGGCGGAGTCGCCTTCGCCACCGGCGGGGGCGCTTGCTGGGTGTTCGGCGGAGCCTGCTGCTGGTGCTGCTGAGGCGGGGGCTGGTCGCCGGACGGTTCCGGTCCGGCCGACGGCGCGCCCGCCGTCTGGCTGTTGGCCGCCTTGTCGACGTCGACGTCGACCACCGTGCCGTTGTCGCCGTTGACGACCAGGACGTGCGAACCGTCGGAGCTGTCGACGTAGATCCGGTTGTCCTCGCCCTTGGCCAGCCTCGGCGCCGTTCCCTGGCCAGGGACCTTCGTGGTGGACCGGAGCTTGCCGGTGGCGTCGTAGGTCAGCACCTCGCCGCGGGTCTCGTCGACCATGGCGACGACGTTCGACGACGAGAGCGGGCCGTTGAACCGGCTGCCCTTGGACAGCTCGACCGAAATCGGCTTCGCGGACGGGCGATCCTGGTCGAGTCCGCTGATGTCGATGAGGTGGAGCTGGTTGCGCTCCGGGTCGGCGATGGCCAGCCGGTCACCGACGGCGCTGTTCGCGACCTGCGCCGACGGCGAGAGCTTGATGCCGAGCGGAAGACCGTCGCCGAGCCCGTCCGGGCCGACGCGGTGGAGGCTGTCGCCGGTGGTGTCGAGCACGACCGGCCGGTCGCCGACGAGCGTCAGCCCGCCGCCGTGTCCGGGCGGGAGCTGCGCGGGGCAGGTCATGACGGCGGCGCCCTTGGGCAGCTCGCAGACCGAGCCGTTGTCGACGCGGTGCGTCCACACCGTTCCCTCGGTCGTGGCGACCGGCCGGGACAGTGGCCCCCCTGCGGGCACTGTCGCGGCCGGGTCCCCGAGCCGCACGATCTGGCCGGCGTTGCGGTAGACCAGGTACGGACCGCCCGCGATCTCCAGCACGAACGGGGTTTCCGGCGCGGGCGGCGGCACGGACTCCTCCACGCTCAAGGTCGCCTTGTCGAACTCCGTGATGCGGTTCCGCTCGACCACGTAACCGGAACCGTCCCCCTGCGCGACCTGGCTGCCGTTCGCCCCCGGCACGTCCGCGCGCGCGTCGACGCGGTTCGTCGAGCCGTCGACGTGGAAGGCGGACTGGGCAGCGTCGTTGTAGACCCAGTGGCCGACCTGGACGAACTCCAGCCGTTCCGGGGTCGCCGCTTGTCCGGTCACGGCGAGGCCGACCAGCGCCAGGCAGCCCGCGACCACCAGCGCCACGGCCATCCGCGTCCTGGCCACCGCGCTGAACCGCTTCTCGGTGTTCACGCGATCAAGCTAGAGAACGACCATGAAATTTCGATGAAACAGCCTGTCTCGGGCTCGGGGCGCCGTGTCATCGAAACCTCATGTTGGGCGGGGCAGCCTGAGGCGACACGGTTGAGGAGGCAGGACGATGACCGATCCCGGCGCGGCCAGGACGAGCGGGCGGTATCACGCGCCGCCCCCGCCGCTTCCCCGAGCCGCACCGGCCGCACCGCGGGCCGCGGCCGTATCCGATCCGCTCGCCTACGCCGCGCCCGCGGCGCGGGCCGCCGCACGCGAGGCCGCGCTGGCGGCGCTCACCGCCGCTCGTCAGGCGGAGCAGCGACCGCGAGGATTCGCGGCGGTACCCGTCGCCTCTCCGATGCCCGGTACGCCGCGGCCGAATCCGCCGGCGCCCGTTCCGGTGCGGCGATCCGCACGGTTCGGCGGGATCGGGGTGCCGCAGATCGTCTGCTGGCAACTCGTCCTCGTCGCGGTCGTCCTGGTGTCGGGGCGGCCATGGCCGCTGGTGGCGACGGTGCTCACGGCCGCCGTCGTGGTCCTCGCGCTGACCACCGTGCGGATCCGCGGACGCTGGCTCTACGCCTGGCTCGGTTCGGCGTCCGGCTATCTGACGCGGGACCGCGACCGGGATCTCCGGAACGCAGGTGAAGCCGGCCGGGCGCTGCTGCGCCTGCTGTCGCCGGAAGCGACGGGGACGGCGGGCGAGATCGGCGACGAGACGGTGTTCATGGTCAGCCGCGCCGACGGGGTCACCGCTGTGCTGCAACCGAAATCGGCCGTCCGCGAGCAGCCGATGCCGTCACCGCTGACGTTGCTGCCGCCGGCCAGGGAACAGGCGTCGGACGTCGCCGCGCAGGTCATCCACCACGTCGGCGCGGACCGTTCACGGCCGCCGCGGGGCTGGGTCGCGTTGCAGGCGCTGCGCACCGTCGACGTCCACCGCGACGCCGACGTGCGGCAGGCGCTCGGGAACACGGTCCGGCGGGTGCGGCGGCTGCTCCGTCGCGACGGACTGCCGGTGCGGGCGCTCGCCGAGAACGAGGTCCTCGGCGTGCTCGCCTCGCTGGCGCACGTCACGGCGGGCCGGGCGCGCATCCGCGAGGACTGGCGGTTCTGGCACAGCGGCCCGATCTGCCAGGCGACCTTCCGCCTCGACGGCTGGGACACGCTTTCCCCGGTGCTCACGGCGGATCTCTCGCGACGGCTGCTCGCCGCCGCGCCCGGTTCCGCGGTGACCCTCGCCGTGACCGCCCGCCGGAGCGCCGCCGAGACCGAACCGCGCGTCAGCGCCTCGATCCGGATCGCCGCCGCCGGACCGCAGGCGGTGGAACACGCGGTGCGGGATCTGGAGCTGGCCGCCCGCCGGGGCGGGCTCACCCTGGACCGGCTCGACGGCAGGCACGCCAAGGGAGTGGCCGCCACGCTTCCGCTCGGGGTCAGTTGAGCACGACGATCGCGGCGGTGAGCGCGGTCGCGTACAGCGTCCAGGCGAGGTACGGCAGCAGCAACGCGGCCGAAAGCCGGGAGGACCGGCGGAAGTGGAGGGCGGTGACGACGATCGCGACGTCGAGCAGGACGATGTCGGCGAGGGCGAGGCCGTAGGCGCCGGCCGCGAAGAAGAGCGGCGTCCACGCGGCGTTCAGGAGCAGTTGGACCGCGTACCAGATCAACCCGCGGCGTTCGCCACCCGATTTCCAGTACAGCCAGCCCGACACCGCGATGGCGAGATACAGGACCGTCCACACCGGACCGAACAACCACGCGGGCGGCGCGAACGACGGCCGGTCGAGTCCACTGTAGACAGAACGCGCGCCGGCCGCGGCGAGCCCGCCGACGAGCGCGACCACCGCGACCGCGGCCAGGAACGGGAGTAACGCCAGCGGCGCGCGGAGTCGTCCTGGGATCGCGGTCATCTTTCGAGCGTACGGCCGAGGCCACGCTCCCGCGCGCTCAAAACCCGTCGCGTCCGGGCGGGCGCGACCCTAAACTCGTCCGCGCGATGAACGACGACACTTTCCTCGCCCACGTGGCGGACACCCTGGCCGCGCTCCCCGCGGTGCACGCCGTCGCCCTCGGCGGCTCACGCGCGCAGGACACGCACAGCCCGGGCAGCGACTGGGATTTCGCCGTCTACTACCGCGGCGGCTTCGACCCGGCGGACTTGCGCGCAGTCGGCTGGGACGGCGAGGTCTCCGAACTCGGCGCGTGGGGCGGCGGCGTGTTCAACGGCGGCGCCTGGCTCACGATCGACGGCAGGCACGTCGACGTCCACTACCGCGACCTCGGCTCGGTCGAGCACCATCTCGCCGAAGTCCGGGAAGGCCGGTTCCACTGGGAGCCGTTGATGTTCCACCTCGCGGGCGTCCCGAGTTACCTGCCCGTCGCCGAACTGGCGATCAATCGCGTGCTGCGCGGCGACCTGCCGCGGCCGGACTACCCGGAAGCGTTGCGGGAAACGGCCCCGGCGATGTGGCGAGGCCGCGCCGAGCTGACCCTGCGGTACACCCGGGGTGCCTTCGTCCCGCGCGGGCAGGCCACGGAGGTCGCGGGCGCGCTGGCCACCGCCGCGATGGAAACGGCGCACGCGATCCTCGCGGCCCGCGGTGAGTGGGTCACCAACGAGAAACGGCTGCTGCGGCGCGCGGGATTGCGCGAGATCGACGCGGTGATCGCGGGTCTGCGCGCGGATCCGGACGCCCTCGCCAAGGCGGTGGACGACGCGGAGGCGCTGTTCCGGGCGGCCGCCTGAGCCTTGTGGCGCGCGTCACGGAATGACCGGCGATCTTCAGCGCTACAGAGAGGTAAGACCCGTTCCGTACCAAGGGAGTGACATGTCCGCCACCGCCACGCCGGAAGAAACCACTCTGGCCGTCCCCGCTCTCGACGACTTCGACTTCCCGCTCACCGATGGTGCCGCCTGCCGCATCGACGACCCGGACTGCGAAGCCTGCCAGTAGGGCTTGCCGGTCGCGTAGTCCGTGAAGGCCTCCTTGCCTACCTTGAGGGTAGGGAAGGAGGCCTTCACGGCGTTCCCGGACCGAGTGGGCCAGCCGGGCATGTCGCCAAAGCCACTTTCGGGACGTCTGATGTCCCGAAAGTGGCTTTCGCAACACGCCATACCCGAACTGGCGCAGCGTTCCATGCTGTGGAAAGGCTGCCCCGCACGGCGGGCTGAAAGCGTCCTTCACCGCGTGACACGCGGCGAAGGGCGCTTTCGTCACATCTGATGCGGCGAAAGCGTCCTTCGGCCCACCTGGTCCCGTATGACGTCGCACAACTGGGTCGATGGCCAGCTTCGCCACCCAACCGCGTGCGGCCTTCAGTTCACGCGCCCGTCGACGGCCGCCACGATGAGTTCGGCGCACCGTTTGACCGGCAGCCCTCGTTCTCGCGCCATCGCCTCAAGGGCCGCATGGGCGGCCTGCCCGTGCAGGCCTTCCGCGGCCAGCACTTTCAGCGCCAGCTCCACGACGTCGGCGGCCGGCTGGGAATCGGGTCGGACCAGCATCGAAGACCTCCCGCGCGCTCGGCGAACGGCACCGGATACCCGCCCGGCGCCGTGTTCACACTCACCGTGAAGAGTTGCGATCCCTCCTGTCGTCGACGGCGGACCGCCGCACCTGCTCGGTGTGCATCCCGATCTCGCCGAGCCGCTCGGCGAAGCCGGTGTGCTCGCGAGGCAGATGGGCGCGCAGGTCGGCCAGCGGCGCCAGGAGTCCGGTGACGTCGTCCTCGCCGAGCACCGCGCTCAGCCGGTCGGCGCTTTCCCTGGCCTTGGCGTTCAACCCGTCCAGCGCACCCGCCTGACCGGCCAGCTGCCGCAGGATCGCCGAATTACGCCTCGCCCACTCGGCCACCGCGCGATCACCCGCCCGCCGGTCGCGTTCCGCGTCGACCCGCGCCTCCCCTGTGCTCTCCCCGCCGTCGGACGGCCGCAACCGCAGGAACCGCCGCTCCGCCGCCTGACGGCTCGCGACCCCCAGCGCGGGCGCGAGCGCCGTCCAGCTGGTGCCGCCCGCGCGAGCGGCCGCGATCAGCTCCGGCTCCCAAGCGGACAGTTGCTCACGGACCGCCTTCAACGCGACCAGAGCGGCCAGGAGCCGCTCTGGTTCCGAGACACCGGAACGGGCCTCGGCCACGACATCGCGCACGGTGCGCACGGTCTGGGCGGGGTCTTCGTCCATTCTTGTCATCCAATCGACGACTCGGTGGTTGTCATCGTTCCGATGACATGTTAGAACAGTAGTGCGTGTTGACACCAGTGACAACGACCCAGGAGGTGGAACCCGATGTTGATGCGCACCGACCCGTTCCGCGAGCTGGACAGGCTGACCCAGCAGATGTTCGGCGCCGCGAACCCGGGCACCTGGTCCAAGCCGGCCACCATGCCGATGGACGCGTACCGCGAGGGCGACCAGTTCGTCGTCTGCTTCGACCTTCCCGGCGTCACCGCCGACGCGATCGAGCTGGACGTCGAACGCAACGTCCTGACCGTCAAGGCCGAACGGCGGCCCATCGCCGGCAAAGACGTCCAGATGCAGGTTTCCGAACGTCCGCTCGGTGTCTTCTCCCGCCAGCTGTTCCTCGGCGAGGCCCTCGACACCGACAACATCTCCGCCGGCTACGAGGCGGGCGTGCTGACCCTGCGCATCCCGATCGCCGAGAAGGCCAAGCCGCGGCGTATCGAAATCACGGGTTCCACGGCCGACCGCAAGGAGATCCAGGCCTGAGTGCCTCGTCCGGTGCGGGCCGGGCGCCCGCACCGGACGAGGCCGGGGAAAGAAGGGAAGTCCTCGTTGCTCACCATGCCTGTCCGCCACCCGCACACGCGCGACGCCGTGTGGGGGTATCTCGCCGAAGTCACCGAGGCCCTCGGCGTCGGCCTCGAATCCTGTACCGTCGACCACGACAGCCCGGTTTCGGCGTACGTCGCGCTCGACGAGCGGCTCCCCACCCATCCGGAGCGTGACGTCGCCCTGCTGTGGGACGAGATCCACGGCTGGGCCGTGGCGATCGAGACCCACTCCGGCGAGGATCTCATCGTCCTCCGCTATCTGGGCGGGAAGACCGCCACCCCGCGCCCCGCGCAGGTCGCGCGTTTCCTCAAGGCCGTCCGCGGGGACGACCACCGCGTCGGGCAGCTCACCCCGCCGGATTTCGGCGTCCTGTCCGCCGCGCACGAGTGACCGCGGCTCGCGTCGGGTACCTCCGAAGGGCTTCGACCCGGAAGGAGTGAGCCGTGCCCAGGATCGGCCTGTTGTACCCGACGCGGGACTGCGGTGAGGACGATTTCCTCGCCCTGGCGGGAAAACTGGATCCAGACCTCGCCGTGGACTTCGCCTATGTCCCGTGGGGCGACGACATCGGCCGGGTCGAAGACCTCGACGCGGCCGGAAAACACGAAGCCGTCCGTGAGCTCGGCGAGCCTGGCTGGCTTGTGGCCGCCGCGCGGTTCGGCACGGCACCGGACGTCGTCAGCTGGGCGTGTTCCAGTTGCAGCTTCACGCGCGGCCTCGATGGCGCGCTCGAACAGTCCCGCGTGCTCGGCGAACGGCTCGGTGTTCCCGCGCGCAGCACTTCGCTGGCATATCTCACCGCGCTCGCCCACTTGGGCGCCGAGCGCGTGGCGCTCGCCTCGGTCTATCACCGCGACACGACCGCGGTCTTCGTCGATTTCCTCGCGGAGGCGGGTGTATCCACCGTTCACTCGGTCTCCGCCGACGCCCCCTCGGACCGGGCGCTCGCGGCCTGGGACGGCCGCCGCATCACCGAACTCGCCGCGGCGGCCGACCACGACGAGGTCGACGCGCTGCTGATTCCCGAAACGGCTCTGCACACGACGCCGTTGCTCGAAGAACTCGAAAACGGCCTCGGCAAACCCGTGCTCACGGCCACCGCGGTCACCCTCTGGGATTCCCTGCACGCGCTGGGGGCCCCGCCGGTCCGGCAGGGTCTCGGCGCGTTGTTCAGTCGTTGAGCTTGCCGCGCAGCTCTTGCAGGATCTTCGTGAGCAGACGGGAAACGTGCATCTGGGAGATCCCGACGCGTTCGGCGATCTGGGACTGGGTCATCCCGTCGAAGAACCGCATCGTGACGATCGCCCGCTCCCGCTCCGGCAGCCGCTGGAGCAGCGGGACCACGGTGTGCCGATCCTCGATGTGCTCGAAGCGGGAATCCAGCTCGCCCACCACGTCGGACAGCGGTAGCGAGCCCTCGCCGTCGTTGACCGGCCGGTCGAGGGACGACGTCTGATAGCTGTTCGCGGCGAGCAGGCCTTCGCGGACGGTGTCGACGTCCACGTCGAGATACCCGGCGAGTTCGGTGGGGGTCGGCGCACGACCGAGGGTCTGGGTCAGCTCCGTGGTCGCCCGCGAAAGCCGGGTGCGCAGTTCCTGCATCCCGCGCGGGAAGTGGACCGCCCAGCCGGTGTCACGGAAGAAACGCCGCACCTCGCCCATCACCGTCGGCACCGCGTACGCCAGGAAATCCCCGCCCTGACCGGGATCGAACCGGTCCACGGCCTTCATCAGGCCGATCCGCGCCACCTGGATCAGGTCTTCGCGCGGTTGCCCGCGTCCGCTGAACCGGACCGCGATGTGCTCGGCGATCGGCAGCAGTTCGAGGATCAGGCGTTCCCGCAGGTGTTCCCGTTCCGGGTGACCGGCGGGCAAAGCGGCCATCTCGTCGAACCAGGGACGGCAATGGGAGTAATCGTCCTTGCGCCGCGTACGGCGGGCGCGAGGAGCCGGGATCACGTCCTCCCGCAGGACGACGTGATCGATGTCTTCCATGAGCGACGTAGCGTTCACCAAAGTCACCTCTCCCCGTGTCGCCGTACCGATACCCGGCCTGCGGAATCGGTAAACATCGCCCGCGGCGCTGCCCTGGACGGGTGATCTTCCGATTGGCCGCTGGGCCGAACGGGTATCCGCAGGTCAAGACGAAGGAGGAGCCGTGCCTGAACAGAGCTGGAGCGACAAACGCGAACGTCAGTACGAGCACATCAAGTCCTCTCAGAAGAAACGCGGCGCGAGCAGCGGCCGCGCCGAGGAGATCGCCGCACGCACGGTGAACAAGAACCGCGCCCAATCCGGTGAATCCAAGACCGCGAGCAAGAGTTCGACCAAGGACAAGTCGCCGCAGAAACGCGGCGGCGAACGGTCCGGCAACCGGAAGGGTCCCGGCGGGCCGACCAAGGACCAGCTCTACAACGAAGCGAAGAAACGCAACATCAAAGGCCGGTCCAGCATGACCAAGAAGGAACTGCAGAACGCCCTCGGCCGCTGATCGGAGGCAGGATGGACCACTCGCGCGCACCGGTACTGGAAGCCATCGAGTCCTACCGCCGCGCGGGCGGGCTGGCCTTCACCCCACCGGGGCACAAACAGGGCCGCGGCGCGGATCCGCGCGTGCTGGACCTGCTCGGCCGTGACGCGTTCGCGTCGGATCTGCTCACCCTCAACGGGTTGGACGACCGCCGGATGTCGCGCGGCATCCTCAGCGAGGCGCAAAAGCTGATGGCCGACGCGGTCGACGCGGAACACACCTTCTTCTCCACCTGCGGGAGTTCACTCTCGGTCAAGAGCGCCATGCTCGCCGTCGCCGGCCCGGGTGAACGTCTCCTGGTGTCCCGCAACGCCCACAAATCGGTCGTCGCCGGGCTGGTGATCAGCGGGGTGCACCCGGTCTGGGTCCGCCCCCGGTACGACGAGGAGCACCATCTCGCGCATCCTCCCGGCCCGGAAGAGGTCGAGGCCGCGCTGGCGGAGGCGCCCGGCGTCAAAGGCATGTTGCTGATCACCCCGACCGACTACGGCACCTGCGCCGACATCCGCGGGGTCGCCCGCGCCTGCCATGCCGCGGACAAGCCGCTGATCGTGGACGAGGCGTGGGGTGCCCACTACCCGTTCCACGACGACCTGCCGACCTGGGCGATGGACGGCGAAGCCGACCTCTGCGTCACGAGCACGCACAAGATGGGCGGCGGGCTCGAACAGGCGTCGGTGTTCCACCTGCGAGGCGACCGGGTCTCCCCCGACGTGCTCAAGGCGAGGGAGGACCTTCTCGGCACCACGAGCACTTCCGCCCTGCTGTTCGCCTCCCTCGACGGCTGGCGCAGGCAGATGGTCGAACACGGCGAAGAACTGCTGGGCAACGCGCTGGTGCTGGCCGCCCGCGTGCGAGCGGAGATCGAAGACATCCCCGGGCTGCACGCCTTGGCCGGGGAATTCCACCCGCTCGCCTTCGAACACGACCCCCTCAAGATCGTGGTCGACGTCTCCGGGCTCGGCATCACCGGCTACCAGGCGGCCGACCATCTCGCCGAACGTCATCTGCACACCGGCCTGTCCGATCACCGGCGGATCGCGGTGCAGATCACCCACGCGGACGACGAGGAAACGGTGTCCGCTCTGCTGCACGGCCTGCGCGGGCTGGCAGGTCACGATTTCGAGCGGCGACCGGCGGTCGACCTGCCTTCGGCCGCCGAACTGACCCTGGAGATGCGGATGCTGCCCCGCGACGCGTTCTTCGCCGACGCCGAGCATGTGCCGCTCGACAAGGCCGAGGGACGCGTCAGCGCGGAGATGGTCAGCCCGTACCCGCCGGGTGTCCCGGCGATCGCTCCCGGTGAAGTGTTCACCGACGCGATCATCGATTATCTCCACACCGGCGTCCGCTCCGGCATGTTCATCTACGACGCCGCGGATCCCGAGCTGGGCACGGTCCGCGTCGTCGCTTAGGTGGTCATCTTCAGGGTCGGCGACAGGCCGGTGAGCTCGATGGCCCGCCGCAGCACCTTGGACGGCGCGAAGGTCAGGTCGATCCCGGCTTCCTCGCAGTGCTGATTCAGCTGCACCAGCACGGAAAGACCCGAGGAATCGCAGAAGCCGACGCCGGTCATGTCGATCACCGCGGCGCCGGGACCGTCGGCCAGCAGCTTGGCGAGCTCGGCCCGGAGCCGAGGGCTGGTCGCTATGTCGATGTCACCGGCCACCTCGACGGTGATCGCGTCTTCCGAGCGGGCCGTCTCGACCACGACGAGAGGAGCGGCCTGCCCGGCTTCGGTATCGATCGCCATCCATCGAAGGTAGAAGGGCGCAGGCAGGACCGCAACCGTCGCGCCGGGACCGGGCTATCCTCGCCGGATGGCCTGCCGTATCACCGAACTCGTCCTCGACTGCGCCGACCCGGTCCGGATGGCGGCCTTCTGGTGCGAAGTGCTCGGCTACGTCGAAATCGGCAAGGACGGCGACGACATCGAGATCGGGCCGCCCGGCGTCGGCTTCGGCGGACCTCAGCCCACGGTGATCCTGAGCCGCAGCGACGATCCGAAGCCGGGCAAGCTTCCTCTGCACCTCGACGTGAACCCCACCGACCGCGATCAGGACGCGGAACTGGAGCGGTTGCTCGCCGCCGGGGCGCGGCCCGCCGACGTCGGCCAGACGGGGGAAGAGTCGTGGCATGTGCTCGCCGACCCCGAGGGAAACGTGTTCTGCCTCCTCCGCGCCAGGGTCGACCCCTGACGCACTGTCCACATAGGACTCGATTGACGGATGGCGCCGCGGGGTATCCGGTGGAGAACACCGAATACGACTGGATGGTCAACGATGGCGGACGAACGACGGTGGCAGCGCGACAAGGCCGGTTTCGGCTCCGGCGAGGACACGTCGGCCGGTCCGCTGGCCGAGCAGTTCGTCGAACTCACACGTCTGCTGCTGACCGCTTCGACGCCGGCCCAGGTGCTGCACCAGATCGTCGCCGCCGCGTACCGGGTCGTCCCGGGCGCGGACCTGGTGTCGGTCACCCTGCGTGCCCCGGACGGGACCTTCCACACCCCCATCTCGACCGGCGAAGTGGCGCTGGAGCTCGATGAAGTGCAGTACCGGGCGGGCACGGGCCCGTGCGTCGACACCGCCGACGGCGAAAGCCCCGGGTACGTCCGCAGTGAGGACCTGAAGGCCGAGAAGAGGTGGCCGGACTTCTCCCGGGCCGCCGTGCGGCACGGGTACACCGCGATCCTGTCCACCCTGCTGGTGCCCGACGCCGCTCCCCCGAGGCTGCCCGGCGCGCTGAACATCTACAGCAGCCGCCCCGGGGCCCTCGATTCGCAGGCCCAGGACACCGCGTTGCTGCTGGCGACCCACGGCTCGCTCGCGCTGGCGACCACCAGCGCCGTGAGCCGGGCGGAACTGGAAGCGAGCCATCTCCGGCGAGCCGTCGAATCACGCGACGTCATCGGGCAGGCGAAGGGGATCCTCATGCAACGACGCGGCCTGACCGCCGACGAGGCCTTCGACCTGCTGCGGCGCACCTCCCAGGACCTCAACGTCAAACTCGCCGAACTCGCCCGCACCCTGGCCGCCCGGCACACCGAGCTCGACACCCCGTGAAGCGCGTGAAGGCCCCCTTCCCGCGGCTGAGCCGAGGGAAGGGGGCCTTCACGCGCGACGACCTCAGCCGAGGTCGAACCGGTCCAGTTCCATGACCTTGGTCCAGGCCTTGGCGAAGTCGGCGGCGAACCGCTCGCGCCCGGCCTGGCCCGCGTAGACCTCGGACAGCGCCCTCAGCTGGGAGTTCGAGCCGAAGACGAGGTCGACCGCGGTGGCCGTCCACTTCACCGCGTCCGTGCCGACGTCGCGGATCTCGTACACGTTCTCCTCGGACTCCGACACCTTCCACTGGGTGCCCGGTGAGAGCAGGTTGGTGAAGAAGTCGTTGGTGAGCACGCCCGGCCGGTCGGTGAACACACCGTGCCGGGTGCCGCCGGTGGTGATCCCGAGCGAACGCAGGCCGCCGACGAGGACGGTCATCTCCGGGGCGGTCAGGTCGAGCATGTACGCGCGCTCGACGAGCAGGACCTCCGGCTGGAGCTTCTCCTCGGGACGCAGGTAGTTGCGGAACCCGTCGGCGCGCGGTTCGAGCAGCTTGAACGACTCGACGTCGGTGTCCTCCTGCGTGGCGTCGGTGCGGCCGGGGTGGAACGCCACGTTCACCTCGGTGCCGGCGTCGCGCGCGGCCTTCTCGACGGCGGCGGTGCCCGCCAGCACGATCAGGTCGGCCAGCGAGATCTTGGCGCCACCGGCTTCGTTGAACTCGCGCTGGATGCCTTCCAGCTTCTCCAGGACCGTCCTGAGCTGCTCCGGCTGGTTGACCTCCCAGTCACGCTGGGGTTCCAGACGGATCCGCGCGCCGTTGGCGCCACCGCGTTTGTCGGTGGACCGGAAGCTCGCCGCGGCCGCCCACGCCGTGCCGACCAGCTGGGCGACCGTGAGCCCCGACTCGAGCACCTTCGTCTTGAGGGCGGCGATGTCGGCGTCCCCCACGAGCTCGTGGTCGACGTCCGGCACCGGGTCCTGCCACAGCTGCGGCTCGGGGACCCACGGTCCCAGGAAGCGGCTGACCGGGCCCATGTCGCGGTGCAGCAGCTTGTACCAGGCCTTGGCGAAGGCGAGGGCGAACTCGTCCGGGTTCTCCAGGAAACGGCGCGAGATCTTCTCGTACGTCGGGTCGACGCGCAGCGCCAGATCCGTCGTGAGCATGGTCGGCTTGTGCTTCTTTGCCGGGTCGTGCGCGTCCGGGATGATCGCCTCGGCGTCCTTGGCGACGTACTGCTTCGCGCCGCCGGGGCTCGTGGTGAGCTCCCACTCGTAGCCGAAGAGGATCTCGAAGAACCGGTTGCTCCATTGCGTCGGCTTGTCGGTCCACGTCACCTCCAGACCGCTGGTGATCGTGTCGGCGCCCTTGCCGCTGCCATGAGTGCTCAGCCAGCCGAGGCCCTGTGTCTCGATCGGGGCGGCTTCGGGCTCCGGGCCGACGTGGTCGTCGGCGATACCCGCGCCGTGGGTCTTGCCGAAGGTGTGGCCACCGGCGATGAGCGCGACGGTCTCCTCGTCGTTCATCGCCATCCTGGCGAAGGTCTCGCGGATGAAATGCGCCGCCGCGGCCGGGTCCGCGTTGCCGCGGGGTCCCTCGGGGTTGACGTAGATGAGGCCCATCTCGGTCGCGCCGACGTCGGGCACCATCTCGGTGTCAGTGGCGTAGCGCTCGTCACCCAGCCAGGTGTCTTCCGGACCCCAGAAGATCTCCTCGGGCTCCCAGGTGTCCACCCGGCCGAAGCCGAAGCCGAACGTCTTGAACCCCATCGATTCCAGCGCGACGTTCCCGGCGAGCACGAGCAGGTCGGCCCACGAGATCCGCTGGCCGTACTTCTCCTTGACCGGCCACAGCAGCCGCCGCGCCTTGTCCAGGTTGGCGTTGTCGGGCCAGCTGTTGAGCGGCGCGAACCGCTGCGCGCCGTCCCCGGCGCCGCCGCGGCCGTCGTGGATGCGGTAGGTACCCGCGGCGTGCCAGCTCATCCGGATCATCAGGCCGCCGTAGTGGCCGAAGTCGGCGGGCCACCAGTCCTGCGAGGTGGTGAGCACCTCGACGATGTCCCGTTTCAGGGCTTCGACGTCGAGTTTGGCGAATTCCTTGGCGTAGCTGAAGTTCTCGCCGAGCGGGTTGGCCTTGGGCGAGTGGGCGTGCAGCACCGACAGATCGAGCTGGTTGGGCCACCAGTCCTTGTTGGTGCGCGGGCGGCCCCCCGTTTTCGGGGTCGGCGAGTCGATCGCCGGGTTCTCGCTCTCGCTACCGTGCGCGGTCACGGAGTCGTGGGCCACCGGGCAGCCCTTCTCCGGGGTGTCACTCATTTCTTTCCTTCCGGGCAGGCGAATTCATCGCTGGACGGGGTCGGCCGCGCAGCCGGGGCACAGGCCCCAGTAGACGACCTCCGCCTCGTCGATCACGAACCCGTGATCGGCCGAGGCGGTGAGACAGGGGGCATGGCCGACGGCGCAGTCGACGTCCGCGATCGCACCGCAGGAACGGCAGACGACATGGTGATGGTTGTCCCCCACCCGGGTCTCGTAGCGGGCGAGCGCGCCGGCCGGCTGGATACGCCGGATCAGACCCGTTTCGGTGAGCGCTCGCAACACGTCGTAGACCGCCTGGTGGGAGACCGTGGGGAGGTCGGCCCGCACCAGCGCTAGCACCGTTTCGGTGTCGACGTGAGGATGATCGCGCAGCGCCGCGAGCACGGCCAGCCGGGGCCGAGTCACGCGCAGCGAAACCGCTCGCAGCTGTGCCTCGAAGTCGGACATCACCAAGGACGATAAGAGCGTCTTTGGAACGGGTCAAATCAAGCACCCCGAGGAGTGACGGCCGGTTTCGGACCGGGCCACGCCGGGTAGCCGGTGAACCGGGCCATGACTTGCGTGAGGTGAGTCCATGACAACGACCCGGATCGAGGTCGCCGACGTCGAACGTCTCGAAAAAGCCGTCGACGTCTTGCGCGCACTGGATTACCGGCAGGGCGGTGCTTTTTCCCACGACGCCGTGCACGTCGTGAAATCGGTCAGCCTGCTGCTCAATGGGGGGACCGTCCCCGGCACGCTCCGGTCGCGGCTGCTGACCGTGCTCGCCGATCTGCACAATCTGCTCGGGTGGACGGAATTCGACATCGGCCGCCGGATTCCGGCGCGGATCCGGTTCGACCGCGCGCTCGGTCTCGCCGCCGAAGCGGGAAACGACAATCTCGTCGCCAACATCCGTTACCGCCTCGGCAGGCTGGCGCTGCACCACGACGACGTCGAGGGCGGGTTGGTGCAGCTCCGCCAGGGCCAGGCCGCCGCGAACCGGTCCGGCTCCCGGCGGGCGCTGGCGATCCTGACGGTCAACGAGGCATGGGCGCTCGCCAAGGCCGGTGACGAACGCGCCGCCCTCGAGAGTCTCGCGCGGGCGGAGTGCCAGTTCGAGCACGCGGACACCTGGGCGCCCGCGCGTCCCTGGGAAGCCTTCTTCGGCACCACGGACATGGCCGCGATGCGAGGGACCGTCCTGACCGAACTGGCCAGGACGGTCACCTCGCGGCACAGCGACGAGGCGATCGCGCGGCTACGCGACGCCGTCGGCGGTTACGGCGCCGAAATGTCCCGCAGCCTGGCGCTCACCCTGATCATGCTCGCCCAGAACCACGCGCTCCAGGGCGATTTCGACGAAGCCGTCCGCACCGGCTCCGAAGCGGTGGACCTGGCTCGCGGCCTCGGTTCCACCCGCACCAAGGACCGGCTCGCGCCGCTGGCGGCACTCCTGCGCGGACACGCGACCGGCCCCGCCGCCCGCGACCTGCTCCACCGGATCGACCGTTACCGCGCCGAACCGGGCCCGTGAGCGGCGACCCGCCGTCCGAGCAGGACCGCGGTCGCCGCGAAACCGAGGCACAGACCGGTCCAGACACCCCAGCCGGGCTCAACGACAATGCTTGTCTTTTCAGTGAATGTGGCTTTTGCCACGCTAAGCTGGCGACCGTGAGTGGACCTTGGAGCGCTTCGGAAAGCCGCTCGCGCGCGGAAAAAGCCCGGCACCTCAACGCGATCAGCCATCTCGCGCCCGACGACGGCACACCGGGGACGAGTGGCCCGCTCGCCGGTATCCCGGTGGTGGTCAAGGACAACATCCACGTCGCGGGCATGCCGAGCACCGCGGGCACCCCGGCTCTCGCGCACCACGTTCCGCGCGAACACGCGGAGGTGGTCCGGCGTTTGGTCGACGCGGGCGCCGTGGTCGTCGGCAAGGCGGCCATGCACGAACTCGCGTTCGGCATCACCTGCGACACGACCCCGCTGGGCCCGGTGCGCAACGCCCGCGACCCGTCCCGGTTCGCCGGGGGCAGCAGCGGCGGGACCGCGGTCGCCGTCGCGGCGGGCATCGTCCCGGCGGGCCTGGCCACCGACACCGGGGGTTCGGTGCGTGTTCCCGCCGCGCTCAACGGGGTTTGCGGTTTCCGGCCGACGTCGGGCCGCTACCCGTCCGGCGGCATGACCCCGTTGAGCACCACCCGGGACACGGCAGGGCCGATCGCCCGCACCGTCGCCGATCTCGCCCTTCTCGACGCGGTGCTCGCGGGAGAACAGCCGGAACCGCTGACCTAGAGGTCACCGATCCGGCTGGGTGTGCCGCACGGTTTCTTGACCGGCGACCTGGCCGAGGACGTCGAAGAACTGTGGCACTCCGCGCTCGCCCGCTTGCGTACGGCAGGAGCCGAGCTGGTGCCGATCGACGACACGCCCCTCGCCGAACTCGTCGCCGACCAGGGAATGCCGCTGGTGGTCCACGAAGCGGGCGTCGCGCTCCGGTCCTACCTCGCCGAATACGTGCCCGAGGTCTCCTTCGAGCGGCTCGTCGCCGAGGTCGCCTCGGCCGACGTCCGGGCGATCTTCGCCGAGGCGATCGTGCCGGGCGTCGAGCCCGCCGTCTACGAGGCGGCCCTCGCCACCCGCTCGGCCTTGCGTGACGCCTACGCGAAGATCTTCACCGACAGCGGGATCGACGCGCTGGCCTTCCCCACCACACCCGCGACGGCCCGGGATTTCTCGGCCGTCGAGAAGTTCGTCCACCGCGGGCGCGCGGTCCCGACCTTCTCGACCTTCATCCGCAACTGCCAGCCCGGCAGCATCGCGGGCTTCCCGGGGCTGACCGTCCCGATGGGGCGCGACCGCGACGGCCTGCCCGCCGGGTTCGCGCTCGACGGCGCCATCGGCGACGACCGGAAACTGCTGGCCGCCGGCGCCTTCGTCGAACGGATCCTGACTGTCCACAAGTGACAATTCCCGGGTGCGGTTGTTCCCGGTCCGTGAACCTCAAGTCCGGATGCTCGCCCGAAGTGCGTCGATGAGCGCCACCGCGGCGGGCGGGTCCGGCGGATCGCCGTAGGTGACGGCATAGATCTGACGCGGATCTTCGGCCAGTTCGGTGGCGTGGACGCCCGGCATCCGATGGGCGCGGAGGGCCAGCCGCGGCAGCGTGGTCACCCCCATCCGGGCCGCGACCAGCGCCTGCATGACGACGATGTCGTCGCTCACCATCGAGATCCGCGGCGCGAACCCGGCCCGCCCGCAGATCGTGACGAGTTCGTCCTGGCAGCGGGCGCAGCCGCCGATCCAGGTCGAGTCGCGGTGATCGGCGATGGTCTGCCCCGGTTCGCTGGTGAGCAGGTAGATCGGGTCGTCCAGCAGGTGCACCAGCCGGAGTCCCCGCTCCTCGCGCGGAGTGTCCGCGTACCGGAAGATCAGGGCGACGTCGATCCGCCCTTCCCGCAGCATGCGCAGCGCCTCGCCCGGATGTTCGTCGACCAGCCCCAGTTCCAGTCCGGGATGGTCGCGGGCCAGCGCGGCGGCCGCACCGGGGACGATGGTGCTCAAGATCGACTGGAACCCCGCCAGCCGGACCCGCCCGGCGCGCAAGCCCACCTGCGCGGCCAGCTCGGCCTCGGCGCCTTCGACCCGGCCGACGATCTCGGCCGCGCGGGCGGCGAGCAGTTCCCCCTCGGGGGTGAGCCGGATGCCGCGGCCGATCCGCTGGACCAGCTTCGCCCCCGTCGCGGCCTCCAACCTCGCGAGATGGTGACTCACCGCCGGTTGCGTGTAGTGCAGTTCCTTCGCCGCCGCGGTCATCGAACCGTGCCTGGCGACCGCCGCCAGCACCGTGAGCTGCACCAGGTTCAGCATGGATAAAGAATACCTATGCGAAAGGAAGAACGTCGTCATTGGACGCCGGCCCGACAACGGACCACGATGAGAAGCGACGAGAAGGAGTGAAAATGACCGTCGCATCCGAAACCACCGCCAGACCTGGCCTCGCCGAGCTGATAAAACGTCTTCGCCAATGCACCGGAAGAACGTCCGAACCCCTGGCCACCGCGCAGGCCGTGGCGGCCGTTCTCACCGAACTCCGGCCGACTTCAGGCCTGCTCACCGAGGCGGAACGAGCCGGGTCCCCCGAGGGGTACACCCGCACCACCCTGCACACCGAGTCCGATTTCTCGATCGTCGCGCTGGTCTGGCGGCCCGGCCAGCTCACCGAGATCCACGACCACCTGGTGTGGTGCACATTCCTTGTCCTCCAAGGAACCGAGACCGAGAACATCTTCGACATCGACGGCGACCGGCTGGTCCGGACGGCGCAGCGGCAACGACCCGCCGGGTCGGTCAGCGGCGTCGCGCCACCCGACGACATCCACCAGGTGCACAACGAAGGCGACACCGTCGCCATCACCTTGCACGTCTACGGCGCCGACCTCGACAAAGGGACCAGCGTCCGCCGCAATTACCGGATGCGCACCGCTTCGCAGTAAAAGGCGTAAGCATTTGGGGCCATTTCGCCTATTGCCCTCAGCGCCGTCGCACGGTCGATTATCGGCGACATCGAGAAATGACATACCCCCGGCGCGGACTTTGTCAGGAGTTCGCCTCGTACCGATGATTCCGGGGACGGTCTCGACGAACCCTTGCCGCCGATGAATCGGCCGGAGGCCGTCGTCGACCGGCCGGCGGCGTTGCACCCGGCGCGTGCGATCGTAAACTGTGCCACTGACGGCTACAGGAAGAAGTACGGGTGATGACAGGTCGACGGCGCTGGTCCAGCGACGACATCCTCGACGCGGCGGGAAAACTCCTGGAGGGCGGCGACGCGGAGGCGTTCAGCGTGCGCAAGCTCGCGGCGGCGCTCGGCACCGATTCCTCGAGTCTGTACCGGCATTTCCGGAACAAGGCCGAACTCCTGCGCGCCGTCGCCGATCGCGCCCTCCTCACGGCCATAGAGGGCTATGAGCCCGAAGGTGACTGGAGGCAGTGCGTCACCGACATCGCGTTCCGGCTCCGCGAGGTCTTCGCCAGGCAGCCCCAGATCGCCACGGTCTGGGGGCGCTACGCCTCGGGGGGCAGCGGATCGCGCGCCGTCCTGGAAGCGCTGCTCCAGGCTTTGCGCTCGTCAGGCCTGCCCGACGAGCGCGTTCCCGTCCACTGTCACCGGCTCGCGGTCCTCGTGACCGCGCTGATCGCCTCCGACGGCGGCATCAGCACCCTCGCCGCGGAGGATTTCGAGCACGGCATGGAGTCGTTCCGGGTCGCCGTCCTCGGCGCCGACCCGGAACGTTTCCCCGCGGTGGCCCATTTCGCCCGGGAGATCCGCCCGCTCGGCGCCGACCGCCGGAACGCCTACGAGGACATCCTCACCGCGCACCTCGATCAGATCGAGGCCGAAGCGAACGCCTCGCGCAGGAACTCGGATATCTCCGCCTGAGCGGCCCCGGCCTGCGGCTCCACCCCGGGCAGCGTGAGGAATCCGTGCCTCGCGCCCGGATATTCGGAAAGGCGCAGCTCGGTCCCGGCTTCGCGCAGCCGTTCCGCGTAGCGGCGGCCGTGATCGGCGAGCGCGTCGCGGGTGGGCACCACCACGAGCGCGGGCGGAAGCCCGCTCAGGTCGTCGGCGCGGATGGGCGACCACGCGCGGGCGTCGACCCCCGGCGGGACCGAAAGCCGTTGGACGAGCCGGAGTTGAGGCAGCGCCCGGGTCGGGCTGTAGGCGTACTCGGTGATCGAGGGATAGTCGAACATCGACTCGGTCACGTCGACCGCCGGATTGACCAGCACCTGCGCCTTGAGCCGCGGCCCGCCTTCCCTGGCCCGGAGGGCGGTCAGCGCGCTGATCAACCCTCCGAAACTCTCGCCGACCACGGCCACCCGTTCCGGGTCGACGCCCCATTCGGCGGCGTGACGCACCACGTGCACCAGCGTGTCCCAGCCGTCGTCGGCCGCGAACGGGAGCGGGATGTCCGGCGAGACAAGGCGATGCTCGACCGAGACGACCACCGCGGGCAGCCGCGCGGCGAAATGACTGTTGGGCCAGTCGCATTGCACCGCGGTACCGACGAAGCAGCCTCCGTGGACGTGGACCACGAGCGGCAGCGCGGCGTCGCCGCCGACGGCCGGGCGGTACACCCGGACCGGCAGATCGCGGCCGGGCAACGCGATCTCCCGCCAGTCGATCAGGGCACCGGCGTCCGGTTCCCCGAGGAACGCCCGGGCCTCTTTGGACGCCCTGGCCCGGTTTTCCGCTTCACGGTAGGCGATCAGCTCCTCGGTCGTGATCGTCGAGAAGTCCGGTTCCGCCGGTCGTAGCCCGGCGGCGATCTCGTCAGTCATCTCTTCGCTCCCCTTCGTCATGGCCTGCACCGTCATTATGCACGCGGTGCGTGCAACATCAAGTGCATCACCGGCGGAGGTAGCCGGCCGCGTGCGGCGACAGGCTCGACACCAGGAGTAACCAGATGTCGGAAGTCGCTGCCGCGCGGCACTCCCGTGGCGGGCGGATCTCCTCTCTGGACCTGCTGCGAGGGGTGGCGATACTCGGCGCGTTCGGCACGAACGTGTTCCTGTTCGCGCATCCCGGCGGGCCCGCGGGTTCGGCTTCGGCGTCGGCCCTGCCCCTCAACGTGCTGACCGGTTTCAGCGGCCCGGACTGGCTGCTCGTCGACCGGTTCCTGGCGCCTCGCTCGTCGCGGTGGGCCTGCTCACCCTGGTCGCCCACCTCACCCTCCGGATGCGGGACCGGCCCGGAATGGTCCGAAGTGGACTGATCGCGGTCGGCCGCACCGCGCTCTCCTGTTACGTGCTCCAGAATCTGCCGGCCGGCGGCCCACTCGAACTGCTCGTGCATCGCCTCTACGCGCGATGACCGCGTAGTCCTTCGGCACCGAAGCGGAACGTGTCCGGTTCGCCCCCCTTGGTGGCCGTCGATGCCCTCCGTCCGAAGACCCCTCGCGCGGTGAACTGGTTCCCGGAAGGCAACGACGATGCGGCGGAGGAGAAACGATGAAGATCACCCCAGGCAGGGTCACGCATCAGTACGACGGGGAGCTGGTGGTGTTCCACATCGGCATGACGTTCAACAAGTGGTGGCGGCCCGATCTCTCTCTTCCGGTCTTCTTCGCCATGCCGGCGATGATGCGCGAACTCGCCGAGGACCCGGACTCGGGACTGCTCGGCTACGAATTCCTGTTCAACCGCAGAGGGCCGTTCGCCGTGCAGTACTGGTCCTCGATCGACAAGCTCTACGCCTACGCGTCAGCCGGTTCGCTGAGTCACCGCCCGGCGTGGACCAGGTTCAACGCGATGGCGAGGAAGAACCCCGAGGCGGTGGGAGTCTGGCACGAGACCTTCGTCGTCGAGCGTGCCGAGAGCATGTTCGTCGGGACACCGTCCATGGGGCTGCCCAAAGCGACGAAGACCGTACCCGTCGAGAAGCGAAACCACCGCGCCCGGACGCGTCTGGAGGACGGCGCCACCGCACTGCCCGCGAGCCCGGAGGGTCGGCCGGTCAGTCCTCCGTGCGGGCGGCCAGGGGCGTCCGGCCGGTCCAGCGCCGATACGCACGACGGAACTCCCGTCCATCGCTGAAGCCGACTTCGGCGGCCACGGCCGAGATCGCCAGGGTCGAGTTCTTGAGCAGCGCGGTCGCGTGCCGCTCGCGGACACGGTCGCGGATGGCGGCGAACTGCTCGCCCGCTTCGGCGAGCTGCCGCCGCAACGTGCGTTCGCTGAGGTGCATCTGCGCGGCGATCTCGGCCATGGTGAGCGGGCGGTGGAGGTGCGCGTTCAGCAGCGCCTCCACCGCGGCCACGACCCCGGGCCTGGTCCGCTCCGGCGCGATCAGGCTCCTGCACACCGCGAGAGCTGTCCGCAGCGTCGGTTCGTGATGAGTGGGGATCGGCACTCGCAGGACGTCCGAACCGATCACGAGGCGGTCGGCGTCGGCGGCGAAGTGCACCGGGCAACGGAAGAACCGCTGGTACCGGGCGGCATAGGCCGGCGGCCGATAGGTGAGGTACACCCGGGTGGGCGCCCAGGTCTCACCGAGGACGGAGCGCAGGAAAGCGATGGTGCTGGAGAACGCCTCCTCGGCGAGGAACGGGAGCAAGGCGGGATCCGGCCAGCGCTCCCGGAGATACAGTTCGATCTCGTCCCCGTCGAGCCCCTCCGCGGTGAAGTCGGCGAGGCTGCCCGAAGCCCGATGCATTTCGTCGACCACCCCGAACGCGTCGCCGACCGTCGCGGACGATCTCATCGCCACGCCGACGAAGCCGAAGGACAGCAACGCGTCGCGGGCTCCGACCTCGAGGCCGAGAGGCCGGTCCGGCATCGCCGCGACGGCCCGGCGGAGCACCGTCCTGGCTTGATCGAGCGACACGCGGACATCGACGTCGTCGAGGAGCCCGGGCTCCAGCCCGGTTCCCGAGAACCAGGCCGAAACCGGCAGCCCGGCTTGGCGGCCGATCGCCACCACCGCGCTCAGCAGCGTCGGGGGAATGGCCGCCTCAGCGGATGTCATACCGCGCCCGGCGCACTCGACAGGGGGCGCACGAAGCCCGCGATCCGCGGTGTGACGACAGCGGTGCCGTCGTCGATCATGGCGCGCATCCCCGCCAGCACCCGTTCGTCCGGCGAGCCGTGCACCTGGAAGTCCACCACCGTGCAGTGCTCCGACACGGCGTTGATGTGGTTCTCGGAGATCCGCCAGTGTTCGAGGACCGCGTCCGAATCGGCGTACATCTGATAGCTGTAGGCCAGCATGCGGTCGGCGTCCACGAACGTCTGCACCATGACCTGCGGCGCGTTGCGCTCCACGAAGTCGATGGCCTCCTGGACGGCGGCGGTGAACTCCTCCAGGTGGCCGTCGGTGATCCGCATGGTGTTCCGGAACAGGAGCATTTCGTCGGGTTCGAGAGTCATGGCCTCATGATCGGACCTCGACCGGACTGGAGGTCAACACGGTGCCCCGTGCGGTCCGTCACCGGGGCCGGGCCCCAGTGACGGACCGGAGATCAGGCCACGGTCCTCTTCCGCTGGAGCAGCAGGAGAAGCGCGGTCGCCAGGCCGATCGCGGCGAAGACCGCGCAGGCGAGGAAGGCGGCGCTGAAGCCGTCGGTGAGCGCGGCCTTGTCGGTGGAGCCACCGGTCACCGCGAAGGCCACCGAGGAGGTGATCGCCACCCCCAGTGCCGCGCCGATCTGGAAGGTGGCGTTGTTGAGCCCCGAAACCAGACCGGACTCCTCCGGCCGGGCGCCGGACAGCGAGGCGATGGACGCCGCCACGTTGGTGCTGCCGATACCCGCGCCGAAGACCACGAGCCCGATGAACAGGTCGGTCCAGTAGCCGCCCTGCGGCGAGATGGCGGTCAGCAGCAGCAGGCCGGTGCCGAGGAACGTCATGCCGACGATCGCGATGGCCTTGTAGCCGACCTTCGCCGCCAGGCGGGCCGCGACGTTGGCGCCGATGATGGACATGACCGCGTAGACGGCGGTGCTCAGCCCGAAGCGGACCGCGCTGTAGCCGAGGACCTGCTGCGCGTACAGCGAGGTCACGAAGGCTCCGCCGTAGACGCACATCGCCACGAGAAGCATCAGGATGTTCCCGCCGACCAGCGAGCTGGAGCGGAAGATCCGCAGCGGCACCAGCGGTGACTTCCCCCGGCTCTCGACGACGACGAACAGGACCAGCAGGGCCGCCGCGCCGGCCAGCATCCACAGGGTGCGGCCGGACAGCCAGCCCGCCTCGGGCGCGACCACGACGGCGTACACCAGCAGCCCGATCGCGGCGGTGATCGTCAGCGCGCCCAACGGGTCGAAGGATTTGCGACCCTGGCGGACCGGCGTCTCCCGCAGCAGGCGCGGGCCGAGGAACAGCACCGCCAGCACGACGGGGATGTTGATGTAGAAGATCCACTCCCAGCCGAGTCCGTCGGTGATGGGGCCGCCGATCAGCAGGGCGGCGGTGGCGCCGAACGCGCCGATGCCGGTCCAGATGCCCAAGGCCTTGTTGCGTTCGGCGCCCTCGCCGAAGGTGTTCATCAGGACGGCCATCGCCGTGGGCGTCATGATCGCCGACGAGAGCCCCTGGAGCAGGCGGGCACCGATGAGCACCTCACCGGACCAGGCGAGTCCACAAAGGATGGACGCGACCCCGAAGAGGGCCGCGCCGATCAGGAACATCCGGCGGCCGCCGAGCAGGTCCGCGGTCCGGCCGCCGAACATCAGCAGGCCGCCGAAGGCCAGCAGGTAGGCGCTCATCACCCACTGGGCGTTGCCGGGGCCGAAACCGAACTCGGTCTCGATCGCCGGAAGCGCCAGCAGGACGATCTGGGAGTCGACGATGACCATGAAGAAGGCCGCGCACAGCAGCGCGAGGGCCTTCCAGCGTCTGGGGTCGGGGATGGCCGCCGCCGGGGTCGCGGCGCCGGGGAGATGGGTGGTGCTCATCGTTTCTCGCTTCGTTCAAGGATTTCCGTGCTGGATCACCGGGGCATGACGGCATGGCCTCCACCACCCGGCGGAGGCGTCCGATCACGGATTCGTGCAGGAGCCCCAGTGCTGCCGAGTCTTGGTCACCCGACGTGCGGGAACAACGCCGAAGCCTGCAACAATCGGTAACCCGCGCTTACCGATCGGAGACACCGCCGTGGAGTGGAGGGAGCTGGAGTGCTTCCTGACCTTGGCCGAGGAGCTGCACTTCGGCCGCACCGCCGAGCGGCTGTACACCTCGCGCGCCCGGGTCAGCCAGAACATCCAGGCCTTCGAGCGGCGTATCGGAGCCCGCCTGTTCGAGCGCACGAGCCGCAAGGTCACGCTGACCGCGATCGGGCGGCGGCTGTCCCTGGAGCTCGAGTCCCACCACCGGGCGATCGTGGAGGCGATCGAGGACGCCCGCGAGGCGGCACAGGGACGCGGGAAACCGCTACGCGCCGGATTCTCCGGGCCCTGGTGCGCCGAGTTGCTGAATCTGGCGGGTGACGGCCTGGCCGCCGAGTACCCCGACACGTTCGTCGACGTCCGGGAGATCCACCTGTCCGACCCGCTGGGGCCGCTGCGCGCCAGGGAGGTCGAGGTGCAGCTGACCGAGTTCCCGGTCTCCGAGCCGGATCTGCGCACGTCCGCGCCGCTGATCGTCCAGGAGCGTTTCCTGGCGGTCTCCACCCGGCACCGTTTCGCCGAACGCGCCGAGATCACCCTGGAGGATCTGGCGGGCGAGGAGATGATCGTGTTCGGGGACCTGATGCCGGACTACCAGCGCGAGCACTTCTTCCCGCACCGCACGCCCCAGGGCAGGCCGATCCGCCACAGCCACAGCGTCCGGTACTGGCAGGACGCGATGTCACTGGTCGCCGCGGGCAGAGGGGTGTGCCTCGCCGGCGGCGACGCCCGCCGGTACTACTTCCGGCCCGACATCACCTACCTGCCCATCAGCGGCGCTCCCCCGATCCGGTACGGCCTCGTCTGGCGCCCCGATACCGAGAACCCCAGGCTGATGGCCTTCATCGCCGCCGTGGAGCACGCCGCCGCGCTCAGCTGAGTGCGGCCACGAGCAGGGCGAAGGCGGCGATGATGACCGCGACACGGGCGTAGTGGAAACGGTCCCAGCGGTTCATCTGCTCCTTCCAGTCGGCGGGCCGGTTCTCGGCGGTCCACGTCTTGCCGCGGTTGTTGATCGGGACGAGCAGCAGGACCGACATGACCACGCTGACGATCAGCAGCGCACCGGCGGTGACGACGAGCCCGGAGGCGGGGTCCTGCCATCCGGCGATGGCCCAGACCGCGACGAGGACGAGCGACCCGATGTACCAGACCGGCATGACGGCGCCGAGCATCCGGCCCCCGTGGGCACGGCCACGCACCATGCTGTCCTCGGGGAGGGCGCCGAGGATCCGGTTGAGGACGAAAGCGACGGCGAACTCCACCCCCACCATCACGCCGACCACCACGGTCGTGACGATCTCGAGTGCGTTGAGCATGACTACCCCTCCAGAAACCTAGCGTTGCTAGCTCGTCCTGCGACGCTAGCACTAGCGTCGCTAGATTGTCTAGCAGCGCTAGATCTCAAGCGGGGAGGCCGGTGAGATGCCCGGAGAGGTCCACCACGCGGGAACAACGGTCGGCCACGGCGTCATCGTGCGTCGCGACGACGATGGTCTTGCCGGACTCGTTCAGTTTCCCCAGAAGGTCGAGCACGACATCGCGGTTCTCCGCATCGAGGGAGCCTGTCGGCTCGTCGGCGAGGACGATGTCACAAGGCTTCAGCAGCAGCCGTGCCACAGCGACGCGCTGCTGCTCGCCACCGGACAACGAGAAGATCTTCCGCTCTTCCGCTCCCGGCAGCCCCACCCGCTCGAGCGCCTCGGCGATCCGTTCCCGCTTCGGGGTTCCGCGCTCCGCATAGGTGAGTGCGACACGGAGATTGTCCGCCACCGACTCGTTGTCGATGAGGGCGAAGTTCTGGAACAGGTACCCCAGCCGGTACCGGCGCTGGAGATTCGCCGCCCGGGACCGCGGCCTCGGCGCTCTTTCGCCGAGGATGCGGACCTTGCCGGCATCCGGCGCGTCCAGCAGCCCGATGAGGTTGAGGACGGTGGACTTCCCGGTTCCGCTCGCGCCGGCGAGGACGACGAATTCCCCCTTTTCGATCCGGAGATCGAGATCGTCCAAGACCCGGCGGTCGCCGTAGCTTTTCCGGACTCCCAGGAGTTCACAAGCACATTCCACGGTCACAGCTCCTTCAATCGCCTGCTCGCGTTTCGGCGTTCCACGATGAGGACGGTCACGACGACGAGCAGGGCCTCGACGAACAAGGTCACGGCGGCCACGGCCGTCAGTGCCGGCGCCTGGTCGAACGAACTCACTCGGTCGCCGGGCATCGAGCCGGCGTTCGTCGCCAGTACGACGAGCGCGAGACCGGCGAGGAGGGTTTGCCCGAGCCAGGTCCCGCCCAGTGTCAGCAGCAATTCCCGGTGGGTTCGAGCGAAACCGACGCCGTGGAGCCTGCGTACGGCCAGCCTTCTCCGCAGCCGGTCGGAGCCGATGATCGCGATCGTCGCGGTCAGCGCCACCATGACGAACAAGGCCACGCCCCCGAAAACCCCGGCTTGAGTCATGCCACCGCGAACGTCGTTGACCTGTGTGGTCAGTGCCTCGTGCACGCTCACGAGGTGCTGGAGATTGTCGGCGAGCTTGAGTTCCTTCAACTTCGGGGCGAGCCCGTTCAACACCACCGCGGGGTCTTCGCCGACGCGGACCTTCAGCCCGGTGTTCACCCCGCCGGTGATCGAGTTGAGCCGGTCCACGGTCAGGCTGTTCGACGGCGTCATGATCTGGATGACGGGATCCGTGATCAGGTTCCCGTCCCCGGGGTTGACTCGGGGATCGAAGCTGAACACCTTCTGCCCGGCGGCCGTCCAGACGATCCGGACCCGTTGCCCGGTGAACCATTCCGGCGGCCGTTCCCCGGTGATCCGCTCTTCCGCCTGAACCGCGCCGGTGATCCCCTCTGCCCCGGTGCGCGTTTCCTGCAGCAGTTTCCTGATCTCTGCTTCGCGCGGCTTGAACTGCTCGGGCACGGCGACCACCCAGGCCCGTTCGCCGTCTTCGATGTCGACGACTTTCCGGGATTCGTCCAGGATCGGGTACTGCTTGAGGTAATTGGTGTTCACCTGGATCGGCGCGACCGGCCAGCGTCCCGTGGGGTCCGGGGGCGCGCTGGGCTCGTAGTTCGCGGCGTCGATGAAGATCGCTCCCGCGCGGTCGAGTACGGGATAGAGGTCACGCGCCTCCGCGACCGACGAGGCGTTGCCCCCGGTTTCGAACTCCTGCTGGTCTTCCCCGATGAGCCGGGGGTAGAAGATTCCGTAACCCTGGACCTTCTCCCACGGCGCGATCTGTTCCCGCTGACTCTCCAGATCGGCGAATTGCTGCCACACCAAGACGGTCAGGACGGCCACCACCGCCCCGCAGACGGCTTTCACGACCGCGAGCGCCGAGATGGCGAAGCCGGAGGACGAACGACTCCGGGGAGCGGTGTGCCGCGTTCGATCGTTCACTGCAGGCTTCCTTTGACGAGGTCCGAGACTTGCACACGATTGATGACGATCAGCCCGATCCCCAGCGTCGCGGCGAAACCGGCCGCCGTCACCGGGATCACCGTGATGGCGAGGGAACGCAGGAACACCGGGTCGGCGCCGGGAACGGCGAGGACGATGGCCACACAGGCGACCAGCCCGAAGAGGATCGATGCGATCTGCACTCGCCCCACGACTTCGTACCAAATCCGCGTCGCGGGGTGGCCGAGCAACCGCAGCACGCCGATCCGCCTCCCCTCACGCAGGAGGACGAAGAGGATGATCAAGGTCGCCGCGACGGCGAGAAGGGCCGTCAGGGTTTCCAGGCTCGTCCGGTCTTCGGTCGGTGATCGGCTCGGATCCGGCGTCAGGTCCGCGGTCGTCAGGCCGGCGACCCCCGCCTCGGCCAGTCGCTCCTGGACGATGGCGAGGAAGCGGTCCGTGGCGGCGCGGTCGGGGGCCTCGACCGCGTACCGGCCGGCGGCCGGCAAGGCGTCGAAGGCCCGGGGCAGTGGCGCGAACGTGAGGTCGTACCCGTCGCCGAGGACCGAGGGCACACCCACGTTGCCCGCTTCCCCGGCGCGCGCCGAGGACACGGTCGCCGGACCGCCGCGCGATTCGGCCGCGGTCAGCCAACGCCCCTCGCTCAACGTGAATTCGTCGGTCAGGGCCGTCCTGTCCTGGCCGAGGAGAACGTAATGCGTGATGCGCTTCCGGTCCGAGGGGGACGTGTTCACGGCGGTGCGCAGCACGGTGGAGCGGGTCACCGTGGCCGCCTCGGTGAGAATGCGCAGCGCCACGCCGGGATCGCCGGCCCGTGGACTCTCGGGCCAGACGAACGCGACTCCGACGCGATACGCGGCGGTTTCGCCTTCCGATTCCCGCTCGAGGACCTTGTCCAGGAGAATCACCACCGGAATGGCGAGCATGACTCCCGCGAAGAGGAGGCACAAAGTCAGTCTCATCTGCGATCACTCTCGTCGAGCGGGCCGACGCGCACCTTGAAAGGAATTCGGATCGCGTTTACCTCCGCCGAGGGAAACGCGGGTGCCGGATCCGGATCACCGAATCCGGCACCCGCTTCACGCGATCATTCCCAGTGCGTCAGGACGGAATCACGCGTTCGGGTTGTACCAGGTGTTGCAGGTCCACTTGAAGCCGTTCGTGACATAGGCGTTGGACCAGGAACCCGCGTTGGCGTACCTCTTGTCGTTCCGGGCTCCGAGGGCCGCGGTCGAGCTGTGGTAGTTCTTCGGGTGAACGTAGTTGGAATGGCACGACTTCGAGGTGCCGCTGACCCCGGAGCCACGGCACCAGGTGCCGCCACCAGCGCTGACGCAGTCGGCCGACACGGACGCCGTCCGACTCGGAGCGGCCTGCGCGGTCGAGACCGCGCCCACGGACATGAGCAGTGCGAACGAAGCGACCGCCGCCACCTTCGCGGTTTTTCCGGACGTGAATACCATTGACACTTTCAACCCCATTCTGCTTGTTTGCACATTCCCTGAAGCGGGGTGCACATAGTGCGATCCTGTGCAGTGGATCAGCCGACATTCCCGGCCTCGCCAGGAAATAGCTGAAGAGACAAGCGAAGCATGAATCGCGCACGCTCGTATATATTCGGTGTTGCCCCCACAAGCGCACCGCGAATTCAGCGAAACATCCCCAGTTCCACCCCCGTCGAGTCAAAGTATTCCCGGCGATCACGATCGGCAAGTGACTGGCGGCAAGTTCCCCGGGATGGCCCAATGCCGGTCCCCGATCGGATGACGGGTGTCCGGCGGGTCGCCTGCCGCATTCGCAGCGTTCCCTCTTCGAAAATGTGGAAACACGCGCATGCGCCGTGTGCCGGCAGGAGAACCGCGGTACTGACCATCGGCAGCCGTGCGGCGGCGCCGTGTCAGCGCCGTGACTGCGCGGTGTCAGCGCGGCCGGTGATCGTGGTCCCAGTTCCATGACCAGGCCATCCCGACCGGGGAGTTCGAAAATGCTCAGGAGAACCACGAACGACAGGGGCCGGACGCCGCGGCTCTTCCGGCACATCGGAGTCACGGCGGCGGCGGTCACGCTGCTGGCCGGGGCGGCCACGCCCGGGGTGGCGAACGCCGACCAACGCCGTCCGGACCTTCAGAAGGCCGTCCAGGAGTTCGTCGACGCCGGTTACGCCGGGATGCAGCTGCGCGTGCGCGACGAACGGGGCGAGTGGACCGGCAGTGCCGGGGTGCGCAAGCTGGGCCAGGCCGCCAAGCCGTCCACCGACGGCCACTTCCGCATCGGCAGCACCACGAAGACCTTCACCGCGACCCTGGTATTGCAACTGGTGGCCGAAGGCAAGGTCGGCCTGGACAAGCCCGCGGCCGCCTACCTGCCCGAGTTCGCCTTGAACCCGGACATCACGGTGCGGATGCTGTTGCAGCACACCACCGGGTTGTTCGACTTCGTGAGCGGCGGAGTCTACGACGGCGTCTACGTGCCGGGAATCCCTTGGCAGGGCAAGGAATGGGTCGAGAAGCGGTTCCACACCTACCAGCCGGAGGAACTGGTCCGGTTCGCGCTGTCCAAGCCGCCGCACTTCACGCCGGGGACGAGCTGGAGTTACTCCAACACCAACTACGTGCTTGCCAGGCTGCTGGTGGAAAAAGTCACCGGCCACCACTTCGCCGACGAACTGGAGGTGCGGATCCTGCGGCCGCTCAAGTTGGAGGGCACCTTGTCGCCGGGCGCCTGGCCGGGGATGCCCAGCCCGTACGCCCACGGCTACTACCGCTACGAAGACGAGGCCAAGCAGTGGAAGACGATCGACGTCACCCGCCAGAATCCGTCGTGGGTATCCAGCGCGGGTGACATGATCTCGACCACGCAGGACCTCCAAACGTTCTTCTCCGCACTGCAGAGCGGAAAGCTTCTGCCCGCCCCGCTGGTGGCCGAGATGCGAAAGACGCGCTCGGACAGCGCAGGCCTCTACGGCCGCTACGGCCTCGGGCAGTACGTGCAGAACACGGGGCTGGGCTGCGCCGTCACCGTCCTGAACCACAACGGCAGCAACAACGGCTACGGCGCGCTCATGTACAGCACGCCCGACGGCAGCAAGACCATGACCGCCTCGATCACCATGGGCGACGCCGCGATCGACCAGGCGAAAGTATTCCCGGCCGAGCTGAAAAAGCTGCTCGACGTGGTGTTCTGCGGCAAGTAGAACGCCAGGCAGCGCCGGATTCACGGCGCTGCCTTGAGCGGCACCCCCGCCTGACTGATGGATACGGCATGCGAGTCGGGATCGCGAGTGGTGATCCGGCCACCGGGCGCGCAGGCCGGATAGCCGACCGGGCTGGTGTCGATGCCGTCCGCACACAGGCGACCGCACAGATGCAGAAGGTTACCGGTTCTCAGGTCGGGAACACCGTCCCCGGAGCGACCATCGCTGCCGTGTTCTTCCAGGACGAACAGGGTATCGGCGTTGCGCAGCTGCACCCAGCCAGCACCGGACAGCCGGACTTCGCAATCCAGGGCGAGGTAGAACCTCAGCGATCGCATCAGCTGCACGGCACGAATACGCCGCGCACTCACGGAAATCGACATGTCCACAACGATGCTCCTGACGCCACGGGTTCGGGTACGACCCGCCACGGTCTGGAGCGGTGACGGCACAGCCACGGTGAGACCGGGACAGGTGGCCGTCGGCACCTACCGTCGCATCCACCGGCTCAGGACGCAACCAAGCGTCGATGTCACACCGGTGCCGTTTCCGCGTGGGAATGTCTCCCTTTCCTTACGGGGCAAGGGTGGCTCTCGGTCGCGACGCGCGGAGTCGTGGCCATCCGCCGCGCCGAGTCGACCCGAACGTGTCAGCATGCGTTACTTGTCCACTTCGGACCGGCACTTCCCGACAATGCCGTTCTGCGGCGGCACCATCTCCAGGTGCCGCCGCAGATCGGGACCGCGGGCCCACTGGTCAGCAGGTGCAGATGCCGCCGTTGTTGATTCCGGCGATGCCGTTACCGCCCGCGAAGCCGCCGGCACCGGACGGCGTGGCGATGGTGTCCGCCCCGTCGTTGATGGTTCCGGAGTTCCCGAGGCCGCCGGCGCCGAGTCTTGCCGCTTCACAGTTCCGCGTCGAGGCGATCTCCCCGGATGACGGCGACGGGACACTCGGCGTGGGCGATCAGCGCCTGGCTGGTCGACCCGAGGAGCATGCCCTCGAATCCACCGCGCCCCCGGCTGCCGACGACGAGAAGCCGCGCCCCCACACCGATTTCGAGCAATGTGCGGACAGGCCTTCCCTTGCGGACGACGATCTCGACCGGAACCTCCGGGTACTTTTCCCGCCAAGGAACCACCTGCTCCTCGGTCGACTTCCGGTCGGCGGCCTCGATCTCGGCCGGATCGACGGCGAGGAAACGCGGCCGGATCGCGCCGTGGTCGACCAGTTCCGACCAGGTCCGGACGACGACCAGGTGAGCGTTCCACAACCTCGCTTCGTCGAACGCGAACCCGAGGGCGGCCTCGCTGACCGGTGAACCGTCCGTGCCCACGACGACCGGCCCCGCCTGAGGCGCGGCACCGTCCGGTCGCCGATCCCTGGCCACGACGATCGGGCAATGGCCGTGGTGGGCGAGCGCGACCGCGGTGGAGCCCACCAGCATCCCGGTGAAACCGCCGAGTCCTCGCGATCCGAGCACGACCGCCGTCGCCCTCGCCGACTCCTGGATCAGGGCCGCCGCCGGATTCCACTCGCGGAGCGCGGTCTCGATGACGAGATCCGCATGCCTGGCGAGCACTGCTTCCTTCACCTCGGAAATCCATGCTCGGCCGCGGCTCTCGAAACCCTCACGGACCCCTTCGAACGAGGGGATCACCCCCGGCATCTTCACGACCGGGATCGTGAACACGTGGACGAGCCGCAAGGGCAGCCCGCGTTTCGCGGCCTCGTCCGACGCCCAGATCGCGGCGGTCCTGGCAGACCGTGACCCGTCGATCCCAGCGACGATGGATCTCTCCGTGCCGACCGGCATTTTCACTCCTCATGCGTTGGCTTCGTTCGACGATGGGCCCTGCCGTCCGGCGGCATCCGGGAATTCACCGGCCTGCTCCGGCGACGTCGCCACGACCGCCTTCGGATTCCCAGCAGGAGAGGGCGTTCTCCAGTGCGAGTGGCATGCCGGACCCGTCGAGGAGGGTCTCCGGGCAAGCCACGTTGTTCTGCCCGGAGGCCGCCGCCAGCACCCGCCCGGCAGCCACCGGATCCGCCTCCGGAGGGATCACGACGAGGGTGACCCGCCGCATGTTCCCTCCGGTCACATGCACGACATGGACGTTCTGCGAGCCGATTCCCTCGAGTTTGACCAGCCGCCCATGGCAGATCAGCTCGCGAACCGTGACCTCCCAGGCCGACGGCGGGAACGCCACCCGCCACACCGGGCCGATCGGGCCGTTGAGCGCGATGGCGAGTTCGGGCACTTCGGCCGTCAGGTCACGGGACCGGGGCCACCAGGCACCGTCGACGAACCCGCTCTCCGAGTTGCGGGGCTTGAGGCTGAGCCGTTCACCTGCATCGCGGGCGAGGGAGTCGGCGCGCATATCCGGGTCCGGTCTCCGGCCGGGAAGGCCGGCGTAAATGAAGAGCCGAAGGTGACATCGGTCGTTCTCCGACGCGCGGAATACTTTCGGTGTTTCCATGGTACACGGGAAAAACGTGCTGCCACGCGAACGACGTAGAGTCGAGCGTATCCCGCAATCATTTGCGGGCAAACGGAAGAAGGCGACATGACCGCCGATCGGAAAGACCTGGGCCTGATCATCGAACGGCTCCATCTCGGTGCCGGATTCTCCGCCTCCGAACACGATTGGGTCGCCGAACGGCTGGCCGCGCTCGGTTCCAGGCTGCGTTCCTTCAGCGAAGGACAGGTCGACCTCGAAATCAGCGTCAAGGACCGGCGCGGGGCGGGACAGCAGCTCACTCTCGAATGCCGGCTCCATCGCTTTCCCGGCCTGCATCTGGTGGCCGGTTCTTCGGCGCCGGATCTGCCGGTCGCGCTCAACGAGGTCCGCACCGACATGATCCGCCAGGTCGACCACGCCAAGACCCGCACCGAACCACGGCACAACCGCGCGCTGCGTCAGGAGCGCGACCGCGAGGCGTAGGCGAGGATCGCGTCGATGTCCGCGGTGCCGTCGGCGACCTCACGGGACACGTCCGCCAAGCGCAGATGGTGGCTGCGAGCGTAGCCGCGCAGGGCGGTGAAGGCGGTCTCCATGTCCGGATCATCGCTGCGTGCGGACAAGACGCCCTTCGCCTGTTCGATGATCACCCGGCTGTTCAGCGCGGACTGCAGTTGCTCGGTGAGGAGTTCGCCGCGGACGATGGCGCGGTGCTGCAGCAGCCCGATGGTGGCGACGTCGGCGAGGGCCTGGCTGAGCGCGGTGCGATCGGCGTCTTCCCGCACGGGTTCGGTGTGGAGCAGGGTGAGGCTGCCGATGACCATCCGGCGCAACCGCATCGGGACCGCTTCCGCGGCGCGGAATCCGGCCGCCGCCGCCGCGGCCGCGAACCGGGGCCAGCGGATGGCGTCCTCACGGAGATCGGTGCTGCGCACCGGACGGGCGTCACGGAGGCAGTCGATGCACGGTCCGTCTTCGGCCTGTACCGCCAAGCTTTCCAGCAGCCCGGCCCGTTCGGAGGACGCGGCGGCCATCCGGAGCCTGCCCTGGGAATCGACCAGTACGACACCGGCGGCGGACACCTCCATCAGCCGCACGCACTGTTCGACGAGGGTGCGCAAGAAATCCGCTACGTCGAATTCGGTCACCAGGGTGTCGGCGAGTTCGACGAAGGTGCGCGCGAGCAGCCTTTCCCGCCCCACGGCCGCCGCGGTGCGATCGTCCGCGATTTCCGGTGGTTTTCCTGTCATGATTTCATTCTCCCGTCTCGAGAACCAGTTCGCGCCGCACGATGCGCCCGCCCACCTCGTTCAGCGACAACTGGTGGGCATAGGCGTACGCGCGAATCCTGATGAGGGCTTCTTGAAGACTCACGTCGAGGTGGACGGTCACGATGCCGGTGGCCTGATGCACCACGCTGTGCAGTTCGCCTTGTCCCAGCAGCCTCGCGCCCTGTGCCGCGTCGGTATCGTCCAGCAAGGCCACCGTCCCCGCCTCCGCCAAGGTGAGGGCGCCGGAAAGCCGTGGCGCGCTGAGCGGGCCCGAGGTGGTGCGGTACAGGTCCAGCACACCCAGGCGCGCGGCGCCGACCTGTAACGGGAACGAGAACACCGCCGCCACGCCGAGTCCCGTCGCCCCCGGCGCGTAGGCGGGCCACCGGTCCTGCTCGGCGTCGAGATCCGGCACCAGTACCGCCTCACCCGAAACGTAGGCGTCCACGCTCGGTCCCTCGCCCACCGTCAGCTGCAGATCTTCCAGGTGTTTCCCCGCCTCTCCGGTGGAGTGCACCAGGATCTGGGTGCCATCGGCCGAGGCGCCGGTCATCACACTCAGCCCGGCCCCGGAGACGGCCAGTTCGGTGACGCACAGTTCGCAGATGCGCCGTACCAGTTCGAGACCGCCGTCGGCATCACCGAGAAGCGCGAGAAGCCGGTCGGTCATGGCAAGGCGAGGCGGAAGATCTTGCGGATGACCGAGCCGAGCTGTTTCGACAGCGGGCCGGTGTTGTAGGGCAGGCCGTGCTTCTCGCAGATCTCCCGCACCTCGGCCGCGATCCTCGGATAGCGGCGGGACGGGATGTCCGGGAACAGATGGTGCTCGATCTGGTGGCTGAGGTTCCCGGACAACAGGTGGAACAGCGGGTTTCCGGTGATGTTCGCGGAGCCGAGCATCTGGCGCAGGTACCACTGCCCCTTGCTCTCGTTCTCGCTCTCCTCTTCAGTGAACACCTCGGCGCCGTCGGGGAAATGCCCGCAGAAAATGATCGAAAACGCCCACAGGTTGCGGATCAGGTTCGCGCTGACGTTCGCCGCCAGGGTCACTGGGAACAGCGGCCCGGTCAGCGCCGGGAAGAGCAGATAGTCCTTGCTCGCCTGCCGCCCCACTTTGCGCAGCATCGGGCCGAGCAGCGGGCGGACGTCGGCCCATGACCGGCGGCCTTGCACGATGCGGTCCGCTTCGAGGTCGTGCAGCATGATGCCGTACTCGAAGAACAGCGCCTGCGCCGCCGCGTAGAGCGGATTGCCGAGGTAGTACGGATTCCACTTCTGGTCTTCGGTGATCCGGATGATGCCGTAACCGACGTCGCGGTCCTTGTCGAGGATGTTGGTGTAGGTGTGATGCATGAAATTGTGCGAACGACGCCACTGCTCACTCGGGCAGACCATGTCCCATTCGAAGGTCCGCGAATTCAGCGTCGGATCCTTCATCCAGTCGTACTGACCGTGCAGGACGTTGTGCCCGATCTCCATGTTGTCCAAGATCTTCGACAACGACAGTGCGCCCACACCGGCGATCCACGCCGGCGGGAACCAGCCCGCGAACAGCAGCAGCCGTCCCGACACCTCACTGAGCCGTTGCACCGCGACGACCCGGCGGATGTAGTCGGCGTCGTCCTCGCCGAGATCCGCCACCACCCGCTGTCGCAGCGAATCCAGTTCCTTGCCGATGAGCTCCACCTGGCTCTGGTCGAGTCGTCGGGTCGTCGTGGTCATGGGGCGTCTCCTTGGTCGGGTTCGGGTGGGCCGGACTCCGCGGGTCTGCTCGCGTGGACGTCGGCCGGGTCGACGTTTTCGTCGGCCTCGCTGCGCAAGGACCGGATGGCGGAATTGAGCACCGCCAGCAGCGGGACCGCCAGCAGAGCACCGGCGATACCGCCGACGAGCAGCCCGGTCGCGATGGCCAGCACCACCGCGAGCGGATGGAGCTTCACCGCACGTCCGAGCAGGAACGGTTGCAGCAGATGGCTTTCCAGTTGCTGGACGACGAGCACGACGCCGAGCAGGATCAGCGCCGGGACGAGACCGTTGGCGACCAGCGCGATCAGGACCGCGACCGTGCCCGCCACCACCGAGCCGATGATCGGCACGAACGCGCCGAGGAACACCAGTGCCGACAAGGGCACGGCCAGCGGCACACCCAGCACGGCCATGCCGATACCGATGCCGACCGCGTCCACCGTGGCGACCGCGATGGTCGCCCGCACGTAACTGACGAGCGCCGCCAGGCTCCGCCGCCCGGCGACGTCGGCCCGGGTCCGCGTCGCGGCGGGCGCCGCGCGCAGCAGGAACGCCCAGATCCCAGGCCCGTCCGCGAGCAGGAAGATCAAGACGAACAACACGAGCAGCGCCTGCGCCAGCACTCCGCCCACCGTCGCCGCCGTGCTCAGCGCGCCGGAGGTCAAGCCGGTCCGGGAATTGGTCAGCGTGGTCACCAGGTCGTTGACCGAATCCCGGAGCTGTGCGGCGCTGAGGTGGAGCGGACCGGTGGTGAGCCAGTTCGCGATGGCGTCAACGCTCGTCGTGAGCTGGACCCGCAAGGCCGGCAGGCCGTTGACGAACGTGAGCACCACGAAGGTCAGCAAGCCGCCCAGCACCGCGAGCCCGCCGACCAGGACCATCACGACGGCGAGACCGCGGGGAACCCGGTGACGGGCGAGGAAGGTCACCGCGGGTGCGAGCATCGCGGCCAGCAGCAAGGCGATCGCCACCGGCACGACCACCGCGGCCAGAAAGCCGGCGACCAGACCGAGGACGTACAGGGTCGCGCCGACGACGAGCAACCGCCACCCGAACTCCGCGGTCACCCGCAAAAGGCGCGGGACCACCAGCCGGGCATCGTCGGGAACGTTCGGCTCGTGCCGGGGATCGGCCATGAGCAGGCCTCTCGTGCGCTGCGGACGGCTTGTCGGCTCATTCGGTCGTCACTGTGACGACACCGAACGTGCGCCGCCGGGTCCGGAGCGGTCCTTCAGATCATCGGGCGATGGCCGTCCTGCTCGTGAAGGCAACGTTGTGCTGTCTTCGACGATAGTCCCCTGTACCCCGGAACGCCGGGTCAGGCCGTGGCCGACGAAAAGTCCATGATGCCGGTGGCTTGCGACCAGACACAACGCCACGTGCCGCCGTCATGGGTGTAGACGTCGGTGTGCCAGGCCTCGTGGCGCGGGATGTCCGCGCCGTCGACGGTGAGTTCGATGAAGCACCGGTAGCGGAGGACGACGACGTCGGTGCCGACGATGGCGTCCACGTCGCCGGCCGGCTCCAGTTCCCGGTAGGCGACGCGCCCGGTGGTGAGGAGTTCCAGGTATTCGGCCTTGGTCCACACGGTGCCGGTCGGGTTGCACAACCGGTATTCCGCGGCGTGCAGCCGGTCGTAGGTGCCGCGATCCACGTCGAGGAGACACTGGATCCGGTCCCGCTCGGCCTTGATCACTCGGCCGGCCACATCGTCGGTCATACCCGCTCCTGTTCACTCGTCCGGTTCCGGTCGGCGAGAAGTCTCCGAACTCGACCGTACGTCCATTTTGGAAGCCGACCCGGCCACAGTGGACGACACCGTCTCCAACGACAGGGTTTGAACCGCTACCAGAGCAAATAACCTGCGACGGCGGGAGCAGGAAAAGGATCAACGACGCGATGCCGGCTCCTGAAACAGCGAAAAGCGCCGATCGAAATGATCGACGCTTTTCGCGAAGTACCCCCGATGGGATTCGAACCCACGCTACCGGCGTGAGAGGCCGGCGTCCTAGGCCGCTAGACGACGGGGGCTAGGAACTTCCTCCTTCAGAAGGAGGTTTTCAGTTGTTCACCTGCTGTGTTGCTGTGGAGAAACTTACCAGACCGGGTTTCCCGCCTTCGCAGGGGGGTCACTCTGTGTTCACTCCGGAGAGTTCTCCAGCTGGGGTACCAGGACTCGAACCTAGACTAACTGGACCAGAACCAGTCGTGCTGCCAATTACACCATACCCCAGTGAGGTACCGTTCCGATCTTGACCGGCTCGGTGCCGCACGAGAAAGAATACTAGAGCACGCCGTTCCGCACCGTGAAAGCGGGGGTCTCCGTAGCGCGCTGGGCGGGGACGCCGAGCTTCGCGAACTCGGAAACGAGCAGCTCAGGCAGCTCGTCGAGGCCGGCGATGGTGTGCACACCCGCCGGGGCGCGCTCGGCGATGCCGTCCCGGTCGAGCCAGACGGCGCCGAGGCCGGCGTCGCGTGCGCCGATGGCGTCGGTGTCGAGCTTGTCGCCGACATGGACCGCCTGGGCGGGGTCGCAGCCGAGGCCGAGGCAGACCGAGTGGAACATCGCCGGGTCCGGTTTGGCTACTCCGAGTTCACCGGCGATGGCCACGTGGTCGAAGAACCGGGCGAGTCCGAGGTCGGCGATCTTCTTGCGCTGATGCGCGCCGGAGGCGTTCGTGACGGCCGCGACGAGGACGCCCGCGGCTCTCAGCCATTCCAGGCACGGGAGGACATCTTCGAACAATTGCCACGAACGCGTGAGAATTTCACGACGGCGTCTTTCGAAGCCCTTGACCTGGTCTTCGTCGGCCAGAATGCCGATCTCGGCGAGGAAACATTCAGTACGCTTGTGATGCATGGTCGCGTAATCGATTTCGCCTGCCACCACCAGCGCGACATGCTCTTCGGTGATGAGATCCCATAGTGGCCAAAGGTCGTTCTGGCCGGTGAGCGCGCTCAGGCTGTACCGGATCGCCGCCGTGCAGTCGATCAACGTGTCATCGATGTCGAGGCACACCAACCGTAACTCCGGCGGCTCCCACGGCGCTCCGTCCGGAGCGTCCGGCGTGGTTCGTGACGGGGTCCGGGGCACGAGAGCGAAATCCACCAAGTGAGGCTAGGGCACTCAGCGCGATCGCGACTCTGCCGATGAGGTGATTAAGGCTGGTCTGTTCCGGCGCGGGCACTCTACTCCCAGTTGGTGAGATGACGTGTTTTAGTTACCGGACAACGGCTAACGCGGGCGGGCGGGTGAAATACCGGCACCCGGCGCCATGACCGATTCACGGCGCGCACACCCTGTGACGACAACGAAATCCTTACCCGGCTTCGAGTCGTGGACCGTCCACATGGGCATTTCCGCGATCGCCGTCCTTCCGGGACTTTCCCGCCCCACGTCTAGTCCTTTTTGGACAGTCAACCCCGGCACCCGGACCGGTGAGACCCGGGTCATAGCCCGAACGGCGTATCCGCCCGGATGGCGCTTGACGAGCACGTCGGGCGGGTGCATGCTGAGCTTATTCAACAGACGATGAATAAGGGTTTCGAAGGGGTGGGACGGATGAACGAACGCACGAACTGCGTGGTCGTCGGCGGTGGCCCCGCGGGCATGGTCGCCGGATTGCTGCTGGCCAGGGCCGGGGTCGAGGTCACGGTGCTGGAGAAGCACAAGGACTTCCTGAGGGACTTCCGCGGCGACACCGTGCACCCGTCGACGTTGACGTTGCTCGACGAACTGGGCCTCGGGGAGAAATTCCTCAGCCTGCCGCACAGCGAGATCTCCTACGCCGGATTCCCGGCCGAGGACGGCACGATGATGCGCCTGGCCGACCTGACCAGGCTGAAGGTGGCGCACCCGTACATCGCGATGGTCCCCCAATGGGATTTCCTGGACCTGCTCGCCGACGCCGGCGCGAAGGAGTCCAAGTTCACGCTGCGGCAGAGCACGGAGATGACCGGGCTGATCTTCGAGCAGGGCCGGGTCAGCGGCGTCCGCTACCGCGACGCTGACGGAAAGACCGGCGAACTACGCGCCGACCTGGTGATCGCCGCCGACGGGCGCTGGTCGCTGGCCCGCCGCGAGGCCGGGCTGACGACGAAGGACTACCCCATCCCGTTCGACGCGTGGTGGTTCCGGATCTCGCGGCGGGACGGCGAACGCGAGGGCATGCTGACCCCGAAGATGCGGGATCGCCGCTTCGCCGTGCCGCTGCCGCGCAAGGGCTACTTCCAGATCGCCTATCTCAGCCCCAAGGGCCGGGATCTGCGCGAAAACGGTATCGAGGCGTTCCGGGAGAACGTGGCCGCGATCCTTCCCGACCTGGCCGACCGGGTCGACGAGCTGAAGACGACCGACGACGTCAAGTTCCTCGACGTCAAGATGAACCTGCTGCGGAAGTGGCATATCGACGGGCTGCTGTGCATCGGTGACGCGGCGCACGCGATGTCGCCGGTCGGCGGGGTCGGCATCAACCTCGCGGTGCAGGACGCGGTCGCGGCCGCCACCCTGCTCGCCGAGCCGCTGCGCCGGGGCAGGCCGTCGGTGACGGACCTGGCGAAGGTCCGCAAGCGCCGTCTCGCGCCGACGATGCTCGTACAGGGACTGCAGCGCATGCTGCACAAGAACGTCATGAAGCCGGTCATGGAGGGCAGGCGCAACGGTCCGCCCGCGGTGATGGTGAAGCTGTTCGGCCGGTTCCCCGTGCTGTCCTACGTCCCCGCCCGGCTGCTGGGCCTGGGGCTGCGACCCGAGCACGCCCCGGCCTTCGCGCGGCGGGCGATGGAACCGGCCGGGAGCTGACGGGTCACGAACGCCATGAAAGGTCCTTTCCTTGCAAATTTTGCAAGGAAAGGACCTTTCATGGCGCGCTAGATGTCCTGCACCGGGTTGGTCAGCGTGCCGATGCCTTCGATGGTGATCGAGACCGACTGGCCGTCCTCGATGGGGCCGACGCCTTCGGGCGTGCCGGTCAGGATGACGTCGCCGGGCAGCAGGGTCATCACGCCGGACACGAACTCGACCAGCTCGGGGATCTTGTGCACCAGGTCCGACGTCCGGCCGTCCTGCTTGAGGACACCGTCCACCTCGGACTTGAGCGCGAGGTCGGCCGCGTCGAGCGAGGTCTCGATCCACGGGCCCAGCGGGCAGAAGGTGTCGAACCCCTTCGCCCGGCCCCACTGGCCGTCGGACTTCTGCAGGTCACGCGCGCTGACGTCGTTCGCCACGGTGTAGCCGAGGATCGCGCTCGCCGCACGGGCGGCGGGCACGTTCTTGACCGGCTGGCCGATGACGATCGCCAGTTCGCCCTCGAAGTCGACGCGGCCGACCCCGCGCGGACGGCGGATGGGCGCGTTCGGGCCGATCACCGTGGTCGACGGCTTGATGAACAGCATCGGGTCCTGCGGGACCTCGTTGCCGAACTCGGCCGCGTGCTTGGCGTAGTTCCGGCCGACCGCGATCACCTTCGACGGCAGGATCGGCGCGAGCAGCCGGACGTCGGCGAGCGGCCAGCGTTTGCCGGTGAAGTTGGGGTTGCCGAAGGGGTGCTCGGCGATTTCCAGTACCTGGGCGTCGTCGCCGTCCCCTTCGATCGAAGCGAACGCGACACCACCGGGATGAGCAATTCGGGCTAGACGCACTCCCCCACTGTACGACTCCTCACGCCGGGCCTTCCCTGAGGGACTTGTGCACGAGCGCGTCGCACAACGCGAGCCAGCTCGCCTCGACGATGTTGCCGTGCACGCCGACGGTGGTCCATTCCCGTTCGCCGTCGCTGGTCTCGACGAGCACGCGCGTGACGGCGTCGGTGCCCGGGTGACCGGGCAGGATCCGCACCTTGTAGTCGGCCAGTTCCACAGTGTCCAACCAGGACAGATGCGGGCTGAGCGCCTCGCGCAGGGCGGCGTCGAGCGCGTGCACGGGGCCGTTGCCCTCGGCGGTCGCGATCACGCGCTGCCCGGCGACGTGCACCTTCACCGTGGCCTCGGACACGACCTCGCCGTCGGACCGGTGGTCCAGCACGACCCGGTACGACTCGAGTTCGAACGGCGGTTCGTCGAGGACGTCGCTCTGCGGGCCGTCGACCTCCCGCCGCAGCAGCAGTTCGAGTGAAGCGTCCGCGGCTTCGAAGGACCAGCCTTCGGATTCGAGCCGCTTCACCTTCCGGACGGCGCTCGTCAGCGCCTCGGGCTGGCCGGCAAGGTCGACCCCGAGCTCACGTCCCTTGAGCTCCAGGCTGGCCCTGCCGGCCATCTCGGTGACCAGTACCCGCATGTCATTGCCGACCGAAGCTGGATCGATGTGGTTGTACAGCAACGGATCCACCTTGATCGCGCTCGCGTGCAGTCCCGCCTTGTGGGCGAAGGCCGACGCCCCTACGTAAGCCTGGTGGGTGTAGGGGGCGATGTTCGCGATTTCGGCAAGGGCATGGGAGACCCGGGTGAGCTCGGCGGCGCCTCCGGTCGGGAGCACCTCCATACCGAGCTTGGTCACCAGATTTCCCGTCACGGCGAACAGATCGGCGTTACCCGCCCGTTCGCCGTAACCATTGGCGGTGCACTGGACGTGCGTCACGCCGGCCTGCACGGCGGCGACGGAATTCGCCACCGCGCAGGAAGTGTCGTCCTGGCAATGGATTCCGAGCCGGAATCCGGTCCGTTCCTTGACCTCGCGGACGGTTTCCGCGAGCCCGAGCGGCAGTTGGCCGCCGTTGGTGTCGCACAGCACGGCGACGTCGGCGCCCGCGTTCACTCCCGCGTCGAGCACCTTCAGCGCGGTGTCCGGGGAGAACGCGTAGCCGTCGAAAAAGTGTTCCGCGTCAAGGAAGACGCGACGTCCTTCGCCGACGAGGAGAGCGACGGTGTCCCGCACCATCTCGCACGCCTCGTCGACATCGACCCGCAGTGCGCGCTCGATATGGCGTAAGTCCGATTTGGCCACCAGGGTGATCACCGGCGCCTGGGAATCGAGCAGCGCCCGCACCTGCTGATCCTGCTCGGCCTTGGCGCCCGCCTTCCGCGTCGCGCCGAACGCGACGAGCGCCGCGTGGCGCAGTTTCAGTTCGCCCGAAGCGGCCCGGGCGAAGAATTCCGTGTCCTTGGGCAGCGCTCCCGGCCATCCGCCTTCGATGAACCCGACCCCGAGATCGTCGAGCAGCCTCGCCACCGCCAGTTTGTCCGTGACGGAGTAGGAGATCCCCTCGCGCTGCGCGCCGTCGCGCAACGTCGTGTCGTAGAGGTGGAAGGCGTCGCCGAGCGGTGTGCCGTCGGGCTCCGTGCGAGTCACGGGGAACTCCTCATGGTGGTGGCAAAACGTGTTCAGGCAACAAAAAAACCTCCCGCATGGGTGCGAGAGGTTGCGCGCCGGGGGCTCTTGTGGAGCTGTTATCCGGCGCGCTCGGCGATAATGATGGTGCAGGAGGTCACGGACGCATCATGGCACACGGCCCGACGGGCGTCCACAAGCCGGGCGGAACTTCCCACGGGCTGGGAGCGGGCGAAGGGACTTTCCCCTCGTCCGATGCGACAAAGGGGCCCTTCACCGCGTGAGATGCGGTGAAGGGCCCCTTCAGCCCAAAAGGAACTACTGGGTGACCGGGCGCACGTTCGACGACACCAGCGCCGCCAGCCGGTCGCCGATCGCGTGCGTCGCGCCGGGCGACGCCTGGTCGCGGGTCGCGAGGTCGAAGGCCACGGAGGCCTCGATCCGCCGCGCCGCTTCCTTCTGTCCCAAGTGGTCCAGCAGCAGCGACACCGAGAGCACCGCGGCGGTCGGGTCGGCGAGACCCTGGCCCGCGATGTCCGGCGCGCTGCCGTGCACCGGCTCGAACATGCTCGGGTTCCGCCGGGTGATGTCGAGGTTCCCGCTCGCCGCCAGCCCGATGCCGCCGGTCACGGCCGCCGCCAGGTCGGTGATGATGTCGCCGAACAGGTTGTCCGTCACCACGACGTCGAAACGGGACGGGTCGGTCACCAGGTGGATGGTCGCGGCGTCCACATGGGAGTACGCGACGGTCACCTCCGGGTGCTCCAGCGAGACCTCTTCGACGATCCGCGACCACAGCGAACCCGCGTACTCCAGCACGTTCGTCTTGTGCAGGAGCGTCAGGTGCTTGCGGGGCCGCGCCTCGGCGCGGTTGAACGCGTCGGTCACCACGCGCCGGACGCCGAACGCCGTGTTGACGCTGACCTCCGTCGCGATCTCGTTCTCGGTGTCCTTGCGCAGCAGGCCACCGTTGCCCGCGTACGGGCCTTCGGTGCCTTCACGCACGACGACCATGTCGATCTCGCCCGCCTCGGCGAGCGGACCGCGCACCCCCGGGTACAACCGCGCGGGGCGCAGGTTCACGTGGTGGTCGAGCTCGAACCGGAGGCGCAGCAACAGCCCGCGCTCCAGGATGCCGCTCGGCACCGTCGGGTCGCCCACCGCGCCCAGCAGGATCGCGTCGTGCTGACGGAGTTCACCGAGTACCGACTCCGGGAGCAGCTCACCGGTGGAGTGCCACCGGGCGGCGCCGAGGTCGTAGTTCGTGATCTCCGCCGTCGGTACGACCTCACCGAGCACCTTGAGCGCCTCGGAGACCACTTCGGGCCCGATCCCGTCTCCTGGGATCACCGCGAGCCGCATCCACACACCTCCGTAGACCAGGCCACCGGCAGTCCGGATGGCCCATCCGCAAGAAAACGCCAGCAGCGGAAGGTTACCGGCCGTAGCCCGGTAGCCGTAGCCGCACCACCCTTATGCCGGAATCTCCCACAGAGCGAGACAGCCGAAAGGGTGAATACAAGAAGGGACGCCCTGGCGGAAAGCATGCCGCCAGGGCGTCCCTCACCTCATCGAACGCGGATTACCGCACTACCGCGTCAGCCCACACCGATCGGCTGACGTCCGGTGTGCCGCCCGCCGTTGCCCGGCCGGTCGACACCGGTGTCGCCGCCGCCGGCGTTCGTCTGGATCTTCACCACGTTCGCCCGGTTGCCCGAGGCGTTGTGGTGCTCGATCGCCAGCAGGCCCAGCACGGTGTCCTGCGCGGCCGCGTTGCGGTTGACCACCAGCGCCGTGCCCGGCTTCGCGACGTAGCCCAGCGCGGAGTCGCCGCCGCCCTGGACGGTGTACGCGGGAGCCAAGGCGTCGAACGAAAGCGGCGTGCCGACGTAGTCGATCGTCGACGAGTCCGCACCCGGCGCCGCGTAGAACCCGGAGGTCCCGACGGTGTAGCTGATCTTGTGCGAAGCGGCGTTCGGGTCGATGCCCAGTGCCGCGATGCTCACCGGCAGCACGACGACGTTGGTGTCGTACACGTTCGTGTCGACGTCGCCGAGCTGGCCGTTGATCGGCTGGATGTCCACCTGCGGGAAGCCCGGCTTCAGCGCCACGGTGACCGCCACGAGGACGTCGGTGGACGTCACCTTGGTCACATAGGTCTCGAAGTCCGGCTGCCCGTCGCCCGTGGTGTCGATGTCCACGAACGGCGAGGTGTTGCTGCCCAGGTTGGCCAGGTCGCTCCAGGTGGTGAGACCGAAGGCCAGCAACGCGTTCTCCGGCTCACCCTGCGCCTTGGCCAGCGGAGCCGTCGACGCGGCGCCGATGTAGCGCAGGTCGGCGCCCTTGGCGGTCTGGTTCAGGGTGCAGTCGGTGGTGACGTCGCCGTCGCATTCGGGCAGCTGCGGGGATTCCGCCTGCAGTTCGAGCACGCTGATCAGCGAGCGGTACCGCTGCGAACCGGTGCCCTGGTCCACGCCCTTGCCGGTCAGGTTCAGCACGGCCTGGTTCTGGCCGGCGCCGAAGTTGACGTTGCCCGGGGTGTTGATGGACGAGACGGGCTTCGGCGCGGAGTACACCGAGAGCCGCAGCGGAACGGTCGTGCCGCTCTTCGGGGTGAACGCGATCCGGCCGGAGGCGTCCGCCACGAACTGCCGGGCGAGGCCGACCTGCGTGGTCGCCATGGTCGGGTCGATGACCTTGCGGAGCGCCTTGGGGTCGGCGATCTTCAGGGTGACCTTGACCAGCGCGATACCACGCGGGCTCAGCTTCACGGTCGGCTTGTCCACTGTGTACTCGACACCGGGGAGCGCGTTCACGGCTTCGTAGCCCACCGAGTACTCGACCGGCTTGATGCCCTTGTTGACCACCTTGACCGTCTTGGTCAGGGTGACCGGGCCGCCCGCTTCGACGACGCCGAAGTTGACCGAGACGAAGCCGGGGTTGTCGACGACGTAGGCCAGGACCTGGTTGTCCAGCGCGGCCTTCGCGTCGATCCGGCCGCTGCCGACGCGCTGCGGGCCGTAGACCCGGCCCGACGCGTCACGGATGTCATGCCCGGCGGTGTTGATGACCGAGGCCTTGACCTCCTCGACCGACCAGTCCGGGTGCGCCTGACGGATCAGGGCGGTGATACCCGAGGTGTGCGGAGCCGCCATCGACGTCCCGGAGATGACCAGGCGACCGGCCCCGCTTCCGCTCAGCGCGGACGCGATCGAGTCACCGGGCGCCGCGACGTCCGGCTTCACGGCCGGGCCGCGCCCGCCACGCGAGGTGAACGAGCTCGGGGTGTCCACAATGGACTGGTCGGTGGTCGGCACGGACACGCGGCCCTTGCCGGTCATGCGGACCTGCAGCGTTCCCGCGGTCACCGCGGGACGGATCGAAGCGGTCGCGCTGCCGGTCAGCTGGAACGTCGGCAGGGCCGCGTTGCCCGCGATCCCGGCCGAGAAATGCTCCAGCGTCGACGAGAACAGCGCGCCCTTGGCACCGGCGGCCTGCGCGTTGTTCGAACGGGCGCCCGAACCGCAGGCGCGGGTCGCGTCGTTGTCGTCCCATTCGAGGAACACGATCTTGCCCGCGGCCTTGGCCTTGTCGGCCTCGGAGTACGGCTTGCAACCGGCGGCGTTGTCGGCCGACAGCGTGACCACCGGCGCGGTGACGTCGAGCGTGTCGTAGGTCGCGTAGTTCTGGCTGAACTGGCCGGTCTTCGCGCCCTTCACACCGTCGGGAGCGACGGCTTCGACGGCGTCACGCAGGACGGACGCGTCACGGCTGCTGGCGACGGTCAGTGCCTCGGGCGTGTTGCCCGGCGCGCCGCCGACGTCGTTGAGGTCGCCGCCGTTGCCCGCGGAGAACACCGGGACGACGTTGTTCGCGGCGATCTTGCGCACGAACAGCGAGTCCGGGTCGTCCGGGGTGGCGAAGTCGCCGCCGAGGGAAAGGTTGACCACGTCGAGGTGATCGGTGAAGTCGCCGTCACCGTCCGGGTCGAGCGACCAGTCGAGCGCCTGCGAGGTGACGTTGGTCGAGCCGTCGCAGCCGAAGACCTTGATCGCGTACAGCAGGGCCTTGGGCGCGGTGCCCGGGCCGATCTGCATCGCCTCGAGCTTCTTCTTGTTCAGTTTTTTGTAGTCACCGGTGAAGGTCTTGCCCGCTTCGTCCACACCGAATCCGGCGACCGTGCCCGCGACGTGCGTGCCGTGGTGGCCGCACGAGATCGGGTTGGGGTCCGGCTTCGGGGTGTTGAGGGCCGGGTCGTCGCTGCCCGAGTCGTAGGCGTCGCCGACCAGGTCGATACCGCCGACGACCTTGTCCGTCGGGAAGGCGGGGGTGGCCTGGTCACGGTTGATCGCGTTGTACGCCTCGGCCGTGCCCGGACCGCCGAAGGTGGCGTGGGTGTAGTCGATGCCGTCGTCGATCACGCCGACGCGGATGCCGTCGCCGTAGCGGCCGGTCTGCTGCCAGGAGGCGAGCGTGTTGGTCAGCTGGACCGCGCTGGAGTTGGTGCGGGTCTTCGGCACGACCTTCTTGACCGAAACGACGTCCGGCCGCTTCGCCAGTTCGCGGATCTTCGCCGCGTCGGCCGTGACGACCGCGCCGGCGACCGCGTTGGAGGTCTGCGTGACCAGCTGGGTGCCGGCGTCGGCGGCCTTGAGCTGCCCGACGACGGAGTTCACCGTCGCGGCGGCGTCGGCCTTGGCGTCTTTCGCGGCCTTCTTGGCCTTCTCCTTGCCGGCGCCCTTGTTCTGCTCGGCGTTGAAGGCGTCGACGGCGGGCTGCTTGGCCAGCTCGACGAAGGCGGTGATCTTGCCTTGGGCGGCCTTGAGCTTCGGCTCGACCTTCCCCTGGAATCCGTTACGGTCGATCTTCGCCGGCGTGACGCCGTCCGCGAGAGGGACATCCTGCGCGGCAGCGGACGCCCCGGTCACGGACGTCACGAGCAACGCGGCGAAGACCGCGGCCGACGAGCGGATCGCCCATCGGGGTACGCGGGATCTGTTCATGAGTACGTGCCCTCACTCGAGGCCTGGACTCGGAACCTGCCTGCCGCTCGAACACACCCCCGACGGTGAGCCCCGGCGCCGCGCCGTGCCCTTGACGACGCGATGGTTCGGCCTCGCCGGAAGAACCTATCGGCCCATCCGCCCGACTTCAGTAGGCAATTTTCACCGTTATTGAATCTTGCTCTGCGTTCTCGCGAACCCCGCACATACAACGAACGCACTTAGTCGACTAATTGCGAAAAAGTACATGAAGGCCCCCTTCCTGTACCTAGGCGCAAGGAAGGGGGCCTTCATGTACTCGGAGGTCAGCCGAAGTTGACGGCGCGAATCGTGTGCGCGCCGACGGTGGCGCCGATCGGCTCCAGCAGATGCGAGTCGACGGAACGGTCCACGCGCAGCAGCATGACCGCGTCCGCGCCGTCGGTGGTCTGGCTGATCTGCGCGGCCTCGATGTTGAGCCCCGCCTCGCCGAGCAGCGTGCCGACGCGGCCCATGATGCCCGGGCGGTCCGGGTATTCGAGCAGCAGCACATTGCCCTCGGCGCGCAGATCGAAGTGGCGGCCGTTGACCTCCACCAGCTTCTCGACCTCGTCCTTGCCGGTGACCGAACCGGAGACCGAAAGGGTGGTGCCGTCGGCGTGGACCGCGCGGACGGTGACCAGGCTGCGGAACTTGGGGCTTTCGGTCTCGGTGACCAGGTCGACCTGCACGCCCAGCTCTTCGGCCACGCGCGGCGCGTTCACGAAGGTGACCTGGTCCTCGACGACGCCGGAGAACACGCCGCGCTCGGCCGCGAGCGGCAGCACGCTGACATCCTCGGTGGACAGCTCGCCCTTGACCACGACGGTGACCGAGGCCGGGGCCTTCGGGTTCAGCGCGGTCAGCAGGGTGCCGAGCTTCTGGGTGAGCGAAAGGTACGGCCGGACGTGCTCGCCGACCGTGCCGCCGCCCGCGACGTTCACCGCGTCCGGCACGAAGTCGCCGCGCAGCGCGAGCAGCACGGACTTCGCGACGTCGGTGCCCGCGCGGTCCTGCGCCTCGGCGGTCGACGCGCCCAGGTGCGGGGTCACGACGACGTTCGGCAGGCCGAACAGCGGGCTTTCGGTGGTGGGCTCGGTGACGAACACGTCGATACCGGCACCGCCGACGTGGCCGGAGCTGACCGCGTCCGCCAGCGCCTGCTCGTCGATCAGGCCGCCGCGCGCGGCGTTGACGATGATGACGCCCTGCTTGGTCTTCTTGAGCGCCTCGGCGCCGATCAGGCCCTTGGTCTCCGGGGTCTTCGGCAGGTGGATGGAGATCGCGTCGGCGCGCTCCAGCAGCTCGTCCAGCGTGACCAGCTCGATGCCGAGCTGCGCGGCGCGGGCGGCCGAGACGTAGGGGTCGTACGCGATGAGCTTCGTGTCGAACGCGGCGAGCCGCTGCGCGAACAGCTGGCCGATCTTGCCGAGGCCGACCACACCGATGGTCTTGCCCTGGATCTCGACGCCCGAGTAGGCGCTGCGCTTCCACGCGCCACCCTGGAGGCTCTGGTCGGCGGCCGGGACCCGGCGGGCGACGGCGAGCAGCAGGGCGACGGCGTGTTCGGCGGCGGAGACGATGTTCGACGTCGGCGCGTTGACCACCAGGACACCGCGTTCGGTGGCGGCGGGGACCTCGACGTTGTCCAGCCCGACGCCGGCGCGGGCGACGACCTTGAGCGAGGTGGTGGCGCCGAGGACCTCGGCGTCGACCTTCGTCGCGGACCGCACGAGCAGCGCGTCCGCCGTCTTCACGGCCTCGAGCAGCGCGGGGCGGTCCGTGCCGTCCACATGCTGGACCTCGACCTCGTCGGAGAAGACGCTCAACACGGAGGGCGCGAGCTTCTCGGCGATGAGGACGACGGGCTTGTTCGGCTTGGTCACGATACGGCTCCCACTATCTGGTCTGTGCCTGCGACTCACTGTTGACGGTCACGCCGTTGTGCCCGGTTGCGCCGCAGTTTAGACCTGGTTACAGGGGATTGTTAACTCGCCCGTAATCCCGCGAAAACGAGATCGAGGAGCCGTTCGAGGCCCTTGTCACCCGAAAGGTGTTCGCTGGCCCAGGAAAGCGCGTGCAGCATGACCAGGATTTCGGGCACTGTGACGTCCGCCCGGAGCTCCCCCGCGGCCTTCGCCCTTTCCACCAGGTGGGACACCTGGTCCCGCATGGCGTGACAGGACGCGTAGAGCGGCGAAGTCTCGTCGTTGAGGACGTCGACCATCAGTTCGGGTAGTCCGCGGTAGCGCGCCGACTGTTCACCCATCCCGGCGAGCCAGGCCTTCAGCGCGTTCAGCGGCTCGGGTGAGTCGAGAAGTTCGCGGGCCGCCTCGGCCTGCGTGTCGAAGCCTTCGCGAAGCACCGTCTCGACGAGCGCTTCCCGCGTCGGGAAGTGCCGGTAGAGCGTCCCGATGCCGACACCGGCCTGGCGCGCGATCTCTTCCAGCGACGCCTCGACCCCGTGCGCGGCGAAGGCACGCCTCGCCTCTTCGAGGAGGCGCTCGTAGTTGCGCCGGGCATCCGCCCGCAGTGGCTTCTTCTCGGTGTCCATCGCGCTCCCGAGCTTAGTCTCGACAAATCGGAGGCTGCCTCCGTATAGTCGGCCAGGTAAACGGAGGCAGCCTCATGTTAGCTGGGGAGACGAGAATGACCTTGCTCGAAGAAACCCGGGAGCGGCTGGGCCCGGTGGGTGTCTGGCTGCCGGTCGGCATGTTCACGCCGACACCGGAGGAGGAACGGCGGGCGATACAACGGCTGGAAGAGCTGGGTTACCGCACCGTGTGGGGTGGTGAGGGGCCGGGGAACCGGGAGCTGTTCGCGTACAGCGCCATCACACTCGCCGCCACCGAACGGGTGGTCGTCGGCACCGGGATCGCGAACATCTGGTCGCGGCCCGCGTACACCACCCACAGCGGCGGACGGACGCTCGCGCAGGCCTTCCCCGGCCGGTTCGTGCTCGGCGTCGGGATCGGACACTCGCATCAGGCGGAGAAGGCGGGTTCGGACTACCGTCCGCTCGAACAGACCCGGGAGTACCTCGTGGCCATGGCCGCGGCGGCGGAGGAATTCCCTCCGCCGGTGCCGTTCCCGCGCGTCCTCGCCGCCGTCGGGCCGAAGATGCTCGAACTCGCGCGGGAACTGACGGACGGCGCACACCCGTTCGCCCAGCCCTTCGAGCACACGCCGTACGCCCGCGAAATCCTCGGCGGGGACAAGCTGCTCATCCCCACCCATTCGGTGCTGCTCAGCGACCGCGAACAGGCGCGGGCGAGCGTGGCGCGGGATATCGGACTGATGAAGCAGTACGGCATCCCGCACTACTTCAAGGGCTGGAAGCGGCTCGGCTACACCGACGCCGACATCACCGAGGTCAGCGACCGGCTCGTGGACGGGCTGACCGCCTGGGGCGACGAGGAGCGGATCGCCGGGCGGATCAAGGAACTCGTCGACGCCGGCGCGGACACCGTGCTCGTCAACCCCGTCGGGGACGATCTCCGGTCCATAGTGGATCAGCTGGAACGGCTGGCCCCGGCACTGACGGCGGTGACCCGATGAGCGTCGGGATCTGGACGTTTTCGTTCGACGGCAAGGAAATCGATGAAGTCCGCGAGGCAGCCGCGGAGGTCGAGGAACTCGGCTTCGACACGCTGTGGTTCGGGGAGTATCTGGGACGGGAGGCGTTCACGCAGGCAGGACTGCTGCTGGCGGCGACGTCCCGGCTGACCGTCGCCACCGGTATCGCGCGGTTCTCCCACCGGGCGCCCGTCGCCGCGGCCGCCGCCGAACGGACCCTCGCGGAGGCCTATCCGGGCAGGTTCATCCTCGGCCTGGGCGGTCATCTGCCGGGCGCGAAACCGCTGGAGGGCATGCGCGGCTATCTCGACGAAATGGACAAGACCGATCTGTCCACACCGGACTCCCCGCGCCGGCGCTTGCTGGCCGCACTGGGGCCTCGGATGCTGTCGCTGGCAGCGGAACGCGCGGACGGGGCGCATCCTTATTTCGTTCCTGTCGAACACACCGCTCTCGCCCGGGAGATCATGGGTCCGTCGGCTTATCTGGCCGTCGAGCAGGCCGTCGTCGTGGGATCGGATCGCGAGATCGCGCGGCGGCACGTGTCGACGTACCTGGACCTGGCCGCCCACCATCGGGCGAATCTGCGGCGGTTCGGCTTCACCGAGGAGGACTACGGCTCCGACCGGCTCGTGGACGCGCTGGTCGCCGTCGGGGAGGACGAGATCGACGCCCGGGTGCGGGCGCATCTGGACGCGGGCGCGGATCACGTCTGCCTGCAGGTCCTGACCGGGGACGACCGGATCCCGCTGGCCGAATGGCGGGTTCTGTCGGGGGTCGGGGGTAGCGTGCGGGAGCGTGACGTCACCGGCTGAGCTCGCCTTCGAGAAAGCACGGGAGCTGATCGACGCGCGCGACCTCGCCGGGCTCGCGCGCCTGATCGGTGACCTGCCCACCCTCGTCCACGCACACGGGAAGAACGGGAACGACCTGCTCGGCATGGCCGCGGCGACCCGCGACGAACGGGTGGTCCGGATCCTGCTCGACCACGGCGCCGATCCGGCGTCGGCCAACGTCCACGGCTGGACGGCGTTGCACCAGGCCGGATACGTCGGGCTGCCGCTCCTGGTCACGATGCTGCTCGACGCCGGCGCGCCGGTCGACGTCCCGGCGCGGGGCGACGGCGGGACACCGCTGGTGGTCGCGCTGTTCTGGGGACATCGCGAGGCGGCGGAGCTGCTGGCTTCGCGCAGCGTCTCCCCCGGCAACCTCCGGGTGGCGGCGGGCCTCGGCCGGGCGGACCTGCTCGACGAACTGCTCGCCCCGGACGGCACGCTCTCCCCCGCTGCGGGCGCGCATCGCGAATTCCACCGGCCGCACAGCGGTTTCCCGGAATGGCAGCCGAGCGACGATCCGGCCGAGATCGTCGACGAGGCGCTTTCGTGGGCCGCGCGGAACGATCGCTCCGATGCCGTGCGGATCCTGGTGGCGCGTGGCGCCGATGTGGACGCCGACGTCTACCGGGGCACGGCGCTGACCTGGGCCGCCGCTCAGGGCAAGGCTTCGGTGATCACAACGCTGGCGGAACTCGGCGCATCGGTGAACCGCCAGGGCACCTTCGGCGGGCTTTCGCACGGGGAAGGCGTCACGGCGCTGCACCTCGCTGTGCAGGGAGGGCATGTGGACGCGGTGCGGGCTCTGTTGGCGGTGGGGGCCGATCCTTCACTTGAGGATTCGCTGTACGCGTCGTCGGCTTTGGGGTGGGCTGAGCATTTCGAGCAGACGGAGATCTTGGCGGTGCTGCGGGACGCTTGAGCCCGCTCGCGCACGCGTCGCGAAAGCCACTTTCGGGACGTCTGATGTCCCGAAAGTGGCTTTCGCGACACCCTGGAGAGGCGTGAAGGTCACGCGCCCCCCGGCCGACCGCCGGGTGTCGGCAGGCGGGCGAGCAGGTGAATCGCCACTGTCGCTCTTCCCGCCGTGGCCATGGCGGGTGTCGCCACGGTGCCCATGTTGCGAAAGCCACTTTCGCAACGTTGAAGGTTGCGAAAGTGGCTTTCGCAACGCCCGCGGCAAGCGAGACGGTCACGAAGGGCACAACCGGGCCTCACCTCGTGCACCCAGCACTCAAGACATCCGCGCGGCTGTCCCGATCCTGACGCCTCCTGGCCCGCCCGGACCTCGCCGAAAGTACGACGCGCGCCGAACAATGAACCCATGCGAGCGATCAGCCAGAACCGCCTCGGCGGCCCCGAAGTCCTCGAACTCGTCGACGTCGAACGACCCGTCCCCGGCCCGACCCAGATCCTGGTCCGGGTGCACGCCGCCGGCGTCAACCCGGTCGATGGGAAGACCCGCGAGACCGGCGGCATCGGGCCGATGGGCGACCCGCCGTTCATCCTCGGCTGGGACGTGTCCGGCGTGGTCGAGGAGGTCGGCGCGGGCGCGTCCCTGTTCTCCCCCGGCGACGAGGTCTTCGGCATGCCGTCGTTCCCGTTCCAGGCCGGCGCGTACTCCGAGTACGTCGCCGCGCCGAGCCGTCACTTCGCGCGTAAACCGTCCACTTTGGACCATGTGCACGCGGCCGCGGTCCCGCTCGCGGGGCTGACCGTCTGGCAGAGCCTCGTCGACACGGCGGACATCCAGCCGGGGCAACGGGTGCTGATCCACGCGGCGGCGGGCGGGGTCGGGCATCTCGCGGTCCAGATCGCCAAGGCGCGCGGCGCGTACGTGATCGGGACGGCCAGCGCGGCCAAGCACGACTTCCTCCGCGGCCTCGGCGCGGACGAGCTCATCGACTACCGCACGACGGACTTCGCCGAGGAGGTCCGCGACGTCGACGTCGTCCTCGACACGATCGGCCAGGAGTACGGACCGCGGTCGCTCAAGACGCTTCGCCGCGGCGGCAGGCTCATCCAGCTCACCCGCACGAACGACGAGCGGGTGCCGGAGTTGGCCGAAGCCGCTGGAGTCACCGCCGGGTTCACCCTCGCCGAGCCGGATCGCACCGGACTGCTCGCGCTCGCCGGACTCGTCGACAGCGGGCGCCTCAAGCCGACGATCGACACGGTGTTCCCGCTGGAAGAGGCCGCGAAGGCCCACGAACTCGTGGCCGCCGGGAAGACCACGGGGAAGGTCGTGCTGGCCATCGCGGAGTGACCAGTGGACAAGCGGAGTCTGCAGTCCGTATCGTCAAATGCGGACTACAGACTCCGCTTATGTCTGACTGGGAGAACCTCATGACCACACCCCGCGACGTTTTCGACGAGCTTTCCGCGCACATCACCGCTCGGCGCTGGGAAGAGATCTTCGCGCTCTACGCGGAGGACGCCGTCGTCGAAAACCCGCAACGCCCGCCGGTGCCTGCCAGGTACGAGGGCCGCCAAACCCTCCGTAAGAACTTCGGCGGCGGACTGAACGTGCGCATGGACAGGTCGGATGTCCTGATTCACGGGACAACCGACCCGGAGGTGATCATCGCCGAGTACCGCAACGTCGGCGAGGCACTGGACACCGGGAAGTCCTTCGACATCGCCAACATCCAAGTCCTCCGCGTGCGCGACGGGCTCATCGCCCACTCTCGCGACTACCACGACTACCTGCGCCTCATCGCGGCACAGGATGGTCTGGACGACCTGAAGAAGAGCTTCGAAACCGCGGAACGGGAACTCACGCCGGTTCCCCCACGCCCGGCGTCGACGGCGGATCCGAGGAGCCCACGCGGCGTCTTCGAGCGGCTCGCCTACGGTGTCGCGGACGGCGATTGGGCCGGGCTACCGGATCTCTACGCCGAGGAAACCCATGTCACGCACCCGTTTCTGCCCGGGGCGGAGGCCCTGAAGACCAGGGAAGACCTGCGGGAACATTTCAAGTTCGGCGAACAGGGCAAGGTCCGGTTCCAGGTCCGGGATCTCGTGCTCCACGAGACCCTCGACCCGGAGGTCGTGATCGGCGAATTCGATTACCAGGGAACGGCGGGCGACAGCGCGGAATTCAGGCTTTCCAACATCTTCGTGCTGCGTGTGCGTGACGGGCTGATCGTCGAATCGCGTGACTACGCCGACCATCTCGCCATCGCGGCCGCGACCGGACGGCTCGGCGAACTGTTCGCGCGCCGCTAAGGCGGGAATGGCGCCATCCGGGTGATCGTGCTTGCCGGACGGCAACGACCGCGTCGGCGAGCGCGTGAACCCGATGGCGAGTTCGGATCCGCCGGATCTCGCCACCCCGAGGGAGGACTGATGACGAGCATCCGGTTGAAAACGCGCGGAGGGTTCGCGGCGGCGGTGATGGCGATCGCCGCGGGCTCGCTGGTGTCGATGGCACCGGCCGTTTCCGCGTCGACCCAGGCCATCCCGCCCGACTGCAAGGTGTGGCGGAGTACGGGCTCCTGGGCGGTTTCGTCGAAGTGCACCCAACGCGCGCACCGAGCCGCGGCGGAGTGCCGTACGTATACCCAGCCCTCCTACCGGTGGTACTTCGGCCCGTGGGCGAACAAGAACGAGGAATCGAAGGTGAACTGCCCCCAGGACACCACGAATCTGCGAGGAATGAGCGTGGACTACCCGGACTGATCAAGGGCGAAGACTAGTCGCGGGCTTCCAGCAGGCCCGCCGCCCGCGCGGTCCGCTGGTACAGCACATAGCGCCCGTCTCTGACCTTGGTGACGAGACGGGCGCGGTGCAGCGCGCCGAGATGGTAGGAGACGGTGCCAGGGGTGTATCCGAGCCGGACGGCGAGTTCCGCCGTGGACCGGGCGGTTTCGAGATCCGCCAGGATGGCCGCCCGGGCGTTGCCGACCACTTGCGCGAGGGTTCCGGACCTGCGGTCCCGGCCGGTTCCGACCCGCTGGGCGGGGTAGTAGAGGACGAGCTGCCCGGGGGTGTCGACCTGGATGATGACGTCGGGCCAGTTGAGCACGCCGGGTGCGAGGACCAGGTCCCGGCCGGTGCCGTCGATTTCGCCGTCCCACGTCTTCTCGATGGTGACCGCGTCGCCGGTCCAGGCGATGTCGGGGTGGAGCGTTCCGAGCATCCGGCCGACGCCGTGGGCGGCGATACCCGTCGCGCGATGGGCGATGTCCTGATCGAGGATCGAGCGCAGGTCGGGCCAGCCCTCGGAGAGGGTGTCCCGCCAGAACCGGGCGAGACCGTTGGCGAGACGTCGCTGCATCCGTCCCGATTCGGCGATCCGGCGGGTCTCGGCCTCCAGCGGCCTGCTCCAGTGGGTCCGGGTGTAGTGGAAGACCTGGCTTTCGAGGTCGTCCTGCGCGACCGCCTCGATCCGGGCGATCTGTTCGTCGAGCAGGTCGCGGCGCTGCGTGTCCGTGCCCGGCTGCGGGGTGAGCAGGTCGGGCGTGTAGGTGTCGCCGTCCCGCGGCAACAGGTCCGCGAGCAGGGCGACGTCCGGATGGGCGAGTGACGCGCGGGCGAGTGGTCCGGGGTCGCCGAACACCGGGTGCCGTCCCGACGCGGCGGTGAGTTTCAGCCACGCCAGGGATTCCGCCGCGGGGGAAGGGGAAAACCGCGTTCTGGACACCGTATCGGCGTCGACACGCAACGTGAGCACCGGGCCGACGCTAGCAGTCTTCGCGATGGATTTGAACGGGCTCGAATCCTTTCCGGTGCGGGGCCTGCCCGGGGTTGAGTGGTGTCTCCGAACAAAACGAACCGGGGAGTGATCGTCATGGACACAACGAAGGCGAAGAGCCGCTTGAGAAAGGTCGGTGCCGCCGTCGCCGCGGTCGCGTCGGCGGGCGGGATGGTCTTCGCGGCGACACCCGCCACCGCCGCCGACTACCCCACCAGCAAGTTCCGGATCGAGGTCGGCGAGAGCTACTACATCGGCACGGTCACCTGGTACAACCGGTCGGTCGGCGTCAACGGGGCGTTCAAGGCCTCCGGTTGCCGACGGGTCTACGCGGAGGCCAGGGCGGGCACGAGATGGCTGGGCTGGCAGAGCTCCAGCACCTGGTGCGACGAATCCGGGCCGGCGCCCCTCACCGTCAGCGCGGACATCGACGGCGGGGCCACCAAGGTCTACGTCTGGATGACCACCGAAGACCCCGCCAAAGGCCTCGAATACTTCACCTGCTTCCGCACCTTGAGCGCTTGCGCCGGTCCTTCCGTGGGAACGCCGCCGGACAACTGACCGATCGGAACCGCACCGAGAAGCACCGACAAGGAGGGTCCACTTGAACGTCCGTTCCCTGGCCACGACAGCGGTTTTCGCGCTGATCGCCTGCCTGCTGGCCGCCACCCCCGCGCAAGCGGCGACATTCGTCACCTTCACCCCGCAAACGATCTCGGTGCCCAAACAGGTCCGGCCTGTCGTGCACAGCGTCACTCCCGTAGGCACCGTCTCGCTGGACATGACCGCCACGCAGACCGCATACGTGGTCTCGAAGATGCGGGTCAACGGCGCCACCATCCGCAGCCTCTTCGACAACGAAATCGTCTGCCAGGGCCCGGGCGGCTGGAGCAAGAACATGGTGATCGGGCAGAACGTCTACGACACGAACTCGGGCTCCCCGAACCAGGACGTGACGCTCTACACCCGCTTCCTCGTCCATCCCGGCGTCGAGGGCAGGGTCACCTGCACCGCGAACGTGCGGGGCAACTCGCTCAGCTCGACCAGTGACGCCACCTACCGCTTGGTCAGCGGGTACCTCACGTTCGCCGACACCTCGGTCACCAACGCCACCGACGGGCAACCGGTGCAGTCCAGCGTGAGCTCGGGAGTCCGTGGTCTCCACACCGATTCCCCGAAGGTGTGGGAGCCCAAGCTCGACTACTTCACCCTCCCGTCGACCGTGCAGGGCCTCAACGTGGTGGGCGACGTCGAGCTCCAGGTCTGCCTACGGGGCATCACCTGCGACGAATACAAGTCCACACAGGTGAAGTTCACGCTTTTCGTCAACCAGTGGAAGGCGGACGGCACACTCTGCAAGACCGACGACAGCATCCAGGTCACGCATGAGGTGCCGTACTGGGTGCACCACAAGTACGTGCCGCTCAACAAAGCGGACTTCGCCGTGAGCAAGGCGCCGGGCTGCGTCCCCCGGTTCAACGCCTACGTCAAGGCCGAGTGGCTGGGCGGCGAGGCCGCCGGCATCCAGGGAACGGCCACCGGACTCACCGACTCGGAAGGCTCGGCCACCACGCACGACTCCGACATGAGTCACGCGTACGTCCTGCCCTACTGATCCGGGTTCAGGCGGGAAGGTCGAATTCGCCGTCCCGCACGCCTTTCACGAAGGCGTCCCATTCGGTCGGCGTGAACACGAGGACATGGCCGTCCGGATCCGACGCCTGGCGCATGGCGGTATAGGTGACGCCGTCGGTGTGCGGGACCAGCGCGTACTCGGCGCGGTCTTCGAGGTTCGCGCCTTCCGGTTCCGCCCGGATCCACACCGCGTCGCTCAGGTCCAGATCGGGCCTGACATGAGCCTTGTCGTCCACCGGCTGCTCACTCATGGTGTCCACGCTATCGCTTTCCGATACGCAAAACGAAGGGGCCCTTCGCGATGAAGGGCCCCTTCGTGGTGACAACTAGGCGGTCTCGGTGATCGGCCGGTCCACCCACGACATCAGGTCGCGCAGCTTCTTGCCGGTCTCCTCGATCGGGTGCTGGTTGCCCTGCTCCTCGAGCTTGGTGAAGTTCGGCCGCCCGGCCTCGTCCTCGGCGACCCATTCGCGGGCGAAGGTGCCGTCCTGGATCTCGCCGAGGATCTTCTTCATCTCTTCCTTGACCGCCGGCGAGATGACGCGCGGGCCGCGGGTCAGGTCGCCGTACTCGGCGGTGTCGGAGATCGAGTAGCGCTGACGCGCGATGCCGCCCTCGTACATGAGGTCGACGATCAGCTTCAGCTCGTGCAGCACCTCGAAGTAGGCGATCTCCGGGGCGTAGCCGGCCTCGGTGAGCACCTCGAAACCGGTCTGCACCAGAGCGGAGGCGCCACCGCAGAGGACGGCCTGCTCGCCGAAGAGGTCGGTCTCGGTCTCCTCGGTGAAGGTCGTCTTGATGACACCGGCGCGGGCGCCACCGATGGCGGCCGCGTAGGAGAGCGCGAGCGCCTGCGCGTTGCCGGAGGCGTCCTGCTCGACCGCGATGAGCGCCGGGACGCCCTTGCCGTCGACGAACTGGCGGCGGACCAGGTGGCCGGGGCCCTTCGGCGCGACCATGGCGACGTCCACATTGGACGGCGGCTTGATCAGGTCGTAGCGGATGTTGAAGCCGTGGCCGAAGAACAGCGCGTCGCCGTCCTTGAGGTTCGGCGCGATGTCCTGCTCGTAGATGAAGCGCTGCTTGGTGTCCGGCGCGAGGATCATGATCAGGTCGGCTTCGGCGCTGGCCTCGGCCGGGGTGAGCACGCGGAGCCCCTGCTCCTCGGCCTTGGCCCGCGACTTCGAGCCCTCGGGCAGACCGATGCGGACATCGACGCCGGAGTCGCGCAGGCTCAGCGAGTGCGCGTGACCCTGGCTGCCGTAGCCGATCACGGCGACCTTGCGACCCTGGATGATCGAAAGGTCCGCGTCGTCGTCGTAAAAGATTTCCACTGCCATGAGGGGTACTACTTCCTTTCCTGACTTACAAAGATTTTTATCGAGCGGAGGTGGCGGTGATGGACCGGGCGCCCCGGCCGACCGCGACCATTCCGGACTGGACCAGTTCGCGGATGCCATAGGGCTCCAGCATCCGCAGCAGGGCACCGATCTTGTCCGAGGTCCCGGTGGCCTCGACGGTGAGCGCCTCGGGCGACACGTCCACCACTTTCGCGCGGAAAAGCTGGACTGTCTCGAGGACCTGGCTGCGCACGGTGGCGTCGGCCCGGACCTTGACCAGCAGCAGTTCACGCTGCACGGCTGTGGACTTTTCCAATTCCACGATCTTGATGACGTTGACCAGCTTGTTGAGCTGTTTGGTCACCTGTTCGAGCGGTAGCTCTTCGACGGCGACCACGATCGTCATCCGGGACACCTCGGGATTCTCCGTGGGCCCGACGGCGAGGGATTCGATGTTGAAACCACGCCGGGAGAACAGTCCGGAAACCCGCGCGAGGACACCGGGCTTGTTCTCGACCAGAACGCTCAGGGTGTGCACGCTCATCGGGCGTCTCCTTCTGTGGCGGCGTTCAGCTCCGCCTCGGCGGCGACCTCGTCGTCGTCGAAGAGCGGGCGGATCCCGCGCACGGCCATGATTTCGTCGTTACCGGTGCCCGCGGCCACCATGGGCCACACCTGGGCATCCTTCCCCACCACGAAATCGATCACGACGGGGCGGTCGTTGATCTCCATGGCACGCCGGATGGTGGCGTCGACGTCCTCCTTGGTCTCGCAGCGGAGCCCGGCGCAGCCGAGCGCCTCCGCCAGCAGGGTGAAGTCGGGGATGCGGTGCTTGTGGGTACCGAGATCGGTGTTGGAGTACCGCTCGGAGTAGAAGAGGTTCTGCCACTGGCGGACCATGCCCAGGTTGCCGTTGTTGATGACGGCGACCTTGATCGGCGCGCCTTCGATGGCGCAGGTGGCCAGTTCCTGGTTCGTCATCTGGAAACAGCCGTCGCCGTCGATGGCCCAGACCTGCTTGTCCGGCACGCCGAACTTGGCGCCCATCGCGGCGGGGACGGCGAAGCCCATCGTGCCGAGACCGCCGGAGTTGATCCAGGTGCGCGGGTTCTCGTACTTCACGAACTGCGCGGCCCACATCTGGTGCTGGCCGACGCCCGCGGTGTAGACCGCGTCCGGGCCGACGAGCGAACCGATGCGTTCGATGACGTACTGCGGGGAAAGCGTCCCGTCGTCGGGCCACTCGTAACCGGCCGGGTAGTCGTCACGCCAGGCGCTCGCCTGCGTCCACCAGTCCTTCAGGTCCGGCTTCGCGGACTTGTCGGTCTCGGCGCGGACGGCCTCGATCAGCTCGGTGATGATCTCCGCGCAGTCGCCGACGATCGGCACGTCCGCCTTGCGGTTCTTGGAGATCTCGGCCGGGTCGATGTCGGCGTGGACGATCGCGGCGTCCGGCGCGAACGACGACAGCTGCCCGGTGACGCGGTCGTCGAAGCGGGCGCCGAGGGCGATCAGCAGATCCGCCCGCTGCATCGCGGCGACCGCGGCGACCGAACCGTGCATACCCGGCATGCCGAGGTGCTGCGGGTGCGAGTCGGGGAACGCGCCGCGTGCCATCAGCGTGGTGACGACGGGGATCCCGGTCAGCTCGGCCAGTTCCATCAGCTGACGCGAGGCGTCGGCCTTGATCACGCCGCCGCCGACGTAGAGGACCGGGCGACGCGACTTGCTGATCAGCCGGGCGGCCTCGCGGACCTGCTTGCCGTGCGGGCGCAGCGTGGGCCGGTAGCCCGGCAGCCGCAGCTCGGTCGGCCAGGAGAAGGAGGTCATCTCCTGCAGGACGTCCTTGGGGATGTCCACCAGGACCGGGCCGGGGCGGCCGGTCGAGGCGAGGTGGAAGGCCTCCGCGATGGTGCGCGGGATGTCGGCCGGGTCGGTGACCAGGAAGTTGTGCTTGGTGATCGGCATCGTGATGCCGCAGATGTCGGCTTCCTGGAAGGCGTCCGTGCCGATCAGCGCGCGGGACTGCTGCCCGGTGATGGCGACGACCGGGACCGAGTCCATGTTCGCGTCGGCCAGCGGGGTGACCAGGTTGGTCGCACCGGGACCCGAGGTGGCCATGCACACGCCGACCTTGCCGGTGGCCTGCGCGTACCCGGTGGCGGCGTGGCCGGCGCCCTGTTCGTGGCGGACCAGGACGTGGCGGACCTTCGTCGAGTCGAGCAGCGGGTCGTACGCCGGGAGAATGGTGCCGCCCGGAATACCGAACACGACCTCCGCGCCCACCGACTCGAGCGAGCGGACGAGCGACTGCGCGCCCGTGACCCGCACCGGGGTCCCGGCGGGCGGCGCCGGCTTGGGTCGGGCACCGGAGGTACCGGAGTTCGCTTCAGCTCGCGAGGTGGCACTAGTCATCGCTGTTTGCCTCGTCTTGTCTAGTCACTCGTTCGGGTATTCATTGGCTGGTCGGGCAAGTGAAATTGTTCCAGGCAACAAAAAACCCCCGCCGACCGGAGTGGTCGCACGAGGGTCGCGCGTCGACGCAGCGGAGACTTCCCTAAGCGTCGACGCGCTGGGGAAGTACGAGGCCGGTCTGCGTTGTCACGAGAGTGAAGCTAGCCGGTCGCCGTCAAGAGTGTCAACTCTGCGGGACGGCGATTCCGCATGCTGGACACCATCGGTGCGTCGCGCGACCCGCGTTCGGGGCCTTCGAGGCGGCGGTGCACCATCTTTGACGTGGCAGAAGAAAAGCAGCAGGAACAGGCGAACGAGGACCGCAAGGCCGTCTTCAAAATCCCGAACACGGCGTTGCTGGCGATCGCTTTCCTCGTCGTTTGTGTGACGCCTGTCGCGTTCGGCGACGTGCCGTATCTCCAGTGGCTCTATCTCTTCCCGATCGCGCTGGCGGTGTTCGTCATCCGGACCCGCACGACCGCGACGGCCAAGGGGCTGGAGGTCCGCACGATGTTCGGGCGGCGGGACCTGCCGTGGACCTCGCTCAAGGGCCTCGCCATCACCGACAAGGCGAAGGTGCAGGCGGTGCTGAAGGACGAGACCAAGATCCCCCTTCCCGCCGTGCGCACCCGTCATCTGCCGGTGATTTCGCTGGTCAGCGCGGGCCACATGGCCGATCCGTCCGGGCTGACCGACGACGTCGCCAAGGCTCCGGAAAAGAGCGACGATTCCGGGGAGTAGGATTGGTAGGACCAGTTTGGCGCTCGTTCGCCCTGGTCCCCATCCCGAACCTTGGAGTCAGCCGTGCCTCAACTCCGTTCCCGGACCACCACCCACGGCCGCAACGCGGCGGGCGCCCGCTCGCTCTGGCGCGCCACCGGAATGACCGACAGCGACTTCGGCAAGCCGATCGTCGCCATCGCGAACTCCTACACCCAGTTCGTGCCGGGGCACGTGCACCTCAAGGATCTCGGCGAGATCGTGGCCGGCGCGGTGAAGGAGGCCGGCGGGGTCGCCCGCGAGTTCCACACGATCGCCGTCGACGACGGGATCGCCATGGGGCACAGCGGAATGCTCTACTCGCTGCCCTCGCGCGAGATCATCGCCGACTCCGTCGAGTACATGGTGAACGCGCACCAGGCCGACGCGCTGGTCTGCATCTCCAACTGCGACAAGATCACCCCGGGCATGCTGAACGCGGCCATGCGGCTGAACATCCCCGTGGTGTTCGTCTCCGGTGGGCCGATGGAGGCCGGGAAGGCCGTGGTCGTCGGCGGGGTCGCGCAGGCGCCGACCGACCTGATCACCGCGATCGCCGCGTCGGCCAGCAGCGAGGTCGACGAGGACGGGCTGTCCATTGTGGAACGTTCCGCCTGCCCGACCTGCGGTTCGTGCTCGGGCATGTTCACCGCGAACTCGATGAACTGCCTCACCGAGGCGCTCGGGCTCTCCCTGCCGGGCAACGGTTCGACCCTCGCCACGCACGCCGCCCGCAAGGCGCTCTTCGAAGACGCCGGGCGCACGGTCGTCGAGTTGTGCAAGCGCTGGTACGAGCGGGATGACGAGTCCGCGCTCCCGCGCTCGATCGCGACGAAGAAGGCGTTCGAGAACGCGATGGCCCTCGACATGGCGATGGGCGGTTCGACCAACACGGTGCTGCACATCCTCGCCGCCGCGCAGGAGGGCGAGGTCGACTTCACCATCGACGACATCGACGCCATCGGCCGCCGTGTGCCGTGCCTGTCGAAGGTCGCGCCGAACTCGGACTACCACATGGAGGACGTCCACCGCGCCGGCGGAATCCCGGCCATCCTGGGCGAACTGCACCGCGGCGGCCTGCTGAACACCGACGTCCACTCCGTGCACTCGCCGGATCTCGAGTCCTGGCTGTCCACTTGGGACATCCGCGCGAAGGAACCGTCGGAGCGCGCGATCGAGCTGTTCCACGCGGCGCCGGGCGGGGTCCGCACCACCGAGGCGTTCTCCACCGAGAACCGCTGGTCCTCTTTGGACACCGACGCCGCGGACGGCTGCATCCACGACGTCGAGCACGCGTACACCAAGGACGGCGGGCTCGCGATCCTGCGCGGCAACCTCGCCGAGAACGGCGCCGTCATCAAGTCGGCGGGTATCGACGAGGAACTCTGGCACTTCGAGGGCCCGGCCCGGGTGCTGGAAAGCCAGGAGGAGGCGGTTTCGGCCATCCTCAAGAAGGAGATCCAGCCCGGTGAGGTGCTGGTGATCCGCTACGAAGGCCCGGCGGGCGGCCCCGGTATGCAGGAGATGCTGCACCCGACGGCGTTCCTCAAGGGCTCGGGGCTCGGCAAGAAGTGCGCGCTGATCACCGACGGCCGGTTCTCCGGTGGCTCGTCGGGCATCTCGGTCGGGCACATCTCGCCCGAGGCCGCCGCGGGCGGGACGATCGGCCTGGTCCAGAACGGCGACCGGATCCTGCTCGACGTCCACGAACGCCGTCTCGAACTGCTCGTCGACGAGGACGTCCTCGCCGAGCGGCGCGCGAAGATGGAGGCGAGCGAGCGGCCGTGGCAGCCGGTCTCGCGGGACCGGAAGGTCACCGCCGCGCTGCGGGCCTACGCGCGGATGGCGACGTCGGCCGACACCGGCGCCGTCCGCGACCCGAACAAGTAGCACGCATCGAGAGGACTAAATGCGCCCTTCGCTCGCTCCCCGTGGGGCGGGGACTAGCGCATTTAGTCCTCTCAATGCGGGTCAGCGGCAGAGGACGATCACCACGACCGAAGCCGCCGCCGTCAGCAGCAACCCGATCAGCCCGAACGAGAGCGGCCGCTTCCGCCACGGGGTGTTGACGTCCAGCGCGATCCGCCCGGAACCCGCGAGCAGCACGGTCAGCGAGGCCGCGGCCAGCAGGAGCTCGAACTCGAAGCCCTGCCCCTGCTTCTGGAAGAACCCGCCGCCGAACTTGACGTAGACGATATTCGCGCAGACCCCGAGGAGCGCCGCGGCACCGACCGGGGTGAACAGGCCCACCAGCACGAGCGCGCCGCCGACCACCTCGCTGATCCCGGTGATCCACGAAAGCAGCGTGGTCTGGCTGGTGTACCCGAAGCCGCCGAGCACCTTGGCGAAACCGCCGACCCCGGGCCCGCCGAAAGCGCCGAAGAGATGCTGGAGCCCGTGCGCGCCCATGGTCACGCCGAGCACCACTCGCAGGACGAGCAGACCGAGGTCGATCCCGCCCCTGGTCTCCACCGGGGCCGGGCCGTTGTCGGGCTCGGCCACGTCCGAGATCATGCTGGTCTGGTAGTCATCGCTCACGCGCGAAGGGTAGGCGAAACCGGCCCGTCAGGCGACCGAACCGCCGGACCGGCTCAGAACAGGGTCGCGGGTTCGACCGGTTCGGGCTCGGGCAGCGGGACGAGACCGGGCACCAGGGCGCGCACGTCGTCGTGGAACCGGCGGGCGAGCGCCGGGGCGTCGTCGTTGTCGGGAGTGTGCACGAAGACCGTCGGCGACCGGCCGCCCCGCAGCCACCCGGCGACCACCTCGGTCCACGGCTCCCATCCCCGCGCGGTCTCCTCGGCCGAATCCCGGCCGAGGTAGCGGACGATCGGCCGGTCGGTCAGCGCCCGCGTCCGCCGCGGCAGCCGGGGTTTCTTGGCCCAGGCGTCCTGTTCGGCCTCGCTGACCGGCGGGCGCGCGAAGAAGACCGTGGTGTCGAACGGCACCCACTCGGTGCCCGCGTCGGCGAGGGTCCTCTCCAGCAGCGACGTCGCATGGGTGTCGGTGTAGAACGCCGGGTGACGCACCTCGACGGCGCGCCGGAGGCCGGCCGGGAGACGACGCAGGAAGCGGCCGAGGGCGTCGGCGTCCGGCGGCCCGAACGAGCCGGGCAGCTGGGTCCACAGGACCGCCCGGTCGCCGAGCGGTTCGACCGCCTCCAGGAACGCCCGCATCTCGGTCTCGACACCGGCGAGCCGCCGCTCGTGCGTGACGACCTTGGGCAGCTTGACCACGAACCGGAAACCGGCGCCGGTCTGCCGCGCCCACGCCGCGACGGTGTCCCTGGCGGGCGTCGCGTAGAAGGTGGTGTTGCCCTCGACCGCGTTGCACCAGCCGGCGTACGCCCGCAGGCGCTCCCCGGCAGGCAGCGACTTCGGGACGAACCGCCCGGCCCACGCCTTGTGCGTCCACATCGCGCAACCGACATGAAGATTCGCCACGATGCTCAGTATTCGCCGTGGACCAGGTTCTTCGGCAGCTCCCCACCCAAATAGTGGCTCAGTTCCCGGACCGCCACCGCGTAGGCACGCTGTCGTCTCCCGCTCACCGAGCCCGCGACGTGCGGTGTCAGCAGCAGTCCCGGACAGTCCCACAGCGGGTGCCCGTCGGGCAGCGGCTCCGGGTCGGTCACGTCGAGCGCGGCGCGCAGCCGTCCCGACGCGAGTTCCGCGACGAGCGCGTCGGTGACCACGACCGGCCCCCGCGAGACGTTCACGAGGATCGCGTCGTCCGGCATCGCGGCCAGGAACTCCGCGTCGACCATGCCGCGCGTGTGCTGTGTGAGCGGCACCATGAGCACCGTGACGTCGTGGTCGGGCAGCAGGGCGGGCAGTTCGTCGGTGCCGTGGACACCCTCGCGAGCGCTCGCGCCCACCATCGTGCAGCGCACGTCGAACGTCTCCAGCCGTCGACGCAGATGCCTGCCGAGGTCGCCCGCGCCGATGATGAGGACCCGCTTGCCCTGCAGGGTGTCGGTGGTCCGCCGTTCCCAGTGCTTCCGCCGCAGGCCTTCGGCGAAGCCGTCGAGACCGCGGTAGATCGCCAGCAGTACCGCGACGACCCACTCGGCCGAGCTTCCGCCGTGCGCGCCGCGGCAGGTCGAGAGCAGGACGCCGTCCGGCACCTTGCCGATCCAGTCCTCGGCACCGGCCAGCAGCAACTGCACGAGTTTGACGTTCGGCAACTCCCGCCAGAGCTCGTCGCTGGGCCGGTCACCGGTCACGAGGACCTCGGCCTCGGCGGCTTCGGCGGGCGCCGGTTCCCCGTGGCGGTACACCACCGGACGCACGCCCTCGATCTCCGAAAGCGCGGCCACTCCCTCTTCGTCGGGCACGAGAACGGTGACAGTCATGATCACCACGGTATCGAGAGGCTCTTACCCGTGGCTCACGCACGCCCACCTAGGCTTGCCCTGTGCGTACCCGGTACCGGCGGAAATGGACCGCGCCGCTGGCCATGCTGGCCTGCGGCGCGCTGATGCTCTCCGGCTGCGCCGACTTCGACAACACCGCCGCCGGACAGAAGTTCACCCCGGTCAACCCGCCGTCCCCCGAGGTCCCGCCGCAGGTCGGGCCCGGCGGTGAAGCGGGCGACTCCGGCCCCGGCCGCGGCAACGGGCGTAACCAGACGCCGACGCCGGTCCCGCCGCCGCAGGGCTGCAAGGACTTCGACAAGGCCGTCATCGCGACCTGCCTGGACACCGTCGCCGCCGTGGCCGCGATCCCCGGCGACGGCACCGCGCCCAGCGCGCTCGCGGGCGAACGCAAGAGCGGCCGGATCCTGCTCGCCGCCGCGGAGAAGGACCCCGCCGACTGGGCGACCGTCCCCGTGGACGGCTCCGGCGACGGCGGCCTCACCTCGCTGGCCCTCTCCCCCGGCTTCGCCGAAGACCAGCTCGTCTTCGCCTACATCACCACCCCGACCGACAACCGGGTCGTCCGGCTGGCGAAGGGCCAGTCGCCGAAACCGGTGCTGACCGGCATCCCCAAGGGAGCCACCGGCAACCGCGGCGCGATCGGCACCGACGCCAAGGGCGCGCTCCTGGTCGCCACCGGCGACGCGGGCAACGCCGGACTCGCGGCCGACCCCGCGTCGCTCGCCGGGAAGGTGCTGCGCATCGACACCTCGGGCAAACCGGCGGCGGGCAACCCCACACCGGGTTCGGCGGTCTTCTCGACCGGCGTGCACTCCCCCGGCGGGATCTGCCGCGACCAGACCGGCTCCCGCGTATGGCTGACCGACAGGCTGGCTGACAAGGACGTCCTGTACCGGCTTCGCGGCGGCCAGCCGCTGACCACCCCGGCCTGGAGCTGGACCGACAAGCCCGGCGTGGCGGGCTGCGCGGATTTCGTCGGCGCCACCGGCTATCTCACGGTCACGACGTCGATCGCGGGCAACCTGCAGAACCTGCCGGTCACCCCGGACGGCGCGGTGACCGGCAAGCCGAACGTCTTCATGGACGGCAAGGTCGGCAAGCCGCCGAAGACCTTCGGCAGGCTGTCCGCGATGAGCATGGTCAATCCGCAGATCGCGCTCGCCGGGACGGTCAACAAGGACGGCGGCACCCCGGTTTCGAGCGACGACCGCGTCGTCATCATCACGCCGTCGGCCAGCTCCGGCGGGGGCGGCAAGGACTGAGCGCGGCTCAGGAGTCCACGCGGTATTCCGTCCGCCGCCCGCACATCCCGTAACCGTCCACTTCGGACGGGCCGGTGACCCGGACCCCGGACCGTTCGAGGTGGCTCGCGTCGCCGTTCGCCAGCGCTTCCAGGTGTTCCCCGGTCAACTCGGCGGCGGCCAGGGCACCGGCGCGCCACCGCGGGATCCAGGCGTAGACCTTCGGCGCGGACAGCGCGACGGCCGCGCGGTGGAAGTCCCTCAGCGGGCCGGGATCTCCCGCGACGAGCGCGTCCCGGATCGGCAGGTAGCCCTCGATCGCGAGATCGCGACGACGGCGGGCCGCGTCGTCGTCCTCCGGCATCGCGGCGGCCTCCGCGTACGCGGCCGGGTCGGCGAGGATCGACGGCGGGAACGTGAAGACGGCGTCGCCCGCTTCGGGCAACCCGCTGTTCTGCATGAGCACGGTGATCCGCAGGTCTTCGCGCTGCACCATCCGGTGGACCGTGCCGGGCGCGAACCACGCGACGACACCGGGTTCGAGTTCGGTCTCCCGGTAGCCGCCGACGTCGAGCGTCTGCACCGCGCCGCGTCCGCCGGTGACGACGTAGGCCTCGGTGCAGGCGAGGTGCAGATGCGGGCTGCCGCCGCACACCCCGTCCGCGGCCTCCCATTCGTAGGCGCACAGATGGGAGAGGCCGATGCCTCCGGGAAGGGGGAACATTGGGTGACCTCCTCAAGAAAGCGCTTTCTCACGGTATCCCCACGCATCCCGAGGACTAAACGCGAAGAAGAACTCAGGGGCGGCGGGTGCGGGTCTCGGCGCGCAGGAGGCGGACGTCGAAGAACGCGACGACCGCGGAGACGACGGCGGCGAGCAGGCCGAGGTAGCGGCCGAGACCGGTCCCGATCTCGATGCCGGCGGCGGAGAAGATCCCGCGCTGATCGGCGTCGAACTGCCAGTCGAGGGTGGTCCAGCCGAGCACCATCAGCAGCAGCGCGCCGATGGCCGCCATCAGCCACAGATGCGGCAGGCCCGCGCGGCGGACGGCGTCGACGCGGCCGAACAGCACGACGGCCACACCGGGCAGGAACAGGAGGAAGGGCGGCGCCCAGGCGAGGAAACCCGCGTGCCACGCGTCGCGCGTGACGTCGTCGGCGGGCAACGTCGTCAGCACGTCCTCGATTTCCGGGCGCGAGGCGGTCAGCGTCGTCCACGGGAGGAACAAGGCCACCAGCGCGAGCAGCCCGGCCGCGAGGCCGAGCCACTCACGCCAGGTGACCTTCTTCAAAGCGAGATCAGGCACCGACTCGCTCGACGATCAGTTCGCGCACACGCTTGGCGTCGGCCTGGCCCTTGGTGGCCTTCATGACCGCGCCGACGATCGCCCCGGCCGCGGCCACCTTGCCGCCGCGGATCTTCTCGGCGACATCGGGCTGCGCGGCCAGCGCCTCGTCGACCGCCGCGATGAGCGCGGAGTCGTCGGAGACGACCTTCAGACCGCGCTTCTCGACGACCTCGGACGGCGAACCCTCGCCGGCGAGCACGCCCTGCACGACCTCCTTGGCCAGCTTGTTGGTCAGCTCGCCGGCGTTGACCAGCGCGATGACCTCGGCCAGCTGCGCAGGCGTGATCGCCAGCTCCGCCAGTTCGATCTCGCGGGAGTTGGCCTCCTGCGCCAGCGTGTTGACCCACCAGCTGCGGGCCTCGTCCGGCGTCGCGCCCGCCTCGACGGTGGCGGCGACCAGGTCGACCGCGCCGACGTTGAGCAGATCGCGCAGCGCCTCGTCGGTCAGGTTCCACTCGCGCTGGATGCGCTTGCGGCGCTCCGACGGCATCTCCGGCAGCGTCTTGCGCAGCTCCTCGACCCATTCGCGCGACGGCGCGATCGGGACCAGGTCGGGCTCCGGGAAGTACCGGTAGTCCTCGGCGGTCTCCTTGGTGCGGCCCGGCGACGTGGTGCCGTCGGCCTCCTGGAAGTGCCGCGTCTCCTGCTTGATGGTGCCGCCCTCGGCGAGGATCGCCGCCTGGCGGGTCATCTCGTAGCGCACGGCGCGCTCGACGCTGCGCAGCGAGTTGACGTTCTTGGTCTCGGTGCGCGTGCCGAACTCGGTCGCGTCCTTGGCCATCAGCGAGACGTTCGCGTCGCAGCGCAGGGAACCCTGGTCCATGCGGACGTCGGAGACGTCCAGCGCGCTCAGCAGATCCCGCAGGGCACTCACGTACGCGCGGGCGACCTCGGGGGCGCGGCCGCCGGTGTGCTCGATCGTCTTGGTGACGATCTCGATCAGCGGCACGCCGGCGCGGTTGTAGTCGAGCAGCGAGTGCTCGGCGCCGTGGATACGCCCGGTGGCGCCGCCGACGTGCAGCGACTTGCCGGTGTCCTCCTCCATGTGCGCGCGCTCGATCTCGACGCGCACGACCTCGCCGTCGTCCAGCGTCACGTCGAGGTAGCCGTTGAAGGCGATCGGCTCGTCGTACTGCGAGGTCTGGAAGTTCTTCGGCATGTCCGGATAGAAGTAGTTCTTCCGGGCGAACCGGCACCATTCGGCGATCTCGCAGTTGAGCGCGAGACCGATACGGATCGCGCCCTCGACCGCCTTGCCGTTCACGACCGGCAGCGAACCGGGCATGCCGAGACAGGTCGGGCACACCTTGGTGTTCGGCTCGCCGCCGAACTCGTTGGCGCAGCCGCAGAACATCTTGGTGTTCGTGTTCAGCTCGACGTGCACCTCGAGGCCCAGCACCGGGTCGAACCGCTCGATGACGTCGGCGTAGTCCATGAGTTCCACCACGGCGGTCACTTCTTTCCTCCACTTTCGATGAACCCGAGCTTTCGCAACCCGGCGACGGTCTCCGTGTGCCATTCGTCGAACGACGGCACGCTCTGTAGTTTCGTCAAGCTGGCGCGCTCAGCCAGGGTCTGCAGGTGCAGGTGTACGGAATCCGATCTCCGCCGTCCTGACCGCAGCGCATCGGTCAGTGTCCGCTTCGGATCTGACAAGCGCTCCACCTTCGGCAGGTATCCGGCCTCGAAAATACGTGAAGAACCGACGTCTCGTCCGACCAGCCGATTCACCGCGGCGAGATCGGCGAGCGCCCAGCTCTCCATCTCTCTGATCGGCACGAGTTGCTGCAACAAGGGTTTCCCGCCGGGTACACGTTCCCACTCACGCAACATGGGCTCCCAGCACTTCTTCGCCTCACGTTCCGGTCTCGACGTACCGTCGTAGTGAAAGAACGCCAGATCGAGGTTGGCTGAGGAGTTGCAGAACTCCCTGCACAACGTCGACCAGGTATCGGGCCCTCTGCGGAACACCAGCGGCTCGGCGACCCTGAAACCACGCCCAGGCCACATCTCGGCAATGTCACTCAGGACACGCAGGACAAGCGGCCTGAAGAAGCTCTCGTCCGACGAGCCCTCCACCGCGATCGCGGTATTCAACGACCGCACTCAAGCCTCCAGTAGCCGGAGAGCTTCATCCCGGCCAATACCCGGGAGTGCCCGCTGCTCGTGGTCGGAGACTCGTTCGAGGGTTTCCGATTCGGTCAACGCTCGTACCCGGGAAACCGTGCTGGCCTTGCGCTCCTCGGGCCCGACCTGCGTGACCGTGTCCATGACCACGACTTCCGCCGGATCGAGCTCGAACAGCATCAACGGCGAATGGCTGGACAGGATCACTTGGAGTCGCGGTCCATCTGACACGGACGCCATGACCATGTTCCTGAGTACATGAAGCAATTCCCTCAGACGCTGAGGAAAGATGCCGTTCTCCGGCTCTTCGAAACACATCAGCCCGCGATGCTGCGGATCATGCAGTGCGGCGAGCAACGCGAGTACCCGCAAGGTGCCGTCCGACGCGACCCTCGCGCTGATCGGCCCGTCACGGGTGACCAGCCGGATTTCCCATCGTCCGGTCGCGGTCTCATCGACACCGACGTCCGAGATCCCTCGTACCACAGCACCGAGGTCCACGACGATGTCGTCGAGCCCGCTACCGTATTCATCACGGGTTTCGAGCCCGATACGGCGCAGGACCATCGCCAGGTTGCCCCCGCCGGGCTCCAGGTATGCGTCCGATTGCCCGGTCGCACCGGACAGCCGGAGCGCGCTGGGATCCAGCTGCAGGAACCGCCAGAACTCCAGCTCGTTGCGGATCGCGAACAGCACCGGGAACTCCGCGGCCAGCCTGATCGTCGACAGCACGGTCGCCCTGGCCGCGTTCGCCGGAGAACGTCTCCCCTTCCCGCCGTTCTCGGAACTCAGCACGAACTCTCGTGAATCACCGGTACCGACGGTTTCCAGGAATGGCGCATCCGGACGTCCGATGGGGTAAGCGACCTCACGCGCGACATAGATCGCGATGCTGTCCCGCACCCGATCGAGCCTGAGCTCGAGGTCGAGCTCGTAGCGAACCTGATCGTGTTCGACTGCGACTTGCTCACCGAACTGATCGGTGACCGCGGAATCCAGCAGCATCTCCGCGGCGAAACGCATGGAGGTCGTGATTTCCCGACCTCCCTTGGCACGGAACTGCTCCGTCAGGCTGCCGCGCGTCTCCGCGAAGGCTTCGACGAGCGTCGAGGAGTTTCCCAGGCGGCCAAGCAGCCGGATCGCATCGAACAGGTTGGACTTACCGCTGGCGTTCTGGCCGAGGACGACCAGGAACGGCGGCAAGTCCAACCCGAAGCGATCGAACGACTTGAAGCCGTCGATCTCGATGCGTGTCAGCAAGTCACGCCTTTCCCAGCTCCGGAACCTCGTGCACCAGCGAGCCACCGTTGGCGGCGTCGCGTGCGACCTCGTAGGCGGCGCCGACGCGGTACAGCCGGTCGTCGGCCATCGCGGGGGCCATGATCTGGAGGCCGACCGGCAGGCCGTCCTCGTGCGACAGTCCACTCGGGACGCTCATCGCGGCGTTGCCGGCGAGGTTCGACGGAATGGTGCAGAGGTCCGCCAGGTACATCGCCATCGGGTCGTCGACGCGCTCGCCGATCTTGAACGCGGTGGTCGGCGTGGTCGGCGAGACCAGCACGTCCACCTTTTCGTAGGCGGCTTCGAAGTCGCGTGTGATGAGCGTGCGGACCTTCTGCGCCGAGCCGTAGTAGGCGTCGTAGTAGCCCGAGGACAGCGCGTACGTGCCGAGCATGATGCGGCGCTTGACCTCGGGGCCGAAGCCCTTCTCTCGGGTCAGCGACATGACCTCTTCGGCGCTGTGCGCGCCGTCGTCGGACACGCGCAGGCCGTAGCGCATGGCGTCGAACCGGGCGAGGTTCGACGAGCACTCGCTCGGCGCGATCAGGTAGTACGCGGGCAGCGCGTAGGTGAAGTTCGGGCACGAGACCTCGACGACCTCGGCACCGAGCGCGCGCAGCTGCTCGACGGCGGCCTCGAAGGACCGCAACACGCCCGGCTGGTAGCCGTCGCCGGCGAATTCCTTCACCACGCCGACACGCACGCCCTTGAGGTCACCGGTCAGGCCCTGTCGGGCCGCGGCGACCACCGGCGGGACCGGCGCGTTGATCGAAGTCGAGTCCATCGGGTCGTACCCGGCGATGACCTCGTGCAGCAGGGCGGCGTCGAGCACCGTCCGCGCGCAGGGACCGGCCTGGTCGAGCGACGACGAGAAGGCGACGAGACCGTACCGGGAGACACCGCCGTACGTCGGCTTCACGCCGACGGTGCCGGTGACCGCGCCGGGCTGGCGGATCGAACCGCCGGTGTCGGTACCGATCGCGATCGCGGCCTCGAACGCCGCGATGGACGCCGAGGAGCCACCGCCGGAACCGCCCGGGATACGGGCGTGGTCCCACGGGTTGTGCGTCGGGCCGAACGCGGAGTTCTCCGTGGAGGAGCCCATCGCGAACTCGTCCATGTTGGTCTTGCCGAGCACCACGACACCGGCCTCGCGCAGCTTGCGCGTCACGGTGGCGTCGTACGGCGGGATCCAGTTCTCCAGGGTCTTCGAACCGACCGTGGTGGGGATGCCCTTGGTGGTCAGCACGTCCTTGAGCGCCAGCGGCACCCCGGCGAGCGGCGACTTCGGCGCCTTGCCCTCGGCGACGTCGGCGTCCACCGCGCGGGCCGCTTCGAGCGCGCCCTCGGTGTCGACGTGCAGGAACGCGTGGATGTGGTCGTCGACCTCGGCGATCCGGTCCAGGTGGGCCTGGGCGACCTCGACGGCCGAGACCTCACGGGACTGGATCTTCTCCGCGAGCTCGGCGGCGGTCAGCTTGATGAGTTCGGTCACTGTTCTTCTCCCAGAATCCGCGGCACCCGGAAACGACCCTCTTCGCTGGCCGGCGCACCGGCCAGCGCCTGCTGCTGGGTCAGCCCCGGTCGGACCGTGTCCTCACGGAACACGTTGGTCAGCGGCACGGCGTGCGACGTGGGCGGGACGTCCTCGCCTGCGACCTCGCTCACCTTGGCCACCGAGTCCAGGATCTGGTCGAGCTGGCCTGCGAAGACGTCCAGCTCCTCTTCGGTGACGGCAAGCCTGGCCAGCTTGGCGAGGTGTGCGACCTCGTCGCGGGAAATGTTGGGCACGCGGGTGACTCCCGGGGTGTGCTGTGCGGGTTCTGTCGGAAGCTGCAAGTCTATGGTGGCGGCGTCGGCGGACTCGACTGGGTTATGCCGCGGCCTGCGCTCCCATGTCGGGTAAGGAGTGCCTGGTTCGTTATCCCGCGCCCCGGACGTCGGTCCCCATTACCTCGTCCGGTCTGTCACAATCGGCGCCCGGCGTAGCGCGTTCCACGGCGAGGCTGGGACGCCTGAGGCGAGAGGGGCGCGTGTGTCGTTCCTGATCCGGGTCCAATTACCGGACACCCCGGGGACCCTCGGCGCGGTCGCCACCGCGCTCGGCACCGTCGGCGCCGACATCCTGAGCGTGGACGTGGTCGAACGCGGCGGCGGTATCGCCGTCGACGACCTCGTCGTCGAAATCCCGTCCGGCAGGCTGCCGGACGCGCTCATCACCGCCGCCGAAAGCGTCGACGGGGTCGAGGTCGACGCCGTCCGCCCGTACGCCGGGGTGCTCGACACGCACCGCGAACTCGAACTGGTCGAGGAGATCGCCGCGAAGCCCGCTTCGGGGCTGGAGATCCTCGCCGAGGGTGTGCCGCGGATCATCCGCGCGGGCTGGGCGGTCGTCGTCGAGCACGCCGACGCCGGCGCGACCCGGCTCGCGTCGTCCAACGCCGCTCCCGAGACGCCGATCACCGACCTGCCGTGGCTGCCGCTGGAACGCGCCACCATCCTCGACGCCGAGGAGGCCTGGGTGCCGGAGACGTGGAAGGAACTGGGGACCGAACTCGCGGCGACGCCGCTGGGGAAGCCCGGGAAGGCGCTGCTGGTCGCCCGGCCGGGCGGGCCGAACTTCCGGGCCGCCGAGGTGGCGCGGCTGGCGCATTTCGCGGGCATCGTCGCCGTCGTGCTGGACAGCTGACCCCTCGCGTTCAGTCCTCTGAATGCGGTGGTTGGTATCACGAACTACCGCATTCAGAGGACGAAATGCGTAATCAGGCAAGCTCCAGGCCGTAGGCGATCAGGGTCACCCCGGGATGCGGCTCCCAGTCTCGCTCGGGCAGCCGCACGAAGCCGAGCCGCTCGTAGAGCCGGTGCGCCCGCTCCATCGTGACCAGGCTGCACAGCACCACCCTCGCCACGCCGAGCTCCCGCGCCCGCGCGATGACCGCCCTGGTCAGCGCCTCGCCGATGCCGCGTCCGGTCGCCGAGGGCAGCACGGCGAGCATCCGGAACTCTAGTTCGCCCTCGCGGGACAGCTCGGCGAACTCGGTCCCCGGCCGGGCGATGGTGACCGTGCCGACCAGTGCGCCGTCCCCGTCCACCGCGACCAGCAGCTCGGCCAGCTCCGCTCGTTTGGCGGCGTCGACGAGTTCCGCGGCGTAGCCGACGCCGTCGACAAGGCTCCGCTCCGCGGAGTACGCGGCCAGCGTGAGCTCCCCGACCTCGGTCAGCTCGTCGGCCAGGGCGGGCCGGATCTCCAGATCACTCACCGGTTTCCTCCTCGGTCGGCAGCGCGAGCTCGGCGGCGGCCTCGGGGCCGCTTTCCAGCAGCACGCGGAAGCCGTTCTCGTCGAGCACCGGCACCTTCAGCTGGACGGCCTTGTCGTACTTCGTGCCCGGAGCGTCGCCGACGACGACGAACGCCGTCTTCTTCGACACCGAACCGGCCGCCTTCCCGCCGCGGGCCATGATGTATTCCTTGGCCTCGTCGCGGGAGTAGTCGTTCAGCGAACCGGTGACGACGATCGACAGGCCTTCGAGGTTGCGCGGGATGGACTCGTCGCGCTCCTCCTCCATCCGCACGCCCGCCGCGCGCCACTTCTCGACGATCTCGCGGTGCCAGTCGACCTCGAACCACTCCTTCGCCGCACGCGCGATGGTCGGGCCGACGCCGTCGACACTGGAGAGCTCCTCCTCCGAGGCGTTCTCGATCCGTTCCAGCGAGCCGAATTCCCGCGCGAGCGCCTGCGCCGCCGTCGGGCCGACGTGCCGGATCGACAGGCCGACGATGACCTTCCACAGTGGACGGTCCTTCACCGTTTCCAGGTTGTCCAGCAGCTTGCGCCCGTTGGCCGACAGCTCCCCCGCCTTGGTGCGGAACAGCTCCACCTGAAGCAGCTTCTCCTCGTCCAGATCGAAGATGTCGCCCTCGTCGTGCACGACACCGGCGTCCAGGATCGCGACCGCGGCCTCGTAGCCGAGCACCTCGATGTCGAACGCGCCCCGCCCGCCGAGATGGAACAGCCGCTCCCGCAACTGCGCCGGGCAGGACCGCGAATTCGGGCAACGGATGTCGATGTCGCCCTCCTTCTGGTACGCCAGTTCGGTGTCGCAGTTGGGGCAGCGCAACGGCATCACGAACTCGCGCTCCTCACCGGTGCGCGCGTCGGCGACCGGGCCGAGCACCTCGGGGATGACGTCGCCCGCCTTGCGGATGACGACCTTGTCCCCGATCAGCACGCCCTTGCGTTTGACCTCTTCCTGGTTGTGCAGCGTCGCCATCGCCACCGTGGACCCGGCCACCTTCACCGGCTCCATCACCGCGAACGGGGTGACCCGCCCGGTGCGGCCGACGTTGACCTGGATGTCCAGCAGGGTGGTGATCGCCTCTTCCGGCGGATACTTGTACGCGATCGCCCAGCGCGGAGCACGCGAGGTCGTGCCGAGACGGCGCTGCAGCGCGACCTCGTCGACCTTGATGACGACGCCGTCGATCTCGTGCTCGGCGTCGTGGCGGTGCTCGCCCCAGTATTCGATGTGGTCCAGCAGTTCCTTGCCCGAACCGAGCACCTTGCTGTGCGGCGAGACCGGCAGGCCCCAGGCGGCCAGGGCGTCGTACGCCTCGGACTGGCGCTTCGGTTCGAAGCCCTCGCGTTTGCCGAGACCGTGGCAGATCAGCCGCAGGTTGCGGGACTTCGTGATCTTGGGATCCTTCTGCCGCAACGACCCGGCAGCGGTGTTGCGCGGGTTCGCGTACGGATCCTTGCCCGCCTCGACCATCTTCGCGTTCAGCGCCAGGAAGTCCTCGACGCGGAAGAACACCTCGCCGCGGACCTCGACCAACGCGGGCACCGGGAACTCGTCCGTCCCGGTCAACCGCTCCGGCACCTGCTCCAGCGTGCGGACGTTGAGCGTGACGTCCTCGCCGGTGCGGCCGTCGCCCCTGGTCAGCGCGCGGGTCAGGCGGCCGTTCTCGTACAGCAGGTTGATCGCGAGCCCGTCGATCTTCAGTTCGGCGAGGTACTTCGTCGCGCCGATCTCCTTCTGGACCCGCTCGACCCAGGTCTCGAACTCGCCGGTGTCGAAGACGTTGTCCAGGCTGAGCATGCGCTCGAGGTGGTCATGCGCGACGAACTCGGTGGAGAAGGTGCCGCCGACGTTCTGCGTCGGCGACTCCGGCGTCACCAGCCCCGGGTGCTCGTCCTCGATGGCCTGGAGTTCGTTGAGCAGCTCGTCGAACTGGCCGTCGGACACGATCGGTGAATCCAGCACGTAGTACCGGAACTGGTGACCGCGGATCTCCTCCGCCAGTTCGGCATGCCTGTCACGGACGTCGGCCGGTACGTCGGTGACATCCTGCGCGGGCTCGGGATTCTCGGGAAGTTCGCTGCTCACGGGGGTGACTCTAGTCGGGGGCACCGACATTTCCGGACAGCCTGCCGACCAGCTCGCGCAGTTCCAGCAGGGTCAGCTGCCCGTCTTGGGCCTCGGTCACCAGCTCGACCCTGCCCAGCCGTTCGGCCGCGACCCGCTCACCCAGCGTGGCGTCCAGCGGCAGGAAGGTCATGGTCGTCCGGGTCTCCGGCGCGAGCTCGTCGATCAGCGGATGGAACACGGTCACGTCCACCCGTCCGGCTGATTCGTCGACCTTCGCGGTCACCCGTACGTCGGCGAGCGCGATCCGCGTCTCGCCGAGGTTGACGGTGACCTCACTCGGATCGGGGACCGGCGGCACGGAATCGTGGTACTCCCAGATGGCGTCCTCCGGCGGCGCCGCGGCCTTCCACGCGTCGGTGTACGGGCGCAGTTCCGGATCCTCCTGGCCGGTCAGCACCAGCGAGTAGATCGCCCGGTGCCCACGATCGAGGGAGAAGTGCAGCCGGGGGTGCAGCGCCTCGACGATGGTGCAGAGGTCGTGTTCCACCCGATGCGGTTCACGATCGCCGAGGGCGGCGCTGACCTCCGGCAGGAGCGCGAACCAGGCCTCCCAGAACTTCGCCGCCGCGGCGGCCGCGTCCTCGGGGACCGGCTGCTCCGGCCAGGCGGTGCGGGGGTCGGGAACGTCCTCGGTCTTACGGGAACGGCGGAACAAACGCATGACGGGCACGCTACCGCGCCGCTCACCAGCCTTCAGGCGGTTCGGTGAAAGCCTTGCCGGCCTCCCGGCTGAGCGTGAGCGCGCGGCGCATCCAGTCGGGGGTGGCGCCCGCGAGACCGCACGCCGGGGTCGGCACGACCCGTTCGGCGAGGATCTCGCGGCGGAAACCCAGCCGGTCGACGAGTTTGAACACGGGCGTGACCACGTCGCGCAGCTCCACCGGGACACCGGGGTCGGTCGTGGGGACGAGTCCGAGCATCAGCGTCGTCCCGGAGTCCAGCGTCTCGCCGATTTCGTCGAGCTGCGCGGGCGAAGCGCCTTTCAGCAGGGTGAAATCGAAGGCGATCGCTTGCGCCCCCGCCGCGCGCAGCAAGGAGATCGGCGGCTTTTCGGCGCAGCAGTGCACCGCGACCGGCTGACCGGTGATCCGCTCCGCCCCGGAGATCACCGTCGACAGCAGTTCGCGTGCCTCCGGCGCGGGCACGGCGGGAACGGTGCCGTAGCCGGACGCCGTCGGGAGATCACCGGCGAGGACCTCCGGCAGCGACGGTTCGTCGAACTGGATCACCACCGGCGCGCCGATCCGCGACTTCAGTTCCGCGACGTGCCCGGCCAGCCCGTCGAGCAGCGACGCGGCGAAATCGCGCAGCGCACCCTTGTCGGTGAGGATCCGGTGCCCGCGCGGCAGCTCGACGTTCGCGGCGAGCGTCCACGGCCCGGCGACCTGGATCTTGAAGGCGGGCGGCGCGGCGCCCGCCTTTTCCCTCGCCTCCTGGACGGCGTCGAGGTCCCAGTTCATCAGGTCGACGGCCCGGCGATGGTCGTGCCCGGGACGGGCGGCGACCCGGTAGCCGCTCGGCACCACCTCGACGGCGAGGTCGACCAGCAGCGCCGCCGTCCGGCCGATCATGTCGGCGCCGACGCCGCGGGCGGGAAGTTCGGGCATACAGGGGAATTCGGGCAGTTCGCCGAACACGATCGAAGCGGCCTCGACCGGATCGGTACCGGGCAGGGAACCGATCGCGGTGGCCGCGCCGAGGGGCCAAGGTCGTTCGTTCACACCCGGATTCTCCCCTTGGTCCGACCTGGCGGGGCGGCGGGGCGGGGGAGGACACGGACATTCGACGCAATTGCCGTCGGCGCGCCCGATCCGGCGTCCGGCGCATTACGCTGACCTGCCATGACGAGCTCCCCACAGCCCGCCGGCTGGTATCCCGACCGGCAGAACCCCCGGATGTACCGGTGGTGGGACGGGCAGGCCTGGACCGCGAACACGCGGCCGTCGCACGACGCCGAAATGATCGAGCTGGACGTCGAAGGCGCGCACGATCCCGAAAAGATCCGGGCGCAGGCGGCGAGGGGCACGCAAGGCCGCGGCGGTGGTGTCGCCGGCGGCGGGACGCTGTTCTCCGAACCCGTGCTGGTGGTCAACCAGCGCGCGAAACTCATCGAGATGGCCAACGAGTTCGGGGTATTCGACCAGAACGGCAACCGCCTCGGCGGCGTCGTCCAGGTCGGGCAGAGCGCGTTGAAGAAGGCCATCCGGCTGCTCACGAACTACGACCAGTTCCTGACCCACCGCTTCGAAATCCGCGACGCGAACCACAGCACCGTGCTGAAGGTGACGCGGCCGGCGAAGGTGTTCAAATCCCGGTTCCTGGTGACGAAGGCCGACGACTCCCCGATCGGCGAGATCGTGCAGGAGAACGTCTTCGGCAAGATCCGGCTGGGTTTCGTGGTCGACGGGCAGAAGGTCGGCGGGATCTTCGCGGAGAACTGGCGGGCGTGGAACTTCGCGATCAAGGACCACGCGGACGTCGAGATCGCGCGGATCACGAAGACCTGGGGCGGTTTCGTGAAGGCCGCGTTCACCACCGCCGACAACTACGTCGTCGAGATCCACCGGCCGCTGCGGGACCCGCTGGCGTCGATGGTGGTGGCCTCGGCGCTGACCATCGACACCGCGCTGAAACAGGACGACAAGTGATCGGGGTCTCACACTCCTGAAGTGGACACTCGGCTTCCGGCGGCTCAAGGTGGAGGGACTGGGGCGGCACGCTGGAGTGCGTCCGGGACGGAGGTCACCATGGAGCCGTTGCCCGAAGACGGCGAGCGGGATTGGGCCGAGCCAGGCGTCTACACGGTTTCGCCGGGGATCCACCGGATTCCGCTCCCCCTGCCGCACGACGCGTTGCGCGCGGTCAACATCTACGTCGTCACCGACGGGACCCGCCTGGTCCTCGTGGACTCGGGCTGGGCGCTCGAGTCGGCGCGCGAACGGCTTTCGCGCGGGTTGAAGGCGCTCGGAGCCGACCTCGGTGACATCGACGAATTCCTGATCACCCACGTGCATCGCGATCACTACACGCTCGCCGTGGAGCTGCGCCGCGAATTCGGCGGCAGGCTCGGGCTCGGCAAGCGGGAGGAGCCGTCGCTGGTCCGCTCCGGCGACCCGGACCGCTTCCCGATGGAGGCGCAGGTCAGCCTGCTCGAACGGTGCGGCGCGGGGCCGGTCGTCGAGGAACTCGCCAAGGCCTTCGGCGGTGTCCGGCACACCGAGGCGCATCTGTGGGAACAGCCCGACGAATGGCTCGTCCCCGGCAAACGCCCGATCGTGCCCGGCCGCGAGTTCGACATCGTGCACACGCCCGGCCACACGGACGGGCATGTCGTCTTCGTCGACGAAGAGGCAGGGCTGGTGTTCACCGGCGACCACGTGCTGCCGCACATCACGCCGTCGATCGGCTTCCAGCCGGTGCCGACCGAACTGCCCCTGCACGACTATCTCGACTCCCTGCGCCTGGTCCGCGAGATGCCGGACCGGCGGATGCTCCCCGCGCACGGTCCGGTCACCGGCAGCGTCCACGCCCGCGTCGACGAGCTGCTGGAGCACCACCGGGACCGGCTCGAAGTCATGGGCGCCGAGATCACCGCGGACGTCACGACCGCGTACGAGGTCGCGCTGCGGCTCGGCTGGACGCGGAGGCAGCGCAAACTTCCCGACATGGACCCGTTCAACCAGATGCTCGCCGTCCTCGAGACCGGCTCGCATCTGGATCTGCTGGTGGCCCAAGGGAAACTCACCGCGGCCGAGACCGACGGGGTGCGACACTACGCCTCATGATCATCCGTGAAGCGCGCCGGGAAGACGTCGCGGCGATCGTCGGGATGCTCGCCGACGACCAGATCGGCAGCACCCGTGATTCCGCCGACGACCTCACGCCGTACCTCGAGGCCTTCGAGCAGATCGACGCCGATCCGGCGCACCTGCTGATCGTCGCCGACGACGCCGGGGAGGCCGTCGGCACGCTCCAGTTGTCGATCATCCCCGGCCTGGCGCGGAAAGGCGCGCTGCGCGGGCAGATCGAGGCCGTCCGGGTGCGGGCGAGTCATCGCGGCTCCGGTCTCGGCGGCGAGCTGATGCGGTGGGCCATCGACGAATCACGGCGGCGGGGCTGCGCCCTCGTCCAGCTGACGTCGGACGTGAAACGCGAGGACGCGCACCGGTTCTACGAACGCCTCGGTTTCGAGGCCACGCACACCGGCTTCAAGCTGAAGTTCTGACCTCCCTGCCGCGTTTAGTCCTCTCAATGCGGCAGGGCGGGGTGGTCGCGGCGATGTGGCAGCCTCGGTCGTGTCGCGAAAGCCACTTTCGGGACATCAGACGTCGCGAAAGTGGCTTTCGCGACATGCCTTCGAGCGGACCCTGGCGAAGGTGGCGTGGTCGGCGCCGGGGCCGAAGGGTCAGCGGGTCCCCGAGATCTTCGCGCTCCCGAGCACGAGGTCGCCCTCGGCAGCGTCGGTGCGGTAGAGCACGACGACCTGCCCCGGCGCGACGCCGCGCAGCGGCTCACGGAGCTGGATGGTCACCGAGTCGCCCGAGTCACCGGAAACCTCCGCGACGGCCTCGACGATCCCGCCGTGCGCGCGCACCTGCACGACACACTCGGTCGGGCCGTCCAGCGGCCGCTCGCTCGGCCAGATCGGGCGGTCCGCCTCGATCACGTTCACGCCGAGATCCCGCGCGGAACCGACCTTCACGGTGCCCGAAACCGGCTCCAGCGAGAGCACGTAGCGCGGCCGCCCGTCCGGCGCCGGCGCCTCGATGCCGAGCCCCTTGCGCTGGCCGACGGTGAAACCGTGCACGCCGGTGTGCTCACCGAGCACGGCGCCGGTCTCGGCGTCGACGAGCTGCCCCGGACGCTGGCCGAGCCGCTTCTCCAGGAAGCTCTTCGTGTCGCCGTCCGGGATGAAGCAGATGTCGTGGCTGTCCGGCTTCTTCGCCACCGACAGGCCACGGCTCGCGGCCTCGGCGCGCACGTCGGTCTTCCACGAATCGCCGAGCGGGAACAGCGAATGCCGCAGCTGCTCCGGAGTGAGCGAGGCCAGCACGTACGACTGGTCCTTGCCCGTGTCTACGCTGCGCCGCAGCTCCGGCACACCGTCCACAAGGGACAGACGGGCGTAGTGCCCGGTGGCGACGGCGTCGAAGCCGAGCGCCATCGCCTTGTCCAGCAGCGCCTCGAACTTGATCTTCTCGTTGCAGGTGACGCACGGGTTCGGCGTCCGGCCCGCGGCGTACTCGCCGACGAAGGTCTCGATGACCTCTTCGGTGAATCGCTCGGCGAAGTCCCAGATGTAGAAGGGGATGCCGAGGATGTCCGCGGCGCGCCGCGCGTCACCGGAGTCCTCGATCGTGCAGCAGCCACGGGATCCGGTGCGCAGCGTGCCGGGCTTCGCCGACAGCGCCAGGTGCACCCCGACGACCTCGTGCCCGGCGTCCACGGCGCGCGCGGCGGCCACCGCCGAGTCCACTCCCCCGCTCATCGCGGCCAGTACGCGCATCTTCCTCACACCTCTTGCTTCTGCGTCTGCTTGCGCATTCCGGCGAGTCCCGCCTGCCTCGCCCTGTCGACGACGCCCGCGATCTCCTTCGAAACCGCTTCAACGTCTTCCGGTGCCGAGGTATGCCCGAACGAGAACCGCAGCGACCCGCGCGCGGCCGCGGGTTCGGCACCCATGGCCAGCAGCACGTGGCTCGGCTGCGCGACACCCGCCGTGCACGCCGAACCGGTGGAACATTCGATGCCCTTGGCGTCCAAGAGCATCAACAGGCTGTCACCCGCGCAACCGGGGAAGGTGAAATGGGCGTGCGTGGGCAGGCGCTCGCCCTCGCCACCGTTGAGCACCGCGTCCGGCACCTCTCGCCGGACGGCCTCGATCAGGTCGTCCCGCAGTTCGGCGACGCGTTTGGCGTACTCCTCGCGGCCTTCGACCGTGGCCTTCACCGCCGTCGCGAACGCGATCACCGCGGGGACGTCGAGCGTGCCCGAACGCACGGCGCGCTCCTGGCCGCCACCGTGCAGGACCGGCACGCACGCGGTGTCGCGGCCGAGCAGCAGCGCGCCGACACCGTACGGGCCGCCCAGCTTGTGCGCGGTGAGGGTCAGCGCCGCGGCGCCACTCTCGGCGAAGTCGACCGGCACCGCGCCGACGGCCTGGACGGCGTCGGTGTGCAGCGGGATCTCGTGTTCGGCGCAGACGGCGGCGAGCTCGGCGATCGGGTTGACCGTGCCGACCTCGTTGTTCGCCCACATCACGGTGACCAGCGCGACCGTCTCGGGGCTGTCGCCGATGGCGGTGCGCAGCGACTCGGGGGTGACCCGGCCCGCCTGGTCGACCTCGACCCAGACGATCTCGGCGCCCGCGTGCTGCTCCAGCCACTCGACGGACTCGAGGACGGCGTGGTGCTCGACGGTGCTGCACAGCACCCTGGTCCGCTTCGGGTCCTCGCCGTTACGGGCCCAGAAGATGCCCTTGACCGCGAGGTTGTCGCTCTCCGTGCCACCGGCGGTGAAGATCACCTCCGACGGCCGGGCGCCCAGCGCCTCCGCGATCACCTCGCGGGCTTCTTCGACCCGGCGGCGCGCCCGGCGTCCCGAGGAATGCAGCGCGGAGGCGTTGCCCACTGTGGACAGCGCCTCGGACATCGCCGCTACGGCTTCGGGCAACATCGGGGTGGTCGCCGCGTGGTCGAGATAGGTCATCGCATCCTTCAGGGTAGCCCGTTCCGGGGCGTGACCAAGCCCACCCTTGGTCAGCGGGTGGTGCCGCTCATATCTGACGGCCACCGGCCGGTCAGCCGCACCCCCAGCAGAGCGATGCCGGTCAGCACCACCGAAAGCACCAGGATCGCCGCCGACGGCTCCTTCGCCGACGCCAGCGAAGCGAGCAGAACGCCGCCCAAACCGATGGTCAGAGCCGATCCGACCCAGTCGCCGAGCTGCAGCGCCGAGGTGTTGAACCCGCGTTCGGCCTCCGGCGAGTAGCGGAGCAGCAGTACCGAGATCGCGGGCATCGCGATCCCCATCCCGGAGCCGCCGACGGCCGACGCCACGAACGCCATCCAGCCGGGGAACGAGGGCAGCGGGACGAAGACGAAGATCGCCAGACCGGCCGCGACCAGCGCGAACCCGGTCCGCAGCGACGCTTCACGCGACCAGTCGAGCATGCGGCCCTGCAGCATCGACCCCGCCGACCAGCCCAGCGCGGTCACCGTCAGCGGCAGCCCGGCCAGCGCGGGGCTGTAGCCGTGGACCTCGGTCATCGTGAGCGGCAGATAGGCCTCCATCCCGGCGTACGCGCCCGCGATCAGCGCGCGCGAGGCGATCACTGTCGGCAACCCCGGCCGCGACGTCAGCGTCCCGGCGGGCAGGAGTTTGCGGAGCGCGTACCCGAGGGCGACCAGTCCGGCGCCGCCGTAGGCCAGCGCCGCGAGGGACGGATGCTGCGCCGCCCAGGTGAGCGCGGCGACGCCGAGGGCGGCGACCACCGCGGGCACGACCCCGGCGCGCACGGCGGATTCGCCGGGGACGTGGGCCGGCAGTTTGCGCGTGACGACGACCAGCAGCGCGAGCCCGACCCCGGTCAGCGGGATCAGCCCGAGGAACACCCAGCGCCAGCCGACGCTCACCGTCACCACGCCCGCGATCGAAGGCCCGATCACCGCGGGCAGCACCCACGCGGCGGCGTTGGCGGCGTAGATCACCGGACGTTCGCGGTCGCTGAAGGTGAGCGCGATCAGCAGCGACACCGAGACCAGCAGCAGGCCGGAACCGAAGCCCTGCAACCCCCTGCCGAGCAGGAGCAGCGGCATGTCGTGCGCGAGCCCCGCGACCAGCAGCCCGGCGGCGAACAGCGCGGTACCGGCGAGCAGCGCGGGCGCCGGGCCCTTGCGGTCGCCGAGGCGTCCGGAAAGGACGGTCGCGACCACGCTGGCGACCAGGAACGTGGTGAACGGCCAGGCGTACAGCGCGAGGCCGTCGAGGTCGGCCACCATCGTCGGCATCGCGGTGGCGACGCCCATGCTCTCGAACGCGATGAGCGTGACCATGAGCAGCAACCCGATGGTGGTCACGCGGTGCTCAGGTGTCCAGAGCACACCCTTCGGCTTGGCCTCGTCCCCAGTGATCGTCATACGACGAGCGTGCAACCTCCAGCTCGGTGGAGGTCAAGCTCACGACACGGACTCCAGACGCAGCTCACGCGCCAGCACGGCGGCCTCGCCACGGGACGTGACTTCGAGCTTTCCCAAGATCTTCCGCACGTGGAACTTCACCGTGTGCTCGGTCAGCGCCAGCTCTTCGGCGATCTGCCGGTTGCGTTTCCCGCGCGCGATCCCGGCGAGGACTTCGAGTTCGCGCGGGTTGAGCCGGTCGAGCGGGCGCAGTTCCGGCGTCTCCTGGACGCCGAGCGGCAGGATCGCGGTGATCGTGGCACCCCAGCCGGGTACGGCGTCGACCTCCCAGCGGCCACCCAGCGGGGTGATCCGCTCGGTGAGTCCGGTGGCGGGCACGGCGCGGGCGACGTCCGGGCCGTCGTCGCGCACCGTGACCCGGAGCTGCTGCCCGTCGATCCGCCAGGACGCTCGGACCCGGCCGCTGTCCCGTTCCAGCGCGGCGAGCACGAGACCGCGCGAGACCGTACGGGCGGTGTGCGCGATGTCCTGCGGGAGCGGCCGTTCGTCGTCCGGGCCGGCGAGGTCCACGGTCACGTCGTTGTGGCGCACCAAAGGAGCCAGCTGCGTGACGAGGGTGCCGAACGCCTCCGACGCTGGCTCGGCCGAGAGTTCCTGATCGCGGTCCGCGATCGAGCGCAGTTCGACCAGCGCGGCCGCGGCGAGGTCGGTCGCGGTCTGCCGGGCGGCGGCGTCGCCGAGCCGCCGGGATCGCAGTACCGAAAGCAGCGACGTCAGGGTGGTCGCGTGGGTCTGCCCCAGATCGGTGATCGCCCGCGCCCGCGCGGTCGCCGCCGCGATGTTGCTCTCCAGGACGGCGGGTTCGGGATCGGTGGCGCGCTGGGCGGCGGTCACGCTGACGATGTCCCACAGCTTGGCGACGAATTCGAGCGCGCTGTCCGCGGGCTCGTCCTCGGCGGGGACGAGCGCGATCATCGCGCCCTTGCCGATCACCGGGGCCGAGGTCAGGACGACGAGTTTCCGGCGTTTCCCGCCGAGCGTCTCTTCGGCCACCACCGCCCGGCCCGGTTCGCCGAGCGCGCCGAGCCGCTGGAGTTCGGCGCTCGTGACCGCGCCGGTGATCTCCGGATCGCCGTGGACCTTGATCGGCAGGCGGGAGCAGTCGCCGGTCTCCATGGCGGCGGCGCGGTGCGGCAGCACGGCCGCGGCCGTCGCGGAAAAGCGCGGCAGGAGTTCGGGGCGCGGAGCGGCGAGCATGTACTCGACCTGGCTCAGCACGTGCAGCGGGTCCATGAGTCCACAGTAGGCGCGGTCCGGCGCGGGGACGCTGCTCTCCCGGCTAGTGAACACTGCTCGTCCGGCTGGTTCGGGCGGGGTCCGGGCGCCGGTTGACTGATCGCAGCGAAGAAATCCGAGGAGGAGTGAACATGCGAGCGATCACCATCACCCAGTACGGCGAACCGGATGTCCTGCGGTCCGCCGAGGTCCCGCTGCCGGAGCCCGGCCCGGGGCAGGTGCGGGTCGCGGTCAAGGCCGCGGGCGTCAACCCGATCGACTGGAAGATCCGGTCCGGCGCCATGGCGGAGGTCCGTCCGGTCGAATTCCCGCACATCCTCGGCCTGGAACTGGCGGGCGTCGTGGACGCGGTGGGCGAAGGCGCCGATTTCGCCGTCGGCGACGAGGTCTTCGGCTGGTCCGACACCGGCACGTACGCGGAATACGCGCTGGCGAGCAAGGTCATCCGCAAACCCGCCGGGCTTTCGTGGTCCGAAGCCGCCGCGCTGCCCATCGCCGGTGAGACGGCCTTGCGGGTGCTGGGCGAACTCGAGGTCAAGCCGGGCGAGACGGTGGTGCTCCACGGCGCGAGTGGCCAGGTCGGCCGGATCGCGACGCAGGCCGCCGTCGCGCTGGGCGCCACGGTCATCGGGCTCGCCGGGGCTTCGTCGCTGGACGAGGTGAAGGCGCTCGGCGCGGTGCCGGTCCAGTACGGCGACGGCTGGGTTTCGCGGGTCCGGTCGGTCGCGCCGGACGGCGTCGACGCGGTGTTCGACGCGGCGGGCTTCGGTGTTTTGGGTGAGTCCGTCGAACTGCTCGGATCACCTGACCGGCTGATCACGATCGCGGATCCGGCGGCGTACGCGCAGGGGCTGAAGTTCTCGGCCGGCGGTTCGCAAACCCAGGCCGTGCTGGAGGATTTGGTGGCGCGGGACCTGAAGCTGAAGATGGGCTCCAGCTACGCGCTCGCCGACGCCGCCGAGGCGCACCGGGAGAGCGCGACGGGGCACGCGGGCGGGAAGATCACGCTGGTCTTCGACTGACAGCCGCGCGCGTGTCAACCCCGGATGCAATGAACGGTCCTTTCCTTGCAAAATTTGCAAGGAAAGGACCGTTCCTAGCGCGCTCTAGTTGCTGAGTGGGACTTTCGCGACCGAGGGGTGAGGGGCAAGGCAAAGGTGTCGGGTGGTGCGAAGGGGACTTTCGCCGCATCGGATGCGGGCAAAGTCCCCTTCGCACCAGACGCCGCAGGGGGTCGTGAAAGGGGCGTTCGTACAGCCGGGCTACTGAGAGACCGCCTCGGAAGCCGAAGGCACCGAAGGAGCGACCGCCGGGCGCCGCCGCCTCTGCACCGGGATCTGCACCCGCCCGAGCGCCGCCTGCACCGCGGATTCCGCCAGCGCGGCCAGTTCCCGCCGGTCCGAAGCGCGGCCCGGCGCGATCTCCGGGCACACGTGCACCTCCAGCACCAGACCGCGCAGCGCCGCGACCCGCCGCAGCGAGGCGATGAGCGACTCCGGCCCGATGAACGCCGGCTGGGTCGTCTCCCGGCCGTCGGCGAGCCGGAAGCGCAGCGCGAGCGGCCGCACCGGGACACCGCCATCGATCGCGGCCTGGAAGGTCGCGGAACGGAAGCGGCCCGAGCCGAGACCGCACCACGTGGTGCCCTCCGGCGTCACGCTGACGAGTGATCCGCCGCGCATCGCGTCGGCGAGTTCGTCCATCGTCGCGGGCAGGCTCCGCAGGTTCTCCCGGTCGAGGAAGATGCTGCCGCCGCGGCGCACCAGCAGGCCGAGCACCGGCCAGGCGCCGACCTCCTTCTTGGCGAGCGCCCGCATCGGCTGGACGGCGTTGACCGCGATGATGTCCAGCCACGAGATGTGGTTGTTCACCACGAGCACGCCACGGCCCGGCACGGCGCGGAAACGCTCGTCACCCAGCACGCGCAGTTTTACTCCGAACGAGCGAAGGATCCCCACGAAAAGCAGGCGCACCAACCGTTCCCGTGGCATGCCGCGCAGCACGAGCACCAGCGGCGCCGACAGGAAAGCGCCGAAGATGACGCCGATCGCCGCGGCGAACCGCAGGACGCGCCGCGGGAACGCCACCGTCGGCGCCCCTTCGCTCAGGCAGCCGTCGCCGCACGGCGACTTCGGCATCCAGGCGTGAGTCATCCCTGCACTCCCAGGAAGAACTTGAGGTACCGCTCGTCGACGTTGTGCAGATCCAGCAGGACGAAGAAGTCCGCGACACCGAAATCGGCGTCGAGCGCGGGCGGGCCGTAGATTTTCGCACCCAGGCGGGTGTAGCCCTTGATGAGCGGCGGGAGGATCGCGCGAGAGGGCCGCTCGACACCTTCGGTCCGCCATGGGTTCAGCGGCGTCACCCGAAGGGATTCCTCCGCATAGTGCTTGGCGCGCAGGACATCCCAGACGCCGGCCGCGTAAACCCCGCCGTCGGTCAGCGGCACGGAAGCGCAGCCCGCGAGATACCGGTGGCCTGCCAGCAGCATGTAGCGCCCGATCCCCGCCCAGACGAGGCTCACCACGGCGCCGCTGCGGTGGTCGGGATGCACGCACGAACGCCCCGTCTCGACCAGCGACGGACGCAGCGCATCGAGCGCGGTGAGATCGAATTCGCTGTCGGAGTACAGCTTTCCCGCCCGCGCGGCCCGATCGGGCGGCAGCATCCGGTACGTGCCCACGATCTCGCCGGTGTTGTCGTCCCGCACCACGAGGTGATCGCAGAACTCGTCGAAGTAGTCGACGTCGAGGCCGGGTTCGAGGGAATTGAGCGTCGCCCCCATTTCCTCGGCGAACACCTGATACCGAAGACGTTGCGCGGCAACGACTTCTTCGTTCCCGTTCGCCACGAGAAGGGAGTAACGCGGCGCATCGGCCGGGAGTTCGACACCTGCCTGGTCAGTACTGACGAGGAGCTGTGACGTCGTCATGACCCAGGTCTACCCCTCGGGGGGTACCAACGACAATGCGCCCGATGGCCGAATAGTGCACGTTCAGTTAATTGCGGGTTCTCAGGGTTCTCTCAGGCTGGAAGATCACTTTCGGATCACAGAAAAGGGACCGCCCGGGAAATAAATCCCGGACGGCCCCTTCACGAAACGAGGACTCAGCCCTTGCGCTTCTGGACCTCTTCGGTCAGCTGCGGCGCGACGTTGAACAGGTCGCCCACCACACCGAAGTCGGCGATCTCGAAGATCGGCGCCTCGGCGTCCTTGTTGACCGCGATGATGGTCTTCGAGGTCTGCATACCCGCGCGGTGCTGGATCGCGCCGGAGATGCCGAGCGCGATGTACAGCTGCGGCGAAACCGTCTTACCGGTCTGGCCGACCTGGAACTGCGCCGGGTAGTAGCCCGAGTCGACGGCGGCGCGGGAAGCACCGACGGCGGCACCGAGCGAGTCGGCGAGCGCCTCGACGACGTCGAACTTGTCGGCCGAGCCGACACCGCGGCCACCGGAGACGACGACCGAGGCCTCGGTCAGCTCCGGCCGGTCGCCGCCGACGATCGGCTCGACACCGGTGATCCTGGCGGACTTCGCCGGGTCGCCCGCGGGGACCTCGACGGTCTCCTCGGCGGCCGCGCCTTCGGCCGGGGCGGCCTCGACCGCGCCGGGGCGGACCGAGATGACCGGGACACCCTTGGTGGACTTGGACTTCACGGAGAACGCGCCACCGAAGATGGACTGGTCCACGGAGCCGTCGCCGTTCACGCCGACGGCGTCGTACAGCAGACCGGAGCCGAGGCGGACCGCGACCCTGGCGGACACCTCCTTGCCCTCGGCGCTGGCCGCGACGAGCACGGCGGCCGGGGAGGTCCGCTCCGCGAGCGCGGCGAGGACGTCCACCTTGGGGGTGACCAGGAAGCCGGTGGCGTTGTCGCCCTCGGCGACGTACACCTTGGCGGCGCCGTGCGCGGCGAGGGCTTCCTTCGCCTTGGCGGCAGTGCCGGTCGGGCCGACGACGACCGCCGACGGCTCACCCAGTTCACGAGCGGCGGTGAGCAGCTCGAGCGTGACCTTCTTGACTTCACCGTCGACGTGGTCGACGAGGACGAGTACTTCAGCCATTTCCCTATTCCTCCTCGAAACCTGTCTCAGATGAGCTTCTGCGCGACCAGGTAGGCGGCCACCTTGCTGCCGCCGTCACCCTCGTCCTCGACGCGCTCACCGGCGGTGCGCGGCGGCTTCGGGGAGGCTTCGAGCACGGACGACCAGGCGTTGCCGAGGCCGACCTCGCCCGCGTCGACACCGAGGTCGGCGACGGTCAGCGTCTCGACCGGCTTCTTCTTCGCGGCCATGATGCCCTTGAAGGAGGGGTAGCGCGGCTCGTTGATCTTCTCGCCGACGCTCACCACTGCGGGCAGGTTCGCTTCGAGGTGCGTGACGCCGTCCTCGGTGTAGCGGTCGGCCTTGATCGAGGAGCCGTCGACGGTCAGCTCGTTCACGTGGGTCAGCTGCGGCAGGCCGAGCAGCTCGGCGATGATCGCCGGCACGGCGCCACCGCGGCCGTCGGAGGCCTCGTTACCGGTGATGACCAGGTCGAAGCCTTCGACCTTGGAGATCGCGGCGGCCAGCACCTTGGCGGTGGCGATCGCGTCGGAGCCGTGAAGGGCCTCGTCGGAGACGTGGATGGCCTTGTCGGCACCCATGGACAGCGCCTTGCGGATCGCGTCGGTCGCGCGGTCGGGACCCACCGAGACGACGGTGACCTCGCCCTCGCCGGCTTCCTTGATCTTCAGGGCTTCTTCGACGGCCTTCTCGTTGATCTCGTCGAGCACGGCGTCGGCGGATTCGCGGTCAAGAGTGTTGTCGGCACCGGAGAGCTTCCGCTCCGAGTAGGTGTCCGGTACCTGCTTGACCAGGACAACGATGTTCGTCATGGGTCTACTTCGACCTCCCGTTGGTGGCCGGCGTCGGCCACGGGGCAACAGCTCTACTGGCCGGTAGATTAGGGCCATTTCAGTGCCGCGGCCCGCCGAGGTGACCTCATTCACCTGGATGCACGTTTTAGTGGGACCATCGTCCAGGTAATTCACCCGGAAGTGAGTGTTACCGGTCGACTAACCCGAACGGCCGTATTCCGGGGTACTCGCGGCGGGGGTGAGGCGATAGCCTGCCCGACCATGCGTTCCATGCCCGGCCCCGTCGCCGTGATCACGGACTCGACCGCCTGCCTTCCCGCCCCGGTCGCCGAACGCTGGGGAATCGGCGTCGTTCAGGTCCAACTGCAGGTCGGAGAGCAGTTCGACGAAGAGAACCGGTACCACCGCGAGGACATTATCGGCCACCTGCGGGCCGGGACCCCGGTGAAGACGGCGCCGCCCGAGGTCGCCGCGTTCTTCTGGGCGTTCCAGGACGCCGCGAGCAAGGGCGCCTCGGCGATCGTCAGCATCCACATCTCGGGACGGATGTCGGAGACGGTGAACGCCGCCCGCGAGGCCGCCCAGCAGGTGAACGTCCCCGTCCACGTCCTCGACAGCGGGACCACCGGGATGAGCCTCGGTTTCGCGGCGACCTCGGCGGCCAAGGTCGCCGCCGCCGGCGGGCAGGCCACCCGGGTGATCGACGCGGCCGAACGCCGGTTCCGCGGCAGCCGGGAGATCCTCTACGTCGACACGCTGGAGTTCCTGCGCCGCGGCGGGCGGATCGGGGCCGCGCAGGCCTTCCTCGGCTCGGCGTTCTCGATCAAACCCCTGCTGACGGTGAAGAACGGCGAGGTCGCCCCGCTGACCCGGGTGCCGGGCCAGCGGCGGGCGCTCAACAAACTCGTCGACCTCGCGGTGGAGTGCGCGGGCGATCAGGACGTGGAGGTCGCGATCACCCGGTTCGGCCCGGACGAACGCGATCTCGAGATCGGCGGGCGGCTGCGGGCGCGGCTGCCGCATATGGTCGACAGCACCCTGGTGGACGCCAGCATGATCCTCGGCGCCCACCTCGGCCCCGGCGCCATCGGCATCACGGTGTCGCCGGTGTAGCTCGCTTCGACGGGATCAGCGCCACCACCACCGGAAGCACCGCGCCCAGCGCCGTCGTCACGATGATCAGCACCTGGTCCACCGGCTCGAAATGCGAGACGTGGCCGAGGTGGTAGAGGAAATGCGGCAGTCCGAAGCAGAAGGTGGCGAGCGCCGCGAGCCTGGCCACGGCGGTCGTCCCGATCACGGCGGCGCCGATCAGGATGGCGGCGAGCGCCAGGTTGAGGCCGCCGAAGTCCTGGATCAGGTGTTCGTTGAAGGGGCCGTCCATCGCCACCCAGCCGGTGCGGAACCCCGGGAAGTCCCGGTAGAAGCCGTCCGGGCTGAACAGCGGCCACAGCCCGACGGGCAGTTCGATGAGGCCGAAGACGACGAGCAGTACGCGGGTGAATGTCCGTTGCATACCTCCTGGACTGGACAGCGCCGCGAAACGTGACACGCGGTCCGAAGTGACCGGCCGGTAGGGTCGCGGCGTGACCACCCCAGCCACCAGGGCCGAAGCGCTGCACCTCACCGGTGAACGCACCGTGCCGGGCATCGCCGAGGAGAATTACTGGTTCCGGCGCCATGAGGCCGCGTATCAAAAGCTCCTGCCCCTGTGCGAAGGCAAGACCGTCCTGGAGGCCGGGTGCGGCGAGGGCTACGGTGCCGGGCTCATCGCCACGGTCGCCGAGCGGGTGCTCGCGCTCGACTACGACGTCCCCACCACCGAGCACGTCGCCCGCCGCTACCCCGGTATCGGCGTGGCCAGGGCGAACCTGGTGTTCCTGCCGCTGCGGGACGCGTCGGTCGACGTCGTCGCCAACTTCCAGGTGATCGAGCACCTCTGGGACCAGGCCGCCTTCCTCGCCGAATGCCGCCGCGTGCTCTCCCCCGGCGGACGGCTGATCGTCACCACGCCCAACCGGCTGACCTTCACCCCGGGCAGCGACACCCCGCTCAATCCGTTCCACACCAGGGAACTCGCACCGTCCGAATTGGACGAACTGCTGCGTGACGCCGGTTTCGAGGTCGAGACGCTGCACGGTCTCCACCACGGCGAGGGCGTCGCGAAGCTCGACGCCAAGTACGGCGGCTCGATCATCGACGCGCAACTCGACGTCGTCATGGGGCAGCTGCCCGGGCAGGCGACCTGGCCGGCGGAACTGCTCGCCGACGTCGAAGCCATCCAGGCCGCGGATTTCGCCATCCACGGCGAGGACCTCGACGCCAGCCTCGACCTCGTGGCCGTGGCGGTGCGGCGGTGCGGCAATGAGTGACTACGAGGGCACGTTCTGCCTCGTCGTGCACAGCCATCTGCCGTGGCTGCCGCACCACGGCTCCTGGCCGGTCGGCGAAGAATGGCTCTACCAGGCGTGGGCGCATTCCTACCTGCCGATGGTCGACCTCCTGCGCCGCTTCGCCGACGAGGGCCGCGAAGACGTCCTCACGCTCGGGATGACGCCGATCCTCGCCGCGCAGCTCGACGACCCCTACTGCATCGACGCCTTCCACGACTGGCTCGGTCATTGGCAGCTGCGCGCCTGGCAGGCGTCCACGCTCTGGCGCGGCGACCCGCTGCTGCGCGACCTCGCGGCGAGTGAGTACCGGACGGCGCTGAAGGCCTCGGAAGAACTCGAAACGCGCTGGCGTCACGGTTTCTCGCCGATCCTCCGGTCCTTTGTGGACAACGGGACGATCGAACTGCTCGGTGGCCCGCTGGCGCATCCGTTCCAGCCGCTGCTCGACCCGGCGGTCCGCGACTTCATGCTGCGCGGCGGACTGGCCGACACCGCGCTGCGGATCGGGCGGCGTCCCGAAGGCATTTGGGCACCGGAATGCGGTTACGCGCCCGGCATGGAAGCCGGGTACGCCGCCGCGGGTGTCCAGCGGTTCATGGTCGACGGGCCTTCCCTGCACGGCGACACGTCGGCGGCTCGGACCGTCGGCGATTCCGACGTCGTCTGCTTCGGCCGCGACCTCGAAGTCACGTACCGCGTCTGGTCGCCGAAGGCCGGCTACCCCGGCCACGCGGCTTATCGGGACTTCCACACCTGGGCGCACGAAGTCGGCCTCAAACCGTCGCGGGTGACCGGCAAGACCGTCGAGCCGCCGGACAAGGCGCCCTACGACCCGGCGATGGCGACGGCCACCCTCGGCGGCCACGTCCAGGACTTCGTCGACACCGTCGTAGCCCGCCTGCGTTCGCTCAAGGCCGAGCACGGCCGCGAATCGCTCGTCGTCGCCGCGTACGACACGGAACTGTTCGGGCACTGGTGGCACGAGGGCCCGGCCTGGCTCGAAGGTGTCCTGCGCGCGCTGCCCGAGGCGGGCGTCCGCGTCACCACGCTCAAGGGCGCGCTCGAAGCGGGCCACCTCGGCGGGAAGGTCGATCTCCCGGCGTCGTCGTGGGGCTCGGGCAAGGACTGGCGGGTCTGGGACGGCGAGCAGGTCGCCGACATGGTGCGGGACAACACCGCGCTGCAGCACCGGATGCTCGACCTGGTCACCGGAATGGACACGACGACGCGTGACGCCGTCCGCGATCAGGCCGTCGCCGAGGCGATGCTGGCGCTGTCGAGCGACTGGGCGTTCATGGTCACCAAGGACTCCGCCGCCGACTACGCGCGGCGGCGGGCGAAGGTGCACACCGAACGGTTCGACACGCTCGCCGGACTGCTCCGGGAGGGAGCGCTCGACCGCGCGCGGGAGACGGCGGCCGCGTTCCGGCGCGACGACGGGCCCTTCGGCCACGTCGACGCGCGTGACCTGCTGAGGAAATGACGAAAGGGGCAACCATGGGCATCCACGACATTCCGCTGAAGACGCTCGCGGGCGAGGACACGACGCTCGGCGCGCTCGAAGGCAAGACGCTGCTGGTGGTGAACGTGGCGTCGAAATGCGGGCTGACCCCGCAGTACACCGGGCTGGAGAAGCTACAGGAACGGTACGCGGACAAGGGTTTCTCCGTCGTCGGGTTCCCGTGCAACCAGTTCGCGGGCCAGGAGCCGGGCACCGCGGAGGAGATTCAGACCTTCTGCTCGACGACGTACGGCGTTTCGTTCCCGCTGTTCGAAAAGCTGGACGTGAACGGCGAAACCCGTCACCCGCTCTACACCGAACTGACCAAGGCCGCCGACGCGGAAGGCGCCGCCGGCGACGTGCAGTGGAATTTCGAGAAGTTCCTCGTCGCCCCGTCCGGTGAAGTGGTGGGACGATTCCGGCCGCGCACCGAACCCGAGGACGAAGTGATCACCAAGGCGATCGACGCCACGATCGGCTGATCCACGCTTTTCCCGAGACGGGCGGGTTTCCGGAGCGATCCGGCGAACCCGCCCGTTTCCTTTTCCGGCGATTCGGTGACCAAAGTCCCCGAATATCCCCGCCACCCGCGCGATGGCCGGTTGCTCGATCACAAACCCTTGCCACACAAGGGAAATACTGACATTCCCAGGTGAAGCGCCGTACCCGATTGCACTATGGCGCCACCCCGCGGAAAGGGGAAGACTCCTTCGTCGGGACTCCCGCACTTCGTCAACGCAGACAACCAGAAAAGTGTGGCCGACATGATCGAAAACAATATGATCCCGGACGATTTCCTCTCCCTCGCGAGCGTGCAGGCGGCCGAAGAGGAGTCGTTGCTGAACCGGCAGAACGTGGTGGGTGTCGCGCTCGGCACCAAATGGTCCGGGGGCAGGGACACCGGCGAGAAGGCGATCACCGTCCTGGTCGACACGAAGATGCCGCACGAGATGCTGCGTGACGACGACCTCGTCCCCGCGACGCTGGCGGGCGTGCCCACCGACGTCCAGGAGGTCGGGGTGCTCCAGGCCGGGCGCAGTATCGCCGCGCCAAGGGTGAACGGCGCCGCCACGATGGTCGACGAGCCCCAGGCTCCGACACTCGCCCGGCCCGACGAACTCGCCCGTGAGCAGGTCGGTCCGTTCACCCTGGCCAAGCGGTTCCGTCCGGCGTTCGGCGGGCTGAGCGTCGGCCACTTCAAGATCACCGCCGGCACCTACGGCACCGCGGTCTACGACGCGACGGCACTGCCCGGCAAACCGCCCAGGTACTACATCCTGAGCAACAACCACGTGCTGGCGAACTCCAACGCGGCCGCCATCGGCGACCCGATCCTGCAGCCCGGCCCGTTCGACGGCGGCGTCGTCCCCACCGACGTCATCGCCAGGCTGAGCCGGTTCGTGCCGATCAAGTTCATCCAGCCGGGGCAGCCGGTGCCGTTGAACTTCGTCGACGCCGCGATCGCCGAAGGCCAGTTCCACGACCTCGACCGGCGGATCTTCTGGGTCGGCGAGCTCAAGGGCATCAACGTGGCGCCCGCGGTCGGCACGCTCGTGCAGAAGACCGGCCGGACCACGAACTGGACGACCGGGCGGATCACGAACATCAACGCCACCGTCGACGTGAACTACGGCGGCGGCAGGGTGGCCCGGTTCGCGCAGCAGCTGCTGACCACCGACATGTCGGCCGGTGGCGACTCGGGCAGTCTCGTGGCGGACCTGAGCGAGAACGCCGTCGGCCTGCTGTTCGCCGGCTCGCCGGTGGTCACCGTGATCAACCGGATCTCGCTGGTCGAAGCGTCGCTCGGGATCCGGGTGCACCCGTAGTGGCCGAAGACGTGTCCGATGTCGACGCCGCGCTCGTGGCGGCGTCCCGGTGGCTCGACGACGTCCCCGGAGTGGTCGGCGTCGGGCAGGGCGAGGCCGAGGGGGCACCCACGATCGACGTGTGGGTGAACCCCGGCCACGACCCCGGGCAGTTGCCTTCACAGCTGCTCGGGGTGCCCGTCCGGGTCCGGGACTCGGGCGGCCCGGTGGAGGCTCAGCCGGACTGACCCGCCTCGATGACCGCCCGGCTGCGGGTGGCGACGGTCGCCGCGTCCGCCTTCACCACCCGCCGGTCGTAGGTGAGCAGGCCGTTGACCTCGTTCTCGACGTCGGTGGTCTGGGTGTAGATCGCACCGGAGAGGCCGGTCCCGGCGATGATCTTTTCGAGGTTCTCGCTGACCTCGGCATAGCGTTTCGTCAGCTGTGCCGAGGTCGGCGTCATCTCGTAGGCCTGTGGCTCCCCCGGCCAGCGATGCTCGTCGAGGACCAGGCCGAGGCCGCCGTACTCGCCGTCGACGATCACCCTGTGGTCCTTCACCGAGGGCTTTCCCGGCCCGACGTAGGTGTGGTCGTCGTAGACGTCGCCCGCGCCGGCGTCCGGCCGCGAGAAGCAGCAGTTCACCCCGCTGTTCGCGACGACGAGCCTGGTCGGATCGAGGTCCTTCACCAGATTCGCGATCCGCGCGGTGTCGAATTCGCCCCAGCCCTCGTTGAACGGCACCCAGCCGACGATCGAGGTCACGCCGCGCAGCTGCTCGACCATCTCGGTCAGTTCCGCTTCGAACCGCGCCTTCGCTTCCGGCACCGGATCGGGCGCCGTCCCGGGCGGGCCGTCGAAGGAGACGGTGAGCGAGGGCATGTCCTGCCACACGAGCAGGCCCAGCCGATCCGTCCAGTGGTACCAGCGCTCCGGCTCGACCTTGACGTGTTTGCGGACGAAGTTGAAGCCGAGTTCCTTGGTCTTCTCCAGGTCGAACCGCAACGCCTCGTCGGTGGGGGCGGTGTGGATCCCGTCCGGCCAGTAGCCCTGGTCGAGCGGGCCGTGGAGGAAGGTGATCCGGCCGTTGAGCGCGATCCGCGGCCTGCCCTGGGCGTCGGCGACCGTCCCGATCGTGCGGAGCCCGGTGTAGGAATCGACGACGTCCAGGAGATTGCCGCTCTCGTCGAGCAAGCGGACCTGAAGGTCGTAGAGATACGGATCGTCGGGCGTCCACAGGCGCGGCGAAGGGACCTCCGCGCGCAAGCGACGTCCCACGTCCTCCGCGACGCGTGCCACTTCCGGGCCATCGGGTTCGCGCACGATCAGCTCCACGCGGGCGCCGCCTGTGACCTTGGGCACAACCGTCACCCCTTCGAGATCCGGCGTCACCTGGAGATCCCGGACGTGCTCGGACGGCACCGGCTCCAGCCAGACGGTCTGCCAGATACCCGACGCGGCAGTGTAGAAGATCCCTTTCGGGTCGTTCCTCTGCTTGCCGACGGGATGGGTCGAAGCGTCGGTGCGGTCCGTCGCGCGGACGGTCAGTTCCTGCGATCCCGACGGCCGCAGCACACCGGTGATGTCCGCGCTGAAGGCCGTGTACCCGCCCTCGTGGACGGCCACCTCCTGGTTGTTCACCCAGACCGTCGCGGACTGGTCGACGGCGCCGAAGTGGAGCAGCACACGCTGACCGTCCCAGCCGGACGGGACCTCGAAAACCTTGCGGTACCAGAGGGTTTCGTCCCGCCGTCCGATACCGGAGAGCGCCGACTCCGGCGGGAACGGCACCAGGATCCGCTCGCCGTACCCGTTCCGGCCGGGTGCGCCGCTGCCCGCGTACTCCCAGACGCCGTTGAGGTTCAGCCAGCGTTCGCGGACCAGCCGCGGACGCGGGTACTCCGGTAGCGCGTTGCCCTGCCCGACCTGCGCGGACCACGGCGTCGAGAGCACCGGTTCGACGGGTTCGAAGGCCGGTCCGGCCGCGTTCACCGAGGACGTCATCAACCCGATGGTGGCAAAGATCGCCGCTCCTGTCGCCCTCGATCGGGTTCACCGGCAGGGGTGATCGCCCGGTCCCGGTGACGACCGACTCACGAGTAACCTCCACCCATGCGCGTGCTGATGTTGTCGTGGGAGTACCCACCCGTGGTCGTCGGCGGACTCGCACGGCACGTCCACGCCCTGGCCCGGCATCTCGCCCGGCAGGGGCACGACGTGGTCGTCCTGTGCCGTCACACGGCGGGCACCGACGCCGAGACCCACCCGAGGACCGATCGCGTGGTCGAGGGCGTCCGGATCATCCGGGTCGCCGAAGACCCGATGCACGTGACCTTCGAACGGGATCTCGTCGCGTGGACGCTGGCCATGGGGCACGCGATGGTCCGCGCCGCCACCGACCTGCTGCGCACCTGGCAGCCGGACGTGGTGCACGCCCACGACTGGCTGGTCACCCATCCCGCGATCGCGATCGCCGAGGCCGCGCGGGTGCCGCTGGTCGGCACGATCCACGCCACCGAAGCAGGGCGGCACTCCGGCTGGCTCTCACATCCGCTGAACCAGCAGGTTCACTCGGTCGAATGGTGGCTCGCGAACCGCTCGGACGCGCTGATCACCTGTTCGCAGGCCATGCGCCGCGAGGTGGCGCATCTGTTCGAGGTCGACGGCGACGCGGTCACCGTGATCCACAACGGTATCGAGGAACGCACCTGGCAGGTGCCCGCGGAAGAGGTCGCACACGCGCGCGAGGTCTACAGCCCCTCCGGCGCGCCCCTGCTGCTCTACTTCGGACGGCTGGAATGGGAGAAGGGCGTGCAGGACCTGCTCGCCGCGCTCCCCCGGATCCGCCGCGCCAAACCCGGGACCCGGCTGGTCGTCGCCGGCAAGGGACGGCATCTGGAGGAACTGGTCGACCAGGCCCGCAAGCTGCGCGTCCGCCGCGCGGTGGACTTCGTCGGGCACCTGTCCGACCGCGAACTGCGCGCCGTCCTGGCCGCGGCCGACGCCGTCGTCCTGCCCAGCCGCTACGAGCCGTTCGGGATCGTCGCACTGGAGGCCGCCGCCGCGAAGGCGCCGCTGGTGGCTTCGACCGCGGGCGGGCTCGGCGAGGTCGTCGTCGACGGCGAGACCGGCCTGGCGTTCAGCCCCGGCGACGTCGACGCCCTCGGGGACGCCGTCGAGGCGGTCCTGGACGACGAGGTCGCCGCGGCACAGCGGGCGCTGACCGCGCAGTCACGCCTGGCCGCGGACTTCGACTGGGGCCGGATCGCCGAAGCGACCGTCGCGGTCTACCGGCGGGCTCGCGTCGGGGAGCCGGTGGAACTGGGGCGGCCGAAGATCGCGACGGGCAACGCCTTCGAGCCCTGATCCGCCTGGCGTTTCGTGTTGCGAAAGCCACTTTCGCGACGTCTGGTGTCCCGAAAGTGGCTTTCGCGACATGTGCGGCCGCGGGAAGTCGGGGCGGAGGGGAATCCGGGACGTCGGGGGACCCGGATCCCCCTCCACGAGCGTCGCGGGTCGCGAGGGGCGCGACCCCCGGGGCTGCTCTAGGTGACGAAGATCAGAAGTGGCAGGGCCGCACACAGTCCGGCTGCGCCGAGACCCCGGCCGAAGCGGACACCGCCGGGGCGGCGAGGGCGACGGCGAGGACGGCGAAGGTCGCGGCCAAGAGGGTCCTCAACTGCTTCTTCATGGTGGCTCCTCGGGGAAACGGGCGGAATGCCCACCCGGCGCCGAGCATCCGCGCGCCCCGCCGCCGAAACAACGGGGGCTTCACTAGGTACCCCTACCTATTCGCGGTCCGTGACCGATTCGTCCGGTCCCGTGAGTGTGCTCAGAGGCGCAACTCGCGTGTCTGGAGGCGTAACTCGCGTGAAGAAAGCCGCGAAGACCCCGCCCACGGTGGTGTGGTGAGGACGGGGTCTCCGCGGCGAGGCGCACGCCCGACAGCGCTACCGGAGGGGCGCGCGCGTGAAGCGGGTCCGGTGGCGGGGAGCCGCCGCCACCGGACCCGTTGGGCCACACCGTCCCAAACCGGTGTGGAACCCGGCCGCCCCGCGTCAGGTAGAGGCGGCCGGAGCCTGTGTCACCGCGCGGTCAGGTATCGCGCGTACGCGCCGGTGGTGAGGAAGCTCGGCAGCTTCTCGCCCAGCGCGGTCTCGGTGAAGATCTCGTAGGCGTCGCCGAGCCGGTTGCCCTCGCCCAGTTCGGCCCGCACCGCCGCCAGCTCTTCGTCCAAATAGGACACGGCCAGCTCGTGGGTGAGCGCGGTGCCGTCTTCGAGCTTCGTGCCGTTGCGGATCCACTGCCACACCTGGCAGCGGGCGATCTCGGCGGTGGCGGCGTCCTCCATCAGGTTGTGGATCGCCGCCGCGCCAGTACCGCGCAGCCACGCGTCGATGTAGCGCAGCGCGACGTTGATGTTGGCGCGGACACCCGCTTCGGTGACCTCGCCGCCCGCGCTGGCGACGTCGAGCAGGTCCTCGGCGGTGACGACGACGTCCTCACGGAGCTTGCCGAGCTGGTTGGGCCAGCCGCCGAGCACCTCGTCGAACACCTCGCGGCAGACCGGGACGAGGCCGGGGTGCGCGACCCACGAGCCGTCGAAACCGTCGTTCGCCTCGCGTTCCTTGTCCTGACGGACCTTCTCGAGCGCGGTCGCGTTGATCTCCGGGTCCTTGCTCGGGATGAACGCGGCCATGCCCCCGATGGCGTGCGCCCCGCGCTTGTGGCAGGTGCGCACCAGCAGTTCGGTGTAGGCCCGCATGAACGGGACGGTCATCGTCACCTGCGCGCGGTCCGGGAGCACGAAGTCCGCGCCGTGCGAGGAGAAGTTCTTGATGACGCTGAAGATGTAGTCCCACCGGCCGGCGTTCAGCCCGGAGACGTGCTCGCGCAGTTCGTAGAGGATCTCCTCCATCTCGAACGCGGCGGTGATCGTCTCGATCAGCACGGTGGCCCGGACGGAACCGCGCGGGATGCCGAGTTCCCGTTGCGCCAGCAGGAAGACGTCGTTCCACAGCCGCGCTTCGAGGTGGTTCTCGAGCTTCGGCAGGTAGAAGTACGGGCCGCTGCCGCGGGCCAGCAGCTGGCGCGCGTTGTGGAAGAAGTAGAGGCCGAAGTCGACCAGGCTCGCCGAGACCGGGCGGCCGTCGATGCGGATGTGCTTCTCCACCAGGTGCCAGCCGCGGGGGCGGGCGACGATGGTCGCGGGCTCGTCGCCGATCGTGTAGCGCTTGCCGCCCTCGGTGGTGAAGTCGATGTTGCGGCGGATCGCGTCGAACAGGTTGATCTGGCCGTCGATGACGTTGTGCCAGGTCGGCGAGGTCGCGTCTTCGAAGTCGGCGAGCCAGACCTTCGCGCCGGAGTTCAGCGCGTTGACCGTCATCTTGCGGTCGGTCGGGCCGGTGATCTCGACGCGGCGGTCTTCGAGACCGGGCGCGGCCGGGGCGACCGACCAGCTGCTGTCGTGGCGGACGGCGCGCGTCCCGGGCAGGAAGTCCAGCGGCTCCTCACCGGACTGGAGCTTCTCGCGGCGCAGGCGCCGGGCGTCGAGCAGCTCGCGGCGGCGGCCGGCGAACGCGTTGTCCAGTTTGGCCACGAAGTCCAGTGCGGCCGGGGTGAGGATCTCGTCGAACCGGTCACCGGCAGGTCCGCAGACGTCGATCCGGTAGTTCAGCTTCTCAACCATGGTGTGCCTCCGCTGGGGCTTCGCGAGAGATAGAAGGAGTGGGCGGTGGCGGTCTCCCCTGGGAGTCGAGAGACCGCCACCTGGCACCTATTTGCGAGGGATCAGAACTGCTCGGCCTCGGTGGAGCCGGCGAGCGCGGTGGTGGAGCTCTCCGGGTTCAGCGCGGTCGCGACGTTGTCGAACCAGCCGGTGCCGACCTCGCGCTGGTGCTTCGTGGCGGTGTAGCCGCGGTCCTCCGAAGCGAACTCGCGCTCCTGCAGGTCGACGTAGGCGGTCATGCCCTCGCGGGCGTAACCGTGCGCCAGGTCGAACATCGAGTAGTTCAGGGCGTGGAAGCCGGCCAGGGTGATGAACTGGAACTTGTAGCCCATGTGGCCGAGTTCGCGCTGGAACTTCGCGATCGTCGCGTCGTCCAGGTGCTTCTTCCAGTTGAACGACGGCGAGCAGTTGTAGGCCAGCATCTGGTCCGGGTACTTGGCCTTGATCGCCTCGGCGAACTGGCGGGCGACCTCGAGGTCCGGCTTGGAGGTCTCCATCCACAGCAGGTCGGCGTACTCGGCGTAGGCCAGACCGCGGTCGATGCAGGGGTCGATGCCGTTGGTGACGTTGTAGAAGCCCTCGGCGGTGCGCTCGCCGGTGACGTACTTGCGGTCACGCTCGTCGACGTCGCTGGTGATCAGCGTGGCGGCCTGGGCGTCGGTGCGGGCGACGATCAGCGACGGCACGTTCAGCACGTCCGCGGCGAGGCGGGCGGCGTTCAGCGTGCGCTCGTGCTGCTTGGTCGGGATCAGCACCTTGCCGCCGAGGTGCCCACACTTCTTCTCGGACGCGAGCTGGTCCTCCCAGTGCACACCCGCGGCACCGGCGGCGATCATGCCCTTCATCAGCTCGAAGGCGTTGAGCGGGCCACCGAAGCCGGCCTCGGCGTCGGCGACGATCGGGGCGTACCAGTCGATGTCGGTGTTGCCCTCGGCCCAGTTGATCTGGTCGGCGCGGCCCAGCGCGTTGTTGATGCGGCGGACGACGGCCGGCACCGAGTTGGCCGGGTAGAGACTCTGGTCCGGGTAGGTCTGGCCGGAGAGGTTGGCGTCGGCGGCGACCTGCCAGCCCGACAGGTAGATGGCCTTGAGGCCGGCGCGGACCTGCTGCACCGCCTGGTTACCGGTCAGGGCGCCCAGCGAGTGGACGTAGTCCTCGTTGTGCAGGAGGTCCCACAGCTTCTCGGCGCCGCGGCGAGCGAGCGTGTGCTCCTCGACCACGCTGCCGCGCAGCTTGACCACGTCAGCCGCGGAGTACGAACGCTTCACGCCCGCCCAGCGGGGGTCGGTCTCCCACTGCTTGGCCAGTTCGGCGGCCGCCTGCTCCAGCTGCTGCGCGTGCTGAGTCATCGGATTCTCCCGGTGTTGCGAAGTTTGCGAGTGATCGCCTTTCCTGATCCGACCCTGACATGACAGGGGAAATCCGATCCAGGCCTCCAATTTGCCAATTTCTGCGAAGCTTCCGTAGCATCTTGCAAAGGTTGCGAATCGCAGATTCGCAACCAGAGGCAAAATCCACGGGCTTGACCGTTCACTGAATCGTTCAGGCCCGGAAACCTTGCGGACAGAGAGGCCTCAGTGGACAAAACCTTCGCCGGAGCGAAGCTGCGGCATCTGCGCGAAAGCCGGTCGATGAGCCAGGCCGATCTCGCTCGTGTGCTGGAGATCTCACCCAGTTATCTCAATCAGATCGAGCACAACTCGCGTCCGCTGACCGTCCCGGTGCTCCTTCGCATCACGCAGGCGTTCGGTGTGGACACCGAGTTCTTCGCGAACAACGACACCGCCCGCCTCGTCGCGGACGTGAAGGAAGCGCTGCTCGACGAGGTGCTCGGCGTGGACGTCACGAACAGCGAGCTCAACGACCTCGCCACGAACCTGCCGACGATCGCCCAGGCGCTGGTCAAACTGCACCGCAGCTACCGCAACGCGGTGGAGAACACGGCCGCGCTGACCACGGAAAACGGCCTCGGGATGCACGGCAGCGCGGCGGGCTCGTTGCCGCACGAAGAGGTCCGCGACTTCTTCTACGAACGGGAGAATTACGTCGCCGAGCTGGACGAACGCGCCGAACGGATGGCGCACGACATCCCCCTGCAGCGTGGCCAGGTGCTCGCGGCGCTGAAGGAGACCTTGATCCAGCGCTACGGCGTCGACGTCACGAGCGAGGGCATCGACGAGACCAACGGCGAACAGCACCGGTACGAACCGGGGCCGCGAGTGCTGCGGCTGGCGCCGAGCCTGCGCGTCGGGCAGCAGGCGTTCCGGATGGCCTCGCAGATCGCGTTGCTCGAATACGACGACCTGATCACCGAACTCGCCGACTCGTGGGCGTTCTCCGGGCCCGCCGCGCGTTCGCTGGCCCGCGTCGGGCTCGCGAACTACTTCGCGGGCGCGCTGATCCTCCCCTATGGACCGTTCCTGGCGAGCGCGGAACGCTTCCGCTACGACATCGAGCGGCTCTGCGACCACTTCGGCGTCGGCTTCGAGACGGTCTGCCACCGGCTCTCGACGTTGCAGCGCCCGAAGAACCGCGGCGTGCCGTTCTCGTTCGTGCGGGTCGATCGGGCGGGGAACATGTCGAAACGCCAGTCCGCCGCGGGTTTCCACTTCTCGCGCGTCGGCGGCGCGTGTCCACTGTGGAACATCTACGAGGCGTTCGCCCAGCCAGGCAAGATCCTCACCCAGATCGCGACCCTGCCCGACGGCAAGAGCTACTTCTGGGTCGCGCGGACGGTGTCCCGCAACATCGGCGGCTACGGCAGCCCTGGCAAGACGTTCACCGTCGGCCTCGGCTGCGAACTGCGGCACGCGAAACGGCTGATCTACTCGACCGGGCTCGACCTCGACGACCGCGCCGCGGCCACCCCGATCGGCATGGGCTGCAAAGTCTGCGAACGGCCGGCCTGCTCGCAGCGCGCGTTCCCGACGATCGGCAAACAGCTGACCGTCGACGAGAACACCAGCACCTTCGTCCCGTACCCGGCGGTGCCCAAGGCGCCTTGAGCCGCCCTGATCTCCCTGGCAGGGTGACCGACGACGGCCGCGGCCTGTGACGGCGGCCACCGCACTGGGGAGAAAAGCATGATCTTGGTGACCGGGGCAGGCGGCAACGTCGGCTCGGAACTGACCGCGATCCTGGCGCGTGGCGGGCATCCCGTCAGAGCGCTGGTCCGGACGCCGCGGCCGTTGCCGGACGGCGTCGAAGGAGTGACGGGAGATCTCAACGAGCCGGCGAGCCTGAAGCCCGCGTTGGACGGTGTCCGGGCGGTCTTCCTGCTCGGCGGCTACGAGGACATGCCCGGCGCGCTGGCGGTGATGCGGGACGCGGGCGTCGAGCAGGTCACGCTGCTGTCGTCCCGTTCGGTCGTCGGCGGGCACGCGGACAACGCCGTCGCGGGGATGCACATGGCGGCCGAGGCGGCGGTGCGCGCTTCGAAGCTGGCGTGGACCTTCCTGCGGCCGAGCGGGTTCATGTCGAATTCGCTGCAGTGGGTCCCGCAGCTTCGCGCCGGGGATGTCGTCCGCGAGCCGTTCGCGAACGTCCCGGTGGCGACGATCGACCCGTACGACATCGCCGCCGTCGCCGCGGAGTCGCTGACCACACCGGGACACGAGGGGCTCGCGTACGCTATCACCGGACCGGGTTCGCTCCGGCCCGCCGACCGGCTCCGTGTCCTGAGTGAACTGCTCGGACGGGAGCTACGCCTGGAACCGCTGCCGGACGCCGAAGCCCGCGTCGCGATGAGCGCGGAGATGCCGGAGAAGTACGTCGACGCCTTCTTCCGCTTCTTCGCCGAGGGCGAGTTCGACGACTCAGCGGTCACGCGTGCCGTCCAGGACCTGACCGGTCGGGAGCCGCGACCGTTCGCGACCTGGGCACGGACGCATCTGGCCGCTTTCCGCTGAGCGGACGGCCGTCACGCCGCCGGGTCGCCGATCCGCCCGAGGAACAACGGCGCCCCGGTGGCCGTGTCGGTGATGACGAAGAGGAACGGGCGATCGACGGTCACGATGCGCGGCAGTTCCGCGGACACGGCGCGGGCTTCGACGCCCGTGGCCGCCGCGGCCTCGGTGCCCTCCTCGTCGACCTGGACGAAGGTCTTGTGCTGCACCGAAGCGATCCGGAGCTGGGCTTCGTCGGTGATCCCGCTGAAGTCCGCGGTGGGCCCGAACGCCGCGGGCATGCCCGCTTCCTTGAGGACCGCCGACAAGTCCAGCCCCGACCTGACGGTGAACCTGGGCATGGCCAGCTCCACGGTGGCAGGCCGGATCTCGCCCAGCAGCGCGGCGATTCCCTTGCCGCGAAGGGCTTCGAGCGCGCCGGGCACGATCACGGTGAAGGCCAGCCGTCCACCGCGATACGGCAGCGTGACCGCCTGATAGCCCGGTCCTTCGGCGTAGCCCAGCATGACTTCTGGCTCGGTACGCATCATCGGGACGGACACGGTCGAACCGTCCGACCGGGTGAACGGCGCGTCCACCGTCCGGTCGCGAGGGAACTCCCGCGCCCAGGGCACTTTCAGGTACAGGGCGTTGGCGAGGACGAGCCTGGTGTCGCCGGTGATCGCCGTCTCCGGGAAGAGGTCGGGGATCCTCCCCTCGGTCTGGTCCGCCACCGTCCGGTTGATCCGGTCACGGGCGCCGCCGGGGTCGGCGACGAAGTCCTCGTCACTCGTCGCCGCGCCGAACCGGTCGCGCACCGCGTCCCGGTACCCGGGCTTGATCCCGAGCCCCCGCTGGATCCAGGCGGTGTTCGACACCTTCAGATCCTCGTGGCCGGCGACCGGCGGGACGAGCGGCCCGTCTCCGGGAAGCCGCAACACCTTCCGGATCTGCGCGGCGGTTTCGCCCTTCGCCCCCTCTCCGGCCATCTGCAGCGCGGTGGAGACGCTCGCCGGGGACAGCACCAGGTTCGGCTCGCTCGCCAGGGCGGGCGCGGTGAGCAGGTCGAGCCCGAAGCCGTCGGCCGCCTTGACTACCTCGGCCATGCCGGACGTCACCTGCTGGGTGACGGGCAGCGGCGCTGGAAGTTCTTCACGGGCGGGTTCCGCACCACAGGCCGTGAGCAGCGCGACGAGGCCGAGCGCGAAGGACCGAGTGAGCACCGTCATGACCGGGAGACGGTCTCCGTGTCCGGTTCGGTTGCACGGACCAGGCGGGAAAGCGGACGTGTCTCCGTCGTGGCCGGGGCCGGTCAGTACATTCAGCATTCGTGCAAGGGATCGAAACGGTGAGCGCCCGAACGGTCGAAGAGGCCGCCAAGCGATTGGCCGGGGTGGTGACCCGCACGCCGCTCGAACCGAACGAGCGGCTCTCGGCGCGGGTCGACGCCCGGGTCTGGCTCAAACGCGAAGACCTGCAGACCGTGCGCTCGTACAAGATCCGCGGCGCGTACAACTACATCGTCCAGCTCGACGCGGAGCACCGTGAGCGCGGCGTCGTCTGCGCGAGCGCGGGCAATCACGCGCAGGGCGTCGCGTACGCGTGCCGCCGGCTCGGCGCGAACGGCCGCGTCTACGTTCCCGGCACGACTCCCCGGCAGAAGCGCGAGCGGATCGCGACGCTGGGCGGATCGCATATCGAAGTCATCGTCATCGGGGAGACCTACGAAGACGCCTTCACCGCCGCGAAGCAGGACGCGGAGAGCACCGGCGCGACGCTGGTCCCCGCCTTCGACGCGCCGGAGACGGTGGCCGGTCAGGGCACGGTCGCGATGGAGGTCGTCGCGCAGCTCGGGTTCATCCCCGACGTCATGGTGGTGCCGGTCGGCGGAGGCGGACTGCTCGCCGGGATCGCCGCGTGGGCCGCGGAACGGGCGCCGGAGATGCGGATCGTCGGCGTCGAACCGGCGGGCGCGACCTGCATGGCGGCCGCGCTGGCGGCCGGTGAGCCGGTGCGGCTCGAGAGCGTCGACACCTTCGTGGACGGCGCGGCGGTCGCACAGGCCGGAGCGGTGACGTACCCGCTGGTCCGCGACGGCGGTGTCGAGCTGACCGACGTCGCCGAGGGCGCGATCTGCACGGAAATGCTCGCGATGTACCAGTCCGACGGCGTGATCGCCGAACCGGCGGGCGCGCTCGCGACCGCCGCGCTGGGCACGACGGTGAAGATCGACCCCGGACAGATCGTGGTGTGCGTCGTCTCCGGCGGCAACAACGACGTCAGCCGCTACGGCGAAGTGCTCGAACGGTCGCTGATCCACGAAGGACTGAAGCACTACTTCCTGGTGGGCTTCCCGCAGGAGCCCGGCGCGCTGCGGCGGTTCCTCGACGAGGTCCTCGGGCCGGACGACGACATCACGCGGTTCGAGTACGTGAAACGCAACAGCCGCGAGACCGGCCCGGCGCTGATCGGCGTCGAACTCGCGCGGCCCGGTGACCTGGAAGGCCTGCTGCACCGGCTGGAGGCGAGCCCCCTGCAGGTGGAACGGGTGGAACCGGGGAGCCCGCTGTTCCATTTCCTGGTGTGACCTCCGCGGTGGGCCCCTGCCGGAGTTGTCGGTGGCCTGTGGTCCACTGGTCGCCATGGTGAGCAAGGTCGACGGAGTCCGGAGTCTCGATGCGTTGCGCGAGCTGGTCCACAGCGGCGCGGAGCCCGAGTACCAGCTCTTCTACGGCCACACCCCGCTCAAGAGCGGCCGGATCAACGCGGCCTGCCTGAGCCAGTGGTGGCTCGCGCCGTTCGTCGCGGGCGGCGAGCGGTACCCGACGGCCGAGCACTACATGATGGCGAGCAAGGCGGAACTGTTCGGCGATCACGAGGCCGCGGCCAACATCCGTCAGGCGCCGGACCCCAAGACCGCCAAGATCCTCGGCCGCGAGGTCACGGGTTTCGACGCCGAGGTCTGGGAGCGGCACCGCTTCGACATCGTCATCGACGGCAACCTCGAGAAGTTCCGCCAGCACGCCGAAGAACGCGAGTTCCTGCTGGCCACGGGCGACAAGGTGATCGTCGAGGCGTCCAGGATGGACCTGGTCTGGGGCAGCGGCCTCGCCCGCGAGGACAAGAACGCCACCCGCCCCGACTACTGGCGCGGGCAGAACCTCTTGGGCTTCGCGCTCATGGAGGTCCGCGAACAGCTGCGCGGCTAGCTCCCGTTCGGTGGCGTGCCGTCCACCTGACCACGCGTGTCGTCCATCCAGTCACGCGTGTCGTCCACCTGATCACGCGAGTCGTCCATCCAGTCACGCCTGTCGACCGTTGGGTGCCACCGCGTGGACCGGATCCGCCGGACAGCTTCACCGCGGTGATCCGTGGCCGTGATCAGGCGGACGACACGCGTGATCAGATGGACGACACGCGTGATCAGATGGACGACACGCGTGATCAGATGGACGACACGCGTGATCAGACGGACATCACGCGAGTCACGAGTCCACGCCCAGGGTTTTCTGCAGTGCCTTGTTCGCCTTGCGCGCCATGTCGGCGACGGCTTCGCGGCGGGCGGCGTCGGCGGCGTAGTCGTCCTGCCGGTTCCGCACCACGCGCGCCGGCGAACCGACGGCGATCGAGTAGTCCGGGATCTCGCCCCGCACCACGGCGTGCGCGCCGAGGACGCAGCCGCGGCCGACCCGGGTGCCCTTGAGTACCGAGACCTTGGTGCCGATCCAGGTGTCCGGCCCGATCCGCACCGGCGACTTCACGATGCCCTGATCCTTGATCGGGACGGTGATGTCGGTGGTGACGTGGTCGAAGTCGCAGATGTACACCCAGTCCGCGACGAGCGTGGCCGCGCCGAGCTCGATGTCGAGGTAGCCGTTGAGGACGTTCTGCCGCCCGAACACCGCCTTGTCGCCGATGCGCAGCGAACCCTCGTGGCAGCGGATCGCGTTGCCGTCGCCGATGTGCACCCAGCGGCCGATCTCCAGGCGCCCGTAGCCGGGGCGGCAGTGGATCTCGACGTCCTTGCCGAGGAACACCATCCCCCGCAGGATGATGTGCGGGTTCGCGATCCGGAACTTCAGCAGCCGCCAGTAGCGGACCAGGTACCAAGGCGTGTACGCGCGGTTTCGGAGCACCCAGCGCAGCGAATCCTTGGTCAGGAACTTCGCCTGACGCGGATCACGACGGGCCTGGCCCCAAGCGCGGAGCCGCGACAGCGCGGGCGCACCCCACATGGACGTCATACCGGTGACCGTAACCTGTGTTCAGGCCGTCGACCGCAAAGGGGAGCACGCGCATGGGCACCAAGCTGATCATCGACACCGACCCGGGGGTCGACGACGCCTTCGCGCTGGCGCTGGCCACGCAAGCGGAGGACGTCGACCTCCTGGGCGTGACCACGGTGTTCGGCAACGTCCCGCTGAGCCACACCACCGCCAACGCCCGCCGCCTGCTGCAGCTCTTCGGCCGTGACGACGTGCCGGTCGCCGCCGGCGCCGCGCGGCCGCTGGTGTACGACAACGCCAAGCCCGCCGGGTACGTCCACGGCCAGGACGGCCTTTCCGGCCACGCCGGGACGCTGCCGGAGGCGAAGCGCCCGCTCGACGAACGCGGCGCCGTCCGCCTGCTGGTGGATCTGCTGGAAGCCGCCGACGAGCCGGTGACCATCGCCCCGATCGGCCCGCTGACGAATATCGCGCTGCTGCTGGCGGCCCATCCGGACATCCGCGAGAAGATCGGCCGGATCGTCGTCATGGGCGGCGGGGTGACCAAGGGGAACTCCACCACGGCGGCCGAGTTCAACATCTGGAGCGACCCCGAAGCCGCGCGCCGGGTGCTGGTCGACGAGGACATCCCGACGGTGCTGGTCCCGCTGGACATCACCCACCAGTGTTCGGTCGACACGGATTGGCTCGGCAAACTCGCCGCGTCCGGCCCGCTCGGAGCGGCACTCGAAGCGCTGACCCCGACGTACGTGAAGCACTACACCCCGATCCTCGGCCTGCCGGGGATGGTCATGCACGACGCGGTCGCGGTGGCCGAAGCGATCCAGCCGGGCATCCTCGACCTCGAGTCGTACCCCGTGGACGTCGAGTGCGGCTTCGGTCCCGCGCGCGGCGCGACACTGGTAGACCGGCGAAGGCTGCGAAGCACCGACCCGCAGGCCGTCCCGGGCCGCACCATCGACGTGGCGCTGACCACCGACGTCGACGCCTTCCGCGAGTTCGTCCTCGGCCGGATCACCGGGGGCCGGTGATGGAACAGGAAACCTCGCGCCGCCGCAGACTTCCGGTGATCATCGCCGCCGTCGTCGTCGCGAGCGCCGCCCTGGTCGCCGCCATCACCTTCGCGCCGAAGGACGAGCCGAAGACGGAGGCCGCCGCCGTCCAGTCCTCGGCCCCGCCCGAGCCGCCGCCGTCGTCGTCCGCCCCGGCGGAAATGCCGAAGGAACAGCCGAAGGTCCCGCAGCAGATGGGGCAGGAGTTCGACGCCTGGGTGTCGAAGACCAGCGGCTGGCTCGACATCCCGCTGCGCGCGATGACCGGCTACGCGAAGACCACCGTCGCGCTGAGCAAGGAAACGCCGGGGTGCCGTCTTTCCTGGGTGACGCTGGCCGCGCTCGGGAAGATCGCCTCCGATCACGGCCGCGCCGCCGGATCCGGCCTGAACGCCGACGGTGTGCTGACCAAACCGCTCGGCGCGGTCGAGGTCCGCGACTTCTACAACAAGGTCGTCTCGTCCGCGAACGCCAGCGGCCCACTGCAGCTGACGCCGTCGGTGTGGACTCAGTTCCAGGCCTCGGCGAGCGGCGGGAAGCCGAATCCGCAGAGCATCGACGACGCCACGCTCACCGCCGGGCGGGCCCTGTGCGCGGGCGGCCGCGACCTCGGCCAGGGCCAGACGTGGTGGAACGCGGTGAGCACGCTGCAGCCCGCGCCGCTGCTGATGCACCGCACGCTCGCGACGGTGAACGTCTACGGCACGGTCGGCCAGAGCCCGCAGCCGCCGAACGCGGCGGCCTTGAGCGCGGTCAACTTCGCCATCGACAAGATCGGGCTGCCCTACGTCTGGGGTGGCAACGGCACCGGCGGCGGCGACCCCGGTTTCGACTGCTCGGGCCTGACGACGGCCGCGTACGCGAGTGCCGGCGTCAAGCTCATGCGCACCGCCCACACGCAGTACCACAGCGTGGACAAGGTGACCGATCCCCAGCTGGGCGACTTGATCTTCTACGGCGAGCCGAACACGAAGATCCACCACGTCGGGCTGTACATCGGGAACCAGCAGATGATCGACGCCCCGCAGACCGGGCAGGCGGTGCAGGTGCACACCTACCGGAAACAGGGCGACGACTACGCCGGAGCTGGCCGGCCGACGGCCTGAGCCTTAACGCCAGGGCATGTGCTGCAGGCACCAGGTATTGCCGTCGGGGTCGGCGAAGTACGCGTAGAACACTCCGCCGAGGTCCTCGACCTCGCTGATCTCGACACCGCGTTCGGCGAGTTCCGCACGGGACGCCTCGATGTCGGCGACCACCAGGTGCAGACCGCGCAGTGTGCCCGGAGGCATGTCGAGGGTGGGGAGACCTTCGGCGAGGGTGATCGAGCAGGCCGAACCGGGTGGGGTGAGCTGGACGATGCGGACACCGGGCTTCGGGTTGACGTCGACGTCGAGGCGGAACCCGAGCCGGTCCTGGTAGAAGGTCTTGGCCCGGTCGATGTCGGTGACCGGCACCGGCACCAGTTCCAGCAACAGCGTGCCGGGCGGCACGGGTGGGTTGCCGGAATCCTGGGAGTTCTCGCCGGCGGGGGTGGGAGTGTCGGTCATAGTGGCGCCTTTCGTGGAGCCTACTGACATAGGGTGACCGAGTGTATTCACCGATCCCGGTCCTGAACGAGCTCAAGGACCTCTACGACTCGACGCGCGACTACCTCGCCGACGGTTTCGAGCTGCACGACTACGACGACAAAGGCCAATTCCCCCAGGAGCTGGACGACCCCGCGTTCCTCTCGCGGCTGATTCCCTTCGCCCAGGCGAACGGGAGCGGCTCGACGTATGCGATCTGGCGAGCCGACGACGAGACGGACCTCGCCCTGTCGCCCGTCGTGGTCTTCGGCGACGGGGGCGGCGAGCACGTCGTCGCCCGCGACCTCACGGATTTACTGCGGCTGCTGGGTTTCGACGCCGAGATCATGGTCGACCACGAGTCTGCGTACTTCTACCGCGAGGAAGACGACGACCACAGCGGCGCGCACGAGCTGTTCGTCGAGTGGCTCCGTGAGCGCGGCCTGACGCCGGCCGAGGATCCGGACGGCGTCGTGGCCGCTGCTCAGGAGGCTCACGGGGAGCGGTTCAGGGCGTGGATCACGCCGTTCTACGAAAAGATCGGCTGGGCCTGAAAAGCCGCCGCGTTGTCGCGCGCCCAGCCGGCGAACGTGAGCGCCGGACGGCCGAGGAGTTCTTCCACCGTGGTGGTCGTCGGGCCCGGGCGCTCGCTGTAGTCGGCCAGTGAGCCGAGCAGGCGCGCGGGGACTTCCTCGGGGAGTCCCTGCGCGAGCATTCCCTGCCGTACCTGCTCGGGTGGAAGCTCCTGAAAGGACAGTGGCCTGCCTACGGCCGCGCCGATGAGCCGCACCTTTTCGTGCTGGTCCACCGGTCCCGGACCGGTCAGCGTGTACACCGACTCCGCCGGAAGGCCGCCGAGAAGAGCTTGCGCGGCGACCTCGGCGATGTCGGTTTCGTGGATCGGCGACGTGGCGGCCCGGCCGTACGCGCCGCGCACGACGTCGCCTGCCTTGATCTGCGGCGCCCAAGCCAGCGCGTTGGCGGCGAAATCCGCCAGGCGCAGCACCGTCCACTCCAGACCCGAGCGCGTGACGAGGTCTTCGGCGTGCTGGAACTGTGCGGCGAAACGGGCTTCCCCGGCCGGGTGCTCCACGGTGGTGGCCGACAGGAGCACCACTCGCCGGACACCTCGCCCGGCCGCCAGCTTCAGGAGCTCTTCGAGGCCGGGCCCGGTGGCACGCGGGCTGATCTGGATCGCTTCGACACCTTCCAGCGCCGTCTCGATCCAGGCGGGATGGAACAGGTCCCCGGCAACGGCTTCCGCGCCACCGGGCAGCCCTGCCCCGTCGCCGCGAGTGACCGCGCCGACGGAGGAACCCCGGTCCAGCAACATATTCGTCACCTGGCGTCCCACGACGCCGTTCGCTCCGGTGATCAGGATCATGATCGTTCCCTTGCTCGTCGGGATGTTCACCCCCTGAACCGGACAGCGGCGCGAAACCTGACAGCGGCGGGCTGTGATCCGGGTCACCAGCCGGTGACGAGTGGCTCCCCGTGCCCAGAACCGGCCCACCGGCGCGTCGCGCGCTCGAGTTTGGCGGGGTTCGCCTGGGTGTGGACGCCCACGATGCCGTCGGCGGTCACGTCGAAGGAGACGACCCCGACGACCCGGCCCTCGTTCATCAGCACCAGCGCGGGAGCGCCGTTGGCGACGGTGGCGAACAGCGCGGGCTTGCCGCCGATCAACGACCACTTCTCCGCGCTCGGCTTGAAAAGCCCGCTCACGAACCTCGCCACCCGTAGCGCGCCGGTGACCGGCCGCGGCAGCGCGAAGAGCGTGCCACCACTTTCGCCGTCACTGATCACGTCGTCGGCCAGCATCCGGACCAGCGTGTCGGTCCGGCCGCTGAGCGCCGCGGCGAGGAACTCCTCGACGATCTTGCGGGCCGCGGCCGCGTCGACCTCCACCCGGCGGCGGTCGGCCGCCAGATGCCCCTTGGCACGCCGGTAGATCTGCTGGCAGTTCGACTCGGTGACGTCGAGCACCTCGGCGATCTCGGCGTGCGAGTACCCGAACGCCTCGCGCAGCACGTACACGACGCGTTCCTTGGCCGAGAGCCGCTCCATCAGCGTGAGCATCGCGAGGGAGACCGACTCGCGCTGCTCGACGGTGTCGGACGGCCCGAGCATCCGGTCCCCGGCGAAGACCGGTTCGGGAAGCCATTGGCCCACAGCGGTTTCCCGCCGGGCCCGCGCCGAGGTGAGCCGGTTGAGGCAGAGGTTGGTGAGCACCTTCGTCAGCCAGGCCTCGGGTGTCTCGACGGACCCGTGGTCGGCGGACTGCCAGCGCAGGAACGTGTCCTGCACCGCGTCCTCCGCGTCGCTCGCCGACCCCAGCAGGCGATACGCGATCGCCTCCAACCGGCCACGGGCCGCCTCGAACACCTCGACTTCGCGGGGGCCCACCAGCATCGCTCCAGATTAGCCATCGCGCCTCAGACGGCGGGGATCCAGCTGCCGTGCAGCCCCAGCGGGACACGGGCGGGCAGGTGGATCTTCGCCAGTGGATCGCCGGTGAAGTCCTGGGCCGCGAGGATCACCAGGTCCGCCGCGCCCCGATCGCGGTCGTGGACGTAGACCAGGTTGTAGCCGTCGTCCTCCGCCGCGGCCCTTGCCGACGGGACGAACACGGTCTCCCCCGCGCTCGCGTCACGGCCGAACTCGTGGGTCTCGGTGACCCCGGCCAGGAGATCGTGCTTGAGGAGGGCGCTGCTGAAACCCTCGTCCGGCCGGTCCGGTTCGGTGACGCTCGGGGTGGCGTACAGCTCCGCCGCCGCCGAATAGCCGTAGCGGTAAGGCTTTCCGCCGAACCGGCCGTTCAGGCGCGGGAAGTCCTGCGGGCGGTCGTGCAGCACCGTGCGGGTGATTCGGCCGGCGGTGAGGTCCGCGGTCCAGCGTTCGAGCACGGGCTTCGAGGCGCCGACGTCGCCGAAGTCCACCGGACGGGGATGTACGACCACGTCGACCACCACGTTTCCGTTGTCCTCGAAGGCGTTCAGGGTGTGGCCGATCATGACCGGCGCGGTCTCGAACCACCGCACCGTCCCGTCCGCCCTCGACAGCAGGCCCAGCCGTGACGGCAGGTCCCGGTTCCAGTGGAACGGCACCCCGGTCGCGAGGCGCTCGGGCGCGAAGACCATCGGGGACTCGTAGAGCACCACGTAACGCTCGGTGAGCGCGAAGTCGTGCATGTACGGCAGGGTCGGCGCCTTGATGTCGGTGACGCTCCGGTTGCGCCCGTCGGGACCGATCACGATGTGCTGCACGAAGTCCGCGCCGTAGCGGAAGGCCAGCGAGTGCAGCTCGCCGGTGGCGTGGTCGTACTTGCTGTGCGCGTTGGCGGAGAAGCCCTGTTCCGTGACACCGAGGGAAGCCGGTCCGACGGTGTCGAGCTCGTCGGTCAGCTCGTACGGGGCGAGCCCTCCTTCGATGAGCGCGTACAGGCGACCTCCGTGGCCCGCGACCTGGACGTTCGGCGCGAAGTCCAGGCGCTCGTCGGCGACCTGCCCGCGTCGCGGTTCCCCGAGCCGATCGGCAACGGAGGCCGAACGGACCCAGCGGTTGCGGTACCACTCGGCGCGGCCGTCGCGCAGACGCACGCCGTGGACCATGCCCTCCCCGAGGGTCCAGATCCGCGCCGACGCGTCTTCCAGACCCAGCGGGTTCGGGCCGATGCGCAGGTAGCGGCCGTCGAGGTCATCGGGAATCTTCCCGCTGACGGGCAGGTCGAAGGCGGTGATCTCTTCGGTGACCGGGGCGAAGTTGCCGAGGACGTAGCGATTCATCGTCGTTCCTTTGCGATGCGAGGGTCTTGAACATTTGTATAATACATTTGTATAAGACGCTTGTCACAGCACGCCGCTAGGATCGCGGTATGGGACAACGAGAGGACCTCCTCGACGGGGCCAAGCGCTGCCTGGTCGAACGCGGCTACGCGCACACCACCGCGCGGGACATCACCGCCGCGTCCGGCGCGAACCTCGGCTCCATCGGGTACCACTTCGGGTCCAAAGAGGCCCTCATGAACGAGGCCATGATCGAGCTGTCCACCGAAGCGGTGGAGCGACTGCGGGAACCGGAGGGTGTTTCGCCCCTCGCCACCTGGCAGAACCTTGTCGGCTCCTTCGCCGAGCAGCGCGACCTGTGGACCGCGGTCCTGGAAAGCGCGACGCAGGCCATCCGCTTCCCGGACCTCCGTGAACGGCTCGCCGATGCCCAGGACGAAGCCCGCAAGGTCCTCGGGGAACGGCTGTCCCCCACCGACGCCGACGCGGCGGGAGCCGTCCAGCTCGCCCTCATCGTCGGCGTGATGATGCAGCACCTCGTCGCGCCGGATCGGGCCCCCGGCGCGGAAAAGATCGTCCGCGGACTGGAGGCCCTCGCCGGCGGCAAGGACTGACTCAGGCCTTCCGTTCCTCGATCCCGAACAGCTTCAGCAGCCGCTCGGGGATTTCTTCCCCGAAGATGCTTTCGAGCAGGACTTCCTCCTCCATGGGCGTTTCACAGCGGACGAACATGGCCTGCTCGTATTCGGCGAGCGCGGTCTCGACGTCGTCGGGACGCGCGGCGAGGGCTTTGGCGAGTTCGGCGCCGTCGAGCATCGCGAGGTTGGCGCCTTCGCCGTTCGCCGGCGCGAGATGCGCGGCGTCGCCCAGCAAGGTCACGCCGGGGACGCGTTCCCAGCGCAGCCCGGACGGCAAGGCGAAGGCGGGGCGATGGATCGGCGCGACGTCGCTTTCGGTGATCAGCGCGGTGAGCTCGGGCGACCAGCCGTCGAACTCCGCCGCGATCCTCGCCTTGGCGGCTTCGGCGTCGGTGAAGTCGATGGCGTCGAACCACTCCAGCGGCTTGGTGAGCTCCACGTAGGCGTGCAGCGTGTCGCCGCTTTCCCGGTGGGCGTTGATACTCACGCCCTCCGTGGCCCCGGTCCCGAACATCGATCCGCCCCCGACCGTCTTCGCCACGGCGGCATGCCGGGTTTCGGAGTCGTACAGATAGGTCTCGACGTACGAGCTGCCGGAGTACTCGGGAACGGCGTCGGTCAGCAACGACCGGATCCGTGACCAGGCGCCGTCCGCGCCGACCAGGAGCCCCGCGACGACGGTGGTGCCGTCGTCAAAGGTCACCTCGTGACGGCCGTCGCCGAGTGTCCGGGCGCCGACGGCCTTGCGCCCCCACCGGACGGTGCCTTCGGGGAGCGAGTCGAGCAGCATTCGCCGCAGGTCCCCGCGTTGCGCCTCGGGACGCCCGCCCGTGCCGTCGTCGCCCCGTTCGAACAGGACGGTCCCGTCCGACTCGAGGACCCGCAGTGCCTGGCGGCCCTCCAGGACGATGCCGCGGAACTCCTCGGTCAGCCCGGCCGCCTCGAGGGCGAGCCGGCCGTTGTAGTCGTGGATGTCGAGCATCCCGCCCTGCAGGCGCGAAGCCGGGGACGGTTCCGCTTCGTAGACCTCGGACGGGATGCCGTGGACGTGCAGGACCCTGGCGAGGGTGAGCCCGCCGAGCCCGGCGCCGATGATCGTGACAGGGATGTTCATGGTGACTCCTCGAGCCGCTTCTGGAATGACATTCCAGAGCGTGCTCCCGGCCGCTGGCAGGCGGCGCACACGACGCTGGCAGGCGGCGCACACGACGCTGGCACCGGGCCGGCAGGCGCTGTCAGCCGAAGAATTCGACGGTGTCCGCCGGCCAGCCGGGGTCGCCGGTCCTCGCGAAGGCGACCCACGCGCCGTGCATCCTGGCCGCGAGACCTTCCGGAGCGGGATCGGGCCCGAGCAGGCCCGCCTCCCCGTGCAGCCACGGCTCACCGGCGATGTCGAAGACGAACGGCAACTCGACGGTATGGGCGGCGCCGAGCCGTCCGTCCAACGCCGTCGAGCGATGGCCGAACGAGTACCGGTGGGTGTGGCCGCCCGAGATCCGCGCGTGCGCCGTCGCCAGCCGCTCGGTACCGGCGCCGAACAGCGTGTGCCCGAGATCCGGTCGGCCGTAAAGGTTTCCTTCCTCGGTGTTGGTGCCGATGAGCAGGGCGACGTCGCCGTGGAGAGGACCGTCGGCCGACTGGACCGGCGACACGAGACTGAACGGGCTCAGCCCGGCCAGCGGATCTTCGGCGGTTTCGGTCCGCAGATCGAGACCGGCCAGCGCGGGCAGGATCTCCACGAACCGCTCGTCCGGGATCTCTCCGAACGCTCCCGCGGTGGGCTCGGTTCCCAGCGTCGAAGCGGCCTTCTCGGTGACCCGGGCGGCCTGCTCCGGCGTGAAGGCGCCGGTTCCGCTGCCGCTCTGGACGATCGCCCGGCGGAACAATCCCTTGGCCTCCGGCGTCGCGAGCAGCGCGCCGGTGAGCGTCGCCCCCGCGGATTGCCCGAAGACGGTGACGTTGTCCGGATCGCCCCCGAACACCGCGACCGTGTCCCGCACCCAGCCGAGCGCGGCGAGCACGTCGAGCAGCCCCCGGTTGGGCGGAGCGCCCTCCAGGTCGAGGAAACCGGGAACGCCGAGTCGGTAGTTCACCGTCACCAGGACGACGCCGTCGCGCGCGAACGCTCTTCCGTCGTACAGCGCGGCGCGGGCAGAACCGGTGACGAAACCGCCACCGTGCACGAACACCATGACCGGGCGACGTCCGCCGTCCGCCGCGGGCGTCTGGACGTCGACGGTGAGGTACTCGTCGCCGCGCACCCAGCCGGGTCCGAAATACGGGGTCATGTCGAGCCCGCCGAAATCGCGCACCGGTTGGGGCGCCGTCGGCCCGGGCCGTGTGCCGTCGCGGACGCCGGACCAGCCCGGGTGCGGCGATGGCGGAAGGAAGCGGCCGGGCCCGATCGGCGCCGCCGCGTACGGGATGGCGCGGTAGAGCTCACCGAAGGAGTCGCGTCGGCCACGCACGACGCCGGATGGGGTTTCTGCTTGTACGTACACGAAAAACTCCTCAGGAGAGGGCGGAGAACCCGGCCCACCGCGCGATCGCGAACTTCGATCCTCGGCGCTCGACCCGCAGAGCGCCCTGAGCACCGAAATGCGCCGGGAAGACGAGAGCGTGGTCGTCGGCGGCCTGGCCGAGCAGTTTGTGCCGGGTGGCCCGGGATCCGGCCGGGTCTTCGCAATAGGGCGAATTGGTGTCCGGCTCCACGATCTGCAGCGCGGTGTGCACGAGGTCGCCCACGAACAACGCCCGCTCCCCGCCCGATTCCAGGGTGAGCACGGACGAGCCGGGGGTGTGGCCGGGCGCGAGATCCAGCCGCAGATTCCGGTCGATGCGGTACGTGCCGTCCCACAGCCGGGTCAGCCCCGCCTCGTGCACCGGCGCGACACTGTCCTCGAAGACGTTCTGGTTTCCGCGCCCCAGCACGGAATCGTGTGCTTCGGCCGGATTCCAGAAATCGAAATCGGGCCGCGGCATCAGATACGTGGCGTTCGGGAAGGTCGGCACCCAGGTGCGGCCGTCGAGCCGCGTGTTCCAGCCGACGTGGTCGATGTGCAGATGCGTGTTGACCACGACGTCGACGTCCTCGGGCCGCACCCCGGCGGCCGCGAGGTTGTCGAGGTAGGCGGTGTCGAGGCGGTTCCACACCGCCGCGTACGGCCGGTCCTTGTGATTGCCGACCCCGGTGTCGACGAGGATCGTGCGTCCTTCGCTGCGGATCAGCCACGACTGCAGCGCCGCGCGGCACTCGTTCGTCTCGGGGTTCCAGAAATCGGGCGCCAGCCAGTCGCGGTGTTCGTCCCACGCGCCGCCGGGGCTGTCCGGCATGAACTCGGCCGGGGTCATGCCGAGCGAACCGTAGAACTCCTTGACCCGGGTGACCGTGACGTCTCCGATGGTGATCTCGTCCATGCCACCGAGCCTGGCGGCCCGTGCGCGCCCGGACCACGCCCCGCTTTTCCTCCCACTGGGAGGGTGTGGCTGCCAGTGGCCACGCAACGGATACTCGGGTTCATGGACGGACCTGGCCCACTCGGCGACTTCCTGCAGGCGCGACGGGCCCGGCTGCGCCCGGAAGACGTCGGCCTGCGCGATTTCGGGGCACGCCGCCGGGTGGCCGGGCTGCGGCGCGAGGAACTGGCCCAGCTCGCGGGAGTCAGCGTTTCCTACTACGCGCGGCTGGAGCAGGGCATGTCGCGCGGCGCCTCGGCCGAGGTGCTCGACGCCATCGCCCGCGCGCTCCGGCTCGACGGCCACGAACGCGAACACCTCGAACGGCTCGCCACCGCCGCCCGCCGCACCCCGCGGGCACGCCGTCCACGGCCCGAGAAGCTCCACGACGAGACACGGGATCTCCTGGGCACCGTCGACGCTCCCGCCCTGGTGCTCGGCCGCCGCTCGGACGTCCTGGCGTGGAACGCCCTCGGCCACGCCCTGCTGGGCGGGCATCTGGACTTCCACGCGCCGGACGACCCGGCGCGACGGCCGAACATGAGCCGGATGCTGTTCCTGGATCCGCACTGCCGGGACCTGTACGCCGACTGGAAACGGAAGATCCGCGCGGTGGTCGGCAACCTGCGGATCGCCGTCGGCAAGCATCCCGAAGACCCGCTGCTCGCGGAACTGATCGGCGAGCTGACGATGAAGAGCCCCGAGTTCGTCGCGCTCTGGAGCGACCATCGCGTGCGGCCCTGTGACGCCGAAAGCTACGAACTGCGGCATCCGGTCGTCGGCTCGGTCACGGTGGCCCAGCAGACCCTGTCGATCGCCCGTTCACCGGATCAGTTGCTGGTCGTGTGCACGACCCCCGCCGGCTCGTCCGACGCGCAGGCACTCGCGCTGCTGCGGCAGGCGGGCTCAGGCCTTGTCGTGCACGGTGATCGCGTAGCCGTCGGGGTCCGCGAAGGCGAACGTGCGGCCGAACGGCCCGTCGAACGGCTCCGTGAGGATGGCGACGCCGGCGTCGGCCAGCCGGTCGTGCAGGCCCTGCGCGTCGTCGGCGTGCAGCCACATCGCCACTCCTGAGCCCGGCCGCGGGGAGATGGCGTCGAGATCCGTGCCCGGCACGGGTTCCCGCACCGCGAACGGGATGGTCTTCGTGCCGAACACCACCGCGTGCGGCGGTGCGACGGGCAGTCTGCTCAGCCCGAGGTGGGTTTCGTAGAACGCGGCGGCACGGTCGAGGTCGCGTACCTGCAGTGAGAAGAAATCGGGTCCGGTCACGGTCATGTCGTCCTCCATGTCAGTGTGTTGACATCCTGAACGTATGTCATGATGCTGACATGAGTCAAGGCGAACAGGTCGGGCCTCTGGACCAAGCGGTGGGGTACATGCTGAAACGAGCGGCGACGGCGCTCCGGACGGCGATGGACACCGCGTTGCGCCCCCTCGACCTGACCGTGCCGCAGTACTCCTGCCTCGAAGTGCTGTCGCAGCGGCCGGGGCTGTCCAACGCGGAACTGGCCAGGGCCGTGTTCGTCACCCGGCAGTCGATGAACCTGGTCCTGCGCGGCCTGCAGGACCGCGGGCTCATCACCCGCCCGACGACGGCGCCCCAGGGCCGGGCCCTGCCCAGCACGCTCACCCCCGCCGGACGCGAACGGCTCCGCACCGCCAGCGGCGTCGTCCGCGCGGTCCAGGACCGGATGCTCACGCCGTTTTCGGCGGACCAGCGGGACCGGCTGCTGCACGACCTCGCCGCCTGCGCCGACGCGCTCGCCCCCGAGGAATGACTCAGGACCTCTTGCTCACCAACGTCTCCGGCTTGAACGCGTACACGTCGGCGCCCTGGACCAGCACGTGCCATTCACCGCAGACCTTGTCGGTCCGGCTCTCCTGTCCCTGCGGCCACCACTGGGCGGCGAGCGTGGCCGGCTGCGTCGCGGCCGGCCCCGGCACGCAGACGGCGGGCAGCTTGCCGCCGGTGAATTTCAGGAGGCGTTCCGAACCCGTGGTCCGGATGACCTCGGTGACCGACGTCGCCCCGTCCGGCACCCACTCCGGCAGGCGGGCGTCCTCGTTCCGCTTGCCCTCCGCGCCGGTCGCGTAGCCGACCGTCTTGACGTGCCCGTTCGCCTTTTCGGTCAGTCCTTCCTTGAGACCGCATCCGGACAGGGCGACCGTGGCCGTCGCGGCGGCGAGGACCGCCGCGGTGATCTTCGTGTTCATACGATCGAGTCAACCTCGCGGAACCGTCCGCGGGATCGAACTTTCGGCTCGCCCGCGCCGCCATCCGGCCGATCTCCACGTCGGATAACCGCCAGCGCTCGGCGGCGTGGCGCACAACAGTGGTCGTCGTGACAACGACAACAGACGCCCTGTCCGTGCTCAAGGGCATGTACGCGGCGGAAGCCGAGTACCTCGCCGCGGGCGGTGCCACCTTCGCACCGCTCGCCCCGTTCTTCTCCCCGGCCGTGGTGCTGCACCAGGCGGATTCCCTGCCCTACGGCGGAATCTGGCGCGGCCACGAGGGCATGGAGCGGTTCTTCGCCGCGATGAGCGACACCTGGGACGTCTTCGAAATGGTGGAGCAGAGCTTCCTGAGCGAGACCAGCCCTCTGGTCGTCCTGACCCACGTGCACGCCCGCGCCAGGGCCACCGGCCGCGAGCTGGATTTCGCGATCCTGCAGACGATCACCGTCGAGGACGGGCGCATCACCGAGGTGCGGCCGTTCTACTGGGACACCGCGGCGATCTCGGCGGCCTGCACGAACTACCATTCCGCTGATGACCGCCTACCAAGATCTTGAGCTGTTCGAGGAAGCCGCTTCCCTGCCCGAGCGGCAGCAGAAGATCCTGCTGACCATCCGCGAATGGGTGATGGAGTACGGATACTCGCCGAGCACGCGCGAGATCGGTGAAGCGGTCGGGCTCCGCTCGACGTCCTCGGTGTCGAAGCACCTCGCGGCCTTGGAGGAGAAGGGCTTCCTCCGCCGCAGCAGCTCGATCTCCCGCCCCATCGACGTCCGCGCCTTCCTGCACGGCGCCACGTCGAAAACGTCCACAGAGGACTCCGTGCCGGTCCCCGTCGTCGGTGACATCGCCGCCGGAACGCCGATCTCGGCCGTCGAGCACGTCGACGACGTGATGACCCTTCCGCGTGAACTCACCGGGCGCGGCAACGTCTTCGGACTGCGGGTGCGCGGTGACTCGATGATCGACGCGGCGATCTGCGACGGCGACATCGTCGTGGTCAAGCAGCAGCAGGAGGCGCACTCCGGCCAGATCGTCGCCGCGATGATCGACGAGGAGGCCACGGTCAAGGTGTACCGCCGCCGCGACGGCCACGTGTACCTCGAACCGCGCAACCCCGCCTACGACGTCATAGACGGGGACCGCGCGTCCGTGCTGGGTGTCGTGGTTTCCGTACTGCGCAGCGTCTGAGCGATTCCTGTCGGTGGTCCGGAGTAGCTTCCAGCCCATGTACGAAATCGACTTCGTCGAGTTCCCGTCGAGTTCGGCGGCGGACTCGAGCAAGTTCTTCGCAACGGCCTTCGGGTGGACGGCGGCGTCGTACGGCCCGACGTACACCGACGTCCAGGGTGGCGGCGTGGTCTCCTTCGGTTTCCAGCAGGACACCGCGGAGCAGACGACCGCGCCGCTGGTGACGATCCGCACCGACGACCTCGAACGGGCGAAGGATTCCGTCGAGGCCGCGGGCGGAGTCGTCACGGCAGGGCCGTTCTCGTTCCCCGGCGGGCGCCGGTTCCACTTCCGCGAGCCCGGCGGCGCCGAACTCGCGGTGTGGTCCCCGGATTCCTGACTCAAGCGGCGAAGCCCAGCACCAAGGAGGCGGCGACAGGCGCCATGTACATCAGCGGGAACGCGACGTGCGACGGCCAGTGCGCGCGGAGCACGGTGATCACGGCACCGGTGAAGTAGAGCACCAGGCCGATCCCGGCCGCGACGCCGAGCACGGGCACCCACAGGCCGGCGATCAGGCCGAGCGCGCCCGCCGCTTTGGCGACGCCGAGCGGCGTCCACCAGCCGCGGGGAACGCCATAGTCGGCCAGCGGCTGTACGACCCACTTGGCGCGGAAGAAGATCGAGGCGGCCGAGAAGGCGGCCATGAGGGCTCCGACGGCGGTGACGATGACGTAGGCAGTGGTCATTTTCGGTTTCTCCTCGGGTTCTCGGTGGTTCGCCGGGTTGACCCCGGCCGGCCGCCGGATGTGACAACCTGGCGGCGCAGGCGCCCATGACCCACGTCACATCCCGCGACGGCACGCCGACGCGTTTTGGAGCACTCGCTCTCTTATTGTTCTAGAGCAAGCGCTCTGTTACTGTCGCCCCATGCCCCGCCCCCGCGTGCACGACTTGGATCGGCTGCTCGACGCGGCCGAGCGCCTCGTCGTCGAGACGGGCGCCCACGGCGTCACCGTCCGGTCCCTCGCGGCCGCCGCGGGCGTGTCCAACGGCACGATCTATCACGCCTTCGGCTCACTAGGCGCCTTGCTGGCCCGAGTCTGGCTCCGCGCGGCGGGCGAGTTCCTCGACCTTCAGACCGAGCTGGCGGATCAGGCGGAAGACCCGGTCGAGGCGGTCACGGCCGCGGCGGGCACACCGGCCGCGTTCGCCGACCGCAGGCCGGAAGCGGCCCGCCTGCTCATCACCGTCAAGAAGGAGGACGTGCTCGGTCCGCAGGTTCCCGAAGCCCTCGCCGCCGACCTCCTGGCCCTCGACAAACGCGTGATCGCACTCTTGGTCCGGCTCGCCGGACGGCTCTGGGACCGGCGGGACGCGCAGGCCGTCGAGGTGCTGACGACCTGCGTGGTCGATCTGCCGACAGCCCTGTTCCGCCGCGCGTTCACCGCGGGCGAGCCGATCTCCGAAGCCTCCCGGACCCGGCTCGCCGCCGCGGTCCGCGCCATACTCCTGCTCCCACCCCCACGAAAGGACTGACATGCCCACGCTGCGCCAAGACGCCCCGGTGTTCCTGCTGGACCTCGGAGACGACGAGAACCGCTTCTCGCCCTCCTGGCTGGAAACCGTCCATTCCCAACTGGACACCGTCGTCGCCTATCCGGATCCGGCCGTGCTGGTCACCGTCGGCTCCGGGAAGTTCTACTCGAACGGCCTCGACCTCGAGTGGCTCACCAACAACCCCACCCAGGCCGCGCAGTACGTCGCCGACGTCCACGAGCTGCTGGCCCGCGTGCTCACCCTCGGCGTGCACACCGTCGCCGCGATCAACGGGCACGCGTTCGGCGCCGGGGCCATGCTGGCGATGGCGCACGACTTCCGGGTTATGCGCGCCGACCGCGGGTACTTCTGCTTCCCCGAAGCCGATATCAACATCCCATTCACGCCGGGGATGGCGGCGCTGATCCAGGGCAAGCTCACCCCCTCCGCCGCGATCGCGTCGATGACCACGGGACGCCGGTTCGGCGGGACGGACGCGCGGGACCTGGGGCTCGTGGACGCCGTCGCCGAGAAGCCCGCGCTGCTGGAGTACGCGACCGACCTCGTCCGCCCGCTGGCGGGCAAGGATCGCGGCACGCTCTCCGCGATCAAGACGACGATGTTCACCCCGGCCGTCACCGCGCTGCGCGCCAAGTAGACGTCGTGCGCACCGACGAGGCGGCGTTCGATCGCCTGGTCGAGCCGTTGCGCCGCGAGCTGCACGCCCACTGCTATCGCCTGCTCGGCTCGGCCCACGACGCCGACGACGCCCTGCAGGACGCGCTCCTGCGGGCCTGGCGGGGGATGGACCGGTTCGAGGGCCGCAGCTCGATGCGCACCTGGCTCTACACCATCGTCACCCGCACCTGCCTGGACATCGCGGCCGCTCGCGGCAAACGGGCGTTGCCGATGGACCTGGGCCCGTCGAGCGAGCGAGTCGTGTTCGAAGACGCCCCGGCGACCGAGGTGGCGTGGCTCGGCCCGTACCCCGATGCGCCGGACGCCCGGTACGAGCGGCGCGAGGCCATCGAGCTGGCCTTCGTCGCCGCGCTGCAGCACCTGCCGGGCAACCAGCGGGCCGCGCTGGTGCTCTTCGACGTCCTCGGCTTCACCGCCGCCGAAATCGCGTCCACAATGGACACTTCGGTCGCGGCGGTGAACAGCGCGCTGCAACGCGCGCGGGCGATCGTGGCGGAGAAGGTCCCGCCGCCCGAGAAGCTCCAAGACACCAAGACACGCGGGATCGCCGCGGGCTTCGCCTCCGCGCTGGAGCGTGGCGACACAGACGCACTCGTGGCGTTGCTGACCAAGGACGTCACCTGGTCCATGCCACCGCTCATGTGCTGGTACAGCGGCATCGAGGCCGTGACCGGCTTCGCCGTCGCGGTCCCGCTGGGCCGGTGCCCGAGCTGGCGCACCGAGGTCCTCACGGCCAACGGGCAGCCCGCCGTCGCCTGTTACCTGGGCGAATCGGCCGACGCCGTCCATCGCGCCTGGTCCATCAACGTGCTTTCCCCGCGCGAAGACCGGATCCGCGAGATCACCTCGTTCCTCGACGCGGACCTCTTCGCGCGGTTCGGCCTTCCCCCGGAGAAGGCCTGAGCATGCGCAAGAAGGTGTTGATCGCGCTGGCGGTGGCCGTCACCATCGTCGGCGTGGTCTTCGGTGGCGCGTTCGCCTTCCAGCGCAAGCTGATCTACCTCCCCGAGGCGGGTCCGCTCACGGGTGCCGCCGACGTCCTGCCCGGCGGCAGGGACGTCACGCTCACCACGTCGGACGGGCTGAGCCTGGCGAGCTGGTACTTCCCGGTCGCCGGCGCGAAGGCGGCCGTGCTGGTCGCGCCGGGCAACGCCGGGAACCGGTCGTACCGCGTGCCGATGGCCCGCGCGCTGACCGCGCGCGGGCTCTCGGTGCTGCTCTTGGAGTATCGCGGGTACGGAGGCAATCCCGGCGAGCCGTCCGAGGACGGTCTCGCGTTGGACGTCCGTGCCGCACAGGACTTCCTGGTCCGCGAGGCCGGAACTCCGCTGATCTACTTCGGCGAGAGCCTGGGCTCCGCGGTCGTCACCGAACTGGCCGTCGAACGCCCGCCGTCCGCCCTCGTGTTGCGTTCACCGTTCGTCGACCTCGCGTCGGTCGGGCAACGGCACTACCCGTTCCTGCCGGTCCGCTGGCTCCTGCGGGACGAGTTCCCGACGAGGGACGACGTCGCGCGCGTGCAGGCACCGGTGACCGTCGTGTACGGCGCCGCGGACTCGATCGTCCCGGCCGAGCAGAGCCGCGCCGTGGCGCTGGCGGCCGGTGCCGAGACGATCGAGGTTCCCGGCGCCGATCACAACGATCCGGCGTTGTCCGACGGACCGGAGCTGATCGGCGCCATCGCGGGCGCGGTTCCTTGACGGGCTCAGAACCGGCTCGCGCTCCGGCCCAGTGACAGGGAGTGGCCGGGGTTGAGCTTGCGGCCGAGACGATCGGCCTTGGGCCAGCGGACGTCCGTCGCCCAGCCCGCCTTCTCGAACAGCCAGATCAGCCGCGCCGAGATGTCGAGCTGGCCACGGCGGACGCCGTGGCGGGCGCCAGTGGGGTCGGCGTGGTGGGAGTTGTGCCAGGACTCGCCCATCGAGGCGATCGCGAGCGGCCAGAAGTTCGCGGATTTGTCGCGGGCGGCGAACGGGCGGTCACCGATCATGTGACAGAGCGAGTTCACCGACCAGGTGACGTGGTGCAGCAGCGCCACGCGGACCAGGCTGGCCCAGAAGAACGCGGTGACCGCGCCCCACCACGACATCGTGATCACGCCGCCGAGGACGGCGGGCGCGAGCAGCGTGACGACGGTGAGCAGCGGGAACAGGCGATCGATCCGGGCGATGTCACGGTCGGCGAGCAGATCGGGGGCGAACCGCTGCGCGTTGGTCTTCTCACGGTCGAACAGCCAGCCCATGTGGGCGTGCCAGAAGCCGCGGGCCAGCGCGGCCGGGCTGGTGCCGAACCGCCACGGGGAGTGGGGGTCGCCCTCGCGGTCGGCGAAGGCGTGATGGCGCCGGTGGTCGGCGACCCAGCCGATGACCGGACCCTGCATGGCCATGCTGCCGGCGACCGCGAGGGCGATCCTCAGGCCGCGGTTGGCCTTGAAGGCGCCGTGGGTGAAGTAGCGGTGGAAACCGATCGTCACGCCGAGGCCGGTGAGGAAGTAGAACCCGGCGGCCAGGCCGAGGTCCACCCAGCCGAGGCCCCAGCCCCACGCGAAGGGGACGGAGGCGGCGAGCGCCAGCAGGGGCACTACCGCGAACAGCTTGACGAGAAAGTTTTCGGTGTTGCTCTGCTCCCCGGACAACAGGGGCTGTGGCGCCTGCCGCTCTGCGCTGTCCGGGTTGTTTAGAACTGAAGTCATATCGTCGCTTCTTGTCGATGGCCAGGACTGGTACCGGCTGTGTCAGCCGAGGTCACGGCGCGACGCACCAGAAGGCGACGCCCGCGACGAATTCTGCGCGAGCGTGCTTGGACAACACGACACCCAAAACGTTGGTCTGCTCCGCTCAACGAACGGCGTCGGCCGAAGGTTCCGGTGCGGGATAAGAGGGTTCGCGAAAAAGATCCATGTATCGCTCACCTTGAGGCGTCGCGGGATCGTGCCGCTCGACCTGGGTGTCGAGCGGGTGGCTGAACAGCGCACTGTCGGTGCTGTGAGTTTTGACTGTGAAACCTTTCGAAGGGACCACTGGTACGTGGTCTTCGGCGAGGCCGGGGGCGAATTCCACCCGCCTCGTGCCGGATCGGCGTCGCGCTGTGAAGGCGCCGCCATCTCCTACGATACACGCCCTGGGGCCGGAACCCCAGGGCGTCCGCATCGATCAGCCGGGTGACGTCACGTTGAGCGCCGCCACGACCGTTCGCTCTTCGTGGGCGAAATGCGCTTCGAGCGTCCCCGCGAGCGCGTCGAACTCGTCGCGCAAGCGAACGGGGTCACTCTCGCCGTGGACGTACCCCTCGACGAGCTCCCGGATCCGCTTCTGCAGGTCCGCGACGACGACGTGGTCCTCCCCCAGCTCGGTCAACACCGGCGCGAGCGCCGGGAACCGTTGCGCCAGCATGGGAAACGCTCCCATGTCCTCGCCGGTATGATGTTTGGTCAACGCCTCGCAGAACGAAACACAGTGCGCGCGCAGGGACTTCTCCATGATGAGCGTGTCCGCGCGCCCGGCCACGAGGTCGTCCACCCCGGCGCGCAGCGTCTTGAGCTCCTCCCTCAGCCAATCGTGGACCTCCACCAGGAAGTCCCCCAATCCCCGCACCCGGTCGTCGATCCGGTACAGGATCACGACCGGCAGCTCGCGTGTGGTTTTCGCCTGGTACTCGGCGAAACCCGGCTCCGCGGCGACGATCTTCGCGAACAGCGCGTCACGTTCCGCCGCGGGCGGAACGGCCGCGATGGCCTCGTAGGTCTCGGTCCCCGTCTCGACAGTGACCCGATGGTCACGCCGGATGTTGTGGTACCAGCCCGGATGCGCCGGCGCCCCCATGTTCGAAGCGACCACGACGGTCTTGCCGTCGATTTCGAGATACCCCAACGGATTCGTCCGCCGCTCACTACTCCTGGCACCGATGGTGGTGAGCAGGATCAGCCGCCACCCCTCGAACATGCCGCCGAGCTTTCCCTTGCTCCGCCTGAATTCCTCGATCACCTGGTCGTTGAAGCCGGTCAATGCGATCCTTTCCCGTCGATGTGTCGACAGGAGGGCGCGGAACCGCCACCGGAAGAGCGCACACAAGCCTGGACGCACCCGATTTTCGGGCGCATCGCATGGAGGCGTCATCCCACGACGTGGGGATGACCGAATACGAGAGACGGTGTGTGCCGATCTCTGGTGGCTGAGTAGCCGCTACCTCCATGCGTAGGCCCATACGGGGCTCGAAGACGACGTTAGCACGGGACCGGGCCGATGCGCACCTACCTTGCCTCTTTCGCTTAACCGAAAGGCACTTCGCAGCCTTATCCCCCTTCGCGCCTTAAGGCGCTTCGCTGCTTTAAGACTCCTTCGTTTCTCATTTGAGCAATTTCCCCCATTGGGCCGTTTGGACTAGCGCAGGTGTTCGATTAGAGGTAGCTTTGAGGTTGTGGCCAGCGACGATGCACCTCCAGAGACGTCCACCCAGTGGTGGCGCGTCGACACCGCGACGCTGCACGCCCGTAAACAAGAACTGGAAGTTGTGAAGCGCCAGGCGGATGCGGAACAGAACGTGATCCTGGCGGAAATCAATTCCCGCGGGATTCGTGGCTGCAGCGGTCATTCGACGTTGACCGGGCTGATTCTCGAGGACTTCCTGGTGACGGACAAGGAAGCCAGTGATCGTGCCGACCGGGTGCTGGCACTGCACCCCGGCCCGGCTATCGGTGGAGACCCCGAGCCGCCTCTTGCACCTCTCACGGCCGAGGCTGCGGCGGAGGGCGCGATCGGGGGTTCGCAGATCGACGCCATCATCAAGACTCTCGCGCGCATCCCCTCCACCGTTCCCGAGGAAGACGTGCGGGCCGGGGAGAAGATCCTGGTCGAACTGGCTCGTCGCGCGGGGCCGCGGCAGATCGCCCGCGCCGGACGCCGCCTGCTGGACGAACTCGACCCCGATGGCAGAGAACCCCGCAACGAAGACCCCAAAGACACCCGCCCGGAACTGCGGTTCGTCAAGCACCGCGACGGCTCGCTCGGCCTCAAAGCCAGACTCGACCTGGAAACCTACGCCCGCCTGAAGTCCGACCTCGACCCGATGGCCAAACCGCACAAGGCCATCGACGGCGTCCGAGACTCCCGTACCCAGGACGAACGCTACGGGGATGCCTTCACCGACTACGTGCGGTTGAAGACCACTAGCCGGAATCTTCCCGGTCAGGCGGGCGAGGCGACGCACATCCTGGTCACCATGTCCTACGACGACCTGATCAGCGATCTCGGCGAGGCGCACTTGGATTTGGTGGGGCCGATCAGCGCCACCGACGCCCGCATCCTGGCCTGCGACGCCCGCGTCCGACCCGGAGTCCTCGGCACCGCAGGCGAACCCCTCGACATCGGGCGGTCGAAGCGGACCGTATCGCTGGCCCAGAAGTACGCACTCACCCTGCGAGATGGCGGCTGCGCGTTCCCGGGCTGCGACATGCCGGTCCCGCGCTGCACCGCCCATCACATTGTTTTCTGGCGACACCACGGCGAAACGAAGATCGACAACCTCGTGCTGTTATGTACCCGGCATCACCGGCTGATCCACCACAGCGAATGGAAAGTCCGGATCGCCCAAGACGGACTCCCGGAGTTCACCCCGCCTGCCTACCTCGACTCCACCGGGACACCAAGGCGGAACACCATGCACCTCAGGACATAGGCCGGCTCAACTGTCCACAAGAGACACAATGCCGAGCCAAAGTAACCGATTGGGCACTTCGCATGCCCTCCTTCTCTTCAGGCATAAGCGTGCGCAGAGCATCAATCCGGCCCTAGACCAAGAGATGCGGTTGGCCCCGTTTGTCCGCCGCCCAAGCCGAACGCCCCCACCACCAAAAGCCGGTGTGAAGGGGACTTTCCCCGCATCCGATGCGACGAAAGTCCCCTTCACCTCACCTACCCGAACGAGCCACGGAGGAGGAACCCCTAGTCCAACGCCAACTCCCCGACCACCTGGTCCCCGCTCATCTCCCCGGTCAACCGGAACCCGAGCTTCAGGTAGAAGCGCTCGGGGCCATCGTCGCCGGGGTGCCAGGAAGCGGTGAGGCGGTCACCGCCCCGGCGGCGGATCTCGGCGGCCACGGCGTCGACCGCGAAACGGCCGTAGCCCCGGCCCTGCTCGCCTGCGGCGATGTTGAGCCGCCAGAGGCCCGAGCGGATGTCCGTACCCGTGCCGTCGCCGGCGAAGTCGATGTCCAGGAAGGCCATGAGGAACCCGACCAGCCGGTCACCGTCGAAGATGAGGCGGGGCCAAGCGATACCAGGGTGCACGTAGGCCTCGGCGAGGGATTTCACCACCGGCGCGACCAAATGGCTTTGCTCCGGTTGGACCTTCAGTTCGATAGCGGCGTCGAAGTTGGCGGAGGTGACCTCGGCCAGCCGGAGCGTGCTCGTCATACTCGCACCGTAAACCGGTGATCAACTCATTTCGTCCAGCACCGCCTGGATCACGTGCCGTGCGTTTCCCGCCATCGACTCGTTGGTCTTCCGGTAGTACGGCAGCGCGATCAGTGCCTGCGAGAGTGTCCGCGCGCGGCCGCGGTTCCAGGTCGCGTCATCGACGCTCAGTGCCTCTCGGAAGACTTCCCTCCCGGAAGAGGGTAGGAGGTTCCACGCCGGGAACAGGTCGCAGGCCGGATCGCCCGCGCCCATGCAGCCGAAATCGATCACCGCGGAGAGCCGGTCACCGTCCAGCAGGAGGTTGCCCGGCATCAGGTCCGCGTGCAGCCACACCGGTGCCGCCGACGGCTCGGGCATCCCCAGCGCGTTCTCCCAGACAGCGAGGACGGCGTCGCAGTCGACGTTCTCCTCAGGGATCGCGCGCAGTTGTTCGATCGCCGACCGCGTCTCCGCGTCCAGCGTCTTGAGCGGCCCGCCGCGGTGTGCTTTCGGTGCCTGTTTCGTGGGAATACGCCGCATCGCGAGCACGAACCCGGCCAGGTCTTCGGCCAGCGGTACGGGGCGGCCGAGTGCGTCCGGCCGCGGGTTGTCGCCCGGCAGCCAGCGATAGACCGACCATGGCCACGGATAACCGTCGGCGGGTAGCCCGGCGCCGAGCACCTCGGGGATCGGCGTGGGCAGCCGTGACACGATCCGCGGCAACCACTCCTGCTCCAGCGTCACGTCCTTCGCGCCGCCCTTGGTCAGCGGCAGTCGTACGACCAGGTCGTCGCCCAACCGGAACATGGCGTTGACCGTGCCGCCGGACGGCCACCGTTCGACCGTCCGCCCGGCCCACCGAGGGAACTGTGCCGCGAGCAGCTTCCGTACCAGGTTCTCGTCGACCACGCCGGACATCCAACCACCGCGCGGGCATCATCGAGCCATGCCGATCCTCACCGGCCCCGAGCCGCTCACCCCGGAGCTCACCGTTCGTCCGGCCCGGCCGGGCGAGGAAGACACCGTCCTCGACCTCCTCGCCGAGGCCGCCGCCTGGCTCGCCGGGCGCGGAATCCACCAGTGGCCGCAACGCTTTCCCCGCGAGTCGGTACACCACCAGATCCGGGCGGGCGAGGCGTTGCTGGTCGTCGGGCACGGCAAGGCCATCGCGACCTGCGTGGTGACCGAGGCGGATCCCGAACTCTGGGGCGAAACCACGGAACCGGCCTACTATCTGGGCCGCCTCGCGGTGGCGCGGGAAGCGGCCGGAGCCGGGCTCGGGACCAGGATCATCGACTGGGTCGGCGCGAAGGCCGCTGTTCACGACAAGGCCTTCGTCCGGGTGGCGACCACGAGGGACAACCCGGCCTTGCGCGGGTACTACGAGCACAGGGGTTTCGAGCACGTGGCTGACCCGCCCGAGGTGAAATGGCCCACCAGCCTCTACGAAAAGTCGACCAGGTCACGGCAAGCCGAGGATTTCCGGCCGTGAGGCGTGTTTCCGCCAGTACCGTCCCGGATCCGGGACGAGGCGGCGGCTTTCGAGATCCAGCAGCCCGGAAAGGCTCTCCACCTCGGCCACGACGGCGCCGTCCGGTGCCACGAATTCCTGGACGACCCGGGACACTTTGCCCGGCTCCCAGGTGAACCTGGTCAGGACGTCGATCCGCGCGCGGGCACGCAGTTCCCGGCGGAACCGGATCGTCGTTTCGAGGTTGATCGGGCCGAGGTTCCCGGCCTTGAGGTCCAACGGGTCCACCCCGGCCGCCCACACGCACTCCCAGCGCGCGTGATCGGCGTACGCCAGGTAGGCGGGGCCGCGTACGTGACCGTTGATGTCGAGATCGTCGGTGCGGATGTCGATGGTGACACGGAAGGGTTCGGGCACCTCCCGATCTTCACCTGGGCGGACCGCCTCGGTCTGGAACGTTTCGGCCAGTCCAGGACCGCACGAGCGCGCCGGGCGAAGTGCCCGACAGCCGGCGGCACTCCCGTCCGAGATGCGACTGATCGGCGTAGCCCACGTCGGCGGCGATGTCGGCGAGCGACGCCTGATCCCGTGCCACGGCCTCGACGCGCTCGAGGAACCGGTGGAACCGCAGCACCCGCTGCAACTCCTTGGGGCCGACGCCGACGTCGTGCCGCATATGCCGCCGAAGGCCGCGCTCACTGACCCCCAGTTCCGCGGCCACCCGGTCGGTACGAGCACCGGGCGCACGCAGGGCGCGAGCGGCCGCGAGAGACAGCCCGTCCACCTCGACGTCCCGGAGCCTTTCGGCGACCAGCGTTTCCAGCACTTTTCGCGCCTCGCCGGGCGCTCCGCATTCAGCCAGCCTGGCTTCCGCACGGCGAGCCCCCGCGGCCCACAGGTCGCGCAAGGGTGTGGCACCCGCTCGCAGCTCCGTCATCGGCAGACCCAGCACCGCGCCGCCGGCACCGCACCGCAGGCGCAACCCGACGGTCCACTCCGCCGACGGCAACTCGTGCCGCAGCACCCCGCGCACCGTGGTGACCGCGGCGAGCACCGCCCCGTCCCAGACGAGGTCCACACAGCCGTCCGGGAACACCCGCAGCGGACGGCGGCAGCCCACCACGCCCGTCCAGGCGCTCTCGACCACGCCGGCCACGGCCGCGACCGGCGTGCTTTCGCGGTACACCGAACGGCCCGAACGACGACGCAGCGGAACACCCACGTCCGGCAGTATGCCCCCGCCCACCGACAAGATGCGCTTCACCTGATCTTGCTGAAGACTTGCCGCCGTGCTGCGACCGGTGCTCGACCCATCCCCCGCCGAGTGGATCTCCCCCAGGCTCGGCGGGGCGTTCGGCGCGGCAGGCCGCACGGTTCCGCGTGGCTACGCCGCCTATGCGCGCCTCTGCCACCCTGCGGAGCGCGACCGCGGCGGCTGGGCGAGTTGGGGCGAAGCCGCCGCCGAAACGGGACGGCGTGCCCATGGCGCCATGCAATGGCACGCGCTGGTCGGCTCCCCGGATCCGGTGAATCTCACCGGCTCGCTCTGGCGCGGCTCCCCGCCGGGACGCGGCACGCTGCCGTCGCACAGTCTCACGGCGCTGCTGGCCGTTCTCGGCGATCACACGTCCGCTTCGGACGCCTGGTTCGGCCTTTGGGACGGCTACGGCTGGGCCGACGAGGCGACGTTGTCCCGCGAACACCTCGACGCGCCGCGCCTGCGCCACCCCGGCCGGGATTACCTGCTCTTCCGCGGACCGCTGACGTCCGCGACGGAACTCGGCTGGCGGCCCCGGCCGAACTGGTTCGAGGCGCAGTCGCCCAACCTGTTCTGGCCGGACGACCGCGCGTGGTGCGTCGCCACCGAAGTCGACTTCGATTCGACCCTCGTCGCGGGCGAGGAGGCCCTTGTCGACGCCCTGGTCAAGGCGCCGGGGCTGGAGGTGTGGCGGATCGAATCCGACACGTCCCTCGCGGCCGACGGGGACCGGATCAACCAGCTGCCGTGAAGGTCAGCGCTCTTCGATCGCGTCGACCTTCGTGGGGTAGAACGCCACGTGGTCCTTGATCTCGGCGACCGCGTCGTGCGGTGCCTCGTAGGTCCAGACGGCGTTCTCGGCGACGCCGTCACCGATGCGGATGCTGTAGTACGACGCGTCGCCCTTGAACGGGCAGTACGTCGAGTGGTCCGTCCGCTCCAGAAGGCCGAAGTCGACGTCGGCACGCGGGATGTAGTGCGCGGGCGGGTAGTTCGCCTCCCGCAGGGTGAGCGTGTTCGCGCTGTCCGCCACGACCTTCCCGCCGACCGTGACGACCACGCGCGCCTTGTTCGGCTCCACCGTGATCGGGTGGGCCGCGCTGGGCTTCAACACCTTCTTGTCAGACATACCGGGCACAGCGACGCCGCCCGCGCGGATATTCCCCTCAGGGCAGGTAGTACATCGGGTTCGGCAGTTTGACCGGGAACTCGGCGTAACCGCCTTCGAGGTCGCTGAACTGGTCGCCGAAGTTGGCGAGGATGGTCGCGCCGGTCGAGGCGATATGCTTCCGGGTGCCCGATTTGTACTGAACGGTGGTGCAGGTCAGCCCGCACGGCAGGTAGTCCGGCGCGGTGGTCTTCGGTTTGAAGAACGCCCCCGCCGGCGCCGGGTAGCCCTCGTTCGCGAGGTTCTTGAGCGACTGCGGGCCCTGGAATTCGTTGCGCCCGGTGAGGAAGTAGATCTTCACGCCGCGCTGCGCCGCCCAGTTCGCCAGTTCCAGCACCGGCTTGTTCGCGACGAACGTGCCCTTGTCGATCGCTTCCTGCTGTTTCACCGGGTCGAAGCCGAAGTCGTTGTCCGCTTCCCAGCCGTAGGTGACCTCGGCGGTGTCGTCGACGTCGAACACGACGGCGGGGTTCTCGACGCCGCGGTCCAGCCGCCGCGTGAGGTAGCGCCTGGCGTCCTCGACCTGGCGCCGGGTGTCGGCGACGAACCGGCTGCCGTCGGAGTACCGGTGCTTGCCGTCGCCGTCGACGACATCGCCGTAGTAGGCCTTCACGTCGAGCTTGATCTGGCCGATGTTCGCGGGCTCGTGGCCGTGCCGCCCGGTGGTGTCGCCGGTGTTCGCGACGGCGGTGGCACCGCCCGCGAGAACGGCCCCGGCGGCCGCGGCGGCGGCCAGTTTCAGCAGACCGGTGAACCGGCTCATCGAATTCTCCTCACGTCAGCTGTGCGCGGCAAAGGAACGCTACTCCAGAACGACCGATTCTGGTCAGTACCAAAGTAGCTTCTTCGCCACCGCGCGGTTTCAGCTTGCGCCGCAAGGCATCCGGGTCTATGTCGAGACCTCGGACGAGGATCTCCAATCGACCGATATCGTGTTTTTTCAGCAGTACACGAAGATTCTTCTCGCTGTACGGTCCGTGTTCGAACACCCGGAACGCCCGGATTCCCGGCGGCGGGGTGTCCCCGGTCAGGTACGCGATGCGCTCGTCGAGCTGCCACAAACCGTGCCGCGCCGCGTAATGCCGCACGAGCCCGGCCCGGACGACGGCGCCGTCGGGGTCGACGATCCATTCTCCCGGCTCACGCGCGGGGATCTCGTCGGGATCGGCGTCGGTGACCGTCCACTGTGTACCGTCCGAACGCAGCACCGTCGCGCGGCGTGACACCGTCGAGCCCACGCCGCGCCACAGGCAGGCCTCGCGGACCTGACCGTCCAAAGAGACCAGTTCGACCTCGTCCGCCCAGGGCGCGATGGAGAAGTCGAGACCCGGCGCGCATTTGACCGAAAGCTCGCGTCCCGGATGGGCATCGACCAGTCCGTCCAGCGGCGGCAGGAAATCGGCGGGTTTCCACGCCCGGCGTCCGGCGGAGTCACGGCGAGCGGGGTCGGCGACGACGACCGAAGCACGGCTGACCGGCCGCAAGGCGTCGGCCCTGAGCAACGCCGGCGAAACCCCGGCCTCGGCGGCGTTGTGGCGCGCCATCGCCAGCCGGACCTCATCCAGATCCGAGCCCAGCGCCTTCGAGGCGACGCGGGCGATCTCGACCAGATCCGCGCCGACGGAACACGTCACGTCGTGGACGTCGCGACCGGCGAGCCGCGAAGCCCGATGCCGGGCGACCAGCGTGGCGCTGGCCTGCTGAAGGGCGTCGCCGGTGAACAGCCACGAGCCCGCGGAGTCCAGTTTGGCCGACGACTTCCGCCGCAGCACCACCGTTTCCAGTACCGCGGCGGCGTGGTCCGGGGCGATCCGGCGCACGGCGGCGACGTCGGCGATGCGCGTCTTGTCGGTCAGCGGCAGGGACGAGCATTCGGCGAGCGCCGCGCTTCCCGCGCCGGAGCGCAGGAAGGCGACGTCGTCGAGGGTGAACTGGTACGGCAACCTACGATCGCTTGGTACCGGTGATCATCACGTTGTAGAACAGTTCGCGCGGCAGCACCTTGGCGAGCAGCTTCTTGTCCAAAGCGGACAGCCGCAGCCACAGCCGGTACGCGAACAGACGCCACCGCAGGGTCAGCTTCTCCTGCGGCACGGCGGCTTCGAAGGTCCGGATCGGCCAGCCCGCCAGAGCGGCGGCGAACTCCTCGGTGACCGCGCGGACGTCCTGCGCGCCCGCGCCGCGGGCCATCGACTCGAGCTCGGACGGGTCGAAGGTGTGGATGTCGACCACGGCCTCCAGCGCGGCCGCGCGGGAGGACTCGTCGAGTTCCTCCTGCGGACGGCGCCAGCCGTTCAGCACCGGGAGCTTGGTCAGGTTGGTGGTGAGGTACCACGTGATCTGGCCGAGCTTGCGCGCGTAGAAGTCGCCGACCTTGGTGGGCTCGCCCGCGAAGACGAACCGCCCGCCCGGCTTCAGCACACGCAGCACCTCGGCGAACGCCGCGCGGACGTCCGGGATGTGGTGCAGCACGGCGTGCCCGACGACGAGGTCGAAACTGTTGTCCTCGTACGGGATCCGCTCCGCGTCGGCGACCCGGCCGTCGACGTCGAGGCCGAGGTTCTCGGCGTTGCGCAGCGCGACCTGCACCATGCCGGGCGAAAGGTCGGTGACCGAACCCTTCTTGATCACGCCGCCCTGCATGAGGTTCAGCAGGAAGAAACCGGTGCCGCTGCCCAGTTCCATCGCGGTCGGGTACGGCTGGCCGTCTTCACCGGCGACGGCGTTGAACACGTCCGTCGCGTAGGAGATGCAGCGCTCGTCGTAGGAAATGGACCACTTCTCGTCGTAGGTCCCGGCTTCCCAGTCGTGGTAGAGCACGTTGGCGAGCTTGGGGTCGTCGAAGGCGGCCTTGACCTCTTCGGCGGTGGCGTGCGGATTCGGCGCCGGATCGTTCACCTGCGTCATCGCGCTTACTTCCCCTCGAAGGTGGCCTTGCCAGGGCCGTTTTCGATGAACGACTTCATGCCGTTGCGCTGGTCCTCGGTCGCCCAGAGCGCGGCGAAGAGGTGGGATTCGAGCTTGAGGCCGCTCGCGAGGTCGGTGTCGAGACCGCCGTCGATCGCGGCCTTCGCGGCGCGCAGCGCCACGGCCGGGCCGTTCGCGAACTGCGAGGCCCACTTGTGCGCGGCGGCGTAGACGTCGTCCGGCGCCACGACCTCGTCGAGGATGCCCAGCGCGAGGGCCTCTTCGGCCTTCACGAAGCGGCCGGTGAACACGAGGTCCTTGGTCTTGCTCGGACCGATGAGCCGCGCCAGGCGCTGCGTGCCGCCGGCGCCGGGGATGACGCCGAGCTGGATCTCCGGCTGGCCGACCTTGACGTTGTCGCCGGCGATGCGGCGGTCGGCGGTCAGCGCGAGTTCGAGTCCGCCGCCCAGCGCGTAGCCGGTGATGGCCGCGACGACCGGCTTCGGGATGTTCGCGATGGTGGCCAGCGACGCCGTCAGCGCCGCGCCGAACTTCGCGATCTCCGGGTAGGTGCGCTCGGCCATCTCCTTGATGTCCGCGCCACCCGCGAAGGTCTTCTCGCCGCCGTAGAGGATCACGGCGCGCACGTCGTCGCGCTCGGAGGCCTCACGGGCCGCTTCGGCCAGCTCGGCCTGCACCTGGTTGTTCAGCGCGTTGACCGGCGGGCGGTCCAGCCGGATCGTGCCGACCCCGCCTTCGACCTCGAGACTTACGAACTCTCCCACGCCGTCCTCCTTAACCGTCCAAGACAGAGTGCAGGCTACCGGTCAGTACGACCCGTCAGCGGCGACGGGCGAAGAAGCGATCACCGGACCGTTCGAGCAGAAGGTCCTGATCGAACGTCTTGGACAGGTTGTCGCTGGTCACGACGTCGTCCACGAGTCCGGAGGCGACCGCGCGGCCGTCGCGCAGCAGCAGCGCGTGGGTGAATCCCGGCGGGATTTCTTCCACGTGGTGGGTGACGAGCACCATGGCCGGGGCCTCGGGGTCGAGGGCCAGCTCCGAAAGGCGGGCGACGAGGTCCTCGCGGCCGCCGAGGTCGAGACCGGCGGCGGGCTCGTCGAGCAGCAGCATCTCCGGATCGGTCATCAGCGAACGCGCGATCAGGGTCCGCTTGCGCTCGCCCTCCGACAGCGTGCCGAAGGTGCGGTCGGCCAGGTGCGCGATGCCGAGAGCGCCCAGGAGCTCCAGGGCGCGGTCGGTGTCGAGGCTGTCGTATTCCTCACGCCAGCGGCCGACGACGGCGTAACCGGCGCTCACCACGACGTCGACGACGCGCTCCTCGCCCGGCACACGCTGGGCGATCGCGGCCGAGGTGAACCCGATCCGCGGGCGCAGCTCGAAGATGTTGACCTTGCCGATCCGGTCGCCGAGCAGGTCGACCGTTCCGGTGGTCGGGTGGAGCTCGGCCGCGGCCAGCCGGAGCAGCGTGGTCTTGCCCGCGCCGTTCGGGCCGAGCACCACCCAGCGCTCGTCCAGTTCCACGGTCCAATCGAGGTCGGCGAGGAGGTCGTTGCCTGTTCGGCGGACCCCGACACCGGTCATCCTCACCACGAGGTCGTCAAGTTCGCTGGGCTGGATCGGCTCGCTCACGCGCCCATTGTGTCCGCACTCGCGCGCGTGTGTGCACCGGGCCGCCGGTCGAGGGAAAGCGGCTGGTCCAGGAAGTGGGACGAAGCGACCCTGGAGTGGCACCTGTGGCACCATCGGCGGCGTGATCAGGTCCGTGTCCGCCGCCTTCCCCGTCATCGGGGGCTCTTTCTGGCGCCGCCGGGCCATCGATCTGCTCCTCGTCGCCTCGTGCGGGTGTACCACCGCGCGACACGGCTGAGTTCCCTCTTCCGACGGCATCCCGTGTCGCGCCGCGCCCGGCCCTGCTTCCGCGCCCGCGAACCTCACGAGGAGCCTCTCCGTGACCACGTCCATCACGCCCCGTCTGGACTTCGAGATCCACCCGCAGCTGACCGACCCGCTGCTCCCCGAACTGCTGCACCCCGACCGTCTGCTCTGGACGCCTCGCGAACTGGCCGAGCTGACCTCCACGGTCACCACCGAGCTGACCTCGGGCCTGCGCGGCCTGCTGCGTTTCGACGCCGATCACCGATGGTGGGCGCGGCTCGCGCTGACCGACGGCGTCGAACTGTGGCTGTTGTCGTGGCTGCCCGGCCAGCAGACCAAACCGCACGACCACGGCGGCGCGTCCGGTTCGTTCACCGTGCTGCAGGGCGAGATCGGCGAGGAGTACCGCTATCCCGGCGGCCCGGTCCGGCGCCGCACCCACGTCGCGGGCGAGGGCATCGGCTTCGGCGCGGGGCGCGCGCACCAGGTGACCGGCATCGGCACCGAGCCCGCCGCCAGCGTCCACGCCTATTCGCCGCCGCTGGTCGCGACCCGCGAATACGCCACCCTCGCCGACGTTCCCGCCGAGATCCCCTCGCTGGCCCCGATACTGGGCCGATGAGCGCTATCGACGCACTGCTGGCCACCGCCCGGTCCGGACTGGACCGGGCGGAGCCCGAGCAGGCACTGCGGCTGCAACGGGACGGCGCCCTGATCGTGGACATCCGCCCGCACGTCAACCGGGCCGAAGAGGGTGAGATCCCCGGCTCGGTGGTCGTCGAGCGGATCCACCTCGAGTGGCGGCTCGCGCCGGACAGCGAATGGCGGCTGCCGCAGGTGAAACCGGACTCGACGGTGATCGTCGTGTGCAACGAGGGCTACTCGTCGAGCCTCGCCGCCGCAGACCTGCAACGGCTCGGCCTGCCGGGTGCCACCGACCTCGAAGGCGGGTTCCGGGCCTGGCGTTCGGCCGGCCTCCCGATCCGGGACGGCGGCACCCCGGCCGTTCCCTGAGCCGCTACCGGCGGACCGCCAGCCGGGCGACCGACTCCGGGGAGAGCGGCAGCGCGGCGTGGATCCCGGCGCCTCGCGTCGGCCTGGGGTTGACCAGCACACCCGTCGCCGCGGTCCGGCCGGCGGCCGCGAGCACGACCTCGCGGCCGGTCCGGTGCCGGATCCGGCCCCAGCCCGCGCCGGTGACCGCGCGGTACTCGGCCAGCAGCCGCTCGTCCGTGAAGACGCAGAGCCAGTCGCCGTGCGCGCCGAGCCGGGCCGGGACCGGGGCGCCCGCCTCGTCCGCCGGGCCGCACACCGTGCCGTCGAGGAACATCCGCATGACCGAGGGGACCGGGTCGCGCGGACTCTGTTCCCGCTCAGGGCGGACGTTCTCGGCGATCCACCGCGAGGCGAGCCTGAAGTCTTCGCCGGTGAGGTCCTCCTGGAAACCGTCGAGACTGTTCTTGACGCTCCCCAGGAAGTCGTAGAACCGGCGGGTGCAGGTCCGTTCGGAGACCGGCACCCGGCCGCGGCCGACCATGGTCCTGATCCGGCCGACCATGCCCGCCCCGCCGTGCACCGGATCCACGCCGAGGTTGTAGGCGGTCCAGACGATCTCGGGCATGAGCGGGTCGGCGAACCGTTCGAGAACACGGTTCAGCCGCAGAAGAACGATTTCGCGCACCCTGCCGGGTTCGGCGTCCTCAGCGATCCCCCAGATGCCCCGCAGTTCCGGCCCCAGCGCGTGGTGCAGCCCCTCCTGCCGGATCCCGGCCCGGGCGTGGACATGGTGCAGCCGGTCCTTGGCTCTACGCGATGTTTTCGTTTCCTTAGCCGAAGCCACCATTCCTCCGCCATTCGGATCGGCGGGCAAAGTCTATTTCACCTGGCCGTCCCGCATTGTTCGGCGGAAATCGAAGATCAGGGGTTTCCTTTGTTCGCCACCGGCTTGACAAGCGGGGATTCCGCCCAGAACCGCCACACGTCGTCACTGAGTCCCTGCAGCCGCCGGTCGAATTCGACCGGATCGGTCAGCAGGAGAGCGGGCGCCAGTTCAGTCTGCCCGCGGGTGGTGTCAGGATGCCGTGAAATCGGCTTCCCGGCAGGCGCGGGCCGGGATTCCCGGACCACTCGCCGGTCGACCTCACCGAGCATCGTCTTCAACGCGGCCAGGTCCCTGCCCACTTCGGTGAGCGTGGCGGCGGCCCGTGCCGCGGCCTCGGTCCGCTGGGCGGCCAGCCTTCGGATGAGCGACGGATCCGAAGTGTCCCGCGCGGTCCTGGTCAGCTGTTCCAGGACCGCCACGAAATCGTCCAGCGCCCGCGCGGCGCGGCCGTGCTCCTCCGCGACCATCCGGCACCGGGCGACCAGCTCCGTCCGGCGGCCCAGATACGCGTCGTGTCCAGGACCGGACCAGCCACGAGGATCGATCTGGCGCACCTCGACGGCTTGGTCCTCCAACGACCGGGAAACCGCGCGCAAGCGTTCCGCCTCGCTTCGGAGCACGCTGACCGTCCCCGCCGTCCAGGGCGCACCCGGCCCGTCCGGGTCTTCCGGCTTCATCGTCCGTCCACTTCGCTCAGCCGAGAACGGCCCGGATGGTGCCGGCGGTTCCGGGGTCGAAGGCAAGGGCCCGCCGAGTAAGGCTTTCGGCGGCATCGATCAGCTTGACCTTCTCGATCGCCTCTTCTTCGCCGTTCCGGTAGTCCCGCGCGGCCGTGCCCAGCCGGTCACCGAGGCGCCGCACGTCCTCGGCGAGCACGGTGACACTGTGCGCGGAAGCCTCCTGGAAGCTCTCCAGCGCCGCCACGAGCACGGGATCCCCCGCTTCGCTCGCCGTGGCCTTGAACTTCAGCGCCGGTTGCCTGGTGATCATCTCGGTGATGTCGTGGAGCCGGTCGCCCGACCGGCCCAGCTCGTCGGGAACGGCCTCGAAATCGATCATGTCCGGTGTCCTCGTCTCGGGTCAGCACTCACGGGCGAGCCGGGCGATCTCCCCGGGCGGGAGGGGAAGCGTGGCGCCGGCCCCCGCTCCCAGCACCGGACTCGGATCGATCAGGATCCCGGTCGGGAAGATCCGGCCCGCCGCCGTCCGCACGACGTCACGGCCCGTCCACCGGCCGATCCGGGGCCAGCCCGCACCGGTGGACTCGCGATAGGCGGCCAGCAATCCCTCTCCGGTGAAGACGCACAGCCACTCGCCTCGGTTATCGAGCTTCGCCGCGAGCGGTACCCCGGCACCGTCCGCGGGCCCGTGGACAGGGCCGTCGAGGAACATCTTCAGCACCGGTTCCATCGGCGCCCGCAGCCTCCGGATGGCGGTGGACAGTCCACCCGCGGCCGGTCGCGGCGCATCGGGCCGGATGTTCGCGGCCAGCCAGCGCGAAGCCCGGCCGAGGTCCTCGTCGGTGATCGGGCTCTGTTCCGCGCTCAAGCTCTTCACGACGGCAGGCAGGAAAACGTCGTTGAACCGGCGGGTGCAGGTGCGGACACTGCATTCGACGCCGCCCTCGCCGACCAATCTTTCGAGCCGCCGGACGACGCCGCTTTCCTCTCCGGGCGAAGCCGCACCGAGGTTGTACGCGGTCCAGACGATCACGGGCATTTCGGCTTTCGGGAACGGGTCCAGCACCCGGTTCAACCGCAGGAGCACGATCTCCCGCACGCGTGACGTCTCGGCGTCTTCCGCGATACCCCAGCGTTCGAGCAACTCCGGGCCCATCACCTTGGCGAGCCCGTCCTGCCAGATGCCGTTGCGCTTGTGGATGCCGCGCACGCTGTCCTCGGGTTTTTTTCTTTTCCTCGTCGAAGTCACTATTCCTCCCCTGCGCGACCTCAAGGACGAAGAGCCTAGGCGATCACAATATGCCGCACGAATCACCCCCGGCCGCCCGATAAAACGGCTTTCACCTGCACTTTTGCCACTTTTCGGCCACCATCGGGCGCGCTTTCGCCTTTTGTTCGCCACCGAATTGACAAGGCGCGCGGGTGGCGAATCCGTGGCAAACGAAAACCGTACGTACGTCTCCTGACCACTTCCTGGCCAAGATCCGGCGGAGGATGCGCGAAGACGATCACTCCGCTTAGCGTCGAAACGACAGCCGCTGATCGAGCGGCCGGGAATCAGGAGCACGGAATGGAACTCGTCGTGATCGTCGGACTGGCGGCGCTGCTCGGCGCCGGGGCGGGCTGGCTGGTTTCGGCACGGTGGCATCAGCGTCGCCAGGCGGAACTCGTCCACTTCGCCCAGGCATGGGAATACGCGCGGTACGCCGGATACGTCTCGGCGCACCGGTACCCGCAGGGCACCGGTGCGCCGTTCCTGAGGTGATTCAGGCGTGGACGACCCTGGCCAGTTCCGCCGGGGTGGCCAGCAGCCGGTGTTTCGGCAGCACGCGGACGGTGTAACCGATGGAGCCGGGATGCGGCAGTTTCAGCCGCGCCGCGAACGCGCCGATCCCGTCGCCCGACATCGGAACGGTGACGGGGTCGCTCAGTTCGTCCCCGTCACCCACCTTCCCGACGACGGCCTGGACGTCCACTTCGGACGGTTCGAGCCCGGCGAGGTCGATCCGCGCCCGGATGGTCACCTCGGTCCCGGTGACCATCGGCGCGGAGTCCTCGACGAGCAGTTCGGTGTCGAAGATCCGCACCCGCGGCCAGGCGACGTCCAATTTGGTCCGGTAGTCCGCCAGCGACAGCGCGCCGCGGTAACCGTCGCCCGTGGCTTCGGCGACCATGCGCGAGGCGGGCAGATAACCCGATTCGACGTACTCCCGCACCATCCGCGCGGCCTGCACGCGCGGCCCGAGGGTCTCCAGCGTGTGCCACACCATCGACATCCAGCCGCCGGGCACGCCGTCGGCGCCGCGGTCGTAGAACAGCGGCGCGATCTGGTGGCCCAGCAGGTCGTAGAGCGCCGCGGCCTCCAGTTCGTCGCGGCGCAGCGGGTCGGTGACGCCGTCCGCGGTCGGGATCGCCCAGCCGTTGCTGCCGTCGTAGCACTCGTCCCACCAGCCGTCGCGGATGGACAGGTTGAGACCGCCGTTGAGCGCGGACTTCATCCCCGAGGTGCCGCACGCCTCCAGCTGCCGCACCGGCGTGTTCAGCCAGACGTCGCAGCCGCGGTAGAGGTAGCGCGCCATGGACATGTCGTAGTCCGGCAGGAAGACGATGCGGCGCCGCACCTCGGGATCGTCGACGAACCGGACGATCTGCTGGATCAGCTGCTTGCCGCCCTCGTCGGCCGGATGCGATTTGCCCGCGACGACGAGCTGGATCGGGCGCCGCTCGTCCAGCAGCAGCGCGCGCAGGCGCTCCGGGTCGCGCAGCATCAGCGTGAGCCGCTTGTACGTCGGCACGCGGCGCGCGAAGCCGACGGTCAGCACGTCCGGATCGAAGACCGTGTCAGTCCACCCGAGTTCGAGCGCGGACGCGCCGCGCTGCATCCACGCGGCCCGCACCCGGCGCCGCACCTCGGCGACCAGCTTCTCCCGCAGTTCCCGCCGCAGCGCCCACAACTGTTCGTCGCTGACGCCGTCCCGCAGCGGCTTGCCCTGTGCGCCGTCGAGCCCCAGCTCCTCGTGGTTGCGCCCGAGCAGCGCGCTCAGCTCGCGGGCCACCCAGGTCGGCCCGTGGACGCCGTTGGTGACCGACGAGACGGGCACCTCGTCGAAGTCGAACCCGGGCCACAGCCGCGAGAACATCCGCCGCGACACCCGGCCGTGCAGCGCGGAGACGCCGTTCGCGCGCTGGGCGAGCCGCAGTCCCATATGCGCCATGTTGAACAGGCCCGGGTTGTCCTCCGCGCCGAGCGCGAGCACGCGGCGCGGGTCGACGTCCGGGACCAGCCTGCCGTCGGTGAAGTACCGCTGGACGAGATCGACGGGGAACCGGTCGATCCCGGCGCTGACCGGGGTGTGCGTGGTGAACACGGTGCCGGCGCGGACGGCGGGCAGCGCCTCGTCGAACGCCAGCCCGTCGGCCTGGATGATCTCGCGGGCACGTTCCAGCCCGAGGAATCCGGCGTGGCCTTCGTTGGTGTGGAACACCTTCGGCTGCGGATGCCCGGTCAGCTCGCAGTAGCGCCGCACCGCGCGGAAGCCGCCGATCCCGGCCAGGATCTCCTGGCGGATGCGATGGTCCGCGTCGCCGCCGTACAGCCGGTCGGTGACCGCGCGCAGGTCTTCGTCGTTGGCCTCGGTGTCGGTGTCCAGGAGCAGCAGCGGGATCCGGCCGACGCGGGCCTTCCAGATCTGCGCGTGCAGCGTGCGCCCGGCGGGCATCGCGACGTCGACCAGCACCGGCTTGCCGCCGTCGGTCACCAGTTCCAGAGGGAAGGCGTTCGGGTCGATCACCGGGTAGTGCTCGACCTGCCAGCCGTCGAGCGACAGCGCCTGCCGGAAGTACCCGGCGCGGTAGAGCAACCCGACACCGACCATCGGCACGCCGAGGTCCGACGCCGCCTTGAGGTGGTCCCCGGCGAGCACGCCGAGGCCGCCGGAGTAGTTCGGCAGCGCCTCGGTGACCCCGAACTCCATCGAGAAGTACGCGACGGCGGGCGGGAGGTCGGCGTCGTCCTGCTTCTGGTACCAGCGCGGCTCGGCGAGATAGCGCTCCAGATCGGCGACCGCCTCACGCGCGTGGGCGAGGAACGCGTCGTCGACGGCGAGCTCGTCGAGCCGGGCCGGCGGCAGGGCGGTGAGCATCCGCAGCGGGTCGCGGACGCGGTTGAACAGCTCCGCGTCCATCGACGCGAACAGGTCGCGCGTGGGCGGATGCCAGGTCCAGCGCAGATTCGTGGCGAGGTCACCGAGGCCGGAGAGCGCCTCCGGCAGGCTCGCGCGGACGGTGAACCGGCGGACTGCTCTCATGAGGAGCGACCATATCGGCAGCGCCCCCGCCCCGCTCAAGACCCACTTCGGGGATTACCTGCACGCGGCCCATAAGCGCTGGGTAGGGTCCCTGCTTGCCGGAGTACGCGGCCCGGTCGGGGCCCTGACGACAAGCGAGTGAACATGATCCAAGGGGGAGCGCGGGGCTATCGACGCCCGGCTCTGATCGCGGTCGCGACGGTGCTGGCCCTCGGGCTGAGCGCTTGCAGCGACAAGGGAGGCTCGACCGGCCAGCAGGGCAGCCAGCCGGGCGCCGGTGACATCGCCGGTCTGCCGGTCACGCATTTCGAGAGCGGGCTGAAGCCGAACGCGCCCAAGCCGGACCTGCAGGTCCGCAACGAGGACGGCTCCGAAGACGACCAGCTCGCCATCGCCGCGATCGCCGACTCGCAGGCCTACTGGACCGAGGTCATGCCGCGCGACTTCGGGCAGCCGTACGAGCCGCTGAAGGCGCTGCTGTCCTACAGCGCGAAGACCGACAACGAAGAGACCGAATGCGGGAGCGTCAAGAAGCTCGTCAACGCGTTCTACTGCCCGCCGGGTGACCTGGTGGCGTGGGACCGCGGCGTGCTGCTGCCCATGCTGCGCGAACGGTTCGGGAAGATGGCGGGCGCCGTCGTGCTCTCGCACGAACTCGGGCACGCCGTGCAGTACCGGCTCGGCGAGAAGGCCAGCATCAAGAAGAACACCCCGTCGATCGTCAAGGAGCAGCAGGCCGACTGCTTCGCCGGCGGCTACTTCCGCTGGGTCGCCGAGGACAAGAGCAAGTTCTACCGCGTCTCCACGTCCGAAGGCCTCAACCAGGTCATGGCGTCGCTGTTCCTGATCCGCGACCAGGCGGGCACCAGCGCGACCAAACAGGGCGCGCACGGCACGGCGTTCGACCGCACGTACGCGTTCCAGGTCGGGTTCGAGAAGGGCCCGAAGGAATGCGCGGCGATGAACGAGGAGAACATCAAGGCGCGGATCACCGAGCGCCCGTTCGACAAGGGTGACAAGGGCAAGGGCGACTCGAAGTTCAATGCCGAGGTCATCGGGATCCTGAAGAAGAGCCTGGACAAGGCCTTCGAGGGCGCCGGCGTCCCCGGCCCGGAGATCACCGAGGACGGCAACGGCAGCTGCCCCGGCGGCCCCAGCACCCCGCCCGCGTCGTACTGCCCGTCGAACAACACCGTCAGCATCGACATGGCCAAGCTGCGCGAGCTCGCCCAGCCGGTCGACCAGCAGGCGGAATGGGAAAGCGGGCACAGCGAGGGCAAGGGCGACTTCGCCGCGTTCTCGGAAATCGCGTCCCGGTACGCGATGGGCATCCAGAAGGGTGTCGGCGCGTCGATCGACAACGCGAACGCGGGACTGCGCACCGCCTGCCTGGTCGGCGCTTGGGCGAAGGCCAGCACCGTGCCCGGCGCGACGCTGCGGCTCTCGGCCGGCGACCTCGACGAGGCCATCTCGGACCTGCTGAGCCCGGAGAGCCTCGTCTCGGCCGACGTCAACGGCAAGCGCGTGGACAACGGTTTCGAGCGGGTCGAGGCGCTGCGGAAGGGCTACCTGGAGAGCTCGTCGGTCTGCTCGACCCAGTACGGCTGATCGGTCCGGTCACGGCTCCCTGAAGTGACATGAAAGGCCCCTTCATTGCGAATTTCGCAATGAAGGGGCCTTTCATAGCATCAGGGGTTGCGAGACCTGCCCCGCGAGCACACAGGCTCGTGCTCCGGGCTCCCGCGACGCAAGTGGCCGTTGCGCGTGACGGATGGGACGACTCGCGTGATCAGGTGGACGACACGCGTGTCTGGAGGGACGACACCCGCGCGGCCGGCTCCGCGCGCGTGTCGTCCGTCTGATCACGCGAGTCGTCCGTCCAGACACGCGTGACCGCCGCCTGAGTACATGAAGGCCCCCTTCCTTGCGCCTGGTGCAAGGAAGGGGGCCTTCATGTACCGAACGAAACCTCAGTAGAGCGCGCTCGCCAGATCCCGTCGCGCCTTCATGACGCGCTCGTCCGCCGAGTCGAACAGGTCGAACAGCGCCACCAGGTGCTCCCGCACCTTGTTGCGCTCGTCGCCCGCGGTACGCCGCACGACGGCGATCAGCCGCGCGAAGCCCGCCTCGGGCTGCTGCCCAGCGACTTCGAGGTCGGCGGCGGCGAGCTGGGCGTCGAGGTCGGCCGGGTTCGCGTCGGCCTTCGCGATCGCGTCCGGGCCGGCGGCCTCGGCGCGCGCGGTGAACTTGACCTGCGCGAGCGCGGTCTTGGCCTCTTCGTTCGCCGGCTCGACGTCGAGGATGCGCTCGTAGGCCGCCTGCGCCGCGGCGAAGTCACCGCGTTCGAAGGCTTCTTCGGCCTCGGTGAACCGCGGGTCCTCCGGCACCTCGACACCGCCGCCGTTCTGCTCGGCGGCCTTGATGCCGGGCAGCCGGTCGCGCAGCGCGTCGAGCAGCGAGCCGAGCCACTTGCGGATCTCGGGTTCGGGCAGCGCGCCCGAGAACGCGTCGACCGGCTGGCCGCCGCCGATGGCGATGACCGTCGGGATGGACTGCGCGCCGAAGAGCTGCGCGATGCGCGGGTTGGCGTCGACGTCCACCTTCGCGAGCACCCAGGCACCGCCGGACTCGGCGGCGAGGCGCTCCAGCACCGGGCTGAGCTGTTTGCACGGGCCGCACCATTCGGCCCACAGGTCGACGACCACCAGCTGCTGCAGGGAGCGCTCGACGACCTCGGCCTGGAAGGTCGCCTCGGTGACGTCGATCACGGCGCCCGCCGTGGCGGGGGCTGCACCGTCTGCCGGACGAGGTGGGGCAGGAGGCTGTTTCTGGGGCGCCTCGGCACGCGCCTTGAGCGCGGAAAGGTCGACCGCGCCGGAAAGCGCGGCGGAGAGGGCCGCCGTCTTCGATGCTGATCCGCGTGGGTGTGTCACGGTTCCATCCTGGCACGCATCCCCGAGCGTTTCACCGCATGCCCCCGGCTGCCCGCTTGGCAGGACGATCGCGTTCCGGCAGGCTCGCCACGAGGGGGTGATCGACATTCCGACACGCAGGACGGCCACGGTGGCCGTCGCGATCGCCATCGCCGTCACCTGGGTGAGCGTCATCACGGTCCTGATCGCCCATCAGCCCGATCCCGGTGTCGCCAGTCCCGGGCAACTCCGGGAGGGCCTCACCGCCGCGCTCAACGAACACGACGTCGAGGCCCTCTCCGAACTCATCGACTACCCGCCCGCCTCGGCGGACGACTTCGCGAAGTCCTATATCGACGCGCTGGCAGGCCGTGGCGCCCACGACGTCACGGTGAAGTTCGCCCCGGACGATCTCGCGCCGACTTCGGCGACCGTCAGCGGGAAACTGGGCGACGGCAGGTCCTTCGGTTATCCGGTGGCCATCGCGGTCAAGGACGAGCTGTGGCTGGTCTCGTTCACCCCGCCACTCCCCTGACTCATGCGCTCAGGTGCTTCTCGACGCGCTCCACCTTCGCGGTCAGCTGCCCTTCGTAGCCCGGCCGGATGTCGGCCTTGAGCACCAGCCCGACGCGGGACGAGCCCTCGCCCGCTGCCTCGACGGCGCGTTTCACGACGTCCATCACTTGATCCCAGCTGCCCTCGAAATTTGCCGTATGGGTAATTGAGCCCAGACCCCGCAGATCTCGCCTTGGAGCGACTCCCGTCGCACCGAGGAGGTCTTCCGTTGGCAAGCCGCTACTCCCTGCCCGCCGCTCCGCCCAGGACAGCATCCCTGTACATCCGTCTGTCCGTCGCGGCCGATGGCTCGAACCTGTCCAAGAACGGCATGGTCCAGGACTGCATCGCGCTCTGTGAGTAGCTGGGCCTCATGGTCGTCGCAATCCACATCGACGATGGCATCTCCGGCGCGGTGCGCGACCGGCCGGAGTTCATGAAATGGCTGGAAGACGTCCGCACGTGCCAGGTCGACACCCTGGTGGCCTGGCACGTGGACCGGCTCACCCGAGAGGGTGTAAACGTCGCCGCTCTCATCCTCGATGCGATCGAGGGCAAGGACTCGGTCACCGGCAAGGTCATTCGTACGCCCGCCCGGCTTGTCGACACAAAGGGTCTCGACTCCGACGGCGACGAGACCTCCTTCCGCCTCCAGTTCGTGCTCCAGGCCGAGATCGCCCGCGCCGAGCGCGAGCGGATGCGCGACCGGAGCGCCGCACGTCATCGACGAGCCCGCGCGGCCGGGCGCTGGTCTGGCGGGGTCATCCCCTACGGCTTCCGACCAGTCAAGGCCGAAGACGACAAGGGCTACGTCCTGGAGCATCACCCGGAAGAGGCCCGAGTTGTCCGCGAGGCCGCGGACCGCATCCTTTGCGGTGCGAGCTGGGGCGCTGTCACGCGCTGGCTCAACTCACCGGAGGGTCACCCGCCGCACAAGGCGAAGGCGTAGTCGACGACCACCATCCGCAAGATCCTTACCGGAGCGCCCCAGGCTGGTTACGTCGTCCGGACCGTGAACGGACTGAAGCGGCGGGTCGTCGACTCAGACGGAGACTTTGTGCGGATTCCGGCCATCCTCACGGAGGACGAGTCATGCACGATCCGCGCGATGGTCGACGAGGCCGCCGAGCTTCGGCTCCAGCGACCAGGCCGGTCACTCAGTAGACAGACGACTGGCGGCCGTCGCTCGAACCGATGGCTTTCGGGAGTCGCGACGTGTGCGTCTTGTGGGCGACTGCTCGCCTTCTCCCAGACGCACAACGGCGGACGAGGGATGTACTTCTGCCGCAGCAACAGCACCAGCGGATGCCCTTACCCTCCCTACGTCGCTTCCTCGCGCCTGGACGCGCACGTCGAGGCGGAGTTTCTCCGCATGTTCGGCGACCGGCCGGAGTACGTGAAGCGTCGGTAGATGAGTGGCGCGGCCGAGATCGCCGCCGCTGACGAGGCCGTCGCCGCCTTGTCGGTGAATGCGACGGCGGAGGCATTCGAGGCGCTCCAGAACGCCCAGGCCCGGCGGGAAGCCGCCCTGAACGCTCCGCGCGTGCTGAACGAGCGGATCACGGAGACCGGCCGCACGATGCGTGAAGTCTGGGAATCGACGGCAGAAAACCCGGAGGCCCGCCGGGACCTCCTCCGCGCGAACTACGCCGCCATCATCGTCCACCGATCGGCACCGGATAACCACGGCTCGAAGGTGTGGGACCCGCGCCGAGTAGTCATGATCGTGAACCCGCCGACCGTGTTGGGAGAGACCGACGAGACCTACCGCCACGGCCTCGCCGTCGTGAAGGCCGCATGAGCACGGCGGCGCCGCTTCGCAGATCTCCAGGACATGAAGCCCCTCGTCCATAACTCTGCCAAGCGGCTCGCCGCCTTCTGCCACGCAATCGCTGACCGCCTCCTGGACATCGGACTCGCGAACTTCGAGCGCTACGGCTCGATGACCGAGTGGGACCTCATCGTCGTCCGGGTGGCGTTCGGCTTCCTCATCCTCGGCAACCGCGTCGAGCGGGTGGGCCGATGATCCAGCGCAAGCACGTCCCGCTCACCCTGGTCCTCGCGTACGCGTCGGAATTGGCCGCCGAGCCGCTCCGCGCGTGCCTGGGGTGCTCGCGCGGCTGATCCACGACGGCTTCCCGCCGAAGGTGGCGCTCGCGAAGCTCTACCGCATGGCGGACCAGGACTACATCGAGTACGGCAGTTCGCCCGCCTTCGCCTGGCCGACGGAGAAGGGCCGCGCATTCCTGGCCGCCGAGGCTGCCAACGCTCCCCGGATCATCCGGGAGGCGAAGCGGTGCCCGTCATGCCGCGTGGAGAAGCCGGTCGCCGAGTTCGGCCGGAACGCCGCGCGCCCGGACGGTCTCCAGTCCGTTTGCCGAGCCTGCCGACGCTAATGCCTGGGTCGACCACATACCCGAGCCAGGCGGAGTGTGACAACAGTCACAGTTAGAGATCAGAGGGAGGCAGCCTTCAGATTCCTGCAGGCCAAGACTGGACGACCTTCGGCGGGCATGCTTCCGCCTTACATGTGTCGCATCGGGTCTATACAGCGTTTCATCGTCGCCGTGACGGCCATCACAAAATTCCCGATCATGCGGGTGGCGCGTACCACTCAGGCGGTTAACCATCGTCGCCATGACCCCGCCGCACAACCCGTCCCCTTCATCGGAGCCCGGTCCCCCTGAGCCAGTCCGCATTGTCGAGAAGCTACTGGCGCGACTCCCGGATAAGGTCGGCCTCGGCTGGGTTCTCGCCGCGCTAATAGCCATTCTCGCAACTGTCATTGCCCTGGCGTACATCGCCGGGCCATGGCTCGCAGGCGCTGGAGGCTTCGTTGGCCTAACAGCCCTGATCAATACATTTCGAAAGGACCCGGATGCACGTAAATCAACGCACCCACCGGAGGACTAAGCGCCTCCAACGCCGATCTAGCGTGTCCATGAGTCACCGCGTTCGCCGATCTCCTAGGTAGAGAGCCCGGACCTTCTGGGTCCGCCGACGCGAGCCCTTGGGGGCGCCGCGGACCGGTCCGGAGGCTCTGCGATCGGCAGTGCGCAATCCCCGTAGCCGACCGCCGCCCCGCCGAGTGCGCTCCTCCGCCTGCTACCCGGAGTTGAGCGCCCGGCGGGGCCTTCCTCTTCGCTTAGTTAGTCAGGCTTCCACCTCAGCCATCTATTTCGCCGCATGGTTCTCGGCGGCGTGACCGGAGGATCGCCTCCCGTAACCCCCGTCTCGGCGGTACTCGCTGACTGTTCTAAGTCCTTAAGTGCCGACCGCGCGAATTCGATGAGTTCGGGGGTTGCCTTCGAGCTGGTTGCCAACTTCCGCAGCTTTTTCTTCCACCTCGTCGTGGAGTATTGCTCGTAAGCTTCAGCGACGGTCGGCAGCTTCGAGAGCAGGACATTTAGCCCTGCGACGACGGCGCCCGCTACAGGGCACGCCACCGCGAGGGGGCCTAGTGCTGCTACAAGTTGTGGATCCATCCCGGCTCCCCGTGCAGTCAAACGGGAACCGACGTACAGGCTGGTCCTGAACGCTCAGTTCACTAAAGACGGCATAAGTCGTCAAAAGTGAAAGCGGGCACGAGAGAGTGCTCCGCCGTCGCTACAGGGATTCCGGCAGCACGCTTCGGGTGCCGCAGTTGAGGCCAGCCTGGCAACGCTAGACGGATGGGCCTCTGCCGCTGCACGAAGAAGGCGGCAGAGTTAGCAAGGACCCTCTCAAGGGGCGTTTGCAGGGGGAATATCCCCAGCGACGCCATTGCCCGCGACGCCAAGGTAGCCGTGAAGGCTACCTGGGAGCGAATACTCGCGCGGTCGGGTCGCATAGCGGCATTGTGCCCTATCCCCTGCTGCGGGGGCCGCGACACACGCCGATCCCGGATAGCTCAGTTGACAGAGCAACGGCCTGTTAGTCCGCATGTCCCAGGTTCGATCCCTGGTCCGGGAGCAAGGAGACAGGACCGGCCTATCCCGCCACGCGCGGTGACGCCACCTCGCGCACCGGTCGGACGGTCGCGCGCCTCTCTGGTCCCGGAGAGCGGTCACAGCGGAGACGTCGGCCTGACGACGTAGGGCGCGAACGGGCGAGGCCGATTGGTCGCGGCACTGGTCTCCAAAACCAGCGAACGGGGTTCGATTCCCCCGCGCCCGTGCTCTTCTATCCCGACCCTCTGGAGTTCGCCGGAAGTGGCGCGCTGGAGCTGTCCGCGCCCGCCGTCACCGTCGTAACCGCCCTCGGCCTGACCGGTGGGGCGACGCTGACCCTTCGCCCCGACCGCATTGTGGTCCCGGCGACCGGCGCGGTCGACGCCGCTCTCTCGGGCTCGCCCGCTCTCGCACTCGACGGACACCCACACTTCTGGGACGGCGTCACTCTGGCCAGCGCCGGACAACTCGTGTGGACACCGATCGAGGTCCGCGGCTCCGGCTCGCTCGACCTCTCCAGCGTCGGAACACTCAAGTTCGACGACCCCAACGCAATGCCGATCTACGTGTGGAGCGGCGAAACCTGGCGCCCGGCGACAGTTTCCGCCTGGAACGGCCGGGCCTGGCTCCCGCTCCGCGCCGACGACATCCGCATTTACTAGCGGACTGCTGGCTGTTTCGTTTCCCTTGAAATGCCCACGTCCAGATCCTTTTTCATATGGGCAAGCAACTGCACGCGAGAATTGTATAGCTTCCTGTGATCTTCTTCAAGATCTGACAAATCGGGATCTTCGATCAAATTAATCATGGATGAAAGTGTGCGAACATAGAAATCAGTGAATTTCATGTAACATGCCAAGACTGTCATCGAACCCAGCAAATGAAGCTCGTTGATATAGGAATTGAATTCAGCTGTCGAATCACGGAAAGCTTGCGTGGCACGTTTTTTCTCCTCTGTACTCTTATCTGAATCCTCGTCGCCTAGCACCTTGGCGCCCTCAACGTTTTTCATCAAGCCCGACGCCCACTTCGCAATAGCAGTATAGAGTTCCAATCGGTGCTCAAACAACAGTTTCCGATTCTCTTGATCTTGCTGGTGGTCAATCTCTAAGCGAAGTCGACGAGTGCTATGTCTAGCATTAAGCCATGTGGTCATTACCGCAGCAGTCACTGCGGTAATACTTGTAATGGCGGCCAGGAAAACGGTCAACCAAAGGGGTGCACTGCTATTCATGTGACCAGTTTAGATAGATAACCACGACTTGCAAACGTTGAGAGGTGGTTCACGTGTCCTCAGGTGGCGCCCGTGGCCGTTCCGGCCCCGCACCCGATGTAAACGCGCTGCGTCGCGACCGCGAGGGCGACTGGGCCATCCTCGCCGAGCGGACCGGCCCCGTCCCTCCGTGGCCGCTGCCCGTTCCCGCGTCTCCGGCGAAACTCCTTCACTGGGACCGAGTTTGGGTCGCTCCCCAGGCGACCCAGTGGGAGAAGAACGGCATGGAGGTCGAGGTCGCGCTCTACGTGCGCTCTCTCGCCGAAGCCGAACTCCCCGGCGCCGCCGCGAATCTGCGAACCCTCGTCAAGCAACTCCAGGAGAACCTCGGCCTTTCCCTGCCCGGCCTGGCCCGGTTCCGCTGGAAGATCGTCGATTTCTCTTCTGCCGCAACGGCATCCCCCATCCCGAAGTCTCCAGCCGCACGGCCCGTGCAGAGCCGTCCTTCGTCGCGCGACCGCTTCAAGATCGTGCCGCCGCCCCAGGACGCCTACCCCAGAAGGGAGGCCGTTTACACGGTGGCCTCCCCCGAATTCCCGCCGATCGACTTCCCGACGCTGGGCTTCCTGATCATCGATTGGATCGAAGCCCACTGCGTCATTCCCGACAGCTTCTCCAAGGGCCAGCCGTTCATCCTGTCCGGCTGGCAGGCGTGGAACATCCTCAACCACTACCGCGTCAAGCGGACCGCCCTGGGCGTTCGTGCCAACCAGTACGCCTCCGCGTTCGCCTACCGCCGCTCGCAGACCGTCCGGCCGCAGAAGAGCGGCAAGGGACCCTTCACCTTCCTCCGTCGTCTGCGCCGAGGGGGTCGGGCCGGTACTTCTCGACGGCTGGGCGACCGGCGACGAGGTCTACGACTGCCGCGACTGGGGATGCGGGTGCGGGTTCATCTACCTGTACAACGCCGGCGAGCCGATGGGCACGCATTGGCCGACCCCGCTCATTCAGATCACCGCGACGAGCGAGGAGCAGACGGCTAACGTCTACGCCGCGCTACGGCCCATGATCGAGGGCGGCCCGCTCGCCGAGATCATCCGCAAGACCGGCGAAGAGTTCATCCGCCTCCCCAATGACGGCCGCATCGACACCGTCACGAGTAACGCACGCTCGCGCCTCGGTGCTCGCGTCACGTTCGTTCCGCAGGACGAAACGGGTATCTGGGTTCCGGCGACCGGCATGTTCAAGGTCGCCGAGACCCCGCGCCGCGGCCTCGCCGGCATGGGCGGCCGGGCCTGGGAGACGACGAACGGCTGGGACCCGACCGAGAACTCCTTGGCACAGCGGACTTACGGGCCCGGAATGGAAGACATCTTCATCGACTTCCCCCAGGCGCCGCCGGGATTGTCCTTCCGTAACAAGGCCGAGCGCCGCCGGATTCTCCGCTACGTCTACGCCGGAAGCCCCTGGGTCAACCTCGACGACATCGAGGGCGAGGCCGCCGAGCTTCTCCGCGTCGACCCGCAACAGACGGAGCGCTTCTTTGGCAACCGCCTCGTCTACGCGGCAGGGACTTGGCTTCCCGACGGTCGTTGGGATGAGAACAGAGGACTCGCAGAGATCCCCTGTAGACAGGGCGTACATCTGCCTCGGCTTCGACGGTTCCGAGAACAACGACTGGACCGCGCTCCGCGCCGAGACCACCGACGGCTGGCAGTTCACGCCGACCTACGGCCCGGACCGGCGCCCGACGGTCTGGAACCCGGCCGAGTGGGGCGGTTCCATCCCGCGCGACGAGGTCCACGCCGCTATCGACGAATTGTTTACACGCTTCAACGTCGGCCGCCTCTACGCGGACCCGCACGACTGGTACTCCGAGATCGGCGAGTGGTCGCTTCGCTACGGCGACAAGCGCGTCATGGAGTGGGCGACCAACCGACAGGCCGCCATGTACGACTCGCTCAGACGCTTCGAGGTCGACCTCGCGAGTGGACGGCTCACGCACGATGCGTGCCCCATCGCGAAGATCCACATCGCGAACGCTCGTAAGCGGGCCGTCCCCGGCCAGAAGTACGTCCTCACCAAGCCCGCCGATCACCAAAAGATCGACGTGGCAATGGCTTCCGCGCTCGCACACGAGGCCGCCTCTGACGCCCTGGCGAGTGGGTGGGGGAAGCCGAAGTCCAGGCGGGTCCTCGTTCTCGCCTGACCGTCAATCCCCCCTTGACGCCGAGCGCGTCGTCATCGCCGCGCCACCGTGACTTCCCGGTGGCGCCCTCACGCGAAGGTAGGGCGTCACTCAGTGGCCCTGTCCAAATTCGAGCTTGAAACCCTCAACCGGCTCGCCGGCCAGCTCCGCCGCGACGCCGCAAAGCTCATCCGCTTCGGCGAGTACTACGAGGGCACCCACCACCTCGAACAGCTCGGCCTCGCCATCCCGCCGGACCTCCGCCAGTTCGTCGTCTGCGTGAACTGGCCGCGCATCACCGCGGACAGCCTTGAGGAGCGCATCGACCTCGAAGGCTTCCGGATGCCTGGCAAGCATGAGCGCGACGCCGACCTCTGGCGCATCTGGCAGGCCAACAATCTCGACGAGGAGAGCCAGCTCGCTCACCTCGACGCCATCGTCTACGGCCGTTCCTACATCTGCATTGGCTCCCGCGAGGACGACCCGGAGACCCCACTCATCACGGTCGAGTCGCCATTGGAGATGACCGCCGAGATCTCGCCGAAGACCCGCGAGGTCACCGCGGCCCTCCGGCTGTATCGCGACAAGGACGAGGACGGCCGCGTCGTCGACAAGGCGACGCTGTACTTCCCCAACGTCACCATCTGGGCCGAGAAGCGCTGGAGCGGTGAGTCCCGAGGCTGGACCGAGGTCTCCCGTGATAACCACGACCTCGGCCGCGTCCCGGTCGTCCCGCTGGTCAACCGCGCTCGCGTCGGCGACCACTACGGCGTCTCGGAACCCCAGGACGTCATCGACCTGACCGACGCCGCCGCGCGAGCGCTCACCCTCGCCCAGCTCGCCACCGAGGCCCTCTCCGTTCCCCAGCGCGCCGTCCTCGGCGCCCAGGAGAAGGACTTCGTCGGCCCCGACGGCAAGGTGTTGCCGAAGTGGCAGGCGTATTTCGGCGCCATCTGGGCACTGGAGAACCGGAAGCGAAGCTCTTCCAGTTCTCCGCCGCGCCAGGCCGCCCAGCAGCGCTTCGGCAAGAAGTCCTGAGCCAGTCCGCGAGCCCCGATCTCAAGAGGTCGGGGCTTTTTGCTGCCATGATGAAGACGAGAGCCTCCGGCCGCCCTCCCCGGATACTTCTCGCCCCTTCGGCGCCGCTCGGTTCGGGCAGGTAGTAGACTTCCGCCACACGGTTTGGCCCAGCGTAAGAGTCAGTACCCCGGTAGCGCCGGGGCAGGACCAGATACGAGCGGCCAGCCGACCTACCCGACGAGGTAGGCAGCAATACGAACGAATGCAACACCTGAACGAATGAAGACCACCCGGCCGTTGGTATGTCCTCCGCGCCGAGCGGTTACCCCGCCGTCAGACGACGACGGCGCAGCGCACCCGTCTGGCCTGCACCAATGAGGCCACCCGAGGTCGGGGCGCAGTAGCACCCAGGGCCACGCCCTGGCCCGACGTTAGATTTGCGGGCATGCGTACCACCCCTTAACCGGCTGGTGGGCAGACCTCGGGACTCGCTGGCGGTGAGGGCTGTACGTGTCCATCGGTTCGTTCTTCAGCGGGTTCCCAGAGATCTCCGTACGCGTATTCATCTGCGCTTTGATCGTGCTGATCGTCATCTACGCCACTGGCGCCGTGATCTACAGCCTTTTTCTGTGGAAGCGAAAGGACGGCGAGCCCTTCGAGTTGCGAATGCCGTTCCTCAAGCTGAAGACGGGACACCGCGACGAAGGCAGGAAGGAAGAGCCGCCGGCAGCGCCGGAGTAGCAGCCGCCGACTGGACTAGAGGCGCCGAAGGCTTCGAACACCGATCGGCTCTAGCTGACGAGTCGCTCAATCTCCTCGACGCGGCGGATAAGTCGAGCGGAGTTCACGGCGGCCGTCGTCGACCGCGCCCGCTCGATGACTCCGCGCGCCGCGTCCAGCTCACCCGCGCGGGCGTACGACTCGGCGAGCCAGGTCTGGTAGAGCGCGACCTCGCGCGCGTGCTCCGCGTCGTACCCATCGATAGCGGAGGTGAGCAAGGGCGCGGCACTCGCCGGGTCGCCCAGCTCGATGAGGACCCGCCCGGCCATGACGTCGATTTCGTCCCGCGACATCCAGTAGACCCAAGGGGGCTCGGCGATATCCGGAGACCGCGACTCATAGGCGTCATCGACCGCATCGAGCGCCCGCTCGGCCGCGTCCCGGTCGCGAGAGCGAGCGCTCGCCCAGGCGACGCGCTCAAGAAGAAGGTCCGGACGAGGAGGCCGCCCGGTGAGCCGCTTCCATGACCAACTCATCGCCGCTCGCCGCCGCGGCGAAGCTCCCGGCCAGAACCCGATCATCTCCCCGGAACAGATTCCGGTGACGTACGACTACGTCCGGGACATTCCGGTCGGGGTGTGCACCCGATGCTTCGGCGCCGTCCCTGTGGACCGGGTAGCCGAACACGTCGATTGGCACGACCGCAACGGTGCCTGAGAAATGGTGCCGCTCGGAGCTACGACTTCGCACCGGTCTAGCTGGCTTTCTACGGGGCATGGAATGTAACGTGACACGTCGGGCGGTCGACCCCTTAAAGAAGCGTCCGCGCTAGTCGCCGATCAGGGGAGCCATGCCACGTCCTGTCCTTATTAGCCTCGCCGGCTTGGGCGTGATCGCCGTCGTCTGCGTCATCGCGTGGCTCTATCTGCGCAGAAGGCGCAAGTGGGAGGTCGGCGTCGCACTGGCCGCCGTTGCGGTGGTGGTGGCATTCGGTCTACCGGTTCTGGCCAAGCCGATTGAGGATGCCTGGAGCCCGGTAACAGACGGTAAACAGCCCGAAATTGCCGAACTCGCTCCACCGGTTCCACCCCCTGGTCAGCCGAAACCTGCGATCGGCCCCGGATGGGGCCCACCTCGGCAGTTATTTACCCTTTCTCATCCTGCCACTTATTCAACATTTAACTCGATAACAGACAATTCATTCTATGGAGACGAACGGTCATTCTATCGCGTACGCCACAGCGCACAGGACTGCAAGGAAAGCTCGTCGCCCTGGAGAAACCACGAGAAAATAGCCGAGGGCGATTACCTGGCATTTCAGGTATTCGTGGAGAACTCGGCCGCTGACAGCCTTGACAAAGATGGTTCACACACCGTTCGCAACCTGAGACTGAAAATTAACTTCCCTGCCCTAGTGGGTGATCCGAAGACGGGCTCAGCTGGTCAAGCCGAAACGAGTGCCGTGCTTACCGCAGAAAACGCGAATCCCGATGCATACTGGTTCGTCGTACTCTTGTCATCCGACAGCGCTGTTCGACTAGATCTTGTACCTGGCAGAAATAGACTGCTCACCAATCATTTCAGCCCAGACGGACTAGAGGTACCCGATTCATTTTTACATGCTCCTGGCCTACAGCTCGGTTTCGATAAACTTGACGGAAGACTGCGCCCAGGATACTACTACGCGCTATATCTGTCCTTCTGCATGAAAGTCACGAAAGCGGCAGCGTAGGAGCACGTTCACAAAGAGTGCCCAGCACTGGAGATGTGCCTCAAGGTTCATTCGGACGCGGTGATGGTACTTAGCGAACCAAGAGGGTCAGAACCCCACTGAGAGTGGTGTTCTGACCCTCTTGTCCTATTAACCCTCATACGTTGACCATCTCTATGACGTTAATGGCAGCTCCGGCGCGCGGAAACAGATCCACATGGAGAAGGAGGCCGGGCGCTGGATCGACAACGGCACCGGCAGTACCCGGATCTCCCTGGAGGAGGCCGCCGTCCTCCAGTCGTTCCCGGCGGACTTCCCGTGGCGCGGTAACCAGACCCGCGCCTTCCACCAGATCGGCAACGCGGTACCTCCGTTGCTCGCCGCCGCCGTACTCGCGTCCGTCACCGGTCTCGAACCTCCGGCCCCGGCAGTCCCGCGCTTCTCCCTGCCGCCCCAGGACTGGGGCCTCCGGAACGGGAACCAGGCGAACGCGGCCTTCCGGCGCCTCGACGAGCCCGCCGGGACCCTGTTCTTCGGTCAGCGACTCAACTGGGTCGGGTGGGTGAAGACCCCTGAATGATCGACACGCAAAAAGGCCCCGCCTCCTCATGGCGGGTTCTAGCGATCCCCGCAACACCCTGGGTTCAGGGAGTTGCGGGGATCGTGGATTTTGAGAGGTTGAAGAAGGAGTTCTTCGAGGCTCTGGATCGGGAGAAGGGCAACATTTCGGGTGCTGCCCGGGTGGTTGGGGTTCCTCGGGGAACGGCTCACACCTGGGCGCGGCGGGCAGGAGTGCGGGGCACGGGGAAGTCAGGCACGTCCGGGCATCCGGGCCGGGCGGAGTACGACCGGCTTCGCGTGGCCGGTGTGCGACAGCGGGAAGCCGCGGCGCGGGTCGGGGTCAACGAACGCACTGCTCGTGACTGGGATCGCGGGATCCGGAAGATGAATAGCTCGCGCCTCCACCCGGATGGGCGCCGGATCGACTACAAGACAGGCGTGACCCATCGTCCCGGTGTCCTCGCAGCCGTCTGTCGCGGCGGTCGAGGCCACTGTGCACCCCCGGTACTTGACGGTGACCGAACGCGAGCTGATCGCCGACATGCGCCGTCAGGATGAGTCGTTCCGGGCGATCGGGCGGGCGCTGGGCCGCCCGGCCTCCACCGTCAAACGGGAGATCGACACGCGGTCGGTCAACGGTGTCTACCGGCCACACCACGCTCAGCGGGCCTGGGCGGCAAGCCGGCCGCGCCCAAAGAAGTCGAAACTCGCTCAGGACGGCCCGTTGCGCGACTATGTCGCCGACAAGCTGCGGGAACAGTGGTCACCGGAACAGATCTGTCAAGCTCTGATCATCGAGTTTCCCGACGATGAGGACATGCGGGTGAGCCCGGAAACGATCTACCAGGCGATCTATCTCCAGGCCCGGGGCGGGCTGCGACGCGAGGTCGCGGCCGCGCTGCGGACCGGCCGGACCCGCCGCAAACCACGCCGCACACCGGACCAGCGCACACCCCGGTTCGTCGACGACATGGTGATGATCTCCGAACGTCCGGCCGAGGTCGAAGACCGCGCGATCCCCGGCCACTGGGAAGGCGACCTGATCGTCGGCACCCGCAACGAGAGCGCGATCGTGACCCTGGTCGAACGATCCACCCGCTACGTCATGCTCGGACACCTGCCCGGCGGGCACACCGCCGAAGAAGTCCGTGACGTGCTCGTTCCGCTGATCCAGACCCTGCCCGCACATCTACGCGGCTCGCTGACCTGGGACCAGGGCTGCGAAATGGCCGCACACAAGCAATTCTCGATCGCGACCGGCGTTCCGGTCCACTTCTGCGACCCGCACGCACCCTGGCAACGCGGATCAAACGAGAACACCAACGGACTGCTCCGCCAGTACTTCCCCAAAGGCACCGACCTGTCCGTTCACAGCGCCGAAGACCTCGAACACGTCGCCCAGAAACTCAACCGCCGACCACGCAAACGCTCGACTGGTCAACACCAGCCGAGCGCCTGCGTAATCTACTGACGACCACATAGGCCATCAGGTGTTGCGAGGACCCCGAGAATCCGCCCATGGGAGACGGGGCCTTTTTGCGTTTACACGCGTTAGCGAAGCAGGCTCGCGACGAACTCGGCCGCCGCCTGGAGCATGGCTGGATCGCCGTACCCCATCGCGAGGACACCAAGCAGCATGACGCCGACGAGGAGGAGGACAGCGCGAGTGCCCTCCTTCCTCACGATTGCAACCACCACGCACGCGCAGAACAGGCCGAGAAGGACATACGACACGACGAGTTGAGCGACCACCACGGTCTTCTCCTTGCACCCGATGGGCGCGTGGAAGCACAAGCTCCACGCCTACATCGGCAGGCAGCGGCGAAGGAACGCCAGCGGGAACTCTCGCGTTTACACGTCCGGCTCTTCGCGCGGCTTGGGCGCGTAGCCAGGGACCCACTGGCCCGCCTTCGCGCCGCCGCGTCCCTCGTTGATCATGAACTGGACCCAGCCGAACCAGTAGCCGGTCGTGGAGACCTGCCACATCGACAGTTCGCCGCGGACCGTCTCCTGGAGATCCAGTCCCTCCGGGATATCCGCTCTGGGCGGGCCGACCGGGAAGAGCTGGCTCAAGTCCACCCAGACCTTCCGAGGAGGCCGGTAGCCCCGGATGGTCTTCTCTCCGGCGGGCCGTCTGACGTGGAGCGATCGAACATGAGTTCGATTCTGCGTGTGGCAGATCCGTCCTTCAAGCCACAACGCTCGCCCCGCCATGACGCAACGCGCATCCGAGGTATGATAGGTGTCACGTAGTAGGTGCCCCTTGTGCGCTTGACGGCATCGGCTACGAGTCGATCAACGACCGAAGAACCGAATAACGAGAACGAAGTATCGACACATGCGGCCTTGTTGCGAGCCGTATGACCAGTCCGCGAGAGCGGACACCTACGTTCCGTCCGGTGCACGCAGCACCGCCGGGGCCGGTTCGTAGTTGCAAGACCCGTCGGCCCTCGCGCTGACACGAGTTTCACGCGAACGCCATCCTTTACCGGCTGGTGGGACGCCCCGAGTCCACTAGCGGTGAGGGCTGCGTGTGTACGAGTTCGTCTCCCGTGTCGCGACTATGTCCGCGTCGAGCCTCTGGGCTCTCCCCTGCATCCTCGTGGTCGTGATCCTCGGCACCTGGTTCGTCACCCGCTTGATCCTCCACAAGGCGAGGCCCGGCGAACATGTCCGGATCAAGGCGCCGTTCTTCTCTATCGAGACCGGCCCGCCGGCGTCGCCGCCCGCGCCCGAGGAGGCCGACGGGAAGATCCCAGAGCAGCGTCCGCCCGCCGTCGAGGCGCCCAAGCTGGCCGACTCCGACCCGTCGAGCTGACCGACGGCCGTGACCTGCCCCGACACGGTTTATGCCCCTGACCTGGGGACTTCTGGCTATCAGGTCATGTACCCTATAGCCAACGTCGCTCCTTCCACATTGGTGAACATGGCGTTGGTGGAGTTCGGCAGGCCGGACTCCCGCACCACTTTCACCGCGCGGGCGACGGCCTCGCTGACCCCGCCGTCCTCCTCGGCCGCGGACGGGCTGACACTGAAGGCCACGATCATGTTCTGCTCCTCGTTCAGACAGTTTTTCCACGCATAACACCCGGTGGTGCGGCGTGGCACGGGTACCCGCTGGTAACTTCGAGCGCCATGAGCCGTCCGTTGCCGTTCGACCCGATCGCCCGCGCGGCGCAGCTGTGGGAAGCCCGTATCGGGCCGTCCGAAACCATGGCCGCGGTGACCGGGATCATGCGCGTGCAACAGATCATCCAGTCCGCGGTGGACGGTGCGCTCAAACCACACGGGCTGACCTTCGCCCGGTACGAGGCACTGGTCCTGCTGACCTTCGCCCGCGCGTCCCATCTGCCGATGCGCGTCATGGGCGAGCGGCTGCAACTGCATCCGACGAGCGTCACCAACATCGTCGACCGGCTCGAGAAGGACGGCCTGGTCAAACGCGTGCCGCATCCGACCGACCGCCGGACCACGCTGGTCGAGATCACCGACGAAGGCCGCGCACGCCGCGAAGAGGCCACGAAGGCGGTCACCGAAATCGACTTCGGGCTGACCGGGCTCACCGGCAAGCAGACCGAGCAGCTGACCGATCTGCTCACCAAGGTCCGCAAGGCCACCGGCGACTTCACCGAATAGCGCGTGAAGGCCCCCTTCCCTCGACTGAGCCGAGGGAAGGGGGCCTTCACGCGCTTAAAAGAAGATCAGGCGGCGGCGGTTTCCGGGGTCTTGGCGAACAGACCGACTCCGCCGTGCGACAGCCGCTGCGGGCCGTCGAGCTTGCCGTTGCGCAGCGCCCAGGACTCGAACAGCCAGGTGAACAGCGGCGGGATGCTGGAGAGCAGCGCGAGGATCAGGGTCTTCGGGCGCCAGCCGAGCGGCTTCGCCACGGACAGGGAGACCAGCATGTAGAGGACGAAGACGACGCCGTGCACCATGCCGAGGACGGGAACGCCGCCCTCGCCGAGCTTGACGGCGTACTTGAGGAACATCCCGACCAGCAGCCCGGCCCATGAGAGGGCTTCGGCTACCGCGGCCACGCGGAATACTAGAGCGGCCTTGCTGGACACTTTCTCCTCCTGTGGGGTCTCACCACTATGCGTACACACATGACTACGTCCGACGAGCACTGTCCAAGGCGGACTCGCCAAGAACGTCAACAGCGCTGTCGGACGTGGTAATACCAGTGTGAGGCGTGACGGCCCTCACCGGAACACCGGGGGCCGTGATGCTCCTCACGACCCTGGTATGGACCTGTTTAAAGGCCCGCGCAGGGCGATTTCGGCGCCCCTTCCGGACCGATCGCCCAAGTCGCCTCAGCGGCGTTGTCGGTGAGCTTGAAGTCCAAAGTGGTCCCTCGCGTCAACTGTTCCAATCCGACATACGCCCGCTGCGAACCGGTTCCCAGTCCTTGGACGTACTGGAGTTTCGCCCCGTCGGCACCGGCGGCCTTGAGGGTGATGTCACGGCCGTTCTCCAAGTGCACCACGGACTTCTCGAACCGCGGCGCGTTGAGCACGAACTGCCCGGTGCCCGGCACCGCCGGATACAGGCCCAGCGCGCTGAAGACGTACCACGCGGACATGGTCCCGAGGTCGTCGTTGCCGGTGACCCCGTTCGGCGCGTTGGTGAACAACGTGTGCGCCGCGCGCACCACGGCCGAGGTCTTCCACGGCTGCCCGGTCAGCGTGTACATCCACGGCGAGTGCAGATCCGGCTCGTTGTTCGGGTTGTAGCGGAACTGGTTGTAGTAGTTGTACGGGCCGACGACCCATTCCTCACGCACGGTCTTCGCCGGGTCCTTGACCAGATCCCCGTAGGCGAAGAAGTCGTCGAGCCGCTTGCCGACGTTCTCCTTGCCGCCCATCCGTTCGACAAGACCGGGTACGTCCTGCTGGGTCAGCCACTGGTACTGCCACGACGTGCCCTCGTGGAACCCGTCCTGGCTCTGCGGGTCGAAGGGCTTGCCCGCCGGGCTGAACCATTCGCCGCCTTCGAGTTTGGGCCGGTAGAACCCGGTGAAGCCGCGGTCGGTCACCGAGGAGTCCCACAGCGCGCGGTAGCTGCGACCCTTCTCCGCCAGGGCTTTCGCGTCGTCCTTCTTGCCGAGCCCGGCGGCCATGATGGACAGCGAGCAGTCCGCGAGCGCGTATTCCAGCGTGGCCGAAGCGCCGTGGTTCGGGTCGGTGTCCTGCCCCTTCTTCGGGAAGTCCTTGTCGTACTGGACGAACCCGTCCTTCTGATAGCTCACGTTCCCCGAGCGGCCCTGGAACGGCGAAGACGCGGGCGGGATCTCCCGCGAGTTCCGCAGAAGTGCCTCGTACGCCTTGAACTCCTGCCCAGACAGCGCACCGAACCGCCACAGGTCGACCAGGAACGGCGTGACCGGATCGCCGGTCATCGTGTTCGTCTCCTGGTTCGCGTACGCCCAGCGCGGCAGCCAGCCACCCTGGTCGTTGATGGCGAGCACGGACTTCGCGACGTCCTTCGCCCGCGACGGCCTCAGCAGGGCGAGCAACTGGTTCTGCGTGCGATAGGTGTCCCACAACGAGAAGAACTCGTAGTAGGTCCAGCCCAGCGCGCGGTGGATCTTGTCGTCGAACCCGCGGTACCGGCCGTCGGCGTCATTGCCGGTCAGCGGCTGCAGCAGCGCGTGGTACAGCGAGGTGTAGAAGACCGTGCGGTCGTCCTTCGTCCCGCCTTTGATGTCCACTGAGGACAGTTCCTTGCGCCAGGCGCGCTGCGCGCCGTCGCGGACCGCGTCGAACGAGCGGCCCTTCTCGGCCGCCAGGTTCAGCCGGGCGCCGAACGCGTCCACATGGGAGATCGCCGTCGTCGCGGTGACCTGTCCTTCGCCGAAGGTCAGCCAGGCACCGCGCAGTCCTTCACCGCCGGCGGACTCCTTCGAGCCCGGGGCGCCTCCCGTCGGCGACCAGGTGCCGAAGGACTTGAACGGCTTGTCGAACGTCGTGGTGAACCACGTCTTGTACGGTTTGCCGCCGCAGAACGCCTGCGACTCCACCATCCCTTCGACCGTCCGGTCCCCGACGATCCGGACCTGGCTCGCCGTGACGGGTTCCTTGTCGTTGGCCTGCCCGACGTTGACGAAAACGTTTGCGTCACCCGGCTTCGCGAAGGTGTACCGCTCGACGCCGGTCCGCGTGGTCGCGGTGGTCTCCGCGTCGACGCCGCCGTAACCGGTGAGCCGCACCTTGTAATAGCCGGGCTTCCCGACCTCGCCCTCGTGCGTGTACGGCGAGGCGTACTTCTTGTGGTCGAACGTCTCGGGTTTCGTGGTGTCGAACGCCGCGCCGGGCCCGACCGCGCCGGTGGTGGGCAGGGACGACACGAGGCCGCCCTGCTCCCAGCAGCCCGCGCCGGACAGGAAGAAATGCCCGAAGCCGCGGATCGCCGTGTCGTCGTAGCGGTAGCCGGCGTAATGCGAGGAAATCGGGCTGACCTGCGTCATCCCGAAAGGCGCCGAGGCGCCGGGGAAGGTGTTGCCGTCGTCCTTGGTGCCGATGAAGGTGTTGACCGCGTCCACGGGGTCGCCACCGGGCGCCGCCGCCGCGACGGGCGTGACCAGCCCGGCGGGGACAGTGAACACACTGAACGCGGTGAGCAATCCGGCGACGCGGATCGAAGTACGTGCGGGCATGGGAAAGGCCGCCTCCTGACAACGTTGTCGCTGCCTGCCCACCTTCGACAAGAACGGACCACCCGGTCAAGAGGTCCGTCGAACCCTGTCCGATTCAGGACAGCGACTCAGGACAGCGGGAGCACGAACGCCGCGACCCGGACCGAGCCGGTCCCCGACTGCCGCAGCCCCTCCAGCACGATCTCGGTCAGCTCGCCCTCGATGTCCAGCTCGACGACCTCGCGGGACACCTCCTCGCCGGCACCCAGCTCGGTGGCCAGCGAATCGCCGTCGACCAGCAGCCGCACCCGGCCGGTCGTCCCCGCGCCGGCGACGGTCTCGATGATCAGGCGCACCTCACCGGGCGTGACGAAGGCCCGCAGCAGGGGCTCCCACTCCGCCGACTCGGTCCCGGGCCAGTCGGCGGGCCGGGCGGGCGCGAACGGCTCACCGAGCGCGATCCCCGCCGAAACCGGCGCCGGGGCCGGCATCGCCGTCGCGACCCGGGGCGCGCCGGCCTCCAGCAGCCGCAGCCGTCGCTGGATCTCGCGCAGCTCCGACACCAGCGTGTCGGGTTGGTAGACCTTGCTCATGCCGCCTCCGCGCGGGAATGGAACGCGCTCATCCGGTCCCCAGTATCGGTGCCACGGTCAGCACGACCTCCTCCTGCCCGGCGTCGTCGCCGGGAGTGACCGAGAAACCGAGGATCCGCACGGTGACGTCGAGCAGGTCTCCGGCGAAGAACGGGTCGTCGATGAGCATCCGCGCGTCGTCGCCGACCGAGTACGAACCGACGACCGGGTCCAGATCGGCACGCACGGTCAGCTCCGGCAGCACCACCGGCCGCCTCCGGACGGCGAGTTCCCCGGCGACGTGCGCCGCGAGCAGGTTCGCGTCGGCGGTGTCCAGTTGCGGCGCCGCCGCCTCCAGCAAGGGCCAGCCGGCCCCGTGTGCGCTCGGGTCGGCGCGGATCACCGGCGCGCCCGTCCCGCCGCTGGACGTCCCGAGCATGCGCGTCGCCATACTCGCCGCGTCGCTCGGCCAGCCGAAGTCGATCAGGTTCGCACCGTACTCCCAGACGTGCGGCCCGCCGGGCTGCCCGAGCCGCGGATAGCCGAACCGGAGGAACCGTTCGATCGCGCCGCTCCCGTCGTACCGCACGTCGAAGGCGAAGTCGAAACCGTCGTCGGCGCCGGCCAGATCGCGCAGCACCTCCGCCACTGCCTTGGCCTCCGCGGGCGTGTAGCTCACCGTGCGCGCCACACCCGAAGCCGTGGCACCGAGGAACGTCACCCCGAGATCACCATCCACATGGGACTGCGCGAGCCGGACCGCACCTTGCGCCACGGCGATCTGGTCACCGGTGAACGGCACGGTCCTGGTCAGGTCGGCCGGGTCGAGGACGAGCCGATGGTCGAAGTAGGACAGGAAGTCCGAGGCGCCGAGCTCCAGCGTGCCCTTGGCCGCGGAGTACCGGCTCGTCCAGATGATCCCGCCCCACAACAGATCTCCGTCGCGATCGACGTAGATCGCCGTCCGGCCGGGTTCGGTCAGCGACCGCGGTTCCCGCACCCTGAGCTCGGGATCGTCGACGCGCACCTGGCCGCGCAAGGTCCCGCTGTCGTTCAGCTTCTTGTCGAACGACACCCCGGACAGCGGGAGCTCGTCCAGGATCGTGCCCTCGCGGAGATCCGCGATGAGGTAGGTGTACGTCGTGCCCATGGCCTGCCCGCTAGTAGGTGGAGAAGGTCAGGGCGTCCAGGCTGAGCCAGCCGGCGCTGCCCGTGGTGGCCATCACCGATCCGTTGGCATGGATGTCGACCCGGCCGACCGTGTCGGGGTTCGTGCTGACCGGGAGCAGCCACTGCGCGACCGGACGGAAGCCGACCGGCAGCGTGAAGATCGGCTTGTCGAAGGCGCCGGATTTGACCAGGCCGCGCAACCGCACCCACCCGTCGTCCATCACCGTGTAGGCGGCGCCGTTGAACCCGGCACCGTAGTTCTGCCAACCGTTCTGAAGGGTGGCCGCATGCCAGGTGTCGCCGCGCTGCGGCCGGTAGGCCACCCAGGCGTTGCCCTTCTTCACCTGGAGCTGGCCGGTGTCGAGCCGGTAGACGAACTGGCTGCCGTGTGCGAGCCCGGCCGGAGGAAGGTCGGCTTCGCCCCGCACCGGGAGGATCGCGCCCGCCGCCGCGGTGAACTGGCGTTTGTCCACAAGGGACGGTCCGGGGTTGCTGCCCGCCGGCGGGACGGTGATCTCGGCGAGCACGAGATATGGCGAACCCGACGGCACCGGGCGCACCGGTGTCGCGGCGCTTTCCCCGGCGTACAAGGTGATCGCGAACCGGCCGTCGGAGGTGATCTCGGCGACCACGAGGTCGATCCGCCGCAATGAGGCGTGCTGAGCACCGAACGGGAGTTCCCTCGCCGAGTCGAGGGTCACGATGTAGGCGCCGTCTCCGGGTTTGGCCGGATCGGCGAGTACGCCCTGGAACGGGTTGACCGTGACCTTGTTGCTCGCCAGCACACAGTTGCCGGGAAAGCCAGCGCCGTCCCGGATCCCCGGCCGCACCCGCAGCGGATCGAGGGCGTCGCCGGTCGCCTGCGCCTGCACGAGCGCGCCGGTGACCAGCCGCGCGTCGGCCGCCTCGACCCCGTTGCCCCAGCCTGGACGCCGTTCTGCCATCGTCGTTCCCTCCCCTAGATCCAGGCGTCGCGCCAGCTCGCGGTGAGCCTCCCCGACGCCGAGTCGTCGAACGAATCGAAACCGATCGTGGTGCTGCCCGGCGGGAAACCGAACCACTTCGACCTCGGCAGCAGGGCCGCGCGCCGGGACACCCCGCCGAGCAGGACGGTCCGGGCCGCGACGTCCACCACGAGTACGTCCCCCGCCGCCAGGCTCAAGGAGAACGCGAGCCATTCACCCGTCGAATCGTTGTGGATCACCGGCTGCGTACACGGTCCGGTGATCGTCCACAGTGGCCACGCGGTGGTGGTGCCCGCGTTCGTCACCGCGATCACGCCGTCGACGGATTCCCCGAACGTCAGCGGGAAGGTGAGCGGGAACGTGAGCCCGGTACCCGGCTTCGGCAGGCCGCAGGATTCCTCGTGGACGCCGGCGCCGTACCGCAGCGGATCCGGCGCGACCAGCTGTACGGAGAAGTCGAAACTGACCGGTGTCGTGTCCACCACCTTCGTGCCCGCGGTGAGCCGGACCAGCGCGCGCCGGGTCACGGTCCGCTCGGAAACGGCGAATTCGGCGAGTGCCGAACCGTCCGCGAGCACCGCCGCCAGCCGGTCTTTCGCCCGCTCGCGGGTGTCCTCGTCCGGTGCGACGGCCGTGCCCTCCAAGGTGATCACCCTGGCCGACCGGAACGACGGCGCGTCGAAACTCCCGTCCCGCTGCGGACGATCGGACAGATCGAGGCGCACGCCCGGCGCGCTGGACCAGCCGTCCTCCTTGGTCACCCACCATTCGACGCCGTCGCCGTCGACGGTGTTGCCCGCCCAGCCATCCACCGTGTACGTGGGCAGCGCGAGCACGCCGGTGATCACCGCTTCGCCGCCCATGCCACCTCCCTGGCCGCAACCCGGCCGATCTCGTATTCCGATTGACCCGCCCGAGGATGGACGTTCACCGTCACCGGCGACGCCGTCGTCGTCACCGCCGCGGCCCGGCCGAGCGGACCCGTGACGGTCGCGGCGATGGTGGTGCTGAGACTCGCCATGGCGGGTTTGATGGTCGCCGAATTCGGGACCGGGACGAGCTTCTTCATCGCGGTCGAAACCTGGTCACCGGTCCCGTCAATGCCGACGACCAGACCCTCGCCGATGTTCTTGCCGATCCCGGCCATCACCTGCGAAGGCGAGAAGATCTTGAGGATGCTCTTGATCGGGCCGGGGATCTTGTCGACGATGAAGTTCTTGATCGCGGACAGGATGTTGCCCGCCATGTCCCGGATCCCGCTGATGAACCCGGTGATCAGCGACTTCCCGGCGTCGTAGAGCGTGCGGCCGATATTGCCCAGCGCGCCGACGATCTTCCCCGGCAGCCCGCGGACGAACCCGATGACGCCGGAGATCGCCGAACCCACCGCGTCCTTGGCCTGGTTGAAGGCGTTCCGGACGATACCGACCACCTGGCCGACGCCGCGGATCGTCGCCACCACCGCCCGGATCGCCCCGGTGATCACCGCCTTGACCGCGGTGAACACCGCCGAAACCACGGTTCTGACGGCGTTGAAGTAGGTGGTGACGTAGTTCCGGATCGCCGTCACCGCGACCTGGATGACCTTCGAGATGAACGGCCACACCACCGAGATGACGTTCCGCACCGCGTTCACCGCGCCGACGACCACGTTCTTCACCGCGGTGAAGACGGCGTTGACGATGTTCCGGAAGGTCGTACTTCGGTTGTACGCCAAGACGACGGCGCCGACGAGCAGGGTGATGGCGGTGATGACGAGGCCGATCGGGTTGAGCCGCATGACCACGTTCAGCAGGGTCTGCGCGATCGCCCACAACCTGGTCGCCACCGCGACGACCCGTTGCGCGACGGCCACCGCGACCGTCCGGGCGGCGGCGATGGTCGCCTGCACCGCGGTTCTGGCATACCCCGCCGCCAGCAGTACGAGGTTCTTCACCGCCCCGGCGGCGGCCACGGCCGCGCTCCGCGCGCTCGCGGCGAACCGGCCCACGGCGGCGCCCGCGTTGGCGGCCGCCTGCCTCGCGGTATTCAGTCCCTGCGACAGATTCGCCTTCAGGGAAGTGCCGAGGTCCCGGATGGCGCCGGGCGCCCCCTTCACCATGTTCTTGAGATCCCGCCCGAACGCGGCGATCTCCTTCCCGCTCTCCTTGAGCCCGGTCCGGATGTCCTTGAGCGCGGTCGGCAGTTCCTTCATGGCCGCGGCCGCGTCCTGCACCTGGGTGACAGTGTTCTGCACGGCGGTCGCCGCCGTGGTGATCGCGTCGGCGTAGCCCACGACGTCGGTGACGGCGGCGGTGACCGCCGGATGGCTCTCCTTGAACTTCGCCGTCATCTCGGTGAGCTCTTTGGTGACATGCTCGGCGAAATCCTGCGTGATCTTGTTCGCGGCCTCCGAAACCGCGTTGGTGACCGACTCGCGGATCCCGGTGACCAGGGCGTCGACCTGGGCCTTGGCCGCTTCGGTGATGGCGGACGTCGGCGCGGTCACCGGCCGCCTCCCGGTGACGGCGCGCCGAAGAAGGCGGCGAGCTGCTCAGGCGTGGTCGCCACGACCTCTTCCTCCTCTTCGACTCCGGGTCTCGGCACCGGTCGCGGCCGTTCGGGCCGTTCGGCGTTCTCGTCGGAATTCGCCGTCACGAACAGCCAGTTGCCCACGGCGAGCTCGTCGACGGCGCCGGCGAGCAGGTGTTCGGCGATGCCCCAGCCCGCGACGTCGCCGTGCAGCGCGCGCACCAGCGCGGACTCCCTCGGCAGATGCCGGATCAGCACCCGCAGCCGCCGCGGGGAGAGCCTTCCGCGGTAGTAGTCGAGTAAATCCACCCGGTAGAACCGGAGAAGATCGGCTTCGACGGCCTCGCCGTGCTCTCTCAGGAGCTCGTCGAGGCCGAAGATTCCCCCAGCGACATGCCGGTGTCACGGCCGTACGCCTCCAGCAGGGCCTGGACGTCCTGCACCGAAACGGCGTGTTCGTCGAGCCGCTTGAACTGTTCGTCGCCGAGCAGGACCTGCAGCAGACCGTCCAAATCGGACGGATCCAGTGCGGCGAGCCTGCCGACGGAGTCGCGCGGCAGTTCGGTCGGCAGCGAGAAGGTCTCGCCGTCGAGTTCGAATTCCCACCGCTCGCCCAGCGCTTCCAGCCGTTGAGCGCGTGCGGCGTTGACGTTGTACTTCGCCATTTCCGGTGTTCCCCCTGGCTTTCTCTACGCGGGCTGTTCTTCGGTTTCGGGCTCCGTCTCGGCGACTGCGGCCGGTGCGGCGGTGTTCATCGACCACTGGGCCAGCGGTTCGAACTTGTTGTCCTTGATCGGGGTCAGCGCGGTGAAGGTGATCCCGAGCTTGATCGCCGCAGTCCTGGTCACCGAGGTCTCGTCGGTTTCGGTGACCACTCCGCGGGGGATGTAGAAGCGGTGCTTCACGGTCGGGCCGTCGCTGAATTCGATCCCGAGCGCGCGTTCGTCCACCCGCGGTGCCGCGTCGATGTTGTAGACGTTCGGGGTGGCGGGCGCCGGGGAGCTGAAGAAGAAGGTCATCGTGTCGCTGTTGATCTGCAGCAGCGAGAACTTCACCGAGAAGTCGCGATCGCTGAACACGTACCGGATCGCCGCCACCGACTGCCAGGTGTCGACCGGATCGAGTTTGTCCTTCTTGACGAATTTGACCCCGTCGGAGCTGGTGTAACCGAGGTTCACCCACGGTGCCGCCCAGTCCTTGGTGAAATCCGCCGGAGCCGCGGTGTGCGCGGGTGCCACGAAAAGGGATCCGGTACCCGCCACCCGGATCTCGCTGGCGTTCAGTCCTGGCATAACAGCCCTCCCACTGCTTTCGCCCGGCCGCTCAGGCCGGTCTTGGTCTGATCACGAGCAGGAACCGGTACTTCATGAGGTACCGGTCGGCGTCGGTGAACCTGCGGTCGAGCGAAAAGCACGGCCCCTGCATCTCGGTCGTGTCGGGCAGGACGACGCCGTCCGCCAGCGCGACACTCGTGATCAGCGGCATCACCCCGCGCACGGCGCAGGCGAGCGCGTGCGCGGCGGTTTTGTCCGGTCCGTAGGAATCGATCCGTACTTCGGCGTGGTCGAGCAGGTCGTCGTCGGCGAAGTGACCGCCGAGCCGGGTGAGCACGACGGCGCGCTGAGTCCCGTCGAATCCGGGCGGTGGCAGCGAACCGACGGGCACGCCCGCCAGCTCCGGACGTCCTTTGAGGTAGCCGGACACGACGTCTTCGACGTTCGGGAACATCAACGGCCGCGTATCGGCCACGGCCGAAACCGTCCTCCCCATCCCCCAGCCACCTCCCCCGTGGACCCGCAGGAATGTGACCAACGTAACTCAGTGATCTTGGCGCGTAAGGGGCTGTTCGGGGGAAGGTGCCCACCCCGTCCGGCCCACGGACGGTCACGAAGACGTCGTAACGGTTCGAACTCGGAAAACGGGCCGAGGACGAATCGGGCATTGACATCGCCGGTCCGCTGGCGTTCAATTCCCGCCACTATGACAACGTTGTCTTCCAGCGGACCGGACAACGGCCACCGCACTACCGGCCGACGGGCCACGATGAGTGACGTGGCCCGGCTCGCGGGCGTGAGCATCAAAACCGTCTCGCGAGTGGTGAACGACGAGCCCGCCGTCCATCCGGACACCGCGGAGCGCGTCATGGCGGCGATCGAGCAGCTCGGGTTCCGGCGCAACCTCGGCGCGCGGAACCTGCGGCGCGGCTCGACGACCGGGACGATCGGCCTGATCGTCGAGGACGTCGGAAACCCCTTCTACTCCGAGCTCAACCGGGCCGTCGAACGGATCGCGACCTCGTTCGGCCGCCAGGTGCTGACCGGTTCGTCGGAGGAGAACTCCGACCGCGAACGCGAACTGGTCCTGGAGTTCTGCTCCCGGCGCGTCGACGGCATCCTCGTCGTCCCGGCCGGGATGCAGCACGGCTACCTGGTCCCCGAGATGCGCGCGGGCACGCCCGTGGTGTTCCTCGACCGGCCCGCCGGCGACATCGTGGCCGACACGGTGCTGGTCGACAACATCGGCGGCACCGTCGAAGCGGTCGCCCACCTCGCGAAACACGGCCACCGCCGGATCGCGTTCCTCGCCGACAGCCCGGACATCTTCACCGCGGGAGAACGCCTGCGCGGCTTCCGCGAAGGCTGTGTCCGCAACGGGATCCCCTTCGACGAGCACCTCGTCGTGATGCGGACGCCGACCGCCGAAAGCGTCGGCGACGCCGTGCGACGGCTGCTCACCGGACCGAATCCGGCCACCGCGGTGATCGCGGGCAACAACCGGGTCGCCGTCCATCTGCTGCGCGCGCTGGCGCACGCGGAGCGGCGTCCCGCGATGATCAGCTTCGACGACTTCGAACTGGCGGATCTGCTGGATCCGCCGGTCTCCGTGATCGCGCACGACGTGAGCGCGCTGGGCCGGGCGGCCGCGGAACTGCTGTTCGCCAGGGTCCAGGGAGATCAATCCGCACCGAGAAAGGTAGTCCTGCCCGTGCATCTCGTAGCCCGCGGTTCCGGGGAGGTCGCCCCTTCATGAGCGGCCACCTCGAACCGATCCGCCTGCCGGCGAACCAGCCGCCGCAGTTCTACCGCGGCGGCGACGCCATCGCCGCGTTGCGGGGCGCCCCGTCGGAGTCCAAATTCGGACCCGAAGACTGGGTCGGCTCGGCCACCACGATGTTCGGCCAGGAGACCAACGGCCTGACCAAGCTGCCCAGCGGGGTCTGGCTGCGCGACGCCGTCCGCGAGAATCCGTCCGCGTGGCTCGGCGCCAAACACGTCGAGGCACTCGGCGATTCGACCGGCCTGCTGGTGAAGCTGCTCGACGCGGGCCAGCGCCTGCCGGTGCACTTCCACCCGTCGGACTCGTTCGCGAAGCGGCACTTCGACTCGCACTTCGGCAAGACCGAAGCGTGGATCGTGGTCGGCACCTACGGCGACGACCCCCGCGTCTACCCCGGCTTCAAGGAGACCGTCGACAAAGCGACGGTCAACGAATGGGCCCGCAGCCAGGACGCGCCCGCCATGCTCGAGGCGCTGAACAGTGTCGCGGTCACCCCCGGCGACACGGTCTACATCCCGGCCGGCCTGCCGCACGCGATCGGCGAAGGCGTCTTCGTCGTCGAACTCCAGCAGCCGACCGACTTCTCGCTGACCCTGGAATGGCGGGACTTCCTGGCGAACCCGGAGAAGGCGCACCTCGGGATCGGCTTCGAGACCGCCATCGAAACCCTGGACACCTCCGGCTGGGACGAAGAACGGCTCGGCTCGATCGTCAAGCGCACCGCGGCCGACGAAGCGTCCACTGTGGACCTACTCGCCGACGGCAGCGACGCGTTCTTCCGCGCCGACCAGCTCCGTCCCGCCGTTTCCGGTAGGTCGACAACGTTGTCACTCGATCCGTCGTTCGCGGTGCTGGTCGTCATGGACGGTTCGGGCACGCTCCGCACCGAACACGGCGGCGAGTACACGCTGCGCAAGGGCGAGACGTACGTGGTCCCGCACGACGCCGGACAGTCCACTGTGGAGGGCGACATCACCGTCATCCGCTGCCGGCCGCCCGCACCCGAGAAGAGGGAGCGATCGTGAGCGAACTCCTGCTCGACGCACAGAACCTGGTCAAACGCTATGGCTCGGTGGAGGCGCTGCGCGGCGCGTCGTTCCAGGCGCGGGCCGGTGAGGTCACCGCGCTGATCGGCGACAACGGCGCCGGGAAGTCCACTTTGGTCAAATGCCTGTCCGGCGCGGAGCAGCCGACGTCGGGCAGCATCCTGCTCGACGGTTCCGAAGTGGTGCTGGACTCCCCCACCACGGCGCGGCGGATGGGGATCGAGACGGTGTACCAGGACCTCGCGGTCGCACCGGAACTCGACCCGGCCGCGAACCTGTTCCTGGGACGGGAGATCCACCGCAAGGGCATCCTCGGCAAACTCGGGATGCTGGACAAGGCCGAGATGAAGCGGCAGGCCGTGGAGGAGTTCCAGCGGCTCGGCGTGACCCTGCAGAGCACCGACGTCCCGATCGGCTCGCTTTCGGGCGGGCAGCGGCAAAGCGTCGCCGTCGCGCGGTCGGTCGTGTGGGCGTCGAAGGTCGTGTTCATGGACGAGCCGACGGCCGCGCTCGGCGTCGTGCAGCGCGAACGCGTGCTCGACGTGATCAAGAAGGTGCGGGACAAGGGCATCGCCGTCGTGCTGATCAGCCACAACATGCCCGAGGTGCTGTCGGTGGCCGACCGCATCGAGGTGCTGCGGCTCGGCAAACGCGTCGCCCGGTTCACCGGCGCCGACACGAAACTGGAAGACCTGGTCGCCGCGATGACGGGCGCCCTCGTACAAGAGGAGGCGGCTTGACCGTGTCCACTCCGACGAAGAACGGCCCCGAGATCCAGACCTCCGTGGACGGTGGCTTCGGCAAGCGGTCGATCGGCCAGCGGCTGATCGGGGCGAACACCTTCTGGATCGCACTGGTGCTGCTGGCGCTGATCATCGTGTTCACCGCGATCGCGCCCGCCGAGTTCGCGACGCTGTTCACCTTCCAGACCCTGCTCATCGAGACCTCGGTGCTGCTGGTGCTCTCGGTCGGCATGACGTTCGTGATCATCACCTCCGGTATCGACCTGTCGGTCGGTTCGGTGCTGATCTTCGCGGGCATGGTGGCCGGCAAGACGATGGAGGCGCTGAGCCCGGACGGGGACGCGACCAAGGCCGGCTGGAGCATTATTCTGGCCGGTTTGCTGTCTGCCGTCGTCGCGGGCACGATCTGGGGCCTCATCAACGGTTTCCTGATCGCGGTGGCGAACATCCCGCCGCTGATCGTCACGCTCGGCACGATGGGTGCCGCGCTCGGCGCCGCGTACCTGCTGAACAACGGATCCGACGTGCGCAGCGTGCCGACCGAGCTCAACAAGACGCTCGGCTACGGGACGTCGTTCGGCGGCGTGCCGAACCTGGTGCTGGTGGCCGTGGTCATCACGCTGATCGGCGCCTGGCTGTTGCACACCACCAAATTCGGCCGCTACACCTACGCCGTCGGCTCCAACGCCGAGGGCGCGCGCCGGGCGGGCATCGGGGTGACCGCGCATCTGCTGAAGGTGTACACGCTCACCGGTTTCCTCGCCGGTGTCGCCGGTTTCCTCTCGCTGGCGTACTACGCGTCGACGACCATTTCGGCGCACACCACCGACAACCTCAACGCCATCGCCGCCACGGTGATGGGCGGCACGAGCCTCTTCGGCGGCGTCGGTTCGGTGCTGGGCACGGTGATCGGTGTGTTCATCCCGGCCGTGCTGAAGAAGGGCTTCAACATCACGCAGGTCCAGGACTTCTGGCAGATGATCGCGGTCGGCGCGGTGCTGATCGCCGCGGTCTGGTTCGACCAGCGGCGCCGTCGTCGCCGCAATTCCCGCTGAGATTCCCTACGCACAAAGAGGTGCTATCCCCATGAAGAAGACCCTGCTCGCCGCCGGTGCCGCCGTTTCCGCGGCCCTCCTGCTGACCGCGTGCGGCGGTGGCACCGTCGGCGAGGCGCCGTCGGGCGACTCCGGTGCCAAGACCAACAACAAGAAGCTGTCGCTGATCCCGGGCGTGCAGGCCGAGCCGTTCTACATCTCGATGCAGTGCGGCGCCCAGGAAGAGGCCAAGAAGGCGGGTTACGAGCTCACCACGCAGGCCCCGCAGAAGTTCGACGCTGCCATGCAGACCCAGCTGGTCAACGCGCTGGGCTCCAACCCGCCCGCCGCACTGCTCATCGCGCCGACCGACGCGCAGGCGATGCTCGCGCCGATCCAGCAGGTCAAGTCGCGCGGCGCCAAGATCATCGAGGTCGACACCGCGCTGAAGGACACCAGCGTGGCCGAGTCGTCCATCTCGTCGAACAACGCCGAGGGCGGCAAGCTCGCCGCGAAGACGCTGGCGGAGCTGGCCGCGGGCAAGAGCGGCTCGGTGCTGGTGCTCGACACCATCGCGGGCACCTCGACCACGAACACCCGCGCGAAGGGTTTCGAGGACGAGCTGAAGAACTACCCGAACCTGAAGTCGGCGGGGGTGCAGTTCACCCAGAACGAGCCCGACCAGGCCGCCTCCAAGGTGACCGCCGCGCTGGCGTCCACGCCGGACCTGATCGGCATCTTCGCGACCAACCTCAACACCGGTGAGGGCGCCGCGACCGGCCTGCGGAACGCGGGCAAGATCGGCGCGGTCAACCTGGTCGGCTTCGACGCTTCGCCGTCGGAGATCGAGGGCCTGAAGAAGGGCGAGTACCAGGGCCTCATCGCGCAGGACCCGGCCGCCATCGGGCAGCAGGGCGTGCAGCAGGCCATCGCGGCGCTGGAGGGCAAGCCGGTGACGCGCAACGTGACCGCTTCGCTGCACTCGATCACCAAGGCGAACATGGACGCGAACGCGCAGTACTTCTACAAGCAGAGCTGCTGACCGTCTCGTGAGTGGTAAGGACGGTTCTAACCGTCCTTACCACTCACGAGCCCAGCCGGCGCGAAGCGTTCGAGAGCTCCGTACAGCCTGGCGCCGCCGCCCAGGTGACCCAGCGCGTAGACGTACTCGCCGTCCTCAAGCAGCACTTCGGGCCCCGAGCCGGTCCAGTCGAGCCGGTAGTGCCACCAGTGCATCCACCGCCCCACCCGCCGCTTCTCCCGATACACGCGCAGCCGCGTCACCTCGGTCCACCGGACCTCGAACACACCCGGCACCGAGAAGCCCGCGGCGGAGATCACCAGCGAGCCCGCCGACTTCCGGAGAGCGAGCAGGATCAGCCCCGCGAAGGCCACGCTGAGCAGGCTGAACACCACCCCGGTGACCGAACCGGAGGACAACGCCAGCACGACGGCCACCAGGCCGCCCCCACCGAACACCACGAAGCCCGCCCACGCGAGCCGGCGCATCACGACGTCCAGCCGGAGCACCACGGCATCCCCAGTGACCATGCCCGGAGCGTAACCGCCGAATCCACGCAGCGACGTTAGGATCTAGGCCCCGACGTCGCGGAGGAGGCCGGATGACCACCCGTCTGCCCTGGCGTCCCGCCGCGAGCGCGGATCCGGTGCCGGTGCTCGCCGCCGCCCAGCGTGTCTCCGACGATCTCATGGACGGCCTGGCCGGCCCTCGCGCCCGCCAGGCGGCGCACGGCCTCCGGCGGCTGTTCGGGGTGCCCGGTCTCGGGTTGACCGACCTCTCCGGCTCGCTGATCTGGTCCGGCCGCCCGGCGGCGGACGACGTCGTCGCCGCCGCGCTCGACGAGGTGCTCCACTCCGAGGCGCCGGTGTCCGAACCCGGGCTGCTGGCGCTGCCGCTGCACGTCCACGACGAACTGGCCGGGGTGCTCCTGGTCGCCGACGGCAAGAACGCCGTCGCCCGCCAGGCCGCCGAACTCGCCGTCCACGCGCTCGAACGCGGCAGGCTGGAAGCCTCCGCCGAGCAGGCCGCGGAGGCCGAACTGCGCGCGCTGCGGGCCGAGATCTCGCCGCATTTCGTCTACAACGCGCTCACCGTGATCTCCTCGCTGGTCCGCTCCGACCCGGACCGCGCCCGCGACCTGATGCTCGACTTCGCCGAGTACACCCGCTACAGCCTCGCCCGGCACGGCGAGTACACGATGGTCGCCGAGGAGTTCCGCGCCATCGAGACTTATCTGGCCCTGCAGCGCGCGGTGCTAGGCGAGCGGCTGCGGGTGCAGGTGCGCGTCGCGCCGGAGGTGCTGGCCGTCGCGGTGCCGTACCTCGTGCTGGAACCGTTGGTGGAGAACGCGATCCGGCACGGGATCGAGCCACGCGCCGAGGCTGGGTTCATCCAGGTTCAGGGAATGGCGGAAGGGAACGACTGCGTGATCAGCGTCGAGGACGACGGCGTCGGCATGGACCCCGCCCGCGCGGCGGCGATCCTGGCCGGCCGCGGCGACGACGGCGGCGTCGGACTGGCCAATGTGGACAGAAGGCTGCGCAGCGTCTACGGGCCGTGGTACGGCCTGACGGTCGAGACCGAGACCGGCGCGGGCACCAGGGTCGTGGTGCGCGTGCCCCGATTCCAGCCGGGGGTGCTGCCGTGACGAACGGGCTGCGGGTGCTGGCGGTCGACGACGTCCCGCCCGCCCTCGACGAGCTGTGCAGCCTGCTGCGCGAGGCACCGGAAGTCGCCGAGGTGGTCGCCGCCGGCGACGCCGTCAACGCGCTCAAACTGTTGCAGGGCAGTCATTTCGACGCGGTCTTCCTCGACATCTCCATGCCCGGCCTCGACGGGCTCGAGCTCGCCTCGCTGCTGGCGCGGCTCAGCGAACCGCCGGTGATCGTGTTCGTCACCGCGCACGACGGGCACGCCGTGGCCGCGTACGGGATCGGCGCGGTCGACTACCTGCTCAAACCGGTCCGTGCGGAACGGCTGTCCGCCGCACTGTCCAAGGTGGTCCGGATGGCGGGCAACCAGCCCGACGAGCCGAAACCCACGCCGGACGCGATGTCCGCGCTGCCGGTGGAATCCGGCGGGCGCACCCGGTACGTCCGCCGCGACGACGTCCAGTTCGTCGAGGCGCACGGCGACTACGTCCGGCTGCACACGAAATCCGGCGTCCACGTCACGCGGATGCCCATCTCCCGGCTCGAAGAGTATTGGGAGGGAACGGGATTCACCCGCGTGCACCGGGGTTTCCTGCTCGCCGTCGACGCCGTGCTGGAACTGCGCAGCGACACCACCGGCGGGCTGCTGGCGCATACGGAGGCGGGTGACGTGCCAGTGAGCCGCCGACACGCGCGCGACCTGCGCGACCGGCTGCTCGCCGCCGCGCAACGCGGCGAACTGGGCCGGGGAAGCCGTCCGTGAGCCGCGTCAAACGGGTGGCCGTCACCAGTCCGCAGACCCGGCTCGCGCATTCGCGGCGCCGTTCACGCGGACGGTGGCGGGTCCCCCGGCTGGCCGCGAACGACGCCGAACGCGCGGACGCGCTCTACCGGGCGCAGCGCAGCCGCGGGCTCCCCGCGCTGGCCGGGATGTTCGGGCTGGTGTTCGGGCTCCCGCTGGTGTTCGCGGTGTTCCCCGGGCTGGATTCGGTGCGGCTGCTGGGTATCCCGCTGTCCTGGCTGATGATCGCGATCCTCCCGTACCCGGCGATGGCGTTGCTGTCGTGGTGGCAGTTGCGCCGGGCGGAAAAGATCGAGGACGAGTGATGGTGGCCGCGTTCGCGGTGGCCCCCGTCGTGCTGGTCACCCTGCTGATCGGGTTGCGCGGCGTCGCGGCCATGCGCACGACGTCGGACTTCCTCGTCGCCTCACGCCGGATCTCGCCGCTGGTCAACTCCGCCGCGGTCTCCGGCGAATACCTGTCCGCGGCGTCGTTCCTCGGCGTCGCGGGGCTGGTGGTGAAGGACGGCATCGGCGCGCTCTGGTACCCGGTCGGGTTCACCGCCGGGTACATCGCGATGCTGGTGCTCGTGGCGGCGCCGATGCGGCGCTCCGGCGCGCTCACCGTCCCGGACTTCGCGGAGGCTCGGCTCGCTTCCCCCGCCCTGCGCCGCCTCGCCGCCGTCGTCGTCCTCGTGATCGGAACCCTTTACCTGGTCCCGCAATTCCGCACCGCGGGGCTCGTGCTGACCGCCGTCGGCGGCACGCCGTACTGGGTCGGCGTCGTCATCGCGGGCGCCGCCGTCAGCGCGACACTGGCGCTCGGCGGGATGCGCGCGGCGACCTACGTCCAGGCGTTCCAGTTCGTGCTGAAACTGCTGCTGTTCATCGTCCCCGCCATCTGGCTGGTCTCCCAGGTCTCCCCGGAGGAACGGTCGGCTTCCGTGCATCCGGTGGAATTCACCCACTTCGCCCGCGACACCAAGCTGTCCTTCGAGATCGACGTGACGCTGACCCTGCGCGAGCCGACCACCCTGCTCACCCCGGAGAAGCACGTGGTGCCACCGGGAGAACTGGTGGCCAGGAGCGGGGAAACGCTGGAATTCGCCGAGGGCACGCCGGTTCCCGCCGTCCGGGGCGGTGCCCCGCTCGGCGGGCCGGACTGGCAACGCCCGCTGCTCGACCTCAACGATCAGGGCTATCCGCTGCTCGGCACGTGGGCGATCCTGATCGCCACCATGCTCGGCACGATGGGCCTGCCACATGTCCTGATGCGCTTCCACACCAGCCCGGACGGCCGCGCCGCCCGCCGCACCGCGGCGATCACCGTCGCCCTGCTCGGCGTCTTCTACCTGTTCCCAGGGGTTTACGGCGTCTTCGGCCGTGTGCTGGTGCCCGAACTGTACGTCTCCGGCGCGACGGACACGGTCGTCGTCGCGCTGCCGGCGCAGATCGACGACGGCTGGGCGGGCTCGCTGTTCACCGGATTGCTGACGGCGGGCGCGTTCGCCGCGTTCCTGGCGACGTCGCTCGGGTTGCTGCTGGTGATCTCCGGCGCGGTCGCGCACGACCTGGCGCCCGGCGGCCTGCGGAGACTGCGCTGGTCGGTGCTCGGGGCGGCGGTGGTGATGGTCCTGCTCGCGCTGCCGTCGGCCAGATTGGACGCGGGCGTCCTGGTCACCTGGGGCTTCACCGTGGCCGCGTCGACGTTCTGCCCGTTGCTGGTGCTCGGCATCTGGTGGAACCGGCTGACCGCCGCGGGTGCGATCAGTGGTGTCCTCGCCGGACTCGTCGCGTCTTCGGGCTCGATCCTCGTGGCCTTGTTCGTCCCGAGCCTGAGCGGTCTGCCCGCGATCCTCGTGTCGCAGCCCGCACCTTGGTCGGTTCCGCTGGCATTCGGAGTAATGATCGTGGTTTCCTGGCGGGGCAGGCCTCCCGCCTGGTCGACGGCAGCCATGTTGCGGCTGCACTTGGACGATCGCACAGCCGAAACCCCTTCGTCTTGGTCGGACTACCGTTCGTCGACCGTTCGTCGTCTCGGCAGACGTTTGAACCGCTGAAGGTTCCGGTCTCCTTGACCTCTCCTTAACGTGTCGCGGAACACATTCGCGGTGCGAGGAGAGCACGATGAGTACCGAAACGAACGCTCCCAGTCCACCGGAAACGGACTGGGACAAAGCCCATGACAGCGCGGAGTTCAAGGAACTGCGGGCCCGGTTGCGCCGGTTCGTCTTCCCCGTCTCGGCGCTGTTCCTCGTCTGGTACCTGCTCTACGTGCTGCTCGCCGACTACGCACACGGCTTCATGAGCACGAAGCTGGTCGGGAACATCAACGTCGGCCTCGTCTTCGGTCTGCTGCAGTTCGTTTCGACCTTCGTGATCACCGGGCTCTACGTCCGCTACGCGAACAAGAAACTCGACCCTCTCGCGGAGAAGATCCGCACGGACATCGAGAGTGAGGCCAAATGAACCTCGCCGCCGGAGTCGAGGGCAGCAGCCCCGTACTCAACATCACCATCTTCGGCCTGTTCGTGGTGGTCACGCTGTTCGTCGTGTTCCGGGCGAGCCGCAACACGAAGACCGCGTCGGACTACTACGCCGCCGGCCGCGCGTTCACCGGCCCGCAGAACGGCGTCGCCATCGCGGGCGACTACCTGTCCGCCGCGTCGTTCCTCGGGATCGCGGGCGCGATCGCCGTCTACGGCTACGACGGTTTCCTTTACTCCATCGGCTTCCTGGTCGCGTGGCTGGTCGCGTTGCTGCTGGTCGCGGAACTGCTGCGCAACACCGGCAAGTTCACCATGGGCGACGTGCTGGCGTTCCGGATGAAGCAGCGCCCGGTCCGCGCCGCGGCGGCGACGTCCACGCTGGCCGTCTCGTTCTTCTACCTGCTCGCTCAGATGGCGGGAGCCGGTGGCCTCGTCGCGCTGCTGCTCGGGATCGAGAGCAAGGCCGGGCAGGCCGCGATCATCGTGATCGTCGGCATCATCATGATCGCCTACGTGCTCATCGGCGGGATGAAGGGCACCACGTGGGTCCAGATCATCAAGGCGGCGCTGCTCATCGCCGGCGCGCTGGCGATGACGCTGTGGGTGCTGGGCATGTACGGCTTCAACCTTTCCGCGCTGCTGCAGGGCGCGGTGGACCGGGCGGGCAGTGCCGGTGAAGCGCTGCTCGGGCCGGGTAACCAGTACGGCAAGACCGGAACGACGAAGCTCGACTTCCTGTCGCTGGGCATCGCACTGGTCCTGGGTACCGCGGGTCTGCCGCACGTCCTGATGCGCTTCTACACCGTGCCGACCGCGAAGGAAGCCCGTCGCTCCGTGGTCTGGGCGATCGCGCTGATCGGCGTCTTCTACCTGTTCACCCTGGTGCTCGGCTACGGCGCCGGCGCGCTGGTCGGGGCGGACAAGATCAAGGCCGCGCCGGGTGGCGTGAACTCGGCGGCACCGCTGCTGGCACTGGAACTCGGCGGGCCGGTCCTGCTGGGGCTGATCGCGGCGATCGCCTTCGCGACGATCCTCGCGGTGGTCGCGGGCCTGACGATCACGGCGTCGGCGTCGTTCGCGCACGACGTCTACGCCAGCGTGATCAAGAAGGGCAAGGCGTCCCCGGATTCGGAGGTGAAGGTCGCCCGGATCACCGCGCTGGTGATCGGCGCGGTCGCGATCCTCGGCGGCATCCTCGCCAACGGGCAGAACATCGCGTTCCTGGTGGCGCTCGCGTTCGCGGTGGCGGCGTCGGCGAACCTCCCGACGATCCTCTACTCGCTGTTCTGGAAGCGGTTCAACACCCAGGGCGCGCTGTGGAGCATCTACGGCGGTCTCGCCGTCTGCATCGTGCTGATCGTGTTCTCGCCGGCGGTCTCGGGCAAGCCCGTCGATCCGAAGACCGGGAAGAGTGCCTCGATGATCCAGGGCGTCGACTTCCACTGGTTCCCGCTGGACAACCCCGGCATCGTCTCGATCCCCGTGGCGTTCTTCCTCGGCTGGCTCGGCACCGTGCTCTCCAAGGAGCACAACCAGAAGAAGTACGCCGAGATGGAGGTCCGGTCCCTTACCGGCGCGGGCGCCGAAAAGGCCGTCGCCCACTAGTCGCCGGGGCGGTGCGGCCGGCATCCAACGCCCCCGGCCGCACCGCCCCGGTTCCCCTTCAGTAAGGCAGCTTCCCCGCAGTCAATTCCGCCAGCTTCGCGCGGAGATCGGCGCGGACCGATTTCCACAGCCCGGTGCCCAGCGAGATCCGCGCCACCCCCAGTGCGGTGAGCGCGGAGAGATCGGGGCCTCCTGGCATCGGAGCGGCGTTGACCGCTCCCGGCGCGACCGCCTTCACGAACTCTGCGAGCACCTCCGGCGACTTCACCAGGATCGGGTAGACGCAGTCCGCCCCGGCCTCGAAGTACGCCTTGGCCCGCAAGATCGCGTCATCCAGCACCGCTCGTTCGTCCGGCGCGCCGAGGAAGACGTCGACGCGGGCGTTGATCACCAGCGCGTCCCCGGCGGCCTCGCGCAACTTCGCGACCTGTTCCGCCTGCGCCTCCAGCGGACGTATCCCGCCTGAGGCGTGATCGGTGTCCTCGTAGTTGCAGCCGACGGCACCCGCCTCGGCCAGCCTCGCCGCGAGTTCTCCCGCTTCGAGTCCGTACCCGCCTTCCGCGTCGACGGTCACCGGAACCGACACCGCGCGCGCGATCCGCGCCGCCGCCGCGAACATCTCGGCGGCGGGCGCGTCCTCCCCGTCGTCGTACCCGAGAACCTTGGCCACGGCGAACGAACTCGTCGCCACGACGGGGAACCCGGCGGCTTCCACGAGACGCGCGCTGTCGGCGTCCCACGCGTTCGGCAGGAGCAGCGGGGAACCCGCGACATGGAGTTCCCGCAGCCGGGCCGCCGTCATTCGGCGCGCTCGGGCAGCGGCGCGTGGCTGGTCACGCACATCCGGTTCCAGCTGTTGATCGCGATGGCCTCCCAGACGATGGCCCGGTATTGCTCCTCGGTGAAGACGCGCGTGGCCTCTTCGTAGACGTCGTCCGGGACGTCGTGCAGGGTCGCCACGTTCGTGATCGCCTCGGTGAGCGCGAGCGCGGCGCGCTCCTGCTCGCTGAACAGTTCGGTCTCGCGCCAGCCCTGCAGCACGAACAGCCGCCGCGGCGACTCGCCCATCTGCAGCGCGTCGTGGGAGTGCATGTCGAGGCAGAACGCGCAGTGGTTGATCTGCGACGACCGCATCTTCACCAGTTCGAGGATCTTCTGGTCGACCCCGGCGTTGGCGGCGGCCTTCTCGACTTCGGCCTGCAGTTTCGCCATGGCCTGGTAGATCTCGGGCACTCGCTTGCCCACATGGATTCGCTCGGTCATGCCGTCGAATCTAGCGGCGACTGGCCCACGAGTATGGTCCAGTCTCATGGCAGATTCGTGGTCCAGTTCGGGAATGGACGTCCATCTGGACTGGCGTCCCGAAAGCGGCCGGAGCGGGCTCGCCGCGGCGATCCGCGCGGCCATCCGGGAGGGACGCTGGCAGGCGGGCGCCGCGGTGCCCTCGACCAGGGCACTGGCGCAGGACCTCGGCGTGGCCAGGGGAACGGTCACCCGGGTCTACGCCGACCTCGCCGCCGAGGGATACCTGCGGACCACACAGGGCGCGCCGACCCGCGTCGCGACGGCGGGCGCACTGCCCGCGTCACCGCCGAGGCCGGTCCCCCGCGACCCCGCGCCGCGCTGGGACCTGCGTCCCGGCAGGCCGAACCTGTCCGAGTTCCCCCGCTCCGCCTGGCTCGCCGCGACCCGGCGGGCACTGCACCAGGCACCGATGTCGGCGTTCGACTACACGGCCGAGGCCGGTGCGCCGGAACTGCGGGAGACGCTCGCCGCGTATCTGGCCCGCAGCCGCGGCGTGGTCGCCGACCCCGCGCGCATCCTGGTGTGTTCCGGGTTTTCGCACGCAATCGCGGTACTGGCGCGGGTCCTGCACGCGCGCGGCGCGGACGAGATCGCGTTCGAAAACCCGTCGCTGCACATCTACCGGAACATCGCCGCCGCCAACGGTCCCCGCGTGGTCGGCGTCCCCGTCGACGACCACGGCATCACGGTGTCCGCTTTGGACAGTCCGGCGGTCGTGGTCACCCCGGCGCACCAATACCCACTCGGCGTCACGCTCGCCCCGCGGCGACGGGCGGAACTCACCCGCTGGGCGGAGGAAACCGGCGCCGTCGTCATCGAGGACGACTACGACGGCGAGTTCCGGTTCGACCATCAGCAGGTCGGCGCGTTGCAGGCGCTGGCACCCGAACGGGTCGTGTACGTGGGCACGACGAGCAAGACGCTCGCGCCGTCGCTGCGCCTGGGCTGGATGGTGCTGCCGCGGTTCCTGGTCGAACCGGTGCGTACGGCGCTGGCCGAGAGCGGGGCGCGGCCCGCGCTGCTGGACCAGCTGGCGATGGCCGAACTGATCGAGTCGGGCGCCTACGACCAGCACATCCGCCGCTGCCGCGGCGAATACCGGTCCCGGCGCGACAAACTGCTCGCGGCCCTGCCGGATTCCGTGCTGCCGCAGGGGATCTCCGCCGGGCTGCACTTGGTGCTCCAGTTCCCCGGCGAACTTCCCGGGGAGATGGAGGTGCTGGCCGCCTGCCGCCGTCGCGCCATCGGACTCGAAGGGCTCAGCGAATACTGGCTCGGCGAGCCACAACGCGAAGGACTCATCATCGGGTACGGCGCCGCCGCGAAACACGCTTTCGGCGGCGCCACCCAGGCCTTGCGCGAGGCCATCTTCGAAGTCACCTAGCAGAACCAGGGGCGCGCCCGGAGGATGTCGGTCTTCAGGACCGGGGCGCCGTCGACCGGGGCGGGGTTCTCCGGGGTCGGCTTGATGCCCCCGGCGGCGACGTCGTCGAGGGTTTCGAGACCTTCGTGGCCCACGGTGCCGAAGATCGTGTAGTTCGGGCGCAGCGCGGAGTCGCCGTACACGACGAAGAACTGGCTACCGTTCGTCGCCGGCCCCGCGTTGGCCATCGCGAGGACGCCACGCGCGTACACCTTGCGCTCGCCGGTCGGGTCGGTCGGCGCGGGCGGCAGGCCCACGGGCAGCTCGTCCTTGTACTTATAGCCGGGGCCGCCCTCGCCGGTACCGCTCGGGTCGCCGCACTGCAGCACCTTCAAGGTCGGGTACGCGGTCAGCCGGTGACACGTCGTGCGGTCGTAGAAACGGTGCTTCGCCAGGTGCAGGAAGCTCTGCACCGTGCACGGCGCCTTCGCCCGATCGAGGGTCAGGTCGATCTTGCCCTGGTTGGTCTTCAGCTGCACCGGGACCTTGCCCCGGTCCGGCGTGTGCCGGGGGTCCGGCGGCAGCGGGACCGGCCGCGCGGCCGGCTCGTCCGGCGTCTGCGTGTACTGGCACGGCCCCTTGGTGACCTTCGGCGGCGCGCCCTCCGCCGACGCCGTCCCGGTGCCTGCCGCGAGCATCAGCCCTGCCCCCAGCACTGCCACAAAGACCTTCGCGATCCTCTGCACGGTTCCTGCCTCCCAGCCGTGGACGAAGAGCAGAGCATAGGGTAAATCCCCGGCGCTCACACAGGTCCGGAAGTAGGTCCGCGGTTAGGGTCGAAGCCGTGGAGATCGCCGAACGACACCAATGGCAGCTGAACGCCTTGACCTTCCTCTACGCGTACACGCAGTACGTCCTCGTGCACGAGAGGGTCATGGCCGGGCTGCCGCCGGAGAAACCGGCCGAACTCGACAAGCCGCGCATGCTCAGGCTCGCCAAGGTCGTCGACGACATGATCCTCGACTTCCGCAAGGAGGACGGGCTGACCGACCTCGAACGGCGCCGGGTCATCCGCCTCGCCAGGGAGATCAAGTCCCACGTCCGGGAGAAGTGGCCGCCTCGCGACGCGTCGCTCACCGAGTGGATCGCCTCGGCCGCGGCGCACTTCTACTGCGAGGAGCACATCAACAATGGCTACGTCCGGATGGGCCGTGTCTTCGATCCCGACATGGCCGACCGGTTCCTGGAGCGGGTGGAGTTCTGCCGGGGCCAGACCGTCACGATCACGAACTACGCCCACAAGGTGGCCGACGGCGAACAGCTCACCTACGGCGAAACGAATCAGCTCGAGGTCTGGAAAGAGGACGCGATCGCCCATCTGGACAATCTCGACAGCGATTTCGGCGACATCAAGATGTACGTCGAATTCTGACCGCTGCCGCACTCAGTTTCGGCGGCTGGTGAAATCCTCTGACCGAAACCTCGTGAGTGGTAAGGACGGTGCAGGTCCGTGAAGGCCTCCTTACCTACCCTGAAGGTGGGGAAGGAGGCCTTCACGGACTACGCGATCGCCACCGCAGCACCAGTAGCACCACCAGCCCCACAAGTCACAGCGGCGGTATGTGAAGGACCCCAAGTACATGAAGGACCCCTTCCCTTCGCCTAGGTACAGGAAGGGGGCCTTCATGTACTGCAGCGGCGGAGGCGTGGTGGCTGACCGCTGCCGCACTCACGAGTCGCGAAGGTCCGCGATGAGTTCTTCGGCCGCCGCGAACGGGTCGAGTTTCCGCGCGACCACGCGTTCGGCCAATTCGGTGAGCCGGTCCCCGGAGCGCAGGTCGACGATTTCCGCGCGCAGCCGCTGCACGGCGATCGCCTCGACCTCGTCCCGGGCCCGCGCCGCACGGCGGCGGGGCAGTTCGTCGCGCTGGACCAGCCAGTCGTGGTGTTCGTCCAACGCGCGGACGACGTCCTCGACGCCTTCGCCGCGCGAGGCCACCGTTCGCACGATCGGCTGACGCCAGCTCGGGCCGCGGATCTCCCGGCGCACCAAGGAGATCATCTGCTTGAGGTCGTGCACGGTCGCGTCCGCGCCCTCGCGATCGGCCTTGTTGACCACGAACACGTCCGCGATCTCCAGCACACCCGCCTTGGCCGCCTGGATCCCGTCGCCCATCCCCGGCGCGAGCAGGACCACCGTGGTGTCGGCCAGTTTCACGACGTCCACTTCGGACTGGCCGACGCCGACGGTCTCGATCAGCACGACGTCGAACCCGGCCGCGTCGAGCACCCGGACCGCCTGCGGCGTCGCCCACGACAGCCCGCCGAGATGACCGCGCGTGGCCATCGACCGGATGAAGACACCCGGATCGGTGGCGTGTTCGGTCATCCGGATCCGGTCGCCGAGCAGCGCGCCGCCGGAGAACGGCGACGACGGGTCGATCGCCAGCACCCCGACCCGCAGGCCTCGTGTCCGCAGGGCCGTGAGCAGCGCGGACGTCGATGTCGACTTACCGACACCGGGCGGGCCGGTCAGGCCGACGACCCGCGCGTGGCCGGTATGCGGCGTCAGCTTCGCCGCGACCTCGGGCAACCGCGGATGAGCGTCCTCGACCAGCGACAGCAACCGGGCGATCGCGCGGGGGACGCCGTCCCGCGCGCGACCGACCAGTTCGTCGATGTCCAGCTGTACCGGCAAGGGCTTACGGAACGCGAAGCAGCAGCGCGTCGCCCTGGCCGCCACCACCGCAGAGGGCGGCCGCGCCGAGCCCGCCGCCGCGACGGCGGAGTTCGTGGACCAGGTGCACGGCGAGCCGCGCGCCGGACGCGCCGATCGGGTGACCGAGCGCGATCGCGCCGCCGTCGACGTTCACCTTCTCCGGGTCGAGCCCGAGCTTGTCGGCGGAGACAAGGCCGACGGCGGCGAACGCCTCGTTGATCTCGACGAGGTCGAGCGCGTCCGCGGTCAGCTTCTCCTTGGCCAGCGCGGCCAGGATCGCGTTCGACGGCTGCTCGTGCAGGCTGGCGTCCGGGCCGGCGACCACGCCGTGCGCGCCGATCTCGGCGAGCGCGGTCAGGCCCAGTTCCTCGGCCTTCGCCTTGCTCGCGACGATGACCGCGGCCGCGCCGTCGGAGATCTGCGACGCCGAACCGGCGGTGATGGTGCCGTCGGAGGCGAAGGCGGGACGCAGCTTCGCGAGGCTTTCGGCGGTGGTGTCGGCGCGGACGCCCTCGTCCTGAGAGAAGACGACCGGGTCACCCTTGCGCTGCGGGATCGACACCGGCGCGATCTCGGCGTCGAACCGGCCCTCGGCGATGGCGGCGGCGGCGCGCTGGTGCGACCGCGCGGAAAACTCGTCCTGCTGCTCACGGGTGATCCCGTAGCGGCTGTTGTACTTCTCCGTCGACGAGCCCATGGCGACCTGGTCGAAGGCGCAGAACAGACCGTCGTACGCCATGTGGTCGACGAGCGTGGTGTCGCCGTACTTGAAGCCCGCGCGGGACTTCGGCAGCAGATGCGGCGACTGGGTCATCGACTCCTGGCCGCCCGCCACGATCAGGTCGAACTCCCCCGCGCGGATGAGCTGGTCGGCCAGCGCGATGGCGTCGAGGCCGGAGAGGCAGACCTTGTTGATGGTCAGCGCCGGGACGCTCATCGGGATACCGGCGGCGACCGCGGCCTGACGGGCCGGGATCTGGCCCGCGCCCGCGGTGAGCACCTGGCCCATGATCGTGTACTGGACCGCGTCCGGCGAGACACCGGCCTGCTCCAGCGCCGCCTTGATGGCGAATCCGCCGAGTTGCGCGCCCGAGAAATCCTTCAGGGAACCGAGCAATCGCCCGATCGGTGTACGGGCGGCACCCAGGATCACGGAACCGGACACGGCGTCCTCCAAGCATCGGCGCAAGGGCAAAGGGGGTCTTCGCGACCATACCCGGGTCGCGGGTCTCTTGATGGAGCCAGTGTGAGGCGGCGCACGCCGGTCCGCCCGCCCGCGCACCTATCCTGCTCTGCATGAACCAGGCGCTGAAACCGTTCGTGACGGCCATCGACCACGTCGGCATCGCGGTACCCGACCTCGACGCCGCGATCGCCTTCCACGCCGAGCATTTCGGCCTGGAGGTCGCGCACGAGGAGGTCAACGAGGAGCAGGGCGTCCGCGAGGCGATGCTGCGCGCGCCGGGCACCGCGGGGACCGAGACCGCGATCCAGCTCCTCGCGCCGCTGCGCGACGATTCCGCGATCGGCAAGTTCCTCGCGAAGAGCGGCCCCGGGCTGCAGCAGCTGGCGTATCGAGTGTCCGATGTGGACGCGGCCGCCGCGGCGCTGCGCGCGCAGGGGCTGCGGCTGCTGTACGACGAGGCGAAGCGCGGGACGTCCAACAGCCGGGTGAACTTCGTGCACCCCAAGGACGCCGGCGGTGTGCTCGTCGAGTTGGTGGAGCCCGCGAAGGACGGTCACTGACCCCGCGTCAACGCCGAAGCGATGAAGAGGACCTCGCGGTCGATCTCGGCGGGGTCCCCGTCCTCGGTGTGCCGTGCCGTCGCGTGACGGTGGCTGACCGCCCGCGCGAGTAGTCCCGACGCCGAATCGACGTCGGCGATGGCGACCTTGCCGCCCGTCGCGGCGACGATCACGGCCTTCACCTGCCGGACGAGTTGCTGGAAGCGTTCGGCCAGCGCGTCGCGGACCGCGCGGTGCGTGTCGGCCTCGCGCCACAGCAGGTGCGACAGCGCCAAGGACCGGTTGAACCGCCTGTCGAGTTCGACGACGAGGCCGCGAAGACTGCCCGCGAGGTCGCCGGGGACGACCACGACGGCCGGTTCGATCCGGGCGTCGGGCAGTTCGGCGACCAGCGCGGCCAGCAGATCCGACTTACGCCGGAAGTAGTAGTGCACCAGGCCTTTCGGCACGCCCGCCCGCTCCGCGATCCGCGAAGTGGGCGTGGCGTCGAAACCGGATTCGGCGAAGAGCGCCTCCGCGGCCCGCAGGATGCGCTGTTTCGCCGAATCCTCTTTCACGCCGTTCCCTCCTGGGTCAGTGCTGCCCCGCCGTCCGGTGCGTGGCCTGTGCGATCGGCATCGCCGCCGCCCCGGCCACCACGGTCAGGACGCCGCCGATCCAGGCGGTCCAGGACGCGCCCATGAAGTCGGCGTATCCCATCACCCAGGGCGAAATGAACAACAGCGCGCCCAGGACGATCTGAATGCCTTCGCCGTAGACCATGCCAGGCATCGCAAGCGACGCGAGACCGTCGAGGGCGACCAGCGCGCCGAGGATGACGAGCGTCCACATGGCGGTGTTGTCCGTGGTCATCCAGAGGGGTGAAAGCGCGACCACGACACCGATGACCACCTCCGCCCAGTCATGGGGACGGGTCCAAGGGCGCGTCGTGGGTTCGTTCATGCGTGCTCACCTCCGAAAATCGGCTGAACCTGCAGGTCGGAGAGATCTCCACCGCCCATCGTCCGCTTGGTTGGCCGGCCGGTCAAGACCGGTCGATAACGCTTCGGAATGTGTACGTGCTCCACGTCTCGTACAGTTGTGAAGCCTGTTACCCATGAGTAATTTAGGGCGCCACACGCCGTCCCCCCATTCGCGGAGGTTCCGATGTCGCAGCTCGGCGAGATCCAGCAGGCCATTCTGAACGATGACCTCGGCGCCGTGGCGTCGCTCGACGTGCCGGAGTCCTATCGCGGGGTGACCGTGCACAAGGACGAGGCCGGCATGTTCGAAGGCCTCGAAAGCCGGGACAAGGACCCGCGCAAGTCGCTGCACGTCGACGAGGTCCCGACGCCGGAACTCGGCCCCGGTGAGGCGCTGGTCGCGGTCATGGCGAGCGCGATCAACTACAACACCGTCTGGACCTCGATCTTCGAGCCGGTCTCGACGTTCAAGTTCCTGGAGCGCTACGGACGGCTTTCGCCGCTGTCGAAGCGCCACGACCTGCCCTACCACGTCGTCGGCTCGGACCTGTCCGGCGTCGTGCTGCGCACCGGGCCCGGCGTGCACAACTGGAAGCCGGGCGACGAGGTCGTCGCGCACTGCCTCAACGTCGAACTCGAGGGCCCGGACGGGCACAACGACACGATGCTCGACACCGAGCAGCGGATCTGGGGTTTCGAGACGAACTTCGGCGGGCTCGCGGAGATCGCGCTCGTGAAGGCGAACCAGCTGATGCCGAAGCCGGGTCACCTCACCTGGGAGGAGGCCGCCTCCCCCGGCCTGGTGAACTCGACGGCCTACCGCCAGCTCGTCTCGCGCAACGGCGCCGACATGAAGCAGGGCGACGTCGTGCTGATCTGGGGCGCTTCGGGCGGCCTCGGCTCCTACGCGACGCAGTACGCGCTCAACGGCGGCGCGATCCCGGTGTGCGTGGTCTCCAGCCCCGAAAAGGCGGAGATCTGCCGGAAGCTCGGCGCGGAGCTGATCATCGACCGCAACGCCGAGGGCTACAAGTTCTGGAAGGACGAAAACAACCAGGACCCGAAGGAGTGGCAGCGGTTCGGCAAGAAGATCCGCGAGCTGACCGGCGGCGAGGACCCGGACATCGTCTTCGAGCACCCGGGCCGTGAGACCTTCGGCGCGTCCGTCTACGCCGCGCGCAAGGGCGGCACGATCGTCACGTGCGCTTCGACTTCCGGCTACATGCACCAGTTCGACAACCGCTACCTCTGGATGAACCTGAAGCGGATCATCGGCAGCCACTTCGCGAACTACCGCGAATCGTGGGAAGCGAACCGGCTGATCGCGAAAGGTCTGATCCACCCGACGCTGTCGAAGACCTACGCGCTCGAAGAGACCGGGCAGGCCGCGCTGGACGTCCACCGCAACGCGCATCAGGGCAAGGTCGGCGTGCTCGCCCTTGCGCCGGAAGAAGGTCTGGGTGTCCGCGACCACGAGCTGCGCGAAAAGCACATCGACGGGATCAACGCCTTCCGGAACGTTTAGCGCGCCGGAACGTGCTTTCGCCGCGCGTTGCGTGGGTGCTCACCCTTCCGTGACTCCAGCTCGACTACGGTAGAAGGATGAGCCTTGGCGAGGAACGGGAGCTAGTGCCGCTGGGAGCCGGCTTCGACGTGGCGAAGCGCGGTTACAGCCGTGCGCAGGTCGACGAACATCTCGAACGGCTGGACGCCGATCTGAAGATGCTCACCGCCGATCGCGATGCCGCCATCGGACAGGCGGGCGACCTGGCACGGCAGCTGGAGATCGCGCGCGGCGAGATCGCGGACCTGCGCGGGCAGGTCGACCGGCTCGCCCAGCCGCCGACGAGCGTCGAAGGCCTTTCCGAGCGCTTGCAGCGCATGTTGCGGCTCGCGCAGGACGAGGCCGCCGACACCAAGGCGCGCGCGGAAGCCGAAGCCGGGCACATCCGCGCGAAGGCGGAGACCGACGCGAGCGCCATGCGGGCGCGCTACGAGCAGCTGCTCAACGAGCTCGACCTCCGTCGCAAGGAGATGGAGGCCGAGCACCGCGGCGTGCTCGAGAAGGCGCGCGCCGAGGCGAAGGACATCACCGACAAGGCGAAGGCCGAGCGGGACAAGCTCGACGCCGAGTCGCAGCAGCGCCGCACGCAGGTCGAAGAGGACTTCGAGATCGCGATGGCGTCGCGGCGCACCGAGGCCATGCACGCGCTGGCCGAGCAGGAGGCCGCGAGCAAGGCCGAGGCCGCCCGCCGCGTCCGCGAGGCCACCGAGGACGCCGCCGCCATCCGCGCGAAGGTGCTCGAAGAGGAGACGGCGGCCAAGGCCGACATCGAGCGCCGTCAGCGCGAGTCGGTCGCCGACGCCAACAAGCGGAAGCAGGACTCGATCACCGAGGCCAACGCCCGGCTCGCCGAGGCGGCCGACGAGGCACGCCGCCGCGTCCGGCAGGCCACCGAAGAGTCCAACCGGCGGATCACGCAGGCCACCGAACGGGTCGAAGCGCTCCGCAAGGTGCGCTCCAGCCTGGCCGAGCAGGTCCGCACCGCGCGGAACGCGCTCGCCGAGGCGACCCACGTGCTCGGCGACGAACCGCATATCCCGGCGGACCTGAAGTCGAAGCCGTCACCCGACGCGGAAGCCACCGTGCAGCTCCGGACGGCCGATGTGCCGAAGGCCACATCCGGCGCGAAGCCTTCACCGCGACCTGCGGCAGCGCAGAAACCGACTGGCGAGTAACCTTTTCACCCGACCGTGCTCACGGCGGCCTGCGGGGCCGCCGACGAGCGGTTATCGTCGCTGCTCGCGCGCAGGTGCGGGCTGTCAGATCGGTGGAGGTTGCGGATGGCTGCATATCGGACCGTGGTCGTGGGCACGGACGGATCGGATTCCTCGTTCGCCGCGGTCGACCGGGCGGCGGGTGTCGCCGGGGACTCCGGAGCGACCCTGGTCATCGTGTGCGCCTACTACCCCGCCAACAAGGGCGACGTGGAGAAGGCGCAGGACGTCCTCGGTGACGAGGCGTACCAGGTCGTCGGCTCGGCACCGGCCGAAGACACCCTCCTGTCCGCCCGTGACCGGGCGGCGAAGGCCGGCGCGAAGACGATCGAGACCGCCGCGGTCGTCGGCGACCCGGTCGACTCGCTGCGCAAGGTCGTCGCCGAGCGCTCCGCGGACCTGCTGGTGGTCGGCAACCGCGGGCTGAACACGCTCGCGGGCCGCATCCTGGGCTCCGTGCCGTCCGAGGTCGCGCGGAAGTCCGGGGTGGACGTGCTCATCGTCCACACCACCTGATGCCCGAACCCGGCGAGATCTCGCCCGACGCGCTGCAACAGCGCCTCGAACGGATCCTGCTCGGTGGTAGGCGCAAGTACACCCGGCTCGAAGTCGCCGAGAAGGCAGGCGTTCCCGAGGAACGCTCTCGGCGGCTTTGGCGTGCGCTCGGCTTCGCGACGGTCGACGACGACGAGGTCGTCTTCACCGACGCCGACATCGAAGCGATCCGCACGGCCGACCAGCTGATGAACTCGGGGCTGATCGATCCGAGCATCGAGCTGGCCGTGACGCGCGCACTGGGCCAGCACCTTTCGCGCCTCGCGGAATGGCAGGTCCACATGCTGTGGACGATGATCACCGAGAACAAGGAGATCGGCAGCAGCGAACGCCAGATCGGGCGGCTCGTCGAGCGGCTGCTGCCCGAGCTGGAGAAGGTGCAGGAATTCGTCTGGCGCCGCCACCTGGCCGCCTACGCGGGCCGGGCGCTGGCCATGCCGGAGGAAGACCTCGAAGCGAGGACCGAAGTGGTCGGATTCGTCGACATGGTCGGCTACACCCGGCTGACGAGGCAGGTCGACGAAGAAGAGCTGACCGACATCCTCGACCGGTTCGAATCCGTCGCCACCGAGGTGGTCGCGGATCACCACGGGCGGATCGTGAAGATGATCGGCGACGAGGTCCTGTTCGTCGCCGATTCCGCCGTCGACGGGGCCGAGATCGCCCTCGCCCTGTCCGAACGCGCCGACGCCGACGAGACCCTGCCCTCCGTACGCGCCGGGCTGGCTTCGGGCCGGATCCTCAGCCGGTTCGGCGACGTCTACGGCTCGGTCGTGAACCTCGCCGCCCGCCTCACCTCGACCGCGCGGCCGGGCACCATCCTGGTCGACAAGGAACTCGCAGGCGAGCTTTCGGGATTCCCGCAGTACGAGGTCCGCTCGCGGCGGCCAGTGTCGGTGCGGGGCTACAACCGGCTGCGGCCTTCGTCCCTGCGCCGGGCGCGGGACCGGCCTTCGGGCATGTTCGCCTCGTCGCAGCAGCTCGCCGCGGAGATGCTGGGGCTGGCCGACGCCACTCCTTCTCCCGCGCCCGCTCCGGAGGAAGTCGAGGACGCCACCGCGGACTCGTTGCCACCTCGGCCTCGGTCGAAGCGGCGGCGTCGCTGATCCCCTGCCGGGCGTCGTGGGAGCAAGGGACCTTTGCTACCGCGCTGCCGAAGTGGGCGTGAGTGGCGAATCGGGGGTTCTTGAGCCGAGTGTCAAGGTGGGCTGGGCTGAAGGCGTCCTTCGCTGCGTCTGATGCGGCGATGCCGGTCTCCTCGCGGAGCCCGCGCAGATGCCGGCCGATCCCAGGTCGAAGACCCTGACATAAGTAAGGTCAGGCAGTCCCGGCCTTGCCGCGACTGCCTGACCTCTTCACAGTTTCACACCAGCGCTCGCGAGCGCTCGGAACTTCGCCTACGGCGCTGCGCCTTCTTCCTCTACCGCCGGGGAACCGACAGCACCGAGCCTGCGCAGGGCGGCCGGTGTCGTCTCAGGCACGATCGCGGAGTTCGTGAAAGTGTGCTGTTCCGGGCAGACGAGTGTCGCGTCCGCCAAGACGGTCAGCGGAGCCGTCGAGCCGCATTGAGGGCAGGCAATCGGCCGCATCGCCCCACCATCCACGGCGATGTCGATCCCGTTCAGCTCACATGAGCTTCCCGGTTCCTCTTCAGGGCCACCTGACCGCGGGGTTTCCATAGCTTCACCGTACTTGAGAACCACACCACCTAGACACAGGCGGGCTTGGCAGTGCGATGAAAGTAGTCACGACCGGGAACCTTGACCGCACCGTAGTAACAGTCATTCGCAAACCCGGACCATTCGGCACCATTGATTGCCCCCGGCCGGGAGGTAAAGACCGCCGAGAAGCGAACCAGGCCCGTATTCAGCCCGCTGACTTTGAGTTGAGTCGGACCGTAGTTCGAACCACTACGATTGTCGAACCACACCGTTGTCGGGATCCCGGGGCCGGTGCTAACACAGATCAGTGAGTTGTTCAGACTCGGAATCGGACTGCATTCGCGCGCGATTGGCAAGTCACCAGTACTCGCCGGAGCCTCGCTGACATCGACCGGCGCGTTGACCTCGCTCGGCGCGGCAAGCGCTGCCGGAGCGAGCGAGAACATGGCGCCAATGGCAAACACTCCACCCAGTACGCGCCTACGAAATCGGAAACGCGAATTCTGCAGCATTCCCCCTAAGACCCGATACATTAACAAGCAACGACATGGTCAAGTAAGTCAGAGCTACCCACCGAAGGGCTACCGCCGGACGGTGGAAACCTGACGAGAAGCAGACCGCAAGCGTCAGTTACGCGCTTGACCTGAATACATATAGGTTAATTACGAATCCCGCACTCTTCACAATTTCGGGCAGCCGATTCGTGTTCGCCCATGCGCCCGAAGCGGTTCTTCGCGATGTTGAGGTTGAGCATCCCGTTGGGGTCGCCGTTTTCGTCGTATCCACGTGCTAAGAGCAGCACGGCGTCGGCGTCCTGCTCGATGCCGCCGGACTCGCGCAGATCCGACAGCATGGCCTTTCCGCGGCCCTTGGCACCGTTTGAGCGCGCGGCACTGCGCGGCGATGTAGCCCAGCGTCAAGTCGGGGCGTTCGTCGATGGTCAGCGGGAAGTCCTGCGCGCGGGCCCGGTAGTCGTGAACTGGTTCCACGAGTCTCGGACAGGTCGCGTCGGGTGATCTCGCCCCTCTCGACGGTGGCGCCGTTGGACACGATGCGGCCGGCGACTTCCAGCCGTCCCATCTCCACGGAGAAGATCACCGACGGGTGCCCGTCGGCGGCGGCGTGCTCGGCGAGTTGGTGCGCGGCGACGGACTTTCCTTCGCCGGGCCGGGCGCCGATGATGACCATCCGCCCGCGGCGCAGGCCGCCGGAGAAGCTTTCGTTCACCTCGTGCCACGGTGTCGGGATGACCCGGCGGCCGAAGCGGGCGAAGAAGTACATCGAGGTCGGGGAACCGGAGAAGCTCGGCGCGGGCAAGCACGGCAGGCACAAGCTGATCGAGCAGCACGTCAACGCGGCCGCCTTCGCGCTGGAATGCGGCGTCCGCCCTGGCGAGACCGCCGGACGAGCGACGCGTGCCGCCGACCACGAAAGTGATCGAGATCGCGAAGCGGCGGCTGGCCCGACGAGTGCTTACGGGCGGTTGCGGAATCGCTCACTTCGACGGTGCGGAGTGCGACAGTGCGCTGGTCTTCCTGAACGGTCGCGGCGGCGTTCTCGCCCCGGACACCCTCGGCCGTCGGCTTCGCGAAGCTGCCCGTGGTCAGGGAGTGACGCCGAAGACTGGCTACGCGGCACGCCGCGGCTACGCGACACGGACGATCGAAGGCGGAGCCGACGTGTTCCAGGTCCAGCGGACCATGGACCACGCCGACCTCGAAGAGCTGGCTGGCTACGTGCAGGAACGCCAGAGGCGCGCGCCCGGATGCTCGCAGCTCTCGGCGAGCACCCACCCCTCTCAGCCGTCGAGGATGAACGTGGGACACGTAGGACCAACCCGCGCAACCCGCACGCTCCCAGACGCTCCGGGGCGAGAGGAAACAAACGTGGGCTGACCTGCGGTAACTGTCCTGGAAAGCCCTCAGGCCCCACGTGGCTCCGATCTGCGTTACCGCAGGTCAGCGAACATCCGGCAGCACGGCGTACTGCCGCACGTAGAGATCGGTGTAGGTGACCGGACCGCGCGGGCCGGGGACCTTGTCCAGGTTGATGCCGGTCTCGGGGACGGCGAGGAGCTTGAAGCCGTCGAGCAGCCGGGTCGGGGCGTTCCAGAAGACGCCGGTGCCGGTGTACGCGTCGAAGAAGGCGTCGGCCGCTTCGCTGCTTTCGGTCGCGATGCCGGCGGCCAGACCGGAGGTCCGCTCATTGGCGATCTCCGCCGCTTCGGGCAGGCCGGAGACCTTCGCGACGGTGACGGTCGCTTCGCGGTCCGAGTCGAGCGCCCATTCGTAGCCGATGGCGTGCTCGTGCGGGGCGAGCGAGGGCGTGACCCCGCGTTCGGCCAGCGCGCCGGAGATGCCGGGCCAGACGCGGTCGTGGGCGGCCTCGTGGATCAGCAGCAGGTTCAACCGGTTGCAGACGCCGAGCCGGTCGAGGCTGTTGAAGACCAGGTCGCGCACCTTGTCGGTGTCGGCCGCTTCGTCGACGTACAACACGCCGCCGCCGTCCGCGTGGGCCAGCGTCCGGACACCGTGGACGGCCGCCTCGGTGGCCAGCGCCCGGGTGCTGTCACCGCTGCCGCGCAGGATGACCAGCGGCACGAGCGTGGGAAAACGAACCAGCGCGGAAGCCGCTTCACGCTCGGCGCGTGGCACCAGCTGGATGACGTCCGGGTCGATTCCCGCCTCGGCGAGCGCGGGGGCGATCACGGTCTCGCGCAGGCGCTGGGCCGAGCCGAGCGCGGCGGAACCCGTGCGGAGCACGCCACCGTTGCGCGACTTCACCAGCTGCGAGGCGACGTCCACCGTGACGTTCGGGCGCGCCTCGTAGTTCGCGCCGATCACGCCGACCGGACGACGACGCTCCACCAGCCGCAGCCCTCCGTCCAAAGTGGACACGTCGACGGACCGCTCCTGATGCGGCGCGCCCGCCAGGAGACGGAGCTGCTCGGCCATGCCGGTCAGCCGCTCGGGAGTGATGGTGAGCCTGTCGAGCAGGCCCGCGCTCATGCCGTCCTCGCGTGCCTTGGCGATGTCGGCCTGGTTCGCCTCGAGCACGACGTCGGCGTGCTCGACGAGCTTGTCCGCCATGGCGTTCAGCGCGGCGTCGATCGCCTCCGCGGTGGCGGCGGCCAGCGACGGCGCGGCCCGTTTCGCCGATCGAGCGCATTCCTCGACGGCCTTGGCGACCTCATCCATCTGCTGACTCCTTCCGCGCGGAACGAGCCATCAGTCTGCCGTACCGCCCCGGTCAGGCGACGGTCGGCTCCAGCAGCCACAACCCGCCCGCGAAGAGACAGCTCACCGTCAGCACGGCCATCACCAGCACCCACAGCACCGCGGGCATCGCGGTGAGCCTGCCGAGCTGATCGGCGTCGGAATCCCGGGCCGCACCCCGGCGCCGCTTGATCTGGAGCTCGACCACCGGCCGGACACCGCCGAACAGCAGGAACCAGGTCAGCAGGTAGACGAAGATCGCCTGGAACCACGAGGGCGCCACCAGCGCGACCAGCCCGAGCACCACCGAGCTGGCGACCACGGTGAACACGCCGTAGGTGTTGCGCACCATCACCAGCACGCCCAGCAGCATCAACGCCGTCATGATCAGCACGACGGTGATCAGGTCCGACGAGAGCAGCCCCGCGAACACCAGCCCGAGCACCGCGGCAGCCGGGTACCCGGCCAGCGCGGTGAACGCCATCCCCGGGCCCTCCGGTTTGCCACGGGAGACCGTGACGCCGGAGGTGTCCGAGTGCAGCTTGATGCCCTGCAGGCGACGGCCGACCAGCACCGCCGCCAGCGCGTGACCCGCCTCGTGGACGAGCGTGATCAGGTTGCGGGCGATCCGCCAAGGCCTGCCTGAGAGCACCACGAGCAGCGCGAGACCACCGGTGACCAGGGTGATCGTGCCGGGCGGGGTGGACTGGGCGATGTCGGAAACCGTTTCGGCGGGAGACGAGCTCACCTCACCAGCTCACCACAAGCCGGATATGTCCCGTGTCAGGCGGTCATCGAACCCCCGATCCCGCGCGTGCGAAACTCCCCGTCGTTGCGCAGGGCGAAAGCCACCCAGCTGCGGAACGGCCGCCACACCGCGGACAGCTCCTCCAGCTCCTCGGGTGGCGCCATCGGCAGTTCGTACGCGGCCCGCATGGCCTCCTGCAACCGGGGCTCGCCACTGGGGAAGACGTCCGGATGCCCGGCGCCCCGGATCAGGATCAGCTGTGCCGAGAACGGGCCGATCCCCGGCAGACGCTGCAACCAGCGCAACGCGTCCGGCACCGGCATGGCGCGCAGGTACGCGGCGTCGAGCAGACCGTCCTTGGCGGCGTTGGCCACCGCGCGCAACCGCTCGGCCTTCACCTCCGGCAGCCCGCGCACGGCCTCCGGCCCGGCCAGGACGTCCGGCGCCGGAAACGACCTGAGGACCTTGCCTCCGACGTCCACCGGCCTGCCGAACTCCTCGGCGAGCCGTCGTTTCACCGTGGCCGCCTGGGACATCCGCGCCCGGTGGCTCAGGATCGCCCAGCAGGCCGCTTCGTAGGGCGAATGGAACAGCACCGGCCGCAGGCCGTGGTGCGCCTGCTGGAGGCGGCGCACCACGGGATCCGCCGTGCCGATCTTGGCGAAGCCGACGCCGTCGACGTCCACCGACAGGATCCGCCGGACCTGGGCGCCGACTTCGACGGCGAGCCGCTCTTCGGCGAAGACCTCCACTTCGATCGAGCCGGGTGATCTCTGTCTGACGGCAGCGCCGACGTGCTCCCAGCCCGCTTCGGCGGGAAAGGCGAAGCGCAGGGTGCCGGGTTCGGCGGCGGCGTCCGCGCGGCACGCGGGCGGGAAATCGGTCAGGAAGCGGATGGACTTGTCGAGGTCGAACGGGCCGCGCACCGGGATGCGGAGCGTGGTCGGTGCGGTGTGCTGCAGGATCGAGCCGGTCATTTCGGGCTCCTTCGGCTGGGGAACGGCGACTCCCTCCGACGTTAGAGACGGCCACCGACAGTTTCGGGTCGCGGCGGCGGGAATGTCGCGAACGGGCCGGTCATGGCAGATTCTCCGGTGAGGACCGTGAAGGGAGCAGCCATGCCGGACCATCGCGAACGTCTCGAAAGCCTGCTGCGGCCGGGCACCACGCCCGCCGCCACCGGGAAGGATTTCCTTGACCTGCTGGGAGAAATCCCGCAAGCGGGGCCGCCGACCGGACTCGCGCAGCGGCTGATGCGCACCTCCGCCGTGCCGATGATCTACGAGCGGTACTGGCGCCCGGCGCTGGGCAGGGTCGCAAAAGGACTGAACGGCCCGACGATGGCGGACGAGGTCCGCATCGCGATCGAAGCGCTCGGCCTGCGCCCCGGCCAGGTCGCGCTGGACGTCGCCTGCGGCACCGGCAGGTTCACCCGCGCCTTCGGCGAAGCGGTCGGCCCGGACGGGCTGTCCATCGGGCTCGACGGTTCGGTCACCATGCTGGAGAAGGCGCTCGCCGCGGCCAATCCCCCTTCGGTGACCTATCTGCGCGCCGACGCCGTCGACCTGCCGCTCGACGATTCCACTGTGGACGCCGTCTGCTGTTTCGCCGCGCTGCACATGTTCGCCGATCCGGACGCGGCGCTGGATTCGTTCGCCCGGGTGCTGAAACCCGGCGGCTCGCTGGTGATGCTGACCAGCGCCCGGCACAGCGATCAGCCGATGCGGCTGGCGGACACCGTCCTCGGGAGGCTGAGCGGACAGCGGATGTTCGACCGCGGCGAGATCGCGGTGAAGCTGTTCCGGCGCGGCTTCGACCACGTCGACGAGCGGTACGCCGGTGTCACGCAGATCGTCACGGGCGAGCTAGGAGTTAACATCCGGAAATGATCCGCTCTGAGCACGCTTCGCCGATCCCTCCCGACGACGGCTATCTCCGCTCGCTGGTCGACGCGACCGCGGAAGCCGTCGCCGCGGCCGAACCCCTCGGTTCGCCCCATGACGGCGCGGACGCCGCCACGCGAGACGCCGTCAGCGCCGAGATCCGCGCGCTGGAGGCGGAATTGGTGGGGCTGAGCCAAGACCTGCACGCTCATCCCGAAGAGGGATTCGCCGAACACCGCTCGGTCCGCGCGCTCGGCGACCTACTCGAGCGGCACGGCCACGAGGTGACGATCGGCGCGGGCGGGCTGGACACCGCCTTGGTCGCGACCACCCCCGGCAGCGGGCCGCATATCGCCGTCCTCTCCGAATACGACGCGCTTCCCGGGCTCGGCCACGGTTGCGGCCACAACGTCATCTGCACCGCGGGCGCGGGCGGCTTCCTCGGCGCGGCGGCGGTCGCCGGACGGCTGGGCGGCCGGGTCTCGCTGATCGGCACGCCTGCGGAGGAAGGTGGCGGCGGCAAGGAGACGATGGCCCGCGCGGGCGTTTTCGACGACGTCGACGCCGTGGTCATGCTGCATCCGTTCAGCCACGACATCGCCATGCACCCGTTTCTCGGCAGGCGGCAGCTGGAAATGGTGTTCCACGGGGTCGGCGCGCACGCCTCGGCTCAGCCGTTCATGGGCCGCAACGCCCTCGACGCCGCCGTCGCCGCGTACCAGGGAGTCGCGGCGCTTCGGCAGCACTTGCCCTCCAGCGACCGCGTCCACGGCGTCTTCACCGACGGCGGCGCGCGGCCGAACGTCGTCCCCGAACGCGCGGCACTCCTGTTCTATCTCCGCTCCGCGCAGCCGGACACGCTGCGCGACCTCGCCGAGCGGGTTTCGGCGATCGCGCGCGGCGCGGCGGAAATGACCGGCTGCGTAGTCGAACTCCTGTGGGACGCCCAGCCCGCGTATCTGCCGATCCGGTTCAACACCACCCTCGCCGGACGCTGGTCGGTGCACCAGGTCGACGCCGGCCGTAAACCGCTGCCGCCAGGGATCGTGCCCGAATTCCTCACCGGCTCGACGGATCTCGGCAACCTCTCCTACCGGATGCCCGCGATCCACCCGATGATCGCCATCGCCGGACCGACGACCGCCTTGCACACCAAGGAGTTCGCGGCCGCGGCCGGTTCGCCGGACGGCGATCGCGCGGTCGTCGACGGCGCGCTGGGGCTGGCGCTGACCGCCGTCGACTACCTGGCTGACGCGAAACTCCGCGCCGCTGTGCACGAGGAGTTCGAGGCGTCGGGCGGAGCGCTGGACGTCCCGGCGTTCTTCGACTGAGATTCTCAGGAAAGCCCTGGGGTTTTCCACAGGCGGTTCACAAGTACGGGCGCGAATCTTGTTCCATGACCGAGAACGAGAGTCGGCCCGGCCCCGCCTCCACCGGTGGGCACCAGCCGCCGCATCAGCAGCAGTACCCCGGTTACACCCCTTGGCAGGCCGCGCCGAATCCGCTCTTCACCCCGCAGCCTCCCGCGCCCCGCAGGAAGGGCGGCAGGATCGCCGTCCTCGTCAGCGCGACGGCGCTCGCCGCCGCACTCATCGGCGGGGTCGGCGGAGCGGCGATCGCGGGGCTCGGCTCCGCGTCGTCGGCGTCGGGCACGGGTTCGTCCGCGGTCGCCAACGGGCAACCGGTCGGGAACACCACTTCGGGTGACGTCAGCGGGGTCGCCGCGAAGGTGACACCGAGTGTCGTCCAGGTGAACGTGACCACCGCGCAGGGTGAGGCGGTCGGCTCCGGCGTCATCCTGACGGCGGACGGGCGCATCCTCACCAACGCCCACGTGGTCGCCGACGCCGAGGGCGACGTGACCGTCACCCTGTCGGACGGCAAGCAGTACAAGGCGAGCGTGATCGGCGCCGACACGAAGGCCGACATCGCCGTGCTGCAGGCGAAGGACGCGAACGGCCTGACGCCGGCATCGCTCGGCGACTCGAGCAAGCTCGCCGTCGGCCAGCAGGTCGTCGCGATCGGCTCGCCCGGCGGACTGCAGAACACCGTGACCACCGGGATCGTGAGCGCGCTGAACCGCAAGCTCGACGAGCTGAGCAGCGGCCAGGAGCGCCGTTCGCCCTACAGCAGGACCACGAACGAAGCCGGGCCGAGCTACACCGCGATCCAGACCGACGCGCCGATCAACCAGGGCAACTCGGGCGGGGCGCTGGTGGACGCGCAGGGGAACGTCATCGGCATCAACTCGGCGCTGTACAACCCGGCCTCGACCGGCAGCATCGGCATCGGTTTCGCGATCCCCGTCAACGACGCGAAGAAGATCGTCGAGCAGATCGTCGGCTGACCCGGCCGCCTGGACCGCGTCAGGGGGCGGCCCAGCCGGTGAGCGGGTGAAGGACTCCTCGGGGGTAGGAGTCCTTCACCCGCGTTCAGAGTTCGTAGGTGAGGGTGAAGGTGTGGTTGCCCTCGTCGTCCTTGACGATCTCCGCCGTTCCGGTGATTCCTGCCAGTTCACCGTGACCGGAGCCCGGCAAGACGATCAGGTGATGCCCGTTCTCCCCCGCCGAGTGATGCAGCACGAAGCCGCCCTTGCGCCCATCGACGGAGACGGTCAGCCGCTCGAAGGCGACGTACGCCGACGACGTCTCGTTCACCGCCGTCAGCATCTCGACGGCGCTGCTCCCCTCGACGTCACCGGTGAACGTCTTGGTCAGCAGCACCCGCGAGAACTCGGTGCCTTCGGTCTTCTCGGTGGTCTGCGGATCCCAGCCGTCCACGGTGAACGACGCTGTCGCGGTGTTGGTCATGCCGCCGACCCTGCCGGACATACCTGACAGATCGCGTCAGGTATTCCTCACCGCCTCCGGTTCCCGAAGAGACCACGGGTGATCTCCCGTCCCAGCGCGCTCGCCGCCGAGCGGAGGAACGACTTCACGGCCGGGTTCTTCATCGCCTGCTCGACCATCCCCGGCTCTTGCTTCTCCGGCTTCGGAGCTGGGGCTTCGGGCGGCGGCGCCTCACCGGCGGGCGGCGCGGCCACCTTCGCGGCGAGCTTCTCGTAGGCCGACTCACGGTCGATCGTCTCGGCGTACTTCCCGTGCAGGTCCGAAGACGTCGTCGCCGCGGAGATGGCTTCGGCGCCGATGGAGCCCATCTTCGAACGCGGGGCACGCAGGCGGGTCCACGCGACCGGCGTCGGCGCGCCCCGCTCGGAAAGGACGGTGACGATCGCTTCACCGATACCGAGCGACGTCAGCGCCGAGTCCAGCTCGTAGTGCTTCGTCTTCGGATACGTCTTCACCGTCTTCGTCAGCGCCGCCTGGTCCTCGGGCGTGAACGCGCGCAACGCGTGCTGCACGCGCGCGCCCAGCTGGGACAGGACGTTGTTCGGGATGTCCGTCGGGAGCTGCGTGCAGAAGAACACGCCGACACCCTTCGACCGGATCAGCTTCACGGTCTGCTCGATGCGTTCCAGGAACGCCTTCGACGCGTCGTTGAACAGCAGGTGCGCCTCGTCGAAGAAGAACACCAGCTTCGGCTTGTCGAGGTCACCCTCCTCGGGCAGTTCCTCGAACAACTCGGCCAAGAGCCACATGAGGAAGGTCGAGAACAGCGCGGGCTTCGACTGGAGGTTGTCCAGCTCCAGCAAGGTCACCATCGCCTTGCCGTCGACCTCGCGCATCAGATCGTGGACGTCCAGCTCCGGCTCGCCGAAGAAGTCCTCGCCGCCCTGAGCCTCCAGATTGGACAGCGCACGAAGGATCACCCCGGCCGTCGCGGCCGAGACGCCGCCGATGCCCTTGAGGTCCTCCTTGCCCTCGTCACTGGTCAGGTGCGTGATGACCGAGCGGAGGTCCTTCGTGTCCAGCAGCGCCAAACCGCGCTGATCGGCCCAGTGGAAGATCAGGCCGAGCGTCGACTCCTGGGTTTCGTTGAGCCCCAGCACCTTCGACAGCAGGATCGGGCCGAAACTCGTGATCGTCGCCCGGATCGGCGACCCCTTGCCACCCGTGCCCAGCGACAGGAACTGCACGGGGAACGCGGCGGGCGCCCAGGAGTCACCCAGCTCTTCCGCGCGTTGGGCGATCTTGTCGTTGCTCTCGCCCTGCGCGGCGAGCCCCGACAGGTCGCCCTTCACGTCCGCCAGCACCACCGGCACTCCCGCGGCCGACAGCTGTTCGGCGATCAGCTGCAGGGTCTTCGTCTTGCCGGTACCGGTCGCGCCCGCGACCAGCCCGTGCCGGTTCAGCGTCGCCAGCGGCAGGCGGACCGCCGCCGCGGCGTCGGCCTTGCCGTCGATCACGACCGCGCCGAGCTCGACCGCCGCACCCTCGCTCACGTACCCCTGCGCGATCTCCTGGGCTGGACCTTGTTCGACCACTGTCGCTCCCTGGTCTGTGACATGACTCACCTGAGGATGCACACGCTGCCAGCAACGCGCCGAACCCGCACGTCGCGCGTCACGAATCCCCGGGTCGGGTTAGGGTTCCGGGGTGAACGACCGCCTAGTCTGGATCGACTGCGAGATGACGGGGCTCGACCTCGGCAAGGACGCGTTGATCGAAATAGCCGCGCTGGTGACCGACGCCGAGCTCAACGTCCTCGGCGAAGGTGTCGACATCGTCATCCACGCCGACGACGAGGCCCTCGACGGCATGCCGGAGGTCGTCCGCGAAATGCACGCCCACTCCGGCCTCACCGAAGAGGTCCGGCGCTCCACCGTGACCATGGAAGAAGCCGAGCAGCGCGTGCTCGAGTACATCCGCGCGCACGTGCCCGAGGCCAACGTCGCCCCGCTCGCCGGCAACTCCATCGCCACCGACCGCGGCTTCATCACCCGCGACATGCCGCTTCTCGACGCGCACCTGCACTACCGCATGGTCGACGTCTCGTCGGTGAAGGAACTCGTCCGGCGCTGGTACCCGCGGATCTACTACGCCAAGCCCGAGAAGGGCCTCGCGCACCGCGCGCTCGCCGACATCAAGGAATCCATCGGGGAGCTCGACTACTACCGTCGCGTCGCCTTCGTCCCGCAGCCCGGCCCGACCACCGAACAGGCCAAGGCCGCGGCCGCTGAAGTGCAGGAACGCCACGAACGGTAACCCGTTGCGAGCCCCCGAAACGGGCACGCTAATATAGTGCGGCCGAGGTGATGGGGAGTTCCCCGAGCCCGGCGATGGTGGGCGTAGCTCAGCTGGTAGAGCACCTGGTTGTGGTCCAGGAGGTCGCGGGTTCGAAACCCGTCGCTCACCCCACATAGATGCAGGTCAGAGACTCATTTCTGATCAGTGTCCCCGTAGACCCCGAATTGTGTCCCCATGGACCCAGGTTCGGGGTTCATCATGTCCCCTATGGACATCCCCAGAGTAAGCCTTGCCAGCGACGAGGTCGCCTGATGGCTAGCATCGAGGCCCGGCCGCGCAAGAACGGCACCATCGGCTACCGCGTGGTCTGGAGAGACCCCGACACCAAGAAGAAGGACTCGCTGGCGTTCGACGACCCCGCCGATGCCGAGCGCGCGAAGAAGCTCCTCGACGCCAACGGCCAGCGGTTGAACAACGCCACCAGCGCCATGGCCGCCATCCGCAAGAAGGTCCCCACCATCGCGGCCATCATCGAGGACTACGTCGAGCACCTCACCGGCATCGAGACCCGCACCAAAAAGGACTACCGCGGGTACGCCCGCAACCACATCAACCCGTACCTCGGTGCGTTCCCCATTGACCACGACGGCCTCGACAAGCTCGCCGCGAAGTGGGTCAACGATCGCTGGGACGAGGGCGAGGGCATGGGCGGCAAGACCCTCCGGAACGTCCACTCGTTCCTGTCCGCCGCGATCGGCTCAGCCGTCCCTAAGTACCGGCCCGACAACCCGTTCCACGGGCAGCGGCTCCCCGAGTACGTGACCGAGGAGATGGTGTTCCTCACCCATGGCGAGTTCTCTCTCCTGCTCTCCAAGGTCCGGGACTACTACAAGCCCGCGGTACGGTTCCTCGTCTCCACCGGCCTCCGGTGGGGAGAGTTCGCCGCCCTCAACGTCGGTGACCTCGACCTCGCCAGATCCACCCCCAGCGTCCGCGTCGTGAAGGCCGTCAAACGCGCCGACAACGGTCACTACGTCGGCACCACCAAGACCCGCCGAGGGAAACGCACCGTCTCCATCCCACCCTCGCTGGTTCCCGAGCTCGCTGCGCTCACGTTCAACCGCACCCAGGACGAGCCTCTGTTCGCCGGCCCGAAGGGCGCCAGGCTCCGGGAGAACAACTTCCGCGACCGCGTGTGGAAGAAAGCCGTCGTGGCGGCGAACGCCGACCGCGACGAGGACGGCCGATTCGTCCCACTAGCCCTCCGACTGAACAAGACACCCCGTATCCACGACCTACGCCACACCCACGCGTCGTGGCAGATCGCGGATGACGTCGACCTCCCCACCCTGCAACGTCGCCTCGGCCACGAGTCGTATCAGACCACCGTGGACATCTACGGACACCTCGACCCACGACAGCTGAAACGCTCCGCGGACGCGGCGGAAGCGTCCCTTCGGGCATTCACCTCGGCCGAGAGTTTGCGTGCGGCTGATCTGCAGCTTGACGGAAGCTAACCTGCGGGACCTATCGTGGGTATGAAATTGCCCCGGCACCAGACGGGTATGCCGGGGCAATTTCTATTTCAGCGGGGGGGGGGGGGCTATTCCTTGCCGTCTTTTTCTTTGATCACTGAAGCGAGCAAGCCAGCGAAGGCGGCCGGACTCAACGTAAGTTGCCCACCCTCCGGGTCTTTGGAGTCACGAATTGCGACCGGAACGCCAGCGAGAAACCCAACCTCGACGCACTCTTCGTTCGCGCCGCCGCTGTAGCTGGATTTCCGCCAGCGAAGTTCTGTCATGTTGTATTCTCCATCTCGTTGGCAATTTCCTCGATGAGCACCGATGTGGCGTCGGTGCTCATCGCTTCCCCACGGATTCCCTTCTCCTCGTTCCCACGAAGGGCTTCCGCAGCTTCTTGGTAGCCGCGCACGTACTTGGCATCGGTCATCGTGGTGGAACCCGAGACCTGCTCCAGATGCACGACGGCACCCGTTCGCTCCGATTCGATCAGAACGAACGGTCCGCGCCGCATCGCCATCGAACGCGACGACATCGCGACAGCCCTGATGGTGATATGCGGGACATCCATGAGCTTCCGAAGGTGATATAGCTGCTCCACTGCGGCTTCCCGACCGCATACCGGGTACCTCAAGGCGTACTCGCCGATGATGGCAGTGAAGTCGACCCCTGACTCCATGATCGTGGCGCCGCGCGCCATTCGGAAGTCGGCGCCCTCGATCGCCTCTGCTCGCGTATTCCCGGTGGCGATCATGACCTCGATCGCGTTCGCGCGGGTTTGCAGCGGCCCAGGGATCAACTGCGGCTGCACGTTGGTGATCGCGTCGGCGGCGTCCTCGTACGCGCGAACCACGGTGAGCTGCCGCGAACGGCCAGGTGCCAGCCAGTTCGGGTCCGCAGCTTCCCGGAAGAGAGTGAGCACCTGGGCACGCTCTTCCGAGCTGACATGGACAGCATCGAGGATCGCGATGAGGAAGTCCTCGTCGAGCCCACGCTGAGCACGCTCGATGCGTGAGATCTCCGAGTGGTGGCGTCCGATTTGTGCTGCGAGTTCCTGCTGTCCGAGACCTGCACGGGTCCGGAAACGCCTCAGGAGCAGGCCAAGTTCGACCGCGCGAGGTGTCTCGTTTGTGCTCGCCATGCATCGAAGACTAACGCTATGCACACGATCGGGCCCTCAGCCGTACGGGCTATTGCGGTCAATGTGCTAGCACATCATGCTTGTGACAGCACATCGCCCACGCAGCACAGGGCGGCAGCCTAGACGGTCCAGGGGAGGGCTCGATGAGCAACGAGCGATCCGACCCATCAACCCGCGCGAGACAAGTCGGCTTCGACTTCGACCACCGCGGCCACCGCGTCGGCGGCGAGATCGACCTCGACAACCGATCGTTTCGTCCGGTGAGCGAGACGACGCCGGAGGAATGGGCAGAGTTCGAACGTCGGCTTCGCGGGCAGGACAGCCGATGAGCGCCCTGATTTACGTCGACCTCGACGCCCTACACCCTGTCATCGGCGACACCTGGCACCGCGCCTGGCTACGGGCCGTGCCAGAGCCAGGGGAACGGATTCGCATGCTGTGCGGGGTCTTCGGAGACGCCGAGTTCGGTGACGTCTCCGAGCGTCGGGCACGCCCCGGACTTCGGCAGTGCGAGGCCTGCGAGGCCGCATATCGGGTTCAGCACAACATCGCGCCAATCCCGCGGCGCCCTTCACCTGCTCCACGTGCCAGATGACTCCCGGCGGACGCGGCAGCCCCTCGTCGCGTTCGCCGGGGACCAACCGCCCCTTGGGCGGAAGGGGGGCCGGCAGATCCTTCTACCCCGATCGATCTCGTCGGCCCCTCTTTAGACTCCGCGCCCTTTCCAGACGGGCGGGCGCGGGGAGGCGGCTCCCGCCCGGTCCATGCGGGCGACGGCGGGAGCCCAACCTCCACCTGATCTCCTGCTCCGCCGAGCCGCCCAGCGCCCCTCGATGAGCGGCCCACCCCGAGCGGCGGAGCGGGAGATCAGGCCCCGAATGGAGCAGCAAACCCGATCCTCAAGCGGAAGGTGAACAACCATGGGCAACGACAAGCAGGACGAGACCGTCGCGTGCCCCGACTGCGCGGGGCTCGGCGCCACGAACGGCCAGTCCGACTGCGGCCGGTGCAACGGCACAGGCCGCATACCCAAGTAGGAAAGGGCTACCATCATGCCGAAGACGTGCCCGAAATGCCTTGGCTCGGGGATCGACAGCAACCAGAAGGCCTGCACGAGGTGCGGAGGTATCGGTGAAGTCTACGAGTACCTGCGAGCTCTGCGACGGTACGGGCGTGCTGTCGTGGCAGCAGCCTTCCGCCGACGGTAGGGTCCTTCGCACCATCGAAATGGACTGCCCGAACGGCTGCAGCGGGCACTGGAAACACCCGGTGGCGGAACAGGATCGGGTCATCGAGACCGAATCCACCACCATGCCTTCTACCCGGGTCCGCGGCCACGCCGACGAGGCACAGGAGATCGGCGGCGAGTTCATCACCGCGTTCCTCCGCCAAGCTGGCCACTGATCGTCCTCGTATTCGTCTGTCACAGTCCGATTACGTGGGCAACGGAATCCGTGATCCACACGACCAGACAGAACGAACCCGTCTACGAGGAGAACCCATGGACCCGCGCAAGTTCGTCGGCATCGTCGCCGCACTGGTCGCCGTCGTCGGCGCGATCCTGCTCGTCACTGGCGTCAGCGCGGCAACACCCGGCGGCGGCACCGTCTCCTGTGGCAGCGCGATGAAGCCGGACACGAAGGACGCCGCGTACCAGGCCAACGTTGACGGCCTGCGGAACGCGATGAGCCTCGACGCCGGCTACGGATCGCTCGGCGCGAGCTCGACGACCGGGTTCGCACAGGCCTGCGACGGCGCGATCTCCACACGGCGTGGCTGGGCGTACGGTCTGCTCGGTGTCGGTGCGGTCGCGTTCGTCGGCAGCATCGCGATCAAGCGGCCCACCACGGCGTAGCTGGACACAACGAAAAGGCCCCCGCGCTCCGAAGAGCGCGGGGGCCTTTCGCGTGGAGCAGGGTTAACCCAGGTCGGCGCGGATCCTGACGACTCCATACCCGGACGCGGGGAACGTCTGCGGTCGGCCGCCGGGCCACATCGCCTCGACTTCGATCTGCATGTCGCCGACGTCCGCGGTCTCCCCTGTCTCCCACGCGCGGGCCAGCGTGGCCTTCGACTCGTTCCCCGGATCCACGGTGACGCTCGTCGGCGCGCCGTCGACCACCACCGCACCGTGCTGTTTCCCGATGACCCGCCACGACGTGACCTGGTTGAGGTTCGCGACGCCGCTGGCGTCTTCGACCGTGATCACCAGGTCCGGCTCGAGGTCGCCTCTCTTCATCTCCATCGACGTCATGTGTCCCCCATCGTCAAGAGCGCCTGGTTGGCGCGGATGCTGGCGGTGGCCAGGTTCGGGTGGATCGTGAGCCGCGGATCCTCGGCAGGGGCGGTGAGGCTTTCGGATCCGCTGGCGACCGACGCCGGGGCGACGCAGTGGCCGATGCCGCTGATGATGACGACGCCTGCGCCGAGCGCGACCGCGGCCGGCGCGACGAGCGCCCCGGTGCCTTCGATGGCGGGGACGGCGCCGCCGGTGCCGGACGCCACCGACGCTGGGGCGGTCAACGCTCCGTTGCCGGTGACGACCACCGTTCCCGCGCCGTTCGCGATGGCTGTTGGCGCGGTGGCCGCTCCCGTGCCGGTGGCTACGACCCCGCCAGCACCGGACGCGACGGAGGCCGGCGCTGTTGCCGCGCCCGCCGCGGCGACGATGACCGCGCCGGTGGCGGCGGAGGTCGACTTCGGGGCGGTCGTCGCGCCGGCGCCGGTGACGGGCACAGTCCCGGTGCCCGCGGCGACGCTGGCGGGCGCGGTGAGCGCGCCGGTACCGGTGCTGTCTCCTGCGCCGGCGGCGGGTTTGATGGCGATGAGCACTGCGTGCTGCAGGGATGAGGCGGCGAGCACCCCGCCGGAGGCGGTGTAGGTGCCGGTGGCGCCCGGGTAGCGGTGGTTCGTTCGGAGGACGTTGCCGTTCGCGGCGTTGGTGAACGACGTCGGCGGCGTGGTCTGGCTGGTGCCGTTCTCGCTCGAGCCGAGGTGGAGCAGCAGCGCGAGCGTCGCGATAGTGACGCTCGTCGACGGCACGGAGGTGCCGGTGCCGGTGGCCGTGTTGAGGACCTCGACCGGGTCACCGGCCGCCAGCGCGCCGGGGATCCGGATGAGGTGCCCAAGCCGCCACTGCGACCCGGTCCAGCTGGCGGTGAGGCTGCCGGTTTCGGTGCCGAGCGCGCGGCACCACGCGGCCCTGAGTTTCGTGGAGCCGGACACGAGGTCGACGATCTGCGTCCAGGTGCCTGTGCCGGTGGGCCAGGTGACCGGGGAGGTCGCGGACTCCCACATCTCGATCGCGAAGACCAAGATGTCGCCGGCGGCGATGGTGCCCAGCCCGGCCACGGCGATCGGGCACGTCGTACTCAGCGAGTCCGAGGCGCCCGATACCGCGACCGCGCCGAAGCTGACGGGCATGGGCTACGCCGGGGCCCAGACGGCCGTGATGTCCCAGCCGGACGGTTCGACGATGTCGGCCGGGTCGCCGGTGCCGCCGGTGTGCGCGTCGAGCAAGTGGGCGTAGATCTCCGTCCAGGACTTGCCGGTGGTGGCGCCGGGGTGGTCCTGGCAGTCCGCGTGGATATCGCGGGGCGGGCGCGGCGGTTCGGGCTCGGTCATCAGGAGTCCTCTCAGGTGCCGGGGTGGGTGAAGGTGAGGGTGCCGACGTTCACGGTCTGCCCGACGGCGATGGACGTGTTGTCGAGGGTGAGGTCTCCGCCGCCGCCGGTCGCGGTGACCGAGCCGCCGAAGACTTTCGCCCCGCCACCACTTTCGACGACGAAGCACCCGGCGGTGCCTGCGGCCACGCCGGTGCCGGACCGCGGGGTGGAGGCGAGCGAGGCGGTGCCCGCGCTCGTGGCCGCTCCGAACGCGGTCGCCGCCAGCGCGATGGTGACGAGCAGCGTCCCGGCCGGGGTGGTGTCGGCGTCGGCGGGCTGGCTGCCGGTGTAGATCTTCAGGGTTCCGGCGCCGCCGACGTCGATGCGGTCGACGACCGCGTCACAGGCGGCCTGCTGCGAGGCGTCCGCGAGTCGAGTGGCCATGGCCTACTCCTCGTTCTTGGGGGCAGCCGCCGTGGCGGCCACGCCGAGGATCACGGTGACCGCGAGGTTGATCCACGCGTTGACGTGGACCCCGTTGCTGTCGAGGACGGCGAAGACGGCCTGCGGCGTCAGGGTTCCGAGGAAGGCCGCGAAAGCCTTTGCGTACCGCGCGAGCATCGACGGGGCTTCGCCGATCGGGTCGCCGTGCTGGCCGGTCACTGTCCGGCCGCCGGGCCGATGCGGACTTCGCCGACGATCTCGATGGACTGCTTCACGGCGTCGGTGACGATCTGCTTCACCGCGTCGAGCGTGATGCCCGGGTCGTTCGTCGCGGCGGCGACAGCGGCGGCGAGCCCGTCGACGCTGGCGGCCAGCGCCTTGACGCCCGCCGCGGCCTTGGCGGCGTCGACCTGCGTGTAGCGGACGTGCGTCGAGAACGGCATCACGCCCCGCTCCGGTTCTCCGACGCCGACACCGCGGCTCATCAGCGTGTTCACGGTCGCGTTCGCGATCGCCTGGATCTCTTCGGCAGTGGCCACGAGTTCCTCCTGGGATGGGGTTGCGGTTCCGAGGTTCCACGCGCGGCCGTCGTCGCCGAGCGCTCCGGCCTTCACCGACAGGTGAAGGTGCTGGGTGTGAGGGTTCGAGCCGCTGTAGGCCTTCCAGCCGACACCGGGCGTCCAGATCCGGCGGTCCCAGATCACGTACTTGATCCGGCTGTCCCCGGACGCGACCAGCACCCGGGCGAGCCAGTGGCAATCCAGACCGCCGCCGGGATCGTGGGTGAAGTCGCGCGCGCAGACCTGCCCGCTCGAGGTCGGGTTGTGGTCCGAGGTGCGGGAGCTGTGCGCGGCGTCGCCGATGCTGCCGTCGGACACCGTCGACCGGCGCGGCGCCATCGTGTTCAGCTGCCCGCGCAAAACCTCGAGGGATTTCGCGACGTACCAGGCCATGCGGCCTCCTCAGTTCGGTGGGGTCAGGGGCGGCGGGTCGGCGTCGGAGACGCACACCCACCAGGTTTCGGTGGCCTGCCGCCGGGACTGCGCGGTGTACCCGTCCGGACAGGACGGCCCCGGCGGGCCATCGGCGCCTGGCTTCCCGTCCACACCGTCCTTGCCGTCCTTCCCATCGGCGCCGTCCTTGCCGTCCGCGCCGCGGCACGGCTCCGTCGGCTGGCCGCAGTACGCGGCGACCGCGGCAGCGGCTTGCGCTGTGGTGGCGTCATCGCCGTCGGTCCCGTTCCGGCCGGGTTGCGGCGCCGGGATGCGGGACACGACCGCGTCCACGATCAGGTCGAACGAAGGCGATGTGCCGTCGGCACCGCGGCACGGCCGGGACGGCGCGGCGCAGTAGTCGGCGACCGCCGAGCGCGCGGCCTGTCGGATCGTGGCGGGGTCGGCTTCTGCCGGAACGCGCGGTGGCTCGACGACCGGGGTAGCGCCGAGCGCCCGCACCTGCTCGGCGAGTTTCGTCGCGACGTCGGCGTTTTGAGCGGATTGCCGGGACAGCTCGTTCACCTTGGCGTCGCTCTGTTCCCGGCCGACGTACACGACTACGGCCAGCGTGACCGCGCCGAGCAGGAGCATCAACGAGAACGCCCAGATCAGCCGGTGTCCGCGGTGGTCCTTGGATTCTTCGGCGGCACGGTGGATCGCGTCATCGAGCGTCACGGCTGCTCACCTTCTTCCCTGAGGAGCCGCATCGCCTCGGCGAACTCGTCCGCTGTGATGTCTCCGTCCTCGGCGGCTTTCTCGAGCTGCTCGTAGACCCGGGTCGCGCCGCGTGCCGCCGCGGCAGGACGTTCACGGCGGGATGTCCGGAGCGTGGTGACGAGCCCGCCGACGGCGCCGAGGACCATCGCGACCAAGCCGCCGATCGCAGTGAGCAGCTGTGCCAGTTCACTCACCGACACCCCTTTCGTGCATTGTGGACGGTCCTCACTCGCTGAGCCTGGTGATCGACACGTGTGAGGTGTCCTCCGCGCCGGACTCCACGGCTTTGGTGGAGCCGGAGCTGTGGATGGCGGTGATGGTGATGACGTCCCCCGCGACGAGCCGGAGGTTTCGGGCGGTGGAGGTGACGGTGTTGCCGACGTTCGCGCCGACCCGCACACCGTTCACCTTGATCGACAGTTCCAGGGTGGTGGTGCCCGCGACGAGACGCAGCGCGGTCTCGATCGCGAAAAACCCGGGCTTGACGACGGTGAAGGTGGTGTTGTTCGTCCCGGTGATCGTGATGATCGACGACTCCGACGAGTCGATCACCGGCCACTGCACGGTGGTGGTGGAGCCCGTCGCGAACGACTGCGGCGAGGTGAGACCGTCCGCGATCAGCGAGATCCCTTTCGCGTTCTGGTCGTTCAGCTGGGCGGCGGTGGCACGCTGTCCCGCAAGGAATGCCATCAGTTCTCCTTTAGAGGGCCAGGATCGCGGGCCGGGCAAGACTGATCGGGGTGCCTGCCGCGTGCGCCTTGACGACACCGTTCACGCTGCGGATCACGGTGAACCGCTGGGGTCCGGTGAGGGAAACGTCGTCGACGTACCAAACCTGGCTGGGGGCCGGTGTCCCGCCCAGTAGTGGCACCACTTGCGCGGTGGCCGCACCCGCCGGGGCGATGAACGTGTTCCTGACCTGCGTCCACGTCGCCGCGCTCACCGACACGAACTCATTCGACGTGGTGATATATCCGCCGGCGGCGTCGTTCCAGTTGATCGAGACCGAGAAGTTGGACGTGACAGCGTTGGTGAACCGCACCCATACCGACACCGTCACCGGCATCCCCGCCACCACCGGGATAAGTTCGGACAGCGCAGCGGCATAGAAGGTCACACCGTCCGGCACGAGCCGCGCAGAGAACGTCCCCGAGTGTTTCTGTGTGCTGGACTGGGTGAAGCCTGTTCCCGCCGCGGTCCCTGACGAGGTCCATGGCGACAGACCCGTTTCGAAGGTCGTGTTCGACAGCATCTCGTTGGTCACCGCGGTCACGGTGACCTTCTCGCCGCCGAGCTTCACCGGGATCGGCAGCTCCGCCGGGTCGCTCGTCCACGGGGTCGTGAGCGAACCCACGACCAGCGACGTCGCCGTGGACGTGACGTCCGCGGCGAGGAACGAGTCATCGGAGTCCAGGCGGGCCGCGTCGGTGCCGTCCAGTTCCCACACCTGGTACGGCGATTCGGGACTGCACCGGAAGTCGACGACGTGCTCAACCCCGTCGAAGAACTCGACGTAGCCGCGGGCGATCTGGGAGATGTCGTCCGCGCCCAGACCGACGGGAACCGAGGTGATCGCGATCCGGTCCCCGACGTCCACCGACAGGGCATCGAGCGCGAACTGGGTGCTGGCCGCGAACGGCTCCACCGACACCTTCACCACCGGGTAGCGGGGTTCGTCGACAGTCCCCAGGTTCAGCAGCCAGCCTGCGGCGTCCATCACCTGCTCGTCGGTGGCCAGCGGCAGGCTCACCGACGTGGCGTACCGGCCCACCCCGGCCGTGGACGTCGGGTCGGTCACCGACAGCGGCCCTGTTTCCTTCACTGCCCGGTAGCTGGAGCCGTCGTCACGTTCGACGGTGACGTCGTTACGGAGGTACCGGTCGTCCTCGGTGGGCTCGAACGGCTGCAGCACCTGCTGATACGTCAGCGACAACGCCGGTGTCTGGTTGTAGAAGGTGTTCCGCCACCGGTACACCAGCGCGAGAGCGGACCGGGAATCGGTCAGCATGCCCATGTCGACGTCCGCGACGTCCTGCAGCAGCTCGGTGAATCCCTTCGGCAGCTGCGGCCCCATCTCCGGTGTCACACCGTCGGTGTCGCCGATGAACACGTAGGGCAGCCCGTTCTCCCGGCACAACCGCCGTGCGCGGTCGTTGCCGAGGTCGTTCACCCACGCGTTCAGCTGGTCCTGCAGCGTGTAGATGGACGTCATGCTGTTACGGACCGCGACGTGCCCCATCGCCGCCGACGTGATCGTCCCCCGGTACGGGGGCGCGAAGCAGTTCAGCACCGACCCGAACGACAGGCCAGCCACCGTTCCCGGCGTCACCAGGCCGATGTCGTCCCCCAACCCGAGAACCGCGACCGCGTAGTCGATGTTCGCGCCGTTCTGCGCCAGCTCGACACTGACCTGCAGCGGGCGGCCGTCGACGTCCAATGGCATCAGCACGGAGGTGTGGACGGTCGTCCGGTTCTGGTTGAAGAACCACAGCTGCAGGTTCCCGCCCGCGCGGTAGCGCAGGTCGCAGAAACCCATCGTGCCTGTGCATTGCAGTTGCAGGAGCGTCCCGTTGTCGACTTCGCCGGAGTCCGGAATGGACAGCAGGAACACGGCCTGCAGCTCACCTGTGCCGGTGTTCTCGGGGATCCGCCCCCACAGCACCGATCCGTTGGACTGCGCGATCGGCTCGGAGCAGTCGAAGTCGGAATTGGACGCGAACCTTGGTGATCCGGCGGAGATCTGCATGGGGAAGCCGCCGATGCCGGACGCGATCGTGTCCGCACCCGACTTGTCTTCCAGCGGCCAGTACGCCAGGTGCGCGGGGGTGATGGACTCGTTCCCGCGCCGGTAGCTGGACAGCTGCGGTTGCTCGCCCTGCCCGAGCCGACGGGTCAGCGACGACGCCGTGATCCCAGCCCGGACATCCTCGCCGTCGAGGTCCCACGAGTTCGGCCACGACGACACCTCGCCGATGAACCGATTCGATCGGACCTCCCAGTCGTCGAAGGTGAACGTCACCGCGCCGTTGGTGTTGCCGGCGCCTTTGGCCGACCACACCCCGGCCCACCCTCGTGACGGAAAAGCCAACTCCTCGTCGAGGGCGTTCGTATTCAGATGCCACCGATACGGCTCGGGGTCGGCGGCGAGCCACACTTTTCCGCGGATGGTACGTCCATCGACTTGCGCGCGGATCCGCAGTGGGGCCCCGGTCCACGTCATGTCGATGAAGTCGTCCTTCTCCAGGATGGACCCGTCCGCGTGGCGGATCTCGATCGACACCACCTCGGACGTGCTGACCCTCACGATCACCAGGTAGTAGTCCGACGTGGACGCGCCGCCGAGCGCGATAGCCCACTCGACGGTGCCGCCGGTGACGTTCACCGGTGCGCCCGACACCGTGACCGCGCAATCGACATCCCGGTACAACTGGCCCGCCTGGTAGGTCATGCGGCTAGCCGACGCCGGGGTGATGCTGTGCGTCGCGGACCCACCGGACACCGCGTAAAGCGACGCCGTTCCCCCCTCGAACGACCACGCCCCACCGAGATCCGCTGCGCCCCATCCGTTGGACACCGTTCGCGCGAACGCGTCCCGCGCCACCCGGCGGGCGATCCGGAACGGTGTGTTCCGTCCCAGCTGCCCGTAGTAGGCGCCCATCGGATTCCGGGGCGCGTACTTTCCCGCCGCGGTGTTCTTCAGCGTGAGCCTGCACTCCGACGGCTGCGGCTTCGCATACTCGTCGTCCACCCCCCGGGTGATCGTGACCCCGGGAGCACCGTAGACGTCGTCGGTGATGTCGACCCACTCCGACGCGATCGCCAGCTCGGCGACGAACTGATCGGTGAATGCCACTATCGTCGCCTCCCCAACGCGTTCTGCACGTCCCCGCCCAGCTCGGACACCTTCGAACGGATCTCCCGCACCAGCTCGTCCCGCGTGCCGACATACCGGGGGAAGGCGATGTTGAGGTTCACGACCGCGCCGTTCCCCCCGCGCGCCGAACCCTGCACCAACGTTCCCGCGGTGATGGCCTCCTGCACCGGCGACTGCACCACCATGTTCTGCGCGGCCTCCGCCGCGGCCTGCTGGTTCACATACCCCTGCAGCCACGACACGATCCCGTCCCGGGTGCGGTCCGACGCGTCGAAATCGAACCCCTTGTTCGCCCCGTAGAACAGGCCCGCGAGCTCGTCGTTGTAGCTGGACACGTTGGCGCTGTTGCCGTACCACGAGAAGTCCTCGAAGAACTGACCGCCGCCCTGCAGATGCGACAGTGCTTCCCGCGCGGCGGAAAGTATTCCGCCGTTGGCCATCGGCAGGATCTTCTCGTGCCGTGCCGCTTCGATGATGAGCTCACGACTCCGCTGAGAACCATCCAACGGTGCGAACAGCTCGCGATGGGTCATGTTGTCGCCGATGAGCCTCGGCGTGTTCGGCGGGATCACCATCGCGAGACCGCCGGACATCCGCTTGGGCTGAAGCAGGTTTCCGCTGTCGTTCGCAACGGTTCCCCACGGTAGAGCCATACCGCCCTTGGCATACGCCACTGCGCGTCCTGTTTGGCTGATCGCGTTCCCGATGCCGCCGGTCGCCGCGTACCGCTGCTGCACGGTGATCGTGACCTGCTTGTCGCGGATCGAGTTCATGTGCCGCTGGACTTCGTTGATCGCGGCCATCGCCTGCGCGTTGTTACCCGTCAGCTTGATGATCCGGCCATCCGGGAGCCGATATACCGCCGCACCAGTGTTGTCGATCTCCACCCGCAGCCCGGCGGCCTTGGCCTCGGTCACGGACATCTTCGCGATCGTCTGCTGCAGCGACGCCGGCAGCGGCCCGGCGAACGTGCCAGCCAACTTGACCGTCTCGGCGTTCATCGCCGCGGTCGCGATCGACTCCTTCTGCTTGTCCGTCGCGCCCTGCGCGGACGCGGCAGCGGCCTTACCGGCGGCGGCGATCTGCTGCTGCATCGCCTGCTCCAGTTTCAGCTCCGCTTCCGCGCGTTCCAACGTCGTGGACTTGCTGTTCTCGGTGACCTTCTTGTAGTCCTCCATCGCGCGCTGCACGTTCAACACGGCGCCGCGGTGGCCGAGAGAAGCGTTCACCTGGTCGTAGATCGCCTGCGTGTGCTGGGTCGTGGCGTCCCGGGCCCGGATCTGCGCCGCCGACAGCCCTGTCAGGGCGTGCTCCGACGCGAGGTAGGCGGCCGCCGCGTCCCGTTGCGCACGCATCTGCTCACCGACCGCGCCGACACCGTTGAACAACGAGTCGAACGCGGCCTTCTGAGAGGCAGACATCCGATTCGTGGCCACACCAGAGGCATCCGTGACAGTCGTGTACTGCTGAACGGCGCCCTTCACATCCTCGTAGGCGCCACCGTTCGCCAGCAGATTCGACGTGATGCCCTGCAGCGCACCGACCGCGTGATCACTCAGGCCCATTTCCTTGCCGAGCTGCGCGATCCGACCGTTCGCCGAATCCTGCAATGCCTTGTAGGCGCCCGCATTCCCCTCGATCGCCAGCTTCGCCGTACCCATGGTCTGACCGAACTGCGCGAGGTTGTTGGCCGCGTTCTTCGACGCCAACGCTTCGGCGTTCCACGCCTGCGTCTGCTCGCCGATGACGCCCTTGTCCTTGCGCAAAGCGTCTGTCAAGCCACGCACGTTCTCAGCGTGCTTAGCTGTTTTCTCCGCGGCTTCCTGCTGCTTCTGCCCCAACGTGTCCAGCACCAGACCGAGCCCTGCTACCGCGAGGAACGCTGGATGCACCGCGCCCGAGGCCATGCCGCTAATAGCAGCCTTGAACTTGTCACTCGACGTCGTCGCCGCCCGAACCTTGTCGCCGAGCCCCTCGAAACCCTTTCCAGCGTTGATGCCGAACTGGCCCGCGATCATCGACGCCGCGCCCATCGATCCGGCGAACTGGGCCACCTGCGGCGGAAGCGCGGACACTGCACCCAGTACACCGCTGAGCACAGTGGCCGCACCCGAACCGGCGTTGGTGAACCCCTGCAGCGCGCCCATGGCGCCGGAGCCCTGAGCGGTGAGATCGTTGAGCCCGCCGGTGACCTGGTCAACGATGGTGTGCAGCGACAACAGAGGTCCTTGGCTGCCGTTCGCAAGGTTTGCGAACAAGGTCCCCATGCGGGACTCGAGCAGACGGACCGTCCCGCCGAGGGTCTCCATGCCCTCGCCAGCACCCTCGGCGCCTTCCGAGACATTGACGAAGAACTCTGACAGGCCTGCGCCTGCCTGCCCGGAGAAGGTACGGAGCCCTTCCAGCGCTGGCTCGGAGCGCTTCACCGCGGTGATCATGCCCGGCATGGCGTTCTCGGCGAAGTCCGTGACCGCACCCGTAAGAGTGCGAATCGCAGGCGCCGATGCTTGGATCGCCGTGCTCACCGACGGCGCCAGCCGATCCCACGCCGCGCCCACATCGTCGAGCGCGCCGACGACGTCACCCTTCAACGGCGCCGACATGCTTCGGACGTCGTCAACGACGGATGTCCGCAGCTTCGCGAACGCGCCCTGCACCTCGTCTGTGTGTGCCACACCGGCTACGCCGAGCGCCGCGAAGCCCGCCGCGATGAGCGCGAGGCTGCCCGTGGTTGCCACTGCGCCCACTGCGACCGCCGCGGGCAACCCGAGGGAGAGACCGGTGAATTTGAGGGCGTCGAACTGCGCGTTGGTGCGTTTCGCGAGCCGCCCCATCGCGTCGTCGACCTTTTTGGACGACCGGCCCGCTTCGGTGGCGGCGCTCTTCTGCGCCTGAGAGAACCGGTTCGCGGCGTCTGCCGAGTTGTCCTGTGCCACCGCGAGCGCCCTGCTCGCTCGCGCGGCATCCTCCTGCGCCGCGGCGAGCTCCGAAGCCTTCGCTTTCGCATTGGCCTGAACTTCGGCGAGCCGGGCGTTCGCTACCCGCGCGCGGCCGGCTGCGTTCTCCTCTTCGTCGAGTGCTCGGCGGAGGTCGCGCGCGGCCTTGTCGAGGTCCTTCGTCGCACCGGCCGCATTACGTGCCCCGGCCATGTAAGCCGCGACGTCCATGCGGAGCTTGACGTTTACGGATCGCTCGGCCACGCGCCACCTCCTTTCACGACGTTTTCGTCACGGGCCACAGCACAAGCGCATCCGAGTTCTTCTGGTCGGAGTACTCGCGCTGCTTGGACTTGATCGCGCTGCACCGGTGACACCGGTGAGGTAGTTCCGCCTTGTACCCCGCATCCGGCGATGTGGTCTCCGGCAGGAATCCACCGCAGCCGCCGCACACCAGGGACTGGTACTCCCGCAACGCCAGCACCAGCGACCGGTCGTGGTCGTCCCACTCCGGTTCGCGTGTGACGATCGACCGGGTTAGCTGCCCGCCTTCATAGTGGTGCTCGACGACTTCTTTCGGCTCCCAGCCGAAGAAGCGTCGATAGCTGATTCCGAGCTGGGTCGCTGCCTCGACGTCGCGCCGGAACTCGGTGCGATGCGTGAGGCGGTCGACGAGAAAGGGACGGAGACGTCCTCCTGGTTCAGATTCCAGGTGGCCGTGGTGAGTTTGTCGAACTGGCTCACAGTCAGCGAATCGAGCAGCCGCGCGACGCGTTCCGCGTCCAGCTTCGGGGATACCAGGCTCACGTACACCAGGGCGTCCCAGAAGGTGTCGTTGTTGATCCCCATCACGCGGTCGTGCGGGTCCTTGTCGCGGGGCGGGTGGTCGGCGCGCAGCTTCTTCCACGCGTGGCGTTCCAGGGCGCGCAGCCGCAACGTCAGCGTCGCGTCCTTCATCTCCTCCTGGAGGGCGACGACCTGCTTCGCGATTTCGCGCTGCTCCTTGCTGACCGCCAGGGTCGCCGTGTCGGTGCTCGGCTCCGCGAGTTGCGCGTCAAGCCGCTCCCACTCGGCCTGCAAATCACCGCGAAGGCACAGATCAACATCCTTCTCAGGACGCTTCGCCTTCTCCAACAAGGCGTCAAACTCTTCGTTGTCCACAGTGGTCTCCCTGACCTTTCCCCGACCTGGGTATGGAAACGCCGCCGCGGCCCGGTCAGGGGGTGGGCCGCGGCGGCGCGTTCGAGGGGGATCAGGCGACGGTGGCGTCCATGTCCGGCGTCGCCGACACGTAGAACTGGGACATGAACGTGGTGGCCCCGTTTGCCTCGGGCTTCTGCGGCCTGCGTTCGCCGAACTTCCCGGGCCACACCTGCACGTCCTGCAAGGCGGCGTAGGCGGTGTCGGCGTCGATGCCGTACCGGAACACGAGGTAACCGGAAGTGCCGCGCAGCAGCGTCGTCCACGCCACGTCTTCGGCCGGGACGTCCTTGCGGACCATCGTCAGGCCGAGACCGTAGGTCGCGCGACCGGGCGCCTCGGCGTTCATGGTCTCGCACAGCTTCGCGATGGAGACCTTCTCCTCGTCGACCGACGGCTCCAAGCCGTCCGCGGTGATGAGGCACTCCAGGTCCAGGCCGCCGTTGAGCTCGGCCGCAGTGGGCGCGGCCATGTTCGCGATCGCGGCCACGTAGGTGACCTTGATGTTGCCGTCGTTGAGCATGTCGGCCATCGGTTACTCCTTGCTCTCGCCGGCCGACGAGCCGTCGGCGGATTCTTCCTCCGGCTTTTCGCCGGTGGTCTTCTTCTGCAGCGCAGGCACCGCGGACTTCGGCCGCTTCGGCACCGGGCCCTCGACGGCCTCCCAGTCCGGCATCACGCCGAGCTCGAGCGCCCGCTCGGACACGGCCGCGACCGCACCGGTCACCGTGTTCCGTGCGCGTACGTGCTTGAGCGCCATCGCCTACACCCGCACCGCGTACAGGCTGACCGAGGCGCTCGGGTTCACATCGACGTCGACGAGCCCGTCCGCAGGGTCGGCCAAGTCGGCGGGGAACGGGCCGAACGCGTGGAGCGCGCCGGCGGCGATGTTCGCCGACGTGATGTCCGGCTGCGCCTGCCCGTACTTCGTGTTGCCCGGAACGGTGATGGTCGCCGCGACGGTTCCCGCGCTGCCGTTCTGGACGATCAGCAGCAGCCGGTCGTCCGGCCGGAGCGTGTCCGGCCCCGCCGTCGCCGCGGTCGGCGCCAGCACGACGCCGCCGATCTGCGCCTGGGTGTGCGGAATCAGTGCCATGACTCAGTCCTTCCGGGACTCGAAAACGTAGGTGTCCACACCGAACATCGGGTGGAGATTCAGAGGCGGGACCGTCACGTCCTTGTCCGCGCGAACCGGGATCGACGTCTCCCTGCGGATCGGGTTGGTTTTCCAGCCAGCCACGACCGGCCGGACACCGAGCACCGCGGTGCGGCCCTTATCGGCCACGATCCCGACGGCGATGTCGCTCATCCCGACCGAAGTGATCTGGAACCGGAACGTCGCCGCATCCGGGGTGGCGCACAGTTTCGTCTCGTCGTCGATCCCGGTGTCCATGTACAGCACCAGGTAGGGGAACGACGGCTCGTTCGGCACCTGACCGAAATAGACCGCTGTCGGCGCGACACCGCCCAACAGGGCCTTGACCGCGGCCACATGCTCCGTGATCACAGGATGTCCTCGGCGACGTCCGCAAGCGCGTCGACAAACCGCGGGTCTTCCCGGTTCAACGGCCCGTTGATGTCGAGCACGCCGCCCGTCCGCGAGGTGCCGAAGTACAAGAGGTTCCCGAGCGCGCCCTGGATCCGGCCCTTGTCCGGGCCGATCTCCGCACCGAGCCCGCCGTCGATGACGTCGAAGTCGATACTGCGCGGGAAGTGCCGGTACGACTGGCCACCTGCGGCGTCGGCGCGCATCCCGTTCTTGATATTCACCGCGCCCTTCACCACCACGGCCTTGAACTGCGGCAGCTTCTCCGCCGGGATCTGCTCCAGCTCCGCCTCAAGCGCCTGCAGTTCCGAGGTGTCCACGGTGGCCATCAGGCAGACACCTCCTCCACCTGGAACCGCACCGCGGTCATCAACGACTTCCGGTCCGACGACCGCAACCGGAACTGGCGGCCGACATTCAACGGATCAACCGCGGTCAGGATCTCCACGAACATCCCCGTCGCCACCGCCCCCGAAGTCGCGACCGGCAGATGCAGGAACGTCGGCGTGACGGTCCACTGGTGCTCGCCCGCGTCCGGGTTGGACGGGAACGACCGCCAGTTCTGGATCTTGCACTTCCCGGTGTAGACGACCGGCCCGTACGTCGGCGTCACCACACCGTCCGGATCGGTGGTGGTTCCGGTGACCGCCCGAATCCGGCAGGTGTCGAGCATCAACGCCTCAGCCCGCCGGCGGCCGCGCATGACCGCGGCGAGCGCGCTCACAGCGACCTCACCAAGGCAACGCTCCCGCCGAACCGCGCGCGAAGCCGGTCCCGCGTCAGCTCCGGCAGCTCGAGCGGACCCGCTGTCCGGTCGCCGGATCCGCTGGCGTACTGCTCGGAGTAGTCGTCGATCCGCATGCCGATCTGGTCACCCCTGGATGCGTATTCGCCGTCGCCGGCAAGGCTCATGCCGAGCCCTGCGAGCGAGCAGACGAGGTCGACGATGTCCTTCGGTGGCGTGATGAGCCCGCCGGTGATGGTGAGCGTGACGTTCGACGGCGCGTCGATGGCTTCCCAGCCGTCCCGGCGCCACAGCCGCCCGTCGACGAGCTTCCAGTCCGTCACCGCGACGGCGTCGAGCTCGACGTCGGCGACCACGACCACCGGCTGGCCGGGCAGGTCCAGCCACTGATCCGCCCTGCCGCCGATGGTGACAGTGAAGGTCTCCCGGGTGATCGGGACACCAGCCGCGTCCCGGACGGCGTCTTGCGCGGCGGCGAGGAACTCGCCCGCTTCGACACCGGCCGGGACGGTGATGTTCCGGGCGGTGAGGTCGGCCACCGTCGCGATGTCCTGCAGTGCCACGGTGGCCTCCCTCTACTTCGCCAGGTCGATCAGGTCCTGCTTGGTCGCTGCCTCGGCGTCGTCGGCGTTCATGCCGAGCGCGGTGACCGCGTAGCCGACCCATTCGGCCTTCGACGCGTTCACCGCCGGACGCGGCGTGACCCCGTTGGTGAGGTCGCTGCCTTCGCTCGCGACGTCCTGCTCGGACTCGTCGCGCCACGGCGTTCCGTCCTCGTTCACGCGCCGCAGCGTTCCGCGCGTGACCTTGTCCGCCATGACCTCGGAGAGCGGCAGGTCCATCTCGAACACGACGCCGCCCTCCCCACGAAAGAACCCGGTTTCCTTGTCGGCCATCAGGTGTTCCTCGGGACCTTGAACGCGGTGACCGTCATGACCACCGAGGACTCGACGAGCAGCGACCCGTCGGACTGCAGGAACCGGCCCGACTCGAACGGCCCGATCCACCGCGTCGCCGCGTTCGCCACGGTGACGGTCAGGTCGCCCTGGCCGGCCGCGATCGCGGGCGGGTAGGCGCCGGCCTTGATGGTGACGGTGCCGGAGCCGCCGGAGGCGTTGCTGACGCGCAGCACCGTGAGTTCCGGGAACGACCGCGTCGCTCCGGCGGTGATGCTGGGGATCTTGACGCCGTTGCCGGCGCCCGCGACGGTCGCGACACCGGCCGGGTCGGCCAGGTCGCTGTTCGGCACGAGGTTGCTGTACGCGAGGGCAGTGGGTGCCATCGGGCTTCTCCGATCAGGTCTGGGAGACGATCGCGGTGGCGATCGCCTCGGGGCGGACGAGCTTGGCGCCGTACAGCGCGAGGCCCTTGACGGCGTCGGCGAACTTCGCCTCCGGCCGGTAGGCCTCGGTCTTGTTGATCTGCTCGGCGAAGCTGATGGCCATGTCCACACCGGCCATGACGGCGTAGTCGTCGCCGGTGACGAGCGGGACGTTGTTGCTCTTGCGGATGGAGAAGCCGGCGGCGGTGCCGATGACACCGTTGCGCAGGGCTTCGGTGGTGCCGGACGCGTCGGCGCGGACGAACCGGTCGTCGCGCAGCGCGCGGCCGTGCAGCCACGGCGGGATGATGCAGTAGCGGCCCTCGGTGGGGACGTTGGCCTCGTCGAGCTTCACCGACAGCGGCACGAGGACGTTGTCGTAGAAGGCCGTCGGGGTGGCCGCCGCGACCGGGATGGTGCCGAGCGCGTTCGCCGCGTTGACGCCGGTGTAGAACGCGGCGACGTACTGGTCGACCTGGTCGGCGATCTTGTACGCGGCGCGGGACATGGCCTCGGGGATGACGTTGCCCTTGGCCTGTCGGGCGTCGACGTCGTCGACGTAGAACGCGAAGTACTTCGCCTGGTCGACGACCAGGGTCCGCTGCGCGTCGTTCAGCTCTTCCGGCGTGATGACGGTGGTGTTCGCGGCGTAGGTGCCGATGGTCGGGTCGGAGATCGAGGTGATGCGGACGGTGTCGCCCGCCTCTCGGATCTCGCCCTCGTAGTCGCGGTTCACGACACCGGGCGCGGCGTACACGAGCGCCTTGCGCAGTGCGACCAGGAGCTGGGCGGACCAGATCTCCGGCCTGAATCGGGTGATGGCCACTGTGGGGCCCCTTTCTGGTTAGCCGGCGCCGAGCAGGTTCGCGAGTCGGCCCTCGTTCTGGGCCTTCACGATCTGGTCGGACGTCATGGTTTTGAGCTCGGCTTCGGTGACCTGCTTCGGCTTCGTACCGGCCTTGCGCGCGGCTCCGCCGTCACCGGTGCCCTGGAACCTCTTCGCCGTTGCGGCTGCCAGGTAGGGCTTGTTCTTGATGAGGTCGTCGATCGCGTCGGCGATCTCATCGGCGTCGACCTCGCCGTTCTCGTCGACCTCGAACTGGTCGATGTCGATGAACGTGAGGGCGTCTTTCGGGTCGGCGAGCTTGCCGGTCGCGGCTGCTCGGATCTCCGATCGGACGATCCGCTTGTTCGCCTTCGCGGCCGCCGCTGTCTCCGCCTCCCGGCGGATCTGGTCGACGTCCGGCTCACCGTTCTTCGTGGACCCGCTCTTCAGCGTGTCCCGCTCGGCCTCGACTGCGCGGCGCTTCGCTTTCTCGTCGCGCAGCTTCGCCTTCATGGTGTCGAGCGCCTTCTTGCCCTTGTCGCCGAGATCCTCGGCGCCCTCCGGGTCGCCTTCCGGCTCCTCGTCGGGCTCGTCCTCGGGTTCCTCGGCGGGATCGCCTTCCGGCTCGGCCTCCGGGCCCTCTTCAGGATCGCTGGCGCCCGCGATGGGCCAGATCGGCTGTTCGCCGTCTTCGCCGGGGCGGGCCTTGCGCCAGCCGACGGCCTGCAGGCCGGTTCGCGGGTGGATGGGCAGAATCGTCTCGACCATTCGGGTACTCCCCATTGCGGGTGGTGGTGGAACCGCGCGTTGCGCGCGGCTCAGACGATGTAGCCGTGCTGACGCAGCAGCTTCACCGCTTCTTCCCGCGAGGTGGCCTCGCGGTAGATCTGTTCTGGCATCAGCCGGGCGCGGCCGGCGAGCCTCCGCCCGGCCGTGCCGCGGCGCGTGATACCCGTCCGGGTCAGTTTTCGTACCCCGGCGACGTACATGTCCTTGTGCGCGTTCACGACCTGAGCCATATCGGCACCGGCCTTGATGGCCTGCTCGTCCGCTTTGGACAGTCCCTTGACCCGTCCCTGTTCGAACGCGAGCCGCGGGTCGGTGGTGAAGTCGCCGCCGGTGTCCTCGGCCGTCGGGATGTGCACGCAGTCGCACTGCGGATGCCGCTCAAACCCCTGGCTGTACCGGTAAACCCGCCCGGCGAGGATGATGCACTTCGGGCACGAGTCCCCGACGACCATCCTCGTCCACGACACCTTCGGCCGTGTCACCACGGCGATCCCGTCCGCGACCCGGCCGGCGTCGGCCACCTGCGTGCGCGTGATCAGGTCGAGCCGGATCTGCCCGACGGCGAGCGCCTGGCCAGGTGTGGCGCCCTTCCCGATCGCCGCCTTCGCCGCAAACACCGGCCCCATCAACAACGATTCCAGCGGCCGCCCGTTTGACGCGATCCCCGACAGCGCATCGGCGACTACCTGGCCGGCCGCCGCGTCGTCGTAGCCCTGTCCTCGGAGCGTCTCGGCTGTGTACTGGTCGGCCTGCCGCGCCGCCGTCAACTGCGCCTCGGAGATGGCGACGAACATCCGCATCAGCAACGTCAGCCACGACTCCTCGAGGAACCGCGGTTCGACCTGCGCCCACAGCCGCCGCCCTTCGCCCCTGGCGCTTTTCGCCAGCCGGGCGCGCGCGGCATGGTGGCTGCGAGCCCGGTCAAGCGGCGTCATCTTCCTCGTCCGACGGGCCGTCCGGCTGGCCGCCGAAGCCCATGTCGCGGGCGACCGCGGCGACCGGGTCCATCTCGGCTTCCCGCTTCTTCATCTCGATCAGGTCGACGACCTCGGTCGGGGTGAGCCCCCACTTCGCGGCGAGGTATTCGAACGGGAACCCGATCTGGCGGAGCTTCAGCAGCGCATCGGCGAGCTGCGCCTGCGATCGGGACTGCGCGTCAGCCCAGATCACCGATCCAGCGGTGAGCGCCTTGGCCTTCTTCTCGTTGCCCTGCGCGAGCGCGATCAGGCCGAACATCTGCCGGATCGCCTGCCCGAACCACAGTTCCTTCTCCTGCACGCGCTTCACCAGACCGGTCTCGGCGGCGATCAGCGCGTCGCCGGACAGGTTCGCCATCTTCCCGATCAGGTAGTGCTGCGGCGTGCGGGTCTGGGCGGCGATGTGGCCGACGGCGATCTCGATGACGTCGGTGTAGGCCTTGAGGTTCGCGGCCTGCCATTCGGCGATCTTCGCGTCCTGGCCGGTGATGAACAGGACCCGGTCGACGGCGAACTTCGCCAGGTCGACCGGTTTCTGCCCGACGACCTCGCCCTTGTCGTTCAGGATCGGCATCATCGGCTTCTCGGCGCCGAGTACCACCCGCTGTGGGAACGACGCGTAGTCCGAGGCGGTGAACAGCTGCGCCCACAGCAGGTTCACCGCGTCCTGCATGGCGATCACACCGGTGATGTCGGAGATCGGGTCGTCGGCGAGCGTCGGCTTGTTCGGCAGCTCCACCATCGGGACGACGCCCATCGGGTTCGGCTGCGGATTCGGCTCCCTCTCGCCCATGTCGCGGGGAGCCCACTTCTTCAGCTCCTCGTCCACCGCGGCGAGCAGGATCAGCTTCGTCTGCTGCCGCATCACCGGCCGCTCGAACTTCCACACCTCGTCCGGCAGGTAGAGGGTTGCGTAGTCGCAGTTGCCGTCCTGCCACTTCTTCAGCGCCGCGCGCCGCTTCCGCCGGGACCCCGGCTGGTAGGCGATGACGCACTGCGATGCGTCCTCGAACGTCACCTCGGGGGTTTGCTCGTCGTCCGGGTCACCCCAGACGAGCACGAACGACCTCGAGGAGTTCACCGCGCCGAGGAAGCCGAGCTGCGAGTCAGAATCCAGCGCGTTGGTCTGCCATACCCGCCACGACTCGTCATCCGCCGCGTCCTCACCGAGCCCCTTCACGCCGAGCACGGTGAGCCGCTCCACCGGGGCGTCCGCGACCGGCGCGACCCAGTTGTCGGAGAAGTCGACGTACCGGTCGCCGTGGTACTTCTTGAACTGGTCCGACGCGTACTTCAGCGGCTGTTTCCCCGTGTAGTAGCGGGAATTCCGGTCCACGTCGGCACTGCGGTTCAGCAGCTCCTGCTCGAGCAACGCCACCAGCTGAAGGGCCTGGGCCTCGGTCGCCACGGTCACCCTCCTTCAGGCGGTGTAGACGAAGTTGTCGTGCTGCTTCCACAGCTGCGCCGCGGTCACATCGCCAGCGGCCTCGTTGCAGATCACCGAGACCACCGCCATATCGATCTTTCGGCCGTCGCCCGGCTTCGTGAGCACGTACCGCTCGGACGGGCGCGGTGACTTCTTCGCCGCACCCATGTGGATCTCGGTGACGTCGCAGCCGTCGTGCGCGAACCCGCTGTCCGCCTTGTTCACGTCGACCAGCAGCCGCTCGCACGCGGCGTGCATCTGCACTGGCCGGTACGTCTCGAACCGCAGCACCCGCCGTTCGCCGTACTTCTCCGCCCACGTGTCGATCTCGGTCTCCCAGTACGGCGGGTCCGCGTACATCCGCACGATGTCGAAGTGCGTGAACAGCCAGTCCACCGCGGCCGCGACCTCGAGCCGCGGCACCTTCCCGCCGAAGTCCGCCGGATTCCAGAACGTCGGCCCGGCCGGCGTGTACGGCGTGAACTGGTAACCGCCGCGGGTCTGCGCCCGGATCCCGGTCCAGTCGTCCACATCGGAGCCATCGAACCCGAGCACTAGCTGCGTACGGCGGACCAGCGGCGGCGCCTTCTTCGCCGCGCGGGCCTTCCACTTCTCGGCGTCCATCCAGGTGCCGAGGCCAGCGACGATGCGGTTGCCGAAGAACCTCTCCGCCTGGCCCGGGTCCTTCTCCATCAACTCGGCCGCCTCAGCCTCGATGCTGTCGAGGTTGACGTGCGGAGAACCCGAGTAGTTGAACGCGTGGATCTTCCGGCGGTCAGCCTTCACCGTGTATTTCAACCCGGCCGGCGGCGGCTCGTAGAATCTGAAGACGTCCTTCGCCCGAGACTCACGCGTGCGCTGCGCCGTCGAGTTTTGCGACGGGTCGTAGCAGTTCGTCGTCTCCCCGCCGCGGCCGCCCATGCCCGCCGCGCCGCGGCGCATCGTCTCTGCGACCTTCACCAGCTTGTTCTCGACGGTGTACGACTGCGGCTCGTCATGGAAGTACGCCGAGATCGGGTTGCCGAGCCGGGACTGCGCGCTCGAGGTGACCGCGTCGATCCGCCCCTCGTTCGGCAGCCGGATGAAGCCCTCACGCGGCAGCATCAGATCGGCGAGCGGCCCGTTCTTCGCCATCGCCTTCAGCGGCCGATAGATGTTGTCGACCTGGTCCTCGGACGTCGCAAGCAGCTGGATCAGCGGCGTCGCCCACGGCATCCCCATCGGCTCACCCGGCTCGTACGGGTACTCCCAGCCGCAACCGCAACCGTGGTCCGCGCAGACGTAGCCGTCATCGTCGCCCGCCCAACCGGCGAACAGCGCCGGCCCGACACCCTCGTTCGAGGCGAGCGTCGCCGTCCACGGGCCCTTGCCCACCTTCTGCGGCGCGATGACCTGGAACCGCCGATACCAGAACGCCGCCGACCGCGTCGGATAGCCGTTCTCGTCGTACGCCACCGCGTCCGGCCGGACGCGGTAGTGGTTCAGCGTGCACCAGAGCTGCCAGTCGTAGTGCTTGAACGGCGCGCCCTTCCGGAACCCGTCCGGGATGATGCAGTGCCGCTCGACCCAGGCCGGCGCGACCCAGAGGGTTGGGAAGTCGACGACGTACCGCTTAAGCTCCGGTGCCATCGGACGTGACCGCGGACATCCTGGCCTTCATCGCCCGCGCAGCGACGCGCGCATCAGCCTTCGGATCCGGCGCGCTGCCGCGTTTCTCGGCCAGCTCGTCGACCGCGATCCCCCAGCCGTTCTCACGGAGCCCCGCCGGCGTCATGCCGATCTGGTCAGCGAACCGGTGAAGCGAATTCTTGTCCGCCGCGGTCGCGTCGGCCGACTCGCACAGCGCCGACGTCCGCACCCACATCGCCACCGAGTGCCAGCGCCACCGCTCGTTCGCCCATGCGCACGCCTGCGGAGTCGACCAAGCCCACTCCCACAGCTCGAGCTCGCGCTCCCACCGAGCCTCCGTCGCACCCTCGTCGAGCTCGCGGACCTTCTTCTTGTCCTCGAAGTACTCGTAGTAGACGGACACCTTCGTCAACGGGAACTCCGGCACCTCGCCGCGGTACCCCTCAGCCGGCAACGCCGTCACCTTCACCCCGCGCCGGTCGCTGCGCCCCGAACTCGGATCCACGCTCGGACCCGACCGGTTCCGTGCTCCGCCCTTGGTCATCGTGATCACTCCTCAGCAGCGTTGCGCCGCATCGGCGGACGCCGCCTTGCGCGGCACCCAGGTGCTTGGACGGTGACCGCCCGGATGTTCTGAACCCTCCGCGCCTCCGAGACACCTCCCCGGCGGTCCTCTGGGTGATCATGGGAGGGGTCACCCCCCACCCCCATGATCAAGTCAAGGGTTTCGGGGAAGTGTTTTGGAGATCTTTTGTGCCCTGACCAGTGCCTTCGCATCATGCGAAAGGGCATAACGTGCTGTGCGTCAGCGTGCGTTCCATCCGCCTGGCTGATGCTCTGCTGTCTCGGTGCTGTGACAGCTGTGGCACAGGCCGCGGCCATGCTGTGGGTCGTTGGGGTCTTGGCCTCGCAGTACCAACGTGCGTCGGTCTACTGGCCAGTGGTCTGCGTGCTTGGACCAGTCCTTGCTGCACAGTTGGCATACGGGGTGGAGGGCGAGTACACCCTGCCGGAACCGGGTGGTGTGGCCGGTGCCGTAGCCCCGCTGTCGTGCGGTACCCCTGCGTGCCTCTGCCTGCCGGATGCACTCCGGGCATCTGCCCTTGGCTACCAGCTCGGGGCATCCTGAGGTGGAGCAGGGCTTGAGTGCTCTGCGTGCCATGTGCCACCACCGTGCAGCATGTACTCGATTCAGTGCCCGTCGCGTCCTGCCCGTGGTCGGGCCTGGGCCACGGGCTCTACCGGGCTCTGTCCGGCAGCCCCGGGTCTACTGGGTCAGCAGGCGGGGCACTTCTCCTGCTCCTTCGGGTCGGACGGGCAGGTCTGTGTGCCGGTCATGGGGCAGTCGGGTTCGCCGTTGCGCGGGAGCAGCTTCTTGAGCACGCACACCGGCGTGGTGGCGTTGAAGTCGCGGCTGGCTTCGAGCACGGGCGCGGTCAACTGGATCTCCCTGGGGTATGAGAAACGCCCCGGTCGGAGGTGACCGGGGCGTAGGGCCAGCGCGGGCTGGCGAAGAGTGTCTCGGGGCGGGCATAGCTCACGCCCGCCCATAGCGTGACACACGTGTTGATCAGGGGCAATCACAGGTGCCGATCAGGGTTTCGTGTCGCGCTCGGGCCACGCCAGCTCGACGTTGACACCCCAGTTGATGCGCCCGTTCCCGCTCGCCCGGTACATGGCCGCGAGAGCCACCTTGCGTGGCGCTGCGGTCGCTTCGATAAGCACGTCGAGGGACCGTTGTCCTTCCGCGTGGGCGCGGGCGCAGGCGGTCACGACTTGGTCGTCGGTGATGTCGCCGCGCTTCACGGCCGCCACTCCTCGCGGTAGTCGGGGTGGTCGGCGTACGGCAGGGCGAGCTGCTTGAGGATCGAATCGCCGACGCGCGGATCAGGCTGCTCGCCGCGCGCTCGGGCTCGACTCCCGTGGCTCGTCTCGCCTTCGATCGCGTCTTCGAGATCGTTGGCGGCCTGCGCCAGCGTGATGATGCGGCGTTTGGCAGCGACGTCGGCCAACACGAAGTCCGGGTTGCCGAGTTCGATGTGACGGACCACGCCGCCGAGCCATTCGGCGTCCGGGGCCTGGGTCTGGTCGAGCCGGATCACCTCGTGGAAGTTCGGGCCGTCGGCGACGACTCGCGCCATCCAGCCACGGTCTGCGGTCTCCCACGGAGTTGGGTAGACGGCCTTCATGGCCGTGGCCGCTGCTTCCCGCTCATCCTCGCGGGCTCGCAGGAACGCGATCAGAGCATCCATCAGGTCTCCGTTCGTTCAGCAGGGGTCGGCAGTTCCGCGCCAGGCTCAGCGGTGTACCAGCGAAGGAAGGCCAGTACAGCCTTGCTGCGGTCGGTGCCGCTGGCCTCAGCGACGGCGCCGGCGTTCTTCCAGACGTCTTCAGGGAGCCAGACCCGGGCCATGACCAGCCCTTCAGCGCGTTTGTTCGGCATGAGCCAAGTGTAGCACACGGTGTCGCCACACCCAACGATTATTAATTCGGGTTTCCCTATTGCGGTGTGGCTACACCCGTGCTATAGTTCTTATATCAGCAAGAGAGAGGGAGAACAAAATGACCGAGCAGACCAAGACCACCGACACCGACTACCAGACCTACAAGAAGTGGCACACCGACCGGGGGATCGAGGGCCACATGACCGAGGAGCAGTGGACCGCCGCCGGAGAGCAGGACGACTGACCCACACCGCCCCCGGCTCCGGCCGGGGGCGGATCCCCTCCGCTGACTGCGACCTCCGGGTAGGCATCTCAGATAGATGCTGACCCTAACTAAGTTTCTGCTATCCGGACCCCGTTCTCCCTCCCGTCCAGATAGACCAGGATCTCCCGGAGGTCGTAGCCGCCGTCCCCGCGCGTGATGTGTCCACGCTGGACCCACTTCCGCAAGGTGGCGGGCTTCAGGCGGTAGCGGTCGTCGCCGCGCTTGTCGGCCTCCTGGTGGAGCAGGCGGACGACAAGCGCGGCCGGGACACGGTTCACTCCGGCCACGGTCCGGGTCGGTGCGTGTCCAGCGCCGCCACGGCCTCCTCATAGGTACCGGCCTCGCACGTGACCGTGGTGCACGAGCACACCGACCGCCACACCCCCGAACCTTCGGGGATCTCTTCGACGACCGAGGTGGTGGTGAGGGTGTTCGTGTTGTAGCAAGCGGGGTTCGTCATGCTGCTGTCTCCTCTGCGACTCCGAGTCGGACCAAATCCAGGCCGTCGTAGGTCCTCTTGCATTCCCCGCACCGCGCGGGCTTTCCCGGGCCTCCCCACCGGACACGGCCGTCGCAGGCCACGGTCAGACACTCCCCCAACGGCTTCTGCGGCCGGTCGCCGGACAGTTCGCGGGCCTGCCGGTGAAGCTCGGCGACGTCATCGAACAGCTCGGCGAAGTCCTCCCGCCCCGCGCACCACCACAGCAGCTTCCGGATGTAGTCCAGCGCCCCGCCGAACGACTTCGGCGGGAGTTCGCCGCGTTCCTCGGCGATCCACTTCGCGATCGTCACCGGCGCGCTGGGAAGCGAACGCACCCACGTGTCGCCATCGTCCGGGTGGAACGTGGACGCCTCACCGAACGTCGGCCGGGACCGCGGATCCAGCGCGGCGAGGACGTCGTCACGGCCCGGCGACCGGGAGCCGTAGCCCGGGGACATGCGGCCGGTCTGCCCGCGCGCCGGCTGAACCATGAGCGGCAGGAAGTCGACGGTGTACAGCTCCAGCTCACGCAGGAGCAGGGCGAGGCGGTTGCGGCAGTCGTCGCACCCGTACCGGGTGGCCTCACGCTTGCACACCAGGCACTGGATCGGGAAGTCGGTCACGGGGCCTCCTTGAGTCTGATGTGGATGTGGGCGCCGATGGCGTCGCAGTAGCGGCGGACGGTGGACATGCGCGGGTCGGTGAGGTCGCGTTCGAAGTGGGAGACGGCGGAGGGGACGACCTGCATGCGGTGGGCGACCTCCTGTGCGGAGAGTCCGGTGGAGACACGGAGCTTCGCGAGGTACCGGCCGATCCCGGACGGGGCGGTCATCCGAACCTCCGGTGGATAGCGGCGCGCAGCCAGCCGCGGCGGGGTGCTGTCCCGAGCTGGTGGACCAGCTCGACAAGGTCGTCGAGAGTGGCTGGCTCGGTCCGCGGCGGCTGGGACGCGGTCGCTGTGCCGGTGAGCTGCTCGTTGAGGACTTCGGCGATGACGACGTCGCGGTGGACGTCCACGTACGGGCGGGCCGGGAGTGGAGCTGGCGGGTCCTCGTTGAGGTCCATCGGGGCTTCGGTGTTTCCGAGCTGGGGTCCGATGGGGACGGACTCCAGTTGGGGTTTCGGGTGGTGCTCGGCGCGGAGCCGGAGGGTTTCGCGGTCGGGGTGCGGGGTGATGGGGCCGCCGTCGGCTTCGATCTTCGCGACCACATCGGACCAGCAGCCGGGCCGTTCGACGACCGGGTAGGCCGCGGCCGGGATCGGGTCGGAGGCGGGATTGGCGGTCATCTGGCCTCCTCGAGGATCGAACGAGCGAACGATTCAGCCTCGACGTACGGGAAGGGCTCACCGCTCTCCAGCCAGGAGGCTGCGTTTTCCAGCCAGGCAGCAAGTACTTCGGCCTTGTCGGGGCCCATGAGAGCAATCCAGGCAGCACGATCCAGCGCGGCGTCGTCGTCCTTGTCGTCCTGCTCCGAGCAGAGGGCGACCGTTCCGGTGGAGTCGACCACCTCCCACCAGTACCCGTCCTCGATGTACTCGGACTTCAGCTTCAGAAAGAGGCGGTTCGCCTTCCACGTGCTGCCGTCGCTCGCCTTCGCCGCCATCTTGTATCGGGGTTCCGGTGCCCACAGACACCAGAGAGGACGGGATAGGCGCTCCCTGAGGCTGCTGGGGGCCGGGATCCTGCTCGGATTCCGTCGTCGTGCGCAGCGAAGGTGACAGCACCTCGGTTAGCGGCCACGAAATGTCGAACTCCTCGTCGAGGTCCACCCACGGGCAGCCGTCCGCGTCCGATGTTGCGGTGACGCGGCCGCGCACCGTGGCGTAGCGCCACCGCCCCTGGCTGCCACAGATCAGGATGTCGCCGTCGCGGTCGTGCAGTTTCACGTCGGCTGCCGGTTCTTCGTCGCCCTTGTCCCACTTGCGGGGAGTACGAGACACGAGCGGGACCTCAGCGACGCCGATCGCGCCGGTGACGACACCTGTCGTGGCGTCGACGTTCCGGCCGTCGGCCAGATGGTGATAGCCGACCGTGTGGCCTGCTCCGAAGACGCAGTTCTTGCCGTCGTGGATGAACTTGCAGGTGTCGGTCATTGCTGCTTCTCCGTCTCTGTGGTGTCCCCCGACAGGTCGGCGTCGGCGATCGGACAGGGCAACTCGGCGTCGGCTGTCGAGCAGTAGCCGCACACGACCGGCTCCGCTTCGGAGAAGCAGACGTCCGGCTGGCAGGTGCACGACTCAGCATCAGGGGCCTGTGTGGTGGTCTCCGTAACCGGAGACCCAACGGCGAGAAGTTCGTCGACGATCGGCATCACGGCCCTGCTGACCATGAACTTCCAGAACGCTTCTTCGCTGTCCCACTCGTCCGGCATCGGAGCCGCGTCCGCATCGGCCAGGGCGTGCGCCAGCCGAATGCTCAACTCTTCGCGTCCCTGCTCGGTCAGTTGTCGTGCCTGTTCTGCTGCCTGTGTGGCAGCAGACGGAACCAGCGGCGTCCAAGCAGCCACCAGGTAGTCCGGCAGATCCTCCCCGGAACCCACTTTGACCCAGCCGAACTGGTCCGCCATCGCGACTGCCCACACGGCACCCATGAGGCCAATCCGCAACTCGGGGATCTTCTTTTCGGTCACTGCCCTGCCTCCTTGCTGCCCCATGCCTTTTCGATCTGCTCTTTCGTCATCTGCGGACCCCGCCACATCCCGTCCCGGAACTCCATCGCCGCGACGCCCGCCTTGTTCAGGACTTGCGCCGGATCCAGGCACCTCCCGTGCTTCCCCTCCGCCGACCGGTGGAGGTCGAACAGGGCCAGTCCGGAGAACGTGCGATGGCAGTTCGCGGCCGCGCAGTGGCACGCCAACTTGGCCGTCCATGTGGCTTCACAACCCGAGCAGGTGTTCCTGCGGTCCGCGCCCTTGTCGTCGGTCATGCCTGCTCCTGTCGCTTCACTGCTTCGATACGGGACGGGTGATAACCCGCGATCTCCCGGAACTCCCCCTGATGCACACCAGGACGTGTCACCCGCCGACCACACGGCCGCCCCACCCCCGCCTTGCACGGCTCATGCGGACACGCCACCCGACGCTCCCGATCCGACGGCGACGACTTCTGCGTCTCCTCCGCCGGAAGACGGCCGATCTGCGCGATCTGCGCCATGAACTCCGCCCGCCGTTCATCCGACGCCGGCGGCGCGGTCTCGATCTGCCGTTCCGCGGGCAACGGGGCATGACGTCGTTCGTTGCGGATCCGTTCGGTGATGTGCGCGGGCATCAGGAAGTTCGTGGACACCGCGTAGTGCTGGTGCACGGCCTCGACTGCTTCACCCAACGTCCAGCGGCCGATCTCGGAGGCTTCCTGCCAGGCGACGACGTTCAGTTCGCCGGGACGGCGGTTGTCGTAGCCCATGGCCGCGGCGAGGACCGCGCGGATTTCTTCTTCGGTCACGACCGGACACCCCACTCACACTTCGGCGCCAGGAACAGGTACACCTTCTGGCCGCACTGCTCGCAGGGTTCGACGGGGGACGCGACCTTGTAGCCGTTCTGCGCCCAGCAAACCGGGTCGATTTCCCAGCCCTTGGAGGTGGTGTCGAGGACGTGCTCGTCGAGCATGGCAGCGAGGCGATCGTCGGTGTCGGTCATGAGGCACCTCCAGGAAGCGCACGTAGCGGCGGTTGGGTGGGTTGGCGGCCCGCGGCGAGGAACTGCTCCGCGAAGGCGTCAGTCGGGCTCTGAGAGCGCGCCTGGCGGGTCGGGGCGTGGTCGGCGGCGTTGAGCATCCAGTTCCGCCATGTCGCGGGCCAGTCGCGTTTCACGGCCTTCTGCCCGGACGCGGCCTGCCAGTAGTTGATGAACTTCTCCGTCTCCCGACGTCCGTCCACATGCGGCACCTTGGCACGAGCCCACTCGACCATCTCCGGGGAGACGGTGAAGTCGTCGGGGATTCGCTGTCCGCGCTTGGCGCGGCTAGAAGAAGACGTAGTCTTCTTCTCTTCTTTTAAGGGAGTGGAGTGGAGTGGAGTGGAGGGGTGGGACACCCGTGGGACTGACGGTGGGACAGACGGTTGTGTCCCACCGGGACAATCGTCACTGACCTGCGACTGTTGAGATTTCGCAGCGTTGGACTCGCGCCACCTCTGCTTTCGCTCAGCCTCACTTCGACGACGTTTCTCGACCTCTTTTCGGGTCGGATTCCGTCCGTCTTTCTCCCAGTCGTGGAACTGGAAGCCGCCCTCGACCTCCTGCCACAGCCCCGCGGACACCAGCCGGCGCGCCTGCGATGGCGTGCCGTACAAGGTCGCGATCTCCGCGGGCACGAACCCGTCGGTGAGCTGCTTCGCGCACCACGACCCGGCGCGCGTCCACAACCCGACGGCCGCATTCCCTACCCGGATCGTCTTCGGGTGGTCGCTGAAGCCGTCATCGACGTTGAACCAGGGCATCAGGCGGTAACCCTTTCTCGTGCAGGGTGCGCCGCGTGAATCGGTCGTACCTGTGAAGCTAGGACGCCCGCCTCGGCAGCACCGACGCCGGCCTTGCGGAGGCGGCGGTATTCGTGCGGGTTCTGGTGCCAACGAAGGAGGTCTTCCGCCGCGCGGTCGTCGGGAACCATCGCGGCTAGAAGGATCACGAGCGCGCGAGCAGCGTCGAGCGGGTCGCCGTAGACCTGCTCGGCATCCGCGAGCATCGCTTCGATGTGCATCGACTCGTCGTTCCGGACTGCCTGGACGAGTTTTGCGGCGGACGGCACCAGCAGGTCGAGGTACTTGTCTCCGGTGATGCTCATGCCGAGTCCGCGAGTGTCGAGCGGACCGGGTTGTTCACGCCGGCACCGAACTGATTCCGCCACCGCTCCTTCTCGGAGCAGTCCGCCATGTTCCCGGCCTGAGTGGTGGCGAAGAGGTGGTCAGGACGAACGCACGGCGGGTTGTCGCAGTGGTGCGCCACGACCTCGGCAGCCGCGAGCTCGCCATAGACGAGCTCGAACGCAACCCTGTGGGTGTACCGCTTCTCGCCGTCGAAGAAGGTCTCGCCGTAGTCGTGGCGCATGGACCCGCGCCAGGGCCAACAGCCGTCGGGGTCCGAGAAGTCGACCTTCGACCAGAATCGTGTGGCGACGGGGGCGGCTTGGTTCTTGTTGCCGCGGCGGCGCTCGACGGGCGGGCGGTTGCTCGGGTCACCGTGGCGATACCAGTTGTTGTAGTGCTCCTGGCACCAGTCGCGCGCCTTCACGGGTGATCCGCATCCGGAGATCGTGCAGATTCGCTTGACGCTCATCGTGCGTCACCGCCGAGCAGGCCACGCTGGTATCCGATCGCGACAGCGTGCGCACGATCTCCCACTTCCAACTTCGCGAAGAGCCCCCGGGTGTGCGTCTTCACCGTGTTGTAGGTGATGAACAGCTCCGCCGCGATCTCGTTCGCGGATTTCCCCAGGGCGAGACGCTCAAGGATCTGCGTCTCCCGGAGCTTCAAAAACGGCTTCTCCGGTGCTGTCTCTACGGTTTCGGGCATGGACACGTCGTAGCGGCGGGCCCTGCTCGACGCCGGCGGAAGCTCCTCGATTACCGCGCCCGCGGCTTCGAGGGTTTCGCAGACTTGGGTCCAGGATCCTGCGCGGACGAGCATGGCGGCCTGGTAGAGCACGACCGGTGCGGCTTCGATGGGGTTCATGGCTCACCTCCTCGGGGTGTTGGGGGTGGTGCTGCCCGGACACAGGACCAAGCAGGCCCGGACAGCACCGGATCTCAGAAGGTTGGGAAGCCACCGTTGGCGCGGGCGTCGAGACGGCACACCTCGCACTTGCAGCCCTCGACGGTGTACTTCGTCCGGCCGTGCGGCCGCACTTTCACCGCGAGTTCGATGTCTCCGCCGTGGATCGGGCAGTCCTCCCCGGCGTCACACGTCCCGCAGCTCATTTGCCGCCGCCTTTGCCGTGCCTCTTCTCAGCTGGTCCAGGTGGCCGAACTCGATGTAGCCGTGGCGTCCGAACGCGGCCAGCTCGGCGGCCGGGACGTCGCACAGCAGCCAGATCGCCTGACCGCGCATCAACATCCCGAACGCGCCCACCGAGACGCCCTCGTTGATCTGGATCGTCGGGTAGATGAGGTGCCGGGCCCATTCGCGGAAGTCCTCCACCGTGGACAAGGTCAGGACGGGGACCTTCCCGAAGCGGAGGGAGACGGCGTTGTCGTCGATACCCCACGCCCGTGCATGCTCGACGATCGCCTGCATCTGGTCGAAGTGGTTCATGACAGGACTCCGGTGGTTTCGAGGAGGAAGAGGAAGAAGTCGAAGGCGAGCGGCACCAACGCGAGCGCGCCGATGAGCCCCGCGGCCGCGAGAACCAGAAGGTCGTCCATCACGTTGCCTTGAAGGACTTCAGAACCTGGAATCCAGGCGCGGCGAAGTGCTCGATCTCCGGGGCCCCACAGGACGAGCCATCCCAGTACACCTTCGGCGAGAAGATGCGGCGCTTGCAGTAGGTCTCGATGTCGCTGATGCCGTGCGTTTCGAGGGTCACGCGCTTCTTGGTGACGGTGTGCTCGAACTCGAACTTCCAGCGACCGTCCATTTCGGTCTCGTCCCAGGTGGCCAGCACGACGTCGAGGAGGCCGTCCTCGTGCATCTGCTTCAGCCAGCGTTCGGCCTCGGCCTTGGCGCCCTTGAAGGTGTTGGTCCAGCCCTCGCCGGTCTCCCCGATGTGCGAACCGGGGTTGATGAAGACGGTCACGCCGCACCTGCTTTCGGGTAGTCGAAGTCGCCGTCGTCGTCCGGCAACACCCAGCCGTGAAGCCAGTGCTTGAACGGCACCGTCGCCGGGTCCTGCGTGGACTTCACGGACCAGCCGTTCGCGTACGACTCGGCCGGGTTCGCGTGGATCCACCCATGGCATCCCGTGGTCCCAGATCCACAGACATCGATCCCGTGCGACGGCAGGTAAAGCCCACCCTGCGACCGGTTCTTGCGGTGCTGGAAGTTCGTTGCCCGGCCGAGGCACACGTCCTGGATGCGGACCTCGCAGTCACCTTCGCTGCGGAGCCGGACAATCCGGCGTGCCTGCTTCTCGTTCATGGCTTCCGCCCGCGCTGCATCGTCGTCGTCGGACGCAGGAAGGTGGCGAACGCCTTATATGTCTCGACGTCCGTCGCGGTGATGTCCCCGCCGCCGTTCCACTCGGCGAACTCATCCTGCAGCTTGGAGAAGTCGTCGTTTTCGCCGATCCAGCCGCGGTTCTTCGCCTCGGACCAGATCGAGTCCTTCAGCTCCCGCTCCGTGCGCTCCCGAGACTGCGCGGCCCGCTCGACGGTCGCGGCGTCCTGGTCGTCGTTCGCCGGCGCCACACCGGTGACCGCGCACAGCGCGTACCGGCGTGCATAGGTGATCGCCGACCCGATCTCCTGCGGCCGCGACGCGCTCGGTAGCGGGTACGCCCCTTCCAGGACTTCCCCCGACACGTGCCGTAGCTGGTACCGGAGCACGAACTTGCCGTCCTCGACCGTGGGGCGCGTCGTCCAGGCCAGGCCGACCTTCGACAGCAGCGGCAGCACGGCGGCGGAGATGTCCGCGAGGTCCGCGTACTTGTAGGTGTAGCTGCCCTTGTCGGACTTGACCGTGGCCTTCTGGTCCTTGCCGATCGACGGCAGTTCCGCTTGGAGCTGCGTCAGTGCCTTCGTGAGTGGGCTCTCCTCGGTCATGCGGTCACCTCCGGCCGGGCAGTGACCTTCTGGATCCAGGCGCGGTCCGCGTCGGTGACCGACTTCGAGTCGCGGTCGAGGTCGTGGCAGCAACAGCCGCACAGGTAGGTGTCGTAGCCACCGGAGAAGCCGGAGCAGGCGAAGTGGTAGCCGCTACCGCACGCTTGCGGGTTGATGTGGTGGCCGTGCGTGCCTGGGTGCCCGGGTCGAGTCGCCATCACGCCACCTCCCGAACGAGAGGTTCACCGATCAGCTTCTTCAGCTTCCCGGACTGCACGTTCGCGAGGTAGTTCGCTTTCGCGGTCAGGAACTTCTCGAACGTCTCCGGACCGGCCTCCGCCGGGATCAGGTCATAGGTTTCCGGCTGGATGTGCAGAATGAGCACCCGCTCCACCGGCGGCATCGGGATCTCCTCGCCGTCGACCACCATCGTCTCGGCGTACCGGTAGGCCGCGCACTGCAACGCGTGCTCCCCGTAGATCCGGTTCGACGTCTTGTAGTCCACGAGACACACCCCCAGACCAGGGATGTCCTGAATGGAATCGAGCCGCCCGGCGTAGTTGTGCTTCCGGGACGCCACGATCACCTCGTCGTAGATGGCGGTCGGGTTCCAGTCCTCCACATACCGCGCGTAGCCGCGCACGTACGGCTCCAGCTCCGCCGGAACCTCGACCTTCTCTCCCGCCAGGTACGGCTCGGCGAGGTTGTGCACATCCGTCCCCCGGATCGCGGCGGTGTCGCGCTTCTCGTCCGGTACACCGGCAAGCATCCTCAACGCGGGCTCGAACCCGAACGCCTCGACCGAGTCGGCGAGGGTGGAGATGTTGTTGAGCGCATGACTGGCGACGGTCCGCGCCGCCCACCGAGGGAGTGCGTCCTTCGGGATGCCTTTCAACGCGGTGGTGACGGAGGTGGCGTACCGGCCGTCGATCTTGTACCGGTGGTTCGTCTCGAAGAACTGGATCTTGCAGTCGGTCACGACGTCACCGCCGAGTCGTCCGGGATCGGGTTGTCCGAGAAGTACTTCACCTCGGCCAGCAACCGCGCTTCGCGCGCGGCCGCCGACTCCGGGATCTTCGTTCCCGTTGCCGCCTCGTAGTCCTCGGTACGGCACTGAAGACCGAACGTGTGAGCGCCCAGAGTGGCGGCGACAGTGCTGTACCGCACGCCCCTCGTGTCTGCGTCGCGGTGTTCGACCTCAACGCCAAACCTCGCCGCGAACACGTCCAACCGGGCAGCCTTGTCCCCGAATAAGTGCTCACGGAAGTGGTCGAGCCCGGTGAAGAACTCGGGGAATTCGTCCAGCTCGAGGTGCTCGTCGAAGAAGCACGCCAGCCTCATCAGCTTGCGGGAGATCTCGCTCATCGGTTGCCGCCCTTTACTTCCTGGTAGCTCGCGAACAAGCGGTCGGCGTGCGCCACAGTTCGCGGATCGTCGTTGAACCGGCTGTTCCGCCTCGCCCACTGGAAGGCGGCCATGCAGGCACGGCATCCCCCGTTGCGGCTGCAGTCCTCGTGCGGCAGCGCGTTGTAGCCGACGAGTGCGTGCCCACGAGGACACCTGGCGACTCCGCTCATCACTTGCCGTCCTTCGGGGTCGTACGCAGGTCCTCGACGTCCTGCCGGATCGCGGACACACCGGCCGCCACCATCACGACCGCGAGCAACGCGGCCCCCGTCCACAACACGATCTGCCCCATCACTTCCCTTTCCCGTACAGGTCGAGTCGCTCAGCGGCGTCACCGCGGTGGCACCACGTGGCGGGCTCGTCGCACGTGGCCATCGGCTGCTGAGGGGGGCGCCGCCACGGCACCCGGCCGCGCCGAGCAGCGCGGCACCGGCGGTGAACGCGACAATCCCGGCGAACCCGATCCGCTCCCCCAGCCGACGCGCGAACTTCGCGCCCTCCGACTTCGGCTTCTCCTTCGGCGCCGGCTTCGGCCGAGGCGCCTCCTCCTCGACGATGCGGTCCACCTGCTCGGCGGCCGCCCGGAGCTTCTTCACGATCCCCATCACGCCTCTGCTTTCGGATGCCAGACCTCGACGACGATCGGCGCGCGACCGGACGACTCGGACTGGAGTTCGGATAGGACACCGGGCGCGCAGCAGGCGCACGCGTTCGGAACGGTCTGCCGCGCGTTCGGCTGGTGCGGGTCCGGGAGCGGGTACAGGCGCACCGTCGCGTAGTGGCCGCGCATCTGGCAGTGGACACACAGCGACCGCTCGACCTTCGCGAACCGGCAGTCCGCGCCCATCGCGCCGAGCTGCGCGGCCAGCTCGAACGAGCTGTTCGCCATGGACTCCAGCCGCGGCAACGGCATCGTGTCCCCGGGCTCGATCACCCGGTGCATGCCGTGCACCGACGGCGTCGGTAAGCGCATCCCGCCCGGCACGGCCGCCGTTTCGGTGGCCCGCGCGTAGACGCGGTGCACGTTGTGCGGGTGCTCGGCGGGGTAGTCCTCGGACCCGGCGGGCATCGCGTGCCGCGGATCCGTGAGACACTTGCTGCTGATCATGAGAGCCCTTTCTCTCTGGTCATTTGCCCGCCTCGCGTGCCAGCACGAGGCGGGCGTTTCGTTGTCAGGCAGCGAGCAGCAGCGGTCCGCTGCCACCCATCCGCCGATGGAGCTCGTGCACGCCCTTGGCTGTGATCCGCACCTGCGTCGTCACCTGCTGCTCGCCGACGCCGGAGTTGAAGAAGTCCCGCGACCGCACCGCCAACCGGCCGTTGTCGATCTGCGCCTGGTACGGCTGCCCGGTGCGGTCGGTCCAGCCCAAGCCCTTCAAGGTCTTCGCCAACCGGTTCTGCCCGGTCGAGATCGACGGGTCCCGGTTCAAGATCTGCGCCGCTTCACGCAGCGAGTAGTCCCCCGCCGCGTCGGCCAGTTGCTCCCACGACTTCGCGACCGGCTCCAGCGCGCCGATGCGGGCGTCCTTCGCTTCGAGCTCCCGCGCCTGCTTCGCCGCGAGCTCCAGCGCGTCGGCGAACGTCTCCGGCACGGTGAGGTCGAACTTCCCCGTTTTGCGGATCGAGGGCAGCACCTCGTCGGTCACCCAGTCCTGGAACTGGTCCGCCAGGACGGTGCGGGCCCGCATCAGCAGCCGGTACAGCCCGCCCTCGGAGATGACGGTCGCGGCCTGCTCTCCCGAGGGTGTCGCGATTCGCGACACCCTCTTCTGGTGATCGCGGACGTGCTTCGCGACCGCGTCCCGGCTGTTGCTGTAGCCGAGGACGACGCACGCGTCACCGGCCACGAACCACGGTTCGCCGTCGACGATGACCACGCGCACCGCGGTGCCCTTGAAGTCGAACGGGATCAGTTCGGACACCTTGTCCGTCCTCTCGGGATAGAAGTTGGGAACCGGTGGACCGGGGAGTCATGGAGAAGGCACCCGGCCCACCGGCGGTTCAGGAAGCCGCCCGGTTCCGGTGCCGCTTCGCCGACCGCGACGTCGCACCGAACACCGACACATCCGCGCCCTCGGGATCGCTCGCGACGTTCCGGGTCTCGATCGCCTCCGCGATCGCATCCACGTGCTTCTCCGAGAAGCGCCGCTCACGACCGACCTGCAGGAACGGGAACCTGCCCTTCCGCATGCCCTCCCGGAGCCACCAGTCCGACTCGCCGCCGAACATCTCGGCGACCTCCGGAATCGAGTAGGTCTTCACTGCGCCCCCTTCGGCTTCGGCCGGGGAAGGACTCGCTCACCGGGCGGCGGCGGGCTCTTGGGGTTGGGCGGGGGTGTCCGTGGCTCAGGCCGCGGGCGAGGTCTGCTCACGCGGCTTTCGCCGGACGGGTGGGGCGCTCTTCAAACAGGTCTTGGAGCTCTACCTTGAGAACCTGCGCAGCCAGGGCGATTTTTTCGATCTTCATCGGCTGGCCGCCGCGCTCGGCGTTCCGGATCGTCACTGGTGACAGGCCGATCTGGTCTCCGAGCTGGTCTGGGGTGAGTCCCGCCGCCTGCCGCACCGTGCGGAACTTGGGGGTGAGGAAGTGGGCCATGCGGTTCACAGTAGTTCTGACTAGTTCTGACTGCAAGTCTCGAACAGGTCTCAGTGCGACACTAGACCTGGTAGTCGAAAGCAGTTACAGTTCTCAACATGCCCAGGGGAGATCAGGCAGAGGCCTCAACTGTTCCAAGTCAGGCAAGCCTTACCGAACGCGTCTTGCGTAAGCGCTCCGTCACGCGGGAGCATGGCTGCGTGGCAGTCGAAAGCAGGCGCGAGATCGGCGGTCGGATCCGAGAGCGCCGCAGAGATCTTGGTCTAACCCAGCAAGAACTGGGTGAGACCTCCGGCACCAGCGAGAGCAGCGTCAAGCGCCTCGAATGGGGCCAGCGCATCGACCGCACCAAGGAGAAGGACATCGCCCGCGCCCTCGGCTGGATCGACGGCAGCATCGACCTTCTCCACGCCGGCAAGGAGCCCATCCTTCGTTCCGAAGAGGCCGCGGCCGAGCGCGCCTGGGGCGAGTCCTTTGTCGACGACGTTCGGGCAATGTCCTATGAGGAGATGGCGCGCCGGGCGGCGTTCGTGGCGGCCGTGACCGAGGACCCTGCCGAGGGCGACAAGATCATGGAAGCGATGCTACGGATCCGGCGTGCCGCCAACCAGGAAGACCCTGGTCAGGATGCTGTTGGTAGCTGACTGACCACCCCGGGTGGAACGTTCGCAACGAGAGTGTCACATCTCCCGGTAGGTCCGAATAGTCCAGTAACGACGGCTAGATCGCCTACGAACGAATGTGCGATCGGGGTACCGCGCACTACCGCTGGGAGGCCACTTTGTCCGTCAAGCTGGACAACAACCCGACGCGCCGGTGGATCTGGGTCTCGATCGGATCCGCCGGCGCTTTCTCCGTCGCTACCTTGATCATCGTCCTGCGTACCGCCTCGCCTCAGGGCATGCCGTTGATGAACTTCATGCTCGCGACGAGCATCGTGGTGTGGATCGGCGCGATCGCCTACGTCACGGTGTGGTGGATCCGCCGGTACATCGCGAAGGCCGTCAAGCAGATGCGGAAGCAGCTCACCGACGACGTGATCACGGTGATGAACCTGAAGGACGTTGAGCGGTGGTCGAAGGCTGCGGATCAGGCAGTACGGCACCTGCAGGCGGTACCTGGAGATGCGACCGGCAGGAACTGATCGAACGCGAAGAGGCCCTCGGAGCGGACGCCGAGGGCCTCTTCGCTGCCTTCAGCAGGTCGGAACCGTGTCCCCCGTGGGGACGCCAACCACCCTCGTTGAACCAACACGAACCGACGCGAACCGCGCGTGACCTCGGTGAACGCCCTGCGCATAGTCCTCCACCTGGGTGAAAAACGGGTTCGAAACCCGTCGCTCACCCCATCACCCCAGTCTGTTCGGGGCCTTCGGCCCCTCCCAACGGGCTGGGGTTTCGCCTTTTTTCGGGGGCCGAGCCCCCGAACCCCCGCCGGAGGGCTGCGCCCCCGGACCCCCATCAGATCGGTGCCGTGAGGGACGATCGTGCCGGGTGCGGCCAGACCACATCGGCCAAGAAGTCACCGTGGCGCTGCGAGCCCGGCTACCCGAACTGCACCAAGGCCCAGTCTCAGAAGTACCTCGCCGAGCTCGAGTTCCAGAGATGCGTCCGTGATCCGGAGAAGATCTGGGGCACCGGCACGCAGAAGTGCCGCTACAAGACCAGCGGCGAGACGCAGTGGGAGTACCACTACGGCACCCTGCCGCCCGAAACGCCATGAGGGGTCCCGTTAGGACGGAATTCGCCCTAACGGGACCCCTCATGGCAACGGGTCAGTTCCGGTCGCCGCCGGTCTTCCAGTCGTCCCACGACATCTGCCACACCGACCAACCGTCGGTCGGCTCCAGCACCTGCGGGCCCGAGTTGGTGACCGTGATGATGTCACCCTTCTTCGAAGTGTCCATCAGCCACTTCGCGTTCTCGGTCGACAGGTTGATGCAGCCGTGGCTCACGTTGCGCTTGCCCTGTGAACCGACCGACCACGGCGCCGAGTGGTAGAAGATGCCGCTGTTCGACATCCGCACCGCGTACTTCACGAAGGTCCGGTAGCCGGCCTTACTGTCCGTCGGGACGCCGTACGTGCTGGAGTCCATCGTGTACCCGGTGTGCTCGCTCATCACCGTGTAGGTCCCGGCCGGGGTGCTGCTCGACGGCTTGCCCATCGAGATCGGCATCTGCTTGACCTCTTGGTCGTTCACCACGACCTTCATCTGGTGCGTGCCGCCGTCCGCGGTCGCGACCAGCTTGTCGCCGACGACGACCTTGGCGGGCTTGTCCTCGCGGCCGAAGGTGTTGTTGCCGAGGTTCTTGCCGTAGATCGCCGCGTTGACCGAGATCTTCGTCCCCGGCTTGAAGTATTCCTTGGGCCGCCACATCACGGTCTTCTCGCCGAACCAGTGGAACGCGCCCTCGGCCTGCGGCTCGGTGACGATCTTCAGCATCTTCTCGGTCGCCGCCTTGTCCGGCACGTTGCCGGTGAAGGTGAAGATCAACGGCAGGCCGACGCCGACCGTCTCCCCTTCGACCAGGTTGATCGAGACGCCGATCTGTCGGCCGGGCTTGGCCGTGGAGAACGTCGAGGTCGAGGTGACCGGCTTGCCGTCGGTGCCGGTCGCGGCCGCGGTGACGGTGTAGGTCTTGCCGTAGCCGAGCGGCTCCGCAGACTCCCAGCCCGAACCGTCTTCCTTCGGCTTGCCCGCGACGACCTTGCCGTCGGCACCGGTCAGCTTGACCTCGCCCACCTTGCCGTCGGCCACGGCCACCGTGACCGGCTCGCCGGGCGCCACGTTCGCCGCACCCTGCGCCGGGGTCAGCGTCACCACGGCCGGCTTCGGCTCCGGCGCGGGCGCGGCGCTCTGCTGCGAACCCCCAGGAGCACCACCCTGCGACGGCGATTCACCCGACGGTGTACTGCTGCACGCGGCCAGTGTGAACCCGGCCACCAAAGCCGCCACAGCCACCCGCGACCGCCCCGTCGCTCCCCAGACCCTCATGCACACCGCCCGTTTCGCGTGGTACCAACCCCTACGTCTGGCTATAGTCTGCCTGACCGGCCGCAACGCTCGCGGCCGGATGGCCGAATACGTCCCGGCCCGTCGTTAGGGGACCCCCCTGAAACGGGCCCCAGCAACCCTGTGTTAATGTTTTCCACGTCGCCGAGGGGAACACCAAAGCGGCGGAACAAGCAGGCGCCATTAGCTCAATTGGCAGAGCAGCTGGCTCTTAACCAGCGGGTTCGGGGTTCGAGTCCCTGATGGCGCACAGTAGTAAATCAAAGCCCACCAACGGTTTTAGCCCGGATTTCCGGGTGCCGTCGGTGGGCTTTGATCGTATGCGCAGTCGACGTGTCACCCCGGCTCAGCTACTGACCGCCACCAGCCGTGCCTGCGGCGCTGCCGGGGCGCCACCATCTTGTCGATCCTGGCGCCGCGCCCGGGTACCCGCTGTCGCATCCGCCGCCCGCTGAGACAGGGCAGGACACTGGTGTAGGCGTCGGCAGTGAGCACGATGCTGGAATGCCGAGAAGTGCCTGCACCACCCGTAGCGCGTTACCCGCCGCGAGCGGCAGTGGCCGCGCCGTGTCCGAGTTCCAGCTGAAGTACAAAGTCAAAACCGGATTCAACCAGGTCGCAAGCTCTCGCTGGGTGGACGCGCAGATCATAGGTGTGAAGCCCCATGCGCCCTGGCCGACAGATCAGCGGCGACTACGACACGGGCCGCAAACCCCAAGGTGACCAGGGCCTCAGCGATCGATGCGACGAGCAGGTCTGCGCGCACGCCGTCAGTGGTCCAGTAGAGCACGACCGACAACAATGCCGGGACCGCGAACATAAGCAGGTCCACGGCCAGCTGCATGCACTTGTCGAGTCGCCTCAGCGGATCGGAGCGGTGGACAGACTCCCAGGTGAGCGCTTGTTCCACGTGATGGGTAGACGTCACGAGCGAGGGTGCCAGATGCCGCACCAGATACCTGCCGATTGCCGAGATCTTCTGGTCGTTGACGAAGTACGTCCAGCCCAGGACCACGCACACCAGCGGCAGCAGCAGGAGCAGGTATGCACGCCCGGTCGCTTGGACCACCAAGGCCAGCGTCGCCGCCAGCGCGGCTAGTGCGGCATACATCAGCCGATCTCGCAGCACTATCCGCGATGTCTGCTCCGCTTTAAGAGCTTCGTATTCTGCCAACAGGACAGCTCTGGACGAGTCGTCCGGCACGGAATCATCGAGTTGAGTTCCGCTCATCAGCTGGTCGTCACTCCTTCGGTATCGATCCAAGGCATCTGCATGGCCCAAGGCGCATATGCCCCAAGCCCCCGTCACTCCGACCAGTTCCGCGACCACATGGCCCGACGGTCGTTCTCGAACTCGATCCAGTCACGTCCCTTATGAGCCACGGCTTCCAGTATCGGCAGCGCCGCGTCCATCCCGGAGGTCGCCGCGGCGAGTTGGTTCAGCTCTACCTCGTCATCTTCCGTGTCGTTTTCGACGTCGACGCGATCGCTGACTGCGAGGATCTCCCTACCGTCCAGCAGACGCAGCCGGAAGTCCCGGTTGCGCACCTTGTGTTCAGACTCTGCAGGTCGCTTGACCGTCTTCTCCCGGACGGTGAGCGATGCGGACGCGATGCGGTCGTAGCCAAAAACGTTCCAAGCCTCGTTCTTGACCTCTCCGGTGATGAAGTCGAGATATACACGCGAAGCCCGAACCCCATGCCGGGTCAGCAAGATGACCATGACCTGGTACGCGTCGTACCGAGGAGGGCCATGCGGCACTACTCCACGCCGGGAGTAGGGAGCTCGCTCGTTGAGGACTACATGCGAGACGAGGTCCCGTTCGGCGATATCGCCTCTGCGTAACGCCTCTGCCTTGATGTAGGCCTTGTCCAGAGCCAGCCAGCGGGCTATTTCGCTGTCGTCCGGGCGATCGGACAGCTCTGCTCGCCATCGCTCGTACTCGACCATTTCTTGTTCGAACAGCGCATCCGCGTCAGCCGACAGAAACCGAGTCGCGCTGCGGGCAGCGAAGAATTCGATCACTGCGGGCAACACGAACCAGCCCCCCGCCGCGATCGGCACGACCTGCCAACGCTGAGCGACGCCCAGCAGGCCCAACCCCACCACAGTCAACACGACGCCGGCGACCTGCCGGTTACGGGCGCTGCTCGAGGCAGCGGGTTCCGGCTGAAGCTGCGAGTCAAGGCCCGGCCATTGCTGAGCGACTCGGCGCGCATGCCAGTCGAAAAGCCACTTCGACCGTTTGACGGTCTGACCGTAGTCTTGGTCGTACCTGAGCCAGTCGTTGAACCTCCGCCTCAGGTACCAACGGCGTCCGGCCGCGTACTCGGGCCAGTCCGGGGCATCCGGCGGGCACGCGTCGCGGAAACACCGGTCGACGAGCTTGTCGACCTGGCTCGGCTCGGCCGGTTCGTCCGCGGGTCGCGCAGCGTCACGCCGAGAGGTGGCGTGCAGCGTGTGTCCGATGTGCTCAGTGCCGTAACGGATCGTCACGGCACTGCCGGCGACCAGCAGGACCAACCCGCCCCAGAAGAGGAAGCTCACCGGCCCGAAGAACAGTCCGACCAAGGACAGCCCCGCGACCGTGCCTCCGATGAACACCGGTCGGCGATCATCGACGTCCGTTGTGGACGTTCGGATCCGATACTTGACGGGTTTCACCGGATCGGGTTCGAAGAACTTCCAGGCCCTCCCTTCGCGATTTCGGGCGAAGCGCTCTGTACTGACCTGGTGTTTGCGCTCGGCATCGAGCTGCCGGTCCAGGGCACCGGTGAACAACATCGACAGATGCCGGCTGATCTCGTCCTGTCGGTCGGCCGGTAGATCACCAAAAGCTTTCACGGCACTGAAGGACTGGTCGCCGATAGCAGACCTGACCAGTTCGACGAGACCGCGGACAACGCGGTGCGCCCGGGACCATTCGTCTTCCGGTAGTGAGGCACAGAGCTTTCCCACGTCGCGGATTCTTCTGGCGAGGTCCGCGGTGAGATCTCCGAAGCTGCGCTCGCTGAGCACGGCGAGCACGTAATAGTAGATGCGGTCGGTCGACTGACGACCGTTGAAGACGAGCTCTCCGAACAGCTCTTCGGCACGACGCGGCAAACCGCCGGTGAGATACGCGAGTGCGACATCGTGCTTGCGCTCGGCGGAGTCCTCGTCGGAGACAGTGTAGATGGTCGCGTCGTGGAAGACGCTCTCCACGTTCTGCACACCGATCTGCTGGCCAACCTGAGCGTTGCCGGAAGCGACATTCTCGTTCTCGACACTGTCGATGATCGTGTCCCCGCTCATCGGAATCCCCGGACAGAGCCGAGGTTGACGCCTATCTGCTGGCCGACACGGGCGTTGTCTCGTGCCGCGTTCGTGTTGTGGACTGCCGGGAATTCGGGCGATGCCGGCTCGGCGGCTCTGGCGGTGCCCTCGTCAGGTTCGAGGGCAGTGATCAGCGCGATCGCGAACGCCGCCGCGTTGCGAGCCGCGAGCAGCTGTCCACCTTCGCGGTCCGCCGCAGCCTTGCGCCCGTCTGCGAAGTCGCTGATGCCGCGCACCGCTACAGCGCGGACCTGGTCACCGAGGTGAGCCGCGTGCGCGAAGCCGGAGCTCTCCATATCGACGGCTACGGCGTCGTTGTACGACTTGTGCAGCCTCTGGGCCAGTTCGGACCGGCGGGAGTTGAGGACGACGTCGCCCACCGCGATGGCTTCGAAGTGGACCACTGGAGCGCCACCCTCCACCTGGTCAGGCAGGAACGAGTGCCAAGAGTTACTACGCGGCAACCTCCGCGCCTCCTGGTCGAGACGGTGCGAGACAGACCAAGCCGAGGGGCGCACCAAGAACTCGTCATCCTCGCTGCGACCGCCCTGATAGGAGTAGATCTTGGTCGCCACGACCACGTCACCGATCACGAGCCAGTCGCGGAGCCCTCCCGCGACACCGACGAACACCATGGCCGCAGGAGAGAACTCGGCATTGGCACGCTCGGTGAGCGCAGCAGCGGTCGTGGTGCCCGCACCGGTCTCCACCACCGCGATGCGGTGTCCCTGATGACCCGCGACAGTTCCGACATCGAACACGGTCCCTGACCTGTGACGATGCGGGCGTACGTCCACAAGGTGCTCCAACACGGCTGCATGTTCCACGGGCAGCGCAGTCATGATCACATTCACTGGCTCTCACTCCAACACGGTCAGGGTGATTCATGAACGGACTCTCCACGAGGCGTCCGACGAGATCGACGTGGCGTGACAACGGCGCTGGACCGAAGTCTCACCACCACGCTTATTGTCAGAGTGACACGAACTGACGAGTAGAGCAAGCTCTAAACAGAGCCAATGGTCATCATGACAAAAACTACGTCATGCTCCGAAGCGTGACCGCATCATCGGGGGAACCAGTTCGGCCGCCCCGCCCGCGCGATAGAGGGCGGCAGGCCTGCCGGTAAGGGAAGATCGCTTGTCGCCGGTAGGCACGACAAAGCCGTCGGCATCGGTGACTTTGCGATGGAAGTTCGGCTTGTCCAGCACAACGCCCCACACGGCCTCGTAGACCTCGCGTAGGTCGGCGATGGTGAACTCATGACCACAGAAGGCCGTGGCGATGGTGCTGAACTGCAGAAGCGTACGTGCCAACTCCACCGCATCAGCCAGAATACGATCATGGTCGAAGGCCAGACCCACATCAACGGCCTCGGCGACCGGCAGCCACCGGGCGGCTCGTGCGTCTGAACCAGCGACCGGCACCGGCAGGTTCGGGGCGATAGCGAGGTAAGCGCTAGTTACCACCCGCGGACGCCGGGGATCCCGGTCAGGCGCGGAGTACACACCCACCTGCTGCAGCTTCAACGCTTCGGCATCGAGACCCGTCTCCTCGGCCAACTCACGCGCAGCGGTCTGCTCAAGTGACTCGTCACCACGCAGGAATCCGCCCGGCAACGCCATGCTTCCGCGGAACGGCTCATTCTTTCGCTCCACGAGCAAGACGCACAGCACACCGCCTCGAATGGTCAGGATGACCAGGTCGGCGGTAAGCGTTACTGTCTGCCGGGCGCGGCTCATGGGCGAAGACTACCCACCTGCCTCCCATCCCTTTCCCGGTCTCCGCAGTCGGACCAGCACCGCCGGCTCGACCGAAGGAACGGCGATGGCGGTGCGCCCACTGCGGCGTCGCCAACAGCGTGGTGACGGCCGAGAACGGAGTGGTCCGGGTCGACGCCTCCCTCGCCGGGCATGGCGCCGAGCAGGCAACTGCCCGCTGGAGGCGATTCATCGCCGTGACCAACCTGATGGGCTGGGCCATGGCTGCGAGTTACTCCCCTGACGGATGCCGCCGACGACCTGGTTCATCCGCTGCAGGACCGCGAACCTTGAGCCTCGACTACGCCAGTTTCCTCCGCCACACCGAAGCGGCCGCAGTGCACTACGGCCTCGCCCCCGATCCTCGCCGAAACCCGATCACGCGGTCATCTATTCCAACGCAAGAAGAACTCGGGTGAATTCGATTATTCAGCAGGAATAAGAATATTCACGTCCGCACTAAACCTCGCTCGATCAATCCAATCTGACTGACGTTCCGGGCCGCTCGCGACCGCCGCATACGGCCCGATCTTACTTAAATACCTTGGACACACAGGGATCTCCGCAGGCCATGGCCGCATGCAGCTGGTCTGAACGGACGCCGCCGAGATGCTACCCACAGCCAGCATGCCGCGATATCATCGGACATTCGGCTGGGCATTTACACCGAAGCCCAAGACCCGATCAGCACTTGACACTCACAGGCAGAACATGGACAAAACCTGGCCAAAAGTATGACAACCGACGACACGGGCAGGCCAGTCAGCGATCCTGAGTATCGCGATCTGTCTATCGACCTAGGCGCGTCGCCGAAGGGGCCCCGGTTGCAGCCGGCGGCCCCTTCAGTTTGTCACCCCCGTTTGACTCTACGTAGTCAGCCTTCCGATCATGAGCACTCTGCGCAAGACTCAAGCCGTCCACGTGGTTAGGGCTGCAACTCTCACCACATGTCGGTGGATGAACGCCTAGGTCGATGCAGAGAGGATTTCGCAGCTCAATGTCACCAGCACACAAGGATCGCCCCTGCACGCCCGATCCATTTCCCAGAGTTCCGGTACGTCGCCCCCGCGACGCGGTCGTCATCGTGATCTTGATTCAGGCCTTCACAGGGTTCTTGGTCACCCGTGGATACACACTCGAAATGGCTATCGCCGCTTCGGGCGCGACGTGCCTGGTCGCGGGGCAGCTCGGGAGAAGCTTCGGCAGGCACCAACACAGGCGGGCAGCTTGAGCGCGGCCGCGCGGGGGCCGCTCTTGGCGGTCTCTGAGTACAGCACAATGGGGACCAGTTCCCGCGCGGCCGCCCTCAGGTCAGACACTTTCGCCTACATGCAGAATCCGAAATGAACGTCACCGCGGCCGATCTGAGCGTCGAGCTCAAATTACTTCGCCGGGGCAGAGGCGTCGCCGCACCCCAGCTACGCGAACGCGCCGGGCCTGCCTTGCAAACCACCTTCCAGATCTCACAAGACGACAACACAGCGGAGGTCAGACGTAAAATCACAGAAGGATTGCTAACACTGAGCAGGACGTTGCCAAATGACCTACGTCTCGCGGTGTTGGCTGCCCTCGCAATGCACGAAGAGGCACGGCTCCCCTTTTACCAGGACCGTGTGAGATGGGTTGCCCGTGCCTTGGACCGCGACGACCGCACCGCCCGTCGCCGCATCGACGAGGGGATGGATCAACTTGCGGCGCTGGCGATGGGCGGCGTGCAGGCTCCAGAACCTGCACAACCAGGAAGACTTTGGCACACCGAGGAACTGCGAGTGACAGTCGCACTCGACCAACGGACACCCGAGGTATTCGAGTTCCGCCGGATCGTTGCCGACGCCGACAACACATCTGAGCTAGACCTGGCCTTGACGTTGGCCACACACAAGCGCGACAACTCCGCTGCGGACGATCTGAGGGTCGACGTGTTCTACGGCGGCGTGTTGACCGCCCATGCCATGGAATCGAGTGAACGGGTCGGACTCGGCCTACGACTCCCTAGACAACTCTCTCGCGGTGACCGGCATGAGTTTGCGCTACGATTCCGAACTCCTTTCAGGTACACACATTTCGTGTGCGTACCCCGGCATCCAGTCGATCTGTTCGACCTTCACATCCGTTTCGCCACTCCTGCGCCCGACCAGGTTCTACGACTTGAGCGAGTGTTCCAAGACGACGCCAGAGACACAGGAGTGACAGGGGTGCGACTGACGCCGGACGCCTCGGGTGAAGTGCACGTCGAGTTCCGCCACCTCACGCCGGGATTCGCCTACGGGGTCCGGTGGAGCACCACGAACTCCACCGGTGCCCAGACTCACTAGCAAATTTCGGGCGACCGGCAAGCCCCAGACCCGGCCGGGACCTCAGCGCCGGGCGAGGACGCGCTTTCCCAGCCAGCCGGCGTAGACGGCCAGTCCCGCGAAGCCGGCCTTCCGCGTGGGGCCGGCGGCGATCGCCAGGCCGATGGCGAGTTCGGTGGCGCCGTTGCGGTAGGTCCAGGTGCGGATGTCGTCGGCGAAGGCCATCTTCGTCACGGGTTCGAAGGCCGCCGGGGCGGCGAAGTGGGCGAGGCCGGTCGCGGCGATGCCGAGGCCGAGGAGCTTGGACATGGAGTGCCTTCCTTGTTCAGTCGAGGACGCCGGCGCGGCGCCAGAGCCGGCGGCTCGGGCCGCCGATGAGGCCGATCTCGGTGAAGTGTTCGACGGCCTTGGCGGCCCAGGCCGCCTTGGTCCGGCGCCAGTGCGGGTTCGCGGTGGCGACCTGGCGGGCTTCGCGGGGGTCGAGGCCGACGGAGGTGTATGCCTTGGGGTGCAACAACTCCGAAGTCGCGACGTAGGCCATCCCGGCGATCGCCCAGCGGATCAGTTCGCGGCCGATGCGGCCGTGGCGCGCCCAGGCCCGGCCCAGTTCGTCCTTGGCGAAGCTGATGTGACGGGCCTCTTCGATGACGTGGATACGCGAGATCATCCGGATCATCGGCTGCAGGCTGTCGTCGCGCATCATCTCGCGTTGCATGCCGTCGGCGAGTTCTTCGACGTAGATGGCGCCGGCGAACAGCAGCGCCGGGCCGCAGATCGCGCCGAACAGCTTGCCCGCGCGGTGCGCCGAGCGGCTCGGGCGCCGGACGACACCTCCGCTCTTCTCGATCGAGCGGGCGAACATGGTGCTGTGACGGCATTCGTCCGCGATCTCGGTGAGCGCGTACTGGGCGTTGTGGGTCGTCGGGTCGCTGTTGTAGACGTGGCGCACGAGGCCCTGCATGAGGATCAGCTCGAACCAGATACCCGACGCCGCCGCGGCCGCCGCTTCTTGACGGCTCAGCTCGGCTCGCTGGGTTTCGTCGAGACGTTCCCAGAGTTCCGTGCCGTACAGGGAACATCGCTCCGGTGCCTTGCCGAACGCCCCGTCGACCAGCGGTGCCTGCCAGTCGACGTCGACGTCCGGGTCGTAGGAGAGCCGCGCGGAGGAGCGCTGCAGGCGTTCGGCGACGCGTTCGCTTTCGGTGTTCGCGGTCATGACGACCTCCTCGGATCCGTGTGCTCGGGCAGGGGGCCGCCGCCGTCCGGGATGACCTGCCCGGAATCGCGGTAGGCCACCGCCTCGTGGAAACCATCGCGTTCGGCGAACTCGCGGAACCAGCGACCTTCGGGCGTGTGCCGGGTGATGCCGTCGAAGAGCGTCGCGAGGGTCTGGGTGCCGGAAAGGCCCATGTTGTCGTAGGCCTGGTTGATCATCAGTTTCTGCATCACCAGCTGGTTCGTCGGCACGCCCGCCATCCGGTCGGCCAGTTCCTCGACGGCCGCTTCGAGCCGTCCGGGTTCCACCGCCTCGAGCGCGAGTCCCCATTCGGCCGCGGTGGCGCCGTCGATGGTGTCGCCGGTGAGCAGCATCCGCTTCGCCCGCTGAGCGCCGACGCGGTAGACCCACATCGCGGTCGTCGGGCAGCCCCACACCCGTGCGGGTGGATAGCCGATGCGCGCGTCGGTCGCCATGATCAGCACGTCGCACGACAGCGCGATGTCGCTGCCGCCGGCGATCGCGTGGCCCTGCACCTGGCAGACGGTGGGTTTCAGCGATCGCCACAGGCTGAAGAAGTCGTCGGTGTTGCGCTTCATCACCCGGTAGTCCTTGACCGGATCCCAGACCGGGCCCTGGTTCCAGCGGCCTTCGGCGTCTTCCTCGGCGAACTGCTTGAGGTCGTATCCGGCGCAGAACGACCGGCCTTCGCCGCGCACCACGATCACCCGGACCGCGTCGTCCTCGTTCGCCAGCTCCACGGCCTGCCGGATCTCGCGTGGCATGACGTCGTTGATCGCGTTGAGCCGCTCGGGGCGGTTCAGGGTCAGGTAGGCCTTCCGGTCTTCGACGCGGTACGTGAGCGTCTCAAACGCCATCGGAACCGCCCAACGCACGGAGCGTGAAGGTCACCAGCTGCGGGATCGTGTCCGGCCCGCTTTCGCCCGCCAAGGGGCCGACCAGCATTTCCGCGCCCGCGCCGACCAGCGCGGCGGCCGTCGCTTCCGCGTCCTGTGGAGGCAGCAGCCCCCTCGTCACGCCGTCGGCGATGTTCCTGGCGATGACCTCGCGGAACGCGCGGCGGAACACCAGGCGCTCGGCCTCCACCACGGCGTCGACCGGTTCGGCCAGCAGCGCGTACGCCAGCCTCGGCGCCTTCAACGCCCGTCCGGCGAAGGTCTCGATCACGGCGACCACGCGCTCGCGGACGTCGCCTTGGGACGCGGCGGCCTCGACGGCGTCGACCTCCCGGGAGACCACCTCTCGGAAGACCTCGACGACCAGGTCGGCCTTGGACGGGAACTGCCGGTACACGCTGCCGGTGCCCACGCCCGCCCGCGCGGCGACCGCGGCCATGGAGCAGCCCGCGTAGCCGGTCTCGGCCAGCAGCGCGATGGCCGCGGCGAGGATCTCGCCTCGTTGCGAGTCCAGCCTGGCCTGCGTCTTCGGGGTCCGGCGGTACGGCATGGCAAGGAGTGAAGCACGGATTCCGCTCTTCAGTCCAGCTCTTCCCGGAACAGTTCGTGATCCACCGCGGTGGCCGTCACGAAACCCATGGCGGCCGCGGTCACCACGAACGTCATGCCCGGCGGGCACGATTCCCGCCGCGCCAGGTCACCCGCGGCGTAAACGCCCGGTACGCCGGTGAAGCCGACATCGTCGATCCGCACGGTGCCGTCGTCCTGCAGCACGCAGCCCAGTTTCCCGGCCAGCGGGCCGGCCTGCCGCGTGGTGGCGTGCACGAACACCGCCGCGCATTCCACCGGGTCGCCTTCGCGGAACGTGACCCGTTCGACCTCCCCCTCGGGCCCCTCCACACTTCGCACCGGCTCTCGGCGCACCCGGACGGCACGTCCGCCCAGGAGTGCCTCGTCTTCGCTCGAACACGACCGTGAACCCGCCGCATCCGCCTTCGACGGCGCGGACCCGGCCCTCGCGCAGGCGGACCGCCGGGTATTCCGCCAGTTGCTCGCGACCGGCGGCCCGTAACGCGTCCGGGTTCATCCCGTCGCAGGCCAAGAGCCCGTGCACCCCCGCGGCCGTCGAATTGCGGCCCGCGCCGCCGTCGATCACCAGCGCGCTGCGCCGGGACCGGCCGAGCACGAGCGCGGCGCTCAACCCGGCGGGTCCGGCACCGATGATCACCGCGTCATACCCGGTATCGCGCACGGCATGGCCTCTCTGTCCGGGAGTCGGGGCAGCACCCGCATACCCGGGCCGCCCGCCGGGAAACCTGCTCCCGGCGGGCGCCACGCGCTCAATTCCGGTCGATGGTGAACGTGCTCGTCGTGTTCCGGATGTCCTCGGCGTTGTCGCTCAGGGTGAGCCCGGTGAACGTCGCCGAGCCGACGGCCGGGCCCTGGCCCGGTTCCGGCAGTTCGTTGACCCAGATCCCGATCCCCGACTTGGCGTCGAACTCGTCACCGCTGCGGTGCGCGCCGGTGATCGACACGTTCGTCAGCACCGTGTCCTCGACCGGGTTCTCCGGACGGTTTCCGGTGTACTTGGTCTGGAACATGATGCCGCTGTAGGTCGGGTTCTGTATGTCCACATCGGACACCCGGATACCGCGGAACTCCTTGGAGGCGGAGAACATCCAGATCGCGGGGAACGTCTGCTGCCCCCAGAAATGGCCACCGGTGCGGACCAGTGACACGTTCTGGACGGTCGTCGGCTGTGGGCCGAATCCGAGGAACGGGTAGCCGAAGTCGAGCGAGCTGATCGTGATCCCCGAGTACGTCAGCGTGTCCGCGACGTAGAGGTTGCGGAAGGTGTTGCTGTGCCCGCCGTACACCGCCAGCCCGGCCGCGCGCCACGGAAGGAGCACGGTCAGGTTTTCGAACACGTTGTCGTACTGGTTGCCCGCGTTGAGATCCGTGGCGGCGAACAGCGCGAAACTGTCGTCACCGGTGGAGCGGGCCTCGTTGTTCGTGACCCGGTTTCCCGTGCTGCCGTTGGTGAAGTTGACCCCGTCGGCGAACATGTCGCGGATCCGCGAGTTCTTCACCGTCGTGTTGTCCACATTGGTCGCCCACAGCAGGCACATCTGGTGCTCCACCCAGATGTCGTCGATGGTCATGTTCGTGACGTTCGTGAAGTTGAAGACCTTGCCGGGACCGTCGATCCGGGAGGTGTAGTTCCCGAACACGGCGAACCCGCCGAACGTCGAACCGCTCGCGCTCGCCTGCGCGTCGAACCCGATGTCGGTGTTCTCCTGCCCGGCGGGCGCGGTGAACCTCGTGAACCACGGTCCGGCGCCGAGCACCGTGACCGGTTTGCCGTACACGGTGACCTTGCTCGTCATCGGGTACTGCCCCGGCGGCAGGAAGACACCGGTGAGGTTCGGGTCCTGGCGGACCTTGTCCAGCGCGGCCTGCACGTCCTGCTGGGTGAACCCGGCCGGGACGGCGTAGCGCGCCGGATCGGGATTCGCGGCCGCGGTGGCCAGCTCGAAGTTCACGAAGTCGATCGCGTAGTTCAAGCCGTTGCCGGCGTCCTTCTGCAGCCTGATCTTGTGCCCGGCGGGCACGGTCGTGCCGAGCAGCATGCTTGCCTCGTCGTAGATGTGGCGAGCGGGCCCGGCGCCCGGAGAGTTCTGCGGAGAGGCTTCAGGACCGTAGAGCCACGCGTGGCGTGAGGTCAGGTCGATGGCCTTCAGGAACGTGCCGTCGACGTAGACGTTCAACGTCGAGTTCTGGCCGCCGCCACCCGCGGCGTCCGGCATCGAGAACCGAGTCACCAAGGTGTTCGTGGCCGCGCGGGTGGTGAATTCGACCGAGGAGCCGGTCGAATTCAGTGTCACGGCCTTGCGGCCCGACGCCTCGCCCGCGAGATCGCCGATCTTCCGGTTCGGGCCGATCACGGACGCGCCGCCGGCGACCACGCCGTCTTCCGCCTCGTACAGGTCGTAGGGCATGTTCGCGCCGCGGCCGACGAACAGCGCTTGTGTACCGGTGTTGTTGCCCTGTTTGGCGGGCAGCTCGTTGGCGTCGTTCGCGACGACGGTCTTGACCGTGTACCGGCCGCTCCCGGCCGTCCAGGTGCCGACGTTCACCGGCGGTGCGGTGGCCCCGGCGGCGATCGCGCCGGTGTACGAGCCGGTGAGGGTCTTGACGACGGCGCCGTTCTGGTCGGTGATCGTCACCGTGACGCCGTGCGCGCCGCCCGCCGAGGCGACCGTGCCCTGGTTGCGCACTGTCGCGGAGAAGGTCACGGTGTCACCCGCCGTCGGGTTGTTCGGCGACCACGCGGTGGCCGCGACGAGGTCCGAGCTCTGCACCGGGCTGACGACGAGCGCCGTCGCACCGGTGTAGAAGTTGTTGCCCTCGTCCTGCTCAATGACGGCGTTGGCCTCGTCGACCTTCGCGGTGAGCTGGTGGCTTCCCGTCTCCCTGGTGCCGATGTCCGCCGACACCGTCGCCGACGCTCCGGCCGCGAGCGCGCCGAGCGGTGCCGTGCCGACCTTCGCCGTGCCCAGGTAGAGGTTCACGTTCGTCGCCCCCGAGGCCGCCGTTCCGGCGTTGCGGACGGTCGCCGACACGGTGATCGCGTCGGTCTCCACCGGGTTCTGCGGCGACCAGGACGCCCCCGACACCGTCAGATCCGGGTTCGGCGCGGGAACACCGAAGATCTGGAACTCCGCGGCCTGACCGCCGGGGGCACCGGAGTTGGCGGTGATCCGCAGGCGGACGTCGGCGGCGCGGCCCCCGGCCGGGATCGTGACGGTGTTGCCGCTCGCGGGAGTGAAGGTGTACGTCTGCGCGGGCACCAGCGTGGTGAACGCGGACGCGCCCTGGTCACGCCCTTCGACGGCGATCGTCTGCGTGCGCTGTGCCCAAGCGGGGTCCGGATTCAGCTTGACCACGATCCGGTCGAGATCGGCGTTGGACCCGAGCGCGACCGTGAGCAGGTTCGGGTACGCCGCGCCCTCCCAATAGGTGGTCACGGAGTCGTCGTTGGCGTTGGCCGCGACATAGCCGTGCTGCACCGAAGACGCCGTGATCGGCTTGCCCAGCGCGAGATTCGTTCCGGCGCGGGTACCGGTCCTCGTCACGGTGCCGCTGCTCGGCGACTGGTTGCCCGCCGCGTCGCGGGCGCGCACGGAATAAGCGACCGTCGCGCTCTCGGGCTGGTCGTCGGTGTAGGTCAGGACGTCCCCGGCAACGCTGCCGTGAAGCTGCCCGTTGGCGTACACGTCGTAGCCCGTGACTCCGGTGTTGTCGGTCGACGCCGACCACGTGAGCCGGATCTTGCCGCTCGACGGCTCGGTGTAGGCGAGGTTCCCCGGCGCCGACGGCGGCTGCGTGTCCCCGCCCGCGGGGCCGCGCACCTCGAACTCCGAGAGCTGGGCCGCGGGCCAGCCGGTGTTGGCGGTGATGTTCAGCCGCACGAACCGGGTGTTCCCGGTGACGTCGAGAGTGACCGTGTTGCCGGTCGCCGGGTCGAACCGGTGGCCCGCCGAAGGCACGAGGTCGCTGAAGCTCGTGCCGTTCGCGCTGCCCTGCACCGAGAAGGTCTGCGTGCGGGCTTCCCAGCCCGAGGGCAGTTTGAGCACGAGCCGGGCGATGTTAGTGGCCGCGCCGAGGTCGGCCTGGATCCACTGCGGGAACTGGTTGTTCGTGCTTTCCCAGTAGGTGGCCTGGTCGCCGTCGCCGACGTTCGGGACGGCGTAGCCGGCCAGCTGGCTGTCGGCTGTGTAGGTCGCGTCGGCGGCTTCGGCGGCGGCTGATGCCGGAGCGTCGTTCGCCGCGACGGCGGGTGGGGAGAGGAGGAGGGACAGGGCGGCGAACGCCACCGCGCACGTCAGAAGGCGCTTCGTTCTCATGACATTCCTCTGTTCCGGGAGGGGACTGAGCGGAATCTTCCTGACTCTTGTCATGTTCTTGCGCTGAAATGTTCAAGAATTACAGCCCACGGAGCGCTACAAGTCAACGGCCGGCCTTAAATCGCGTGACCGGCCGGAAACACGCTGCTAACGTCCGGCCCGACCAGGTGCTTTCCCGGAAAGAAGGAGAACGGCGTGCGCCGAGCTGTCGAGTCCCCGAGCCGTATGGACCTTTCGACAGCCCTGGAGCCGTTCATCCATGGAGTACCTGAACCTGGGCATCCTCGCCCATGTCGACGCCGGTAAGACGAGCCTGACGGAGCGCCTGCTCCACCACACCGGCGCCATCCGCACCCTCGGCCGCGTCGACGCCGGGAACACCCACACCGACACGATGGAGCTGGAACGCCGTCGCGGGATCACGATCCGCTCGGCCGTCGTGGCCTTCCGCGTCGGCGACCTGCGCGTCAACCTGATCGACACGCCCGGCCACCCGGACTTCATCGCCGAGGTCGAACGTGCGCTGCGCGTGCTCGACGGCGTCGTTCTGGTCGTTTCCGCCGTCGAGGGAGTGCAGGCACAGACCCGCGTGCTCATGCGCGCGCTCGCCCGCCTGCGGATCCCCGTGCTGATCTTCGTCAACAAGATCGACAGGGCGGGCGCCCGGTACGACGGCCTCCTCACCGATCTCGCCGAACGTCTCGATGTCGCCTGCGTGCCGATGTCCGAAGTCGACGGCATCGGCACGGCGAGCGCGAAGATCCGGCCGCTCTCCCCGTCGTCCGCGCCGGCCGAACGGCTGGCCGAGCACAGCGACACCTTCCTCACCGCGTATCTCGAAGACACGGTGACGGCCGAGGACTACCGCGCCGAGGTCGTCCGGCAGACCCGGCTCGGCGTCGTCTCCCCCGTCTTCTTCGGCTCCGCTCGCAGCGGCGAGGGGATCGTCGAGCTGACTTCCGGTATCCGCGAATTCCTTGCGGGAGCGGCGAAACCGGTGCCGGACGACCGGTTGCGCGCCACCGTGTTCAAGATCGAACGCGGCCGCGGGCACGAGAAGATCGCCTACGTCCGCGTGTTCTCCGGCGAGATCGGCGCGCGGGACCACGTCCGGTTCCATCGCCGGGGACTCACGAAGGAGGCGAAGGTCAGCGCGGTGCACGTCTTCGAACTCGGTGACGAGACCGTCGAGGGCCGGGCGCGAGCCGGCCAGATCGCCAAGGTCACCGGGCTCAAGGAGATCCGGATCGGCGACCTCATCGGCGTTCCCGACGGCGAGGGCGCCGCCACGCAGTTTCCGCCACCCGCCTTGGAAACCGTGGTCAGTCCCGCCCTGCCCGCCCAGACACCCGCGGTGTTCGCGGCCTTGCGGGAACTGGCGGAACAGGATCCGCTGATCACCGTCCGCCAGGACGACGAGACCCGCCGGATCTCGGTGCGGCTCTACGGCGAGGTGCAGAAGGAGATCATCGCGGAGACGCTCGCCGCCCAGCACGGCCTCGACGTCACGTTCAGCCTCACCCGGCCGGTCTACGTCGAGCGGCCGGTCGGCACCGGGCATTCGGTGTGGTTCATCACGGAGAAACGGAATCCGTACTTCGCGACGCTCGGGCTGCGGGTCGGCCCCGGCGCGCCCGGCTCCGGGCTGACCTTCGGCCTCGACGTCGAACTCGGCGCCCTCCCGCTCGCGTTCCACAAGGCCATCGAGGAGACCGTCGACGCGACGCTGCGGAGCGGCCCGTCCGGCCGGGAGGTGGTCGACTGCGTGGTGACCGTCACCCACACCGCTTACTTCAGCCCGGTCAGCGCGGCGGGCGACTTCCGCAAGATCACCCCGTTCGTGCTGGAAGAGGCGCTCCGGGAGGCGGGGACCGAGGTGCTCGAACCGGTCAGCCGGATCGAGGTGGAACTGCCCGCCGATGCGGTGACCACGACCCTTTCCCGGCTGGTCGAATGCGGTGGCACCGTCACCGGCTCGGTGACGCGGGGCGACCGGGCCGAGCTGACGGGTGTCCTGCCCACGGGAGAGGTCGCCCGGTTCGATCAGCGGCTGCCCGGGCTCACCCGCGGCGAAGGCCTGATGAGTGCCGAACCGGCGGGGCACCGGCCCCGGGTTAGCCCGAATCGGCCAATCCCCGGCTAGCCGGAACGAGTACGTTCTTGGTGGTCGGCGAAATCCGCCGTCCGAGGGAAAGGGCCACGATGGATCAGTTTCGCGACACCGCTTCGGCGTTGCGGGAGCTCACCGAGTCGATGCGGCTCGACGAGCCCCGCGACGAGTTGCTGGAACGGGTGGCGAAGAAGGTGGTCGGGCTGCTCCCGGGCGCGGACGCGGCCACGGTGACGCTGTACTCCGACAACGAACCGAGCACCGTCGCCACCACCGACGAGTCCCTGCTGGCCCTGGACAAGGCGCAGTACAGCGCGGACGAGGGTCCCTGTCTGAAAGCCGCCGAGAGCGGCTCGATCGTCCGGACCCTGCTGGACGACGACGCGGCCGCGCGCTGGCCGGACTTCACCGCCGCCGCCGAACAGCTCGGCGTCCGGACCGCGCTGGCCTGCCCGCTGTTCGTCCCTGACGAGTCCCACTTCAGGCGGCGCGACACCGAGCCGCTGTCCGGCGCGCTCAACGTCTGGAGCTTCGAGGAAAACGCCTTCGACCCGGTGGAAGCGGCCCTGGTCGCGATGTTCACCTCGGCGATCTCGGCGATCATCCTGACCGCGTCCCGCTGGGCCGCCGCCGAACGACAGGCGGAAACCCTGGTCGCCGCGCTGGAGACCAGGGACGCCATCGCCACCGCGAAGGGGATCGTGATGGCGCGTCTGGAGCTGAACGCCGAGGAAGCCTTCCGCTGGCTCACCGAGGCGTCACAGCACACGAACCGCAAGATCCGGGAGATCTCGGTGCTGATCGCGGAAGACCCGGGAGCGGTTTTCGGCCGTTAGGCCAGCGAAACCCGGCGGTTCTCGCGCGAGGACTCGAGGCCGGCTTCCGCGAGCCGGATGCCGCGCACGCCCGCCATGAAGTCGTAGGGGTGCGGCGCGTCCTCCACGACGTGGCGGACGAACTGCTCCCACTGTGCGCGGAAACCGTTGCCGAAGTCCTCGTTGTCCGGCACTTCCTGCCACTGCGAACGGTACGACCGCGTCTCGGCGAGGTCCGGGTTCCACACCGGCTTCGGCGTGGCCTCCCTCGGCTGGATGACGCATTTGTGCAGGCCCGCGACGGCGCTGCCCTTGGTGCCGTCGACCTGGAACTCGACCAGTTCGTCGCGGTGGACCCGCACGCACCAGGACGAGTTGAGCTGGGCGATGATCCCGCCTTCGAGCTCGAAGATCGCGTACGCGGAGTCGTCGGCCGTCGCGGTGTACCGGTCGCCCTTCTCGTCGACGCGCTCCGGGATGTGCGTGACGGCCTTCGCGGTCACGGCCTCGACGGCGCCGAAGAGGTTCTCCAGCACGTAGTTCCAGTGGCAGAACATGTCGACGACGATGCCGCCGCCGTCTTCGGCGCGGTAGTTCCAGCTGGGACGCTGCGCCGACTGCCAGTCGCCCTCGAAGACCCAGTAGCCGAACTCGCCGCGCACGGACAGCACCTGGCCGAAGAAGCCGCTGTCCATCAGGCGCTTCAGTTTGAGCAGGCCGGGCAGGTACAGCTTGTCGTGGACGACGCCGTTCTTGACCCCGGCCGCCTCGGCGTGCCGCGCCAGGGCGAGCGCGCCTTCGACCGACTCGGCCACCGGCTTCTCGGTGTAGATGTGCTTGCCCGCGTCGATGGCCCGGACGATCGACTTCTCTCGGACCGCGGTCAGCTGCGCGTCGAAGTACAGCGGGAGGTCGTCGTCGCCGAGCGCGGCGTCGAGGTCGGTGGTCCAGCGGGTCAGCCCGTGCCGGGTGGCGATCTCTTCGAGCTTGTCCGCGTTGCGCCCCACCAGGACCGGCTCCAGCTGGACCCGCGAACCGTCGGCCAGCTCGACCCCGCCGGCCTCCCTGATCGCCAGGACCGAGCGCACCAGGTGCTGCCGATAGCCCATCCGCCCGGTGACGCCGTTCATCACGACGCCGAGTTTCCGCGTGGTCATCCGTTCTCCTTTGAAAGCGCTTTCCTGCCCACATCCTGAAAGCGCTTTCTCGTACTGTCAAGACCGATGCGAGGAAAGTCCCTCCGGCTCAGGACGCCGGGTCGTAGGCGCGGACCGCGTCGAGGTACTCGGTGATGGCGTCCCGGTTGCGGAGCAGGCATTCGGCGCGCCGGGTCATCCGGTCGCGCTCGGCCTCCAGGGTGCCGAGCATCTCCGGGGTCGCGTCCGGGAAGTAGATCTGCCGGGGCTTGTCCAGACACGGCAGGATCTGCTTGATGATCCTGGTCGGCAGCCCGGCGTCGAGCAGGCCGCGGACCTGGATGACCCGGTCGACCGACGGCTCGGCGTAGTCGCGGTAGCCGTTGGGCAGCCGCTCCGAGACGATGAGACCCTGCTCCTCGTAGTACCGCAGCAGACGGCGCGACGTCCCCGTCCGCTCCGCCAGCTCCCCGATCCGCATGTGCGCCACCTCACCCCGGCCGACTTGACCTTCACATCTATGTGATGGTTCGAGCATACGGAGCATGACTGCGAAATTCCCACTCGGCGCCTTGCTCGCGCTGACCACGGCGGCGTTCGTCACCGTCCTCACCGAAGCCCTGCCCGCGGGGGTGCTGCCCGCGATGAGCGCCGGGCTCGGCGTCGGCGAAGCGGCGACCGGGCAGCTGGTGACGGTGTACGCGATCGGCACCGCGCTCACCGCGATACCCCTGTCCGCCGCGACCGCGGGCTGGCGCCGCAAACGCCTGCTCCTGACCGGAGTCGCCGGTTTCGCCGTCGCCAACACGGTCACGGCGCTGTCCACGAACTATCCCCTGACCCTCGGCGCGCGGTTCGTCGCCGGGATCGCGGCGGGCGTGGTCTGGGCCCTGCTGGCCGGTTACGCGCGGCGTCTGGCGCCGGAACCGGTGCAGGGCAAGGCGATCGCCGTCGTGATGACCGGCATCCCGCTCGCGCTCTCGCTCGGGATCCCCGCCGGCACCTTCCTGGGCGGCCTCTTCGGCTGGCAGGTCACGTTCTCGCTCATGTCATTGCTCGCGCTCGGCCTGCTCGCCTGGATCACGCTGGCCGTCCCCGATTTCCCCGGGCAGGACAAGGGCGGCAGGCTCCCGGTGCGCCGGACCCTCGCCGTGCCGGGCGTGGCCGCGGTCCTGTTCGTGACGCTGACGTTCGTGCTGGCGCACAACATCCTCTACACCTACATCGCCACCTTCCTCGACCACGTGTCGATGGGCGGCTCGGTCGATCGGATCCTGCTGGTGTTCGGGCTGGCTTCGATGGTCAGCATCTGGCTCGTCGGCCTCTTCATCGACCGGCGGCTGCGTCCGCTGACGGTCGCGGGCACCCTCCTCGTGGCCGCCGGAGCGACGATTTTGGCTCTGCTGGGCGAAAGCCCGGCGCTCGTCTACGTCGCGGTGACGTTGTGGGGGCTCGGCTGGGGCGGAATCCCGACGCTGTTGCAGACCGCAGCCGCGCAGGCGGGCGACAAGGGCGGCGCGGCGGACATCGCGCAGGCCATGCTGGTCACGCTGTGGAACGCGGCGATGGCGGGCGGCGGGATCGCCGGCGGTGTCCTCCTCGACGGCTTCGGCGCGGAGTCGTTCCCCTGGAGTGTCCTGGTGCTTCTCGTGCCGACGCTGGCCGTGGTGCTGGTGGCGCGGCGGCACGGGTTCACAGCGGCAGTTCCGGATGACTCCGGATCGCCTCGAGAACCAGGTCGACAGCGGCGCGAGGCGCGGACCCGCGCCTGATCGCGGCGGTGATGGACCGGTCGACCGGCGTCGCGAGCTCGCGGGTGGCGACGCGGTAGCGCCGGTCGACGGCGAGGCCGGGCAGGAGAGCGATCGAGAGCCCGGCCTCGACGTGCTGCAAGGTCATCATGTAGTTGCTGAACCGGGCGATCACGCGCGGCTCGAAACCGGCTTCGCGGCAGAGCCGGGTGGCGAGGTTCGCCATGTACGACTGGGGGATGTCGAACGCCCAGGGCTCGCTCGCGTAGGCGGCGAGGTCGGCAGGGCCACGGCCCGCCGCCGGATGGCCGGTCGGGACGACGAGCACGATCGGGTCGGTCGCGAGCGGCACGAGTTCGACATCGGGCCCCAGCGGCTGTTCGACGAAGTCCGTGGTGGTGATGATGACGTCGGCGTCACCGACGCGGAGCGCGGGCATGCTGACGTGCGGTTCGAGTTCGAGCAGTTCGATCTGCAGGCGCGGATGCGAGCGGGCCAGCCGGTTCACCGCGGGGACGGCGATGGTGTGGATCGAACTCTGGAAGGCGCCGAGGCGGACGAGCCCCGCCGGTCCCTCGCCGAGACCGCGCAACTCGGCCTCGACGGTGTCCATGTGGTCGAGGATCTCCCTCGCGCGGCGGGCCAGCATCCGCCCGGCCGGGGTCAGCCGGACGCGGCGGCCGGTGCGCTCCAGCAACTGTGTCCGCGTCTCGGCCTCCAGCACCGCGAGCTGCTGGGACACGCTGGACGCGCTCAGGTTGGCCGCTTTCGCGACCGCGCGGACGGTGCCGAGCGTGTCCAGCCTGCTCAGCAGGCTGAGCCTCCAGGGGTTGAGCATGGACCCATTGTTGTACGGATCGGCCGAACAGCACAGCCGGAATCGTGAGCTGGACGTGTCGCTCGGCGGCGACCTACCGTCGAGACATGGCTGCTCCGATCACCGACCTGTCCACCGCCGACCGTTTCTGGGCCGACGCCGACCGGCACCTCGTGCGCTACGCCGGGGCCGGCGACTTCACCCGCGAGATCATCGACCACGCCGCCGGGAGCTACCTGTTCACCGAGTCCGGGCGGCGGATCCTCGACTTCACCTCCGGGCAGATGAGCGCGATCCTCGGGCATTCGCATCCCGAGATCGTCGACACCGTCCGGCGGCAGATCGGCTCGCTCGACCACCTGTTCAGCGGGATGCTGAGCCGCCCCGTCGTCGACCTCGCGCGACGGCTGGCCGAGACTTTGCCGTCACCGCTGGAAAAGGCGCTGCTGCTGACCACCGGTGCGGAGTCGAACGAGGCCGCGATCCGGATGGCGAAGCTCGTGACCGGCAAACACGAGATCGTCTCGTTCGCCAGGTCGTGGCACGGGATGACGCAAGCGGCGGCGAACGCGACCTACAGCGCGGGCCGCAAGGGCTACGGGCCGACCGCGCCCGGCAACTTCGCCATTCCCGCGCCGAACGCCTATCGGCCGGATTTCCTCACCCCGGAAGGGGAACTGGACTGGAAGCGCCAGCTCGACTTCGGGTTCGAGATGATCGACGCCCAGTCCGTCGGCAGCCTCGCGGCGTGCATCGTCGAACCGATCCTCAGCTCGGGCGGGATCATCGAGCCGCCCGAGGGTTACTTCGCCGCCCTGCAAGAGAAATGCCGCGAACGCGGGATGCTGCTGATCCTCGACGAGGCGCAGACCGGCCTGTGCCGCACGGGAAACTGGTACGCCTTCGAACGCGACGGTGTCGTCCCCGACATCCTCACGCTGTCCAAGACGCTGGGCGCCGGTCTCCCGCTGGCGGCGGTGATCACGAGCGCCGAAATCGAGCAGGAAGCGCATGACCGCGGCTACCTGTTCTTCACCACGCACGTCGCGGACCCGCTGGTGGCGGCCGTCGGGAACACCGTCCTCGACGTCCTCACGCGCGACCGGCTCGACGAACGCGCCACCGAACTGGGCGCCTTCCTCCGCCGCGGCCTCGACGACCTCGCCGCCCGTCATCCCGTCGTCGGCGACATCCGCGGACGGGGCCTGCTGGTCGGCGTGGAACTCGTCGTGGACCGTGCCACGAAACACAGCTCCGACGAACTCGGCGCGCTGGTCACCCGGCGTTGCCTCGAACTGGGGCTGCACATGAACATCGTGCAGTTGCCGGGAATGGGCGGGGTCTTCCGGATCGCTCCCCCGCTGACCGCGACGGAGAACGAACTGGCGGAAGGGATCGCCGTACTCGATCAGGCCATCGGGGACGCGTCGGCCCGATTCGGCGGATGATTTCTCGTCACCTTCGTAACGTCTTCATATCCGTGCGGAAATTACGGTTTCACGATTCCCGCATCGGCGCTAACCGTGACCCGATGTTAGGCCGAATCGGTTAACCCGAAACAGCGTCTTCCCCCTCCTCGCCGGAATCCCTGCGGTCGCGCCATCGGCTGTCTATAGTCGACGCTCACTGTGGCGCGGTCGAATCGGGAGCCGCGCGGGGAGGGGGGTCGATGCCTGCCGGCATACCCCGCATATCCGGTCTCGGTTCGATCGCGGGTGGTTTGGTCGAGGAACTGCTCAGCCGCCCGAAAGGGCAAAGCCGGGCCTTGCCGGTCGTGGTCGCGCTCGGCGCGCGAGGGACTGGGAAGTCGGCATTGCTGGACGCGATCGCGAAACGCTGCGAGGAAATTCCGCACGCCTGTCTCGATTTCGAACGGCACGAACGGGAGAACATCCAGCCGCGCGAACTGCTCGCCCATCTCGCGTTCGACCTCGGCAGGCACCGCAAGCAGTTCGGCCGCCTGGCGTTTCCCCGGTTGTGGCTGTGCATGCTGGTGCTGAGCGCGCCCGTGGAACTGCGCGACCGCCGTGCCGCGCTGCGCAAGATCCGGGAACTGCTGGCGGAGAACCAGCCCCTGGAACAGAATCGGGAAACGATCGTCGACGTGATGCGGCTCGTCGGCGGGGTCGCTCCGGCGGGCGGGCTGAAGGGCTGGCCCGAAGCCACCGACCTGCTCTTGCGCGGACTCGGCTGGTACGGCAGGCGGCGGCTGGTCGGCAAGATCAAGGCGCTGCCCGCCAACACCGGCAACCACGAGGATTTCCTCATCGAAATCGCCAAGCACGCGCGGGGCGACGACGAGGACCGCGCCGCCGTCGACGGCATCTTCTGCGACGCCTTCCTCACCGATCTGCGCCAGGACTACCACGGCGTCAACCGGTCCCGCCGCACGCTCAACAGCGTCGTCCTCCTCGACAACGCGCACACTCCCGGCGGGCAGGCCTTCCTGCGGGCCCTGACCGACGCCCGGCATCGCTCCGGCGGAGAGCCCGACCCCCTGGTGGTGATCGCCACCAGCCGCCGGTGGAATCCGGATTGGAACGAGACCTGGTCGTTGCTGACCCCGCAGCGGGGCACGCCGTCGCGAAGACGACCGGCCGGCCATCGAACGGGCGGGCTGCGGACGCCGTCGCCCCGGCGACCGTCCGATGTGGAATCGGATCGGGCCGCGGGCCAGGATTCCCGGTGGTATCCGTGGTATCTCATCGAACTCGGCACGCTGTCCGAGGACGACGTGGTGGACATCGTCGCCCGCGGCGACATCCACCCGACCTCCAGATTGCCGCGCTTCCTGCACCGGCTCACCGACGGGCACCCCGGTGCCGTCGCCGCCGTCTTCGGCGCGTCGGCGGAACTCTACGATTCCCGCGACCCGGCCGCTCTCCGCACGGCCTTGCGGACCGTCGTCACCGCCGAGGACGGCACCGAGACGACCTTGCTCGCCGAGGCACAGGCCTCTCTGCTGCAGGACCTGCCGGCGCCGAGCAGGCAGGATCTCGTCACGGCCAGCGCCGCCCGCGACGTGGAAACGCTGTTCCACAAGAACATCGTCGAGCTGCGCAACGCCACGGAGGAAGGCGCGCTGTTCAAGGAGCTCGGCGATCTCCTGTGGTTGCGGGCGGAACCGGGAGACGGGCTCCGCTACGTCCTGCACCCCTGGCTTCGCCGGGTTCTGTTGCAGGAGCTGGCTTCACGCGGCGATGATCACCCACTGAACTGGACCCACGTGCACACGCGGTGCCGCGACTTCTACGAAGCACACGGCCAAAGCGTGGCGGCGCGCTATCACGATCTGGCACTGGAGAACGTCTCCGCGGTCGTCGCGCATCTGAGCGGGCCCTTCGCCGACGACCAAGCGGAGTTCGACGTGCCCGCCGCCGAGGCATGGCTGGCCGAACTGGATGTCATCACCGCGGCGCCCAACCGGCTGGACCCGGGTGTCGCCGCGTACGACCAGCTGGAAGCGCGCACCCGGAACGCCGACGGCGACCTGGAGGTCACCCTTTCCTGGCTGGTGGTCGCGTTGTGGATCGCGGCGGACCCGCTCGGCGACCCCGGCGAGACGCTGAACCAGACCATCAGGGGCGGTTTCCACCAGCTGGCGCACGGACGAGGACGGGGATCCATCCTGTTGCACGAGAGGGCGGAGAGATACCGATGACCGCACCGAGCGACCGGATCAGGCCACCACGGCCGACGTGGTCGAAGTGGCTGATGGCCGGTGGGGGTGTCCTTCTGCTCGTCGCCGCGCTCGTGGCCGTGTTCGTCGTCGTGCCGGCGATCGACAAGGCCGGGCGCAGCTGCGCCGACGGGGTGGAGCAGCGCGGCGAACACGCCGAGTGCGTCGGTGTCACGGACGGCGCCTACGCGTTCTCCCCGGACTTGGCCGGCGTGGAGGAACACATCCGCAAGGAGAACGCGTCGGTCACCGGCTCCGGCAAGCCCTACGTGACGATCGCGGTCCTGTTGCCGATGACCTTGGTCGAGAACGACATCCTGTCCGCCGAGTGGGTGCGGCATCAGCTCCAGGGCGCCTACATCGCCCAGCGCCGGGCGAACACCACCGGGTCCTGGGGCAGTCTCCCGCTGATCCGGTTGCTGCTGGCCAATCCCGGCAGCCGGCTGGCCCACTGGGAACCCGTGGTGGACGACCTCATCGGCCGCGTGGAACGCGAACGTCTCGTGGCGGTCACCGGCATCGGACTGAGCCTCGGCTCGGCACGCAGCGCCATCGAACGGTTGTCACAGCACAAGATCCCGCTCGTCGCCTCCCCCGTGGCGGCCGACGAGTTCTCCGAGATCCCCGGTTTCATGCGGGTGTCCCCGACGAGTTCCACCTACGGGATGGCCGCGGCAGGTTACGTCCGCCCGACCGCGCGCACCGCGACACTGGTGCAGGACGCCAACCCGGCCGACCTGTACCCGAAGACGCTCGCGTCGGCCTTCACCGCGAAATTCGCGGACGACACGCACCGGATGGTCGGGCGCACCGAGGTGTACGACTCCAGCCTGCCGGGGATCGAGAACACGTTCTTGCAGATGCTGCCGAACATCTGTGGCAACGAAGCGGAAGTGGTGTACTTCGCGGGCCGCGAAAACCATCTCGCCTCCTTCGTGGCGGGGCTGGCGCAACGCCCGTGCCTCGACCGGCCCATCACGGTGCTGACCGGTGATCTGGCGCTGGTCGGCCCGCCGAGCCCGGAAATGCGCAGGGGACTGGAAGCCAAGGTGACCGTGCTGGGTCCCGGCCTCGCCCATCCCCGCGCGTGGACCACCGAGCCCGGGGTGTTCAATCCCGCGGCGGTCGCGAGTTTCCAGGAAGACGGCTGCACCGAATGCTTCCGCGCGGTGTTCCCCAAGGAACGGCTGGACGACGGTATCGCCATCCTCTCCCACGACGCCGTCCTCACCGTGGTGTGGGCGATCCGCGGCATCCCGAGGACCGCGCCCGCGCAGGTGACCGCGCAGGACGTGCTCCAGGCCAAGAACCGCCTGCACGGCAAGCTGGCGGTCCCCGGCGCGAGCGGCATGATCTCGTTCGACGATCGGGGGGACCCGGTGAACAAGACCGTGCCGATCCTGCGGGTGAGGCTGGACGACACCCCCGAGTACGTCCAGCTCTCCACACCGGCAGGCTGAACCCCGGTGTCCACTCAGACCGGCGCGCTCTCCCGGCTGCGCGACAACAGGAACGCCGCGATCCCGGCGGGGAAGAACATGAGCACGCCGTAGATCCCGGCGGGCACGGCCATCGCCTTGTCACCGAGCACGGAAATCGCCACCGCGATGGCGAGGGTGGCGTTGTGGACGCCGATCTCCATGGCGGACGCGATCGACTGCCCGCGGTCCACCCGGAACAGTCGTGGCACGTAGTACCCGATCGCGAGGCTGAGCACGGAAAGCGCCAGCGCCACCGGCCCGAGCGTCCAGATGTTGTCCACCAGCGTCCGGAATTCCTGCGCGATCGCCGCCGCGATCACCAGGACGAGCACCACGGCGGAGCCGATCTTGACCGGTTTGCGCATCCGCTCGGCCCAATCGGTGAACCGGGCCCGCACCGCCATCCCGATCACGACGGGAATCAGCACGATCGCGAACACCTGCACGAACTTCGCGGGCTGGAGCCCGACCGAGGCACTGCCGTCGAGGAATTCGGCCATCGACAGGCCGACGACCAGCGGCAGGGTGAACACGGCCAGCACGGAGTTGATCGCCGTGAGTGTGACGTTGAGGGCGACGTCACCGCCGGCGAGGTGACTGAACAGGTTCGCCGAGGTCCCGCCGGGTGAGGCGACGAGCAGCATCATGCCGACCGCGAGCACGCCTCCGAGGCCGAACAACACGATCAGGCCGACGCAGATCACGGGCAGCACGATCATCTGGCACGCCAGCGCGATGACGGCGGCCTTCGGATACTTCAGCACCCGCGTGAAGTCGCCGACGGTCAGGGTCAGGCCCAGCCCGAACATGACGAGTGCCAGCGCTACCGGCAGGAGGATGGAAAACATCGCCGAACCCATCGAGGGGCCTCCGTCCGATATGCCCTTTTCAGATCGGCAATCGTGTCAAGCTGCGTGATCCGGGTCAAGGCACCGACACCCAGCCGTGACCCCGCCCGATCGGTGCCGTAAGAGTTCGGTAACCGCCCGAACCGGGCGATCCGGACGCTTCACGCGGTTGAATGTCCCCCATGAAACGCAAGCGGGTGCTCGCCGTGGTGGCGGTCGGAGTGGCGGTGGCCGCCGCCGCCGGCCTCTATTGGTTCCAGCCGTGGAAGCTCTGGGTGAACGAAACGGTCCAGGAGGCCGTGCCCGTCGTCGCCCAGCCCTCGGCTCAACCGACGGCTCAGACTTCCGGAAGTGCCACGCCCGCCCCGAAAGAGCCCTCGGTCGTGGCCACCGGCGCACTGATCAGCCACGAGCACACGACCAGTGGCGACGTCCGGATCCTGCGCGCGGCCGACGGATCACTGGTGCTGCGCCTGGAGAACCTCGACACGAGCAACGGGCCGGATCTGCGGGTCTGGCTCACCGACGCGCCGGTCATCCCCGGCAAGGGCGGCTGGTTCGTGTTCGACGACGGCGCGTACGTGAGCGCCGGGAAACTCAAGGGCAACAAGGGAAGCCAGAACTACACGTTGCCCGCGGGCACCGATCTGGCACGCTATTCGAGCGTGACCATCTGGTGCGAACGGTTCAGCGTCTCCTTCGGCGCGGCTGAGCTGACGAAGGTCTAGGCGAGCCGATCCACCGCGTACTCCATCTCCGCGCGGACGGCACGCAGATCGATGCCGCCGGGATCGATGATCGCCGCCACTGCGATCCCGCGCAGCTGCCCCACGAGTGCCGCCGCGTACGCGTCGGGATCGCGGACGCCGGTGATGGAGCCGTCCGCGATCCCGGCGGCGACGGTCTGCGCGATGGCGAAGCGGTACCGGCGGTCGGCCTCGGTCATCGCCGAGCGCACCGCCGGATCGCCGACGGTCGCGTCCGTCCAGAGCACCACGAACGCCCGGTTCAGCGGCGGCATGTCGGTGAGCAGCTCGAAGAAGATGTCCAGCAGCGCACGCAGCATGTCCATCGGGCTCGGGGCCAGCCCGCCGGTCCGGGTGGCGACGGCGGCGCTGAAGACGTCGGCGAACTTCTCCGCGGCGAACTCGACGAGCCGCTGGACCAGCGTCTCCTTCGAGCCGAACAGCTGGTAGACGACGCCGCTGGGATAGCCGGTCCTGGCGCAGATCATGCCGATCTTGAGCCGGGCGAAACCTGCCTCGCCGATGAGGCGGGCGGCGGTGTCGAGAATCCGTGTCCGTGCGATCTCCTGGTCACGCTGTACCTGGTGCTCCTCCGCAGACGAGTCCACGCCGCGATCCTCCCATGACTTCCGGTTCGCCACCGGTCGACGCGGCGTTACGATCCGGACATGAGGATCGCCTTCGCCGCCGACGACCGCAACGCCACCACGGACGCCGTCCAGGCGTATCTCGCCGAGGCGGGCCACGAGGTGTCCCGCCCCGCGACGTCGGACGTCTGGCCGGAGCTCGGCGCGGCGGTGGGCAGGGCGGTCGCGGCAGGCGAGGCCGACTTCGGCGTGGTGATGTGCTGGACCGGGACGGGGACGGCCATCGCGGCCAACAAGGTTCCCGGCGTCCGCGCGGCGCTGGCCTGGGACACCTGGATCGCCGCGGGCGCGCGCAAGTGGAACGACGCCAACGTGCTGGCACTGAGCCTCAAGCGCCTGGCCCCCGACGTGGCCGTCGAAATCACCGAGGTGTTCCTTTCCGGTGTCCTGCCCGACCCCGACGAATCCGCGAATATCGCCCGGCTCGGCGAAATGGACGAATTCCGTCGGTGACCGGCACCGAACCAGTGAACGGTTAACGCTGTCGAACGTATTAGGCCGTTCGCAGGAAAATCACCACTCTACGTAGTGATGCTTCCCATATTGGTCCAGACCACGTACCGTCTCCCGCAACAAAGCGTTCCCCCGTGGAGGTGGTCGATGAAGACGCATCCCCGCCTGCCCGGCTCCGGCCACGGCAACGCGATGTCGCTGATTTCCCTTTGACGAAATCATCTCCAAGATCATTTCCCTGCACCGGGTTGTAAGGAGTGAAATGTCGAGAAAAAGATGGCATCTGGTCGGCCTGTTCACGGCCGTGGCGGCGCTGGCGGTCGGTCTGGTGACCGTGCCGGCGAACGCGGCCGGTGGCGTCGGAGCCACTCTGACCAAGGGGTCGGACTGGGGCTCCGGCTGGGAAGGCAAGTACACGATCACCAACAACTCGGGATCGAGCCTGACCAACTGGACCCTCGAGTTCGATCTCGCGGCGGGCCACTCGATCGCTTCGCTGTGGGACGGCAGCTACACCGTCTCCGGCCAGCACGTGACCGTCAAGAACACCTGGAACGGCAACCTTTCCAACGGCGGTTCCACCAGCTTCGGCTTCAACGTCAAGTACTCCGGCGCTTACACCGCGCCCGCCAACTGCAAGATCAACGGCGGCTCGTGCGACCCGGGCGGCGGTAATCCGACCACGACGCCGACCACACCGACCACCACGACGTCGAATCCCCCGACGTCGACCAGCACGAGCAATCCGCCGACCACCACGACTTCGAACCCGAACCCGGGCGCGAAGAAGAACCTCGGCTACTTCGTGCAGTGGGGCGTCTACGGCCGCAACTACCACGTGAAGAACATTCACACTTCCGGTTCCGCGGCCAAGCTGACGCATATCAACTACGCGTTCGGCAACGTCACCAACGGTTCCTGCACCGCGAACGACGACACCTACGCCGACTACGACAAGTTCTACGACGCGGGGTCCAGTGTGGACGGTGTCGCGGACTCGTGGGACGCGGGTTCGCTGCGCGGTAACTTCAACCAGCTGCGCAAGCTGAAGAAGATGTACCCGGGCCTGAAGGTGCTGTGGTCGTTCGGCGGCTGGACCTGGTCCGGCGGCTTCGGCCAGGCGTCGAAGAACCCGGCCGCGTTCGCGGAATCCTGCTACAAGCTGATCAAGGACCCGCGGTGGGCCGACGTCTTCGACGGTATCGACATCGACTGGGAGTACCCGAACGCCTGTGGTCTGACCTGTGACACCAGCGGTCCCGCCGCGATCAAGAACGTCGCTCAGGCGCTGCGCACCAAGTTCGGCTCCTCGTTCCTGGTCACCGCCGCGATCACCGCGGACGCCAGCAGCGGCGGCAAGCTCGACGTCGCCGACTACGGCCCCGCGTCGGCGTACTTCGACTGGTACAACGTCATGACGTACGACTTCTTCGGCGCTTGGGCGGCGCAGGGTCCGACGGCCCCGCACTCGCCGCTGACCTCTTACCCCGGCATCCCGCAGCAGGGCTTCAACTCCGACGACGCCATCCAGAAGCTCAAGGCCAAGGGTGTCCCGGCGAGCAAACTGTTGCTGGGTATCGGTTTCTACGGCCGAGGCTGGACCGGCGTCACCCAGGACGCCCCGGGCGGCACCGCGACCGGCGCGGCGCCGGGCACCTACGAGGCGGGCATCGAGGACTACAAGATCCTCAAGAACAGCTGCCCGTCGACCGGCACGATCGCGGGCACCGCGTACGCGAAGTGCGGCAACAACTGGTGGAGCTACGACACTCCCGCGACCATCAACGGAAAGATGGGCTGGACCAAGAACCAGGGTCTCGGCGGCGCGTTCTTCTGGGAGCTCAGTGGTGACACCACCAACGGTGAACTCGTCACGGCCATGCGCAATGGCCTGAACTGAGAGGTTGACTGTGGCTAAGCGGACTTGGATCCAGGCCATCGGCCTGTCCGCCGCTGCCGCAACGGCCGGCGCGGTCCTCGTGATCGCGCCGGCCTCCGCGGCCGGCGGCGTCGGCGCCGCCTTCAGCAAGGGCTCCGATTGGGGCTCCGGCTGGGAGGGCAAGTACACGATCAGCAACAACTCCGGATCGAGCCTTCCGGCCTGGACGGTCGAATTCGACCTCCCCGCGGGACACTCGATCGCTTCACTGTGGGACGGCAGCTACTCGGTCTCCGGGCAGCACGTGACGGTGAAGAACACCTGGAACGGCAACCTTTCCAACGGCGGTTCCACCAGCTTCGGCTTCAACGTCAAGTACTCCGGGGGCTACGTCGCCCCGGCGAACTGCAAGATCAACGGCGGGTCCTGCGATCCGGGCGGCGGCGGTCCCACCACGACGCCGACCACGCCCACCAGCACGACCACGACCTCCCCGACGACGACCACGAGCACCCCGCCACCGCCCGGCGGCCGTGGCGCGCCGTATCTGTACATGGGCTGGGGCAGCCCGCCGAATCCGCAGACGGTGATGAACGCGACCGGGATCAAGTGGTTCACGATGGCGTTCATCCTGTCGTCCGGTGGCTGCAATCCCGCTTGGGACGGCAGTCGTCCGCTGCAGGGCGGCGTCGACGCGAACGCGATCGCGCAGATCAAGGCCGCGGGCGGGCAGATCGTGCCGTCCTTCGGCGGGTGGAGCGGCAACAAGCTCGGCCCGAACTGCTCGACGCCGGAAGCGCTCGCCGGGGCGTATCAGAAGGTGATCGACGCCTACGCGCTCAAGGCGATCGACATCGACATCGAGAACACCGACGAGTTCGAGAACGCGGTCGTGCAGGACCGCGTCCTGAACGCGCTGAAGATCGTGAAGGCGAACAACCCCGGTATCCAGACCATCCTCACCTTCGGCACGACGACCAGCGGCCCGAACTCCTGGGGCAACCGGCTCATCGACCAGTCGAAGGCACTGAACGCCGGGATCGACGTCTACACGATCATGCCGTTCGATTTCGGTGGTGGCGCGGATATGTACGGCAACACCATCAAGGCGGCGAACGGCTTGCGGGACAAGCTGAAGTCGACCTTCGGGTGGAACGACGCCACGGCGTACAGCCACCTCGGCATCAGCGGCATGAACGGTCTTTCGGACCAGCGGGAACTGACGAGTCTCGACACCTGGACGCGGATCACCGACTGGTCCAAGACCAACAAGATCGCCAGGCTCGCGTTCTGGTCGACCAACCGTGACCGGGGCTGCCCGAACGGCGGGGTCGCCGAGAACTGCAGTGGCATCGCGCAGAACGACTGGGACTTCACGCGGATCACCGCGGCTTTCTGACGTCCCCTTCGAACCGCGGGCCCGCACCGATGCTGCACGGTGCGGGCCCGCTCCTTTTCGCCCGCATTCAGAGGACTAATTGCGCGGTGCCGCGAGCCGGTCCGTGAAGGCCTCCTTCCCTACTTTGAGGGTAGGGAAGGAGGCCTTCACGACGTCGCGGTCACGCGGTGCCGGACGTGCCCACCCAGCGCGCCCGTAAGTACATGAAGGCCCCCTTCACTACGTCTAGCGCAGTGAAGGGGGCCTTCATGTACTTGGGGAACACCTCAGTGACCACAATGGTCACCGGAGCCTCGCGAGCCGGTCCGTGCGCACCCCATGCGCAGCGATCAGGGCAGGGCGTTCAGGAACGGTTCGTGCGCGTTCTGGAACTCCCATCCGTAGTACCGGTCCCAGTTGATCGACCACGTCATCAGGCCGCGCAACGCGGGCGAAGCGCCGCCGCGCAAGGAATACGACCCGCATCCGGAGTTCTTCACCAGGCAGTTCAGCGCCGAATGCACCGCCGCCGGCGCGGTGTGCCCGTTGCCCGCGCTCACCGCGGCGGGCAGGCCGAACGCGATCTGGTCCTCACGCAGCCCCGGGAACCGGAATCCGGTCGAGGACACCGTGAAGCCCGCCTTGATCATGTCGGTCATCGCGATGTGGAAGTCCGCGCCGCCCATGAAGTGGTACTGGTTGTCCAACCCCATCACCGGCCCGGAGTTGTAGTCCTGGACGTGCAGCACGGTCAGCGCGTCCCGCATCGCGTGGATCACCGGCAGGTACGAGCCCGTCCGGTTGTCCGCGCCGCCGAGGCCGCCGTAGTACTGGTATCCGGTCTGCACGAAGAACGTCTCCGGCGCCATCGTCAGGACGAATCCCGCACCGTAGCGGGCTTTCAGCGTCTTCAGCGCCGAGATGAGGTTGACGATCACCGGCGTGGTCGGGTTGCGGAAGTCGTTGTCGCCGGAATTGAGGTACAGCGAGTGTCCCTCGAAGTCGATGTCGAGGCCGTTCAGCCCGTACCGGTCGATGATCGCGGACACCGAGCTGACGAACGCGTCCCGCGCGGCGGTCGTGGTCAGCTGGACCTGGCCGTTCTGGCCGCCGATGGAGATCAGGACCTTCTTGCCCTGAGCCTGCTTCGCGCGGATCGCGGCGATGAAATCCGCGTCGCTTTCCACGGTCGGGCATTCCGCGACCGGGCACCGCGTGAAGCGGATGTCGCCCGAAGTTACCGAAGTCGGCTCACCGAAGGCCAGGTTGATGATGTCCCACGCCGCCGGCACGTCGGCCATCCGCGTGTAGCCGGAGCCGTTGGCGAAACTCGCGTGCAGGTAGCCGATCAGCGCGTGCTTCGGCAGGCCGGAGTCGACGCAGCCTGAGGTCGTGGCGCCCGCCTCCGTGGTCTTCGGCGACTCGCCCGCGCTGTTGTAGGCGGCCACCGAATAGCTGTGTGACGAACAGGCCGTCAGCCCCGAAATCGTCGCCGAAGTCCCGGTCACCGTCGCGACCACCTTGCCGGACTCGTACACGCGATAGCCGGTCACGGTCCCCGCCGAGGCGCCCCATGAGAGCGCGATCGACGAGTTCGTCACCGTGCCCACGGCCGGATTCCCCGGTGCGGGCGGCGCGCCGGGGGTGCCACCGCCGGGTCCGTCGAGGCTGATGTCGTCCGCGTAGTAGGTGCCCGACCCGTACCAGCCGTGGACGTACACCTCCGCCGTCGTCTGCGCGGCCGACGTCGTGAACGAAAGCGACAGCTGCGTGTAGGAGGTCGCGGCGGTCCAGGTCGACGGCCCGCCGGTGACCCCGAGGTACACCGGGTTCCCGTTCACCCAGGCGGACACCGCGTAGGTCGTGTTCGGCTGGACGGACACCGTCTGTGCGCATTTCCCGATCGTCGAGCCGGGCGTGACCGAAACGGCGTAACCGCCCGAACGGACCGGTGTGGTCACGGTCGCGCCCGCCGCGCAGGACCAGCCGGACGTCGAGCCCGCCTCGAAACCGGGATTGAGGAGCAGGTTGGCCGCGCTCGCGGTGCCACCGCCCGTGACCAGGCCGGTGAAGACGAGCACCAAAACGGCCAGAAATGACAAGGATCTGGAACGCCTCATCGCGATTCCTCCGTGGAAGGGCGGCCTGCCGCCGCGCTGGGCTAATTGTCTAGACCAATCTGGCGAAAGTCCATACCCCGGGCACACCAGGGCCGAAAGACCCGACTACTCCGGGCTGCTGTACCGGTGTGACGCGCGGGCGCGCTCCGTAACGTCGAAGGGGCCAAACAGGCCTGGGGGCTTGCGGGAGGTGGGGACGATGGGAACGCACAGGGGCGCGCCTGGAACGGCAGATCCGGCGTGATGACCGTGGCCGAAACCGTTCGCCCGACCTATCAGCCCCGCCCGGGAGAGCCGGACGGCGAACTGATCCGCGCGGCGATCAGCGGTGACCGGCGGGCCGTCGGGAGCCTCCTGGCGCTCCTCCGGCCGATCGTGTTCCGGTACTGCGCGGCCAGACTGGGCGTGGTGACCCGGGGAATCTCCAGCGCCGAGGACTGCGCCCAGGAGGTCCTGATGGCCGTACTCGTGGCCTTGCCCCGCTACAGCTACCAGGACGACAGCTTCCTGCCGTACGTCTTCGGGATCGCGGCGCACAAGGTGTCCGACGTCCGCCGGAACCTCGCCCGCGACCCGTCCGCGCCGGTGCCCGATCCGGAGCCCGAACCGGACGGACCGTGGAACCCGACGTTCGAAGAGGTCGAAAGGGCGGATCGCGGCCGCCGGTTGTCGCGGCTGTTCGAGGTGCTTTCGGCGAAACAACGCGACGTGCTGGTGCTGCGGGTGATCCACGGGTACAGCGCCGAAGAGACCGCCGGCGCGCTGGGCATGGCGAGCGCGGGCGCGGTCCGCGTCACCCAGCACCGAGCCCTCAACGAACTGCGCCGGGTGCTGCGCGAGAACCCCGATTTCGCCGGCGGGTTCGCGATCTTCTAGACGGTGGGCTTGCGGCGTTGCGTGGCGTAGACGGCGGCGGCGGTGCGGCGTTCGAAACCGAGCTTGTGCAGCAGGGACGACACGTAGTTCTTGACCGTCTTCTCCGCCAGGTACAGCTTTTCCGCGATCTGGCGGTTGGTCAGCCCGTCGGCGATGTGGTCGAGCACCCGTCGCTCCTGCGGGCTCAGCTGTTCGTACCGCGGGTCCGGGAGTGCGCTCTCCCCGCGCAGCCGGTTCATCACCGACGCCGTCAACGTGCTGTCCAGGAGCGATCCGCCCGCGGCGACCGTGCGGACGGCCTTGACGAGCGCGCCACCGGAGACCTGCTTGAGCATGTACCCGGCCGCGCCCGCCATGATCGCACCGAACAACGCGTCGTCGTCCGAATAGGACGTGAGCATCAGGCAGGCGGGCGGTGGATCGACGGACGCCCGGATCTCCCGGCAGACGCTGACCCCCTCGCCGTCCGGCAGCCGGACGTCGAGCACCGCGACCTGCGGTTTGACCGCGGGGATCCGCACGTACGCCTCGGCGGCCGTGGACGCTTCGCCGACCACGGTGAGATCGTCTTCGGCCTCGAAGACCGTCTTCAGCCCGGTGCGGACGAGTTCGTGATCGTCCAGCAGGAACACCGAAATCGTCATCGCACACTCCCCTGTCGGGCCGGCAGCTCCACCGACCAGTCGAGCTTCGTCCCGCCGTCCGGCGCCGCTTCGACGGCGAACGAACCGTTCCAGCGGGCCGCGCGTTCGGCCAGGTTCGCCACGCCGCTGCGATGGCCGGGTTCGGCCGGCATGCCGACGCCGTCGTCCACCACCGAAAGTTTCAGCCACCGGCCGTCCCGGTCGACGGAGACGTCGACCGAGACCGCCGTCGCCTCGGCATGTCTGACCACATTGGACAGTGCTTCGCGCAGGGTCGCGATGAGATCCGAGCGGACCGTGTCCGGCACGGCCGAGTCGAGCGGCCCGTCGAACCCGACCCGGGGTTCCGACGCGCAGCCCGCGTCGAGCGCGACACGCAGCAGCTCCGACCGGAGGCTGCCCTGCGCCTCCGCCGGTTCCTGCAGCGAAAAGATGCTGTTGCGGATCTCGCGGATGGTGCGGTCGATCTCGTGCGCGAAGCCGGTCACGCGGTCGGCGACGGCGGGTTCGCCCGCGAGCCTGCTGAGCCCCTCCAGGCCGAGCCCGATCGCGAACAGCCGCTGGATCACCAGGTCGTGCAGGTCGCGGGCGATGCGGTCGCGGTCTTCGAAGACGGCGAGGCGCTGCCTGTCCTGCTGCGCGCGGGCGAACTCGACCGCGAGCGCGGCGTGCGCGGCGAAGGTCTCGGCGAGCTGGACGTCGTAGGCGGAGAACGGGGTCTTGTCGCGGAACTTCGCCACCAGCAGGACGCCGAGCTTCTCCTCGCCGACGACCAGCGGGACGGCGATCGTGGAATCCAGGTCCTTGACCATCGCGGGCATCGTGACGCCGCGGCCGCCCTGGTGCTCGATCACCTTGTCGCCGTACTCCCGGACCACGACGGGTTTGCCGCTCGTGTACGCCAGTCCGGTCGCGGTGCCTTCGGTCGGCACGGTGACCCCGGCGAGCCGGTCGGCGTCCGGCCCCGGCGGCTCGACGATCTCGAAGACCAGCATCCCGTCACCGCGCGGCCGGGCGACCGCACCCGCCGAACCGCCGGCGACGACGCGGGCGCGCTCGGCGATCAGGCGCAGGGTCGCGGTCAGATCCTGGTCGGTCAGGAGCGCGCCGGTGACGTGATAGGAGGCTTCGAGCCAGCGTTCGCGGCGCTGCACCTGCTCGAACAGCGCGGCGTTCTCGATCACCACACCGGCCGCCGCGGTGAGCGCGACGAGCAAATCCTCTTCGGCTTCGGTGAACTCCTCGCCGTCCGGTTTGCGGGCCAGGTACAGCATCCCGAAGATGCGGCCACGCAGGCGGATCGGCACCACCAGGGACTCGTCCTCGGACGGCGGCCGGTCCCAGGCGTCGCCGAAGCGGATGAACTCGCTCGAATCGAGCACGCTCAGCGCGCCGTACGGCGCACCGGTCAGGTCGCAGGCCGATTCGACCAGGCGCCTCAGGATGTCGGAGAGACTGAGATCGTGGGCGATCCCGGCCACCGCGTCCAGAATCCTGGGCGCTTTGGCGTCACTCGCCGCACTCACCCGCCGCACTGGCGTCACCGTCCCGGAGTAACTCCCCGGGCAGTGGGGTCAGGAGTGACAGACGCGCCCGGATCGCTCATCTGGTGCGTCGATCACGGACAGCGCTTCGTTACCGCAAGCGCCGAGGATCCTTCGACCGGTCACCGATTCGATCGGGATGCGGAGGTACCGGGCGTCCGTCCGACCAGTCCAGCAGCCCAGCGGCAGGGTCTCGAGCTCGGCGATCACGATCGGATCACGCACCTCGGCGGCACGGCCGACGACGGTGACGAACCAGCCCGTCCCCAGGTCCTCGGCGAACTCGTCGACGGCGAACGCCACCACACTGTCGAGTGTCCCGGCGAACAACGCGCTCTGTGACGGCGTCCGGACCACGATCGCACCGTGGTGGAGCGCGAATCGCGCGGGCTGGATCGCCGGCATGGCCCGCGAGGTGAACACCACCCGGCCGAGCCCGGCGCCCGCGAGCAGCGCAAGGCACTGCTCGCGGCCGAGCGTTTCGAGACCCAAGGAGTCGGACATCGGCATCCCCGCGTTCTCGTCGTGTGCTTCGTCGAGATCCACGGTCCCCGGCTTACCGACTCGCCGGTAGGGCCGATGGACCCGGCCCGTGCGGGGGATGCCGGGTTACGCCTTCGGGCTCAGCAGCACCACGGGGATCTCCCGCTCGGTCTTGGTCTGGTACTGCGCGTAGTTCTTGAAGTCCGCGGTGATCTTGGGCCACAGGCGGGCGCGCTGCTCGGCATCGGCCACGCTCGCGACCATCGGCTTCGCGCTCTCACCCTTCAGGGTCACCTGGACGTCGGGGTTGTCGCGGAGGTTGAGGAACCACGCCGGGTGCTGGTCGTCGCCACCGCGCGAGGCGACGATGACGTACGCGTCACCCTCGCGCAGCGGCGAAGTCAGCAGCACGGTGCGCGGCTGGCCGGATTTGCGGCCGATGGTGGTCAGTTCCAGGACGGTCATCCCGGCGACCTGCCAGCCGGCGCGGCCGCCGCTGACCTTCTGGATGACGCGGTGGACGGCGTTCATGGTCTTCAAGGCGAAATCGGAGGGCATGCGGAGAAGGCTACTCCGCTTTCGTCGCCACTTCGATTCCGTCCAGGAGAACCGCCAGCGAGAACTCGAAGGCCTCCCTCGCCTCCTGCTCCAGATAGGACACCGTCTCGTCCTCCATCCGGAACGCGTGCTCGCCCTCCATCCAGGTCAGCGTCGGGAAACGCTCGGCGAAGTCGGGCGAGACCTCCTTCAGATGCCCGGAGCGCGCGTACCACCACTCGTCGTCGGACTGTCCTGTCACCTTTTCGGCCAGCCGCGCCTCCGAAGCCGTCCTGGCGGGCTCGCGCACGCACGAGTACAGCGCGCTGACCAGCCGCCGCAGCGCCGTCGGCCGCAACCCGGTCCGGCGCAGGATCTTCACCAGCGCCTCCAGGACGACGTACTCGTTCGGCCCGAGCACCGGCCGCGCCTGCGAGACCTGCAGGACCCAGGGGTGCCGCAGGTAGAAGTCCCAGAGGTCCTCGGCCCAGCGCGCGGCGTCGGCCCGCCAGCCGTCTCCGTCGTAGATGGCCGGAAGCTCGGCGAGCGCCTTGTCGTGCATGAGATCGACGAGTTCGCTCTTGCTCGGGACATAGGTGTAGAGCGCCATGGCCGTGCGGCCCAGCCGGTCCCCGACCGCCCGCATCGAGAGGCCCGGCATCCCTTCGGCGTCCGCGATGGCGATGGCGGTTTCGACGATCAGATCCACCGAAAGCCCCGGTTTGGGGCCGGGCCGCTCGGCGTCCGGCGACTCGGTCCGCCACAGCAGTGCCATCGACCGCCGGGGATCCCCCTGCGCCGCGTAGACGACCACTTGCCAACTCCTTACAGCCTAAACTAACCTCTGCTACCCTCACTTTACAGGCTAAAGAGTTCCAACCAGGGGAGAGCTATGCCTTCGGCCGCCGACAGCCACGACATGATCCAGGTGCGCGGAGCCAGAGAGAACAACCTCGCCGACGTCTCGGTCGACATCCCCAAACGCCGTCTCACCGTCTTCACCGGTGTCTCGGGCTCGGGGAAGTCGTCCTTGGTGTTCGGCACCATCGCCGCGGAGTCGCAGCGGCTGATCAACGAGACCTACACCGCTTTCATCCAGTCCTTCATGGCCCCGGTCGGACGGCCGGACGTGGACGCGCTGCGGAACCTGAGCGCGGCGATCGTCGTCGACCAGGAGCGGATGGGCGCCAACTCGCGGTCCACGGTCGGCACCGCGACCGACGCGCACACGATGCTGCGGATCGTCTTCAGCAGGCTGGGAACGCCGCACGTGGGGACGTCGGGCGCGTTCAGCTTCAACCTTCCCGAGGGGATGTGCCCCGAATGCGAGGGGCTGGGCAAGGTCACCAGCATCGATCTCGACCAGCTCGTCGACAAGGAGCTTTCGCTCGACGAAGGGGCGATCACCGTCCCGAACTTCACGCCAGGCAGCTGGTACTGGAAGGGACTGGCGGAGTCCGGTTTCGTCGATCCCGCGGTCAAGCTGAAGGACTACACCCCGCGGCAGTGGGAAGACTTCATGCACAAACCCGCCACCAAGATGAAGCTCGGCGGGATGAACACCACCTACGAGGGCCTGCTGGTGAAGGTGCGGCGGCTGTTCCTGTCGAAGGACAAGGAAGCGACGCAGCCGCACATCCGGGCCTTCGTGGACCGGGCGATCACCTTCCGGCAGTGCCCGGCGTGCGAAGGCGCCCGGCTCAACGAGGCGGCGCTGTCATCCAAGATCGAGGGACTGAACATCGCCGACTGCTCGTCGATGCAGATCGACGACCTGGCCGACTTCCTCCGCAAGATCGACGATCCGTCGGTCGGGCCGCTGATGCAGACCCTGCGCGGCACCCTCGACTCGCTCGTCGAGATCGGCCTCGGCTACCTGAGCCTCGACCGTGAATCCGGGACGCTGTCCGGCGGCGAGGCGCAGCGCGTGAAGATGGTGCGGCATCTGGGGTCCAGCCTCACCGACGTCACCTACGTCTTCGACGAGCCGACCGTCGGGCTGCACCCGCACGACATCCAGCGCATGAACGGTCTCCTGCTTCTCTTGAAGGACAAGGGGAACACGGTGCTGGTCGTCGAGCACAAACCGGAGACGATCGAGATCGCCGACCACGTCGTCGACCTCGGCCCCGGGGCCGGACCGAACGGCGGGCAGATCTGTTACACCGGCGATGTCGCCGGCCTGCGCGCGTCCGGCACGCTGACCGGACGGCACCTCGACCACCGGGCACGGCTGCGCACCGACGTCCGCGCGGCGCGCGGGCAGATCGAGATCCGGAACGCGACCCGGCACAACCTGCGCGGTGTCGACGTGGACATCCCGCTCGGGGTGCTGACCGTGGTCACCGGCGTCGCCGGTTCGGGCAAGAGCTCGCTCATCCACGGCTCACTGTCCACAAGGGACGACGTGGTGGTGCTCGACCAGTCGGCCATCCGCGGCTCGCGGCGAAGCAACCCGGCGACCTACACCGGCCTGCTCGACCCGATCCGCACCGCGTTCGCCAAGGCCAACGGCGTCAAGGCGGCCCTGTTCAGCGCGAACTCCGAAGGCGCCTGCCCGAAGTGCAAGGGCATCGGGCTGATCTACACCGACCTGGCGATGATGGCCGGGGTGGCGACGGTGTGCGAGGAATGCGAGGGCAAGCGGTTCACCGCCGAAGTGCTGACGTACCGGCTGCGGGGCAAGAACATCAGCGAGGTCCTCGCGATGCCGGTCGCCGAGGCGCGCGAGTTCTTCCCCTCGGGGCAGGCTCGGACGATCCTGGACCGGCTTTCCGACGTCGGCCTCGGCTACCTCGGGCTCGGGCAGCCGCTCACGACGCTGTCCGGCGGGGAACGGCAGCGGATCAAACTCGCCATCCGGATGGCGGAGAAATCGGCGACCTACGTCCTCGACGAACCGACCACCGGTCTGCACCTCGCCGACGTCGACCAGCTGCTGGGCCTGCTCGACCGGCTCGTCGACGACGGGAACACGGTGGTGGTGATCGAACATCACCAGGCGGTGATGGCGCACGCGGACTGGATCGTGGATCTCGGACCGGGCGCCGGTTCGGACGGGGGTCAGGTGGTGTTCACGGGGACTCCGGCCGATCTGGTCGACTCCGGTGACACGCTCACGGCACAGCACCTTCGCGCTTACGTGGGCCGCTAACTCCGTGAAGGCCTCCTTGAGGGACTCTGGGTCCCTCAAGGAGGCCTTCACGGACCGAGCCTGGGGGCCGGAAGAGGGCGGTAGAGACCAATGGTCTGTTAGTCTGGCCGACATCATGCCCCGCATCCTTGTCCGCGTCGCCGCGCTGATCGCCGTTCTCGCCCTCCTGTTCGGCGTGCCGTGGTGGACGATCGTCGGCTCCCCCGCACTCCCGGCTCCGCTCGAAGTCCTCGGCACGATCGTGTTCGCCGCCGCCGCGGTCGCCGTCCCCGCGTGCATGGTCCTCGGCCACGGCCCGTGGCAGCGTGACCTCGCGGCGAAGATCGGCGACCTCTCCCTCGGGCTGATCTGGCTGCTGTTCTCCTTGTCGGTGCTCGGAAACGTGCTGCGACTCGTCCTCGCCCTGTCCGGAGTGGACAGTGCGGCGGGCATCGTGTCCGGCGTCGTCCTGGCCACCTTCGCGGCGCTGGCGGCGTACGGGATGTTCGAGGCCCGCCGCGTGCCGAGGCTCAAGGAACTCGACGTCGTGCTCCCCCGCCTCGGCGAAGGACTCGACGGCCTCCGCTTCGCGATCATCACCGACACCCATTTCGGTCCGCTGAACCGGACGGCGTGGTCGGAGAAGGTCGTCGAGGTGGTGAACGAGCTCGACGCCGACGTCGTGGCCCACGCGGGTGACCTCGCCGACGGTTCCGTCGCCAAACGCGCACAGCAGGTGGCGCCGCTCGGCAAGGTGCGGGCGAAACTCGGCAAGTTCTACATCACCGGCAACCACGAGTACTTCGGCGAGGCGCAGGCCTGGCTCGACCACATGCGCGACCTCGGCTGGGAGACGCTGCACAACCGGCACCTGCCCGTCAGCCGCGACGGGGACACGCTCGTCTTCGCCGGCATCGACGACCCGACCGGCGCCGCCTCCGGCCTGCCCGGCCACGGCCCCGACCTGCCCGCCGCGCTCGACGGCGTCCCGGCGAGCACTCCGGTCGTCCTGCTCGCCCACCAGCCGAAGCAGGTCAAGCAGGCCGTGGAGGCCGGTATCGATCTCCAGATCTCCGGGCACACCCACGGCGGCCAGATCTGGCCGTTCCATCTCCTGGTCCGGCTCGATCAGCCCGTACTGGCCGGTCTTTCGCGCCACGGCGAGCGCACGCAGCTCTACACGAGCCGCGGCACCGGCTTCTGGGGACCGCCGCTGCGCGTCTTCGCGCCGAGCGAGATCACCCTTCTGACCTTGCGAAACGCCAAGTAGCCATCCACTCGCGACACCCTCGGCGTCGCAGCACGCATCACCGACAAATTTTTTTGTCTTGACAATCGAGACTTTCGGAGCGAGAGTTGTGCCAACGTACTCGCCGCCCCGAAAGGCCGAACCGATGACCATCACCGCCCCCCGGACCCACGTCGCCCTGCCGGCCCGCGCCCTGCTCGCGTGCGGCGCCGTCTCGGGCCCGCTGTACTTCCTGACCACGCTCGTCCAAGCCGCCGTCCGCGACGGCTTCGACCTGACGAAGCACCCGGCGAGCATGCTGAGCAACGGCGACGCGGGCTGGATCCAGGTGACGAACTTCCTGGTCTCCGGTGTCCTGGTGATCGCCGGGGCGGTCGGCCTGAGCCGGACGCTCGAACCGGGCAGAGGCAGCACGTGGGGACCACGGCTGCTGGGTGTCTTCGGCGCCAGCATGCTCTTCGCCGCGGTCTTCAAGGCCGACCCCGGCAACGGTTTCCCTATCGACACCAGCCCCGCCGGCACCGGCCCGGGCACCCTCAGCACCGCGGGCGTCCTGCACATGGCCGCCGGCTCGATCGGTTTCCTCTCGCTGATCGTCGCGACCTTCGTCTTCGCGAGCCGCTTCTCCCGTGAGGGCAACCGCGGCTGGGCCGTCTACTCCCGCGCCACCGGCATCGCGTTCTTCGCTTCCTTCGCCGGGATCAGCTCCGGCAACGCGAACGCCGCCGTGATGCTCGCCTTCTGGGCCACCGTGATGCTGGCCTGGGGCTGGGTCACCGCCGTCATCTTCCGTTCCGCTCGCTAGACCACCCGAGGAGAATTCCCGCCATGAGCACCGTGACCTCGCAAGACGGCACCACCATCGCCTACACCCGCACCGGCTCCGGCCCGGCCGTCATCCTGGTCGACGGCGCGATGTGCCACCGCGAGTTCGGCCCGGCCACGCCGCTGGCCGCCGAATTGGCCGCGCACTTCACCGTCTACACCTACGACCGCCGCGGCCGCGGCGAAAGCGGCGACACCGAGCCGTTCTCCGTCGCCCGCGAGGTCGAGGACATCGCGGCCCTGATCAAGGAAGCGGGCGGGACCGCCCACGTCTACGGGATCTCGTCCGGCGCCGCGCTCGCCCTCGAAGCCGCGAAAGCCGGGCTCCCCATCACGAAACTGGCGGTCTACGAATTCCCGCTGGTCGTCGACGACACCCGCCCGCCGGTCCCGGCCGACTACGACGAACGCCTGGAGAAGGCCATCGCCGACGGCCGCCCCGGCACCGCGATCAAGACCTTCATGCGGGAAGGCGTCCGCGTCCCGGCTCCGGTCGTGTTCATGATGCAGTTCATGCCCGCCTGGCCGAAGCTGAAGAAGGTCGCGCCGACCCTGCGCTACGACGCCGCGTTGTTCGACGGCCTGCACGACGGCACCCCGCTGCCCGAGGGCCGCTGGGCGAGCGTTTCCGTCCCGACACTGGTCATGGACGGCGGCAAGAGCCCCGCGTGGATCCGCAACGGTGTCGCCGCGCTGGCGAAGGCGGTGCCCGGCGCCGAGTACCGCACGATCGAGGGCCAGACGCATATGCTCAAGCCGAAGGCCGTTGCCCCGATACTGATCGAGTACTTCACCGACTGACGGAGCGATCACGATGATCGAACTGGTCGAAGGCGACATCACCGAACAGCAGGTCGACGTCGTGGTCAACGCGACGAACTCGTCGCTGCTCGGGGGCGGTGGGGTGGACGGCGCGATCCACCGCCGCGGCGGACCCGAGATCCTCGCCGAATGCCGGGCGCTGCGCGCGGGGCACTACGGCAAGGGACTGAAGACCGGAGAGGCGGTCGCCACCACGGCGGGCCGCCTCCCGGCGCGCTGGGTGGTGCACACCGTCGGGCCGGTGTGGTCCGATTCCGAAGACCGTTCCGCGCTGCTGGCCGCCTGCCACCGCAACTCGCTGCACGTGGCCGCCGATCTCGGCGCCCACACCGTGGCCTTCCCCGCGATCTCCACCGGGATCTACCGATGGCCGGTCGAGTCCGCGGCGGAGATCGCCCTCGAGACCGTGGTGACCACGCTCTCGGCCGGGTCTTGCTCCGTGGAACTGGTGCGGTTCGTGCTGTTCGGGCGGGCCGCCTACGACGTGTTCCGTGAGCAGGCGGAGGCGATGGGCGTCGTGTAGGGCTACACGCCCGCGGGCGAGGAACCCTGCGCCACCAGCTCCCGGGCCGCCCCGCTCCCGTCCGCCGGAACCGACCAGATCGCCGAATCCACGCCGTACGCCACGGTCCGGTCGTCGAGCCAGGTCGCCTGGTCGTCCACGCTGCGCGTCTCGGCCAGCATGGTCTCCTGCCCGGAGGCCAGGTCGAGGACGGCGAGCCGCCACGGCGCCGCGAGATCGGCGGAAACCTTCTTCTTGAAGGCGATCCGCTTCCCGTCCGGCGAGAGCGACGGGCATTCGACGTTCTCCCGGATCATCTTCGCGACGAGCTTCTCGTAATCCGCCTCGACCAGGTACGTCTTCCCCTTCGTCCCCACGGTCGCGTAGAAGCGCTTGCCGTCGGGGGTGAAGGTGATCCCCCAGTAGTTCACGTCGGACGAGTAGTACGGCTTGCCGTCGAGCAGGAGCCCCATCTCCTCGATGCTCTTCATCAGCTTCCCGGTCCTCAGGTCGAAGATCCCCGCCCTGGTCGAAAACCCGGTCTCCGCATAGGAATCCCCGTTGACGAACAGCGTCCAGAAGGCGAGCTTCCCGTCCGGCGAGACCCGGCCGCGGCTGGGGGTGCCGGGCAGCTCGATCCGGCGGATCTCGGTGAGGTCCTTGTCCAGCACGATGACGTCGGTCATCGGCGGCAGCACCCCTGGCTGGGCGGCCAGGCACAGCGCGGTCCCCGCCGAGGCGGCGAACCGGTCGCAGCTGAGGCCGGACACCTTCCTCGGTTCGCCGGGCCGGTCGGCCGGGACGGTCGCGAGATGGCCGAAGTCGGGGCCTTCGGCGGTGTTGCGGAACAGCAGCTGTCCCTTGGCCTGCACGGAAACCGGCTGCCCCGACACGACGGCGACGGAGTTGACGTCCGGCCCCCGGTCCCGGGAGACGACACCGTAGCCGACGGCCGCCGCGATCAGGACGACGACCGCCGCCACCACGCCGAGGATCCGCGTCCTCATGCGTATGTCCGCAAAGGACGGAGGACGGCCGCGGCGACGACCACCACGGCCAGCGCGCCCGCGGCGACCAGTACCGCGGCGTGCAGGTCCCACGTGGTCCAGGCGAGTCCGAAAAGGACGGACGCGAGCATCCGCGTGGTCGCCTGCCCGGTCTGCACCAGCGCCAGCCCGCTCGCCCGCTGGTGCTCGGGCAGCAGCGGCCCGGCGGCGGCCATCAGGACACCGTCGGTGGCCGCGTAGAAGACACCGTGCAGCACGAGCGCCAGCACCGCGAGGATGCCGCCGTCCACCGGACCGAGCAGCGCCAGCAGCGCGACGACCAGCGCGACATGCCCGCCGAGGAACACCTTCCAGCGGCCGATCCGGTCCGAAAGCCTGCCGAACGGGACGGCCAGCAGCAGGTATACGCCGGCGGTTCCCAGTGGCAGCAAGGGAAAGAAGACCGCGCCGAGTTCCCAGCGGCGCTGCAGCACGAGGTAGAGGAACGAGTCGCTGAGGGTGACCAGGCCCAGCAGCGCCGCCCAGACGCAGATCCGGCGGAACGACGCCTGCCGGATCAGGCCCGCGGTCTCGCGCAAGGAGACCTTGGGCCGTTCGGCCCGCTGCTTGGGCTGGTGGTCCTTGACCAGCACCACCAGGATGATCACGCCGATCGCGGCGATGCAGAAGCTCGTGAAGAACACCGAGTCGTAGCTGCCGAGGCTGAGCCACAGCACGGCCATCGCGACCAGCGGACCGAGGAACGCGCCGAAGGTGTCCATCGCGCGGTGCACACCGAACGCGCGGCCGAGGTGTTCCGGCTCGCTGCTCAGGGTGATCAGCGCGTCCCGCGGCGCGGTCCGGACGCCTTTGCCGGTGCGGTCGGCCGCGAGGACCGCGCCGATCGCGACGGTGGACGAACCCGCCATCATCAGGCCGATCTTGCCCAGCGCCGAGAGGCCGTAACCGAAGCAGGCGACCGCCTTGAGCCGCTGCCACCGGTCCGCGAGATGCCCGCCGACGAGCCGGACGACGGCGGTGACACCGGAGTAGAGGCCGTCGAGCACGCCGAACTGCAGCGGGCTGAGGCCCAGACCGAGGACGAGGTAGAGCGGGAGTACCGCGGTCACCATCTCCGACGAGATGTCGGTGACCAGGCTGACCAGGCCGAGCGCGACGACGTTCCCGGTGACGGCCCGTTTCACGCCGCTGCTTTTCGGTACGTCTACAGCCGCCCTACTGGTGGCTATGTACATGGGAGACCTCCAACGCCGTGAGGAGGTGCCGGGTCGCGGCCCGGCACCTCCTTGCGGGGATCAGTGGCAGGTGTAGGTGGGAGAGGAGTCGATGGTCTTGCCGTCGAGACCGATCAGCTGGGTCGAGAAGGCGTTGTCCGACATGTTCAGCTTGAGCACGCCGTAGGTCGAGATCGCCTTCGCCGTGGCCGGGTGCTCGGTCTTGACCGGGTACAGGCTCGCCCCGCCACCGCCGCCGATGATCTGCACCGGACCCGCGGGGTCCTTGTCGCCGTCGGCGTTCTGCGGATAAAACCGCTCGTAGTGGTGGTCGTGCCCGTTGAGCACCAGATCGACCTTGTTCTGGACCAGGGTCTCCCAGAGCGTGGCCATCTTGCTGTTGTCGCCGTGGTCACCCGAGGTGTAGCGCGGGTGGTGGTAGTACGCGGCGACGCAGGGCTTGGTGTTGTTCTTCAGGTCCTGCTTGATCCAGTTCAGCTGCTCGTCGCTGATCGCGTTCGCGGCCAGGCCGGGCGAGAACTCCGTGCTGTCGATGGCAACGAAGTGCCAGTTGCCCATTTCCCAGCTGTAGTAGGTCTTCCCGTTCGGCGTCGCGATCTTGCCGAAGTACTGCTTGTAGGCGCCCAGCGGGGTGTGGTCGTAGGTCTCGTGGTTGCCGGGGACCGGGTGCATGATGTTCTTGTACTTGCCCCAGGTCTTGTCGAAGTACTTCGTGAAGTCCTCGATGTGGGCGTCGTCGTACTGGTTGTCGCCCATGGTGATGACCGCGGCCGGGTTCATCTGGCCGACCAGCGCGGCCGTCTTCGGGTGGATACACGAAGACGACGAAGCGGTGCACTGTTCGGCGATGTCACCGGAGGCGGCGAGGACGAACGACGAACCGCCCGCCTGTGTGGTCGCCTGGATCTGGTTGCTGGCCGCCGAGGTGTTGCCGGCGGCGTCCTTCGCGCGGACGGTGTACGTGTACGCGGTCGAGGCGCTCAGCCCGCTGTCGGTGTAGGAAGCGCTTTCCGTAGTGCCGACGACCTGGCCGTTGCGCAGCACCTCGTAGCCGCTGACGCCGACGTTGTCCGTCGAGCCTGTCCACGTCAAGTCCACAGTGGACGCCGTGACCGAACCGGCCTTGAGGTTCGACGGCACGGTGGGCGCCTGCGTGTCGCCGGAGGAGTCCGACGTCCCGTAAACCTGCATCTCCCAAAGGGAGTAGCCGTAGCCGGTGGCGCGTTTCGTGCCGACGAGGCGCAGGTACCGGCCGCGCGCGGCCAGCCCGGTGAGGTCGTCGGTCCCGCCGTTGCCGTTGGTGACGGACTTGATCGGCGTCCACGCCGAGCCGTCGTTGGAGACTTCCAGCCGGTACGCGGTGGCGTACGCCGCTTCCCAGTTCAGCTTGACCCGGTTGATGGCCGAGGGGCCGCCGAGGTCGATGCGGATGAACTGCGGGTCGACGCCTTCCGTGCTCGCCCAGCGGGTGGTGCTCTTGCCGTCGACGGCGAGCGGGCCGCCGTAGGACGAGGACTCCACCGAGGAGACGAGGACGGATTTACCTTGGGACAAAAGGACATCAGCGGCTTGGGCGTTACCGCTGAGCAGCGTCGGCAACAGGATGGCGGCCGCGCCTAGTGGCAGTAGTCGGGTTCGGGCCTTCACATCGATCTCCCCGGGAATCCGTGGCGGCGGGTTGAGAGGGACGGGTGCGCGGCGTTCACTTCGAGTACACTTGTTCGTTTGGTAAGTTTCCTAACGAATGCGTACGGTAATCCGTGCCACTCAGTGAGTCAAGACGTAGACTCGTCCCATGACCGGCGCATTGATCTTCGACTTCGACGGGACGCTGGTCGACACCGAGGCGGCCGTCCTCGTGGCCTGGCAGGAGACCTTCCGCGACCGCGGCGGCGAGCTCCCCCTCGACGTCTGGCACACCGTGATCGGCACACAGAACACCGCCGTCGCGATGTTCGAACTGCTGGAGAAGAACGACGAGAACCTGGACCGGGTCGCCGTCCGCACCGGCGTCCGCGCCAGGGTCACCGAGCTGCTGGAATCGGTGGGGCCGCGGCCCGGGGTCGAGGAATACCTCGAAGACGCGAAGGCGCACGGCCTGCGGCTGGCCATCGCGTCCAGTTCGACCGGCGACTGGGTCACCACGCACCTGAACCGGCTGGGCCTCGCGGACGCGTTCGAGGCCGTCCTCACCGGAGACCTCCACGAGGCGAAGCCGAGCCCGGACCTCTACCTGGCCGCGCTCGCCGCGCTGGACCTGCCCGCGGCCGAAGCGATCGCGTTCGAGGACTCGCCGCACGGCGTCACCGCGGCGAAGGCCGCCGGGCTCGAGTGCGTCGCCGTGCCGAACGAGATCACCGCGGTCCTGAACTTCGACCACGCCGACCTCGTGCTCGGCTCGCTGGCCGACAAACCACTCGGCGAGTTACTCAGCCGTTGAGCAGTTCACCCAGCCGGACGAGGAACGGGCGCTGGCCTTTGAGCAGCTTTTCCTCCGCTTCGGCCAGCGTGAACCAAGCGGCCCTGTCGACCTCCGGGAACTCCTGCGTCCGGCCCGACCGCGGCGGCCATTCCATCTCGAAGGTGCCCGGCACGACCTGAGCCGGGTCGAGGTCGCCCTCCACCGCCCAGACCGTCACGACCTTGCCACCGGACTGCTTCACCACGCCGAGCGGGAGGTACTCCCCCTCCGGCGCCGGCAACCCCAGTTCCTCCTGGAACTCGCGCCGCGCCGCGGCCTCCGGCGCCTCGTCCGGCTCGTACTCGCCCTTGGGCACCGACCAGCCGCCCGCGTCCTTCTTCGCCCAGAACGGCCCGCCCATATGTCCGAGCAGCACCTCGGTCACCTCGCCCGACCTGCGGAAGAGCAGGATCCCGGCACTCGTCTTACCCGCCATGCCATCCAGTCTGGCCTTGCGCCGATCGGGTGATGTGACCGGCCCGCGAAAAAAGTTTCCGCCCGGATGTCGATTCGCGTCGTGCCCGTCCGACGCGTTGTCAGAAGCCGCCCGACAGACACTCCCGGAAGGACCGGAACCATGACGCAGACCACCACCGCCCCCGCCCAGGCCACCACGACCGCCGCCGCCTCGCGTGCCGCCAAGGCGCAGGGCGCGATCCAGTCCGCCGTCCGGATCGTCGTCTCGTTCCTCTTCCTCTGCCACGGCTTGCAGGGATTCGGGTTCTTCGGTGGTGTCGACGGCGCCGGCGGCTCGGTGGAGCTCGACTCCTGGCCCGGCTGGTACGGCAGCGTGATCGAACTCGTCGGCGCCGCCTTCGTGCTGGTCGGCCTGTTCACCCGGCCGGTCGCGGTGCTCCTCTCCGGCGTCATGGCCTACGCCTACTTCACCGTGCACGCGTCGGAAGGCCTGCTGCCGCTGCAGAACATGGGCGAGCTGTCGACCCTCTATTGCTGGATCTTCCTGCTGATCGCCGCGATCGGCCCGGGCACCTACGCCCTCGACACCCTGCGCCGCCGCCGCTGACCGAAACGCGATTAAGGCCCCTTTCCTGGAACCATTCCAGGAAAGGGGCCTTTTTATCGCGAACCTGTCGATTCGCTGTCAATAAATGTGGGCATACCATGGAATTACCCCCCGAAAGAAAGTTCCCTACCGATGGGGGTATCCGGCATCCTCAACCACATCAATGGTTTAGACCACCTTGAGCCGGAAGGATGCGTCATGACCCAGACAGCCACCGCCACGACCACCGAGGTCGGTCCGACCGCCCCGAAGTGGCAGGGACTGGCCCTCTCCGTCGTCCGCGTAGTGGTCTCGTTCCTGTTCCTCTGCCACGGTCTGCAGAAGATGGGACTCTTCGACAAGCCCGCCGTACCGTTCGCCACCTGGCCGGGGTGGTACGCCGGGGTGATCGAAACGGTCGGCTCGCTGCTGATCCTGGCGGGCCTGTTCACCCGCCCGGTCGCGGTGCTGCTTTCGGGCACGATGGCGTACGCGTATTTCGTCGTACACCAGCCCGACGCACTGCTGCCACTGCAGAACAAGGGCGAGACGGCCGCCCTGTACTCCTGGATCTTCCTGCTGTTCGCGGTGGTCGGCCCGGGCACCTACGCGCTCGACACCCTGCTGCGCCGCCGCCGCAAGTCCTGACCGCCCGCCGATGCTATGAAGGACGCTTTCATTGCAAATTTTGCAATGAAAGCGTCCTTCATAGCGCTTGAGAGTGACGTCAGCGGCCCTGTGGCAACCCGGCGGCCAGGTCCGACAGAGCCAGCACGTGCTCCATCAGCACGGTCAGCACCTGCTTCGTCGAGTCGCGTTCCCGCGCGTCGCACAGCAGCAGCGGGACGTCCATGCTGACGTCGAGCGCCTGCCGGACCTCCTCGGTGCCGTAGCGGTAGGCGTTGTCGAAGCAGTTCACGGCGACGACGAACGGCAGTCCGCGGCGTTCGAAGAAGTCCACGGCCGCGAAGCAGCTGTCGAGCCGGCGGGTGTCGGCCAGCACGACGGCGCCCAGGGCCCCTTCGGCCAGCTCGTCCCACATGAACCAGAACCGGTCCTGTCCCGGCGTGCCGAACAGGTAAAGGATCAGCTCGGGGTTGATGGTGATGCGGCCGAAGTCCAGCGCCACCGTGGTGGTCGTCTTCTTCTCGACACCGGTGAGGTCGTCGACGCCCTCGGACGCCGCGGTGATGACCTCCTCGGTGCGCAGCGGGGGAACCTCGCTGACCGAGCCGACCATCGTGGTCTTACCGACCCCGAACCCGCCGGCGATGAGGACCTTGACCGCGTTCGCGGTCAAGGATCGCCGGGGCTCAGAGTTTCCGGATGCCATCAAGAACCGCCTGGAGTACGTGTTTGTTGGGGGTGTCGGTGACCGGGGTCGCGGTGCGGAACAGCACGAGGTTCTGTTCGATGAGGTCGCTCAGCAGCACCTTCACCACCGGCAGCGGCAGGTCTATGCGCGCGGCGACCTCCGCGACGGAAGTCGGTCTCTGGCACAGGTTGAGGATGCGCCCGTACTCCGGCTCGAAGCCCGCCACCTCCTGCGAGGAGCGCATGGCGACCACCAGGGTGATCAGGTCGAGGCCGATCGTGTCCGAGCGGGTGCGCCCGCCCGTGACGGCGTACGACCGGACCAGCGGCCCGGCCTCGTCCTCGAACCACGACTCGTGCCGCCCGCTCATGGCGACGTGGGAGTCGCGGCGCGGGGCGCTGAGGTGAGCACCGCGCCGACCCGTTTGACCATCAGGTTCATCTCGTAGGCCACGAGGCCCATGTCCGCGTCCTCCTTCGCCAGCAGCGCGAGGCACGCACCGCGGCCCGCCGCGGTGACGAACAGGAAGGCGTGGTCCATCTCGACCATGGTCTGGCGGACGTTGCCGCCGCCGAAGTGCCGTCCCGTGCCCCGCGCGAGGCTCTGGAACGCCGACGCGACCGCGGACAGGTGTTCGCCGTCCTGCTCCGACAGGTTCCCGGACCGACCGATGAGCAGGCCGTCGGCGGACAGGACTACCGCCCTGTCGGCACCGCTGACGCGCTTGACCAGGTCATCCAGCAACCAGTCGAGTTCACTGACTCCCGCGTTGGCCATCTAGTCACGATCTCCGTACATGTCGAGGTCGGTGTAATCGTCGGTGGGTTCGGTGTCCCGCCCGCGGCGCGTGCCCTGCTGGAACGCGGCGAGCCGGTTCCTCGCCAGCTCGGGGGTGTCCTCGCGGACCTCCTCGCGCTGGGCGGCGGGCCGGTCCTCCATCAGCTGGGGGACCAGGTTCGCCTGTCGGCGGCGCTGCGGCAGCGGTGGCCTGCCGGGCGCCTCGGGGCCGGGTCGCCGGGTCTGCGGCGGACGGCCGTCCTGCGGGCGGGTGTCGGCGGGCGGCCACGCCGGCGGCTGCACCGGCTGCGGACGTCCCTCGGCGCGCACGGGCTCGGGGCGGATCGGCTCGGGCCGCGGCGTCTCCGGCCGGGGCACCCGCGGCGGGCGCGGGGGCAACGGCGGCAACGTGGACCCGGGCTGCTCCGGGGCCTGCTGCTGGGGCGCGACCGGCATCGGCACGGGCAGCTCGGGCCGCTCCGCGGGGATCTCGGTGCGGTGGCGGGCACGACGGCCCGGAAGCAGCGGCGCGGCTTCCGGCACCTCGGTGCTCTCGGGGTCCACCTCGTCCTCCGGCTGATCAGACGGGACCGGCGCGAGCAGGTCGGTGCGGACGAGCACGATGGCCCTGGTGCCGCCGTACGCGGATTCGCGCAGGTGCACGGAGATCCCGTGCCGAGCGGCGAGACGCGCGACCACGAACAGGCCCAGCCGTGGCTCGGCTGACAGGGCCATGATGCCGAAGTCCGGCGGATCGGCCAACATCGCGTTCAGCTCGGCGGCCTGTTCGGGCTCGATACCGAGGCCCTGGTCCTCGACCTCGATCACGACACCCTTGCCGACCACGTTGCCCCGCAGCTCGACGCGCGACTGCGGCGGCGAGAAGGACGTCGCGTTGTCGATCAGCTCGGCGAGCAGGTGCACGAGGTCGCCGACGACCGGGCCCTGCACCGCCATCGCGGGCATCTTCGCCGTCTTCACCCTGGCGAAGTCCTCGGTCTCGGCCGAGGCGCCGCGGGTCAGCTCGGCCAGCGTCACCGGCTTGCGCCACTGACGGCCGGGCTGCCCGCCACCGAGGATGATCAGGTTCTCCGCGTTGCGGCGGGCGCGGGTGGAGAGGTGGTCCAGCTGGAAGAGCGTTTCCAGCTGCTCCGGGTCCTCCTGCTTGCGCTCGGCCTGGTCGAGCACCTTGAGCTGGCGGTGCACGATGACCTGGCTGCGGTGCGCGATGTTGAGGAACACCGCCTTGGTGCCCTCACGGGTCCGCGCCTCTTCGACGGCGGCCGCGATGGCGGTCTGCTGTGCCTTGTTGAAGGCCTCGGCGACCTGGCCGATCTCGTCGTCGCCGTGGTCGAGGAAGTGACCCTTGTCGTCGAGGTCGACGGGTTCACCCGCCCGCACGCGGTCCACCAGTTCGGGCAGCCGGATCTCGGCGACGTCGAGGGTGTCCTCGCGCAGCCGCGCCAGCCTTCCGATGAGCCTGTTCGACAGCCGCAGGGCGATGACGAACACGCCGATCGCCACCAGCAGCGCGATGGCCGCGGCGATGGCCGAGGTGATCAGCGTCCGGTCCGCGTCGTCGACCGCCTGCGTCGTGGCCGTACCACTCTGCTCGACGAAGCCGCGCATCATCGCGTCGCTGACGCCGCGCGCGGCCTGAAGCCACGTCTGCTCGGGGATGGGGAGCGTGGCCTTGCTGTTCTGCAGGAAGGTGTTCTCGACCGTGGTGACGGCCTTCCACGGATCGCTCGCGACGAGCTGGTCGAACTTCGCCTTGACGTCCGGGAGCATCCGCGAGACCGACGACTCCAGCTGCGAGCGGTAGGAGCCGACCTCGGTCACGTAGGCGCGGTAGGTCTCGTCGGTGAAGCCGCCGCCCGCGACGGCCGCGGCGGCGAGGGCGTTCGCGCGCTGCATCTGGTCGATGGCGGTGAACAACGGGACCGCGGTGATGCGCTGGTAGGCGTTCTCGGCGTTCGGTGCGTCCTGCGCCAGCCCGGTGAGGCCCTCGACGAACTGGTCGAGGATCTGGTTGTAGAAGGTGAAGGCGTCCAGCAGCGGGAGCTGGCCGGAGTCGGCCGACTGCCGGATCTGCGGCGCCTTCTGGAGGAGCCCGTTCAGCGTGGCGATGTTGCGCTGCACGCTGTCGGGCGAGTCGCCGACGAACTTCTGCAGATGCGCGGCGACACCCTGGGCGGCGGCGTCGGTCTTGGCGCGCTGCTCGGTGAGCGTGGCGTGCTGCGACCGGTCGCCGGCGAGCTCGCGCAGCGTCAGGCGCCGCTCTTCCTGCACCTGGACGAAGAAGGGGAGAGAGGGGGCTTCCGAGTCACGGATTCGCTGCGCGTAGTCACGGCCGTTGACCGCGTCGAAGATCAGGTACCCGCCGATCGCCAGACCGACCAGCATCAGCGCGATGCTCGGAATGAGCGCGATCGTCAGAACGCGCGAACGAATCGAAGAGCCGCGGCCTCGTCGAAGGGAAATCTGCTTCACCGTGGTCCGTTTTCCTTCCGGCAGTTTTTGGTGTCGGGTCGCCGGGGATTCATACCCGCGGGATCCGATAGCCGGATCAACACAGCGTGGTCCGCTCCGCCCGCGAAGACGCTAGGAGACCCAAACGGGTGAGTCAAGTCCAGACGCGAAGGGTAGTCGCGTATGGCCGTGACCAGCTGACGAGAGGCAGCCGGACCTCGAAAGTCCACCACGTGGACCAGCGGACCCCGCCAAGTGACTCACCAGTAGATCACCTGGTGGTTTACCGCAGGCAGCGGCTTGATCGACACTCTTCGGACTCGATCAAGTCACCCCTCGGCGCGTTCGTGTCCGAGCCGAAAAGTCCACGAAAACTACGCGCCGTGACCTCGCTCACGCTTTCGGACCAGCGCTCCACATACCGTTCGGTTTGCGAACGACATCACCGCGGAGGAACGCCGTCGTCACTCCCCTCGCGCCACGAAATCGAGAATTCACGCGCCCATTGCCGACGATTCGGCGAAATGATCTTCGCCGGAACGGCCGAGCTCGTCGTCGAGGAGCGCGTCGACCCTGCCGGAGGCGTCGCGAAGGATCCGGGCGCCGGCCCAGCACAAGGTCGCCACCCCGCAGATCAGGATCACGACGAGCGCGGTCTCGACCGGATACCGCGCCCCGAATTCGTTGAGCAGAAAACCGGAGGCGGCACCCGACACCGCGACGGCGACATAGGTGAACGACATGATCCCTCCTTCTCCCGGCGCCGTGGCCCGCGCCTCGCCGGTAAGACGGGCGACGCGGGTTTTCCTTACGCCACAGGGGAAGGATCTACGTCACACACGCGGCGAAGCGAATATCGAGATTAACAGCGGATCCACGAAAGGTCGCGCGTTCTCCCCCGCCGGGGCGAGGTGATCACCTCTTTGCCACGGATTCCCGAATGAGTTTCACCCTTTTCTCCACCCAGGCGACCTTCGAAAATCATCGAACTTCCCGCAGCGTCGTCACGGCGCGGAACACCTCACCGTAGGTGGTGTAAAGCGGCGCCAGCCCGAACCTCAACACGTTGGGCGGACGGAAGTCACCGATCACGCCGCGGTCGATCAAGGCCGCCATCGTCTTGGCCGCGTCGTCGTCGGCCACCGAGATCTGGTGGCCGCGGTCTCCACCGCGCGGGGTCAGGATCGTCGCGCCGTCGAGGAGCTCGTCCGCGCACCGGAAGAAGAACTCGCCGAGCGCGAGGCCCTTCTCCCTGAGCAGTCCGCGGTCCACGCCGTCCCAGACGTCGAGGGCCGCGTCCAGTGCCAGCAGCGAAAGGATGTCGGGCGTGCCCGCGCGGCCTCGCGCGATGCCCGCGTCCGCCTCGTACGCGCCCCGCATCGCGAACGGGTCGCGGTCGCCGGCCCAGCCCGCCAGCGGCTGCTCGAATTTGTCCAGCCACTTCGTTGCCACGTAAAGGAAAGCGGGCGAGCCGGGGCCGCCGTTGAGGAATTTGTAGGTGCAGCCGACGGCGAGATCCACGCCCGCCGCGTCGAGCTCGACCGGCAGCGCGCCGACGCTGTGGCAGAGGTCCCAGAGTGCCAGCGCCCCGGCGCGGTGCAGTGCCGCGGTCAGCCCGGCCATGTCGTGGGCGCGTCCGGTGACGTAGTCGACGTGGTTGATCAGGGCGACGGCCGTCCGCTCGCTCACTTGAGCGGGCATGTCCTCGGCGACGACCCGGCGCACCGTGCGCCCGGTCAGGCGGGCGACCTCGTCGGCGATGTAGCCGTCGGTCGGGAAGGTGTCCGCGTCGACGAGGATCTCGTCGCGGCCGGGCTTGAGGCGGGTCGCGGCGACCAGCGCCTTGAACAGGTCCACGCTGGTCGAATCCGCCACGACGAGCTGCCCCGGCGCGGCGCCCACCAGCGGCGCGATCCGTTCGCCGACCCGCACCGGAGCCTCCCACCAGCCCTCCGACCAGGACCGGATGAGCCGCCCGCCCCACTGCTCGCGGACGACCGCGGCGACGCGTCCGGCCACGTGCTTCGGCGGGGCGCCCAGCGAGTTGCCGTCGAAATAGGCGACGTCCGCGTCGAGGTCGAATTCGTTTCGCTTGTGCGCCAAGGGATCGGCCGCGTCCAGCGCCGCGGCCTCGGCTACGAGGTCAGTCACGGTGGCCATCGTCGGCGAGACTGTTCCAGAAGTCCAGCTCGTACGCCTGGAACAGCCGCGCATGGGTTCGAGCGTCCTTTTCGGACAGATTCCCGGCGTCGAGCGCGGCCTGCACCGCCTGGACGGCCAGTTCCTCGAGCTCCGGCGACGGCGTGCCGAAGAAGTCGAAGAAGGCGCACGCCTCGTCGTCGAAGCCGTACCGCTCGCGCATCGCGGCGGCGATCGCGGCGCAGTACCGGCCGAAGGCGGCGAAGTTGGCGACGATCGCCACGATGACGTCCGCCGGCTCGCCGTTGAGCGCGAGCCAGGCGACGAACGCCGGGTACGCCTGGCATCCCGCGCGCGGCTCGAAGCCGGGCGACTCCTCGGCGAGCGCCGCCAGCTTGCCGAGCGCCAGCCCTTCCCCCGAAGCCAAGGCCGCGAAGAACTCCCGTGCCCGCTGCTCCCGGGAACGCGAGGCGAGGTGGAGGAAACTGCGCCAGTCGCTGCGGACGATCCGGTACTCCTCCGCGGCGATCGCGGCGAAGACCGCACGCGGCGCCTCGCCCGCCTCGACCAACGGGACGAGCCTGTTCTCGTCGTCGCGGGGCGCCAGTTCCGCCTGGACCGCGTCGATCAACTCGCGTGCCGAACCGGTCATCGTCGCGGCTCCTCCTTGTTCGGGACTGACGCGGTGAAAACGGAAAAGGTGGACATTTCGCGGAGCACGACCGTGGCCGCGATTCTCTATCCAGCACTGCCGACAGCCCTTACAGTGTGCCTGATCAGGCAGCATCGAGGAGGCCAGCGTTGACCACCCAGCCGACCGTCGCCGAGCAGATCGAAGGCCAGACCATCCCCGCCCTGCTTCACCGCAACGCCCAGGAGTTCGGTGACCTGCCGGCGGTCACGTCACTCGACATCGAGGGCAAGCCGACCCTGAACTGGGTCGAATTCCGCACCGCCATCGCGGAGGTTTCCCGAGGACTCGCCGGCCTCGGGCTCGGCGTCCGCGACCGGATGCTGATCATGGCGCCGAGCAGTCCGGACCACCTCGTCGCCGATCTCGCCGCGGCCCATCTCGGCGCGATCCCCTGCACCGCGTACGCGACGCTCAGCCCGGAGCAGATCGGGTTCGTCGCCCGGCACAGCGCCGCCGGCGTCGTCGTCCTCGCCGGTGCCGACGAACTCGGCCGCTGGTCGCAGGTCCTCGACGACCTGCCCGCGCTGCGGCACGTCGTCCTGCTCGACGCGTCCGCGGTCCCTCCGGACGACAAGCGGTTCCTGTCGTTCGCCGAGCTGCGCGCGGCGGGCGCGGAGGCACACGCCGCCAACCCGCGGGCGTTCGAGACCGCGTGGTCCGCGATCACCCCGGACGACCCGCTGTCGATGATCTACACCTCCGGCACCACCGGCGACCCCAAGGGTGTCGTGCTGTCGCACCGCAACGCGATCTACCAGGCCGTCGCCGTGCAGCGGCTGCACGACTCCCCGATGCACGCCACGAACATCGCGTACCTGCCGCTCGCGCATATCGCCGAACGCGAGCTGTCGATCTACATGCCGATCGTGTGGGCCGGGCACGTGCACACCGTCGCCGACCCGACCGGCGTCGTCGGCGCGCTGGGCCAAGTGCACCCGAAGAGCTTCTTCGGCGTTCCGCGAGTGTGGGAAAAGATGGTGGCAGGCCTCAAGAACCTGCTCGGCTCGCTGCCGGAGGAGAAGCGGAACGGTCTCCTCGGTGCGAACGAACTGCTGCAGCAGGGCTACAAACTGCGCAGTGACGGCAAGGAGGTACCGCCGGAGCTCGCCGAAAAGATCGCGCGGACCGACGCGGCCGCGCTCGCGCCGGTGCGGGCGATGCTGGGCCTCGACCAGATCGAGGTCGCCTCCAGCGGTGCCGCCGCGCTGCCGGTGGAGATCCTGTACTTCATCGCCGGGCTCGGCGTCGAGATCCAGGAGGTCTGGGGGCTGTCCGAGACCACCGGCGCGGTCACCTCGAACACGCCGTCGGCGTTCAAGGCCGGCTCGGTCGGCCGCCCGCTGGAAGGTATCGAGGTGAAGGTCGCCGAGGACGGCGAACTCCTCGTCCGCGGCGCGATCGTGTTCCTCGGCTACCTGCAGGCGGACGGCACGATCAAACCGGACGTCGACGCCGACGGCTGGCTCGCCACCGGCGACATCGGGACCATCGACGAACGCGGCTTCGTCACGATCACCGACCGCAAGAAGGAACTGATCATCACTTCGAGCGGTAAGAACATCGCGCCGACAAAGATCGAAGGTCTCCTCAAGGAACACCCGCTGATCGGGCAGGCCGTCGCGATCGGCGAGAAACGGCCGTACGTCACGGCGCTGATCGTCGTCGACGACGAGATCGCGCCGGGCTGGGCGACCGCGAACGGCATCCAGCTCGCGGAAGGCGAATCGCTCGCCGACAACGCGGAGGTCCTCGCGGAGATCGACAAGGCCGTCGAGGCGGCGAACGCGCGGCTGGCCAGGATCGAGCAGATCAAGCGGTACCACGTGATCCCCAAGGCCTGGACGCCGGAAACCGGCGAGGTGACCCCGACCTTGAAGCTGAAGCGGCGGATCATCAACGACCGCTATGCGCCGACGATCGCGGATCTGTACGCGGCCTCCGCTCCGGAACCCGCCCCCGCCGCCGGTTCCTGACGCGCGGTAAGTCGCAAGACGTGTGCTTGAAGGCGCAACTCGCGTGTCTGGAGGCGTAACTCGTGAGTTACGCCTTCAAGCACGTGAGTTACGCCTTCAAGCACGGGACGAAAGGAGTCGCGACCGGCGAGCGACCGCTGCTAACTTGCCGCCGTGGATCTCTTCTCCCGCTCTTGGGCGGCGCTCCTCGCCGCCGTCGCCGAAACCCCCGACGAAGACTTCGCCAAGCCGTCCGGCTGCGCGGGCTGGCTAGTGCGGGACCTGGTGTGTCACCTGGTGATCGACGCCCAGGACGTCCTGATCACCCTCGCGACTCCCGCCGAGACGGAACCCACGCGCGACGCGGTCACCTACTGGGAGCTCGCCGAGAAGCCGCCCACCGGCGAGGACGACCTCGACGCGCTGATCGTGCGCCTCGCCGCCGCCTACCAGGAGCCGCGGCTCCTCAAGTTCCACCTCGACGACGTCGGCTCCGCCGCGGGCCGCGCCGCCACTCTCGCCGACCCGGCGACGCGGGTCGCCACTCGCGACATCGTCCTGACCGCGGGCGACTTCCTCTCCGCGTACGTCCTGGAGTGGACGCTGCACCACCTCGACCTGGTCGCGTATCTCCCGCACCTCGACGGCCCCGCCACCGACAGCCTCGCCAGGACGCGGCAGATCCTGGAGCAGCGCACCGGGGAAACGTTCCCGGCGTCGTTCTCCGACACGGACGCGCTGCTGGTCGGCACCGGCCGCCGTCAGCCGACGGACGCCGAGAAGGCCGAACTCGGCGACCTGGCCGCGAAGCTGCCGTTCGTAGTGGGCTAAGCCGTCCGGGTCGACTCCGTCCACTTTCGCAGCCGGGGCGGGACGCGCTTTTCGAGGCCGTAGTTCTCCAGGTGCGCGCTGAAGACCTCGTCGAAGGCGCGCTGCACGGTCTCGGTGTCCCACACCGGCCGCTCGAGGATGGGCTGCTTGAGGAACGGCTGCCCCATGACGTGCAGCTGCGGCCCGTTGCAGCGGATCATCTGCCCGGTGATGCCGTCGGATCCGGGGCCGAGCAGGAAGAGCACGACGGGTGCGATCCGCGACGGTGTCCGGTCCGGCGGGCAGGCCCGCAGCGACCGTTCGGATTTCCACACCATCCGGGTGTGCGCGAGCGGGCAGACCGCGTTCACCCGGATCCCGCTCTCCTCCAGGTCGAGCGCCCACGAGTAGGTCAGCGAAGCGACGGCGCCCTTGCTGGCTGCGTACACGCCGAGCTTGCGCTGCCCGAGCGACGCCCCCGACGAGATGTTGACGATCGACCCCGGCCTGCCGCTTTCGACCATCGCCCTGATCGCGGCGAGCCCGGTGTACATGACGCCGAGGACGTTGACCTCGATCAGTTCGCGAGCCTGGTCGACGTCGTCCTCCCACGGCAGCGCCTCGTAGTTCAGGCCGGCGTTGTTGACCAGCCCGTCGATCGCGCCGAACTCGGCGAGACACAGGTCGACGATCTCCTGCGCCTGCTTCGGATCCGCGACGCTGTGCCCGCTGGCGACCGCTCTACCGCCGAACCGGCGGATGTTCTCCGTCGTCCGTTCGGCCAGTCCGGCGTCGATGTCGTTGACCACGACGGCCCCGCCCGCCCTCGCGACGTGCACCGCGAACGCCTCGCCGAGGCCTCGTCCCGCCCCGGTCACGACGACGGCCCTGTCGTCGAGCAAACCGTTCATCGCCTTCACCCCTTTGACCCAGCCGGCCTCCACCTCCAGACCGGTCTCTACTCAGTGTTGGCCCATTCGGCCCAACCGGACCGGCGGCGGCGGCGAACGGCGGCCCGGCTGCGCCGAGCGAGGGCGGGGCGATAGTCGCGCAGATACCCGCGGGCGAGTCAGGCCGGCATCACCCACCGGTCGGACGGCGTAGCCCGATCAGCTCAACAGGGGAAGGATTCACCCGTCTTCTGTTCGTCTCCCTGTAGCCAGAGGCATACTGAACGTTGTCCGGCGGGACGACAACTGTGACTCCCTCGTCGACCGCGTACCACGGCAGGCAAGAATGCGAGGGACGGAAGTTCACCCGATCGGGGGGAGGTGGTCACGCAGTGAAGACGAACGCGGCGCCGCGGATGACCGCCGCCCTGGCGAACCGCGAGTTCCGCGCACTCTGGCTCGCCGAGGTGCAGTCCCTCATCGGGGACCAGCTCACCATCGTCGCGCTGGCGATCCTCGTCTACGACCGGACAGGCTCCGCGTTGCTTTCCGCGGTGGTCTACTCCCTGACCTTCCTGCCCGCGCTGGCCGGCGGTCTCGGCCTCTCCCAGCTGGCCGACCGATATCCGAGGCGCACCGTCCTCGTCGTCTCGTCCCTGGTCCAGGGCGTGCTGATCGCGATCATGGCGATCCCCGGCACCCCGCTCGCCCTGTTGTGCGGGCTGGTGGTGCTGGCGCGGCTCGTGAACGCTCCCGGCAACGCGGCGCAGAACGCACTGACCCGCGAGGTGTTCACCGACGACGACCTCTATCTCAAGAGCCAGGACATCAGGGGCATCTCGACCAACACCGCCATGCTGCTCGGCCTGGCGGGCGGCGGCCTGCTGGTGTCGCAGGTCGGGGTGAGCTGGGCACTGGCGCTGGACGCCGCGACGTTCCTGCTGAGCGCGGCCGTGGTCCGCTTCTCGGTCTCCCGGCGGGCGGCGGCGTCCGACGGCAACGGCAGCTGGTTCGGCGCGGTGAAACAGGTTTTCGGCAACCGGCACCTGCGGGTGCTGGTCTGGTTCTCGTGGCTGGTCGGCCTGGCCGTCGTCCCCGAGGGGCTCGCCGCGCCGCTCGCCGCAGAGATGGGCGTGGGGAAGCAGGCCGTCGGCTGGCTGCTGGCCGCCGATCCGCTGGGCTTCGTCATCGGGGCGTTCCTGCTGTCGCGGTTCGTCTCGGCGGAACAACGACGGAAGCTGCTCGGCGTGCTGGCGGCACTACCGATGGTCGCCCTGATCGCCTTCGCGCTCCAACCCGGGCTGATCCCGGCGTTGCTGCTGCTGGCGGCGGCGGGTGCCGCGGGGGCGTACCTGATCACGGTGAGCGCCACGTTCATCACGTGGGTCCCGAACGAACTCAGGGGCGGTGCGGGTGGGGTGTACCGCACGGGATTGCGGGTGGCTCAGGGAGTAGGGGCGGGTCTCGGCGGGCTCGCCGCCGATCGGCTCGGGTCGGCGACCTCGGCCATCGCGCTGGCAGGCGTGGTCGGCCTGCTGCTGGCCGTACTGGTCGCGCTCAGCTGGGGACACATCAACGGATCCAGCCCGGAACCGCTGCTGTCATGAGGAATCCACACTGGACGACCCCTGGGGCGGCACGGCCGCCCGGCGGGTTCGTACTCGGAAATCTCGACACGACACTGCTTCGGCACCTCAGTCAAAAGAAACGGCTTCGGATCAGAAGTCACGGCTCGACACGGTCACACACCTCCCGGCCACCTCGTTGCTGCGAACTAATACCTTGTCCGGGCTCAGAAGTCACGACTGGACACTATCCGTCACCCCTTCCGCGGCACGTCTCGAAAAACATTCAGTCGACAAGATCAGAAATCACGGGACACGATTGCCACCTCCGGTCCGTGTTCGCGGGCACCCTTGCCTGTGTCGGACAACCGATGCGATGGGATGATACCGGCCGTGGAATACGAACGGTGTATCAGTCGGTACCGGTGAGATTACTCAGCCGTGCCGTCCGCGCGGAAAAGAGGTAGCAATTGCCAGCCGAGACCGGTGACCGCCGCCAGCACGGCGACGGCACCGGCGACCTTGACGACGCGACGGCGACACCCGCCGCCCAGAGCGGTGTACCGGTGACCGAACGCGGGCAGGCGAGTCCGGAAGGTGACCAGGCCGCGCCGCCGGAACGCCATCCCTACGATCCCAGGGCGTGGGCGCTGTGGCAGCGGCCGAAGCGATTCATCGCGTTCCTTTTCGCGATGGAGGCCGTCGGAATCGCGATCATGGTCGTCGCGACGATGAATTCCACGAATCCGGGAAGAACGGACTGGGTTCGTTTCGCCATTCTCGCGGTCGGCGCCACGGCACATATTCAGCTCACCCAGCGGCAAGAGGAAAGACGGCGCGATCGGAGCCGCACCGTCCTCATCGACCTCACCGCGGTATGGACATTTCCAGCCGCGGTGATCCTGCCGCTTTCGCTCACGCTTTCCATCATCGCGATCGTCCGGATCCAGCATTGGTTCATCGCCCGCCGCCCCGCGCACAACTTCGTGTTCTCGTCGGTCACCCACGGCGTTTCGGTGACACTGGCATCGCTCACCTTCGCGGCGTTCGGGCCGCATGAATGGGGCCGGATCTCCGGCTGGGACACCCTCGGCGAGTTCGGTGTCCTGATCGTCACCGGAATGGTCTTCGAAGCGGTGCAGATCGCCTACATCGGCGGCATCCTCGCGCTCGGCTCGCCGAAGCGGCCGTCGATCTCCACCGTGCTCGGCAATGCGGCGGACAACCTGCTGGAGGCCATCACGATCGGCCTCGGCGCGGTCACCGCGGTGCTGCTGTTGATCATGCCACCGATGGTGATCGTGATGGCCGTGGTGACGGTGGTGTTCAATCGCCTCGCCGAGATCGACCAACTGCAAAACGACGCGCGGACGGACCCGAAAACCGGTGTTCTCAACATGCGCGGATGGTCGGAGTCGGCCGATCGGGCGCTCGGCAGGACTGCCCGATCGGACGACAACCTGGCCCTTCTGATGATTGATCTCGACCACTTCAAGTGGATTAACGACACATATGGACATCCGGCGGGCGACGACGTCCTCCGCGATGTGGCACGGAAATTGGACGAGGTCACCCGGCCCGCCGACGTCATCGGCCGGTTCGGCGGCGAGGAATTCCTCGTACTCCTGCCGGATATCGACGAAACGGCGGCCAAACTCGCCGCCGAGCGAGTGCGCAGTGCTATCGCCGAACTGCATATAGTGACTACCGACAAAAGGGGCAGCCGGGTGACCATCTCGGGCCGTACCACCTCGATCGGCGCGGCCTTGTTCCCTCGTCACGGTGAATCCCTGCAGGAACTCCTGCACGCCTCCGACGCCGCCGTCTACGTGGCCAAGGAGAACGGCCGGAACCAGGTGCGCTTCGCCCAGGACGTGGACCGGCCCACCCCTCCGCCGCCTCCCACCGACGAGGCGCGTTCAGAGGACTAAACGCCTTTCGGCCGGTCACACCATCAGGGGACCCCCAAGGAAACCCCGGGGGTTATCCGGATGTCGGCCTTGATCGGCGGATGGCACCCTGGACGCCATGCCAGCGACAGCCCAAGCCGCCGCTCGTCCTGCCCGGATCCGGCGGCCGTGGTCGACTTCGGGCTGGTTACTGCTGGTCACGGTGCTGGTGTTCGGCTTCGGGCTGATCGCGTCACGGCCGGCCTCGCCGCCGGACCAGGGGCCACCGACGGGTGACATCCTCGCCGCGCAGAACGCGGTCGACGCGCTGGTGCGGCCGGGCCCGGTCGAGCACGCGATCGCCGCGCTGCCCGCCGACTTCACCGCGGTCAGCGGCATCACCCCGGGCGTGATGACGGCACGGGACGGCACCGTGCGCGCCGTCCACAGCGACGGCGGTTGCTCGGCGCCCTGGGGCGACGACAACACCAAGTGGGACTACGCGGTCCCCTGCAAGGCGCACGACCTGGGCTACGACATCCTCCGCTACGCCGAGCGCAAGGGGCACCCGCTCGGCCAGGAGGCCAGGGCCTCGCTCGACGACCGGCTCTCGGCCGACATGCACAACGCCTGCGTCCTCAACCCGATGGACTCGCGCGGCACCTGCGACGTCGTCGCCTCCCTCTATACCGCCGGTCTCGTGCTCAACTCCTGGCATCAGCGCTGGGGACCGCCGGTCGGCGACCCGCTCGGCCCGATGATCGTCGGCGTGCTGGTGATCGGCGCGCTGCTGGTGTTCCGCCTGCGCGGCTGGGTCCGCAACCGCCGGACCGCCGTCACACTCCCCCGCGAGCCGCGGCCCGTCGTCCCGGTCGGCCGGTGGGCGTTGCTCGGAGTCGCCGGTGTCGTCCTCATGCTGCTCGGTGAATCCGCCGTCGCGCTCGCACACTGGGCGGGGGCACCGGAGCGGTCGTTGTGGCCGCTCACCTGGCTCGCCCAGCTCTGCCCGCTCATCTTCTTCGCGGTCGGCCGGATCAACGAGGCGGGCTGGCGGTCCATCCGCGCGACCGGCGGCCGCTACCCGCAGTACCTCGCCGACCGCGCGAGCCCGTTGCTGCGCCCGGCGCTGATCTTCGCCGTCGTCGCGCTGGTCGTCCCCCTCGCGCTGGAGGTGCTGGGGATCCCGACGGGCACGAACGCCACCGTCATGCGGATCGCGCTGCATCCGCTCTGGCTGCTCGGTGTCTTCCTGCTGACCGTCGTGCTCGCGCCGGCGCTGCTGGCGTTGTACCGCCGGACGCGGAGCGTCTCCGTCGCCGGGCTGCTGGCGCTGACCTTGGCGAGCGAGGCCGCCGCGCAGTGGTCCGGTTCGGCCGTCCCGCGCTACGCGGAGACGTTGTTCCTCGCCCTGTTCGTCCAGCAACTGGCGTTCGCCCACGCCGACGGCGTCCGCCTGCCGCGCGTCGCCCTCGTGGCGACGGCGTTCACCGGCGCCGCCGGATTGGGTCTCGCGGTCGCCGTCCGTGGCGAAGGTCCGATGCTGCTCGGCGGCCCCGGCGCCCCGGCCGCGTTGTCGGGCCCGCCGTGGGGCGTGCTCCTGCTCGGCCTGGTGCAGCTCGCGCTCCTCGGCCTGCTCGCGCAGCCGCTGGCCCGGCTCGGCGACCGTCCCGCGGTCGCCGCCACCGCCCGCCTCGTCCTGCGCGCCCCGATGAGCCTGTACCTCGGCTTCCTGTCCGCGATGCTGCTGCTCGTGGCGGTCGTCTACCTGCCGGGACCGTTCGTGGACGGGCTCAGCTGGCTGGCACGCCCGCGAGTCCTGCTGGCGATGGCGCTGCTGGCCGTGCCCGCCGTGCTCGTCTTCTGGTGGTTCGAGCGGCATTCGGGACCGCAACAGCGGACGGTCGACGAGCCGGGCCTCCGGGCCATGATCTTCTGCCGCGCGGCGGCGACGGTCGGCATGGCGTACGCGATGCTCGGTGTGTTCGGGTTCGCCCTGACCCGCTTCGGCGGCGCGTCCGCCGACGCCGACCTCCTCGGGATCCGGTTCGGCCCCGTCCAGAGCCTGGTCAACCTGCTACTCGGGGTGTACCTGCTGCACACCGTGCGGAACGGCACCAGCCGGATGACGGGGACCTGGCTCGTGTGTGCGGTCGCGTGCGCGCCGCCGCTGATGAGCGCGCTCGACGGCAAGCAGGTGAGCGCCGCGTCCGTCGCGCTGCCGGTCGCGACGATCGTCGTCGCCATGCTCGCGGCGGCCGCCACACTGGTCCCGGCCCGCGCCGCCCGGCGTGTCCTGCCCTGATCCGTACGGCGCTGACCAGGCGTTCTCCGTACCATGAGGAGGAAACCGGTGGTGCGTGCCACATCTCCGGGGGGATGTGTAATCCTGCGACAACCCGCAACAGGCACCATGCGTCCCTTGAAGAGACCGTCGAACCGGTAACGACCAGAAGGAGCAGACCGCGTGGAGTACCCGCCTCGGAATGGGCATGGGGATCGACGTCCCGCCCGGCCTAGGCAGGACGCGCCCGGACGCGTTCCTTCCCGATCGGCCCCGCCCCGTGGAGCCCGCCCGGCGCCCGCCCGTCAGGCCGCGGGCATGCCGCCCCGGCGCCCGGCCCCGAGGCGGCGGTCGTTCCGCGGTCCCAAGATCGCGCTCGGCCTGGTCTCGCTGCTGGTGATGGGCCTGACCGGGTACGCGTGGGCCGCGATGGACGGCCTGACCTTCGCGAACGTCGGCATCGGCGCGGACGAAGGCGAGAAACCCGCCGACGGCGCCCGCGACATCCTGCTCGTCGGCCTCGACAGCCGCACGGACGCGCAGGGCAACCCGCTGTCCAAGGAAGTCCTGGCCCAGCTGCGCGCCGGACAGGCGGACGGCGAGCTGAACACCGATTCGCTGATCTTCGTGCACATCCCGAACGACGGCTCCAAGGCCGTCGCGATCTCGCTGCCGCGCGACTCCTACGTCGACATCCCCGGCGGCTACGGGAAGCACAAGATCAACTCGGCCTACGCCCGCGCGATGCTCGACGAGCGCAAGAAGCAGCAGGAGAACGGCGTCTCCGACCCGAAGGAACTCGACCAGAAGGCCAACGAGGCCGGGGCGAAGACCCTGATCAAGACGGTCGAGCAGTTGACCGGGTCGACCATCGACAACTACGCCGCCATCAACCTGCTGGGCTTCAGCGAGATCACGCAGGCCATCGGCGGGGTCGACGTCTGCCTCAACGACGACGTCAACGACCAGTTCTCCGGCGCGAAGTTCACCAAGGGCCCGCACACCATCTCCGGTGTCGAGGCGCTCGGCTTCGTCCGGCAGCGGCACGGGCTGCCGCGCGGCGACCTCGACCGGGTCGTCCGGCAGCAGGTGTTCATGGCCGGGATGGCGCGGAAGGTGCTGTCCGCGGGCACACTCGCGAATCCGGGCAAGCTCAACGACCTGATCACGGCCATCAAGAAGTCGGTCGTGCTCAACCAGAACTGGGACGTCTTCGGCTTCGCGCAGCAGATGAAGAGCCTGACCGGCGGCCAGCTCGAGTTCCGGACGATCCCGATCGTCAACATCGAGTACAAGACCCCGAACGACGGCGTCGCCATCCAGGTCGACCCGAAGCAAGTGAAGAACTTCGTCCAGGGGCTCGCGGGCCCGCAGCCGGGCGAACAGCAGCAGGCGCCGCCCGCCGAGTCGCCCAACAAGGCGACCACGGTCGACGTCCGCAACTCGACGCCCCGGGACGGGCTGGCCTCGTCGGTGCTGAAGCAACTCGTCGACAAGGGCTTCACCGCGGGCGACACGGCCACCGCGAGCGCGCGCAAGAAGACGGTCGTCTGGGTCGCCAAGGGCGAGAAGGCGAAGGGCCAGGCGGTCGCCGACGCGCTCGGCGGCAACCCGACCGTCCAGGAGGACAAGAGCGTCGAGGCCGGGCACGTGATGGTCTTCCTCGGCTCGGACTTCAAGGCGCCGAGCGGTGCCGAAGGCTCCGGCTCGTCGCAGAACGCCGCCGGCTCGTCGGCCGCCGCGCCCCCGCCCGAGCAGTCCGACGAGAAGCCGATCACCGCCGAAGGCGTGCCCTGCGTCAACTGACGCGCTCGTAAACAGGCCGAAGACCACCGAAACAGCCCCTCCGGCCGCCTTTCCTTCACCCATTCGGCCCAGCGAGCAAAAATCTCTCGGAAAAGCACCCCCGAAACCGCGTAAGAGCGGCGGCCCTGCCGACTTTCATACACGTGAGCGCGCTCGTCCCCGGTTTTGTCACACGGGGCGGGCGGTGGAGAAGGTTGGCAAGGCAGGGGATGGGGAGTGCTGATCGACGCTGAGAGCTATCAGCGGATACTCGGAGACGAGCTCCGCAAGCTCCGCCGTAAACGTGGCTGGACACGCAAGGAACTGAACCAGCATCTGCAGAGCGAGATCTCGCTCCAGACGCTGGCGACCTACGAGCTGGGCACCCGGCACTGTTCCGTGGTGCGGCTGGTCGAACTGTGCGTCGCGATGGACGAACTGCCACAGGATCTGCTGGCCAAAGTGCATCGCCGGGTGTTCGTGGACGAACCGGGCCGGGTCCGGATCGACCTGCGCCAGGTGATCAAGGACGAGCAGGACGAACTGCTCCCCCTGCGGCGGTGGGCGGACGACCGGCTCAAACGATCGAGCGACAACGGCTCCGCCGAAGTCCATCTCGATCTCGCGGCGCTGGAACGGATGGCCGAGCTTTGCGGCATCCCCACCGTCGATCTCATCGGAAGGCTTCGCCGGCTCAACCCCTCATGAGCGCGGCGTTCCCCGGTCCGTGAAGGCCATGCCCCCCATCTTGGCTTTCACGGACCTCCCCCTCTTCGCGTGAAGGCGCGTTTCGGCTCAGCCGAGCAGTTCGTAGTCCTCGCGGCGCACCTTGCGGGTGTCGAGCCAATACCGCCAGGTGAAGCCCGGCCAGATCGTGCGGTTGACGCCCTTCGCGTCGAGGTACCAGCTCTTGCAGCCGCCCTGGGTCCAGATGCCCTTGGCGAGTTTGCGCTGGATCTCGCCGTTGAAGCGCTCCTGCGCCTCCGGCCGCGGGTCGAGCGCCTTGCCGCGGGCGAGCCGCAGCGCCTGCGCGACGTAGGAGATCTGCGCTTCGATCATGAACACCACGGAGTTGTGCCCCAGCCCGGTGTTCGGGCCGAGCAGGAAGAACAGGTTCGGGAACCCGGACACGGTGATGCCCTGGTACGTCCGCATCCCCTCGGTCGCCCACTCCTTGCCGAGATTGCGCCCGTCGCGGCCGATGATCTCCAGGTCGTCGAAGGCGTCGGTGACGTGGAATCCGGTGCCGTAGATGATCGCGTCGACCTCGTGCTCGACGCCGGCGCCGTCGACGACGCTGTGCTCGCGGACCTCTTTCACGCCGTCGGTGACGACGTCGACGTTGTCCCGCGCGAGCGCCGGGTAGTAGTCGTTGGAGACCAGGACCCGCTTGCAGCCCATGGTGTAGTCCGGCGTCAGCTTCCGGCGCAGTTCCGGGTCCTTGACGCTCTTGTGGATGTTGCGCTTCGCGATGCGCTGGCCGATCTTCATCACCCACGGCTGCCCGTTGAAGCCGATCGCGCGGGCTTCGAGACCCCAGTAGAGGACGTTGCGGAAGGCGCGCTGCAGCAGCGGCACCGAACTGAACGTCTTCCGGAGCGCTTCCGGCATCTCCCGGTCCGGCTTCGGCATGATCCACGGCGGCGTCCGCTGGAAGAGCGTCAGCTCGGCGACGTCCTTCGCGATCTGCGGCACGAACTGGATCGCGCTCGCGCCGGTGCCGACCACGGCGACACGTTTGCCGGTGAGGTCGTAGTCGTGTTCCCACTGCGCCGAGTGGAACGTCCGGCCCTGGAAACGCTCGATGCCGGGCAACTTCGGGATCTGCGGCAGGTGCAGCGCGCCGACCCCGGCCACCAGCGCGGGCGCGACGAACTCGTCACCCGACTTCGACGCGACGTGCCAGCGGTTCTCGTCCGCGTCCCAGCGGGCGCCGGTCATCTCCTGGCCGAAGCGGATGAAGCGGTGCAGGTCGTACTTCGCGGCGACGTCGCGCATGTACTGCCAGATCTCCGGCTGCGGCGAGTACGCGCGAGACCAGCCGGGGTTCTGCTCGAACGAGAACGAGTACATATGCGAGGGGATGTCGCAGGCGCAGCCGGGGTAGGTGTTGTCCCGCCACGTGCCGCCGACGTCGTCGGCCTTCTCCAGGATGACGAAGTCCTCGCGGCCCTCTTTGCGCAGCTGAATGGCCATGCCCAGCCCGGAGAAGCCGGTTCCGACGATGACGACTCCGGTCTCGGTGCGGTTGCCCATGACCCCGACCTCTCGTTCGTTTTACCTGTTACCGGGAGTTCACCTTACTCGAAGTAGGTTACCTTCGGTAGAGTGTTGTGGTGACGACGGCGAAGCGCAAACGCATGCCAAAAGCAGAGCGGATGCGGCAGATGATCGAGATCGCTGAAGAAGTCTTCGCCGAACGCGGCTACAGCGCGGCGTCGATGGACGACATCGCGGAGCGCGTCGGGGTCTCCAAACCGATGCTCTACGAGTACTTCAACTCGAAAGAGGGCCTGCTGCTGGCCTGCATCCAGCAGTCGCGGGCGGCACTGCGCGAGGTCACCGAACGGGCGACCGTCGGTGCGACGTCCGCCGAGGACGCGCTCCGGCGTGGTCTGCTCGCCTTCTTCGTCTTCATCCGCGAACGACGGCAGGCCTGGTCACTGCTCCGCCACGAGATGGCGCTGATCGGGACCGGCGCCGCCGACGAGATCGAGCAGACCCGGCGCCAGCAGACCGACCTGATCGCCGCACTGATGGGTGACCACCTCGACGCCGGGGACGACCTCCGCGCCGAGGCGTCCGCGGAGTTCGTCGTCGGCGCGTGCGAGCGGCTCGCGATCTGGTGCGAACGCCACGAAGACGTCAGCCCCGAAACGGCGACCGGATACGCCATGGACGTCCTCTGGTCAGGCCTGTCCGCGCGGGCCCGCTGAAACGACTGTGAAGATGCTCGTGCATTAGGCCATTCGGTCGTCACTCAGAGCACATTGCCGCCAGTGTCTTGTGACACAGAGTTGTCCTACTGTATCGATGACACTGTAGAAAGTCTGATGGACAGTCGCGGCCTCCGTCAGGAGGGGGCGCCACCACCCGAAAGTGGCGTCATGACGGCGGCGTGACGAAGTCCATTGAGTGACGCTTGCTCGCGAGGAGAGGGGTGAGGCGGATGACCGAACCGATCACCGCGTCGTACGTCCAGGAGGACGACGACTGGAAGATAACGGTCAGCGGCTCCGGCAAGGAACTGACCGGTCGTGCGCCGGGCATCATCGCGGCACGGGACCGGGCCGACCAGCTGGTCGAAAAACTGTCCCCGCCGGAACACTCGACGGTGGTGCACCTGCTCAACGGCAGCGCCCTCGAGTTCACCGCCGCCTACATGACGGCGAGGCTCACGCTTCCGGAGATCGAACCGCTCGAGGTTCCTCCGCCGGCGAACGGCAAAGCCAAGGAGAAGACCGGCGGCAAGCCCCCGGTGCCCCAGGGCAAGGAACTCCCGAAGGCCGTCGACGAGGCGAAGTCCAAGGAGAAGTCCGAGCCCGCCAAGACACCCGCCAAGGCGGCCCAGACCTCCTGAGACCTACTTCAGGAGTTTGCGGATCAGCAGCACGCCGATCAGCACCGCCCCGCCGATGAGCGGGTACTTCACCTTGGGCTCGTCCAGCTTCGCGCGCAGACCGGTCTTCGCGGAATCCACCAGCTTCGCGGGGTTCGCCTTCGTGCCCAGCTGGTCGAGCGTGGCGACCAGCGCGTTCCTGGCCTGCTCGATCTCACGCTCGATGGTCTCGGGATCGCGAGCCACGTGTCCTCCTCGCCGCGACGGACTTGCTGGAAGCCCACGTTAGAGGACGCCGCCCTCCGGGGTGGCATCGGCCACGCCGAGAAACGCCGAACGTGTCGCACGCTACGATTTCGGGGCAGTACTGGGGGCCCGTAGCCCAATTGGCAGAGGCACACGGTTTAGGTCCGTGCCAGTGAGAGTTCGAGTCTCTCCGGGCCCACCCAACCCATGCACAGCGCTCTCTCCAGAGGTGGCCAGATCGCTCGAACTCGGGCCTCGTCCAAGTAAGATCAAATCTTACTTAGACGAATCCGACTTCAGCTCGCCTGCCGAGAGCGTGAGCCTTGGCACCGCCTTGGAAGCCGAGCCGACGGACGAGCGGCAGACCACGCGAGCGTGATTCGCGAACTCGCGCCGGGGCGTCGCCGGTTTTCGACGTCACCTTCATACCTCAAGTAGCTGACCGGCGATCGACAACAGTCTTCAAGGTAGAAACTGGTACTCTGGTACCCGGGAGCCGATCGGGACTATCGGAGGAGGGTCTGCCATGGCCGCAGCGACCGCGCCGATCAAAGTCGACGCCGCGACCGATGAACTCGTGTCCCACGCGGCTCACTTCATGTCGCGCTCGAAGAAGGACATCGTCGATGCCGCCGTACGCGAGTACATCGACGCGCACCGCGACGAAATCAACGCCGGAATCAAAGCCGCCCTCGGACAGCTCAACGGCTCCGACTCTGCCGCCATCTCATTGATGACCGGATTGAGCGATGACGAACTCGATGAGCTCGGCGGCATGCCGAAGTAGCTTGGCGCCCTAGCGGCTGATCTCCACGCGAGGCCGCTCACTAGTATTTGATCATGACCCAGGTCACAATCGGCGTCCGTCCGACCAAGAGATGCCTTGCCGATCTCAGCCTTTCCTTGCCAGATCTCGGCCTTCCGCTCAACGAGATGGACGATTCGATCGTCGTCACCGCCCAGTCGATCCCGGCACTCCGGAATGCCGGTGGCGCCCAGCGGATCTTGTCCCTGAACGACCGCGTGTGGTTCAAGGTCAAGACCAGAGATCGCCGGGCGGTCGTAACCCGACTGCAGGACGACGACCTGCCGCACGAACTCCCGAGCGAGGTCGGAGGCTGGTGGATCGGCGCGGCCGGCCACCGCCAAGCGGACAGTCCGCAACGCGACTTCTACGAATCGATCAGGCGCGAGTGCACCGACGGCAAAACCGTTTCGACCACACGCCTCCTCCCTGTCGAGTGGGACTGGAAGCGCCTCAGCGCGGAGCAGGCGGTCGCCTGGCGACGTGAGATGAAGCGGCTGGTGGTCCATCTCATCGCCATATCGCTCACCAGTGGAAAGCTCGCGGTAGCCGAGTTCCGGAACCATCGCATCAAGGCACTCGTCCGCGTCGATGACGCCCACGAGGCTTATCTGGCGATCATCGCCGAAGGAATCGCGGATCCAAAGATCTTCGCCTTGCTCCTCGACTGCGTTCCCGGCGTCACAAAGGACGATTGGCAACCCGAGCCGTCCGAGCCGGCGGCAATGGAACCGGCGCCCGGCGAGATCGTCTGGTCGACCCTGTTTCCGTCAGAAGTCGCGAGCACGATCCTCGAACTCGACTCGGCTCACCGCACCCGGTCGTAAACCAACGCCATCTCCCCCAGTTCCCCGGCCTCCTGATACGCCAGTGCCCACGTCGACGCGGGCAGGCCGTCGGCGAACAGCCGCTGCCCGCCGCCGGTGATCTCGGGGCAGATCATCAGGTACAGCCGGTCGATCAGGTCGGCCGCGAGCAGGGCCTTGATGACGCTGGCGCTGCTGTTGACCAGGATGTCGCCTTCCCCGTTCGCCTTCAGGTCGGCGATGACGTCGGCGGCCGGGGCGTTCACGACGCGGGCGCGGTCCCACGGCGCTTCGGTCAGGGTCGTGGAGAGGACGACTTTTTCGGCGTCCACCAGCCACTTCGCGTAGGCGCGGTCGCGCGGGTCGGCGTTTTCGTCGGCGGCGATGGTGGGCCAGAAACCCAGGAAGCCTTCGGCGTTCAACCTGCCGAGCACCGCGGTGGTCGCCTTCTCGTGGATGCGGGCGAGGTGAGCGCGGGCGACGTCGGTAGTGGCATACGAGACGATCGCGCCCATGTCGCCGGGTCCGCCGGGGCCGCTGTAGTGGCCGTCGAGGGTGAGGCTGATGTTCGCGGTGACGCGGCGGCCGGTCGGGTTCGTCATGTCGTTCAGTCCTTTGCCTGAGTGAGCCGAGCTGCGAGGTTGTCGAGCACCTGGCCCCAGCCGGTTTCGATGCCGGCGATGAAGGGGACCGCCTCGACGGTCGTTTCGGTGATGCGCAGGTCGAGCCGGAGCCGGGTCCCGCCCGGCGCCTCGGTGAACTTGAGGTCGTAGTGACCGGTGAAGAAGGTGTCCCCCTTGGCGTCCAGCACCGAGAGGTCGAACTCGAGGTGTTCGGGTTCGGTCGCGGCGCGGACCTCGCCCGCGGAGCGGTATCGCCCTTCCGCGTCGCGGTAGTCGAGTACGGCTCGTCCCCCGGCTCGCGGCTCGATGACGCAGTCGGTGACGGTCATCGAAGGCGGCGCCCACCAGGACGCGAGCAGCGCGGGCTCGGTCCAGTGCCGCCAGACGGCGTCCGGCGACGCGGCGAGCAGACGGTCGAACGAGAACGCCCGCCCGTCCGCCCACCGGTCCTGGTTCGCGGAAGCGGCGTCGGCGGAGATCGCGGCCTGATAGCGCGTGAGGACATCTCGTTCGCCCTCGTTCGCCTCGATGGTCGCGATCAGCGTCCGCAGCCGTCCTTCGAAGTCCTTCAGCGGACCCGCTTCGACCGCGTAGACCCGGCGTTGCCCCAGCGGGAAGACCGTCACGAGGCCGGCGCGGGCGAGGGTTTGCAGGTGCTTGGTGGTCTGCGGCTGCCGCAGGCCGGTCAGCTCGGCGAGCTCACCGACGGACCGGGGCCGTTCGGCGAGAAGCTCGACGATGCGCCGCCTCGCCCCGTCTCCCAGTGCTGCTGCGATCTGCTCCATGCCCAGAAGTATTCGCTCATCAGAATATTCCTGTCAAGGAATATCTTCGGGATGGAACTCCAGCAGGCTTCGCTCCTCGGTCAGCGTGGTGACGGAGTCGAAGACCAGACCGTGCGCGGCGGCGAGCTCGCGGAGTTCGTCCAGGCGCCGCTCGCGGCCGCCGTAGAGCACGAGCATGACCAGGTCCCCTTCGGTCTGCGCCCCGAGTCCGCCGACCGCCTCGATGACGAGGACCCGGCCGCCGGGCTCGGCCGCCTCGGCGCAGCGGGCCAGGATGCGATGGGCGTGCTCGTCGTCCCAGTCGTGGAGGATGTCGGAGAGCAGGTAGGCGTCGGCGCCGGCCGGGAGCGGGTCGAAGAAGCTGCCCGCGGTGACCTCGACGCGGTCTTCGAGGCCCTGCGCGCGCAGTTCCTTTTCCGCAGCCGCCGCGGTGGGCGCGAGGTCGACGAGACGGCCGCGCATCGCGGGGTTGGCCTTCAGGATCGCGGCGAGCAGGCTGCCGTGACCCCCGCCGACGTCGACGAGCGTGCCGAACCGGGACCAGTCGAACCCGGAGACGAGCCTCGGCACCTGCGTCAGGAACCGTTGGGTCATCTGCCGGTCGAACGTCTCCCGGAGCTGGGGCTGCTCGGCGAGATCGGTCCAGAAGTCCTTGCCGTAGCGGCGGACGTACCCCGCCTGGCCGGTGGCGATGCTGTGCGCGAGTTCGACGAACGCCAGCTCGCCCCGCCCGCCGGCGGCGTTCATGTCCAGGAGCCCGGCGAGCCCGTTTCCGGCGTCGGCGCGCAGGTTCGCCCCATAGCCGGTGGTGCGGTAGCCGGTCGATGTCCGTTCGAGGACGCCGAGGGTCACCAGGTGCCCCAGCAGCAGATCGAACGCGAGCGGTGCTTGGCCGAGTTCCGCCGCCAGGTCGGCGGCGGCCGCGCCGTCGCCGGACAGCCGGTCCGGCAACCCAAGGGTGACGGCGACCCGCAAGGCCATCGGAGTCGCGAGCCCGGCCAGCCGGAGGAGATCGTTTCTGTCGTCGTGGTTCGTCACGAAGATCCACTGTGGCAGCGGGGTCAAGCGACTTTTCAAGGTCGCGTGAGCGGTTCGGTTTCGTAGGCCTGGTGCAGCGCCGCGACGAACGCCGGGGCGGACGGCAGCGGTGTCTCGCCGATCCGGCGCACCGCGATCCCGGGCGTCCACGAGTTCATGACCACCGCGCCGTCGAGCCCCGGCAGGTCCGCAAGCGTGACCTCCTGAACCCGTTGCGGCACACCGATCCCCTCCAGACGCCGCTGGACGATGCCCATCGTCGTCCCCCTCAGCAGGCCGGCGTCGGGCCACACCACCGTGTCGCCGTCCCAGAAGGCGAGGTTCCAGATCGTCGCCTCGCTCAGTCTGCCCCGGCGGTCGACGAACGCCGCGTCGTCGAACCCTTCGCGGACGGCCTGCCGCCGGAAGTACGTCTTGGCCATCTCGCCGGTGTGCTTGATGGCCGGGAGGACGCGCTCGTGGTCCACGGCCGTCAACGCCAGCGGCCCCGCCGGACCGGACGACGGCGGCCGGGTGCGCACCAGGACTTCGAGTTCTCCCGGCTGGTGGATCGTCACGGTCAGGGAGATGTCCGCCGGGCCGGACTCGATCGCCTTCCGCACGTAGGAACGGATCCGGTCGTCGGGAAGGGCGTCGCCGAACAGCTCCAGCGAGGCGGTCCGGAGCCGGTCCAGATGCAGGTCGAGACCGCGCACGCGGCCGTCACGCACCTGCATGGCCGTGAAATGCGCGAAACCGGCGAAAGCGAGCGGCGCCAGCTCTTCGGCGGTCGCCGTCCGGCCGTTCCGCTGCGCGACATGAGGACTCATGCCCGCACCGTAAACCGCTTGCGGCCGCCCTGCCCCGGAGGAAGGATCCCGCGGGTGTCCGCATCGCGTACCGAGCTGTCGCGCTGGCAGTTCGATCTGACCTGGTCGTTGTTCGATTACCACCTCGCCGACCTCGAACCGGCGGATTTCCGGTGGGAGCCGTCGGCTCTTTGCTGGACGATCCGGCCGGACGGCACACCCGACTGGGCCGACACCGAACCCGATCCCATCCCGGTTCCCACGATCGCCTGGCTCACCTGGCATATCGGCTGGTGGTGGAGTGTCGCGCTGGATCACGCGAACGGGCGGGCTCCCCGCGAACGCGAGGCGATCACCTGGCCCGGCGAAGAAGCCGCCATCGAGTGGCTACGCGGTCTTCGCGAGGAATGGCTGGCGGTGCTGGACCGCTTGACCGACGCAGACCTCGACGCGCCCTCCGCTTACCCGTTCGGCGCGGAAGCCGGGCTGACCTTCGCCCACACAGTCGCCTGGGTGAACGCCGAACTGATGAAGAACGTCTCGGAGATCGGGCAGCTCAGGGTGCAGCGGCGCGCGGCGTGATGCCGGGGATGGACTTCAGCTCGCCCAGGAGCATCGCACTGACGGCGACCGGATAGTCGTCGAGCGCGTACCACGTCTCGGCGAGCTTCACCCGGACCGGCGTTTGTCCTTGGTGCGCCAGCAAAGTCCGCTTCAGTTCGAGGACCGCGTCCTCGGTCAGCCGCTCGGCGGTCGCTTGCAGGGTCAGCGGCGGTTCCCCGTCGTCCGCCGCGGAAAGATCGAGCGGCACGAGGCCGCCGCCGAACACGGACATCTTGTCCTCCCGCCAGTTCACCCGACCGCTGAGGCGGACGGCGTTGTCCTCGGCGAGATCTGCCGCGAACAGCGCGTACGCCTTGGGAAAGAACAACACTTCGAGCGCGGCGTCCAGATCCTCGATCGTGCAGATCGCCCACGGCTCGCCCTTCTTGTTCACCCGCCGCTCCAGCGAGGTGATGAGCCCGGCGACGACCACTTCGCCCTCCCGCGGCGGATTGTCGAGGATCGCCGCGATAGGGCGGGGCGCGTGACCGCGCAGAACGCGTTCCGCCCCGTCGAGTGGATGCGCGGACACGTACAGGCCGAGCATTTCCCGTTCGTGGGCGAGCAACTCCTTGCGCGGCCACTCCTCGACACCGAGCTTGAGGTGCGCGAGCGGCGAGTTGCCCTCGTCGCTCTCCTCCCCCGGACCGAAGAGGTCGAACTGGCCCATCGCCTGCTTGCGCTTCAACGGCACTACGGCATCCACCGCGTCCTCGTGTACCCGCAGGATCGACAGCCGCGTATGCCCGAGCGAGTCGAACGCACCCGCTTTGGCCAAGGACTCGGTGACGCGTTTGTTGCAGGCCACCAGTTCCGACTTGTCGAGGAAGTCGGTGAACGACGCGTACTTCCCCTTCTGCCGCCGGGTTTTGATGATCGAGTCGACGACGTTCGCGCCGACGTTGCGCACCGCGCCCAGCCCGAACCGGATCGCGTCCCCCACGGCGGAGAACCGGAGCCCCGATTCGTTGACGTCCGGCGGCAGCACCTTGATCCCCAGCCGCCGGCATTCCGAGAGGTAGACCGCCGACTTGTCCTTGTTGTCCCCCACCGAAGTCAGCAGGCCAGCCATGTACTCGGCCGGGTAGTTCGCCTTCAGATACGCGGTCCAATAGCCGACCAGGCCGTACCCGGCGGCGTGGGACTTGTTGAACGCGTAGCCGGCGAACGGCAGGATCGCGTCCCAGAGCGCCTGCACGGCCTCGCGCGAGAAGCCGTTGGCGACCATGCCGTCACGGAAACCCTCGAACTCCTTCTCCAGTACCTCTTTCTTCTTCTTGCCCATCGCCTTGCGCAGCACGTCGGCGCGCCCCATGGAATATCCCGCGACGTCCCGCGCGATCCGCATGATCTGTTCCTGGTACACGATCAGGCCGTGCGTCTCGGCCAGGATCTCGCGCAGCGGCCCAGCCAGCTCGGGATGGATAGACTCGATCGGCTGCCTGCCGTTCTTGCGGTCCGCGTAGTTGTTGTGCGTGTTCATCGCGATCGGCCCCGGCCGGTACAACGCGTTCACCGCGATGATGTCGCCGAAACCGGTCGGCCTCAGCCTGCGGAGCAGATCCCGCATCGCGCCGCCGTCCAGCTGGAAGACACCGAGACTGTCGCCGCGGGCGAGCAGTTCGTAGGTCGCCGGATCCTCGACGCCGAGGGTGTCGAGATCGATCTCCTCTCCGCGATTGGCCTTGATGTTGTCGAGCGCGTCGCCGATGACGGTGAGATTCCGCAGGCCGAGGAAGTCCATCTTCAGCAGGCCGATGGCCTCGCACGACGGGTAGTCCCAGCCGGTGATGACCGCGCCGTCGTCCCGCCGCCACAACGGGATCGCGTCGAGCAGCGGCTCACTCGACATGATGACGGCGCAGGCATGCACCCCCGCGTTGCGGATCAGGCCTTCCAGCCCGCGCGCGGTCTCGAAGATCTTGGCCGCCTCGCCGTCTCCTTCCAGCAGCGCGCGGACCTCCGCCGCTTCCGCGTACCGCTCGTGATCCGGCTCGACGATCCCGGCGAGCGGGATGTCCTTCGCCGCGACCGGCGGCGGGAGCGCTTTGGAGATCCGGTCCGCGATCGCGTACCCGCTCTGTCCATAGTGGACGCGAGCCGAGTCCTTGATGGCCGCCTTCGTCTTGATGGTGCCGAACGTGATCACCTGGGCGACGTGCTCGGCGCCGTACTTTTCGGTCGCGTACCTGATCATCTCGCCGCGGCGCCGGTCGTCGAAGTCCATGTCGATATCCGGCATCGAGACCCGTTCGGGGTTGAGGAAACGTTCGAAGAGCAGCCCGAGGTCGATCGGATCCAGGTTGGTGATGCCGAGCGCGTACGCCACGAGCGAGCCCGCCGCCGAGCCACGGCCGGGACCGACCCTGATGCCGACACCACGGGCGTGGTTCATCAGGTCGGCGGTGATCAGGAAGTACGCCGGGAAACCCTTGTCGGCGATCACGCCGATCTCGAAGTCGGCGCGGGTGAGGTACGCCTCGGGGACGCCGTCCGGCAGACGGCGGCGTAGCCCGGCCGCGACCTCCTCGCGCAGCCAGGACTCCTCGTCGTGTCCGTCGGGGACTTCGAAGACCGGCATGCGATCGACGTGCCGGTAGACGTCGTCGTAGGGCTCGATCCGTTCGGCGATGAGCAGCGTGGAATCCGCGGCGCCCGGGACTTCCGTGTCCCAGTACGCCCGCATCTCCTCCGCGGATTTGAGGTAGTAGCCGTCTCCGTCGAACTTGAACCGGCCGGGATCGTCGAGGGTCTTGCCGGACTGGACACACAGCAACGCCGAATGCGCGGCCGCCTGACCCCGCGTGACGTAATGCGAATCGTTGGTGGCCAAGGGTTTCAGCCCAAGCCTGCGCCCGATGTCCAGCAGGCCGTCCCGCACGGACCGCTCGATCGGGAGCCCGTGGTCCATCAGTTCGAGGAAGAAGTCGTCCGCGCCGAAGATGTCGCGATAGTCCGACGCCGCCTGGATCGCCTCGCCGGGTTGCCCGAGCCGGAGCCTGGTCTGCACCTCGCCGGACGGGCAGCCGGTGGTGGCGATGATGCCCTCGTGGTGCCGGGCGAGGAGTTCCCGGTCCATCCGGGGTTTGCGGTAGTAGCCCTCCATGCTGGCCAGCGAGGACAGCTTGAACAGGTTCCGCAACCCGGTCGCGTTCTCCGCCAGCATGGTCATATGCGTGTAGGCGCCGCCACCGGAGACGTCACCGCCGTCGCCACGCCGTCCCCAGAGCACCGGCTTCTTGTGGAAACGGGACTCCGGCGCGACGTAGGCCTCGATGCCGATCACGGGTTTGAGCCCGGCGTGGACGGACTGCCGGTAGAACTCGTCCGCGCCGTACATGTTCCCGTGGTCGGTCATGCCCACCGCGGGCATGCCGAGCCGCTGGGCCTCCGCGAACAGGGGCGCGATCTTGGCCGCGCCGTCGAGCATCGAGTACTCGGTATGAACGTGCAGGTGCACGAAGGAGTCCACCGGCCACTCCCCACGGTTGTACGATTCCGGTCCGACGCGGCGATTGGACCCAAGCCGTGCCGGTGTTGTCCAACAAGCGACACGCGACCATCGACAACCGGAAGTTGTAGGGAGTGCACACGGTGGAGCTGGACCTCGGCGCGGTGCGCGCGTTCGTCGCGGTGGCCGACGACCGGTACTTCAGCGAAGCGGCGATCCGGCTGGAGGTCAGCCAGCAGGCGATCTCCAAACGCGTCGCGAAGCTCGAGTCGGACCTCGGTGTGCGGCTGCTGTCACGGACACGCGGCGGGGCCGAGCCGACCGAAGACGGCGAGGAATTCCTCAAGCACGCGCGTGCGCTGATCAGCCTCGCGGACCAGGCCGTCGAACGCCTCCACGGCAGGCGGCGGGCGCTGCGCGTCGACGTCCTCGGCACGCGGCTGGCGACCATGGAGGTCGTCCGGGCCTTCCATGCCGACCACGACGACGAACTGGAGCTCGTCACGCCCGGGCTGGGCGCGGTACGCCGGTCCCTGCTGCCCGAGTCCGTCGATGCCGCCTTCGCCAGGGTCAGCACCGTGCCGGATCCCGGGATCGCCCGCACGCCCGCCTACCTGGAGCCGGCGAACCTGCTGGTCGGACGGCGGCACCCGCTCGCACGGCGGCGCCGGGTCGCGATGGCGGATCTCGCCGGCCAGACGGCGTGGATGCCGTACAACGCGCGGGCCAGCGAATGGGCGGAGTTCTGGCAGGAACTGTGCCCGGAGTTCGGCATCCTGGTCGACACCGACGGCCCGAACTTCGGGCTCGAACACCACATCGAGGTGATCGGCGCGTCGAAGGACCGGCTGGGTTTCGTCGGCGCGAAGATGCACGTGCCCTGGCATCCGGACGTCGTGCAGATCCCGCTCGTCGACCCGACGCCGGTGTACCCGTTCTCCCTGCTGTGGCGGCTCGAGAACCGGCACCCCACACTGCGGCTGCTGATCGAGCACGTCCGCGCCGCTTACCGTCCCTTCGATCCGGAGCGGCAGTGGCTCCCGGTGTCGGACCGGGAGGCCATGAGCGACAGTTCGTGATCTTTTCGCGCTCGTGTGTCCTTTGTGGCCGGACAGGACACCGTCTTGACGGGCCCCGGATCGGGATCTACTCTTCTCCCTTCAGACAGGCACAGACGAAGAGCCACTGTCAGCGGTCTTCGTCGTGTCTGTTTTTTTGTGTCGGATCGCTGACAGCCAGCGCAGAAAGTTGGCGGTCCATGAGTTCATCGACGCTCAGCCCGACAGGCTCGATTTCGAACGTTTCCCATGTGGCAGCACTGATCAACGGTCTTTCGAGGCTGCCACGCAAGGCGAATCTGCTGTGGTACCTCGTGCTGGGCGGCCTTTTCCTGGACGCCTACTCCAACGCCGCGCTCGGCGCGGGCCTGTCGCCGATGATCAAGGAACTCGGTCTCAGCTCCACCCAGGTCGGCGTGCTGACCGCGACCGCGCCCGCGGTCGCCATCCTGTTCAACCCGATCGGCGGCTGGCTGGCCGCCCGGATCGGGCGGGTCAAACCGCTCATCGCCGCCAAGGCGATCGCGGCGATCGGCGCCGTGCTGACGGCGACGGCGGGCGGCTTCGGCGAGGTGTGGTTCGGCCGCGGCCTGGTCGGTGTCGCCTACGGCATCGACTTCGCGGTCGCGATGGCCATGCTGGCCGAGTACACCCCCGCGAAACTGCGCGGACGGCTCAACCTCTGGCAGTCCGTCTGGTACGTCGCCACCACCGTGAACCTGGGGCTGACGCTGGTGTTCTTCCACCTCGACGCTGGGGTGGGGATCTGGCGGTGGTCCGTCGGCTCGGCCGGTGTCTTCGCGATCGCGCTGCTGGTCCTGCAGCTGATGTTCCTCGTCGAGAGCCCGTCGTGGCTCGCGGCCAAGGGAAGGCTCGCCGAGGCGGCGGTCAGCCTCCGCCGGATCTACGGTTTCCAGGTGACTCCGGGGACCAGCGGCGGGCCGGATCCCGCCACGGAACAGAAGATCGGGTTCCGGCACGCGGGTGTGCTGTTCCGCAAGCCGTATCTGCCGCGGACCTTCCTGTCCACGGCGATCTCGCTGACCCAGTCGATGCAGTACTTCGCCGTCGGGTGGTACCTGCCGGTGATCAGCCTGGCGATCTTCGGCCAGGCGTTCCAGACCGCGACCCTCGGTTCGATGGTCTTCAACATCGCCGGGATCATCGGCGGCGCGCTCTCGGCGTACGTCGGCAGGAAGATCGGGCTCCGGACGAGTTCCGCCATCGGTTACGCGTTCGCGTTCGCCATCCTGCTGGTGATGGGGCTGGGCTTCGGGAAACTGCCCATCGCCGTCGGTTTCCTGCTCCCGTTCCTGTTCATCTTCTTCCACTCGGCCGGGCCCGGCGCGAACGGCAAGTCGATCGCGGCGCTGTCCTACCGCAGCGACATCCGGACGCTCGGCACCGGGGTGACCGGGATGCTCGGCAGCTTCGGCAGTGTCATCGGGCTGTACGTGTTCCCGCAGATCAAGGAGGCGATGGGGCTGGGGCCGACGATCGCCCTGCTCGCGGTGGTGCCGTTCCTCGGCCTGGTCTCGTGCCTGATCGTCCGCTGGGATCCCACCCGCAGCGGCATCGATCCCGACGACGAGACGATCGACCTCAAGCTCGGGAGCGCCTGATGCGGCGCGGGATCCTGGCCGTCGACGAGGGTTCCACCGGGACGAGGGCGGCCGTCGTCGGCGAGGACGGCCGGTGCGGGCCCTCCTTCTACACCTCCATCGACGTCAGCCACCCCGAACCGGCGCAGGTCGAACAAGACGCCGTGCAACTTCTGGACCGGACCGTCGACGTCGCCCGGCAAGCGGTGGTGTGGGCCGCCGAGAACGGCGTCGAGATCGCGGGGATGTCGATCTGCACCCAGCGGGCGACGGCCGTCCTGTGGGACCGGGAGACCGGGCGCCCGCTGGCCCCCGCCGTGGTGTGGCAGGACAGCCGCTACGCCGCGGAGCTAACGCAACTCGCTCCGGAGTGGGACAGGCACCTTTGGCCGTCGACCGGCCGTCCGGTGGGGACTCGCGCCCCGTTCCTGTGGGCGGCACGGCAGCTCGAACGGCTCGACGTCCCGGCGGAGCGGGTGCTGTTCGGTTCCGTCGACACCTGGCTGGTGTGGCATCTCAGCGGTCGCGAGCGCTTCACGATCTCGGCGACCAACGCCGTCGCGTTCGGCGGATATCGGTTGCGTGAGCACGCTTGGGACGCCGATTGGCTGGCAGCACTCGGTTTTCCCGCCGAGCTCGCCCCACCACCCCAGGACGACGACGGCGATTACGGTTACACGGACCCGGATCTGCTCGGCATCCGCGTGCCGATCGCGGCGGTCATGGGCGATCAGCACGCGTCGCTCATCGCGCTGGGCGCGCTTTCGCCGGGCCAGGGCACCTGCGTCCACGGCACCGGCACCTTCGTCGGGGCGCTGGCCGGGGACGAGCCGCCCGAGGCGGTGGGCGGACTCGACGGCGTGCTGTGCCTGGTCGCGTGGCGCAGCCGCGGCCACAGCCGGTTCAGCCTCGAGGCCTACACCTCGACCACCGGCTCGGCTTTGCGCTGGCTCACCGAGGATCTCGGCCTGTTCACCTCGGCGGCCGAAATCAGCACGCTGGCCGCGACCCAGCCGAGTGGCGAGGCGACCTGGTTCGTGCCGACGCTCGCCGGGCTGCGCACGCCGGTGCTGCGGCCCGAAGCGCGTGGTGTGCTGGCCGGGCTGAGCCTGGCGACCACACGGGAAGTCCTGGCCCGTGCGGTGATCGACGGGATCGCCCACGCGGTGAGCGACACCGTCGACGCCTTGCGGACGACCATGGACCGGCCCATGACGCATCTGCGGGTGGGCGGCGGCCTGGCGGCGAGCGACGCGTTGCTCCAGAGCCAGGCCGATTTCACCGGTCTCGCCATCGAGCGGGTGGCGGATTCGGCGACCGCCAGCCTGCGCGGCGCCGCCTATCTCGCCGGCACGCGGCTCGGGCTGTGGCCGTCGCTGGCCGACGCGGTGGCCCACCGGCCCCCGGACCGGATCTTCGAACCCGGCCTCGCCGAAACCGACCGGCTGAAGCTGCGGGCGCGCTGGCAAGACGTGCTCGCCGTCTCGCTGTCGTGAATTCCCTGTTCTGATCGGAAAGGCTCCTCAATGTTCACACTGCCGTCCCGGCGGCCGAACGCCGTCGCCGCGGGAGCGACCCCTTCGGCACCCTTGCGGCTGGATCGTCGCACCGCGTTGACCGGACTCGATACCGGCGAGTTCGACCTGCTGGTGATCGGCGGCGGGATCACCGGCGCCTACACCGCGCTGGACGCCGTCTCCCGTGGCCTTTCCGTCGCACTGGTCGAACGGGACGACTTCGCCTCGGGGACGTCGTCCAAATCGTCCAAGATGGTGCACGGCGGGCTGCGCTACATCGAGCAGGGCAACCTGGATCTGGTCCGGCATTCGCTGCTGGAGCGCCAGAGGTTCCGCCGCAACGCCCCGCATCTGGTGCAGCGCCTGCCTTTCCTGTTCCCCATCCTGGCGAAGGACGGCGTTTTCGACGCCAGGATCGCCCGCGCCTTCGAGAGTCTCTTGTGGACCTACGATCTCGCGGGCGGCTGGCGGATCGGCAAGCTGCACCAGCGGCTCACGGTCGACGAGGTGCTGGCGCACGCCCCCACCCTGCGCGCGGACCATCTGCGCGGCGGACTGATGTACTACGACAGCCGCGCCGACGACGCCCGGCTGACCCTCGCGATCGTGCGCAGCGCGGCCCGGCTCGGCGCGGTCGTCGTCAACGGCGCCGCGGTGACCGGCCTCCGCACCACCGGCGGACGGGTGACCGGTGCGACGGTCGAAGCCGACGGCGAGCGGATCGACGTCCGGGCACGCGTGGTCGTCAACGCGACCGGAGTGTGGGCGGACAGCGTCGACGGCATGGCCTCCGCGGGACACCGGCCTCAGGTGCGCCCGGCGAAGGGCGTCCACATCGTGTTGCCGTGGTCGAAGATCCGCAACGACTGCACGGTGACCGTCCCGATCCCGGGCCGCGCGAGGCGGGCGACGTGCACCCGCTGGGGCGACGTGGTCGTCGTCGGCACCACCGACACCGACTACGAAGGCCCGACCGACGACGTGCACTGCACGCGCGACGAAATGGAGTTCCTGCTCGAAGGCGCCACGATCGCCTTCGACACCAAGCTCGGCCCCGAGGACGTGCTGGGCAGCTACGCGGGACTGCGGCCGCTCGTCGGCGGATCCGAGGGCACCACCCTCGACATGCGGCGCGATCACCACATCACCGTCGCGTCGGGCATGGTCACCGTGACCGGCGGCAAACTCACCACCAGCAGGCATATGGGCGAGCTCGTGGTGGACAAGGCGCTCGGCCTGCTGGGACGCAAAGCCCGCTGCCGCACCAAGAACCTGCCTCTGCTCGGCGGCGCCGGATACGACGCTGAGGCCACCGCGGCGACCGGCGGGATCGCCGCGCACCTCGGCGGCCGCTACGGCACCGAAGCCCGTTTCGTGAGCGAGCTCGTCGACGAGGACCCGGCGCTCGGCGAGCCGCTCATCCCCGGCCAGCCGCATCTCAAGGCCGAGGTCGTGTTCGCGGCCAGGTCGGAAATGGCGCGCTCGGTGGACGACGTGCTGTCCCGGCGCACCCGGCTGCGGTTGTTCGCCAGGGACGCCTCCGCCGAGGCCGCTCCGCTCGTGGGCGAACTGCTCGGCGCCGAACTCGGGCTGTCGCCGGAAACCGTGGCCGCGCAAGTGGAGGACTATCGGGCGGACGTCGCCCGGGAGAAGTCGATTCTGTTGGGAGACAACGCATGATCAGCAGCCAGGCCATCGCCCACCCGTTCAACCGGGGCAAGTACGTGGTCGGCGCGCCGACGCCGCCGCGCTGGGGCGACCGCACCCCGCCCGGTCAGGGGCCGGCGTCGCTGCAGACGGCCACCGTCGCCGTGCCCGCCGCGCTGACCGAGTCGCTGCGCGACGTCGCGGACGCGGTGCACACCGAGCACGACGAGGTCGTACTGCGGACCCGCGACTGGTGGGCCGGTTCGATGATCGGCGAGACCGCGGGAAACCCGGCGACCCCGGACGCGGTGATCGCCGAAGTGAGCACGGTCGAGCAGGTCCAGGCCGTGGTCCGGCTGTGCGGTGAGCACGGGGTGCCGCTGACCGTGTCCGCCGGGCGCAGCAACGTCACCGGCGCCGCGCTGCCGGTGTTCGGCGGGGTGGTGCTGGACGTCTGCGGGCTGAACCGGATCCTGTCCTTCGACGCGGACTCCCAGATCGTCGACGTGCAGGCAGGCATGTTCGGCGACCTGTTCGAAACCGAACTGCAGAAGACGCACGGTGCCACCACGGGGCACTGGCCATCGGCCTTCGCACTGTCCACTGTGGGCGGTTGGGTGGCCTGCCGCGGCGCGGGCCAGCTCTCCACCCGCTACGGGAAGATCGAGGACATGGTGGTCGGCCTCGACGTCGTGCTGGCCGACGGCACCCTCGCCCGGTTCGGCGACTACCCGCGGGCAGCCACCGGTCCCGACCTGCGCCAGCTGTTCGTCGGTTCGGAAGGCACGCTCGGCGTGATCACCTCCGTCCGGCTGCGCACGCATCCGCTGCCCGACTACGCCAAGGCCGTCGCCTACGGTTTCGAAACCTTCGCCGAGGGGCTGGAGGCGTGCCGTCTGATCATGCAGCGCGGCGCGACCCCGGCCGCGATGCGGCTCTACGACAAGCTGGAGAGCGGAACGCATTTCGGCCTGCCGGACACCAACCTGCTGCTGATCGCCGACGAAGGCGACCCGGTGCTGGTCGACGCGATGCTCCGCGTCAGCTCCGAGGTCTGCGCGGCGACCGGATCCGAACTGGACGGACCGGCCCTCTTCGAGCGCTGGCTGGACGAGCGGATGCTGGTCGGCAAGTCGGCCGACGGGTTCACGCCCGGCCCGGGTTTCGTCGCCGACACCCTCGAGATGGCCGGGGCGTGGTCGGCGCTGCCTGCGATCTACGACGAGGTCGTGGCCGCGATCAAGGCCGTTCCCGGCACGTTGGCCGCGTCCGCGCACCAGTCGCACGCCTACACCGACGGCGCTTGCCTGTACTTCTCGCTGCGTGGTGACGTGGAGCCGGAGAAGCGGCGGCACTGGTACCGCTCGGCGTGGGACGCGGCCAACGCCGTGCTCGTGCGCCACGGTGCCGCGCTCAGCCACCACCACGGTTCCGGGCTGCTTCGCGGGCCGTACCTCGCGGACACGCTCGGCACGGGCTTCGACACCTTCGTCGCCGTGAAGCGGACCCTCGACCCGCAGGGCCTGCTCAACCCGGGGAAACTCGGACTGCCCAGTGACTTCGGGCCGAACCCCCTTGACTCCAGGAGCTGATCGACCACTGTGGACCGTATGAACGAGAGGATCACGGCGGCGTTCGCGGACGTCCCGGTCTGCGCGTCGGTGGTCGGCACCGCCAAGGTGGGCGATTTCGCGAACTCGGCGTCCCGCGTCGGCATCCTCGCGGCGGTCCCGGTCGGGCAGCTGGCCAAGATCGTGCCGGTGCTGACGGGACTGGAGAAGGTCCTCTTCGTCAACATCGACTCCTGTCCCGGCCTCGCCACCGACCGCGGTGGCGTGGACTTCCTCCAGGAGATCGGGGCGACCGGGGTGGTCAGCACCCGGGTCGCCCCGATCGAACGGGCACGCACGTTGTCGATGCTCACGATGCACAAGGTGTTCGTCACCGACCGGTCGAATCTGAACCGCAGCCTGGAAGCGGTGAAACGCAGCCGCCCCGACCTGGTGGAGCTCATGCCCGCGCCGATCATCCCCTGGATGTCGGCGCAGGCCCGCGAAACCATGTCCCCGTTCGTGGCGGCCGGTTTCGTCACCGACCGGTCCGGGGTGGCCCATTCCCTCGCGATGGGCGCACTGGGCGCCGCGTCGTCCGATTCGGGGCTGTGGTCGCTGACCCGGTCCCAGCTGAGCGCAGGAGAAAAATGAGTTTCGTCGTGGTGGCCCGGTATGTGACCGAGCACCGGGACCGCGTCCTCGAACTGCTGGAGCCGATGGCCGCCGCCTCACGGCGTGAGCCCGGATGTGTCCGCTACACCGTCCACTCCGGAACCGAGGACGGAGTGGTGGTGATCGTCGAGGAGTACGAGTCCGAACAGGACTTCACCGGCCATTGCGAGTCGGAGCACTTCCGGCGGATCGTGCTCGGCGAGGTCGTGCCGCTGCTGGCCGAACGCCAGGTCACCACCTGTGTCCCCGCCGGGAGCGGGCGATGATGCGGGTCCGGGGCGCGGTCCTCCGTGAAGTCGGCCGCCCGCTGGAGATCGAGACGATGACGCTGGAGCCGCCCGGGCCGGGTGAACTGCTCGTCCGGGTGCGGGCCGCCGGGCTGTGCCACTCGGATCTCTCGGTGATCGAGGGCTCCCGGCCCCGGCCGCTGCCGATGGTCCTGGGACACGAGGCCGCGGGCGAGGTGGTCGAAGCGGGGCCGGGCGCCGGCTTCACGACAGGTCAGCATGTCGTGCTGTCGTTCGTGCCGTCCTGCGGCGACTGCCGCCCCTGCCTCACCGGACGTCCCGCCCTGTGCGCCCCCGCGGCCGAGTCGAACCGGAACGGCACCCTGCTCGGCGGCGGCACCCGCTGGTCCTCCCCCGACGGCCGCCCGGGGCACCACCTTGGCGTCTCCGCGTTCGCCGAACACATCGTCGTCTCGGCGCGTTCGGTGGTCGCCGTCGACGACACCCTGCCGTTCGACGTCGCGGCCCTGTTCGGCTGCGCGGTCCTCACCGGCGCCGGCGCCGTCTTCAACGCGACCGACGTACGGCCGGGAGACAGCGTCGCCGTGTTCGGCCTCGGTGGCGTCGGCCTCGCCGCGCTCCTCGCCGCGAAGGCGGCCGGCGCGGCCACACTGGTGGCGGTGGACCTCGTGGCCGAAAAGCGCGAGCTGGCGCTGTCCCTCGGCGCCACCCACGCCCTCGAGGGCGACGTCGAGGCGATCAAGGAACTCACCGGCGGCGGCGCCGACCACGCCGTCGACACCACCGGCGTGGTCGCCGCCCTGCACCAGGCCTACCGGGCGACCCGGCCCGGTGGCACCACGGTCACCGTCGGCCTTCCCGACCCGTCCGCCGAGATCGCGCTGCCCGCGCAAAGCCTGGTGGCCGAGGAAAAGACGCTGCGCGGCAGCTACCTCGGCTCGTGCGTCCCCCGGCGCGACATCCCCCGCTTCATCGCTCTTTACCGGGCCGGGCTGCTGCCCGTGGAGGCGTTGCTGACGCACCGGATCGGCTTGGAGGAGATCAACACGGGATTCGACCGGCTGCGGCGCGGCGCCGCGGTCCGGCAGGTCGTCACCTTCTCTTGATCAAGGTTCGAGATCGATGTGCCTGCGCAACTCCTTGGCGAGTCTCGTCGGAAGAGCGAGGAGAACGCCTTCGAGCATTTTCCTCGCCTGCCTGGGGTCACCGCAGCACTCCCAGACACCGCAACCTTCGCTGTCGACCCAAAGCCGTCGGTACGGGTTCGCGGTGAACTCTCGCCAGAGACGGAGCGCGGTCCGGATCGCGCCGGGGCCGAGGTAGTTCCGGGAACGTTCGAGCCGGGCGAGCTCGGCGGCGAGTGCGGGCGAGAAGCCCTCACCGTATTCGGCCGGCCGCCGAGGTCGCAGTCCTCGGCGGACCTGTGCGGGCGCTCTACGCGGCATGGCCCTTTCGGAAGTTCGTCATCCGGCCATCGTGCCACGAACCGGAAGTCCGTGAAGGCCTCCTTCCCTACCCTCAAGGTAGTGAAGGAGGCCTTCACGGACTTCCGGGCTCAGCCGACGATGTCGATCTCGAAATCCACGGCCGAGCTGTACTCGAAGTCGGCCCACACCGCGCCGGGCAGCCGGTAGCGCCGGTGCGAAACCGTCTTGGAGACGAACCCGGGCTGGTCCATCGGGTTGTAGCCGATGCCGACCTTGTCGCTCCCCCAGGCGTAGATGTTCCCTTGGTAGACAGGTGAGTCGGTGGTGCCGTCGCCATCGATACGCGGCCGCACGATGATCGCGGCCGTCTCGCTCCCCGAGAGCAGCAGCCGTACCGACGTGGTGTCCATGCTGGCCGGAATGGTCCTGCGTTCCATGAGTTCTGTCGTCGCCTTCCGCGTCGGGGCAGCGCCGCCGCCGGTCAAGTGGGCGTTCGTGTAGGACTCGTTGAGGTCGACACCGCTCGCGCGGATACCGGGGATGTGCCCGGCGTCCGAGTACTGGTGCACGTCATAGTGGCCCGCCGCGGCATCGGGTTTCGCCCCGTAGCGCGCGATCCAGATGACGAGGTCCCGTACGCCGAACCGGTCGGGGCGCAACATCTTGGCGAGTGAGTTGTTCATGTAGATCCCGGGGCGGAACCCGTGTTCCGCCACGCGGTTGCAGAACTTGATCGAGAAGTCCCGCTTGCGCCCGTCGGGGATGTTCGGCGCCCCCGAACCCGGCGGGTTGTCCTCGAGGTCGAACATCGGGACGCAGCCGGTCGCCCCGAGCCGCCGGACCTCCGCGATGAACACGTCGGCCTGCGCCTCGGGCGAGGGGCTCGCCTGGGCGTAGTGATAGCCGCCCACCGGGATTCCCACGGATCTCGCGCCCGCCACCAGCGCGTCGCCGGTGTTGCGCCCGCCGTTCGGCAGACCACCGCCGTCGGTGAGCTTGACGAAGACGAAGGTCACGCCGTGATCCTTGACGGCCTGCCAATTGGTAACGGATTGGAAGCGACTGTAGATATCTATTCCCAGCGCCATCGTTACAGCCTGACGGGTGAACAAGTTGGACAAAAGGGCCTAGTGGGCGATAGCCGGTGCGCCCGATTCGCCCTTTTGGGCGGCCCCTCCTTGGCTGACGCGGCTCATCCATACCCGTACTGTGACGACATGGCGTCTCGAAGCCCCATTCGCTGGCTGACCCGTTGGGCCGACTGGTTCGAAGAGCGCGGCGTCTACGTCCCCGGCGAGGAAAGCCGGGCGGTCGATCCGATGCGCGATTTCGGCTGGCTGATCGTGGCCTGGGTGTCCGGTCTGGCGATCTTCATCCTGTTCTTCGCCTTCGCCGTCTGACCCCTCGGCGCTGTGCCACCGAGGTGACGACTGTCACTAGTCGTGTCCTTCCGATCACGGATCGGCCACGGCTGTACACCAGGTGCGCCTCAACCCGGCCTCGCCGCTCCTCTCGGCTGCGGAAGACCGTCAGTCTGGACTCTTCGGCACTAATACCTACCTCGAACGGCCCACCCGCACCGCCGACTGGAGTAACCCCACATGGCGCCCCCGCGCACCCCGAAGCTCTTGATCGCCGCCTGCTCGTTGCTGCTGGCGGCCGCGTGCGGGGTTCCGGCACCGGAAAAAGGGGCAGCCGTGCTCGGCGCGGACGCCCCGGCGCAGGGCCTGGCCGCGACGCACGCGGAAGGCGACCTCGCCTTCGGTGCCCCGCACCGGTTCTCGACCGGGGTGACGATCTCCGTGTCCGCGCCGAAAGCGTTCCGCCCCAGCGCGTCGGCGTACCCGCAGAGCCCGCGCGCGGTGGCCTTCGGCATCGAGGTGACGAACGCGGGCGAGGGCACCTACCGGCTCTCCGGCTTGTCCGTGACGGGCGAGGTCGACGGGGAGACCTCCTCGGTCAAACAGGTCGTCGACCCGGTGCAGGGCTACAACGGCATCGCGGACGCGGGCAAGGACGTGGCGCCCGGCCGGTCGGTCCAGCTGAACCTCGCCTTCGCCGTTCCGGACAGGCCGGTGAGGCTGCGCCTCCAGGTGCGGCCGAGTCCCTCGGAGCCCGTCGCCGCGAAGTACTGCGGAAAGGTCTGACGCCGCCGGTTCGCTACCGTGTGCGTCATGACCGAGCAGCGACTTTCCCCCGGCGACAAAGCGCCCGACTTCACCCTCCCGGACAGTGAGGGCAACGACGTCAAGCTCAGCGACTTCCGCGGCAAGTCGGTCGTCGTGTACTTCTACCCGAACGCCGGCACGCCGGGCTGCACGAAGCAGGCTTGCGACTTCCGGGACAGCCTCGCGCAGCTCAACGACGCCGGTTACCAGGTGCTCGGCATCTCGCCCGACAAGCCCGCGAAGCTGGCGAAGTTCGTCGAGGCGGAAGGGCTGACCTTCCCGCTGCTGTCCGACACGGAGAAGACCGTTCTCAAGGCGTACAGCGCCTTCGGCGAGAAGAAGAACTACGGCAAGGTCTACGAAGGCGTCATCCGCTCGACATTCGTCGTCGACCCCGAGGGCAAGATCGCCGTGGCGCAGTACAACGTGCGCGCCACGGGACATGTCGCGAAGCTGCTGCGGGACCTCGACCTGGCGTCCTGACGATGACGGGGCTGGAGGGACCCGCACTCAAACTGGGCGGCAGTATCGCCACGCACGCGGCGAAGTCGTGGCTGCGACGACGGCGGAATAAGACCGAACGCGAGTCGAGCCTCGCCGAACTGGCGGCGGACGAACTCAAAGGGCCGCTGGAGAAACGCAAACTCGAGAACCTGGTGGAGACGATCGGCCTGCAAGTGGCCGAAGAGCTGAAGCCGGTCCTCACCGCACGGTTCTCGACGCTGCCCGAAAACGAGATCACCGCGGCGTTCCTCGCGGTCGAGGACACGCTCGGCAAGGTCGATCTCTCCGATGAAGCCCTCCTGGCGGACGACGCCGACCCGGAACTCCTGGCCCGGCGCGTCCGCGAACAGTTCCCCGCGCGCTCGGCCATGCTCGCCGAGCGCGCGGCGGATCTGTACGAACTGGCGCTGGATCAGGCATGCCGCCACCTGGTGATGGTGGTGCGGCATCTGCCGTCGTTCCAGCCGACGACGCTCGCCGAGATCTTGGGACGGCTGACCCGGCAATCGGACCAGCTGGACCAACTCCTCGCGCGGATCCCGAAGACGAGCCTCACCGCTCCTGCGGGAACCGACCACGACGCGGAGTTCAAGGCGGAGTACCTGAGCCTGCTCTCCCGGAAACTGGACAGGCTCGACCTGCTCGGACTGACCAAAGACGACCAGCCGACATTGCCGCTGACGGTCGCCTACCTCAGCCTTTCCGTCTCCTCGGAACGCTCGCGCAAGGACGACCGCCCGGAGGACTGGTTCGGGAAACACCCCGCCCGCCGCGACGGGACGACCATGCGGGCCGAAAGCGCGATCGGCGAGGAGCATCGCACACTGGTCCGAGGCGAAGCGGGTTCCGGCAAGACCACTCTGCTGAACTGGCTCGCGATCAGCGCGGCGGGCGGGCGCTTCACCGGGAAGCTGGCTTCGTGGAACGGATTCGTCCCGTTCCCGATCCGGCTGCGGAGCTTCGCCTCCGGCGAACTCCCCGGCGCCGAACACTTCGTGGCTCACGCCGCCCCCACACTCGCCGGACGGGCGCCCGCGAACTGGGCGGACCGTGTGCTGCGAAGCGGAAAGGCGATGATCCTGGTCGACGGCGTCGACGAGGTCGAACCTCCCCGCCGCCGCAAGGTCAAGGACTGGCTCCATGAACTCGGGCTGACCTATCCGGAAGCACGTTTCGTCGTCACCTCTCGGAGCGCGGCCGCCGACCAGCGGTGGCTGTACCAGGAAGGCTTCGGTTCCGTTCTGCTGGAACCGATGAGCGCGACCGACATCCACGCGCTCGTCGACAAATGGCACGAGGCCGCGGTTTCGGTTCGCCCCGACGAGGATCTCGACGAAGCCCGGCGACGGCTGCTGAACCAATTGAGCAACCGGCCACATCTGCGCACACTGGCTTCGAGCCCGCTGCTCTGCTCGATGCTGTGCGCGTTGAACTGGGCGCACCGTTCGGAACTGCCACGCGACCGGATGGACTTGTACCGCAAGGCGTTGTCGATGCTGCTGCACCTGCGCGACACGGCGCGCAGCATCACCGTCCTGCTCACCGAACAGCAGAAACTGATCCTGCTCGGGCATCTCGCCTGGCGGCTCACCTCCAGTGGCAAGGTCGAACTGCCGAAGGACGAGGTCCTGGAGCACATCGCGTACCGGCTGCGCTGGATCCCGCATGTCGACCACGACGCCGAAGAAGTGCTGAACCATCTCCTCGAACGCAGCGGCGTGCTGCGGGAGCCGGTGAGCGGCCGGGTGGACTTCGTGCACCGGACCTTCCAGGAATTCCTCGCCGCGAACGAGGCCACCGAGGCACGCTATCTGGACACCCTGATCGCGAACGCGCATCGGGACACCTGGCGGGAAACCGTGATCATGGCCTGCGGTCACGCCAAACACCATCAGGCCGACAAGCTGCTCACCGAAATCCTCGACCGGGCCGACGCGGAACAGCGGCACACACGTCGCTTGCGGCTGCTCGCGGCGGCCTGCCTGGAGACGGTCAGCAACGTCGATCCGGCCGTGATCGAACGGGTCGAAAAGGTCATCCGAGAGCATCTCGTCCCGCCGCGAGACCTTCGCGAAACCCAGTCTCTCGCCTCTGTCGGACCCCGGCTTTTGCGCTATCTCCCGGAAACCACCGACGGGCTCAGCGAGGCGGCAGCCGCCGCGACCGTCCGGGCGGCCACGCTCACCGCGGTTGACGACGCCTTGCCGCTTCTGCGCAGCTACGCCCAGGACAGCCGGGAGAAAGTGCAAATGCAGCTCAGTGAGGCTTGGCAATACTTCGATCCGGAACGCTTCGCCGACGAAGTCCTGGCAGATTCCCCTTTGCAGAACGGCAAGTTCGAAGTCAATGCAGGCAGGCTGGTGCCGTACACGGGAAGGCTTCGCCATCTCGACGCCTTGTCCGTAAGACTCCCCGGCTCCGAGAAACAGTCCGATCTCGGCCTGCTCGCGGACGCCCCGGCTCTTCGGGTAGTCGACCTGGACTTCACCGAAAACGCCGCTGTGGACGTGACCTCCCTGACCGACCATCCGGCGTTGACGGAGATCAGCCTGTACTTCGCCAAGAAGTACACCGGTCTGCAAGCCCTGAGTTCCTTGGCAGCACTGGGAGAGCTGACCATCTTCCGGTCCTCGCCGTGGCGCGGTCTGGAAGCGTTCAGCCGCCTGACGCAGGTGCGTACGCTGACGCTCGATCACCTGCGCTCAGTCACGAGTCTCAAAGCCCTAGCCGCGATGACTTCACTGACCAAGCTGAGTCTGTGGGAGTGTTCTCGTCGCGCACTCGCCGCCACACCGCCGATTGCCGGAATCGACATGTTGAGCCTGCATAGCGAATTGCAGACCGGAATCACCGCACAGTCGATCGCCGAGACGTTCCCCGGCCTGACCTACCTTTCGGTGAGCGCGGCCGACATGACGGATTTGACCCCACTGGCCGAACTTCCATTGTCGTCGCTCATTCTCTCGTCGTGCGCGCTGAACGACCTCGGCCCGCTCGCCTCGCACCCCACTCTGAAGGACATCTTCATCTACGCCGACGACGAGGGAGATGCGGTCGACGTCCGGCCGTTGGCGGATCTCGACATCAGCCTCCGCGCACGACCGAAAGATCGCATCATCGGGCTCGACGAACTCGGGCCCAACGTGCGGACCCGCTGACGGTCAGCCGGTCAGCTTCCGCAGCTCTCCCACCAACGCGCGCAACGCCTTCCCCCGGTGCGAAGCTTCGTCCTTTTCGGACGGTTCCAGCTCCGCGGACGTCCGCGTCTCGCCCTCCGGCACGAAGATCGGGTCGTACCCGAATCCGTTGGCACCACGGCGTTCCCGGATCAGCGAACCGCGCCATTCCCCGCGCACCACGGTCTCGTCGCCACCGGGGACGACCAACGCGGCCGCGCAGACGAAAGCCGCGCCCATGCGCTCGTCAGGGGTGTCGGACAGCTGCGCCAGCACGAGATCCAGGTTCGCCTCGTCGTCGCCGTGCTTGCCCGACCAGCGCGCCGAGAGCACGCCCGGCATGCCGTTGAGCGCGTCGATGGCGATGCCCGAATCGTCGGCGATGGCCGGAAGACCGGTTGCGGCGGCCGCGTCCTGGGCCTTCGCGAGCGCGTTGCCTTCGAAGTCCGGAGCGGTTTCGGGTGCTTCGGGGAACTCGGGGAGGTCGGCGAGGCCGATGACCTCGACGCCCTCGATCCCTTCGGCGACCAGGATGCGCCGGAGTTCGCCGAGCTTCTTCGCGTTGCGGGTGGCGAGGAGCAACTTGGTCACTTCGCGCCCTTCTTCTTGTCCGGACGCGGCTCGGGCAGTTCGCCGGGGTACGGCAACGCGAGCGCCTCGGTCTGCAACCGGGTCAGCTCCTCGCAGCCCGCGAGCGCCACGTCCAGCATGGTGTCCAAAGTAGACCGCGCGAAGGTGGCGCCCTCGCCGGTGCCCTGCACCTCGATGAGGGTGCCCGTGTCGGTGGCGACGACGTTCATGTCGACCTCCGCGCGCGAGTCCTCTTCGTAGGGCAGGTCGAGGCGCACCCGGCCGTCGACGACGCCGACGCTCACCGCGGCCACCGAAGACGAAAGCGGTTGCGGGTCGGCGAGGCGGCCCGCCGCGCCGAGCCAGGTGACGGCGTCGGCGAGCGCGACGTAGCCGCCGGTCACCGCGGCCGTGCGGGTGCCGCCGTCGGCCTGGATGACGTCGCAGTCGATGACGATCGTGTTCTCCCCCAGCGCCGCCAGGTCGATGCAGGCGCGCAGGGACCGGCCGATCAGCCGGGAGATCTCGTGGGTGCGGCCGCCGACGCGGCCCTTGATGGATTCGCGGTCGCTGCGGGTGTTGGTCGCCGAGGGCAGCATCGCGTACTCGGCGGTGACCCAGCCGAGGCCGGAACCGGCCCGCCAGCGGGGGACGCCTTCGGTGACGCTCGCCGCGCACAGCACCCGGGTGTCGCCGAACTCGATCAACACCGAGCCCGCGGGCCACCGCTGGAAGCCGCGGGTGATCTTGATGTCGCGAAGCTGGTCGTCGTTCCTGCCGTCTTTTCTCGCCACGGCAGCCACTCTAGAACCCCGCGTCAGAGGTCGTAGACAGCGCCCTGCTCGACCAGCTCGGCCGCGGGGAACGCGACGGACGCCTCGGCGAGGACCGCGTCGCGGTCGGTCCAGGGCGCGACGTGGGTGAGCAGCAGCCGCCCGACCCCGGCCTTGCGCCCCAGCTCACCCGCTTCCTTGCCGGACAGGTGGACGCCGGCGGGCCGGTCGGGCGAGTCGGTCCACGACGCTTCGGACAGCAGGACGTCGACGCCGCCCGCGAGATCGGTCAGGGTGTCGCAGACGCCGGTGTCCCCGGTGTAGGCCAGCGTCTTGCCGCCGTGCGCGAACCGCAGGCCGAACGCCGGGGTCGGATGGTCGACCGGGACCGCGGTGACCTCGAACGGCCCGATCTTCATCGGCTCGGCCCGCAGGACGTCGAAGGCGAAGACGTCCGAGAGGTCGGTGGTCGCCCGCTCGTCCTCGTTCGCCGCGTACGCGTAGGTGAGGCGCTCTCGCACGTCCGACGGCCCGTACACCGGCAGCCGCCGCGGCCTCGCCGGGTACGGCAGCGTGGGGTGGTAGCGCCTCAGCACGGTGAGGGCGCTGACGTCGGCGCAGTGATCGGGGTGCAGATGCGAAAGGATCAACGCGTCCAGGTCGAACGGGTCGCGCAGCGCCTGAAGCCTGGCGAGCGTCCCGTTGCCGAGTTCGAGCCCCAGGACGAACCCGTCCGCCTCGATCAGGTAGCCGGACGCGGCGGCGTTGGGCCCGGGGATGCTGCCGGAGCAGCCGAGGATCGTGAGACGCACTGTGACACCTTAAGCACGGAATCGGCGATTTTAGGCGCTGGTGGGAGCCAGCACACCCGGAGCGAAGCCCATGAACCGCTGAGCGAGTCTGGTGAACGGCTCGGCGGATCCGGTGGCGACGAACTCGTGCCGCGGCGGGGTGTCGCGTTCGGCGAGGAGGTCGGCCTCGGTGAGGACGCGCACGAGGTCACGCGCGGTCTCCTCGGCGCTGGACACCAGCGTGACGTCCTGGCCCATGACGATCTGCAGCACCCCGGACAGCAACGGGTAGTGCGTGCAGCCCATGACCAGCGTGTCGACCTGCGCGTCCAGCAGTGGTTCGAGATAGCCCTGTGCGAGCCCCAGCACCTGGCGCCCGGTGGTGATCCCGCGTTCGACGAAGTCCACGAACCGCGGGCACGCGACACTGGTGATCTCGACGTCCTGCGCGGCGTTGAAGGCGTCGTCGTAGGCGCGCGACCGCACGGTGCCCTCGGTCCCGATCACACCGATGCGGCCGGAGCGCGTGGCGGACACTGCCCGGCGCGCGGCCGGGAGGACGACCTCGATCACGGGGACGTCGTAGCGCTCCCTCGCGTCGCGAAGGCAGGCTGCGGAGGCGGTGTTGCAGGCGATGACCAGCGCCTTCACCCCGCCTTCGACGATGTCGTCCAGCGCTTCGAGCGCGTACTGGCGCGCGGTGGCGATGGGAAGCGGACCGTACGGATTACGGGCGGTGTCGCCGACGTAGCGCAACTGCTCACCGGGCAGCTGTTCCAGGATCGCCCTGGCGACGGTGAGCCCGCCCACTCCGGAATCGAAGACGCCGATGGGGGCGTCGGCGCTCGGCTTGGTCACACGGCGAGGCTACCGGGACCGGTCGCTTTCCTGGCCTGGGACCTGTCCACCCGCGCCATCAACCAGGCCGCGAAGACACCGGACAGCGCACCGAACAGGTGACCCTGCCATGAGACGTTCGGATCACCCGGAAGCAGTCCCCAGAGCATCCCGCTCCAGATGCCGAGCAGCACCACGGCCACCAGGATCTGCCCGACCGCACGGTTGAAAATGCCGCGGACCAGCAGGAACGCGAGCCAGCCGAAGGCGACTCCGGACGCTCCGACGGTCACCGTGCCGCCCGGCGAGATCAGCCAGACACCGATGCCGGAGAGCACCCAGATGATCGCGGTGACCAGCACCCACCGGCCGATGCCCGCGGACATCGCGAGGAAGGCGAACACCAGCACCGGGACGGTGTTGGAGAACAGATGCCCCCAGCCCGCGTGCAGCAGCGGCGCCCAGAGCACGCCGTCGAGATCGGAGACCTCGCGGGCGACGATGCCGCCGCTCTGGTCGAGGTCGACGGGCAACACGACGTCGACCAGTTCGACCAGGTAGAGCAGCGCGGTGAAGGCCAGCGCGACGATCGCCGCGGCCCTCGGGTTCGGTGGCAGGACGCGTTTGGCCGGATCCGTACCGGACGGCTCGCTCGCCGGGGCCGGCAGGGGAGGCAAAGTGGTCACCTCCCCAGGCTACGTCGGCGAACGGCGAGATCGCCTCCGTGAGAACCCTGATTTGTCGGTGGGTGCCGTTACGGTCGATCACATGGGGATTCCTTCTTCCGAGCACGTCGACGTGCCGGCCTACCTCGCGCGACTCGGCCTCGAGCACGAGCCGCCGAGCCTCGACGCACTCTTCCGGCTGCACAGGGCCCATGTGGAGCGGGTGCCGTACGAGGATTTCGAAGTCCAGCTGGGCCGGGTCACCTCGCTGGACCCGGCGGTGTCGTTCGGCCGGATCGCCGCCGGCCGCGGCGGCTACTGCTATCACCTCAACGGTGCGTTCTCGGCCCTGCTGCGGTCGCTCGGTTACCAGGTCACCCGGCATCCGAGCGGGGCGCAGATGCCGGGCGCGCCGTCCGGGATCCACCTCAACCACCTGGCGCTGACGGTGACCGGGCTGCCGGAGGAGCCCGAGGCCGGGTGGCTGGTCGACGTCGGGCTCGGGGACGGCATCCACGAGCCGATCCCACTGCGTGAGGGCGAGTACAAGCAGGGGCCGCTGGTGTTCCGCATGCGGCCCTCGGAGGTCACGCCGGGCGGCTGGCGGTTCGACCACGATCCGCAGGGCAGTTTCGTCGGGATGGACTTCGCGCCGGAGGCGGCCGTGATGGCCGACTTCGCCGAGAAGCACATCGAGCTGTCGACGGCGGAGGATTCCGGCTTCGTCCGCACGCTGGTGGTGCAGCGGCGCGACGCGGAGGGAGTGGATTCGCTGCGCGCGCTGACCTTGAGCGGTCTGCCGGGCGGCAAGACCGTGCTGGAATCACCGGCCGAGTGGTGGACGGCGATCGAGGACGTCTTCGGGGTGGCTCGCGGCGGATTCACCGGTGAGGAACAGGACAGGCTGTGGCGGCAGGCCGTCGCCCAGCACGAACGTCACGCCGTGGGAGGAAGGGAGGCCTTGCCCAGCGCGTAGCCCACGGCCGCTTCGGCGTGCAGCCTGGTGGTGGGGAACGTGGGCACCGGGCTGTCTTCGGGGCCCACGAGCAGTTCGATCTCCGTGCAGCCGTAGATGACGCCCTCCGCGCCCGCCTCGACGAGCCGCGCGATGACCTCGCGGTATCGCTCACGGGAATCCTCCGTGACGACACCGTGGACGAGCTCGTCGTAGATGACCCGGTGCACCGTCTCGCGGTCGCTCTCGCTCGGCACGAGCACGTCGAGACCGTGCGCGGCGAGACGTTCGCGGTAGAACGGCTGGGCCATGGTGAAACCGGTGCCGAGGAGCCCGACCCTGGTGATTTCGCGGGCCTTGATCGCGGCGGCCGTGGTGTCGGCGAGGTGCAGGAGCGGCACGCCCAGGCCGTCGGTGAGCTGGTCGGCGACCTTGTGCATCGTGTTGGTGCAGAGGACGACGAAGTCCGCTCCGGCGGCTTCGAGGGCGAGGGCGGCGCGGTTCAGTTCCCGCCCGGCGTCGTCCCAGCGCCCGTCGGCCTGCATCGCTTCGATTTCGGCGAAGTCCACTGAGTACAGCACGGTGCGCGCGGAGTGATACCCGCCGCGCAACTCGCGGACGCGCTCGTTGACCAGCCGGTAGTACTCGGCCGACGATTCCCAGCTCATCCCGCCCAGCAACCCGATGACCTTCATACGCGCCATCGTGCCAGCGCCGCGGCCGCCTCGTAAGCGATAGAGGGAACGGCAGAGGTGGCTCGTCGGTGCCCGCGCTCGGGGCTCCCGATGTGGCGTTGGAGTCGTTGAGCGTCCCCAATGCCACATTGGGGGCACGGTGGCCAGCGCGTCCCGAAGGTCATGAAAGGGTCGTTGAGGACGAAAAACGTCTTGAACGACCCTTTCATGACAAATCTTGCAGCGAAAGGCCTCTTTGCCGCAGCTGGAGAGGGCCCACCCCAACCCCCGGCCGCGCCCCCCCAAACGCTATGAAAGGTCCTTTCCTTGCAAATTTTGCAAGGAAAGGACCTTTCATAGCGCGCGCGAAGAGATGAATCAGGCCCAGAGCTGCCCGTCGAGCCTCTCGGCCGCTTCGTCGAGCGAGCCGGAATACGCGCCCGTCGAGAGGTACTTCCACCCCGCGTCAGCGACCACGAAGGCCACATCGGCGGGCTTCCCCGCGGCGGCGGCCTTCTCGGCGACGGCCAGCGCCGCGTGCAGCACGGCACCCGTCGAGATCCCCGCGAAGATGCCTTCGTGCTCCAGCAGCTCGCGCGTCCGGCGAAGCGCGTCGTACGCGCCGACGGAGTACCGGCCGTTGAGCACGCTCGCGTCGTAGAGCTCCGGGACGAAGCCCTCGTCGAGGTTCCGCAGGCCGTACACCAGCTCGCCGTAGCGTGGTTCGGCCGCGATGATCTGCACGTCCGGCTTCGCCTCGTGCAGGTAGCGCCCGACACCGACCAGGGTGCCGGTGGTGCCGAGGCCGCCGACGAAATGCGTCAGGGTCGGCAGGTCCTTGAGCAGTTCGGGCCCGGTGCCGCGGTAGTGCGCTTCGGCGTTGGCCGGGTTGCCGTACTGGTAGAGCATCACCCAGTCCGGGTTGGCCTCGGCCAGTTCCTTCGCCCGGCGCACGGCTTCGTTGGAGCCGCCGGCGGCCGGGGAGAAGACGATCCGCGCGCCGTACGCCTGCAGTAGCTGCTTGCGCTCGGTCGAAGTGTTCTCCGGCATCACGCACACCAGGCCGTAGCCCTTGAGCTTCGCGGCCATCGCGAGCGAGATCCCGGTGTTGCCCGACGTCGGCTCCAGGATCGTGGAGCCGCGCCGGAGGATGCCTTCGCGCTCGGCGGCCTCGATCATCGCCAGCGCGGGGCGATCCTTGATCGAACCGGTCGGGTTGCGGTCCTCCAGCTTCGCCCACAACCGCACGTCATGGGTGGGCGAAAGCCGGGGAAGGCCGACCAGCGGCGTGCCGCCGAGCGCGTCGAGCAGGGACTCGAAGCGAGCCATCGATCAGCCACCGGCCACGGCGGGCAGGATGGTCAGGGTGTCGCCGTCCTTGACCTCGGCCTCGAGACCGCCGGAGAAACGGACGTCCTCGTCGTTGACGTAGACGTTGACGAAGCGGTGCAGCTTCTCTTCCTTGACCAGGCGCGCCTTGAGGCCGCCGTGGCGGGACTCGATGTCGTCGATCACCTCGAGCACGGTCTTGCCGGTCGCCTCGACGGACTTCTCGCCGCCGGTGTGCGTACGCAGGATGGTCGGGATGGACACGGTCACGGCCATGGTTTTCTACCTCCGGTGGGTTCTCTGCTACGCAGACGTTCTGGTCGGGCCGGGTTATTCCCGGACCCGGTTCAGCCGATGATCTCGACGGGCTCCTCGGTGATCTCCCCGTCCACGATCCGGTACGACCGGAACTGGTGCGAATCGGGGTCCTTGGTGGAAACGAGCACGTAGTGCGCGTCGGGTTCCGAGGCGTACGAGACATCGGTGCGGGACGGATAGGCGTCGGTCGCGGTGTGCGAGTGGTAGATGACCACCGGGACCTCGTCGTTGGCGTCCATCTCGCGGTAGAGCTTGAGCAGATCGCCCGAGTCGAACTCGTAGAACGTCGGCGAGCGCGCCGCGTTCAGCATGGGGATGTATCGCTCGGGGCTGTCCGATCCCTCGGGACCGGCGATCACCCCGCAGGCCTCATCGGGATGGTCACGACGGGCATGGGCGACGATCTCGTCGACGAGTTCACGGCGGATCCGGAGCACGTCGCCCATCTTAGGTGCTGGAAAGGGCCGGTCCACACTCTGAGATCGCCGCCACTCACACCCGCGTTGTCAGGAGAGGGCCTCCGGCCAGACGTCGCGGTACGCGCGCATGCCTCCGGCGGAAGTGGCGTTGAGCACGCCGTGCACCATCGCCCGCCCGAAGACCCGCGCGGCCGCCGAGCACAGCGTGTCCAGCACCATCGCGCGCCTCGCCGCCGCGACGGGGCCCGCGCCGCCGGGAAGTTCCCGATCGCCGGTGGCCAGCGCGAACACCGTGTCGCCGTCGAACATCGTGTGCGCGGGCCGCACGGCCCTGGCGAGACCGTCTTGCGCGGCCACCGCGAGCCTCCGCGCCTCCGCCTTGGACAGCGCCGCGTCGACCGCGACCACGCCGATGGTCGTGTTGAGGCCCGCGGCCTTCGCCTCGACATCGCCCGGCCGGTCGGGCCAGCGGACGCCGAACTCGCCGTCGACCTCGTGATCCGCCGCGTAGGCGCGGCCAGTCGAGAGGTCCACGGCCTCGCCGGCGGCGTTCACGGCGGCGACGACGCCGACGGTGAACTCCCCGACCTTCTCCGAGGCCGTCCCGATCCCACCTTTGAGTGATCCCGCCTTCGCCCCGGCTCCCGCACCGACGGTCCCGAGTGCGACCGGACCCCCGACAGCCGCTTCGCAGGCCGCATAACCGAAGGAGGCGTCCGGACGGTTTCCCCACTCGCTCCGCGGCAGGTCGAACAGCACCGCGGCGGGCACGATCGGCACCACCTCGTGCGGTTCGGTGCCGACCGGGATGCCCAGATTCCGCTCGGCGAGCCAGCGCATGACGCCGTCCGCGGCGGCCAGGCCGTACGCGCTCCCGCCGGACAGGCAGATCGCGTTGACGTGCTGGACCAGGTTCTCCGGCTCCAGCAGGTTGGTCTCGCGCGTTCCGGGCGCGCCGCCGCGCTGGTCGACGGCCCCCACCGCGCCGCCGGGGACCAGCACGACCGTCGTCCCGGTCGCCCAGCCGTCGCCGACCCGCTCGTGATGCCCGACCAGCACGCCGGGGACGTCGGTGATCATGACGTCAGCGACTGGATGAGGGTCTCCTGCACCCAGGTCAGCCAGTGGTAGACGCCGAGATGCGGCGCGCGGGGATCGTCTTCGGGCAGCTCGTCGGGCATGTCCTCGGTGACGTCGAGCGCGGTGCCCAGCGCGAGCCGGACGTCGTTGAGCGCGCCCAGCCACGCGTCGGCCTGCTCGAAGGTCAGCCGCACGTTCCCGCCGTCACGCGGCAGGGTGTCCAGCACGATCTTGGCGACGCCGACCTTCTTGTCCAGCAGCTCGGGCTCGTGGATCGACCGCATCGCGGCGGCCGAGTCGATGTCCTCGCGGGTCGGGTTGTCCGGGTCCAGTTTGTGGAAGTCCGGCAGGAGCCGGGACAGGACCGGGTCGTCCGGCGATTCGGTCGGGCCCATCCGGATACCGGTCAGCTCGGCCAGCTCGTCCTGGGGCGCCTCTTCGGCGCGCGCGGTGAGCATGTCCTCCAGCTGGCTGACCAGGCCGCGCAGCACCGCGGCCTCCTGCTGCTCGAACCCCGCGACGATGGTGTCGCCCTTGCGGCGCCATCCGTTCATGAAGGCTGCTCCATGGTGGCCCAGAGGCCGGCCGCGTGGAGTTTCGCGACGTCGGTCTCCACCTTCTCCTTGGAACCGGACGACACGATCGCCTTGCCCTTCTGATGCACGTCGAGCATCAGCTTGGTCGCGTGGTCCCGGCTGTAACCGAACAGCTTCTGGAACACGTACGTCACGTACGACATGAGGTTCACCGGATCGTTCCAGACGACCGTCCGCCAGGGTTTGTCCTCAGAGACGACCTCTACTCCCTGTGGATCAACCTGCGTCTGCTCGGATGCGACAGGCGTGGACATGCACTCCATGGTGTCACGGGCCCGTTCCGGTATGGGCTGGCAGGTCCGGCCATGTGGGTGAATAGGCTGGTGCCATGGGTTTCCCCGAGGCGGCCACTGGCGCCAGCACCGCGCTGCTCACCGACCACTACGAGCTGACCATGCTGGCCAGCGCCCTGTCCGATGGGACGGCGGACCGGCCGTGCGTCTTCGAGGTCTTCGCACGTCGTCTGCCCGACGGCCGCCGCTACGGCGTCGTCGCGGGCACCGGGCGGGTCCTCGACGCGATCGCCGACTTCCGGTTCACCGACGCCGAGCTGAGCCAGCTGGAAGCGACCGCCGTCGTCGACGACGCCACCCTTTCGTGGCTCGCGGACTACTCCTTCTCGGGGAACATCGACGGTTACCCCGAGGGCGAGCTCTACTTCCCCGGCTCCCCGATCCTGACCGTCACCGGCTCCTTCGGCGAGGCCGTCGTGCTGGAGACGCTGATCCTCTCGATCCTCAACCACGACAGCGCGATCGCCTCGGCCGCGGCGCGGATGTCCGGCGCCGCGCACGGCAGGCCGATCATCGAAATGGGCGGCCGCCGCACACACGAGTACGCCGCCGTCTCCGCCGCGCGGGCCGCGTACCTCGCCGGCTTCGCCACGACCTCCAACCTCGAAGCGGGCCGCCGCTACGGCATCCCGACGCGGGGCACCGTCGCGCACGCGTTCATGTTGCTGCACGACAGCGAGGAACAGGCGTTCCGCGCGCAGGTGGACAAGATGGGCACCGACACCACACTCCTGGTGGACACCTACGACATCACCAAGGGCATCGAAACGGCCGTCCGGGTGGCCGGGACCGAACTGGGCGCGATCCGCATCGACTCCGGCGACGTGGGCCCGCTGGCGCGCAAGGCCCGTGAGCAGCTGGACGCCCTCGGCGCCAAGGACACCCGCATCGTGGTGTCGGGCGACCTCGACGAGCACGCCATCGCGGCGCTGCGAGCGGAACCCGTCGACGCGTACGGCGTCGGGACCTCGGTCGTCACCGGTTCCGGCGCGCCGACCGCCGGGATGGTCTACAAGCTCGTGGAGGTCGACGGCAGGCCGGTCGCCAAGCGCAGCGCGCACAAGGAATCACGCGGCGGCAGGAAATCCGCGCTGCGACGGCACCGCGAGACCGGCACCGCCGTCGAAGAGGTGATCTGGACGGCCGTGTCCGAGGTCCCGGAACGGGGACCGAACGACCACGAATTGCAGATTCCGCTGGTCCGGGACGGCCGGACGGTGGATGATCTGCCCACGCTGGACGACGCGCGCCAGCGGCTTCGGCGGGCGCTGGTGAGCCTTCCGTGGGAAGGCCTCAAGCTCTCGCACGGGGAGCCGGCCATCCCGACCGTATTCGTCTAAAGAGACTCAGGAGCAACACATGGGGACCGCCTTGATCGTGGTCGATGTGCAGAACGACTTCTGCGAAGGCGGGTCGCTCGGCCTGCCCGGTGGCGCCGCCGCCGCCGAAGCGATCTCCAAGCAGGCCGCGGAGGGCGGTTACGCGCACGTCGTCGCCACCCGCGACTACCACATCGACCCGGGCGACCACTTCAGCGAGACGCCGGACTTCAAGGACAGCTGGCCGCGTCACTGCGTCGCGGGCACTTCCGGCGCGTCGTTCCACCCGGCGCTCGACGTGGTCCCGATCCGCGAGGTCTTCTCCAAGGGCGAGTACACCGCCGCGTACTCCGGCTTCGAAGGCAACGCGCGCGACGGCAAGACGCTCGACGCGTGGCTGAAGGAGCACGACGTCACCGAGGTCGACGTCGTCGGCATCGCGACCGACTTCTGTGTCCGCGCGACGGCGCTCGACGCGGCGAAGGCGGGCTTCAAGGTCCGGGTGCTGCTGGACCTCACGGTCGGCGGTTCGCAGCCGACGGTCGACGCCGCGCTCAAGGACTTCGACGAGGCGGGCGTGACCTACACCGGGAAGGCGCCGGTCCCGGCCGCATGATCCAGCACGACCTCCAGGACACCCTGATCGAAAACCGGCTCGTCGCGATCCTGCGGGCCGCGGACGCGAGCCGGTTCGCCGACGCCGCCACGGTGCTGCACGCCGCCGGCGTGCGAGTGCTCGAAGCGGCGTTGACCACGCCGGGCGCCACGGACGCCATCTCGACCATCCGCAAGAAGCTCGGCGACGACGCGCACATCGGCGCCGGGAGCGTGCGCGAGGTGTCCGATGTGGACATCTCGGCGGACGCGGGCGCGACGTTCCTGGTCACGCCGACGGTGAACCCGCTGGTCATGGAGCGCGCGCACGAACGCGGGCTGCCGGTGATCTGCGGCGCGCTGACGCCGACCGAGGTCGACCAGGCGTGGCGTCTCGGCGCGGCGGCGGTGAAGGTCTTCCCGATCGCGGCCGTCGGCGGGATCGCCTACCTGCGGGCGATCCGGGCGCCGATGCCGGACATCCCGCTCGTCCCGACGGGCGGCGTCCATCTCGCCGACGTCGGGAAGTACCTCGACGCGGGTTCGATCGCCGTCGCGGCCGCCACGCCGCTGGTCGGTGACGCGCTCACCTCGAAGGGGTCGCTGACGGATCTGGCGACCCGCGCGAGCGAGTTCGTCGCGGCGGCCGCGAAGTACGTCTCGCGTCTTTAGGGCTTCTTCTTGCCGTAGGGATCGCAGCGCGCGGTCCCGAGGTAGATGTCGCCCTTCGCCGGTCCGCCGCCCTGCGGGAACAGCTTGATGTGCAGCATGTGCGTCACGAGGCTTCCGTCGGGCGGCGTCGGCGTGACGGTCTCGTTGACCGTGACTGACGCCAGCGCCGTCCCGCCCTTGCCGCCCGAGATGGTCAGCCGGTAGTTCTGCGGGATGTTCTCCGGCAGCGTGAACCCGGAGACGTCGCCGAACTCGATGTAGCCGAGGCTGCCGTCCTCGGTGGTGCTGCATTTCGCCATGAACGTGCGGATCTTGATCACCGGACCACCGAACCGCTTGAGCAGGGTGGTTTCGAACCGCCGCCCGGCCGCCTCGCCGACGGCCACCGCGCCGTTCCGGCCGCAGCGCGACTCACCCCCGCCGAACCGGGCGAAGTCGCCGACAGCCCCACCCTGGGTCTTCGCGGTCAAGGGACCGTCGACGTCACACGGCGCTAGCTCGCCCGTGACCACGTGTTCGTCGCCGATCTCCACGTCGAGCGAACCGACCGACGCCGCCGCCGTCGCGGGCGCGGGCCCGGCCGACGCGGCCGCCGGACCTCCCGCCACCAGCGCCCCGGTCAGCATCGTCACCGACAACAGCCTCGAAACGGGTTTCCTCATGTCCGGCAGCCTCCACCAACCGCCTGTCCCGTGCAGGGTCATGCCACCCGGACGAGTGGACGCACGATGACCGTGAGGTGGCCGACATTCGGTCCGCGACCCGTCTTCTGACGTTAACCTCGGTTCACATTCGTGTACTCATAGGAGGTCTGAGTGTCTTCGCTGTCTGTGGCCGGCCCCCGTCCGGTCCTCGCCGACCTCGTTCCCGGCGCACTGGTCCGTGACGCGGTCCTGGTCGCCGGTGGTGCCGCCCTGACCGGTGCGGCCGCGCAGATCCTGCTCCCGGTGCCCGGCTCCCCGGTGCCGATGACCGGCCAGACGTTCGCCGCGCTGCTGGTCGGCGCCGCGCTCGGCTGGAAGCGCGGCGCGCTGTCGATGGCGCTGTACCTCGCCGTCGGCGCGGCCGGGTTCGGCTGGTTCCAGAACGGTTCTTCCGGCCTGTTCGGCGCCAGCGCCGGCTACATCGTCGGCTTCGTGCTCGCGGGCGCGCTGGTCGGCGCGCTCGCCGGCCGCGGCGGGGACCGCACGCCGCTGCGCACGGCGGGGACGATGGTGCTGGGCAACCTCGCCATCTACTCGGTCGGCGTGCCGTGGCTGATGGCATCGACCGGCTTCGGCCTGTCGACCGCGCTCGAAAAGGGTGTCGTGCCGTTCCTGATCGGTGACGCGCTGAAGATCGCCGTCGCGGCCGCGCTGCTTCCGGGTGCCTGGGCGCTCGTCTCCCGCTTCCGCAAGGAGTCGTGACCGGTCCTTTCACAGCCCCATGAGCTGCAATGAAGGGGCCTTTCATAGCAAATTTTGCTATGAAAGGCCCCTTCATTGCACGGGGCGGACGATCTTGACGGTGCCCCCGGCTATCGTCTTGTCCCGTGCCCTCCCGTGCTGATTTCCCCGGTGTCCTCGAACTCCTGACCCATGCGGTCGAGTCCGTGGGCGGTGCCGAGCGCGAGGGCCAGGTCAAGATGGCGGACGCCGTCGGCCGCGCCATCCGCACCGGTGAGCACCTGGCCGTCCAGGCGGGCACGGGCACCGGGAAGTCGTTGGCCTACCTCGTTCCCGCGATCCGGCATGCGGTCGAGAAGGAGGCCACGGTCGTGGTCTCCACGGCCACCATCGCCCTGCAGCGCCAGCTCGTCGACAGGGACCTCCCCCGGCTGGCGAAGGCGCTGAAGAAGCCCCTCGGCCGCGAGCCCACCTTCGCGATCCTCAAGGGCCGCCGTAACTACCTCTGCCTCCACCGGCTCGATTCCGGCGCCCCGGACGAGCCGGAAGACCAGCAGCTGTTCGACCCGTTCGCCGTGTCCCGGCTCGGCAAGGAGGTCACGCGGCTGCGGGAATGGTCGTCCGACACCGAAACCGGTGACCGCGACGAGCTGGTCCCCGGCGTCTCGGACCAGGCGTGGCGCCAGGTGTCGGTCACGGCCAAGGAATGTCTGGGCGCCTCGCGCTGCCCCATCGGCACGGACTGCTTCGCCGAGCGGTCCCGCGCCGAAGCGGGCAAGGCCGACGTAGTGGTCACCAACCACGCGCTGCTGGCGATCGACGCGCTGCAGGGCTACCAGGTGCTCCCCGAGCACGATCTCGTGATCATCGACGAGGCGCACGACCTCGTGGACCGCGTGACGTCCGTGGCGACCGGCGAGCTGACCAGCGGCATGGTCTCGGCCGCCGCCCGGCGCTGCGGGAAACTCGTCGACGACGAAGTGGCCGACCAGTTGCTGGAGGCGAGCGACGGGCTGGCCCTGATCCTCGACGACCTGCCCTCGGGCCGCATGGACTCGCTGCCGCAGGCCCTCACCGGCGCGATCCCCGCGGTCCGCGACGCCGCGCATCGCTGCCTCACCGCGCTCGGCAAGGACCGCAAGGAGGACGTCGACGAGGCCACGGCTCGCAAACTGGCGCGATCGCTGCTCGAAGAGGTCCACGACACCGCGGTCCGGCTGCTCGAGGCCTTCGACGACGACAAGGCGCATCAGCGCGACGTCGTCTGGCTGACCGGGGACCGCTTCTCCACGAACCCGCGCCCGCCCGCGTTGAAGGTCGCCCCGCTGGGTGTCGCCGGTCTGCTGCGGGAGCGGGTCTTCAACCAGCACACGACCGTCCTCACGTCGGCGACGCTGACCCTGGGCGGCACGTTCGACACCATGGCCCGGCAGTGGGGTCTCCCGCCCGGCGGCGCGAAGGTGGAGAAGGCACCTGGCGCGGCGACCGACAAGGCAGCACCCGCCGACAGCGACGATGCCGACGGCCCGAAGTGGACCGGCCTCGACGTCGGGTCCCCGTTCGACCACAAACGCAACGGCATCCTCTACCTGGCCAAGCATCTGCCGCCGCCGGGACGGGACGGGTTGCAGCCCTCGACCATGGACGAGCTGGCCGAGCTGATCGAGGCCGCGGGCGGGCGCACGCTCGGCCTGTTCTCCTCGATGCGCGCGGCGAAGCAGGCCACCGAGGAGATGCGGGAGCGGCTCGACCTGCCGATCCTCTGCCAGGGTGACGATGCCACCGGCCTGCTGGTGCAGAAGTTCTCCGAGGACGCGCGCACCTGCTTGTTCGGCACGCTGTCGTTGTGGCAGGGCGTCGACGTGCCCGGCCCGTCGCTCCAGCTCGTGGTGGTCGACAGGATCCCGTTCCCCCGTCCGGACGACCCGGTCTCCTCGGCACGGCAACGCGCCGTGGAAGCCAGGGGCGGCAACGGCTTCCTCACCGTCGCGGCCACGCACGCCGCGCTGCTGCTCGCACAGGGCACCGGACGGCTGCACCGTTCGGTCACCGACCGCGGCGTCGTCGCGATCCTGGACTCACGGCTGGCCACCGCGCGCTACGGCGGATTCCTGCGCGCGTCGCTGCCGCCGTTCTGGCCGACCATGGATCCGAAGGTCGCCCGCGACGCGCTGCGCCGCCTCGACGCCGCCGCCCCGGCCTGAGTGGCCTGGAACACGGCCGAGTACCGTTAACGGAACGCCGAAGACAGGGAGAACCGGTTGTCCCACGAGTCGCCCAACGCACAATCCCGGACCGTCAGCGTCGATGACACCGGAGTGCGGCGCCAGCTCGCGGACGGAAGCGAGGAAGCCGTCACGTGGTCCGAGCTGTCCGCGGTGGTGGTCAGAGTGATCCCTGAAGGCCCGTGGAAGGAAGACGTCTTCTTCATGCTCGCCGGCGCCGACGGGAAGGGCACCGCGATCCCCAGCGGCGACCCGGCCGCCGACGCCTTGATCGAGCGGTTGCAGACGCTGCCCGGCTTCGACAACGAGAAGTTCATCGAGGCCATGACCACCGACGCCGACGAGGCGTACGTGGTCTGGAGCGCCGAAGGCCACGCCGCCAAACACTGAGCCCAAGTGCTATGAACGGTCCGTTACTTGCAAAATTCGCAAGTAACGGACCGTTCATAGCATTCCGGGGGACCTACTCGACCGGGAAGCTCTCCGTGACCGGGATGCCCTTCTTCAACGTCCGGCTCACCGTGCACAGCCGCTCGATGGCGCGGTCCACCGCCCCCGCGAGCGCCTCACGCTCGTCGGCGGCGAGCGAGGACACGTCGACGTCGAAAGCCACATGGACGGCGTCGAGTTCCGAAGCGCCTTCGCGCCGGTCCGCGGTCACGCCGACCCGGAACTTCGAGTCCTCCCCGATCCGGCGCGTGATGAGGTTCTCGGCGGTGACGGCCGAGCAGCCCGCCGCGGCGATCTGCAGGAGTTCGGCGGGCGAGAAGGCGCCCTCGGCGCCCTTGCGGCCGATCACGACCTCGGCGCCGCGTTCGTTGCGGCCGATGAAGCGGTGCTCACCGTCGCGCTGGACTTCCAAAGACACGGTTTTCCCTTTCAGTGTCCGTAGGCGAACCCGCGTCCGCCATCGACGTCGGCAGGACGCGGCCTGGTCTTGCTCTCTCACCAAGGCGGCCAGGGCCTTCGGCCGGGCGGGTTCACGCGTGTGTCACCGTCCGGACAAAGCGCAGCTACGCCTCCCCTTCAGAGTGGCGGCAGCCTGGGGGCGATCTCGCCGGCCAGCCGTTCCGCGGCCGGGCACATCTCCTGCGGCTGCTTGACCTTGTCCGCGACGTAGATCTCCACCGTCTCGATCATGGCACGCCCGTCGCCGCCGAAGGTCCGGTGCGGGATCTCGGCCTGACAAGCCTTCCACTCGGCCGAGACCTCGACGAAGGCTTCCCGCGATCCGAGAGCGACCCGTCTGCCGTCGTCCTCGAACGGCGCCCGCTCCCGTTCGAACCGGATCGTCACCTCGGTCTCGCGATGGTTCCAGTAGCACTCCCAGTTGCCGAACACCGGATCCGGTGTGACCGGGCCACCGACGACCGCCTGCGGCAGCTCCCCGCCCAGCGCGCAAGCGTCGAGACTCCCGAGCGAACCGGCGGGGAAGGGAGCGGGACGCCGTTCGACCGGCTCCCGGTTCAGCACGCTCACCGCGTGCGTGGCCACCGGATCGACGTAGTCGCAGAGATGCGCGTGCCAGTTCCGGATGTGCCGGGCGTGCACCCACACCTGGTTGCCGTCCGGCAACGGGATACCCCGTGCGCACTTGTCTTCGGAGTCGCTCGGGATCTCCCGCACGATCAGCTGCCCTGGCTTCGGTTTGTCCAGCAACGGTGACGTCGGCGTCGTCAGTTCGAGCCGGACGTCGACGATGTCCTCCTTGTCCGCGCTCAGGCGCAGGAGGACGCCGCAGGCGTTGAAGTTGCCGGTGGCGTCGTCCAGTTCGGGAGTGCCGAGGTGGTTCAGCACGGACGGGTCCACGAGCGCGCAAGGATCCGCGGTCCGCCGGTCTCCGACCAGTTCGGACGGCGGTCCCGCCGCGATCGACGCGGGTTCCTTCGTGGCGTAGAGCAGGCCCCCGGTCAGCATCAGGACCGCCGCGACGGCCGCGAGCGCGATGGCGCGTTTGGTCACCCGGAAACGTCGTGTCCGCACGGGAACGTCGACGTCCGCGACCTCGGACAGCAGTTCGGCGGCGCGAACGGCGTCCGGTCGCCCGGCGGGTTTGCGCCGCAGCAGTTCCATCAGCGCGGGCGCCAGCGGTCCCGCCCGGCGGATCGGTTCCAGCGTGTACGACGTCGCCCGCCGGAGCTGGACGAACGGACCGACGCTCGCGTCTCCCCACACCGACGTGCCCTCGACGGCGGCGAACAGTGTCGCTCCCAGCGAGAACACGTCCGCCGCGGCCCCCGCCTGCCGTCCTTCGGCCATCTCCGGCGCGACGTAACCCGGCGTCCCGACGTCGAGGCCGCCGCCGGTGCGGGTCACCTCCGCCCACTGTGCGATGCCGAGGTCGGTGAGTTTGGCCGTACCGTCGTCGGCCACCAGGACGTTGCCCGGTTTGAGGTCGCGGTGGACCATGCCCTTCTCGTGCATCGCCGCGAGCGCCGCGGCGAGCTGGACACCGATCTTGGCCACCTTGCCGGGTGGCAGCGGCCCGTCCGCGTCGATGACGTCGGCGAGGCTGCGCGAGGGCAGGTATTCCATGACGAGCCAGCGGTCGTCACCGTCGATCACGGCGTCGAAGACGGTGACGACGTTCGGGTGATGCAGGCCCGCGCCGATCCGCGCCTCGCGGCGGATCTGGCCGCTGTCCCCGGCCTGCGAGCGTTTGAGGGCGACGACCCGGCCGAGGTCCAGATCGGTGGCACGCCAGACCACACCCATACCCCCGGCGCCGATCCGCTCCTCCAAGCGATAGCGCCCGGCGATCAGCCGGTCACCCATGCGGGGAGTATAGGAGGCTAAGCCCTTTGGGCTATGACCGTGACTGTTCCGGGATCCACTTCGGTGAAACCGGCGTCCCGGACCGCGACGACGCCGTCACGGCGCCACGAACCTTCGGGATCTTCGACCGGGCAAAGCGCCTTCCAGGTCGCGACCGGCGGGGTCCGCACCGAGCACCGGAACCCGGTCTCGGCCCAAGCCGCCCGCTCGGCCTCGTCCAGCAGCGAAGCGAGGATCATCGTCGCGTGCCCGACCTGGGCCGAACCCTTGCCGACGGTCATCGAGACCTCGGGGTTCAGCAGCAGCCGCGGGACACCGTCCGGCGCAGGGCCCGGCTCGTCGGCCGGTAGTTCGCTCCCGGAGATCTGCAACCGCGAGACCTCCTTCGGCGTCTCGACGACGCGGCAGGGAAGCAAGGCCCGCGCCTCGGCGCCGTCGACCTCGATCGTGATCCCCGGCAGTTCCTGGACCGCTCGCCAGTGCGCGCCGCGCGCCCGCCGGGCGACCTTGCGGATCCGGCCGTCGACCCACACCTTGAGCGGGTCGTGCCATTCGCCCTCGGGCTCGGCGCGTTCGTCGAGACAGACCGCGACCGCGGCCGCCGCGGCGGCCTCCAGCAACGCGGTCCGCGACGGCGGTTCGGCCCGTTCCATCCGCAGGATCACCGGCATGGCGCGGACTTCGGCGGGATCCTCGTCGGAGGTGTCCACCGTGTCCTCGGCGGGCAGCCCCAGCCAGAACGCGTAGCGCGCGGCCAGCGGTTCGAGCACGCTCATGGCCGGGAAAGCTCGAGACCGTCGGCCGCGTCGGCCGCCTCGATCTCGGACCTGGTGACTCCGAGCAGGAACAGCACGGCGTCGAGGTACGGGTGGGAAAGCGCGGTGTCGGCGACCTCGCGCAGCGCGGGCTTCGCGTTGAAGGCGACCCCCATGCCGGCGACCGAAAGCATGTCGATGTCGTTCGCCCCGTCACCGACGGCGACGCACTGCTCCAGCGAGATCTCGTACTCCTCGGCGAACCGGCGCAGGGCCGTCGCCTTGCCCGCGCGGTCGACGATGTCCCCGATCACCCGGCCGGTGAGCTTGCCGTCGACCACTTCGAGCTCGTTCGCGGCGGCGAAGTCGAGGCCGAGATCGTCCACAAGGGACTGGATGATCTTGGTGAAGCCGCCCGAAACGACCCCGCAGCGGAAGCCCATCCGCTTCAGCGTGCGGATGGTCGTGCGCGCGCCCGGGGTGAGCTCGATGGAAGCGGCGACCTCGTCGAGCACCGTCTCCGGCAGCCCTTCCAGCAGCGCGACCCGGCGCTCCAGCGACTCGCCGAAGTTCAGCTCGCCACGCATCGCGGCCTCGGTGATCTCGCGGACCTGCGGTTCGACGCCGGCGTGCGCGCCGAGCATCTCGATGACCTCGCCCTGGATGAGCGTGGAGTCGACGTCGAAGACGACCAGCCGCTTGGCGCGGCGCGCGAGCCCGGCCCGCTCGACCGAGATGTCGATCCCGGCCTCGACGGCGGCGTCCGCCAGCGCGGTGCGCAGCGCGGCGTCGGCCTCCGGGGTGTCCTGGGCGAGCGAGGTGTACAGCTCCAGCCCGGTGACCGGATAGTCGGCGACACTGCGGATCGAGTCGATGTTGACGTCCAGCGCGGCGAGGCGGCGCGCGACATCGGAGAACGCCCGCGCGGTCACCGGACGGCCGAGCATCAGCAGGACATGCGTCGAGTCCTTCTGGCCGATGGCGAACGGGTCGGCACCGATGGCCGAGCCGATCTTCACCTCGACCTGCATCCCGACCGACGCCATCGCCTGCTCGACGTACTCCTGCAGGCCCTCGGGGTCGCGGTAAACGCCGGCGAGCACGCCGAGCACCAGCTGGCCGCGGATGACGACCTGCTCGACGTCGAGGACGTCGACGTCGTGGCGCGACAGCACGGCGAACAGCACCGAGGACACACCCGGTTTGTCGGGACCGGTGGTGGTGATGAGAACTGGTGTCTGCGTCACGGGGTCAGTCTCCCTCAGCCGGATACGAAAATGGCGCGTGCCTTGCCCCTGTGTGAGGCAAGGCACGCGCCGATTCCGCTTATCGGGTCACTTCTCGCTGGAGTTGTCCTTGGAGTGATCACCCGGCATGGCCGCCTCGGTGAGCACCTGGGACGGCGCCCGGTGGGTGTTGACCTTCTGCTTCCCGAAGAAGCCGATCTCACCCTCCTTGTGGATGCGCTCCACCATGTGCGGGTAGTGCAGCTCGAACGCCGGCCGCTCGGAACGGATCCGCGGCAGCTCGGTGAAGTTGTGCCGCGGCGGCGGGCAGGACGTCGCCCATTCGAGCGAGTTGCCGTAGCCCCACGGGTCGTCCACCGTGACGATCTCGCCGTACCGGTAGCTCTTGAAGACGTTCCAGATGAACGGCAGCGTCGAGGCACCGAGGATGTACGCGCCGATCGTGGAGATCGTGTTCAGCGTGGTGAAGCCGTCGGACTGCAGGTAGTCCGCGTACCGGCGCGGCATGCCTTCGGCGCCGAGCCAGTGCTGCACCAGGAACGTGGCGTGGAAGCCGATGAACGTGGTCCAGAAGTGCCACTTGCCGAGCTTCTCGTCCATCATGCGGCCGGTGATCTTCGGGAACCAGAAGTAGATCCCGGCGAACGTGGCGAACACGATCGTGCCGTAGAGCACGTAGTGGAAGTGCGCGACGACGAAGTAGCTGTCGGACACGTGGAAGTCGATCGCCGGCGCGGCCAGCATGATGCCGGTCAGACCGCCGAAGAGGAACGTGACGATGAAGCCCATCGAGAAGATCATCGGCGTCTCGAAGGACAGCTGGCCCTTCCACATCGTGCCGATCCAGTTGAAGAACTTCACGCCGGTCGGGACCGCGATCAGGAAGGTCATGAAGGAGAAGAACGGCAGCAGCACGGCGCCGGTCGCGTACATGTGGTGCGCCCACACGGCCACCGACAGCGCGGCGATCGCCAGCGTCGCCCAGACCAGGCCCTTGTACCCGAAGATCGGCTTGCGGCTGAAGACCGGGAAGATCTCCGACACGATCCCGAAGAACGGTAGCGCGACGATATAGACCTCTGGATGGCCGAAGAACCAGAACAGGTGCTGCCAGAGGATCACGCCGCCGTTCGCGGGGTCGAACACGTGCGCCCCGAGATGCCGGTCCGCCAGCAGGCCCATCAGGGCCGCGGTCAGGATCGGGAACGCCAGCAGGATCAGGATGCTGGTGACCAGGATGTTCCAGGTGAAGATCGGCATCCGGTACATCGTCATGCCGGGGGCGCGCAGGCAGACCACCGTGGTGATCATGTTGACGCCACCGAGGATGGTGCCGAGACCGGACACGACCAGACCGGAGATCCACAGGTCGGCGCCGACGCCGGGCGAGTGGATGGCGTCCGACAGCGGGGTGTAGGCGAACCAGCCGAAGTCGGCGGCGCCACCCGGGGTCAGGAAGCCGGACATCACGATCAGGCCGCCGAAGAGGTACAGCCAGTACGAGAACGCGTTCAGCCGCGGGAAGGCGACGTCGGGCGAACCGATCTGCAGCGGCAGGATGAAGTTCGCGAAGCCGAAGAGGATCGGCGTCGCGTACAGCAGCAACATGATCGTGCCGTGCATGGTGAACAGCTGGTTGTACTGCTCCTGCGAAAGGAACTGCTGCCCGGGACGCGCCAGCTCGGAGCGGATCAGCATCGCCATCGCGCCGCCCACCATGAAGAAGGCGAACGACGTGACCAGGTACATGATGCCGATTTGCTTGTGGTCCGTCGTGCGGAACAACCGCAGCAGGTACGAACCCTTAACCGACTCGCGCGCGGGATACGGGCGCGTGGCGATCGGCTTGGGGGCTACGGCCGTCACTCCTGCCTCCAACACTCAAACCTTGTGGTGGTCAATTTGCGGTCGCCGGGCGGGTTCGGGACCCATTCCGGCGGCTAGTGGGGATCGTAGCCCTCACTACCGACAGTCGCGCGCACCGGCTGGCAAGATCGCGCCGTGACCGACGAACACACCCGTGCGGGAGTGGCCGCGGCGGTCGCCGTCGGTGCCCGCCACGGGCTCCCGACCGGCGCCCCCGATGTGCTGCATTTCAAGTCGAACGTGCTGGTGAGACTGGGTCCGGTGGTCGCGCGGGTGCCCGGTACGACGCGCCTCGCGCGGTCCTCGCCCGAAGACTGGCTCAGGCGCGACGTCGAGCTGTCGAGGTACCTCACGGAACGTGGTGTGCTCGTCGTCTCACCCACGACGGATCCCCCGGCAGGACCGCATTTCGCCGAAGGACTCCCAGTCACTCTCTGGCACTACACGCCGCACGAGCCGGGGCACACGCTGTCGCCGCGCGAGGTGGCGCTTTCGCTCGCCCAGGTGCACGACGCGCTCGCGGACTATCCCGGTGAACTGCCCGAACTCGGGCCCGTCCGTGAACTCCGGACGTTGCTCGACCGGCACGGTGCGCTCATGGGCGGAGCCGCGCCCCGGTTGTACGACGAACTCGAGCGGGTGGCGGCCGCGCTGCCGGACGCCGAGCCGCGTCCGCTGCACGGTGACGCCCATCGGGGGAACGTCGTCGCAACGGCGGCCGGGCCGTGCTGGCTCGACTTCGAGGACACCTGGCGCGGACCGCTCGGCTGGGACCTCGGCGTGCTCTTCGCGGAGGCCGGGCACGCGACCTTGGACGCGTACCCGGCCGATGTCGCGCCCTCGTCGCTGGAGCCGTTCATCGCGTTGCGGCGGTTGTTCGAGGTCCCTTGGCGCTTCGTGATCGCGCGGCGGTTCCCGGAGCGGCTCCCGGAGGCCGAAGCCGCCCTGGAGCGCTACTTCTCCCGTTAGACGGCGTCCAGCAGGAGTTTCGCCGCGACGTCGACGCCGTCCGTCCGCACCTCACCGCCGACCTGACGCGCTCGCGAGGCGACGTCAGGACGCAGCACCTCGCCCAGAGCGTGCGTCAGCGCTTCGGCGGAGGGCTCCCCGGTGATCGACGTGCCCACCCCGAGTTCGCTGACGCGCTGCGCGAAGTAGGGCTGGTCGAACATCTGGGGAACGAGGACCTGCGGCACGCCTGCCCGGGTTGCCGCTGTGGTGGTCCCGGCGCCGCCGTGGTGCACGACCGCCGCGACCCGCGGGAAGAGCGCCTGCTGGTTGACGTCCCCGATGGCGAGGCAGTCGGGCTCGTCGTCGATCAGCGACAGCTCGGTCCAGCCGCGGAACACGATCGCCCGCCGTCCGTGCGCCCTCGCCGACTCGATCATCGCCTTCGCGATCTCCTCCGGGGCGCGGATGCTCCCGAATCCGAAGTAGACCGGCGGTTCCCCGTCGTCGAGGAACGCCTCCAGCTCCGGGCACAACGGACTGTGGTCCGGCAGGATCCAGGCGCCGGTCTGGTGCACGTCGAGCGCCGACGGCCCCCGCCACGGCGCCAGCACCGGATCGGCGGCGAGCCACGGGCTCTCGGTGAAGATATGCCCGCGGACGTCGTCGACGGGCGGGAGACCGAGCTTGTTCCGCTGCGCGTTCAGCACGCCGCCCCATTGCTCGTTCCATCGTCGCGCGTCGTCGGCCCACAAGGCCGGGATGGCGGCGTCGGGATTCTCCGGCGCCCATCCCGCGAAAACGGGCGGACGATGGTGCAGTGAAGGCAGCGTTATCGGGCAGTATGCGGTGAAGAAATAGGGAATCCCTTTTCGCTCGGCCACCGAATGGGCGGCGATGTTCAAGGCCATTCCCGCGACGACGGCGTCGCAACCATCGGCCACCTCCGGCATCGTCGCGAATTGGTCGACGACCATGGCCTCGGCCATCTCGCGCCGCCCCTCGGGCGTGGCCATCGCCTTGGCCATGGCGGAATCCGGCTTCGCGGTCGACCGGAGTTCCGGCCCCAGCGAAGCGAAAGGGATCCCGAGGCCTTCGGCCCAGTCGCGGAAATCGGGCGGTGCGCAAAGCCGGACTTCCCGGCCGAGTTCCCGCAACCGCACCGCCAAGGCCACCAGCGGCTGCACCTCACCCCTCGTCCCGATAGTGGACAGGAGTACACGCATGGAAATCCCCCTTCGGAAAAACGTGAAGGTGGGAATTGTGGACCGGGAATGGGGGCTTGCCGCAAGCCCCGGGGTCCGCTATACCTTGGAAGGGGCGAGGGAAACGTTTCTCACGCGGGGTACCAGCCCAAGATCGCTTCGACGACCCCGGCCGGATCCTCCAGCGGTGTCAGATGCCCGGCCTCCGGCAGCACGACCAACGTCGCGTCCGGCAGCGTCTCCACCAGGGTGTTCGCCTCCTCCAGCGGGGTCAGGCCGTCCTCTTCGCCGACCACGACCAACGCCGGCACGTCCGCCGAACGCAGTGTTTCGCGCGAATCGGGCCGCGCCGCCATCGCGCGTGCCGCCCACGCGACGCCGGACGGCGGCTGCGTCGTGATCAGTTCGCGAAGTCGTCCGGCCACTTCCGGACGGGCCTTTTCCGCGAGCAATCCGGGCGTGACGGCTTCGGGCATCCAGGCGGTGCCTTCCGCTTCCACCCTGGCCGCGACGTCGTGCCGGGCCCGCACGGCTTCGGGAGCGTCGGCCGTCGCCTTCGTGTCGATGAACACCAGCCCGCCCACCCGTTCCGGCGCCAGGCGCAGCACCGCCATCGTCAGGTAGCCGCCCATCGAGCAGCCACCGAGGACGACCTTGTCGAGACCGAGCCGATCGAGCAGCGCCACGACGTCGCGGGCGGCGTCGTCCAGATCCGGCTCCCGATCGGTTTCCGGCAGCGGGCTGCGGCCGAGGCCGCGCTGGTCGGGAGTGATCAGCCGCAGACGTTCCGAGAGCGGCGCGCGGACCGCGTCCCACATGCGGGCGTCGACGGGGAAGGCGTGCAGCAGTACCAGCGGGAGATCCTTCATGGCGACAATTCTGTCGCACCCTGGGGCTACCGTCAGATCCGTGCTGACAGAGATCAAGACGGAGAGGCTCCTGCTGCGGCGGCTGCGCGAGGCGGATCGCGAGAACATCGTCGCGCTGCAGGCCGATCCGGAGACGAACAGGTTCAACCCGGTGCCGCATACCGTCGAGGGCGCGAACGAGCTTTACGACGCCTGGATGAAGCAATGGGCCGAGCACGGGTTCGGCTATCTCGCGGTGTCCGCTTCGGACGATCCCGAGGTGATCGTCGGTTTCGGCGGCGTCCGCCATCACGAATGGAACGGCGAGCGCGTGCTGAACCTCGCGTACCGCTTCTGGCCGTTCGCCTGGGGCAAGGGTTACGCGACGGAGATGGCGGCCGCCGTCGTCGAATGGGCCGAGCGGGAGATCCCCGAGGTCCCGGTGATCGCCAACATCATGGTGTCCAACGTGCCGTCGGTCCGCGTCGCCGAGCGGCTCGGTTTCAAGATCCACACGGAGGAGGAGTTCGAAGGAGCGCCCTCACTGCACATGCGGCGCTGAGTCACCAGCGTCCGGGACGGCGCCGGGACCGCGCGCTCCAGCACGCCTTGTGCCAATGGCGGCGGTCGGCGACCCCGCCGGTGTCGTCGGCGGGCCAGGCGACCACATGCGGGGTTCCCTGCCGGATCTCGTGATCGCAGCCGGGGCAGCGGTAGTCCTTGGTGGCCTGCGCGCCGGGCACGGTGCGCACCAGCCAGTCGCCGTCGGCGGCGGATTCGGAGCGCGCCCAGCCGGTCGACGCGCCGAGGTCGGGGCGTCCACCGCGGTCGGGCCGGTTACGTCGTGGCACGCCGAAACGGTATACGGCCGGGTGCCGTGTGATCCCGCTCGCTCGCGGTTCGGTCGTGAGATACGCCTTCAATCACGCGAGTTACGCCTCCAGACACGCGAGTTCCGCGGAACATCACGTGACGGCACTCGGCGGCGCCGGACCGCCGGTGTGACGGAAGGCGTAACTCGCGTGATCGCAGGCGTATCTCGCGTGTTTGGAGGCGTAACTCGCGTACTAGCCGCCGAAATAGGCGCCCGGCGTCACCCCGACCGCGCGGCGGAAGGCGGCGACGAACGCGCTCGGCGAGGAATAGCCGATCCGGCGGGAGACCGCGGTCAGCGGCATGCCCTCCGCCAGCAATGGCAAGGACGCGCGCAGCCGGGCCTGCACCCGCCACGCGCCGAACGTCGTGCGGCATTCGGTGAGGAACAGGCGCGCGAGGGTGCGTTCGCTCGCGCCCGCGTCGTGCGCGAAATCCGCGAGGCCGCGGCGGTCCGCCGGATCGGCGATCACCGCCCGCGCGACGGTCAGGGCTCGTCCGTCCGACGGCATCGGCACGGTGATCGGCACGACGGCCACCGGTTCGAGCAGATCGAAGGCGACGGCCTCGGCCCGGCGGCGCGCGTCGTCGCCGAGGTCGGCGGCGCCGAGGTGCTCCAGCAGTTCCCGCAGCAGCGGGCGGACGGCGACGAGCGTCGGTCCGGGCCAGCTCACCGGGCATCGGTCCCGGGCGGCGTAGATCCCCCGCAGCACGGTTTGCGCGGTGGCACCGGTCCGATGGACGACACCGGCCGGGATCCAGAGCGCCCGGGTCGGCGGCAGCACCCAGTACCGGTCGCCGACGTTCACGCTCAGGATCCCCCGGGCGGCCCACGCGAGCTGGTGGCCGTCGTGCTCGTGCCACGGGAGCCAGGTGCCCGCGGCCAGATCCATCTCGCCGAGCACCATCGCCGTCGGCATCGGCGGCAGGAGTCCGATTTGCGACATCACTTGGCAGCCTATCGCCTACCGGTCACGGCTAGCTTCGGATTCATGCCGATGAACCTGGTGCACCGCAAACTCTGCAGTTCCGCGCTGTGGGCGAAGGCCGTCGCCCACGAGATGCCGGGCAACGTCGCCGGCTTCGACCTCGGCGACTCCGTACTGGAGATCGGCCCAGGCTTCGGCGCGACCACGCGCGCGCTCGTCGGGCTCGTTCCCCGGCTCACGGCGATCGAGATCGACGAAGCGTCGGCGGACCTCCTGAAACGGGAGTTCGACGGCCGGGTGCGGATCGTCCAGGGTGACGGAGCGGCGCTGCCCTTCGAGGACGGCGAGTTCTCGGCGGTCGTCTGTTTCACGATGCTGCACCACGTGCCGACGACGGCGTCGCAGGACTCGATCTTCGCGGAGGCGTTCCGCGTGCTCCGCCCCGGCGGCGTCCTGCGCGCGATCGACAGCCTGGAGAGTTTGCCGTTCCGGCTGCTCCACCTCGGCGACACGATGAACGCCCTCGACCCGGTTTCACTTTGGCCCCGGCTCACCGACGCCGGGTTCACCGACATCAAGGTCGACCACGTCCCGAAACGCAGCGTGAAGTTCTCGGCCAGGAAGCCTTCCTGACGCGCTAGCCGCGCGCGAGGACCAGCGGGACGAGTTGTTCGGCCGGGGTCAGCGAGCCGTGCTGGCCGACCAACGAGGATTCGACGGCCTCCGCCAGTTCCCGCACGAGGCCGAACCGTCCCTTCGACGCCACGACCACGTCGCCGATGCGCGGGCGGACCCGGTCGGAGACCGGGCCGAACCAGCCCGCCTCGATGGCCTCGTCGCGCGGCAGGGTCCACGTCCGGTCACCGATGACCTCGCGCCAGGCGGCCAGGACGTCGGCCTCCGCGCCCGGTTCGCTGTAGACGTGCCGTGCCCGGACCTCGCCCCCGATGGCCCGGACGCCTTCGAGCAGCGCGGGGGTCTCGTCGATGTCGAGCGCGCCCTCGACCGTCACCATGCCGTGGTCGGCCACGACCGCGAGGAGCGAGCCGGGCGACAAGCCGTCCACAATGGACTCCACCAGCCTGTCGACCTGTCGCAGCTGCATCCGCCACGGCGCCGAACCGGGGCCGTAGATGTGGCCCAGCATGTCGAGTTCGCTGTGGTAGCCCCAGCAGAACGCGGGCCGCGTTCCGAGACAGTGCAGGACGCACGCTGCCAGGTCTCCGAGCGCGTGGACACCCACATAACGCGCACCGGACTGCGTCGCGCGGGTGAGCGCGGTGTCGGCGAACTTCGCCGAAGACACCACGCTCGTCGTGATCCCGGCGGCCGCCGCGCGTTCGAACGTCGTCGGCAGCGGCTGCACCTCGCGCGGCGGCAGCGCGCCGCGGAGATCGCCACCGTCCACATGGCTGCTCCAGCGCAGCGCGTTCAGGACGCCGGTGCCCGGCACCTCGAAGCTGTAGCCGACCAGTCCGTGTTCCCCCGACGCCAGCCCGGTGCCGATCGCGCCGAGACCGGCCGCCGTCGTCGCCGGGAACCCGACCCGCAGCGGCGACTTCGCCAGCTGGGTGAGCACGGGCGCGTCGGCGGCGTGCTCGGCCAGCAGTTCCCAGCCGAGACCGTCGATGAGCAGGACGCACGCACTGGAGGCCTCCGCCAGGCACAGTGAATTGGCGAACCCGTCGGCGCCGAGGGCGGAGAGCACGGACGGGACGACTTGGCCGAGGTGCGGCACATGCGCCGCGACAGGCAGTTCCACCAGGCCAGCTTGCCATCCCGGAGGCCGGACGGAGATGGGATAATGCCGGACATGCCGACTTACGCCTACCGCTGCCGCGAATGCGCCGGAACCTTCGAACTGCTGCGGCCGATGAGCGAGTCCGGTGCGCCCGCGCCGTGCCCGGAGGGCCACCAGGACACCGTCAAACTGCTGACGACCGTCGCGCTGACCGGGTCTGCCTCCGGCCCCGCCCCTGTTCCCGCAGGTGGAGGCGGTTGCTGCGGAGGCGGCTGCTGCAGTTGACCCACCCGTTCGGGTGGCGCAACGTGTGATCGCCCGAATGGCGGGTACTCCCTTCCCACCAGTCTGGAAGCTCCAGTGGTGGGAAGGGAGAAAGTCCAGTGGCCACATCAGCACTGGCGGCCGTCGACTTCGGTCAGGGCGTGTCGAGCGCCTGGAGTTCGGTCGCCACCTTCGTCCCGAAACTGCTCGCGTTCCTGGTCATCCTGTTCATCGGCTGGCTGATCGCGAAGGCGCTCGCCAAGGCCGTGAGCATGGTGCTCGAGAAGGTCGGGTTCAACCGGCTCCTCGAACGCGGGGGCTTCAAACAGATGCTCGCGCGCAGCCAGTTCGACGCGTCGAACATCATCAGCAAGATCGTCTACTACGCGATCCTGCTGATCGCCCTGCAGTTCGCGTTCGGCGTGTTCGGCCCGAACCCGGTGAGCGCGCTGCTCAACGACATCGTCGCCTGGCTGCCGCGCGCCATCGTCGCGATCGTCATCGTGGTGATCGCCGGCGCGATCGCCAAGGCGGTCAAGGACCTGGTCGCCAACGCCCTCGGCGGCGTTTCCTACGGCAAGGTGCTCGCCACCATCGCCTCGGTGTTCATCTGGGGCCTCGGCGCGATCGCCGCGCTGAACCAGATCGGTGTCGCCACCGCGGTCACGCTGCCGGTGCTGATCACCGTGCTCGCCACGGTCGGCGGCATCGCCGTCGTCGGTGTCGGCGGTGGCCTCATCAAGCCGATGCAGCAGCGCTGGGAGACCTGGCTCGGCCGGGCCGAGGCGGAGATCCCCGCCGCGAAGGCGCAGGCCGAGGCCTACCAGCGCGGACGTGAGGACGCCGGCCGCTCGGGTGGGGTTCCCGCCGAGCGGACGACCGTCCACCAGCCGGTGTCCGCCGGGCACCACGCCGCGAACCCGACCACGCCGACGCAGCACCAGCAGTTCCCGCCCAGCCAGGGCCAGGTGCCCCAGCACCAGGATCCCGGCCAGCGGCCCCCCGGTGGAAACATGCCCCCTCCGCCGGAGTACCGCTGACCTTCCACGGGAGCGGGTGGGGCGTCCGGCCGCCCTACCCGTTCCCGGTCGGCTGGGTCCGCCGGTCGTCCATCGAGACGGCCAGCGAACACACGCCGACCAGCCGCGCGGTCATCCAGTCGCTGGTGGTCCAAGCGGACAGATCGGCCGGGATGCGGAACGTCCATCCCTTGGTCTTCGCCTCGTCGAGCAGCCCGCGGGTGTAGCCGGCGAGAAGGACGACACCGGCCACCGCCGCCGAACCTTCGACCCCCGCCGCGAGGATGTCCCGCACCGCGGCGGAGTGCTGATCGAAGACGGCCGACAGCCCGGGCACAGCGGCCGCGGCGGCCAGCCCGGCGACACCGATCTGCTGGTGCAGCCGGGAAAGCGTGCTACGAGCCGAAGATTCCACCCAGGACGAGACCAGATCTTTCACCCGACCAGGTTAGCCAGGCCGGACGATTTGTCGACATCCCGGTGACGACGATCGCAGAACTCAGCAAGCCTTGAGGGCCTGATCCAGGTCGTGCCACAGGTCCTCGACGTCCTCCAGCCCCACCGACATGCGGATCAGCCGGTCGGTGACCCCCGCGCCGCGCCGGTCGTCCTCGGCCACGATCCGGTGGCTGATCGAGGCGGGGTGCTGGATGAGCGAGTCCACGCTGCCGAGGCTGACGGCCGGCGTGATCAGCCGGACCGCGCCGATGAGCGCGTGCGGATCGCCCTCGACCTCGAACGCGATCAGCGGACCGCCGACGGCCGGGTAGTGCACAGCGCTCACGTTCGAGTGGCCACGAAGCCGCTCGACGAGTTCGGCGGCCGTCGCGGACGCGGCGTTGACGCGCAACGGAAGGGTCGAAAGGCCGCGAAGCAGCATGTACCCGGCAAGCGGGTGCAGCACGCCGCCGGTGGCGAAGCGGATCTGCCGCAACATCCCCGCGTCCTCGGCGCTACAAGCGACGATGCCGCCCATGACGTCACCGTGGCCGCCGAGGAACTTGGTCGCGCTGTGCAGGACGAACCGCGCGCCGTGCCGTCCCGGCCGCTGGAGCACGGGAGTCGCGAAGGTGTTGTCGACCAGCACCGGGACCTCGCCCGCGGCGCGCACGATCTCGGCGATGTCGACCTCGCGCAGGGTCGGGTTCGCGGGGGTTTCGAGCAGCACCAGCCCGGTGTCGGGCCGCAGCGCCGACGCGACGCCTTCCGGATCGGCCCAGGTCACCTCGGTGCCGAGCAGACCGGACGTGAGCATGTGATCGGTGCAGCCGTAGACCGGCCGGACGGCGACGACATGCCGTTTGCCCTGCGCGACGGCGGCGAGCAGCGAAGCCGACACCGCGGCCATGCCGGTGGCGAACGCGACGGCGTCGTCGAATCCTTCGAGTTCGGCCAGTGCCTTCTCGAACCGTTCGACGGTCGGGTTGCTCAGCCGCCCGTAGACCGGGAGCCCGGACAGCGAGCCCGAGGCGGCGAATTCGTCGATGCGGCCTGCCTCCTCGACGCTGTCCCGCGACGGGTAGGTCGTGGACAGGTCGAGCGGAGCGGCGTGGACGCCGAGGTCCGTGAGATCGTCACGGCCGGCGTGGACGGCTCGGGTGCGCAGCGTTGCGGTCATACCCGAGATGGTGCGATTTTCTCCGAATCAAGCGCAATATCCTCGGATATCATTCGCCGATGTCGGATTCCGTCGAATTGAGCACGGTTGATCTTCGTATTCTGCGGCTCCTGCAGAACGACGCCCGGATCTCGAACAAGGATCTCGCGGCCGAGGTCGGCGTCGCGCCCTCGACCTGTCTCGACCGCGTCAACCGGCTGCGCGAGCTCGGGGTGATCACCGGCCAGCGCGCCGAGGTGGACGCCGCCAAACTCGGCCGCCCGCTCGAAGCTCTCCTGTTCGTCCAGGTCCGGCCGCACCGGCGGGCGCTCGTCGACTCGTTCGTCGAGCACCTGCTGGCCCTGCCCGAGGTCCGCGCCGTCTACCACCTGACCGGCCCAGACGATTTCCTCGCGCATGTCGCCACCGCGTCGGCGACCGAGCTCCAACGGCTGGTCCTCGACGAACTGACCGCCCGCGACGAGGTCGCCCGGGTGCACACGAACCTCGTCTTCCAGCACTGGAGCGGGGGACCTTTGCTACCACCCGCTTAGGCCGCCTAGTCGATCCGGATCTTGAAGGGATGCGTGACGTCGGCAGGGCACGTGAAGACGTTCAGCACCCCCTGGCGGCGGAAGGACCAGCCCGCCGCCTCCCCCTCGGCGACTTCGCAGCCGCAACCGACCTCGTGTTCCTCGGAGGCCAGCGCGATCGTCTGGCGCAGTTCGGCGCCGCACTCCCGGCAGCCCAGCTCGTGCCGATCGGTCGCGTCCCAGGCGGTCCAGCCGCCGATCTTCGAGTACTGGTCCAGCTCCGGCCAGCCCTCCGGGTCTTCGCCCGCGCCCTCGGGAATGCCGAGCGCGGCGCGGGTCTCCGCCGGGAAGTCGCAGAGCCGGGGCAGTTCGTCGATCGAGCACGGTTCGAAAACGCAGGGATCCGGCACGTAGGCGGCCTTGGCGCCGTCGGGGGCCGACGGGGGGACCGTGATGTCCGTGATGTCCCGCACCTCGCCCGCATCACGCCAGACCAGCCGGACCGCGGGCCCCTGGTGATGCGGGCTGTCGTGGTCCATCGGGCAGAACAGGATCTGCAGGACGTCGGTGCCCTCGGGGAAGGGCAGCTCCGGGAAGTCGTCGCGGAAGAACTGCGCCGCGGCGACCATCGCCGGTACGGGCTCGTCGAGCGGATGCCCGCCTGTCCACGCGTCGTCGGACGCGTCCGGGTCGGGCGGCCAGGTCACCGGGCACTCCGGCCACGGCTCGTCCGACGGCCAGAGCAGCGGGCCGCCGAAGTGGCTTTCGTCCGGACCGGGCACTCCCGGCGCGGGGTGCAGCCGGATGGCCGTCCGGACCAGGTCGTTCAGGCCGGGGATGGGCATCCCGTCGTAGGTGAGCTGACGCACTCCCGGGAGCTTAGAGGTCCGGCAGCGGATCTTCAGGTTTCGCACCGTCCCGCATGATCTCCGCGTCGGCGGCGTGGACGACCGCGATGTACTCGTCGTCGATCTCGTAGTCGATGCCGCTGAACTTGAACCACGGGACGGTCGACGTGTCGACCGGGCCGATCCGCTGGTTTCGCAGCGTCGTCGAGACCACCCGTTTCGGGGTCTTCCGGCTCAGGTATCCGGTGGTGAGGATCGCGATCGTCTTACGGGTGACCGCGAAGAACACGCCGGGATTGGTGCTGCCCAGGACGTCGGCCGGGAACACGTAGTGGATCTCGTCGTCCGGATCGAGGAGCTCTTTGATCCGCTTCCTGACCCCTGAGGAAACCGGCATGTCACCCAAGTTACCGGGCCGAGTAGTCCTTGAACCCCTTTCCGGTCTTCCGGCCGAGCCGTCCGGCGGTCACGAGGTGTTCCAGCAGCGGCGCGGGCGCGAAGCCCTCTTCGCGGAACTCGTTGAACAGCGTCCGCTGGATCGCCAGTGAGACGTCCAGCCCGACGACGTCGAGCAGTTCGAACGGGCCCATCGGCAGCCCGCAGCCCACCTTCATCGCGGTGTCGATGTCGTCGGCCTCCGCGTAGTGCGCTTCGAGCATCTTCACCGCGTCGTTCAGGTACGGGAACAGCAGCGCGTTGACGATGAACCCGGCCCGGTCGCCGCAGTGCACGGGGTGCTTGCCCACGGCCGCGCAGACGGCGTCGACGGTCGCGATAACGTCGGGCGCGGTGGCGATGGTCGAGACGACCTCGACGAGCTTCATCACCGGCGCCGGATTGAAGAAGTGCACGCCGACCACGTCCGAAGGCCGCGAGGTGGCGGCCGCGCATTCGATGACGGGCAGGGACGACGTCGTCGTGGCCAGGACCGCACCCGGTTTCACGACGTCGTCGAGCGCGGCGAAAACCGCCTGCTTGACGGCCAGGTCTTCGGCCACCGCCTCGACGACGAGGTCGACGTCGGCCAGTTCCTCGAACTCCACCGCCGGCGAGATCCGGCCGAGCGCGGCGGCGGCGTCCTCCTCGGACAGCCTGCCCTTGACGACGGACTTGTCCAGCGACTTCTTCACCCGCGCGACCGACGCCGCGGCCTTCTCCGCGCTCCGCGCCCGCAGGATGACCTCGTAACCACGTTTCGCGAACACCTCGACGATGCCCGTCGCCATGGTCCCGGTCCCGACGACGCCGACTTTACGCACCTCACGAGGCGGGACGGTGTCCACTGTGGACTTCGTGACCGCGTCGGTCACCGTCGGCGAATCGGGCTCGTCGTAGGTGTAGAAACCCCGGCCCGTCTTCCGGCCGAGCAGCCCGGCGGTGATCATCTGCTTCAGCAGCGGCGCCGGCGCGTGCAGCCGGTTACGCGACTGGTGGTACATCGTGTCGAGGATCTCGTACGCGGTGTCCAGCCCGATGAGGTCGAGCAAAGCCAAGGGCCCCATGGGATATCCACAGCCGAACCGCATCGCCGCGTCGAGGTCCTCGCGCGTGGCGTAGCGCTGCTCGTACATCCGCACGGCGTGGTTGAGGTACCCGAAGAGCAGCGCGTTGGCGATGAACCCGGCGCGGTCGCCGATCACCACCGGGGTCTTGCCGAGGCGTTCGGCGAAGGCGACGACGTCGGTGACCACCTCGGGTTCGGTGACGACGGTGCGGACGATCTCGACGAGCTTGAGGATCGGCGCCGGGTTGAAGAAATGCATCCCGACGACCTTGCCCGGCCGCGCGGTGTGCACGCCGATCTCGGTGATCGACAGCGAGGAGGTGTTCGAGACGAAGATCGTGTCCGGGCCGGTGATCTTGTCCAGCTGGGCGAACACGTCGGATTTCGCTTCGAGGTTCTCCGGGATCGCCTCGATCACCAGGTCCACATCGGACAGTTCGGCCAGCGACGTGGTGTACCGGATCCGGTCCAGCAGCGCGCTCCGGCCGTCGGCGTCGAGTTTGCCGCCGGTCACCGCCCGTTCGGTCGAATGCTCCAGATGACCCCGGCCACGGTGGACGCCGTCGTCGTCGATCTCCACCGCGACGACGGACACACCGCTCCGCGCGAGCACCTCGGCGATCCCGGCACCCATGGTGCCGAGACCGATGACTCCCACACTCGAGATTTCCCGCGCCACAACCGGCCTCCGGAGGTTACTCGCTGGTAGTTTCTCCGATCGTGCCATGCCGGGGCGCGGAAAGCAGCGGCTGTCACCCTCCGAATCGAGTAAGTGTCACTCGCGGACGAGCTGAAGGACGCTTTCCCCGCATAAGACGAGAGGAAAGCGCCCTTCACCGCGTGAGACGAGGCGAAGGGCCCCTTCAGCTCACTCGCCGAAGTTCTGGTCGACCAGGTCCTTCACCTTGGTGAGTGCTTCCTCGGCCTGCGCGCCCTTCGCGCGGACCTCGATCCGGTCGCCCTGACGGGCACCGAGCGCCATCAGCGCGAGCACGCTGTTGGCGTCCGCGGTCTCGTCGCCGAGCCGCACGGTGACCTGCGCGTCCAGCCCCGCGATGCTCCGGACCAGTACCGCGGCGGGCCGCGCGTGCAACCCGACGTCGTTGCGCAGCGTGAGTTCGACAGTGCTCTCGCCGTCCTGCGCGCCTTCGTCGAACGTCAGGTCCGGCGGCGCGCCCGCGGCGGCGGCCGCTTCGGCGACGGCCTTGCGGTCCGCCCCGCCCTGCGCCGCGACGGCGGCCGCGATCGCGCCTTCGACCAGCGGCGCGTCCACGACGACCGCGGCCGACGGGTCGGCGAGCGATTCGACGGCCAGTTCCGCGGTCATCTGCGCGCTGCCCAGGTCGTACAGCAGGACGACGCCCCCGCCCGAATCGGCGCGCTGCGTCGCGGCGACGACCTCGTCGTAGTCCGTCCCGATCCCGCCGTCGGCAAGGCCGCCCGCCGCCGCGATGGTGACGTCCGGCGCCATCTGCGCGGCCAGTTCCGCCAGCCCTTCGGCCAGTTTGGTGCTGTGGGAGACGAGCACGATTCCGACGCTCACTTGGCGGCCTCCGCGAAGGCGCGCAGCAGCAAGGCCGTCGAACGGGCGCCGGGGTCCATATGCCCCTTGGCCCGCTCACCGAGGTACGAGGCCCGGCCCTTGCGCGGCACGAGCTCCACAGTGGACTCGGCGCCCTTGTCCGCGGCGTCCGCCGCCGCGGTCAGGATCTCCGCGATACCGGAGCCGGAGGCTTCCTCGGCGGCGGAGACGGCGGGGATCAGGGCGTCGACCATGGTCGCGTCTCCCCCGACGGCCTTGCCTCGCGCCTGCACTCCTTCGAGTGCCGCGCGCAGGGCCTCGACGAGCAGCGGACCGTCCACTTCGGCCGCGTCGCCCAGCTTGACCGACGCGCGCAGGAAAGCCGTGCCGTACAACGGGCCCGCCGCGCCGCCGACCTTCGAGATCAACGTCGTGGCGGCCAGCTTCGCGACCGCGGCGGGCGTTTCGGGAGTCGCGGTGTCCAAAGCGGACACGATGGCGCCGAACCCGCGATCCATGTTCTCGCCGTGGTCGGCGTCGCCGATCGCGCGGTCGAGGTCGACCAGTTCGGCTCGATGCTCGGCGATCACCGCGGCCGCCGCCCGCAAGGCGGCGGCGAGCGTCTCGGCGGTGCAGGCCATCAGACTCCCCACCTCAGGGCCGGGGTGTTCACCGGCGCGTCCCACAACTCGGTCAGCTCGTCGTCCAGTTTCAGCAACGTCAGGCTCATCCCCTGCATCTCGAGGCTGGTGATGTACGGCCCCACCAGCCGCCGTTCGACCACGATCCCACGCTCGGCCAGCAGCCGCTCGGCGATCCCGTGCGCCAGGTACAGCTCGACCAGCGGGGTCCCGCCCATCGAGTTCGTGAACAGGAGGACCTTGTCGCCCTCGGCGAAGGGCAGGTCCGTGACCACCGCTTCCACCATCCGCGCGACCAGTTCGTCGGCCGTCACCACCGCGGTCCGCTCGATACCGGGTTCGCCGTGGATACCGATGCCGAACTCGATCTCGTCGTCGGCGAGGTCGAAACTCGGCTCGCCCGCGTGGGGCACGGTCGGCGCGGTGAGCGCCACCCCGATCGACCGGACCTGGCCGATCACCTTGCGTGCCAGGGCTTCCACCGCGTCGAGCGTGTCGCCGCGTTCGGCGGCGGCACCGGTGACCTTCTCCAGCAGTACCGTGCCGCCGACCCCGCGACGGCCGGCGGTGTAGGTGGAGTCCTTGACCGCGACGTCGTCGTCGATCACCACGCTGCGCACGTCCAGCCCCTCGGCGGCGGCGAGTTCCGCGGCGGTCTCGAAGTTGAGCACGTCGCCGGTGTAGTTCTTCACGATCAGCAGCGCGCCCGCGTCCCCGGTGGTGGCCTTGACCGCGGCCTCCACTGCGTCCGGCGTCGGCGAGGTGAACACCGCGCCGGGGACGGCGGCCGCGAGCATGCCCTGCCCGACGAAGCCACCGTGCAGCGGTTCGTGCCCGGAGCCGCCGCCGGAGATCACCGCGACCTTGCCCGCCACGGGCGCGTCCACCCGCACCACGAGCGCCGGGTCGTCCTCCACGCGCAGGACGTCCGCGTGCGCCGCGGCGAGTCCGCGCAGGGATTCCGCGACCACCGTCTTCGGGTCGTTGATGATCTTCTTCAAGGGTGGCCTCCGGCCGTCGGCGGGTGGGGTGTCCCCTTCCTACCTCGCCCGGCCGGATGCCGCCAGCGTCAGGGCTTCGGCAGCTTGGAGATCACCGATTTGGCGACCTTGACCGCCTTGCCGCACGACACCGCTTCGTCCTTCGACTTCTCGTCGTAGTTCCGGTAGTTGACGCTGACGATCTCGACGTCGTCGCCGGACCACGGCTTGTGCTGCCACTCGAGCTTGCACTCGGCGGCGTTACCGGTGCCGACCTTCTGGTAGACGGCGACACCGTCGACGTCGATCTTCTTGTTCCCGTCGCGTTCCGCCGGCGGAAGCGCGTGGCGGAAGCCGATCGAGACCCGCGGATTGGAGCCCGGTGTCCAGTCGCAGGAGTGGAAGGTGGTCAGCTCGGCCGCGCCGTGCGGCACCACCTCGTTGAGGACGGCGCTGTCGGCGGCGGTGCACGGATCGACGGCGGTGAGCGTGCCCGCGACGGCCGGGTACTTCGCCGGTGACGTGTGCAGGATCTTCACGGCCTTCGCGGCCACCGCACGGCCTGTCGCGCACGAGTCGCCACCGTCGTAGGTGACCGAAAAGCTGATCCCGCGCTCGGGTTTGCGCAGGGTCATGATGGCGACTTCGCAGCTCTTCCCGTCCTTGCCCTTCCGCTCGATCTGCGGCAGGCCATCGACCGTCGAAACGGTGACGCCGTTGCTCGAGAGGTAGGTCGACGCGCCGATCTCGACCCTGACCGAGAGTTCCTTGCCTCCGGCGTCGACGGCCTTCGCCCGGCAGGTGCCGAACGAGCTGAGATTCGACGTCGGCTCCTCCGGCGTGCCGAGGCTGCTCAGCACTTCCTTGCTCACCAGCCCGCACGGCTCGATCGTGCGCAGCACCGCCGGGGTGACCGCGGGATCGTTGATGTCCCCGTCGGGCACCGAGCCGTTGCCGGAGCCGGGTTCGGCGGCGACGGTGGTCCGGGCGAAGTTGGACTTGGCGAGGTTCTGACCGCAGGCCGACACCGCGCCGAGCGCGGCCACCAGGGCCAGCACGGACGCGATCCGGCGACGTCGAGCGTTGAACAGCACGAAGTGCACGGTAGCCGGAGCTCCTCGCCGGTGTCCGGACAACCCGGCTATTCGCCGCCCTCGCCGTCGGTGCTCGGCGGCACCACGATGGGGCGCAGCTTCGCCCACAGCACGAACAGCGCCGCGAACACCAGCATGCCGATGCCCGCCCACAGGTTGATGTTGACCTCGGCGGCCTTGGTCAGCTCCTCCTCGGTGGTGAACCAGAGGCCCATGATCGTGAGCACCAGCCCGTAACCGCCGATGAGCAGCGCGATGATCAGCCGGATGTCGAAGACGCCGGCCTTCTTGGGAGCTTGCGACGCAGCCATCTCCGGCCTCCTAGAAGATGATGTTGAGCACGATGGTCAGGATCAGCACGATGCCCGCGAGCAGGCCCGGCTTGCGGTACCAGCCCGCGTCGTCGCCGGTCTCGTCGTGCTTCAGCGACTCCTTCGGGGTGAGGGAGTACACGAGGCCGACCAGCTGGGCCTCCGGCTTCGGCGCGGTGGCGAGCGAGACCCCGACACTGACCGCGATGTCGACGACGAACGCCGTACCGGCGGCCACGAAGCTGATGCCCTGCCCGGTGAGCCCGAGGACCCCGGCCTGCGAAAGCAGCCACACGGTGATCGCGGAGGCGGTACCGGACACGAGGCCGACCCAGCCCGCCGTCGGCGTCATCCGCTTCCAGAACATGCCGAGGATGAAGGTGGCGAACAGCGGCGCGTTGAAGAAGGAGAACAGGTCCTGCAGGTAGGTCAGGATGTTCCCGGAGTTCGACGCGATGAACGCGGTGCCGATCGCGAGCACGGTGCCGACCGCGGTGACCAGGCGGCCGAGCCGCAGGTAGTAGCCGTCCGACTCGTTCTTCTTCACGTACGACTGCCAGATGTCGTAGGTGAACACGGTGTTGAACGAGCTCAGGTTCGCGGCCATGCCCGCCATGAACGAGGCGAGCAGACCGGCGAGCGCCACGCCGAGCATGCCGTTGGGCAGCAGGTCGCGCATCAGCAGCAGGATCGCGTTGTTCGCGGTCACGCCGCTGGGCGCGTCGCCGCCCTCGAGCAGGATCTGCTTGTCCTGGACGTACTCGGAAACGGTGACCGCGGCGATCATGCCCGGGATGATCACGATGAACGGGACCAGCATCTTCGGGAAGGCGCCGATGATCGGCGTCCGCCGCGCGGCCGACATGCTCTTCGACGCCATCGCGCGCTGGACCTCGACGAAGTTCGTGGTCCAGTAACCGAAGGACAGCACGAAACCGAGGCCGAAGACGAGACCGAGGATCGACAGGAAGCTGTTGCCGAAGCCGGTGAGGTTGTCACCCGGCCACGAGTGCAGCTGCGCTTCGCCGCCGGGGCTCGCGGTGACCTTGTCGACGAGACCCTGCCAGCCGCCGACCTTCACCAGGCCGACGATGGTCAGCGGCAGCAGCGCCGCGACGATCACGAAGAACTGCAGGACCTCGTTGTAGATCGCGGCGGAAAGGCCGCCGAGCGCGGTGTAGGAGAGCACGACCGCGGCCGCGACGATGATCGACACCCACAGCGGCCAGCCGAGCAGCAGGTTCACCACGCTGGCGAGCAGGAACAGGTTCGCGCCCGCGATGAGGATCTGCGCGCTCGCGAAACTGATGCCGTTGACCAGGTGGGCGGGTTTGCCGAACCGGCGGAGCATGAACTCCGGGACACTGCGGACCTTCGAGCCGTAGTAGAACGGCATCATCACGATGCCGAGGAACAGCATCGCCGGGATCGCGCCGATCCAGAAGTAGTGGACGGTCGGCAGGCCGTAGAGCACGCCGTTGGCCGACATGCCCATGATCTCGACCGCGCCGAGGTTCGCCGAGATGAAGGCGAGACCGGTGACCCAGGCGGGCAGTGAGCGGCCGGAGAGGAAGAAGTCGAGGCTGCTCGAGACCGACCTTCGCGCCATGTACCCGATGCCGAGCACCAGGGCGAAATAGAAGGCGAGCAGGACGTAGTCGATCGGACTTGCGTCGAGCCGCAGGTTCGCATCGGCCAGTACGTGCAACCGACTCACCTCCATAGTGAAAATGTCCACGAGAAACGCCGGTATCGCGTCAATCGCGGACCATACTGCATGGATTCAGGAGCGGCAGTGCGGGTGGGCGACGTCCGCCCTGACGTGTCTGTTTCGGGACAATTCTTGACAATTCCTGTCCGATCCCCGGGCCTTCAAGGCGTTGCCGGCAGCCGCACCGCTTCGATTTCGGCGTCGTTCAGCAGCGCCTCGATCAAGGCGGGTGGACCGGCGACCTTGGTGGCCCACAGGTCGTAATCGGTGCACAGGCACCAAGATCGATCTTCGGCCCAGAGATTGGACGGGCTGAAGTCCGCCTCGGAATGGTCGTACAGGATCTCGGCGTCACCGAGGCGCCCGGCTCGCACATGGAGGTTGTCGAAGTCCTCCGCGCCCAGGGTCAGCGGGTTGTAATAGGCGAGGCACGCGGTGTCCCGGCCCGCCGGACCGAACTCGGTGAGCACGCCGATCAGCCGCGTCCAGGTCTCGCGGTCCAGGCTTCCCTCGGTCGGCGGGATGATCCCCAGCGGCCAGCTTCCCTCCTTCCTGATCGAAGGGAAGCATCGGAAGCACGGCATCATTCCCGACGGGACGACCGGATCGCCGGTGCGGCGGGCGAGCTCCGCCCAGCGCAGCCGCCGCCATCCGGGGCCGGGATGCCCGGCGCGGCCGATTCCCCCTCCGGTGGTCACACCCACGGCTTCGAGATCGAGGCCGCCGATGATGTGCGGCTCGACGCTCCCTTCGGCCACTTGAGCCTGGCGATGCTCGTGGTACGACGTTTCGGACGGCCCCTGCTCGTGCTCGTACATCGCGTTGAGCACCCAGACGGCGTCCGGCATCGGCGGCGGCATGAATCCGGTCAGGCCGTCACCGCACAGGTCACGCAACCAATCGGTGGCGCCGGACGGCGCGAGCGGCCATGCCCTCGACAGCGGTTCTCCGTGCACTCCGTCATGATCGCGGAAAAGGGCCGTCCCGTCGCCGGAACGGCCCTTCCCCGTGACCGGTGGGGGTTTACCGGTCCGTGGGCAGGCCCACTTCGCCGTCCTCCTTGATCAACCGGGCGAGGACGTCGTCCGGCATGTACGTGCGGTGCGGGTAGCCCGAGCCCCACGAGTTGAGGAACGGCACGGCGCCGAGCTCGTCGGCACGCGGGTTGCCGAGGACCTCGTGCACCTCTTCGACCGACTTCGCCCAGCGATAGGCCTGGATGCCGTTCTTGACGTCGGGCGTGTAGGCGGCCCGCTTGACGTGGTCGTCGTCCGTGTAGGTCTCGGACCACGGGACGTGCCCCAGTTCGAGCAGGACCTCGGCCGCCGCGCGGACGGACGTGCCGTTGTTGTCGCCGGGGTTGGTCTCGCCCCATTCGTCACGCAGCTTCGACTGGTCCCACAGCCACCGCGCGGCGTACAGGTCGCCGTTGAACATCGTCATGCAGCGCGACCAGCCGAAGCCGACGCAGGCGCCTTCCTTGCCCTGGTCGTAGAAGGCGTACTGGGTGTCGCCGTCGGTCGATTCACCGGGTTCGAGGCAGACGCAGTGCCCGCCGCGGATCCTGGTGAGCGATTTCGCGCCGCCTTTCGCGACGAAGAACTCGCCGGACTTCTCGTCCTTTTCCGGCACGTCGAATTCCTTGTACCAGTTGACACCGATGACGACCGGCGACCGGGTCGGCCGGTCCTCGGTGGCCAGCGCGGTCAACGGATAGCGCTCGACGTGGCGCCAGTCGTCCGGGACGAACCGGCCGAGGCGGCCGTCCGCCGGGTCACTGCCGATCGGGCGATAACGCATGGGATCCTCCTATCCCTCATCCCACCGGAATACCGCCGGCGAGTTCACTGCGGCACGATCTTTTCCAGAAACCGCCGCGCGGCCTCCCGCCCGCTTTCGAAGAGGCGCTTCTTTTCCTCTTCGCCGAGCCCGAAGTCGACGGCGGAAACCCCCGTCGTGTCGACGTACACCGTCCGCCGGTTCACACCTTCCTCGTGCAAGCGGTAACGATTCCAGTCCGACAGCAGGGTTTCGAGCGAACCGATGGCGATCCGCAACGCGCTCTTGACCGGTTTGTCCTTGCCGCCCGCGGGTTCCCCGGACAGCTTCACGCCCCAGGTCGGCCACCGCGGCTTCTTCGCGTCGGTCCGGTCGAAGACGGTGATCGGGAAGTTCGACAGCAGGCCGCCGTCGACCCACGTGACGGTCCCCTCGGGATGGACGTCGAACTGCACCGGCCGGAAGTAGAGCGGGATCGACATCGACGCGCGGACCGCGTCGACGACCTTCTCCGCACCGGGATCGCGGCCGTACTGGGAATAATCCCAAGGCAACCGGACGAGCACCCGCCTGGTCAGGTCGCTGACGTGGACGACGAGCGAATACCGTTGATACGGAAGCAAAGTACCTTCGGGATCTTCGATGGCCAGATCGGCGAAAGTGCGCACGCCGACCTCTTCCAGCAACGGCGCGAGCCATTCGGTGAGATAGTCACCGGAGTGCATCCCGTCGTGCAGAAGCAGATCGACGCCATCGCCGATCGGTCCGGCGACCTTGTCGAGCAGGGACTGATCCTGGAACCGGCGGCAGTCCAAGTCGTTCATCACCGCTTCCAGCCCGCCGAGATCCTTCCCCGCCTTCTGATACGCGGCGACCAGTGTCGCGACGATCGCGCCCGCGCTCGTCCCGGCGATCCGGGGAAACGAATAACCGGCATCGTGCAACTCCAGTACCGCGCCCAGCAACCCGATACCTTTGACGCCGCCGCCTTCCAGCACGAGATCGACGTTCTTCCGTGAATCAGCCATGGCCCATCACCCCTGCACCCCGCGGGTCCCCATATGTCGGCGGTACCCCTCGCGGAAATCGAGTGTGACACAGCGCGAGACCGGCCAATCCGGCGTTCACCCGAATGGCACAGAAATAGCTGGTTCTTTTGCAGGAGAACGCGAGTTCGTTACTTTCTCGCGCCCTTTAGGGCATTCTGTGGCGCGGGAAAGAATGCAGATACGAATCCGAGGACTCGATTCGATATCGGCTGTTCACTGCTCTGAGAGTCACCAGGCCCCGTAACATGCAGTGGACAGTGCCCGACTTCGCAGCATGCAACGCATCGCGATGATCTTCGCAGTGGTCCTGCTCAGCGGGTCATCCGCGGGATGCACGGAGAGCCCTGCGGGCTCGACGGCGACCACGAGGCCGCCGCCGTCATCGACAGCGACCTCCACCGCGCGGACCTCGCCGCCGAGCACTAGCAGGAGCGCACCGAGTTCGACGGCATCGACGCCACCGAGCGAGTACCCGAAGTTCGTGCCGAAGTCCAAGGTCGACAAGCGGTACACGCAGTACGTCGAGGGCGACAAGATGGTGATGCTGGCCCCCGGCGTCTATGCGGAACCCCCACCGGACGGAGTCCTCGGCAGACTCGAGGACTACAGCTCTTACTTGGGCAACTGCACAGCGATCAAGCGCTACTCCGAAACCTACCCCGGCGGGCACACCTGCTGGTGATCGCAGAGCTCAGGCAGCGACGCCGTCAGTACATGAAGGACCCCTTCCTTGCGCTAGACGCAAGGAAGGGGTCCTTCATGTACTGAGGCCGTTCAGAAGAGGCGGAACTCGTCCGATTCGATGCCGCGCAACGCGTCGTAGTCGAGCGTGAGGCACCGGATCCCCCGGTCCTCGGCCAGCACCCGCGCCTGCGGCTTGATGATCTGCGCCGCGAAGACACCCTGCACCGGCGCCAGCAGCGGGTCGCGGTTGAGCAGTTCGAGGTACCGCGTCAGCTGCTCGACGCCGTCGATCTCGCCGCGCCGTTTGATCTCGACGGCGACACTGGCACCGTCGGCGTCGCGGGCCATGATGTCGACCGGCCCGATCGCGGTCGGGAACTCACGCCGCACCAGGGTGTAGCCGTCGCCGAGGGTCTTGATGTGCTCGGCGAGCAGTTCCTGCAGGTGCGCCTCGACGCCGTCCTTCTGCAGTCCCGGTTCGGCGCCGAGTTCCTGCGCGTGGTCGTGGAAGATCTCGTCGATCGTGATGACGAGCTTCTCCCCCTGCTTGTTCTCGACGATCCACAGCTTGCCGTCCTCGATCAGCCAGCACGGCGGGCTCATCCAGTTCAGCGGCTTGTAGGCGCGGTCGTCCGAGTGCACGGACACCGAGCCGTCGGCCTTCACGAGCAGCAGCCGGGTGGCCATCGGCAGATGGGCGGTCAGACGGCCGGCGTAGTCGACCTGGCAGCGAGCGATCACAAGGCGCACCACGCGAGGGTAGGACAAGCACGGCGATACTGTGCGCATGGACCCCGTTCAGCGTGTCAGCTCCCGCGAGGTGTACCGGAACGACTGGATGACCCTGCGCGAAGACGCCGTCCGGCGGCTCGATGGTTCCGAGGGGATCTACGCCGTCGTCGACAAACCGACCTGCGCCGTGGTGATCCCGTTCGACGGCGCCGGGTTTCACCTGGTCGAGCAGTTCCGCTATCCGGTCGGGATGCGGCGCTGGGAATTCCCGATGGGCACCGCGCCCGAACTGGCCGACGTCCCGCCGCTCGAACTCGCCGCCCGCGAACTGCGGGAGGAGACCGGGCTGATCGCGGGTTCGATGGCCGACCTCGGCAAGACCGACGTCGCGCCCGGGTTCTCGAGCCAGCGCGGGCACGTGTTCCTCGCCACCGATCTCACGCAGGGTGAAGCCCAGCGCGAGGTCGAGGAGCAGGACATGCGGACGGCGTGGTTCGAGCGCGGCGAGTTCGAGAAGATGATCGCTTCGGGCGACATCACCGACGCTCAGACGCTGGCCGCCTACACGCTTCTGCTCCTGCGCGAACGCACGCTCTGAACCTGCTCAGTCGGGCCACACCGGGGAACGCTTCTCCAGGAAGGCCGCCATACCCTCACGCGCCCCGGGCAACTGCGAAGCCGAAGCCATCACCTCCAGCGCCAGCGCGTAGGCGTCGGCCTCGGGCCGGTCCAGCTGTGCGTAGAGGGTCTGCTTGCCCATCGCCTTGCTGGCCCGGCTTCCTCGCGTCGCGCGTCCGAGCAGCGAAGCGACGGCTTCGTCCAGCGAGTCGTCCGGCACGACGCGGTTCACCAGGCCCCAGTCCAGCGCGGTGGCGGCGTCGACGACGTCGCCGGTGAGCGCCAGTTCCATCAGGCGTTTCCGCCCGATCGCGCGTGCCACCGGTACCGCGGGTGTGTGGCAGAACCAGCCGCCCTTGCCACCGGGAAGGGCGAAGCCGGCGGATTCCGCGGCGACGGCGAGGTCGCACGAGGCCACCAGCTGGCACCCCGCCGCGGTCGCGAGCCCGTGCACCCGCGCGACGACGACCTGCGGGACGGACTGCATCGTGCCCATCAGGTCCGTGCACAGCCGCAGCAGCTCGCGCACGCCCATCAGGTCGCGTGCGGCGACGTCGCCGAAGTCGTGTCCCGCCGAGAAAACCGGCCCGGCGCCGGCCAGGACGATCCCGGTGGCGTCGGTTTCCCCGGCCTCGCGGAACGCCGCGAGCAGCTCGGCGAGGTGGTCCGACGACAGTGAGTTGCGCCGCGCGGCGCGGTTCATGGTGATCGTGACGGTGTCCCCGTCCCGCTTCACGAGGATGTGCTCGTACTCGGCCATGCTTCGACGGTAACCGACCGGAACGTCCGGCGATACGAATCGGGTCCGACACCGACGTCCGCCCGGAGCCGTCGTCGCAGGTTGGCGGCGGTGCCGAGGCCGGAGCGCTGCGCGACCCGCTCGACCGGGAGCTCGGTGGTCTCCAGCAGCCTCCGCGCGAGCCGCACCCGCTGCGCGCGGAGCCACCGGCCCGGTGTCACGCCGGTGGCCGCCGCGAACTCGCGGTGGAAGGTCCGCTCGCTCAGCCCGGCGTGCCCGACGAGGTCGTCGACGCCGATGTCGTCGGCGATCCGCTCCAGTGCCCAGTCCATTGTGGACGATACACTCGGCCGCGACGGCTTGGGCGGCAACGGGTTGTCGACATACTGCCGCTGGCCGCCCTCCCGCGCGGGCGGCATCACCAGCCGCCGGGCGAGGGCGGCGGCGATCTCGGCGCCATGGTCGCGGCGCACCAGATGCAGGCAGAGATCCAGCCCGCCGACCACCCCGGCGGACGTCAGCACGTCACCCTCGTCGGTGAACAGCACGTCCCGCTGGACGACGGCGTCGCGAGCGGCGGCTTCGAGGTCGTCCAGCAGTCGCCAGTGCGTGGTGACGGACCGGCCGCCGAGCAACCCGGCCGCGGCGAGCGTGAAAGCCCCGGAACACAGCGACGCGACGGTGATCCCCTCCCGGTGCGCCTTGCGCAGCGCGGCGACGGCGGCCGCGGGCACCTCGGCGTGCGGATCCACCCGGCCGGGCACGAGGACGAGATCGCAGCCGGCCAGCCCGCTCAGCCCATGGGTGGCCTCGATCCGGCCGAACGGATGGACGGCGATCGAGCTGCGGCCTGCCGCGCAGAGCCGGACCTCGAAGGGACCGATGCCGCTGTCGGTCCGGTCGACTCCCCAGACCTCACCGATCACGCCCAGGTCGAAGGACCGGCTGCCCGGCAGGAGGAGCACACCCACGGTTCGCATGGCAGAAAAGTACCGCATCGCGCTTCTTCTGCCACTCCCCACCCGCGACGATGCGCGTGAAACTCGAAGCCATGACCACTGAGAACAAGGCCCTGCTCGTGATCGACGTCCAGCGCGGCTTCGACAAACCCGTCTGGGGCCCGCGCAACAACCCCGGCGCGGAGGCCAACATCAAAGCGCTCGTCGACGCCTACCAGGAGCGCGGGCTGCCGATCGTGCTGGTGCACCACGACTCCGTGAAACCCGGCTCGTCGCTGCAGCCGGGGCAGGAGGGCAACCACTTCAAGCCGGAACTCGACGGCGTGCGCGCGGATCTGGTGTTCGGCAAGAAGGTCAACTCGGCCTTCCACGGCGACATCGATCTCGACGGCTGGCTGAAGACCCGCGGCATCACGTCGTTCGTGCTCGCCGGTATCCAGACGAACTTCTGCTGCGAGACCACCGCGCGCGTCGGCGGGAACCTCGGCTACGACGTGACTTTCGCGCTCGACGCCACCTTCACCTTCGACCTCGCCGGGCCGGACGGCAGCGTCTTGACCGCCGACGAGCTGTCCAAGGCGACCGCGACGAACCTGCACGGCGGCGGGTTCGCCACGGTCACCTCGACGAAGGAGATCCTGAGCGCGCTTTAGGCGCGGTCGATGACCGCCTTGAGGAACCGCCGCGTCCGGTCGTGCTCCGGGTCGTTGAACAGCTTGTCGGGCGTGGCGTCCTCCAGCACCTGTCCCTGGTCGAACATCATCACCCGATCCGAGACATCGCGCGCGAACTGCATCTCATGCGTGACACAGAGGATCGTGATGTCGGTGGACGTCGCGATCTCACGCAGCACACGCAGGACGTCGGCGACCAGTTCCGGGTCGAGCGCCGAGGTCACCTCGTCCAGCAGCAGCACGTCCGGCCGCATCGCGAGCGCGCGGGCGATCGCGACGCGCTGCTGCTGGCCGCCGGAAAGCCGCGTGGGGTGCGCGTCCTTCTTGTCCGTGAGCCCCACCATTTCCAGCAGTTCGACGGCCCGCGCCTCCGCCTCGTCCTTGGCGACGCCGAGGGAATGGATCGGCGCCTCGGTGATGTTGCGCAGCACGTTCATGTTCGGGAACAGGTTGAACTGCTGGAACACCATGCCGATCCGCTTGCGCGCCTCCTGCAGGTACTTCTCGTCCGCGGGGACCAGTTTCCCGCCGCGCTTCATATGGCTCAAATAGTCACCGCAGACCTCGATGGTGCCGCCGTCGACCTTCTCCAGTGTCATCAGCAGCCGCAGGATCGTCGTCTTCCCGGACCCGCTCGGCCCGATCAGGGAGACGAATTCCCCTGGCGCGACGGTGAAATCAAGGTCACGCAGCACGACGTGGTCGCGGAAGGACTTGACCACCTGCGAGAACCGGATCATCGGGGAATCAACTGTGGGCGGCACGTCGCTCCAACCTTCTCACCAGAATCGAAGCCGGCAGGCTCACCAGCAGGAACAGCACCCCGGCCAGGGTGTACGGCTCGACGACGCGGAACGTGTCGGCGCCGACCTCCTTCGCCCTCGCCAAAACGTCGACGACGCCGATCGCCAGCAGCAACGGGGTTTCCTTGAACATCGAGATCGTGTAGTTGCCGAGCGCGGGCAGCACCCGCGGCACCGCTTGCGGCAGGACGACCGCGGTCCACACCCGCGACCTCGGGAGGTTCAGCGCGGTCGCGGCCTCCCACTGTCCTTTCGGGACAGCCTCGATCCCGGCACGGTAGACCTCGGCCGCGTATGTCGCGTAGTGCACGCCGAGCGCGATGACACCGGTGGCGAACGGGGACAAGGTCATTCCGCCCACCGGCTGGATCACGTAGTAGAGAACGAACACCTGGATCAGCAGCGGCGTGCTGCGGACGAACTCGATGAACAGCCGGATCGCCTGGGACAGCACGGGGATTCCGGTGCGGTGGACCAACGCGAACACCAGGCCGAGCACGTAGCCGACCAGCGAGGCGAGCAGGGTGATCTCGACGGTGACGAGAAGCCCTTCCAGCAGCAGGGGAATCGAATCGAAGGCCGATTTCCAGCTCCAGTCCATCACACACCTCCCGCGGTGGCCGTCATCTTGGCCGGGGCCCGGCCGAGGCGCCGCGCGGCGTTCCGTTCCAGCAGCCGCATCCCGCTCGTGATCAGCAGCGCGAGCAGGAGGTAGAGCACGAGTTCTGTGCCGTAGATCCAGCCGATCTCGGCACTGAACACCGGCCGCAGCAACTCACCTTGGCGGGCCATCTCCGGGACCCCGATGAACGACAGCAGCGCGGTGCTCTTCAGCAACTGGATGAAGAGATTGTTGAACGGTGGCAGCATTTCCGCGAACGCCTGCGGCAGGATCACCCGCCGCATCCGCTGGGCCGGGCTCAGGTTGAGCGCGACGGCGCCCTCGAACTGCGCGCGCGGGACCGAGTTCACCGCGCCGCGGACGATCTCCGCGCCGTAGGCCCCGTGGTTGAGACCCAGCACCAGGATCCCGGCGAACATCGGCACCAGCTGGAGGCCGACCAGCACCGGAAGCACGAAGTAGAGCCAGAACAGCTGGACGACTTCCGAGGTGCCGCGGAAGATCTCGACGTAGACCCGGGAAATCCCCCGCACCGGCCGGGACGGGGATCTCAGCGCCAGCCCGGCGGCCAGCGAGAGCACCACGGTGAGCGCGATCCCGCCGAGCGCCGCGGTGACGGTCGCGGTCAGTCCACTGAGGACGGACGTGATGATATGCGATACCGACGACGACATGGGTTTCGCCTCGTCACACCGCGCAGAGTTTCTCGGTGGTCACGTCGGCCTTCGGCAGGTTGTCCGCCGAGAAGCCGAACGGCGTCACGATCCTGGTCCATTCGCCGCTGTCCTGCAGCTTCTTGAGTTCGACGTTGAACGCCTCGCGCAACGGGTTGTCGTCCTTGCGGAAGACGAAGGCGCCGGCGGACACGACCGGTTTGCCGTCCTTGATCGGATCGAAGCCGGGCGTCACTTCGGCCGCCGCGCCGGGGCTCTTCGCCAGGACGTCCTTGAGGGAGATGTCGGTGAGCGCGGCGCAGTAGACCCGGCCGTCGGTGACCGCGCGGAGCATGTTGTCCTGCGAATCGAGGGTGACGATCTGGTCCTCGGCGACGCCGGAGTCGGTGGCGTACCCCTTCTCCACGGCCGCCGAGAGCACGGCGACCTTGACCTTCTTGGCCGCGATGTCCTCGAACTTCAGCACCTGCTGCGGATTTCCCTTGGGCACCAGCAAAGCGGTCAGCGCCGAGTAGTCGGGGATCGAGAAGGCCGCCGCGTCGCACCGTTCCTTCTTGATGTTCATGCCCGCCGCGACGACGTCGTACTTCCTGGCGTTGAGCGCGGGGATCAACTGGTCGAAGGAGACCGCTTCGGCTTCCACGTTGTCGATGCCCATGGCCTTGAAGACGGCGCGCGCGACCTCGGGCGCCTCGCCGGTGACCCGGCCACTCTGGTCCGTGAAGCCGTACGGCGCTTCGTTCGCGATACCGATCTTGATCTTCTTGGAGCTTTTCGCCGCCTCCAGCGCGTTCCCGGAAGTCGTCGTCGTGCACGCGGACAACAGCACCGGACCACCGATCGTCACCGCGCCCAGAACCGCGGACCGCCGGAAGAACTCCCGCCTCGACCACTCGCCGTGCACCATCGCGGCACCTCTTTTCGATTAATCGGTTTTAATCGAAACGTAGGTGGGTACCTTGGCGCGGGCAGTGTGAGCGGGTGGCGAACCACCTGCCGTTACGGGACCGAGATTTACGGTGACTTTATGTGCTCAGGCCGTGGCGCTCCCGCACCAATCCGACAATTCCGTCCATGATGTCGGTGAGTTCGTAGTCCTTCGGCGTGAACACCCTCGCGACCCCCCGCTCCAGCAGGAGCTTCTCGTCGTCGGGCGGGATGATGCCGCCGACGATGACCGGGATGTCGCCCGCGCCCGCGGCCCGCAAACCGTCCACGACCTGCGGCACGACTTCGAGATGCGAACCCGAGAGCACGGAAAGCCCGACGACGTGCACGCCCTCCTGGACGGCGGCCGCGACGATCTGCTCCGGGGTGAGCCGGATGCCCTGGTACACCACCTCGAAACCGACGTCGCGCGCCCGCACGGCCACCTGCTCGGCGCCGTTCGAGTGCCCGTCGAGGCCGGGTTTGCCGACCAGGATCCGCAGCCGCTCGCCGATCTCGGTGTTCGTCGCCTTGATCCGCTCGCGGACCCGGCGGATCTCCTCGTTGCCCTCGCCCGCGGCCGCCGACGCGGAAACCCCGGTGGGAGCGCGGTATTCGCCGAACACCTCGCGCAGGGCGCCCGACCATTCGCCGGTGGTGACCCCGGCGCGGGCACAGTCGATCGTGGCCTCGAACAGGTTCTCCGACGTCTTCGCGATGGACTTCAGCTTCTCCAGCGCCGCCTCGGCGGCCGCGTTGTCGCGCCGCGTCCGCCATTCCTCGATCGCGGTGACGGCCTGCTTTTCGACGGCGGGGTCGATCGTTTCGATCGCCTTGGCGCCCTCGGCCTGCAACGGAGACGGCTCGGTGGTCTCGAACTTGTTGACCCCGACCAGGATCCGCTCGCCGTTCTCCATACCGCGCCGGTACTCCGCGAGCGAGGCGACGAGCTGCGACTTCATGTAGCCGCTCTCGACGGCCGCGACCGCGCCGCCGAGATCCTGCACGCGCGCGATCTCCTCGCGCGCGCCCGCCATGATCTCGTCGACCTTGGCCTGGATGACGTGCGAGCCGTCGAAGATGTCCTCGTACTCCAGCAGGTCGGTCTCGAACGCGAGCACCTGCTGCATCCGCAGCGCCCACTGCTGGTCCCACGGCCGGGGCAGGCCGAGCGCCTCGTTCCACGCGGGCAGCTGGATCGCGCGGGCCCTGGCACCGCGGGAAAGCGAGACCGCGAGCATCTCCAGCACGATGCGCTGGACGTTGTTCTCGGGCTGCGCCTCGGTCAGGCCCAGCGAGTTGACCTGCACGCCGTAACGCAGCCGCCGCGCCTTGGGATCCGTTACGCCGTAACGATCCCGCGTGATCTCGTCCCAGAGCGCGGTGAACGCGCGCATCTTCGACATCTCTTCGACGAACCGCACGCCGGCATTGACGAAGAACGAGATCCGCGCGACCACCTTGGCCATGTCGGCCTGCTCGACCTGTCCGGAATCGCGGACCGCGTCGAGGACGGCGATGGCGGTGCACAACGCGTACGCGACCTCTTGCGTCGGCGTCGCGCCGGCTTCCTGCAAGTGATAGCTGCAGATGTTGATCGGGTTCCACTTCGGCACGTGGTGCACGGTCCACGCGATCATGTCGGTGATCAGGCGGAGACTCGGGCCCGGCGGGAAGATGTAGGTGCCGCGGGAGAGGTATTCCTTGATGATGTCGTTCTGCGTGGTGCCGGTGAGCTTGGCCAGCACCTCGTCGACGTCACGGCCTTCGGCTTCGGCCTGCTCGCGGGCCACGGAGACGTAGAGCGCCAGCAGCCACATGGCGGGCGCGTTGATCGTCATCGACGTGTTGGCCTCGGCGAGCGGGATGCCGTCAAAGAGGCGCCGCATGTCGCCGATATGCGAAACCGGGACGCCGACCTTGCCGACCTCGCCCTTGGACAGCTGGTGATCCGGGTCGTAGCCGGTCTGCGTCGGCAGATCGAAGGCGACCGAGAGGCCGGTCTGCCCCTTCGCGAGGTTACGGCGGTACAGCTCGTTGGACGCGGCCGCGGACGAGTGGCCCGCGTAGGTCCGCATCACCCAGGGGCGGTCCCGTTCACGGTCCGTGGGATAGGGCACGGTACACCTCCGGCGCTGGACGACCGCCTGAGTGTACCGGCCGGTAACATCGGCCGCGTAGTTGAATCAGACACAGTCGGGTCATTCTGGCTGGAAGGTACCCAGGCCCCGGACGGACGACACGGGACCCGGGCACCCGGCATCAGACGACCTCGAGTCCGATCCGGAACCCGTCCGGGTCGAAGGCGTTGGCGTCCAGCGCGAAGTCGCTCTGGCCACCGCCCTGGCTCGCCCAACGGGTGAAGGCGGGCACTCCCTCGGGTTCGCCGCGGTCGACGGCCAGGATCGACAGGCGAAGGTCGCTGATCTCGACCCCGGGTGGCAGCGGCCGGGTCTCCAGGAACAGCCGGTACTGGTCCGGGTCGAAGGAGTTGCTGTCGGTGATCAGATCGGTCGTGCCGCCACCCTGACTCGCCCAAGGGGTGTAAGCGACGGCGCCGAGTTCCCTGCCCCGGTCGCGGGCCTGCCCGCCGATGCGGAAGTCGACCTGGTTCAGCAGACCGCCGCCGAACGCGGGATTGAGATCGATCCTGGCCCCGTCCGGGTCGAAGTTGTTGCTGTCCCCGGCCCACTGCGACACGCTGGTGCCGAAGTTGGCGAACCCGGTGAACTGCTCGACCCCGAATCCTCCCCGGCCGCCGTTGTCGGCCAGCTGAATGCCGACCCTGAAGTTGGGTGGCGCCGCCACCGCCGTCGCCGGTGCGACGGTGACGAAAAGTCCGCCCGCGGCCAGCAGGCCGAAGGTTCTGCTCCAAAGCTTGCGCATTTCTTTCTCCTGTCGGGAATCCGTGCCAACGAGGAGAGAGAGTCACATCCGGCACCACCCGGAAATGTTGTGAAGGTGTTGTGGCCGCCCGGCGCTCGCTAAGGAGTGCGGTTTCGTGCCTCGTCCACGGCTTTCGCGAGCTTCTCCCGCACTTTCGCCACGTCGCTGACACCCACGAGGATGACCGGCGGCTCGCGATCCTTCCCGGTACCCGCACCGAAGTTCGCCGACGCCCACGCCAGCACGCCGAGCCTGCCGAAGGTGATCGTCCCGGTCTTGCCCGGCCCGGGCGTGACGACGGGATCCGCCAGCCCGGCCAGCGCCGCGGACTCCTCCTTGCGGCGGACGAGCGAACTGGTCGCGATGACCCGGCCGTCCGTCACGGCATACGTGGTCGAGGCGAGCCTGAGGTAGCGGATCAGCGGCCTGCCGGCGAGATGGAAGACGCCCGCGGCGGTGAGCACGACCCACGCGGCCAGGTGGAACGCCGTGTCGTGGTTGGCGGCGAAGAACAGCGTGACACCACCGAGCCAGACCAGACCGACGGGGACGTTGAACCGGTCGCCGGGATTGAAGAGGGGCCTGCGCACCGGCTGCCCGGCCCAGATGACCCGTTCGCCAGGACGGAGGTCGATCTGCCCCTCATGCATGCCACGGCACACTACCCGTCCGGGGGGCGGGCGACAGTGTCCGTTCGTCGGTGAAATACCGGGCCGAACGGACCTATCCGAGTCGTCGCGGGTAAGTCCGTGAAGGCCTCCTTCACTACCTTCCCCAAGTACATGAAGGCCCCCTTCCTTGCGCCTGGCGCAAGGAAGGGGGCCTTCATGTACTTCTGGCGGGCACCGGCGCTCCGGTACCGAGCCCACCGAACTACGGCGAAGCCCACTCGACGCCAAGGGGCACCGGGACTGTGACCGAAATCCGCGAGACTCCGTCCGTGCCCGGCGTCTAGCGTGGGTGACCGTGACGTGGAGTTCGTACAGCAGCTATCTGGTCATCGTCGTCCTGATCGTCCTCGCGCCGGGGCCGGACACGATGGTGATGCTCAAGAACTCGCTCTCCGGCGGCACCCGCGGCGGTTTCCTCGCCACGGCCGGGATCTTCGTGGCCAACGCCGTCCAGGGCACCGCCGCCGCGCTCGGCCTCGGCGTCGTCATCGCGCAATCGCAGCCGGTGTTCGTGACGCTCAAATGGGTTGGCGCCGCCTACCTGGTCTTCCTCGGTTTCCAGGCGTTGCGCGGCGCGTGGCGAGGCGACTACTCCGGTGTCGCGGCGGTGAAGCAGCAACGGTCGAGCGGGTTCCGCCGCTTCCGTGAGGGCTTCCTTTCCAACATCACCAACCCGAAGGTGCTCGTGCTGTACCTCTCGGTGCTGCCGCAGTTCCTCGACCCCGTGACGACGTCGGCCTGGCACGCGCTGCTGCTCGCCTACACCGTCGCGGTGCTGGGCGCGATCTGGCTGCTGACGCTGTTGTTCTTCGTGCACCGCGTGCGGGCCTGGCTGGAACGCCGCAAGGTCCGGCGAGCGCTCGACGGCGTCACCGGGACCGCGCTGGTCGGATTCGGCGCGGCTCTCGTACTCGAGTAACCCCTTCGGTCGTTTACGCGATACCCCGGATGTCGCAATGGCGCGACCTTAGGAGGCTTCGATGAACAAGAAGACCTACGGCGTTCTCGCCGGAGCCGCCTTCTCCCTCATTCTTCTCGGAGCTGCTCCCGCCGACGCCGGCGAGCGTGGCAACGGCGGCGCCCCGCCGGGACGCGCCCAGGACACCACCAAACCGCAGCCTCCGTCCAAAGCGGACTTCTCCGGGCACGGCGCCAACAAGCACGGGCCCTACGACTCCACACGCGACGGCTCACCGTCGGCCAACGGCAACGGCGGTGGCGAAGCCGCCGGAAAGCCCTGCGCCGGCTGCGTCGGCAAGGCCGACAACAAGAACCCGCCCGGACAGCTGCCCAGCGGCTCGGATGCCAACGCGGGTTACGAATGCGACCGCAACCACGGCGTCGGGCGCGGCAATCCCGCGCACACCGCCTGCGTGCCGGACCGGACACCGCCCGCCACGAACCCGCCGGCCGAGCCTCCCCCGCCCGGGGGACCGCATGGTGAGGTCGTGCGCCCCGCGGTCGTGCCGGCGGCGGCCGTCGCACCTCGCGCCGGCAGCGCGGTCAGCGCGGTCGCGAGCCCTCCTTCGCTGGCCAAGACCGGTTTCGATCTCGAACCCGTGCTGCTGACCGGGCTGGGTTCACTGGCCGCGGGTGCCGCGCTGTACGCGGGGACCCGGCGGCGCAGGGACGCGTGACTACTTTCGGCGGATGACTTTCGCGCGTCCACCACGTTGAATCCCGTCTCCAGAAGCACGAGACGAGGAGGCCGTTCGTGAGGTTCACCCCCGCCGCCACCGTCGCGGCGCTGGCCGCCGCCCTGCTGCTGGGCGGCGCCACCGCCGCGCCCGCGATCAACTCCTACAACGCCACGCCCGCGCCGGAGCGCACCGAGGTCGGCGCCCTCGTCGCGACCTGGGACAACGACGGCGACCCCGCCACCCCCGACCGGGTCGACTGGGTGTGCTCCGGCACGATGGTCGACGCCGACACGTTCCTCACCGCCGCGCACTGCACCACCGACTGGCCCGCCGACGTGCGGTTCTTCGTCTCGCTCGACCAGGACGTGCAAGCGGGTCTCGACGCGGCGGCGAAGAAGTACCCCGGAGACCCGGCGGCGATCGCCAAGGCCGTCGCCGTGGAAGGCGTCGCGCACAACGAGCCCGGCTACCCCGGCAACTCGGCCGACTCGCACGACATCGCCGTCGTCCAGGTGCCCGCGAAACAGATGTCCGCGCGCTGGACCTTCACTCCCGCCACGCTGCCGAGCGCCGGCCAACTCGACGCGCTCGGGCCGCAGGCACTGAACTCGACGCCCTTCGTGGTCGCCGGCTACGGCACGCAGGAAGCCGTGAACGGGCCGGGCGGGCACACCCATCCGGGCGGCGGGGTCCGGATGAAGGCGCCCGTCACCTTCAACGCGCTGAACAACACGTGGGTGCGGCTGGCGATGACGGCGCCCCAGGGCAACGGCGGCGCCTGTTACGGCGACTCCGGCGGGCCGAACTTCGCCACCATCGGCGGCAAGCGTGTCCTGGTGTCGACGACCATCACCGGCGACGGGCCCTGCTACGCCACCAACGTCACCTACCGGCTGGACTCGCCGACGTCGCGGGACTTCCTCGCGCCGTTCGTCGCCCTGCCCTGATCGCGCGTGAAGGCCCCCTTCCCTCGGCTGAGCCGAGGGAAGGGGGCCTTCACGCGCGTGTCATCAAGCCCGATCAGGCTCCCCGGCCACGCGTTCGATCCTGGCGCCGAGCCGGTTCAGGTTCTCCACGAAGTGCGGGTAACCGCGGTCGATGTGGAAGACGTCCCAGACCTCGGTGACGCCGTCCGCGCAGAGGCCTGCCAGCACCAGCCCGGCACCGGCGCGGATGTCGGCGGCCCACACCGGGGCGCTCGAGAGCTTCTCCACGCCACGCACGACGGCGTGGTGGCCATCGGTGCGCGCGTCGCCGGAAAGCCGCATCATCTCTTCGATGAACCGGAACCGGGCCTCGTAGATGTTCTCCGTGATCATCGACGTGCCTTCGGAGACCGCGGACAACGCCACCGCGAACGGCTGCAGGTCCGTCGCGAAACCGGGGTACGGCAGCGTCACCCAGTCGACGGCCTTCGGCCGGTCGTTCTGGACGATGCGGAAACCCTCGCCGTCGAACGTCTCGACCTCGGCGCCCGCCAGGCGGAGCTTGTCGAGGACCAGGTCGAGGTAGTGCGGGTTGACGCCGCGGACGGTCAGGTCGCCCCTGGTCATCGCGGCGGCGAACGCCCAGGTCGCGCCGACGATCCGGTCGCCGATCACGCGGTGCTCGGTGGGGTGCAGCTTCTCGACGCCCTCGACGGTGAGGGTCGAGGTGCCGGCGCCTTCGACCTTCGCGCCCATCTCGGTCAGCATCGTGCAGATGTCGACGATCTCGGGCTCGCGCGCGGCGTTGTCGATGACCGTGGTGCCCTCGGCGAGCACGGCGGCCATCAGGATGTTCTCGGTGGCGCCGACGCTCGGGAAGTCCAGCCAGATCTGCGCGCCGCGCAGCCCGTCGGCCTTCGCCACGACACAGCCGTGCTCGATGGTGCTGGTGGCGCCCAGCTTGCGCAGGCCGTTCTGGTGCATGTCCAGCGGGCGGGAACCGATGGCGTCGCCGCCCGGCAGCGCCACGACGGCCTGCTTGAGCCGTCCGACCAGCGGACCCAGCACGCACACCGACGCGCGCAGCTTGCCCATCGCGGCCGAATCGGCCCGGTGCGACAGCTCGGCCGGAGTGGTGATCTTGGCGGTGTCGCCGTCGATGACGACGTCGCAGCCGACACTGCGCAGGACGTCGCCCATCAGCGGGACGTCCAGGATCTGGGGGCAGTTCGTGATGGTCGTCGTACCCTCGGCCAGCAGGGCCGCGGCCATCAGTTTCAGGACGCTGTTCTTGGCCCCGACCACGTCGACCTCGCCGACCAGCCGAGCTCCGCCGTGCACGTCGAAGTGCTCGCTCATGGGCGCCAATCATGCCCTCTCGCCCGGATTTGCCTTACGCCGGGCCGGTAGAGTCGGCTTCATGGTCGTTCGCATCAACCGCGTGTACACGAAGGTCGGCGACAACGGCACCACGGCGCTCGGCGACGGCTCCCGGGTGCCGAAGACGTCGCCACGGCTGGGTGCGTACGCAGACGTCGACGAAGCCAACTCCGTCATCGGGCTCGCGCTCGCGATGGGTGGTCTTCCCGAGGAGATCACGCAGGTGCTGCGTGCGGTCCAGAACGATCTCTTCGACGTCGGCGCGGATCTGTGCGCGCCGATCGTGGAGAACCCGCCGTACGAGCCGCTGCGGATCACCGAGCGGTACATCGAGCGGCTCGAAGGCTGGTGCGACGAGTTCAACGAGCGCGTGCCGAAGCTGACGTCGTTCATCCTGCCGGGCGGCACCCCGGGTGCGGCGTTCCTGCATCAGGCCCGCACGGTCGCGCGGCGGGCGGAGCGGTCCGGCTGGGCGCTTTTCGAGGCCGAGCAGGCCGCGACGAACCAGCTGGCGATCAAGTACCTGAACCGGCTTTCGGACCTGCTGTTCATCCTGTCGCGGCTGGCGAATCCGGACGGCGACATCCTGTGGCAGCCCGGCGGGGCGAGCTGAAGGACGCTTTCGCCGCGTCCTTCAGCTCACGTTCAGCCCTGTTCCCGTGCTGCCCAATAGCGCTCGAGGTCGACTTCGGGCGTGCCGTCCTTGCCCGGGTCGATCGCCTTCATCGTGATCGTGTCCTCCAGGGACACGGCTTCGGGAAGGTGGCTCCAGCGGTTCGTGTCCTCGCTCTGAGTCATAGACCGAGAATAGACGTGCATCACGTCGGAAGGCCGGTAGAAATGCCGCTTCGTGATGATCCCATGTTTCCTCTGCCGTAATCAGAGTCCCCAGGAGGCCCGCAGCGAAGCGAGGGCGTCGTGGAAGCCGGGGAACGTCTTCTTCACGCAACCCGGGTCGTCCAGCGTGATCCCCGGCGTCCGCAGCCCCGTGACACTGAACGCCATCGCGATCCGGTGGTCCCGCCGGCACTTCACCAGGGTCCCGGTCGGCACACCCGGCTGGATCTCGATCCAGTCCCGCCCGGTCTCGACCGAAACGCCCATCGCGCGCAGGTTCTCCTCGCAGGCCGCGAGCCGGTCGCATTCCTTGATCCGCGTGTTGTAGACGTCCTCGATCCGCACCGGCCCGTCCGCGAACGGCGCGATGGCCGCGAGCGTCGGCACGGTGTCGGAGATGTCGCGCATGGTCACTGTGACGCCGCGCAGCCCGCCCGTCCCGGTCACGGTCACGGCGTCCGGGCCAACCTCGACGTCCGCGCCCATCTGCCGTAGGACCTCGACGAAGGCCAGATCTCCTTGCAGGGCACCGTCACCCAGGCCCGGCACGGTCACCGAGTTGCCGGTCAGGGCGGCGGCAGCGAAGAAGTAGCTGGACGTCGAAGCGTCGGGCTCGATCTCGTAGTGGCAAGCCCGGTACGGCGTGGGCGGCACGACGAACGTGTCGCCGTCCCGGACGACCTCGACGCCGAAGCGCCGCATCATCGCGATGGTGATCTCGACGTAGGGCACCGAAACGAGGTCCGTCACGGTGATCCGCAGTCCCTCGGCGGTCAGCGGCCCGACCAGCAGCAACGCGGTCAGGAACTGGGAGGACAGCCCAGCGTCCAGCGTCAGTTCCCCGCCCTTGATCCCGTCGGCCCGCACGACCAGCGGATGGTGGCCCGGCGAGCCTTCGAAGGTCAGGTCGACACCCAGCTCCCGCAACGCGTCGGTCAGCGGCCCCAGCGGCCGGGCGCGCATCTGCTCGGAGGCGTCGAAGCGGAAGGTGCCGTGCCCGGCGGCGGCCAGCGCGGGCAGGAACCGCGCGGTGGTGGCGCCGTCGCGGCAGAAGACGTCGGCGCTGTCGACGGCGGGGCCCTCGGGCCTGCCATCGATCGTCCACTCCCCGTCGGTGCGGGAGACCTGATAGCCGAGCTTGAGAAGGCCTTCGGCGAAGCCCTCGGAGTCATCCGAGCGCAGCGGCCTGCCCAGCACGGTCGTCCCGTGGGCGGCGGCCGCGAGGAACAGGCCTCGGGCGGTGATCGACTTCGAACCGGGGATGTCGACGATGGTCACGGCGTGAGCATACGGCGTGCTCGAACGGCGAACTCACGTGATCAGAGGGCGAACTCGCGTGATTGAAGGCGTAACTCAGGAAGCGCGCGGGAGGCGGCGCCCGGGCGGGGCCGATTCGAGCCAGGAGAGGAAACCGGTGAGGGCACCGGGGCCCATCGCGATCTCGATCGCCTCCTGCGTGGCGGACTCACATCGCAGGACGATCGAACCTTCGGGGACGGCGTACGCCTCCGTGCCGGAGGGATCGCGCCGGTCCGCGATCTCCATACTCGCCCGCTGGAAGACCCGGTCCGGGCCGGTCCGCAGGCTCCACACGCGGAACCAGACGAACTCGTCGCCCTCGTAGCGGCCCAGCCCCAGATGCCAGCTGGACCGCGCCTCGTCCGGACGCCACCGCAGGGCGACACTCACGCCACCACCGCGGCGCATCCGGACCCACCGCAACGAATACCAGGCCACGACGACGGCCAGGATGGTCAGGGCCCCGAGAACACCCACGGCGATTTCCACGGCCCGGCCCCTGTCCTTCGCCCGGTCAGACTGACTGACCGGCCGCGCGAAGCTGGGCGGTCGCCCTAGCCCGCTCTTGCTCGTCTTCGCCGCTCAGCGCCTTCTTGGCCGCATCGACGTCGATCTCGTCCGAAAGCTCCGCGCTCTCGGCGAGGATGCTCACGCCGGTCGCGGTGACCGACAGGAACCCGCCGTGCACCGCGGCGGTCACGGTCTCGCCGTCCGTGGTCGTCACCTTCACGACGCCACCCTCGACGAGCTGGCCGAGAACCGGCTCGTGACCGGCCATGATGCCGATCTCGCCCTCGGTGGTCTGCGCCACCACGAACGTGGCGGTACCGGACCACAGACGGCGCTCGACGGCTACCAGCTCGACAGAAATCTCAGCCACGTAGCTTCCCTTCACCTCAGGTGCTGGCACCGAGTGTAATAGTCAAAGTTCCCTGTATGCGAACGACGGGACCAGCGTCCACAGTAGACACTGATCCCGCCGCTCATCGGAACATCACTTCTTGGTGATTTCCTTGTACTTCTTCTCGAGGTCTTCGAGGCCACCGATACCCAGGAACGCCTGCTCCGGGTAGTGGTCGAAGTCGCCCTTGGTGATGCGGTCGAAGGACTCGATGGTCTCCGACAGCGGCACGGTCGAGCCCGGCTGACCGGTGAACGCCTCGGCGACCAGCATGTTCTGCGACAGGAACCGCTCGATGCGGCGCGCGCGCTGAACGGTGAGCTTGTCCTCTTCCGAGAGCTCGTCCATACCGAGGATCGCGATGATGTCCTGCAGCTCCTTGTACTTCTGCAGGATCCGGATGACCTCGGAGGCCACGCGGTAGTGGTCCTCACCGACGATGGCCGGGTCGAGAATGGTCGACGTCGACGCCAGCGGGTCCACCGCCGGGAAGATGCCCTTCTGGAACACGCCACGGGAAAGCTCCGTGGTGGCGTCCAGGTGGGCGAACGTCGTCGCCGGGGCCGGGTCGGTGTAGTCGTCCGCGGGGACGTAGATCGCCTGCATCGAGGTGATCGAACGACCACGGGTCGAGGTGATCCGCTCCTGGAGCTGACCCATCTCGTCGGCCAGCGTCGGCTGGTAACCCACGGCCGAAGGCATGCGGCCCAGCAGGGTCGACACCTCGGAACCCGCCTGGGTGAACCGGAAGATGTTGTCGATGAAGAGCAGCACGTCCTGGTTCTGCACATCGCGGAAGTACTCCGCCATGGTCAGCGCGGACAGCGCGACCCGCATACGGGTGCCCGGCGGCTCGTCCATCTGACCGAAGACGAGGGCGGTGTCGTTGATGACGCCGTCCTCGGACATCTCCAGGAAGAGGTCGTTGCCCTCACGGGTGCGCTCGCCGACACCGGCGAACACCGACGTACCACCGAAGTTCCGGGCGACACGGGTGATCATCTCCTTGATGAGCACCGTCTTGCCCACGCCGGCACCGCCGAACAGGCCGATCTTGCCACCCTGCACGTACGGGGTCAGCAGGTCGACGACCTTGAGGCCGGTCTCCAGCATCTCCGTCTTGCCTTCGAGCTGGTCGAAGGAGGGCGGGTTGCGGTGGATGCCCCAGCGCTCGAGGTCATCGCCGTAGCCGGGCTCGTCCAGGCACTCGCCGAGCGCGTTGTAGACGTGGCCCTTGACCTTGTCGCCGACCGGCACCGTGATGGGGCCGCCGGTGTCGGTGACCTCGGCGCCACGGACGAGGCCGTCCTGCGGCTGGAGCGAAATGGTGCGGACGAGGTTGTCACCGAGGTGGCTGGCGACCTCGAGCGTCACCGTCTTGCGGAGCTGCTCGAACTCGATTTCGACCTTGAGCGCGTTGAACTGGTCGGGAACGGAACCGCGCGGGAATTCGACGTCGACGACCGGGCCGGTCACCGAGACGATGCGCCCCTTGGCACGGGCTTCAGTACTGGTCATCAGTCATCACTTCCTGCTGCGGTGAGAGCGTTCGCCCCACCGACGATTTCGGAGATCTCCTGGGTGATCTGCGCCTGGCGGGCCTGGTTCGCCTCCCGCGTCAGCGTGTTCACCAGTTCGTTCGCGTTGTCCGACGCCGCCTTCATCGCGGTGCGGCGGGCCGCGAGTTCGGACGCCGCCGACTCGAGCATCGCCGCGAAGAGCCGCGTGTTGATGTACTTCGGCAGCAACGCGGCGAGCAGCTTGTCGGCGCTGGGCTCGAACTCGTAGCTCGGGAGCAGGCTGTCGGGCTTCTCCTCTTCGCCCTCGGTGTACTCGACCTCGAGCGGCGCGACGCGCTTGGCGACGGGACGCTGGGTGAGCATCGAGACGAACTCGGTGTAGACGACGTGGATCTCGTCGACACCCAGGATGCCGTCGGCGTTGCCCGCCTCGTCGTCGGCGCCGTTCAGGAACGACTCGACGATGAGCTCACCGGCCTCCGCGGCGTTGACGTAACCGGGCTGGTCGGAGAATCCCGTCCAGCTTTCGGCCACCTCACGCCCGCGGAACCGGTAGAAGCTCAGGCCCTTGTTGCCGGTCACGTACAGCACCGGCTCCTTGCCCTGCTCACGCAGCAGCGTGAGGAGCTCCTCGGTCGCCTTCAGCACGTTGGAGTTGTACCCACCGCACTGACCCTTGTCGCTGGTGATCACGAGGACCGCCGCGCGCTTCGGGTTCGGACGCTCGACCAGCAACGGGTGGTCGAGGTTCGCCGAGGCTCCGGCCAGGGCCGAGAGCACGTTCGTGATCTCGTCCGAGTACGGCCGGGAAGCCGCGACCTTCGCCCGCGCCTTGGTGATGCGCGCGGTGGCGATGAGCTCCATCGCCTTGGTGATCTTGCCGATGGACTTGGTCGCCTTGATACGCGACCGGAGTTCTCGGAGTTGTGCGGCCATGAGCTATCAGCTCACTTCTTCGGGGCGGGCTTGTTGACCTTGACGGTCTCCTGCCCGACCTTCTCGGCGTCCATCGCGTCGGAGACCTCGACCAGGCTCTTGCCCTCGGAGGTGGTGAACTCCTTCTTGAACTCGTTCACCGCGTCGACCAGCCCGGAAGCGGTCTCCTTGGAGAACTTGCCCGACTCGCGGATGTCCTTGAGGAGCTCTCCGTGCTTGCGACGCGCGGAGTCGACGAACTCGTCGCGGAAGCGACGCACGTCCTCGGTGGGAACGGTGTCGAAGTGACCGTTCGTGCCGAGGTACACCGTGACGACCTGCTCCTCGACCGGGATCGGCGAGTACTGCGGCTGCTTGAGCACCTCGTACAGACGGGCACCACGCTCGAGCTGCGCCTTCGACGCGTCGTCGAGGTCCGAGGCGAAGGCCGCGAAGGCCTCCAGCTCGCGGTACTGCGACAGGTCGATACGGAGCGAACCCGAAACGTCCTTCATCGCCTTGACCTGCGCGGCACCACCCACGCGGGAAACCGAGATACCCACGTCGATGGCCGGGCGCTGACCGGCGTTGAACAGGTCCGACTGGAAGAAGCACTGACCGTCGGTGATCGAAATGACGTTCGTCGGGATGTAGGCCGACACGTCGTTCGCCTTGGTCTCGATGATCGGGAGACCGGTCAGCGAGCCCGCGCCCAGCTCGTCCGAGAGCTTCGCGCAACGCTCGAGGAGACGGGAGTGCAAGTAGAAGACGTCGCCGGGGAAGGCTTCACGGCCCGGCGGGCGACGCAGCAGCAGCGAGATCGCGCGGTACGCGTCGGCCTGCTTGGTCAGGTCGTCGAACACGATGAGGACGTGCTTGCCCTCGTACATCCAGTGCTGGCCGATGGCCGAGCCGGTGTACGGCGCGATCCACTTGAAGCCGGCGGAGTCCGACGCGGGGGCCGCGACGATGGTGGTGTACTCCATCGCTCCGGCGTCCTCGAGGGACTTCTTCACCGCGGCGATCGTGGAGCCCTTCTGGCCGACCGCGACGTAGATGCAGCGAACCTGCTTCTTCGGGTCGCCGGTCTCCCAGTTGGCCTTCTGGTTGATGATCGTGTCCACCGCGACGGCCGTCTTACCGGTCTTGCGGTCACCGATGATCAGCTGACGCTGGCCACGGCCGATCGGCGTCATCGCGTCGATGGCGGTGATACCGGTCTGCAGCGGCTCCGACACCGGCTGGCGCTCGACCACCGAAGCGGCCTTGACCTCCAGCGGGCGGCGGTCGGTGGTCTCGATCTCGCCGAGGCCGTCGATCGGGGCGCCCAGCGGGTTCACGACCCGGCCGAGGTAGCCCTCGCCGACCGGAACCGAGAGGACCTGACCGGTCCGCTTGACTTCCTGGCCTTCGACGACGGTCTCGAAGTCGCCGAGGATCGCGGCACCGATGGAGCGCGCGTCCAGGTTCAGCGCCACGCCGAGGACCCCGCCGGGGAACTCGAGCAGCTCGTTGGCCATCGCCGAGGGAAGACCCTCGATGTGGGCGATACCGTCACCGGCGTCGACGACGACGCCGACCTCTTCCCGGCTCACGTCCGGGGCGTAACTCGAGACGTAGTTCTCGATCGCGCTACGGATCTCATCCGAGGAGATCGTCAGCTCCGCCATTTCGTTCCCGCTCTCGCTTCGTTCGTGCCAGTGTGCAAAGTCGTTGTTGTGGGTTCAGCCGGCCAACCGGCGACGCAGGGCGTCGATGCGCCCCGCGGTGCTGCCGTCGATGACCTCGTCGCCGACGCGGACGACGAGTCCGCCGCCGAGTGACGGGTCGACCTCGACGTGCAGCGCGAGCTGCCGCCCGTAAAGGGCGTTGAGCTTCTCGCTCAGCCGAGCCTGCTGTTCGTCGGACAGCGCGCTCGCGCTGGTCACCCGGGCGACCGAACGTTCACGGCGTTCCGCGGCCAGCTGGACCAGCTCTTCGAGGGCGTTGCCGACCCCACGGCCCTTGGCGCGCAGGACGACCTGCTCGACGAGGGTCTTGGTGACCACGTCCACCTTGTCGGCGAACAGGGTGCGGACCAGGGTCCGCTTCGCCTCCGCGGGGGCGGTCAGGTCGGCCAGTGCCCGTTCGAGCTCCGGCTCACCCACGACGATTCGGCTGACCCGGAACAGCTGGTCTTCGACAGCGTCGATGTTCCCGGACTTCTCCGCACTGGTGAGCAGCGCCGAGCGGCCGAGGGCCTCGAGCCCGTCGGTCAGTTCGCGCGGGCTCGACCAGCGGCTGCCCGCCACGGAGTCGAGCACCTGCAGGGCCGGCTCGGAAACCTTGCCCGCGAGGATCCCGCGGGCGAGGCCGATCCGGGCTTCGGACGAGGCCGAACCGTCGGCGACGGCCCGGCGCAGGCCGATCTCCCGGTCCAGCAGGGCGACGACCGAAAGCAGCTCGTCGCCGACCGTCGCCGGGTCCGTACCCGCGGCGGCCAGAACCTCGCCGAGACGCTTCTCGGCGAGGTCGAGCGCTTCACGGCTCGCAGCATGCAGCGTCATTCTGGTCTACTTCCCCGCTCCGTTGGAGGCGCCCGCGGTCTCCAGCTCGGCAAGGAACCGGTCCACGGTGCCGTGACGGCGCGCGTCGTCCGCGAGCGACTCGCCGACGATGCGGCTGGCCAGCTCGACGGAGTTACGGCCGAGTTCGGCGCGCAGCTCGGCGATGATCTGCGCCTTCTGGGCCTGCAGCTGAGCCTGGCCCTGGGCGACGATGCGCTGGGACTCGGACTCCGCCTCGGCCCGCAGCTCCGCCTTGATCTGCTCGGCTTCGAGCCGGGCGTCGTCGCGGATCTTCGCGGCCTCGGAACGGGCTTCCGCCAGCTGCGCCTTGTACTGCGCAAGGTTTTCTTCGGCTTCGGCCTGAGCCTTTTCGGCCCGCTCGATGCCGCCCTCGATCAGCTTCGTCCGCTCTTCGTAGGTCGCCTCGAAACGAGGGACCACGTACTTCTTCAGAACGAACAGCAGCAGAAGGAAGGCGATGAACCCGAGGATGAGCTCGGGAACGTGCGGCACGATCGGGTTGGGCGCCTCGGCGGCCAACACCAATTCGGTCTTCAGCACAACGTCTCCTTAAGCGATGAGCGGAACTCAGCCCTAGGCGGAGGCGAGGAAGTAGATGACGATACCGATCAGCGCGAGCACCTCGGTCAGCACGAAGGTCGAGAAGGCGATGCCCTGGAGCTTGCCCTGGGCCTCCGGCTGACGGGCGGTTCCGTTGATGACCGCGGCGAAGATGAGACCCACACCGATACCGGGGCCGATCGCGCCGAGGCCGTAACCGATGGCGGCAAGACCCTTGTTGATGCTGACGGCCTCGGTGGCGGCCTGCGCAAGAACGATGTTGCTCACGTGCGTTTCCCTTCAAACTCGGTCCGCGCGACTCACGCGGATCGGGGGCTTTTGGTGTTTCTCAGTGCTCCGACGCCAGTGCGGCGCCGATGTACCCTGCGGACAGCAGCGCGAAGATGTACGCCTGCAGGATCTGGATGAATGCCTCCAGGAAGGTCATCGCGATGGCGAAGAGGAATGCCACCGGTGACGCGACCTTCACGAGTCCTTCGCCCTCGGTCAGCAGGAAACTCCCGCCGAGCGTGAAGACCATGATGATGAGGTGCCCGGCGAACATCGCCGCGAAGACTCGGATGGCCAGGGTGGCCGGCGCGATGAAGAACTTCTGCGCGAACTCGATGGTGGAGTACAGCGGCAGAACGAATCCGGGAATACCCGCCGGAGCCAGTTCCTTCTTGAGGTAACCCTTGAAACCGTGGCGCTTGAACCCGACGTAGTGGTACACCGGGTAAACGACGAGGAACGCGAGGGCGACCGGGAAGCCGATTCGCGCCATGGTCGGGAACTGGAAGAACGGGATGATCCCGAAGAGGTTGTTCACCAGCACGAAGCTGAACAGCCCCAGGATCAGCGGAATGAACGGCTTGAAGTCGGCCGATCCGATCTGCTCACGCGCGATGTTGTTACGGCCGAAGTTGTAAATGCTTTCGGCGATGAACTGTCCCTTGCCGGGGACGACCTTGAGGCGGCGCGACGTCACCATGAAGTAGGTGACGATGATGATCAGGGAGATGACCACCAGCAGCATCGGCTTGGTGAAGCTCAACCAATAGCCGGAACCGAACAACGGCGGCAGGTTGAAGTCTTTGACACCAGGCGGCGCGAACTCCGCACCCTCGGCTAGTACCAGCGCGCCCACTGGGCTCCTTCCGGTTCTCCCGGCCGGCGTTCACTCCGCCGGGGGAATCGTCACGATCTGGACTTAACGTACCCGACACGTATCGGGCCGTCGGAGGCGGCCACCCCACGATGTGCTGAACACGGCTTCACGTTCCGCACACGAGGATTCTCGATGCAGTGCTCCCGGGAGACAGACGCCTACCAGCGGGTAAGGGGACGATTCAACGCCGTCGCCACACTGCTGTTCGGGGTTCGTCATCAGGAGCCGGCAGCCGAGGCCGCCGCCCATACGCGGACCATATCAGCAGGTTCCGACGGGCCGTACAGGCGTACTACATTGCCCCCGATCGGCCGAGGACCTAGGTCCCGCCCCAGGTCAGGACCTCGGTCCCGCGCTCAGCGGGAAGCGGGGATGATCGTCGGGATCTTGGTCTTGCGGAAGGCCGCGAACTCCACCGCGGCGGCCACGAGGATCGCGACGATCATGGTGACACCCAAGGCCATCGGGTGGATCGAGCTCACTCCGCGCAGCAGAGTCAGCGCCCCGAAAAGAAGGACGATCTTGAGCACGTAACCACCGAGAGCGATCACCATCACGAACATCGGGTCCATGCCCGCGCTGAAGCGCATCAGGCCCAGCGTCGCGAGAGCGGACACGATGGCGAGCACGCCGCCGACGACCGAGCCGAGCAGGCCCGGGAGTCCATTGAGGATGGTGAACACCACGATGCAGATCAGCACCGCGGGCGGAACCAGCTTCAGGGAAGCCTTCGTCATCGCGTTGGCCGCCTGCAGGACCACCTTGGCGTGAGGGTTCTCCTCCGCCTCGACGGTCTTCTCGGTCTCGCTCACAGAAAACTCCCTGGTCGTCTCAGCCCGCCAGTGTAGGCCCGTGCCGCTCGCGGCGTTCAGACGGTCCGGTTCCGCGACCGCAGCCTCGGCACGATCGACACCAGGGTCGCCAGCAGGAAACCGAAACCGACGATCCAGAAGACCGCGGCGCTGTCGAACAGCGTGACCGAAACGGCGCCGAACGCGAGCAGGCCTGCCCACAAGTAGATGAGCAGCACCGCGCGGCGCTGGGAGTGGCCGATCTCCAGCAGGCGGTGGTGCAGGTGCATCTTGTCCGCGGCGAACGGGCTCTCGCCGCGCCGGGTGCGGCGGACGACCGCCATGATCAGGTCGAGCATCGGCACGAACAGCACCGCGGCGACCACGACGAGCGGCGAGAGCAGCGCGAGCGCGTCCTTGCCGCTGAACTGCGGGTACGGCACGCGGCCCGACGCGGACGTCGTCGCGCCGGCCAGCATGAGACCGATCATCATCGAACCCGAGTCGCCCATGAAGATCTTCGCGGGCTGGAAGTTGTACGGCAGGAAACCGAGACAGGCCCCGGCGAGCGTGGCGGCGATGAGGGCGGGCGGGTACGCGCCGACGTCGCCACCCGAGGAATCGAGCAGGCCGAGGGAGAAGGAGCACGTCGCCGCGGCGGCGATGAAGCCGAGGCCGCCGGCGAGCCCGTCGAGGCCGTCGACGAAGTTCATCGCGTTCACCATGACGACCACCAGCACGACGGTCAGCAGCGCGCCCTGGTTCTTGTCCAGCACCAGCACCTGGCCGAAGGACTCGCCACCGCCGCCCCACGGCACCCAGAACGACACCCACTGCACACCGAAGATCACCAGGATCCCGGCGCACATGACCTGGCCCGCCAGTTTCGTCCAGGCGTCCAGCTCGAATCGGTCGTCGAGGGCGCCGATCAGGGAGATCACGCCCGCGGCGAGCAGGACGCCCAGCGAATCGAAGGAGAAGTCGAAACCTCGGCTCAACGCGGGCAACTGGTGCGCGAGCCCCATCGCGGCGGCGACGCCGAGGAAGATCCCGATGCCGCCCATCCGCGGGATCGGCGTGACGTGGACGTCGCGGGCCCGCGGGTTGGCGATCGCGCCGATCCGGATCGCGACCCGGCGCACGACGCCGGTGAGCAGGAAGGTCACGGCCGCCGCGGTGAGGGCGACGAGGAGGTACTCCCGGATCGGGAGGCCTTGCGTAGGAGGCATGATGCGTTACGCCGCCGAGGTCCAAGTCACTCGAACACGCTACCGCGCTGGGGGGATACCGCGGCCAACGGTCCTAGGCCAGTGACTCCGCGGGCACGCCCAGTACTTCCGCGACGGCGGCGCGGCTGACCGCGCCCTCCCGCAGGATGACCGGGTCGTCGCCGGTGAGATCGACCATCGTGGACGGAACGGGCTCCCCGGTGGAGCCGCCGTCGAGGTACACCGCGACGCTGTCGCCGAGCTGATCGACGGCTTCTTGCGCGGTCGAGGCGGGCGGCTGCCCGGAGACGTTGGCGCTCGAGACGGCCATCGGGCCGACGTCACGCAGCAGTTCCAGCGCGACCGGGTGCAGCGGCATCCGCAGCATCACCGTTCCGCGTGACTGGCCGAGATCCCACTGCAGGCTCGGCGCGTGCGGCAGGACGATAGAGAGGTCGCCGGGCCAGAAGGCCTCGATGAGCGCGCGGGCCTGCGGCGGCGTACCGAGCACGAGTCCGTCCACAGTGGACCAGGAGCCGACCAGGACACCGACCGGCATGTCCGGGCCGCGGTTCTTGGCCCGGAGGAGCGACTGGACGGCGCCGCCGTCGAAGGCGTCCGCGCCGATGCCGTAGACCGTGTCCGTCGGGAGGACGACGAGACGGCTGGAACGCACGGCGCTCGCCGCCGCGGCGAGGCCGTCGGCCCGGGATTCATGCTTGCTGCAGTCGTACACCGCGCTCATGGCCCTTGAGCCTAGCCCGGGGGCTGAAGGGCCCTTTCCCCGCATGCGATGCACCGAAAGGGCCCTTCGCCGCGTGGCATGCGGCGAAGGGCCCCTTCAGCAACCGTCAGAAGGCGAAAGCGGTGCAGAACGACGTCGCCGTCTTCGCCGGGTCCGCGATCGACGTCGCGGTCAGCTTGATGTGCGCGACGTGGTCACCGCCCGCGGCCCGTTTGGCGTGCGCCGTCGCCGAAGACCGCCCGCCGAACGGGACGGTGGACAGCTCGTTCGGCAGCCGCACCTCCCAGCCCTTGGCGTTGGTGGACGCGCTCAGGCGGTAGGTGTCGGTGTTGAACGGCGCCGCCGCGCCCTTCGCGTCACCGGTGTTGAGCACCGGGAACGAGCAGCTCGCGAGCCCCTGCTTGGCGAACGCCGGGGCCGACGGCCACAGCGAAACACCCCTGGCCCGCGAGCCCGCGCCGTCGAGCGAAGCCACCGTGACGACGTAGGACAGCACGCCCTTGCGGTCGCGCTCGACGTCAGAGACGAGGAACTTCAGCCTGTTCGCCTCGTCGGTGTACTCGTACTTGCTCGCGGAACCGGTGCCCGCCTTGAACGCCGCGTCGTTGAGCTGGCGGTAGTCGCCGATGGTGATCGGCACCGCGGTGCCGTCCGGTTTCTTGTAGTCGGTCATACCGATGTCGGCCGGATTCGCGTCGACGATCCATTCGAACGGCGCGTTGTCCTGGTTCTTGGTCTTCGCGATGATGACCCCGGAATCGGGGGCGAAGGAATCACTGCCCATCCGGTCGACGACCTCGACCGTGTAATTGTGGTATCCGCCGCCGTCGCAGAACGGATCCTTCGACCGGTCGCATTTCGGCGAAAGGTCCCCGCCGGTCAGCGCGATGTTGATCCCGCTGTAGGCGCCCTGTCCCGGAAGGACGGAACGCGCCGTGACCCGTGCCGAAACCGGGCCGGTCTCGGCGAGCTGGTTCCGGTCGAGCTTCAGCACGTCCTCGGGGTCGATGATGTCGAGCTTCATCTTGGTGCGCAGCATGTGATGCGAACCCATCGAGCCGCCTTGCGTCGCCGGGATCTGCCAGCGCGTGTGCGGTCCGCCGGGGCCGTTGAAGCTGCCGCGCGACATCATCTCCCACGGACCGGTGTAGGTCCTGGAAGGCGGCGTGCCGAACGGGTTGTTGTAATTGTCACCGATACCGAGGATATGGCTCAATTCGTGCGCATAAACCGCCTGACCCGAGCTTTCGGCCTGGGTCGAGGAACCGGTGACCGCGTTCGGCCAGATACTCGCCGCCGATTTCCACGACGTCCACGGAACGTACCGGGTGGACGCGGCGTTCGGCATTCCCGCGACACCGGGGCCGAATTCGTCGGGCACGTTCCCCGGCTCGCCGAACTTCATCACGCCGAATTCCTGCCAGGTCGCGCTCTCGTCCTGACCGGCGGAGAGATAGAAGATGAAGTCGAACTGCTTGGAGACGTCACCCACGTCCGCCCGCCAGGCGGCGCCCGCGTCCGCGCGCAGGTCACGCTTGCAGTTCGCGCCCGGCGGACAGGCGTCGGGCTGGAACTCCATGCCGTATTCGAAGGACTTGCCGGGCAGCCGGTACGGCCCGAACGCGGTCAGCTCGACGCCCATCCGGCCGCCGGAGTCCTCCATCCAGTACTCGTTGATGGTGTGGCCCTGGTTCAGCGCCTGCGGTTTGTTGAGGAAGTCCTGGTAGAACTTCGCGACGTTCGCGCGGGGGATGTTACTGGCGGCGGGGCCGGGGTTGCCGAACACCGTCGAATGCGTCGGCTGCGTGACCGCGAACTCCTGATCGGGGTAGTCCGCGAGCACCACGGCGCCCTTGAACGTCCGCTTCGTCGGCTTCAGCGAAGGATCGGCCCAGTTGGTGCCGGGCGGCTTGCGGTAGTCGTCCCACGTCATGTGGTCCTGGTTCTCCCAGGTCGACCCGTCGATGGGGGCGGGCCAGCCTTTCACCGGCACCGCGGCGGACGCGGGTTGGGCGACCAGACCCGGCAGCAGCGCGACGGTGGCGAGGACGGCGAGTGTTCTGAGTGGGGCTCGTCGGAGAGACGATCGCATCGGGGTACACCTCCCAGTCGGACCGCCGATGAGGCGGCCGTGATCGACGTTAGGAGGTGGGCTTTGCCGTGGGCACCGCCGGAAGTCGTGAGTCTCGCTAACTATCCCCCGAGTACCGCATCCAGAGGACGAAATGCACGGGTTCAGGAGACCCGCAGGGCGGTGACGAACCGCGGCCGTCCGGCGAGATCGAGGTGTCCCTGGACGTCGGTGAGCACCCGTCGCGCCCGCACGAGCGCCGGGACGGCGGAACCGTGCGTGTCGTCGTGCTCGATCGCCATCCCGCCGGTGGGCCGCAGCAGGCGCGCGGCCGCGGCGATCGCGTGCCGGATCACCGCCAGCCCGCTCTCCTCCGCGAACACCGCCCGCGGCGGGTCGTGCTCCGCGACCTCCGTCGGCACGGGCGTGCCTTCGGGGACGTACGGCGGATTGCACAGGACCAGGTCGACGAGCCCGTCGAGCTCGGCGAACATCGTGCTGTCCGCGACGTCGCCGGAGTACAGGCGGATGGGCGTGTCCCCCGCGTCGGCGTGGACGTCCGCGTTGTGCCGGGCCCACGCGAGCGCCTGCGCGTCGATGTCGACCGCGTAGACGACGGCGTCCGGCCGCGCGTGCTGCACGGCCAGCGCCAGCGCGCCCGATCCCGTGCACAGGTCGACCACCACCGGATACTCGCGCCCGTGCAGCAGTTTGAGGCCCCATTCCAGGAGCAGTTCGGTCTCCGGCCGCGGCACGAACACCCCGGCGCCGACGTTGACCGTGATGTCGCCGAGCGCGGCCCAGCCGGTGAGGTACTGCAACGGGATCCGTTTGGCCCGCTGGTTCACGAGCTGGCCGATCGCGTCGATGACGGGCGGGTCCACCAGCGGCACCATCGGCAGGCGGCCGCGTTCGACGCCGAGGACATGGGAGGCGATCAGTTCCGCGTCCGAACGCGGTGACGCCACACCGGCCTCGGTGAGGATGCGGGTCGCTTCCATGATGGCGAGGCGCAACGGCTGCCGGTTCACTGGTGTTCCTTCACAGAGTCAAGCCTGACACACGAGGCACGCGTGCCGGGGTCGATACACGCGGGCCCAGGGTATCGATTCCTTTCACCTGACCCGCCACGAGAGCGACGACAACGTCAGTGCCGCTTCGGCCACACGCCGCGCCAGGTCGGTCTGAAGGCTCTTCGTCGCCGAAGCGATCCACTCGTCCACGTTCCGTACACCGACATCGCGGTATTCGACGGCCTGAAGCAACATCTCCAGCTTGTCCGCGTCGCGCGCGTAGAGCGCCTCCGGACTCTCCGCGGACTCGTACTCGTCGACGGCGTCGCGCACCGAATCACGCGCCGCACCGGGAAGCGACGACGTCTGCGCGGCGGTGATCGCGCGCGGATCCGGCTTCTCGACGAAGCCCTTGATCGTGTGCGGAAGGTCTCCGGTCCGCGTCTCCTGTGTGTCGTGCCAGAGCGCGAGGTACGCCGCCTTCGCCGGGTCGGCGCCGCCCTCGGCCGCGAGCAGACCGGCCAGCTGGGCGACCCGGACGGTGTGCTCGGCGACCGATTCGGGATCGCGGACCCCCGCCTGCCACCACCCGGCCCGCCGGATCCGCTTGAGCACACCCAGTTCGAACCCGAATCTGGCCAGGGCTTCCACAGTTCTCCTACGCGTCGAGAGTGAGATATCCGGCCAGTGTCCCGCGCCGCCGCCGGAGGGTGTCGATGCGGTCGTCCATTTCGGCCAGTTCGCGCCGGATCTCCCCGACGACCGTGGGGCACAGGTCGAGTTCCGGCAGTTCGCCGTTCGCGCACGGCAGCACCTTCGCGATGACCTGCGTGCTCAGCCCGGCCGCGAGGAGCGCGCGGATCTGCCGCACGGTGGTGACCGCGTCTTCGTCGAAGCTGCGATAGCAGTTGGAGTCGCGCCGCGAGACCAGAAGCCCCTGTTCCTCGTAGTAGCGCAGCAGCCGCTGGCTCACGCCGGTCCGCCGGGACAGCTCGCCGATCAGCATGTGACCCCCGTCATCCGAGTTTGACCTTCACATCGATGTCAGTACCTAACGTCGACGGCATGACGAATCATTTCGCGCACGTCGTCCGCGGTTCCGGTCCCGGCCTGCTGCTCGCCCACGGCGGTGGCGGCAGTGTCGAGGGCAACTTCGGGAGCATCCTCGACGACCTCGCCCGCACCCACACCGTCGTCGGCCCCGACTACCCCGGCTCCGGGGCCACGCCGCGCAGCACCGAGCCACTGGACCTCGACGCCGTCGCGGACGAACTGGTCTCCATCGCCGTCGACGCCGGCCTCGAACGCTTCGCGATCCTCGGCTACTCGCTCGGCACCGGAGTCGCCGTCCGCGCCGCGACCCGGCACCCCGATCGGGTCACCGGGCTCATCCTGACCGCCGGGTTCACGAAACCGGACAACCGGCTCCTGCTGGCCGTCGACATCTGGCGCGAACTGCTGGGCGGCGATCGGAAGCTGCTGGCGAAGTTCCTCACCTTCGCCGCCACCGGCGAGAAGCACCTGAACGCGCTGACGCCCTCGGAGCTCGAAGCCGCCATCGAAGGACTCGCCGGATTCATCCCGGACGGCAGCCCCGAACACGTGGGCCTGGTCGCGAGCGTCGACACCCGCGCCGAACTGGCCGGGATCTCGGTCCCCACCCTCGTCATCGCCACGACACTCGACGGCCTCGCCCCGCCCGTCCACTCCCGCGAACTCGCGGCCGGGATCCCCGGCGCCGAACTGGTCGAGATCGAGGCCGGTCACGGTATCGGCACCGAGGCCCGCGACGAATGGCTCGGCGTGATCCAGAAGTTCCTCACCGGGAGCGTCGATCGGTAAGGGAACCGCGGCGGAGCCGGATCACGCGTGTCCGCCTGCTCGACACAGGGAGCGTGGCCACCGCGCGATCATGTGCTCCACCAGGCGTTGTCCTGGCGCACAGAGGGTGCCGACCCGATCACCGGGACGAATATTCTATGGTGGCCCGGATGAGGTATCGGGAGATCTGGCTGCCCTTCGGCGTGTTTTCCGCCGCGCTGGGTGTGCTGCTCGTCCGTTTCCTTGTTCCGCGCCCGATCGGTATGGCGGACAACGGCGACGGCTGGCGCCTCCTGTGCCAGCTCGGCGCCCGCGAGCTCGACAGGCCTACCGAGTACTTCGTCCGCTTCTCCTACGGCCCCGCCCCGTTCTGCAACAGCGAGTACATCTCCAGCCAGAGCTGGATCGACAAGATCGCCAGCGAGATCGGGCAGCTGCTCGGCTCGTCGGCGATCCTGGACCTGCTGGTGCTGGGCGTGCTGGGCTGTCTGCTGGTCGCGGGCGGGATCGCCGCGATCGTGGCGGGCCTGCGCCTCTCGGTCCGGGACAGCGTCATCGCCACGGTCGCGCTGCTGCTGGTCGTGGCGGACTCGGCCTTCTTCGGCTACTTCGCCTCGGTGCTGAGCGAGGGCGCCGCCTTCGTCGGGATGATCCTGCTCGCCGGCGGGCTCCTGCTCATGCACCGCACCGGGCCGTGGCGGTACGCCGGCGCCGCGGTCACCGTGCTCGGCGCGATGATCGGGATCAACGCGAAATCGCAGACGCTGCTGCTGATCCCGGTGTTCGCGCTCGCACTGCTGTTCGTCCGGCCGCCGGGCAGCCGCGGCCTGGCCCGGTGGGCCCTGCCGCTGGCCGTGCTCGCCGTCGTCGGCACGGGCACGGCCCTGGTGCAGGGGGCGGGCGACTCGGCGAACGCGGAGTACCGCGAGGCCAACATGTACCACGTGGTGTTCAACGGGATCGTGGACGGGAAACACGACACCACCGGCGACCTCGCGGCGCTGGGTCTCCCGCCTCGATTCGCGGCCTACGTCGGCACCGACTGGTGGAGTTCGAACGCGGCTTGGCACGACCCCGAGTACGCCCGGTACCGCGACAAGATCAGCCGCCGCAACGTCGCCCGGTACTACCTCGATCATCCGGCGCGCGTGGTCGAGGTACTGCACCGGTCCGCGCAGGAGACGCTGACCGCGCGGGTGCCGAACCTCGGTAGCTTCGGCGAGCACGCAGGGCAGCCGCCGATGGCCAAGGAGTATCGGATCCCCGTCCTGTCCGGGATCACCGGCTGGATCGCGCCGCTGGGGTTGTTCGCCTTGCTGCCGATCTGGCTGCTCGTCGGCTGGGCGGGACTCCGCGCCTTCCGGAACCGCACCGGGCGCCGCGACATCGGCATCGTGGTGCTCATGTTCCTGCTGTTCGCGATGGGTCAATTCCTGGTCTCCGGCCTCGCGGAAGGCATCGAGAACATCAAACACCAGCAGCTGACGATCTTCCCGACCCTGCTCGCCGCCGCCTTCGCCGCGCTCTCGTTCCTTCCGCGACGCCCTGACAAACCGTCGGCGGCCGAGAAACGCGAGCCGGTGACCGCGACCATCTCCGGCTGACGCTCATTCGCGATCGGCGGGCCCGTTTCAAGCAAGATGGCACCACTCGGCGACAGCGCATACAACGAAGCCCGCGAATTTCCGAAAGTCCTTCGGACAGTGGAAGCTCCGGTCGCACGCGAGATTATCAGTCCAAGTCCTCACAAACTGGAAACACTTCGCTACCGCAGACGTTCATGATGTGGATTGGGCGATCATGCCACGTTCTTGGCTCTGCTCATCCTGGGCACAGGCCTTCCACGAATTTCATCGCGCCGAGCCGCTCCTCCTCTATTCACCTCGAACGCGTACCGTTAAGAGCCCTCACTGAACGGGCGTCGTTCCATACCGCGCCCGGCCCGCGTAGGCTGAGCGCCACCTACACGCGCTGAAGGGGCTCACGCGATAGTCATGGATCTCCGGGATACGACGGTCGTCACGCGGATATCCGCGAATATCGAGACCGAGGACTTCGCCGCGGCCGCCGCGCTGGGCGAACGTCTCATCGGCGAGTTCGACGCCACCGAGCTGGAGATCTGCCGGGCGGACCCCGAAGGCGGTTGGACGGGATATCTGGTCTCCGTCGGCTATCGTACGCCCCCGGCCGACGGCGAAGATTCCGCCGAAACACTGCATCGAGCCGCGGTACCCGCGCTTTTCCACTTCGGCCTGAACGCGCAATTCTTCGAAATTCACGGCACGCCGGACACCGGGCAATACGGAAGCTACGACGCCTATGACATCCGAGCGGACGGGTTCACTCTCTATTCGCTGATGGCGTCCGTCGGCGGCACCGATCCACGTGAGCCCGCATACGTCACGAGGCACGATTTCACCCCGCGCGCCGAAACCGATGTGATTTCGCGGGTGCATCTCTACGTCCCCACCGGTGACCTGCGCCTGGCCGTGGACCTGTGCGGCCGTCCGGCGGCCGACCTTTCGGCGTCTCTGGTCCGGATCAGCACGGACGCGGGTCCTTGCGAAGCGGTGTTGCTGTCGGCTTTCCCGGCTCTGGACGGGGAAAGCGGCGAAGAAGCGCTCAGGCGGGTCGCCGACGAGGTGGCCGACAGACTGTCGCAGGTGAACATGTCCGTCCGGGCCGTCCATACCGCACTGGAGGACGACCCGTTCTACACAGAACCCGGCTAGTTCGCCTCAGCCCGCGTGGGCGGCGAGCCGCTCTTCGCGGTCCGCGGTGATGAGCGCGTCCAGCACGCCGTCGAGGTCGCCGTCGAGGACCTGGTCCAGGTTGTACGCCTTGTAGTTCACCCGGTGGTCGGCGATGCGGTTCTCGGCGAAGTTGTAGGTGCGGACCCGCTCGGAGCGGTCGACGGTGCGGACCTGCGAGCGGCGCGCGTCCGACGCTTTCGCGGCGGCCTCCTCCTCGGCGATCGCCTGGAGGCGGGCCTGCAGCACCTGCAGGGCGCGGGCGCGGTTCTGGATCTGCGACTTCTCGTTCTGGCACGAGACGACCACGCCGGTCGGGAGGTGGGTGATCCGCACCGCCGAGTCGGTCGTGTTCACGCTCTGGCCGCCGGGGCCGGACGAGCGGTAGACGTCGATCCGCAGGTCGTTCGGGTCGATCTCGACCTCGACGTCCTCGGGTTCGGGGTAGATGAGCACGCCGGACGCGGAGGTGTGGATACGGCCCTGCGATTCGGTGGCGGGCACGCGCTGCACGCGGTGCACCCCGCCCTCGAACTTCAGCCGTGCCCAGACGCCGTCGGCGGCGGCGGAACGGCTCTTGATGGACACGGTGACGTCCTTGAAACCGCCGAGGTCCGAGTCGACCGAGTCGAGCACCTCGGCCTTCCACCCGTGACGCTCGGCGTAGCGCAGGTACATGCGCAGGAGGTCGCCGGCGAACAGCGCCGATTCCTCGCCGCCTTCACCCGACTTGATCTCCATGACCACGTCGGAGCCGTCGTACGGGTCGCGCGGCAGGAGCAGTTCGGTGAGTTTGGCCTCGAGCACGGGGATCTTGGCGGAGATCTCCTCGGCCTCGGCCGCGAAGGCCGAGTCTTCCGCTACCAGTTCCTTCGCCGTCTCGAGGTCTTCACGGGCGGTGTCGAGCTCGCGGACCGTCTTGACGACAGGGCTCAGCTCGGCGTACCGGCGGCCGAGCTTGCGAGCGCGCGCCTGGTCGGCGTGCACGGACGGGTCGGCCAGCTGCTCTTCCAGCTGGGCGTGCTCTTCGAGCAGACCCTTCAGCGAACTCGAATCCACCACTCCACCTCTCAACGGACCCTGATAGAACCATGAAAAACGGCGCCTACCCGGACATGCGGGTAGGCGCCGTCGTTCAAGCTACTTGGCGTCTTCGGCCTTCTTGCGCTTGCCGTAGCGAGCCTCGAAGCGCGCGACGCGGCCGCCGGTGTCCATGAGCTTCTGCTTGCCGGTGTAGAACGGGTGGCAGTTCGAGCAGATCTCGACGTGGAGGTTGCCGGAGGTCTTGGTGCTGCGCGTGGTGAATTCGTTGCCACAGTCACAGTTCACGTGCGTGACGACGTACTCGGGGTGAATACCGCTTTTCATGGTGTCCTCTCTCGTTGGCCCCGGGTCCCCGAGCGGGGTGAACCGGTGCCGGACTTCAGCGGATGATTTTGCCAGATGTGCTGGCAGTGGCGTCAACGCACCCCACCCTCCGCATATTCCGACACGTTGAGTTATCAACCATCGACGCCCGGTTGTACGAAATTTGTACTTGATCACGTGAAACTCTCCTTGTTGGTGATTCCTCAACAGGAGGTACTGATCATGCGCATCATCCTCGCCAAGGTGGCGAAGCCGGCCTCCGTCGCAGCGCTGGCCATCGCGGCCCTCGCCGTGGCTCCGGTCGCGGGAGCCACTCCGGCCGCCCCCGAAACGGCCGCCACCATCACCGCCGCCGACATCAACCCGGCCGCGGGGACGTTCACCACCCTGTCCGACGGCGACCTGGCCATCCAGGGCGCCGGCGACGGCACGCCCGCCGGCGCCGTCCAGTGGTTCAAGAACCGCATGGGCTCCACCGCGTACCAGGGCCTCTGTGAGAAGGCCGTCGAGAACGCGTACGGGACCACCGGCGTCTGGGCCTCGGCCAACGCGCACTGGAACGGCGCGAGCCCGAAGCACACGACCGGGACGCCGCCGAAGGGCTCCTTCGTGTACTGGAACATCAGCCAGTGGGGCCACGTCGGCATCGCCGACGGCTCCGGCGGGATCTACGCCTCCAGCATCGGCGGCAAGATCGGCCACGCGTCGAGCGTGCACTACTTCAACAACTACCGCGGCTGGACTCCTGCGGCGGTTCCGCACCGCTGAGCCCTCGGGGCGCGGCACGGACGTTGCGAAAGCCACTTTCGTAACGTTGAAGGTTGCGAAAGTGGCTTTCGCAACGTCCGCTCACCACGCCAGGCCCGCCGCCAGTGACCCCGCGAACCATTGAGGGGTAAGGCAAACGTGGCGCGGTCGGCGCAGGTGGTCGTGCGCGACGAGGGCCGAAGGCTCCCATCGCCGCATCAGACACAGTGAAGGGACCCTTCACCCCGCCACCGACCGCGCAGCGAACCAACCGCCGCCCAAGTACATGAAGGCCCCCTTCCTTGCGCCTGGCGCAGGGAAGGGGGCCTTCATGTACTTACGCGACCGACCGAAAAGATCAGTCGTCGTCGTTCGAGCCGAGGGCCGTCTTCGAGACCTGCATGAGGAACTCGATGTTGGTCTTCGTCTTGCGCAGTCGCGAGATCAGCAGGTCGATGGCCTGCTGCGAGTCCAGCGCGTGCAGCACCCGGTGCAGCTTGTGGGTGACCGCGAGCTCGTCCGGCGAAAGCAGCAGGTCTTCCTTGCGGGTACCGGACGGGTTGATGTCCACCGCGGGGAACACGCGCCGTTCGGCGATCTTCCGGTCGAGCTTGAGGTCCGCGTTCGCGGTGCCCTTGAACTCTTCGAAGATGACCGTGTCACCGGTGGAGCCGGTTTCGACCATCGTCGTGGCGAAGATCGTCAGCGAACCGCCGTTCTCGATGTTGCGCGCCGCGCCGAGGAACCGCTTCGGCGGGAACAGCGCCGTCGAGTCGACACCACCGGAGAGGATCCGGCCGGACGCCGGGGCCGCCAGGTTGTAGGCACGGCCAAGACGGGTGATCGAGTCGAGCAGCACGACGACGTCGTGGCCCATCTCGACCAGGCGCTTCGCCCGCTCGATGGCCAGCTCCGCGACCGAGGTGTGGTCGGACGGCGGGCGGTCGAAGGTGGAGGCGATGACCTCACCCTTCACCGACCGCTGCATGTCGGTGACCTCTTCCGGACGCTCGTCCACGAGCACGACCATCAGGTGGCACTCGGGGTTGTTCGTCGAGATCGCGTTCGCGATGTCCTGCATGATCGTCGTCTTGCCGGCCTTCGGCGGCGACACGATCAGGGCACGCTGCCCCTTGCCGACCGGCATCACCAGGTCGATGACGCGGGTGGTGAGCTTGTGCGGCTCGGTCTCGAGGCGCAGGCGCTCGTTCGGGTACAGCGGCGTCAGCTTGGTGAACTCGGGACGACGCTTGGACTCGTCCGGGTCCAGGCCGTTGATCGAGTCGACGCGCACCAGCGGGTTGAACTTCTGCCGCTGCTGCTCGCCGTCACGCGGCTGGCGCACGACACCGGTGATGGCGTCACCGCGGCGCAGGCCGTACTTGCGGACCAGCGACAGCGAGACGTACACGTCGTTCGGCCCGGCGAGGTAGCCCGAGGTGCGCACGAACGCGTAGTTGTCGAGCACGTCCAGGATGCCCGCGACGGGCAGCAGGACGTCGTCCTCGCGGATCTCGGTGTCGGGCGAACCGCCCTGCTCACGGCCACCGCCGGAACCGCGGCGGCGACGGTCGCGGAAGCGACGGCCGCGACGGCCGCCTTCCTCGTCGTCGTCGCCCTGCGGGCCCTGCTGGCCCTGGCGCTGGCTGTTGTCCTGGCCGCCGCCCTGCTGGTTGCGCTGGCGGTTGTCCTGGCCACGGCCGTCGCGGTTGCCCTGACGGTTGCCGCCCTGCTCACCGCGGTCGCCGCGCTCGTTGCGGTCAGCCCGGTCCCCGCGGTCACCGCGTTCGCGCTGGTCCCCGCGCTCGCCACGCTCACGCTGTTCACCGCGCTCACGCTGCTGGCCGCCCTGCTCGGGCGAACCCGCGGCACGGTTGGAGCCGCGGCGACGACGGTTGCGGCCGCCCTCTTCCTGCTGCGGCTGGCCGTCCTGCTGGGTGTTGTCCTGCTGCGCCGGCCGCTCGGCGGCGGGCGCGGAGCCGTTCTCCGAGACCTTTTCGGTCTTCTCGGCCTTCTCGGCGCGAGGAGCCTCGGCCGGAGCGGCTTCGGCCTTCGGGGCCTCCTGCTTCGGGGCCTCCGTCTTGGGCGCTTCGGCCTTGGGGGCCTTGCGCGGTGCATCGATCCCCTCGAGCGGAAGCGTTTCGCTCGCCGCGGCGGGGGTCTTGCGCTTGGTCTTGCCCTGGCGCTCGCGGATGGCCGCGATCAGATCGCCCTTGCGCATACCCGTGGTCTCGCCGATGCCAAGGTCCCCAGCGATCGAGCGCAGTTCGGCGACGGTCTTGCCGGTCAATCCGCCGACCGTGCGCTTGGGGGCGACGGCGCCGTTCGACTCGGCGGCGCCACCTTCGACGTCGCTCAAAAGATCGGTGTTGCTCACAAATGTCCTTCCTGACCGATCCACGCCTCCAGGTGGATCAGCGGACCGCCGCTCGCGTCCGATTGCGAAACGGCGTAATTGGCCCCCGATACGGGCGATCAGCTCCTCGGCCGTGTCGAACACAGCTAGAAGGCCTCCAGCACAGGGATTTGCGTCCTCCAAACGGAGGAAGCGGAATTCGGCACCGCCGGAACCGGGAACCCGCCTGCGTCCATCCGCTACTCCCCGCTTGCCAGGCGGTCTGCGGAACTGGCGGATCAACGAAGGATGCGGGCCAAGGATGACACTGGTCACCTGGACCGGCACCGGGTGCGGAAACGCACGGTGATCGAACGCCCCCGAGGGTAGACCGCGCCACGGTCCGGTGCAACAACCACCCCCCGCGTGGCGGGATGGGGCTCCGGCATGTGACCGAGGCTTTACTGAGCCGCAACCTGAACGCCGCCCGGATCGATCGGCAGCTCGGTGACGTCGAAAGACGTAACGTCGACGCCCGCCGGGAGTATTCCCCCGGTGGTCAGCGCGAGCACGGTCGGACCGGCTCCGGAGATGGCCGCGGCCACCCCTTCGGCCCTCAGCGCGCGCACCAGTTCGCTGCTCGCCGGGTACGCGGGCGCCCGGTAGTGCTGATGGAGCCGATCTTCGGTCGCGGAGAGCAACAGGTCCGGGCGCGAGGTGAGCGCGTGGACCGCGAGCGCCGCGCGGCCTGCCGTGAACGCCGCGTCGGCGTGCGGGACCTGGGCGGGAAGCAACCCGCGCGTGGCGTCGGTCGACGATCGCAGCGCCGGGACGGCGACCACGGGCCGGATGTCGTGGTGCGGCTGGAGCCGTTCGGCGCGGAACCGCTCGCCCTCGGTCCAGGCCACCACGAAGCCGCCCAGCAGGCTCGCCGCCGCGTTGTCGGCGTGTCCCTCGAACCCGGCGGCCAGCTGCAGCGCGTCGTCGTCCAGGGCCTTCTCAGCCAGCGCGTACGCCGCCGCGACACCGGTCACGACGGCGGACGCGGACGAGCCGAGGCCGCGAGCGTGCGGGATGGCGTTGAAGCAGCGCAAGTGCAGGCCCGGCGGCCGGAGGCCGAGGTGCTCGCAACCGCGCCGGAAAGCACGGACGACCAGGTGCGACTCGTCGGTCGGGACGTCGTCCACCCCGCCCGCGCCGACGTCGATCACCTCGATCTTGAGGCCGGCGTCGGTGATCCGGAGTTCGACCCGGTCGTACAACGCCAGCGCGAGGCCGAGTGTGTCGAAGCCGGGGCCGAGGTTCGCCGACGACGCCGGGACCTTGACCTCGATCAGCGTCATCGCAGGTCCAGCGCGGCGGCGACGGCGGTCGGGTCGACGGCGAGCGGCTCGACCTCGACGTTGCCCTCCAACGCCGTGGCCGGGTCCTTCAGGCCGTGTCCGGTGACGGTGCACACAACGGTCGAGCCCTTCGGCAGGCGCCCGTCGGCGGCCGTGGCGAGCAGGCCCGCGACGCTGGTCGCCGAAGCGGGCTCGACGAACACGCCTTCCTTGCGGGCGAGCAGCCGGTACGCCTCGAGGATCTTCTCGTCGGTGATCGCTTCGAACAGGCCCGCGGACGCGTTCTTCGCCTTCATCGCGCCGTCCCAGGACGCGGGGCTCCCGATGCGGATCGCGGTCGCGATCGTGTCCGGATCGGCCACCGGCTCGCCGTGCACGAGCGGCGCGGCACCGGCCGCCTGGAACCCGAACATCCGCGGGGTGTTCTTCACCACACCGTCGCCGGCGTACTCGGAATATCCCGCCCAGTACGCGGTGATGTTGCCCGCGTTGCCGACCGGCAGGCAGTGGATGTCCGGCGCCTGGCCGAGGACGTCGCAGATCTCGAACGCGGCCGACTTCTGGCCGGCGATGCGCACCGGGTTGACCGAGTTGACCAAGGTCACCGGGTAGTCGATCGCGGTCTTCTGCGCGAGTTCGAGGCAGTCGTCGAAGTTGCCGTCCACCTGGAGGATCCGCGCGCCGTGCTGCACCGCCTGGGCGAGTTTGCCCATCGCGATCTTGCCCTGGGGCACCAGCACCGCGCAGGTGAGCCCGGCACGGGCCGCGTAGGCGGCGGCCGACGCCGACGTGTTGCCGGTGGACGCGCAGATGACCGCCTTGAGCCCGCTGGCGAGCGCGTGCGTGATGGCGACGGTCATCCCGCGGTCCTTGAACGACCCGGTCGGGTTCACGCCTTCGACCTTGAGGTAGACCTCGCAGCCGGTCAGTTCCGAGAGGTGCGGGGCGGGCAGCAGCGGGGTGTTGCCCTCGCCGAGCGTGATCACCTTCGCGCCGGACGGGACCGGGATCCGGTCGGGATAAGCCTGGATGATCCCGGGCCACGGTTGGGGAATCACTGGTCTTCGCCTTCCACACGCATCACACTGACGACCTGGTTCACCACATCGAGTTTGGCAATGTCGTCCACAGTGGACCGCAATGCCGCGTCCGGCGCCAGGTGGGTGACCACGACCAGGCTGGCCGTGTCGTTGGCGTCGCGCTGCCGCACGGCGGCGATGCTGACACCGTGCCCGGCGAAAGCCTGGGCCACCTGGGCGAGGACGCCCGCTCGATCGGCCACGTCGAGACTGACGTGGTACCGCGTCGGCGTCTGGCCCATCGGCCTGACCGGGAGCGCGGCGTGCGCGGATTCGCGCGGGCCACGGCCGCCGACGACCCGGTTTCGAGCCACCGCGACGAGGTCGCCGAGCACGGCACTCGCGGTCGGCGCGCCACCGGCGCCCTGACCGTAGAACATGAGCTCGCCGGCGGCGTCGGCCTCGACGTAGACGGCGTTGTACGCGCCGCCGACCCCGGCGAGCTGGTGGTTGCGCGGGATCATCACCGGATGCACGCGCGCCGAAACGGATTCGGTGCCGTCGTCGGCGGTGACGCGCTCGCAGATGGCGAGCAGTTTCACCGTGCGGCCCAGTACCTTCGCCGCGGCGAGGTCCGACGCGGTGACGTCGGCGATGCCTTCACGGTGCACGTCGGACGCGGTCACCCGGGTGTGGAACGCGAGCGAGGCGAGGATCGCGGCTTTGGACGCCGCGTCGTAACCGTCGACGTCGGCGGTCGGGTCCGCCTCCGCGTAACCGAGCCTGCTGGCCTCTTCCAGCGTTTCCGCGTAACCGGCGCCGGTGGAGTCCATCGCGGACAGGATGTAGTTGGTGGTGCCGTTGACGATGCCCATCACGCGGGTGATGCGGTCGCCGGCCATCGATTCGCGCAGCGGGCGCAGCAGCGGGATCGCCCCGGCCACGGCCGCCTCGAAGTACAGGTCCACGCCCGCCGCGTCGGCGGCCTCGAACAGCTCCGCGGAATGCTCGGCCAGCAGCGCTTTGTTCGCCGTGACAACGGATTTCCCGGCCTTGAGCGCGTCGAGCAGCCACTGCCGCACCGGCTCGATGCCGCCGACCAGCTCGACGACGACGTCGACGTCCGGGGAGGTGACGAGCTTCGTCACGTCGGAGGTCACCAGTTCCGGCGGCAGCTCGGGGTGCTTGTCGGGGCGCCGCACCGCGATCCCCGCCAGCTCCACCCTGGCGCCCGCCCTGGCCGCGAGTTCCCCGGCCTGCTCGGTGAGCAGCCGGACGACCTCGCCGCCGACCGTCCCGCAGCCCAGCAGGGCGACCCTGATCACGCGTTCGTCCACAGTAGACACTTGCTAGACCTCCAGGCGCAGCATGTCGTCCGTCGTCTCCCGCCGCAGCAGCACGCGGGCGCTGCCGTTGCGCACGGCCACCACCGCGGGCCGCGGCTGCCGGTTGTACCCGCTGGCCATCGAGTAGCAGTACGCCCCGGTGGCCGCCACGGCGAGCAGGTCGCCGGGAGCAAGGGTGTCCGGGAGCCAGCAGTCACGGACGACGATGTCGCCGGACTCACAGTGTTTTCCCACGACCCGGGACAGCGCGGCGGCGGCCTGGCCGTCCCCGTCGTCGTCCGCGGACCGGGATACGAGACGGCAGTCGTACACGGCGTCGTAGAGCGCGGTGCGGATGTTGTCGCTCATGCCGCCGTCGACGCTGACGTAGCGGCGGGCGGCCTTGTCGCCGAGCGAGACGTCCTTGATGGTGCCGACCTCGTACAGCGTGATCGTGCCGGGGCCGGCGATGGCGCGGCCCGGCTCGCCGGCGATCCTCGGCACCGGAAGGCCCGCGTACTCGCATTCCTTGCGGACGATCTCGCGGATCTGCGTGATCATCTGCGCGGGCGGGGGCGGATTGTCCTTGTCGGTGTAGGCGATACCGAAACCACCACCGAGGTCGACGATCGACAGCTGGTCGAGCAGATCGGTGCCGTGTTCCTTGGCGAGTTCGGCCAGCAGGCCGACCACGCGGCGGGCGGCGACCTCGAAACCGTCGGCGTCGAAGATCTGCGAACCGATGTGGCTGTGCAGGCCGATCAGCTTGAGGGACGGCGCGTTGAGCACGCGGCGCACGGCCTCGGCCGCGTCACCGGAAGCCAGCGAGAAACCGAACTTCTGGTCCTCGTGCGCGGTCGCGATGAACTCGTGGGTGTGCGCCTCGACGCCGACGGTCACCCGGATGAGGACGTTCTGCACGACGTCGTGCCGGGCGGCGACGTCGGCCAGCCGCGCGATCTCGTAGTAGGAGTCGACCACGACCGTGCCGACACCGGCTTCGACGGCGGCTTCCAGTTCGGGCAGCGACTTGTTGTTGCCGTGGAAGGTGATCCGCTCCGCCGGGAAGTTCGCGCGCTGCGCGACGGCGAGCTCGCCGCCGCTGCAGACGTCCAGGCTCAGTCCCTGCTCGGCCACCCAACGGGCGATCTCGATGGACAGGAACGCCTTGGACGCGTAGTGCACGAGCGCCGGGTCGTCGAACGCCTCGGCGTAGTCGGCGCAGCGGGACTTGAAGTCGGCCTCGTCGACGACGAACAGCGGCGTGCCGTACTTCTCGGCGAGTTCGCGGACGTCGACACCGGCGATGCGGACGACGCCGTCACCGCCGCGGAAAGTGTTGCGGGGCCAGACTTTCGGGTACAGCCTGTCGAGTTCTTCGGGACTCGACGGCGGGAAACCGGAGGCGTCGGCGTGGGGATAGACGTCGGCGTGGCGGGGGCCCGCGGGGTGAGCCATTCTGGGTTACATCCGTTCCGGAGCAGAGACACCGAGCACGTTGAGGCCGTTCGCCAGCACCTGGCGGGCGGCCTGGCACAGCGCGAGCCGGGCGAACGTGAGGGGGGTGGCCTCCTCGTCGCCCTGGGGAAGAACACGGCCCACGGTGTAGAACTTGTGGTACGCGCCGGCGAGTTCTTCGAGGTACCGGGCGACGCGGTGCGGTTCACGCAGCTGAGCGGCCCGGCGGAGGACGGTCGGGAATTCGCCGATCGTGCGGATCAGATCGCCCTCGGCCGGCAGCGTGAGCAGGCCGAAGTCGACGTCGCCATCGGTTTTCAGGCCCAGGTCGGAAGCGTTGCGCTGCAACGAGGCCAGCCGCGCGTGGGCGTACTGGACGTAGTAGACCGGGTTGTCGTTGGAATGCTTGCGCAGCAGGTCGAGGTCGATGTCCAAAGTGGAGTCGACCGAGTAGCGGATCAGCTCGTAGCGGGCCGCGTCGACGCCGACGGTGCCGACCAGGTCCTCCATGGTGATCACGGTGCCGGCGCGCTTGCTCATCCGGACGGGTTTGCCCTCGGAGACCAGGTTGACCATCTGGCCGATCAGCACCTCGACCACAGCCGGGTCGTCACCGAAGGCGGCCGCGGCGGCCTTCAGGCGGGCGATGTAGCCGTGGTGGTCCGCGCCGAGCATGTAGATGCACAGGTCGAACCCGCGTTTGCGCTTGTCCTGGAAGTAGGCGAGGTCGCCGGCGATGTAGGCCGGGTTGCCGTCCTTCTTGATGACGACGCGGTCCTTGTCGTCGCCGTGCTCCTTGGACTTGAGCCACCAGGCGCCGTCCTCGAAGTACAGGTTCCCGGAGTCCTTCAGCTGCTGGACCGAGGACGCCACGGCGCCGGACTCGTGCAGCGAGTTCTCGTGGAAGTAGACGTCGAAATCGGTGCCGAAATCGTGCAGGCTCTGCTTGATCTCGGTGAACATCAGCTCGATGCCGACCCGGCGGAAGGTCTCGGCCCGCTCGTCGTCCGGCAGCGAAAGCGCGCTCGGCTCCTGGCGGATGACCTCAGCGGCGATGTCGTTGATGTAGCCGCCCGCGTAGCCGTCCTCGGGGGCGGGCTCGCCCTTGGCGGCGGCGATCAGGGACCGGACGAAGCGGTCGATCTGCGCGCCGTGGTCGTTGAAGTAGTACTCCCGGGTGACCAGGCCGCCCTGCGCGGACAGCACGCGGCCCAGCGCGTCGCCGACCGCGGCCCAGCGCGTGCCGCCGAGGTGGATCGGGCCGGTCGGGTTCGCCGAGACGAACTCCAGGTTGATCTTGACGCCCGCCAGCGCGTCACCGAGGCCGTACTTCTCCCCGGCGTCGAGCACCTGCTGGACGATCTGGCCTTGCGCGTCGGCCGCGAGCCGCAGGTTGAGGAAGCCCGGCCCGGCGACCTCGGCCGAGTCAATCCCGTCGGTCGCGGCGAGGGCCTCGGCCAGCGCGTCGGCGAAGTCGCGGGGCTTCATCCCCGCCTTCTTGGCCACCTGCAGCGCCAGGTTGGTCGCGTAATCGCCGTGCTCGGGGTTGCGGGGACGCTCGATCGTCACCTTCTCCGGCAGCACGGAATCGTCGAGGCCGCGCGCGGTGAGAACCTGCACGGCGGAGTTACGGACCAGGTCGGCGAGAGCTGCGGGAGTCACTCGCGGAATTCTAGGTGTGACCTGGTCCGGGCTTCGCAGCGACCGCCGGAAGGTGTGAGCCAAGCCGGTGATCTTCCGGCTGTTCACGGTGATCAGACGCGCGGTCTCTACACTGGCCCGCGCAGGGACCACCCCCTTTGGAGAACGCAGGAGCCATGGCTAACGGGACAACCAGAAAAAAGGGCGCGTCGTCGAAGAACGCCATGAAGGCCGCCCGTAGTTCCGTCGTGTCCAAGAAGGGCACGCCCTGGGGCACGATCATCGCCGTCGTCGCGATCGTCGTCCTGGCGGCCTCGGTGGTCACCTATTACATGGTCGCTTCCGCGCCGAAGCGCGAGCAGAAGACCCGCGAAGAGGCCGCGGCCGCCTTCGCGCCCTCGCAGCAGGACCCGGATCCCTCCAAGCGCATCCCCGGCGTGACCACGGCCACCTACGAGGGCTCCGTGCACGTCACGGCCGCCGAGCGCGTCAACTACGACAAGACCCCACCCTTCGGTGGCCCGCACGACCAGGCCTGGGCCGCGTGCAACGGCGTCGTCTACGAAAAGGCCGTCCGCAACGAGAACATGGTCCACGGTCTCGAGCACGGCGCGGTCTGGATCGCCTACAACCCGGCGCAGGTCACCGGCGAGGCGCTGGACCTGCTGAAGGTGCGCGTCGAGGGCAAGCCGTACACGGTGATGTCGCCGTACCCGAACCTGGACAAGCCGATCTCCGTACAGTCCTGGGGCCACCAGCTGAAGCTGGACTCCGCCTCCGACGAGCGGATCGACCAGTTCATCGCCGCGCTGCGCACCAACCCGTTCGGTGCGTACCCCGAGCGTGACGCCACCTGCGACGCGCAGATCGAGCCGGGCGACTTCGACCCGGCCCCGCCGGGTCCGGACGCGAAGCCGATGGACTACAAGGGCACCGCGGGCACGCAGCAGGACCAGCCCGGCGCCGGCCAGCCGTCCGCGCCCGCCACCCAGCCCTCGGCGCCCGCGAGCAAGTAGTGAGCCAAGTGGACCCCGATCCCCAGGACGAAGCAGCACGGTCGGCCAAGAGCCGATGGCTGGTGATCGGGGCCGCCCTGGTCGTCATGCTGATCGTCGGCTTCGGCCTCGGCGCGCTGACGACCAGGCTGATCGACTCCGAACCGGAGCAGACGACGCCCGGCGCGGGCTCGGTCGAGGTTGGCTTCGCGCAGGACATGTCGGTGCACCACCTCCAAGCCGTCACCATGGCGGGCTGGGCGCGGGACCACACGACCGATCAGGCGATCAAGACCCTCGCGTTCGACATCGAGCGCACGCAGACCGGCCAGGTCGGCCGGATGAAGGGCTGGCTGGGCCTGTGGGGCCAGCCCGAGCAGACGACCGGCGCCTACATGACCTGGATGACCGAACCGATGTCCGGCCACGGCGGGCACGGCGGCGACATGAAGCCGTCGAACGGCGCGCCGATGCCCGGGATGGCGACTTCGGCCGAACTGGCCAAACTGCGGTCGCTGACCGGCAAGGAGATGGACGTCTTCTTCCTCCAGCTCATGCTGCGGCACCACCAGGGCGGGACCGAGATGGCGCAGTACGGCCACGATCACACGTCGATCGCGGACGTGAAGTCGCTGACGCAGAGCATGCTCGTGTCGCAGGGCGCCGAGATCACCCTGATGAAGGGGCTCCTTCAGGAGCGCGGCGCGGCCCCCTTGCCCGCCTGACGACCCATGCGTTTCGTCCTCTGAATGCGGTAGTTCGCTTTGCCGACTACCGCATTCAGAGGACGAAACGCGTCAAGGGGTCACCAGGAGAGTTCCTGGCAGCGTTTAGCGCATTGGGGCACTTCTATCTGCAGGGTCGCGTGCTCGATCGAGTAGCGGTCCGCCAGGAGGTTCTGCGCCTCGGTCAGCACCTCGGCCTGCTCGACGGTCGGCGCGATGGTGAGGTGCGCCGAAGCGACCTCCATGCCCGAAGTCAGCGTCCAGACATGCAGGTCGTGGACGTCCTCGACGCCCTTCAGCCCGCCGAGTTCGGCCTGGATCCCCGCGACGTCGACCCCCTTCGGTGCGTGCTGGAACAGGATCCGCAGCGCGCGGCGGGCGAGGGCGTAGGTGCGGGGCAGGACGAACAGGCCGATCGCGACACCGATGATCGGGTCGGCGTAGCGCCAGCCGGTCAGCAGCGTGATCGCGCCGCTCAGCAGCACACCGACGGAGCCGATCAGGTCGGCGAGGACTTCGAGGTACGCGCCGCGGACGTTGATGCTCTCCTCCGCACCCTTGCGCAGGATCAGGAACGAGACGATGTTCGCGACCAGGCCGGCGGCCGCGGCCAGCAGGACGGGCAGGCCGGGCACCGCGGGCGGGTCGCTGATCCGGCCGATGGCCTCGACCAGGACGTAGCCCGCGACGCCGAACAGCAGGATGGCGTTGGCCAGGGCCGCGAGCACTTCGGCGCGGTAGAACCCGAACGTCCGGGTCAGCGTCGGGCCGCTGCGCCGGGCGAGCAGGATGGCCGCCAGTGCCATGCCGACCCCGAGGACATCCGTGAACATGTGCGCGGCGTCGGAGATCAGCGCGAGCGAACCGGTGGCGAACCCGACGACGAACTCCATGACCATGAAGCCGGCGCCGATGACCAGCGCGATCGTCAAGCTCTTGAGGTAGCGGCCTGACGCGCTCGACGGCGAGGCCGTTCCATGCCCGTGCCCGTGACCCATTGCTCCGCCTCTCGTGAAGTCGACAGGCCGAATATATTGTCACATGCGCATATGTGCAATACAGGTGAGCCTAAGTTCACCATGTCTTAAGCCACACACGGAAGCCATCCCCCAGGAGGGCCTTCCCGAAACCTGGACTCGCCACGCACCGCTACCGAAGCGCCCGGAAGAACCCCCGCAACTGGCCGACGAAGGCCTCGGGCTGCTCGAACGCAGCGAAGTGACCGCCTTCGGCCAGCACCTCGTACCAGCGAAGATCGGTGTAGCGCAGCTCCGCCCAGCGCCGTGACGGCCGGATGATCTCGCGCGGGAAGATCGAGATACCCGAAGGAACTTCAACGGCCGAGACGTCCTGCTTCTTGTTCTCCCAGTAGATCCGCGCCGACGAGGCCGCCGTCGCGGTGAACCAGTAGACGGAGATCGCGTCGAGCATCTGCCGCCAGGACAACGCGGTCTCCGGCGAGCCGTCGTTGTCGGTCCACTCCCGGAACTTCTCCGCGATCCACGCCGCCTGCGCCGCGGGCGAGTCGGCGAGCCCGTAACCGAGCGTCTGCGGCCGCGTGGCCTGCTGCTGCGCGTACGCCGACCCGACCTCGCGGAATCGCGCGAGATCACCGATCGCCGCCTTCTCCACGACCGTCGGTTCACCGAGGACGGCCTCGTCATACGGGACGCCCGCCATGTTCACGTGGACACCGATCAGCCGCTCCGGCGCGACCTTGGCGAGCATGTTCGTCACCCCGGCACCCCAGTCGCCGCCCTGCGCGGCGTAGCGCTCGTAGCCGAGCCGTCCCATCAGCTCGTCCCAGGCCCGGGCGATGCGCTCGACGTTCCATCCCGTCGACGACGGCTTGTCACTCCAGCCGAACCCCGGCAGCGACGGCGCCACGACGTGGAACGCGTCCGCCGGATCACCCCCGTGCGCGGCGGGATCGGTCAACGGCCCGAGCACGTCGAGGAACTCCACGAGCGACCCCGGCCAGCCGTGCGTGAGCACGAGCGGCGTCGCGTCCGGCGCCGGCGAGCGGACGTGCAGGAAGTGGATCCCGAGACCGTCCACAGTGGTCTTGAACCCCGGGAAAACGTTGACACGGTCAGCCAAACCGAAGTCGTAGTCCTCCGCCCAGTACCGGCACAGCTCCCGCGCGAACTCCAGCGGAACTCCCTGCTCCCAGCCGTCCACGGTGGCCGGCTCGGGCCAGCGCGTGGCGCGGAGGCGGGCACGCAGGTCGGCGATGGCGGATTCGGGGATCCGCACCTCGAACGGCTCGATCATCGAGTCCTCCCCAGTTCGGTGGTGACACCGACGCTACGCATTTCCGGGCGACCCGGCCGACGGCAGACGATCGCCCGAAAAGGCCTGGTCAGTGCCACCCAAGACACCATTCTCGAGCGCCGCGGCGGCTAACGGCCACCACTCGGAAGTGACCGCGGGGACATGCGCTAAGCTTTCAACGTCGCTCAGGCGGCAACGCCCTCGTAGCTCAGGGGATAGAGCACTGCCCTCCGGAGGCAGGTGTCGCAGGTTCGAATCCTGCCGAGGGCACACTTACGAACAGCGCTTTCTGTTGCGCATCCACATCGGTCACACCATCATCCGTGACATCTTGGCCGGCTTCACTCGATCCGCGATTCGATCGCGGAGTTCGGCATGGCGAGGCTGAGACCCGCGAGTAGCTGGATGCCAAGTATCAAGCCCATCGCGAGCACTCTCCGTCGCTTGCTCTGCCGCTACATGGACAGCTACTCCGTCAACATCGAAGATTGAGCCCATGAGCCAGCCGATCGCTCAGGCCACCATGCAGGTCAGGATCGTCGAAGGGCACTTCCTCATCGAAGACGGCGACATCGACCCGCCGGCTTTCCCGGCCTTCCAGGGGGCCGACGACTGGCTGCTCACCACCGACAACGAGATCACCGTCTGCAGCGCTTCGGGAGAATGGCACGTCCTCGAAGCGCTGCTTCAGCGGTGGACCACCACACCGCCCTCCCCCGGCCCCGGCTGGGAGGTTCACCAGCAGCGGCGGTGTCACTTCTCCAGCGGCGTCCTCGACATCCTGAACCCCGCACGCGAAGAAATCTTCGGCACCTTCTACCTCGAAACACCAGGCTCGTACCACGTACGGGCCCACACCTCCGACCGAGAAAACACCAGACGCATGCTCGACAACGCCGCGATCACCGCCGGAGACCAACCCATCCACGTCATCGAACGGTTCCTCATCCAGTTCTGGCCGGCACCAGAACACACCGGCGACCACACCTCGACAGCGACCGAACCGCACGCCCCGGACCGGCTCACCGACGTCACCACGCTCGAGCGAACCGCCCGAGAACGGCGACAACGAGCCAACGACACGCAGTGAGAAGTGCCGCAGCACCGATGTTCACCCGGCGCGTTGACCGCGGGATAGCCACGGCTCGACGCTCGGTGGGCACGGGCGCGGTTTCCCTTACAACACAGGAAAAGTTCTTACTCACGGGTTGCCGCCTGATCCCGGCGGCAGTACGCGCGCGCTCTGCGACTGCTTGTCGGCGTGTATCGCGGGCGTTTGACCACAGTGGACACCGGTTAGAACCTCTCACTCTCCCTCTTGACACTCACGGCACAGTAGCTATAGCTTCTAACCATCGCAACAAGCGCTAACCAAGGAGAGTCATGTTCCGCACCTCACGCCGCCGGATTGGCACCCGCGCCGCCCTGCTCACGGTCCCGCTGGCCCTCGTCGGTGTCCTCGGCGCCACGGCGCCCGCCCAGGCGGCTCCTCTCCACCACACCAAGCCGACTTCGCTTACCTGCCAAGGAAAGGGCATCGATCGGTCCGCCAAGGTGCACTACCGGACCGAGATCTTCGTCAAGGCGCCGCTGCGCACCATCTGGAACCTGCAGACCGACGTGGAGGCCTGGCCGTCCTGGCAGAATCCCGCCATCCCCGTCACCATGAAACGGCTGGACGACGGCCCGCTGCGCAAGCATTCCCGCTTCCAGTGGACCATTCCCGTCCCGCCCGGCATGCCCTACCCGCCCGGTGACGTGACCATCGTTTCCACCGTCCGGCAACTCCAGCCCGGCAAGTGCATCCGCTGGACCGGCCCCCTCGACGGTCCCGGCGGTATGCATATCGACGGCGTCCACGTCTGGAACTTCGTCAAGGTGCCCGGCGGCGTCCTCGTCCGCACCGAGGAGAGCCACACCGGTCCGCAGGTCGACAAGGACGTGCCCGGCTCCACCGCGATGCTCGGGCAGGGCCTCGAAATCTGGCTGAAGGACCTGAAGAAGGCCGCCGAAAACCGGGGCCAATAAGCTCCTCGCATGGAGATCATCGGGCCGGACGACGCTCTTCCCTCGCGCCGGATCCGGCGGGCCGCGGTGGCGGGCCCCGCGGGATCCGGCAAGTCGACGCTGGCGCGAACCCTGTGCGAGCGCATGGGGCTTCCGTTCGTCGAGTTCGAGTCCTTCTTCCACGCGCCCGGCTGGACGGTGCGGGAGACGTGGCAGGCCGACGTCCTGGAGTTCATCGGCGGCGACGAGTGGGCCATCGAATGGCAGGGCGAGGAGGTCCGGGAGCGGATGACCGAGCGGCTGGACGTCCTGGTCTGGCTCGATCATCCGCGTGCGATGACGGTGGCACGCACGGTGGTCCGGACGCTGAAACGTCGGATGGGGCGCGGCTCGAAGATCGCCGGCGGCAACGTCGAGGGCCCGCTGCGCACGTTCTTCACCGATCGCGACCACATCGTCAAGCTCGCCTGGCGCTACCACCCGATGATCGGGGCCCGCGTCCGCAAGGTCATCGCCGAGAACCGGTATCCGGACCTCGTCGTCGTCCGCCTGCGTGGTCAGCGCCAGGTCGACCGCTGGCTCGACGGGCCCCTCGCCCGGAACCTCCGCTAGCGCAGATCCCGCACGCGCCGCACCACGCCGCGTTCGATTCGCTCCACCGTGAAACCCTCGCGCTCGCAGAAGGCTGCCGCTGGTTCGTTCGCCACGAAGTGCTCGGCGTACACCCGCTCGGCGTCCGCGGGCAACTGTCCGATGAGGACATCGAGCAACCGCGTCCCCAGCCCGCCACCGCGATGCCGGGGATGCACGCACAACTTGTGGATCACGTACTCGTCACCGTCGCGGCCGCGCTGCCCGACGCCGGCGAGGTACCCGCCCTCGTCGGCGACCACGACCGCACCGCGGGCCACGGCGGCGGCGATGTCCGTGTCGTTCCAGCACTTCCGCACCCGTCTGGTGGCTGCTTCTTCGCCGATCAACGGCGAGTAGTGGGCTCGGACCTGTTCCTCGCCGAAGCGGCAGATGGCCATGACGTCGTCTCGATCGGCGTTCCGCACGATCGCCGGCCTGCCCTGATCTGCCACTTCCGAGGACCTTTCGGGCAGTTCCCGATCACCGGGGTTGTCCCGGCCGCGCGCCCGGTGGTAACGATACGGGCGAATCAGCTTGTGCCCTACCGGTCCACTGCGGAACCAGGACCGCCGGTCTACTCTCCGTGCTGGAAGCCGGGGGTGTTCCGCCTCGTCGACCTCTCGATCGTGATCCCATCCCAACCAGGCCAAGGCGACGCATGCAACCCAATTTCGACGCAGGTGAGGACTTCGCACTCCTTTTGGAGCGAGAGGCCAAGAAACTCGAGGAAAAAGCCCATGCCCTGACGGCCGCGTTCACCGCGTCCGCGTCCACGGTGAGCTCCCCCGACGGCTCGGTGACCGTGACGGTCGAGGCCAACGGCTCGCTGAGCGCGATCGAGTTCGGCAACCGGGCCACCGCGCTGGGACCGGCCCGGCTCTCCTCCCTGGTCATGCAGACGGTGCGCGAGGCCCAGCGCAAGACCGTCGAGAAGGTCACCGAGTCGTACACCGAGATCAACGGTGAAGACGAGGCAGCGCAGTTGGTCCGCACCTTCCTGCCGAAGGTGGAGGACGAGGCACCGGCCGACCCGGAGCAGGACAAGTGGGCGCCGGAGGCGCACCACGAGGATCCGCGTCCGCAGGCGGGGTACCGGCCGCCGCCACCGCCGCCGCAGGCCGGCCCTCCGATGCCGCCGCAGCCGGGCCGCCCCGTGCGGCAGCCGAACCCCCCGGCGCCACGACCCCGGCGTCCTGCCAGCCCCGACGACGATGAAATGAGCCCGTGGTGAGCGGATTCGGTGTCAAGACGGAAGCCCTGAACGAGTTCGCCGGTCACCTCGACAAACTCGAAGACGCGCTGCGGAAGAGCGCCGGCATGGTGGGCAGCTGCGTGGCCGACCCCGGCATCTTCGGCATCTTCGGCGGCCAGATCTACGGCGCCGGCGCGAGCATGCACTGCGGGAAGGCGCGGGACCACCTGAACAAGTACTCCGAGAACGTGCAGGAGTTCTCGGACAGGGTGCGCGAGGCCGCGAAGAAGTACGACGCCAACGAACAAGAGGCCGAGAAGCTGATCACCGACGCCGGCAAGGGCATCGACGAGGTGAAGGTCAAGTGAGCGACGAGTACAGCCGCAACGACTTCGGGAACGCGACCGGCACCAAGGCCGACGACTTCAAGGACGAGAACCGCAGTTTCCTCGCGGGCAGCGGGGACACCGCGGGCGCGGGCTTCTTCGATTCCGCGTTCTCACTGAAGAAGGCCGTCGACGACGGCGACAGCCTCAGCATCGGGCTGGCCTCGGCGGGGATGGCGATCGAGATCCTCGGCATGGTCGTCGACCCGATCGGCTCGCTGCTCACCGCCGGGATCGGCTGGCTGATCGAGCACATCGTCATCTTCCGCTGGCCACTGGACTTCCTGCTGGGTGACCCGAAGGGCATCGAGGCGGCCAAGACGGCGATCTACAACGAGGGCAAGGCCGTCAAGGAGTGGTCGGAGGATCACGCGGCCGCCACCAAGAAGTTCATGGAGAAGTGGGACGGCGAGGCCGCCGACAAGTTCCGTGCCGACATGGAGGGCGTCGCCGCCCAGATCGACGCGCTCGCCGAGTACATCAACTTCGCGGGCAAGCAGATGGGGATCGCCGGTGCCGTGATCGGCGCGGTCCGCGGCATCGTCCGCGACATCATCGCCATGACGCTGGCGGGCATCCTCAAGGCCGCGATCGTGGCGGTGGCGCTGGCGCCCGTCACCTTCGGCGGTTCGATCATCGCGGCGATCGGCTCCATCATGACCACGGTCGCCGTGGCGATCGCCAAGATCGCCAAGCAGATCGCCGACACGGCCAAGAAGCTCGCCGAGATGATCAAGATCCTGGCCAAGACGCGCGGCGCGGCCGACGAGGTCGTCAAGCTGACCCTCGCCGGCGGCAAGGTCACTCTGCCCAAGCCGAAACCCGGCGGTGGCACGCCGATGCCCGGCGGCAAGAAGCCGATCGAGGGCCCACCGCCCAAGCCGGGTGACACCACTCCGGAGGCCACGCCCAAGCCCCCTCGGGAAAAGCTCAGCGACATGCCCCTCCGGGTCGTGCGCGAGAAGCTGGCGAAGGAACTGGAAGGGGTGGACGGGGCGGCGGACATCCTGAAGCGGTTCGACTACTGGAACAGCTTCCCGATCGGCGACCTGCACAAGCGGTTCCCCAAGGTGGCGGACGCGATCGAGAAGACGACCAAGATCCTCAGCGACCCGACCTACGGCGCTTCGGGCATGGCCGGGAAGACCATCGTCGAGCTGACGAAGGCCATCCCGCCTGCCGCGAACGAGAAGCCGCCGGAGGACAAGGAAGAGAAGTAGGCAACGCGGCCCCGTACCGGTGTTCCGGTACGGGGCCGCCTGTGCTTTCGTTCGGGTCATGACTGAACGGGTGAACATCTCCTCCGGCGGGGACTACGAGGCGGTCTTCGGCTACAGCCGGGCGGTGCGCGTCGGCGAGCACATCCACGTTTCCGGGACCACGGCGCGCGAACCCGCCCGTTCGGGCGACGCGTACGAGCAGGCCGTGGCCGTGCTTTCGCTCATCGAAGCCGCGCTGCGGGACGCCGGTTCGAGCATGGTCGCGGTGGTGCGCACGGTCACCTACGTGACCGACATCAAGGACGCCGATCTGGTGGCGCGGGCACATCGGGAAGCCTTCGGTGACGTACTGCCCGCGGCCACCATGGTCGAGGTCTCGGCGTTGCTCGACCCGAAGATGAAGGTCGAGATCGAGGCGTACGCCGTCGAGAAGTAGGTCACCTCCCGAAGGATCCGACCAGCGCTTCCGGCGCTTCACGGGTCTCGTAGAGCTTCCAGAAGGCGTCGGCGAAGACGTCCGGGTGGATCACCTCGGGCTCGAAGTCCAACGGGCTCGCGGTGAGCGCCCGATGCGGCACGCTGCCCTCGATCAGCGCGCCGACGTTGACCGCCCCGGCGTAGATCCCCTTCTCCGCGAGCACGGCGTTCAGGTTGTAGAAATAGTTCCGCAGCGCGGCCTGAGCCATGCCGACGTTGCCGAGGAAAGGCGCCGGGTGCAGGCCGGACTGCCCGGCGGTGAACAGGATCGCGCCGTCGCCGCGTTCCGTCATGGCCGGCAGTACGGCCCGCACCAGCGCCACCGCGGACACCAGGAAGCGGTCGAGGATGAGCCGGAGGTTCTCCGGATCCACGTCGAGCACCGGCACGATGCCCTCGCCCATGGTCCCGCCGCCGGGGTTGAACGCCACCGCGTCGATCGGGCCGATGGCGGTGACGGCGGCCGCGATCTGCGCCGGCTCGTAGACGTCGGCGACGAACCCGCTCGCTTCGATGCCATCGCCGTCGAGTTCGGCGACGAGCGCGTCGAGGTTTTCGGTGGTGCGCGCGACGAGGGCGATGCGGAAGCCCTCGCGGCCGAAGCGGCGCGCGAGCGAAAGTCCCAGCACCGGTCCGGCGCCGAAGATCGCGAGCGTCTTGGTCATTGTGTCCTCCCGAGGACTTAAGTTGAGGGTCTCCTCAACTTATACCCGTAACTTGAGGGCACCTTCAACTTGACTACGATGCCGTCATGACCAAACCGCTGCGGAAGGACGCCCAGCGCAACCGCGACCTGCTGGTCGAGGCCGCCAGGGGGCTCTACGCGGAGCGCGGCCTCGACGTCGCGCTCGAAGAGATCGCCAAGACCGCGGGCGTCAGCATCGGCACGCTGTACAACCACTTCCCCCAGCGCGCGGACCTCGTGAACGCCGTGTTCGCCGACCGGGCCGAGACCGTCGCGAAGCTGGCCGAACACGCGCTTTCCCTGGACGATGCCTGGATCGGCTTGACGTCCTTCATCGAACGGGTCTGCGAATTGCAGGCCGCCGATCGCGGCTACAACGAACTCGCCGCAGCACGTCCGCCGCAGACCGAAGACCTGGAACGCGGCTACGAACTCATGACCCGGATCGTCGAGCGCGCCAAGGAGAGCGGTGCCCTGCGCGCCGACTTCACCCTCGAGGACATGGCCTTCGTGACCTGGGGGATCGCGCGGACCGTGGAGGCGACCGCGGCCGTCCGGCCGGAGGTCTGGCGCCGCCATCTCGCGTTGCTGTTCGACGGGATGCGGGCGCCCGCCGCGAATCCGCTGCCGGAGCCCCCGTTGCTCCCCGGGGAACTGGCCGGGATCATGGGCGGCTGCGACTGAGGGCAACCCTCCGCTCTTCCGGTGCGTGTTCACCCCGGAGGGGATCCCATGAAGACGAAACCGTTACTCATCGCGCTGACCCTGTTCGCGGCCACCGCCTGTTCCGGAGAGCCACCGCCGGCCCCGGCGACGGTCACCGTCACCCCGACGTCCTCGGTGCCGACATCGCCTGCCGTACCGGACGCCAAGACCGTCGCCTGGCTCGACGGGGTGTGCGGCGCGGTGTACGGCTACATGAAGGCCCACGACGAGTACTCGCGCAAACAGCGGTCGGGAACGGAAGTGACCCGCGGGGCGCTGAAGGAAGAACTCGGGATTCGCGCGGGTTTCGCGGGCAAGGCCGTCGACGACCTGACCGCGCTGGCCCCGTCACCGATTCCCGGCGGCGATGCGGTGAGGAAGTCCCTTGTGGACCAGTACACCGCCGCGAGGGACGCGGCCGCCGCGGGCAAGCAGCGGCTGGAGAAGTCCGGGAACGAAGCCGCCATGGACGCGGCCATCGAGGCGATGGCCGCCACGCAGAAACCGGTCACGGACACCCCCGATCTCCTGCCCGCGCTCAAAATCGAGACGCCGGAGCTCATGGCCGCCGCCGCGGAGGCCAAGAAATGCGTGCCCGTTTGAGGACGGTCCGCTCGGGGCGGTCGCGATCGTGTCGCGAAAGCCACTTTCGGGACATCACACGTCGCGAAAGTGGCTTTCGCAACCTGCCACCTTGCCTTACCCCTCACTTCAAGCGAACCCGACCGCTCAGGCAGGCGGGGTGAACCCGGGCGGCATCGCCATCGGCCGCCCGGTGTTCAAACCGCCGTCGACGAGAACGGAAGTCCCGGTCAGATAAGCGAAATCCGGGGACGCCAGGGCGAGGACGGCCGAAGCGATCTCCGCGGCTTCCCCCATCCGCCGCAGGCCGTGGACGTTCAGCGGCCCCCACGCCTCCTTGAATCGCGCCCACAGGTCGTCCGGGATACCCGGCGGGCGCACGAGCCTGGTGTCGACCGTTCCCGGATCGATCGAGAACACCCGGATCCCCTTCGCGCCGTAGTCCAGGGCGGCCGCGCGCACGAGGCCCTGCACGGCGCGTTTGCTCGAGGTGTAGGCGGCGTGCCCCGGCCTGGTCTGATCGGCCTGCGCCGACGCGGTGCAGACGATCACCCCGCCGCCCGCCTTCAGCAGATGCGGCACCTCGTGCTTGATCGAGAGGAACACGCCGCGCGCGTTGGTGCGCTGCACGTCCTCCCACTCGTCGAGGGAGATCTCGTGCAGCGGCTTGCCGAGATGGATCCCGGCGTTGTTGAACGCGATGTCGAGTTTGCCGTACCGCCGGACAACGCCGTCCACAAAGGACTGGACCTGTTCGGGAACCCGGACGTCCGCCCGGAGATAGGTCGCTTCCCCGCCCGAGCGGCGGATCTCCCGCTCGACCTCACGCCCGAGCTCTTCCCGCCTGCCACAGAATCCGACTTTCGCGCCGGCCGCGGCGAAGGCGATGGCCGTCGCGCGGCCGATCCCCGACGTCGCCCCCGTGACGAGCACGACCTTGCCCGCGAACCGCCGCCGGTCCTCCCCCGCCGTGGCCGTGTTCGCCGCCAGCATCGTGACACCGGCCGCCATCGCGCCCCCGAGCACCGCGCGCCTGCCCACTGTCCCGTCCACGATTCCCTCCAGATGGATAGCCTTACTTCCCAAAACAGAAAGTAGGGCTATCCGTCTGAGAAAGCTCTCAAGAATCGATCTCCGGCGTGATCCCGCCCGCCGCGGCCAGTGCGCGATGCAGCGCCAGCTCCGCGGTCGGCCCTTCGGCCAGGACGATCCCGGTGCACGACCGCTGATCCGCGAGGTGCCGGATCTCGTCGCCGGGGCTCGCCGTCGGATACCACTCCGGCGAGCCGGGCAGCCCGGGCAGCCTGTCGAGCCCCGACCAGCCCTTCAGCACGCCTTCCGCGGCCGGGTACGCCAAGACGAACCCGATCCCCGGCCCCCCACCGACTTCCTGGCTGAGCAAAGCGGGTTCCTCGCCCAGCGCCATGGCGATCATCGCGGAATAGACGTTGGTGCCCAACGACCGGCACAACGCCTCGCCGAGCATCGCCCCGCCGATCCGGATGTTGATCTCGACGACCTCCGGGCCGTCGGCGGTGAGCACGAATTCGGTGTGCGCGAAGCCCTGCTCGTGTCCGGCGGCCTTGAGCACGCGGCCGATCCAATCGGCCAACCCGGCGTACTCGGCCGCGGGGAAGGCCACCGGAAACGCGGCGGCCTCCTCACGCCGCACCGGCTCGGGCGACAGCTGCCGGGAGAGGATCCCGAGCAGCCTGGTCCTTCCTTGCCAGGTGACGGTTTCCGCGCTGTAGAGCGGGCCGGCGAAATACGGTTCGGCGATCAGATGCCCCTTGAGCGGCGTGGTCTTCGCCTCCAGCCTGGCTCGGTCGAGTTCGGCCTGATCGCGAACGAGCCACACGCCCCGCGACGACGTTCCCGAAGAATCCTTGACCACCAACGGAAACCCGAGCTCCTCGGCGACCATGACCGGCACCGGCCTGCCGCGCGTGAGCCCGTGTTCGTACAACCGGTCGCGCACCGCGCCCTTGTCCCGCAGCACCCGCACGGCGGCCGCGTCCGGCCCGGGCAGGCCGAGCCGGGCGGTGAGTTCCGCGCCGGGCAGCGCCCACGTGTCGGTCGAATTGATGATCCCGGCGAGGTCCGGGATGGCGCGCAACGCGGTTTCACAGGCCGCGATGTCGATGGTGTCGATGTCGACGACCTCGACCCGGCCCGGCCCGAGCGCGCCGAGTTCATAGCGGTAGATGTCGCGATTTCCGGTGAACAGCACCAGCTTCCGCCCGGCCTCCGCGGCCGCGTCGGCGAGCCTGCCCAGGCCGAAGGTGAGCGCTTCCAGCAGAACGACGGTCATGACACCCGCTCCTTCCGGTACAGCGGCTGTGCGGGAATCCCGAATCGGCGGCGGCTCCAGTCCATCGCCGCCCACGGCAGGGCGAGTTCGTCCAGTGAAGCGATCTCGCGCGGCGCGAGACCCGCCGGGTCGACGGCTTCCCGATGCCGCGCGAAAACCCTTGACGTGTACCGGTGTCCTGTGTCGGCACCGATCACGACGTGGGTCCGATCCGGATTTCGCGCCGCCTCCCAGCCCGCGACGAGATACGCCGCACCGGTGGAAAGCCCGGCGAACACGGCGTGCTCACGCATCAGGCCGACGGTGGCGGCCATCGCGTGCACGAAGTCCAGCCAGTGGATCCGGTCGTACAGTTCGTGATCCACGTTGCCGAACGGGATGGCGGAACCGATCCCCGCGATGATCGCGTCCGGATCGGTGAACCGTTCGCTGCCGAAGGTGACACTGCCGAACGGCTGGACCCCGGTCAGGCGGACGTCCGGATCGCGTTCGCGCAGCGACCGCGCGATCCCGCCGGTCGACGCGCCCGTGCCCACACTGCCGACGACGGTGAGCGGCCCGGACGGCAGCGCGCGGGCCACGAGATCGGCGACCTCGGCGTAACCCAGGTAGTGCACGGGATCGTGGTACTGGCGCATCCAGTGCATGTCCGGATGACGTTCCAGCAGTTCGTGCACGCGCGCGACGCGGCGCCGCTGGTCGAGGCGGAGATCGTCCGACGGCGGCATCTGATCCACCGTCGCGCCCAGGATCTCCAGCTGCGACCGCATGGTGAGGTCGACGGTGGTGGACGCGACGATATGGCAGCGCAGGCCGTAACGATGACAGGCCATCGCCAGCGCGAGCGCGTAGATCCCGCTGGAGCTGTCGATCAGTGTCTGTCCTTTTCGGACGGTACCGTCGGCGAGCAGCGACCGCACCGCGCCGAGCGCCGCGTAGACCTTCAGGGTCTCGAAGCGGATCAGCACGACGTTCGGTTCGAGCCGGATCAACGCGGGCGTCTTGATCGCGTCGGTGACGTGTTCGTGGACCAGCGCGGACATCGCGGTCACCGGCCGATCGAGCGCAGGTACGCGGCCAGCGATTCGGCGCCCGCCGCGTTGCGCGGGCCGCTCACGAGGTCTCCGTACGAGATGACGTGGAACCGGTTGTCCCGCACGGCGGGTGTGTTCTTCAGCTGCGGCGCGGATTTGATGAACGCGATCTTTTCCTGCGCGGGCTGATCGGCGTAGTCCACCACGACGATCACCTCGGGTTCGGTCTTGACCACGGCTTCCCAGCCGACGCTCCCCCAGCCGTCCGGGAGATCGCGGAAGACGTTCGTCCCGCCCGCCGCGTCGATGATGTCTTGGGGGGCGGCGTGTTTTCCGGACGTGAACGGCTGGTCGGTGCCGGAGTCGTAGACGAACACCTTGGCGGGCGGTGTCTTCGGTGCTCCGGCGCGAACCTTGTCGAAGCGCCCCTTGAGTTCCGTGACCAGCTCGTCGGCCCGCTGGCGGACGCCGAAGATGTCGCCGAGATTGCGCAGGTCGGTGTAGAGCGCCTCGAGCGGCGTCACTTCCGACCTCGCGGTCGGATACTCCCAGCAGGTCTCGGTGTGCAGGTAACTCCGGATGCCGACCTGCTCCAGCAGTTTCGGCGTGATCCCGCGTTCCTCGCTGAAACCGGAGTTCCAGCCCGCGATCACCCAGTCGGCCTTGGCGTTGACCAGGATCTCACGCGTGACCCGCGAGGTGCCGAGCCGCTCGACCTTGGCGTAGTCGTCCTTCCACGGCGAACCGGCGATCGACGGGTCGCCGAGCGAATTCATCACGTAGCCGCGCATCCGGCCGGCGAGCCCGAGCGCGAACATCTTCTCGGCGCCCGAAACGTCGTAGGCGACGGGACGTTGCGGTGCCGGGAAGGCGACTTGCGCGCCGCAATTGGTCACGGTGGCCTGTGCCGGCGCGGTCGGTCCGGCCTCGACCTGGGCACCGCAGGCGCTCAGGAGCAGTGCCGCGGCGAAGAGCGCGATCACCCTGGACGGCTTCATCGTGGGATCCCCTCGGTTTCATCGGCAGGAAGGTCGTAGAGCAGTTGGAGCGCCCCGGTCACGGGGTGGGTCACCTGGGTGACCTCGACGCCGAACACGGCACGGACCGTTCCGGGGGTGAGCACTTCGGCCGGGGTTCCGCAGGCGGCCAGCGATCCGCCGCGCAGCAACGCGATCCGGTGACAGACGGCGGCGGCGAGGTTGAGGTCGTGCAGCGCGACGAGCACGGTGAGCCCGCAGTCCCGCAGGAATTTCAGCAGTTCCACCTGGTGGCGGACGTCGAGATGGTTGGTCGGCTCGTCGAGGACCAGCACCTCCGGTTCCTGCACGAGCGCCCTCGCCACCAGGACCCGCTGCCGTTCGCCACCCGAAAGCGTCAGCACACTGCGCTGGGCGAGATGGGTGATGTCCATCCGCCGCAACGCTTCCCGGCACAGCGCGCGTTCGCGGGCCGACAGCCGGAGATTGCCGCGCTGATGCGGCGACCGCCCGAGCGCGACGACCTCCTCGACGGTGAAGTCCAGATCCGCCCGGCTGTCCTGGGTGAGCGCGGCGATCCGGCGGGCGGTGTCGCGCAGGCCCTGCTCGGCGAGATCGGTCCCGTCGAGCAGGACCGCGCCGCCGGACGGTGACAGCGCCCGGTAGACACAGCGCAACGCCGTCGACTTGCCGCTGCCGTTGGGGCCGAGAAGGCCGACGACCTCGCCCGCGCCGACGTCCAGGCACAGCTCGCGGATCAGCGTCGACCCGGCCACCTCGACGGAGAGTTCGCGCAGTGACAGCATCAGCGACCTCCGAACGCGTAGCCGCGGCGCCGCATCACGACGAGGAACACCGGAACGCCGATGAGCGCGGTGATCACGCCGATCGGCAGTTCCTCGGGCGCGACGAGCGTGCGGGCGAGCAGATCGACCCACACCAGGAAGACCGCGCCCACCAGCGGCGCGAGCGCCAGCACCCGGCGGTGCCCCGAACCGGCGATCATCCGCACCACATGCGGCAGGACCAGCCCGACGAACCCGATCGAACCGCTGACCGCCACCAGCAGACCGGTGACGACCGCGGTGAGCAGGAAGAGCCAGCGGCGCAACGCGGCCGCGTCGGTACCGAGGCTCATCGCGGTCTCGTCGCCCATGGACAGGACGTCGAGCGCGGTGCCGTACCGGAGCAGGACCACGACGGCGACGGCCACCCCGAGCGCGGCCAGCGGCAGGGACGCCCACGTCGCCGCGCCGAGGCTGCCGAGCAACCAGAACAGCACGGTCTGCGCGGCCTGGCCGTTCGGCGACAGGTAGACGAGCACGCTCATCACGGCCTGGAAGGCATACGTGAGCGCGACGCCGGTGAGCACGAGCCGCAACGGCGTCAGGCCGAATTTGCTGCGGGCGGCGAGATAGACGATCGCCGTCGCGGCCAGCGCGCCGAGGAAGGCGGCCGTCGACAGCGCCAGCACGCCGAGCCCGGCGAACAGGCCGAACACCACGACGGCGGCGGCACCGACCGAGGCGCCCGACGAGATCCCGAGCACGAACGGATCGGCGAGGGCGTTGCGGACCAAGGCCTGTACCGCGACGCCGACCACCGCGAGCCCCGCGCCGACCACGGCCGCCAGCAGCACCCGCGGCGTGCGGACCTGCCAGACGATCGAGTACCCGGTGACCTCGTCGCCGGTGATGGTGCCGCCGGTGATCGCCTTTCCCAGGTAGCGCAGGACATCCGTGAGCGCGACGTTCGACGGGCCGAGCGCGATGCCCGCGATCAGCGAGATCAGGAGCGCGACCGACAGCAGGAGCACCGGGCCCGTGAGCCGGAGCGGGCGCGCGGTGCCGTCGTCCGGTTCCGCGAAGAGGCGGAGAGGTTCAGCCGGCACGTTCACCACGCACGATCAGGCGGCGCGCGTGGTTGTCGTACGGCGAGCCGTCGAAGTCACCGAAGCACTCGACGCCGGCGAAGCCCGCCGTCTCGAACAGCGCCTTCAGTTCCGCGGCGCTGTATAAGAAGGACAGGATCGACGCCTGCTTCACCTCTCCGCCGCGGACGAGGGTCCACTCGGTCCTGAGCCGCGTCCAGTCGTCGAGGATGGTGTCGCGCATGAACACCGTCCCGCCGTCGACGTCGACCGCCTTCGGGCGGCCGACCCAGCCGGCCAGCACCTCCTTGCCGAGAACGTCGATCAGCAGCCTGCCGCCGGGCGCGAGACTGGCGTGGGCGTTTCGCAGCACTGTGAGGTTGTCGCCGGGCTCGGTGAAGTAGCCGAACGACGTGTACATGTTGATGATCAGGTCGTACGCGGCGGGTTCGGTGTATTCGAGCATGTCGGCCTGGATCAGCTTCGCTGCGACTCCCGCGTTTTCGCAGGCTTCGCGCGCGCGTTCGAGCATCGCCGGGCTGAGGTCGACGCCGGTCACGTCGGCGCCCTTCTTCGCCAGCGGCACGACGTGGATCGCCGGGCCGCACGCGAGATCGAGCACCTTCGCGCCGTCGGCGACTTCGAGCAGCGGTGACGAGGCCGTCAGGCGTTCGGCCTCTTCGGCCCGGCTGGGCGGGAACATCACGTCCGCGAAGCCGACCCACAGGTCGTCGTCCTCGTACCAGTGCATCTCTCTCCGCTCGCCGGGCCGCATGATTCAGCCCCACAAGTCGTCGAAAGGTCGTCTTCGGTTCCCGGATCCGCCACCTTTCTCGTGGAGTGATCACGGGATGGCGTGTTCGGGGCCGCTCCGTGAAGGCCTCCCTTGAGACGCTGGATGTCTTCAAGGGCCCCTTGAAGACATCAGGAGTCACCGGTGCCCGTGCCCGCCTGAAGTACATGAAGGCCCCCTTCCTTGCGCCAGGCGCAAGGAAGGGGGCCTTCATGTACTGGGCAAGGTGTGAAGGCCTCCTTCCCTACCCTCACGGTAGGCAAGGAGGCCTTCACCACCTGACCGGAACGACCACCCCGGCGCCGGGGATCACGGCGGCGGGATCAGATCGATCAGGAAAGTCTGGTCGGGCGCTCCGGAACAACGCTCCCGGACGACCTCCGTACCCGCGACGGTGTCCAGGTCGCGCAGGCCCAGACACTGACTGGTGCCGACGGGCCGGATGACGAACCGTCCCGGCTCCGCCGGATCCGCCGAGGCGATGGTGAACAACTGGTCCATACCATCGTCGTCGCATTCGTCGCGGGACTCGATGAGGTCGTGCCCCAGCCCTTCGTTCACGACCGTGAGGCAGCCGACGCCGGTCTCCGGATGGTGCCACTGGAACTGCACGGCGTTCTCTTCCCCGACGGGGTCGATGAACAGGCGCGGCGCCGCGTCACCACCGCAGATCTGCTGGGCGACGATGGCACCGGAGTAGAGCCGGGTCCGATCCCGCCCCTCCGCGAGACAGAACTCGGGTGACCGGGCGGGCCGGATCTGCGCCCAGCTGCCCACTTCCCGCACGTCCAGCCCCGGCACCACGGCCGCGGTTTCCTTGGCCTTCGAGGACGCGCCGAACGACCGCGTCAGATATCCCAAGGTCCCGACGAGGACGAGGCTCACGATCGCGGCGACGATCATCGGCGCGCGCCAGCGCCGACGGGGTCGCGATTCCGGCTCCGGCTCCGGATCGGGCGGCGGGGCGGCTTCCCCCTTCGTCTCGTCGGGGGGCCGCGGCGGTGCCCCCATCGCGATCCGGGTCCGGGCGTCGAGCCACCGCCGTACCTCTTCGTCGTTCAACCCGCACGCGCGCGTGAACGTTTCGACGAACGATTCGCGCGGCAGTGTGGTGCGCCCGAGAGTGGTCGCGACCGTACTCGCCGGAAGGGTTCCCCCGAGTTCTTTCGCCCGTCCGGCCAGCTGTCGATAAGTCAATCCGGACCACGTTCTCAATACACGCAGTGCTGCTGTGAACTCAGCCGGTGAAGCCGTCGAGTCCGGCGGGTGAACCGTCGTCGGCGACTCCCCGTCGTCGCCCCCCTCATCAACGATCATCGCTCTAGATTGACTGAGCGGATCTCAGCCGCGATACCGCCATTCAGCGGCGTCGGAAACCGCTGTTCGGACCACTCGAACGATTTCGAACAAGGCCGAACTAGCCGAAGGTTGCCCCTGCGCTGGTCAGGAAGTCAGGCTGGCCCCAGTCGGCTTGAACACCGACCGAACCTGGGGAGGCTCGGGAAAGCCGGGCCGAAGAAAAATGAGCAAACCAGAGGCATCCGCACGATCATCGTCAAGGGCGACGGTGAACCCGGTGGAAACTCCTGGTTCATCTCGGAAGGCGTCCACTGAAATCTCTGCACTGAAGACCGGATGACGCCGGCATCGCCCGCATGGGGCTGGCGATGCGCTGATTCCGAAGAAAGACCCTCGTGCGCCGCACATCTGAGCACACACGAGGAGTGAACGCTGCGTTTTCCGCAGCGAATCGACTGTTCGACACCCGTTCGAGGGCATAACCCTTCGCCATGCCCTCCGGCGGCACGTCCCGATCTCGTTCGAACTCGGTCGTCCTGAATGGCGAACATCGGATTTGTGGAGCGTTGTTGATGGATAACGGTCAAAATGCCGTCGCCGAAAGGCAGGTAGTCGTCGTCGGCGCCGGCAATGCGGGCCTCTGCGCGGGAATAGCCGCACTACAGGCGGGTGCGACGGCGGTCAGCGTCCTGGAAGCCGCACCGAAACAATTACGTGGCGGGAACAGTTCCCTGACCAGGACCATGCGTTTCTCCTGGCCGGGAAGCCCCTTCATCGCCACCCTGCTGCGGGAGGCGGACAAAGGCCGGGTCGACGAGATAGTGGCGGGCCGGACCGGGTACACCGACGAGCAGTACCTCCGCGACTGGCTGGCGGTGTCCGGCGACCAGGTGGACGTCGCCCTCATCGAATCGATCATCCGCCGTTCGACGGACGCGATCACCTGGATGCGCGACTTCGGCCAGCGCTGGGCCCCGAGGCCGACCCCGCTGCCCGGTGACGTGCCGATCGTCCTCGACGGCGGCGGCCAGAGCCTGCAGGACCGGAACTTCGACCGGTTCGAACAGCTCGGTGGAACGGTCTTCTACGGCAGCGCGGTCACCGGTTTCGAAAAGACCGCCGACGACCGCTATCTGCTCCACGGTTCCGGCCCCGCGTTCCCGATGCTCGCCGACGCGCTGGTGCTGGCGTCGGCGGGCTTCGAGGCGAACGACCGGCTGCGTGAACGCCACCTCGGCGAGGAGTGGCGGGACGTGAAGTTGCGCGGCGTTCCGTTCAACGAAGGCGCCCCGCTGACGGCGGCCATCGACATCGGCGCCGACACCGCGGGCAACTGGGAGAAGTGCCACACCACGCCGCAGGGCATCAACCTGCCCGACCACATGCTGCCGGGGCAGATGCACAAGTCCCATGGTCTTGCCCGCTACGCCTTTCCGCTGGGCGTCGTGGTCAACCGGGAAGGCCGCCGGTTCTTCGACGAGTCCGGCGGTTACAGCAACCTCACCTACGTCACGCTGGGCCAGAAGATCCAGGAACAGCCCGGAAAGATCGCCTTCCAGATCTTCGACGACAAGGTCGTCTCGGCGGGCTCGCTCCCGAAGGGCTACGTCGGCGACCCGGCGTCCGTGTCCGTCTCCTCGCTCGAGGAAGGCGCCCGGAGGCTCGGTATCGACGCGGCGAACCTGACCGCCGAAGTCCAGCGGCTGCACGACGGCCAGACGGAGAAGCGGCTCGACACGCCTCCGTTCCTGTTCGTCCCTGTGGTCTGCGGGCTGACCTTCACCTACGGCGGGTTGTCCGTGACCCCGGACGCGGAGGTACGCGGCGGTGGCGAGCCGATCAGCGGCCTTTACGCGGCCGGCGTGATCGTCGGCGGTCTTTACGACCAGGGCTACCCGGGCGGCACCGGCCTCATGGCGGGCGCCGTGCTGGGCCGGGCGGCGGGCACCTCCGCCGCCCGTCACTCCATCCGGTCACGAGGAGGGGAAGCCCGTGTCGGCACCGTCGCAGGCTGAGAAGACGATCGTGATCGTCGGGCTCGGCAAGATCGGTTCGCTGTACGCCTCCTGTTACGGAGAGGCGGGGCACCGGATCCGCACCGTGGACATCTGCGACGGCGCCGACTGGGAGCGGGTGGCGCAGGTGCCGGATCCCTCGGCGGTCGACGCCTGGGTGGTCGCCACCCCGACGGCGACCCATCTCGCGGTCGTCGACGAGATCCTGCGGCGGCAGCCCGACGCCCGTGTCCTGCTCGAGAAACCGGCCTGCTACCCGGAAGACCTCGCCGGTCTCGGCCACACGGTCCGGCGCCACCCCCGTGCCCGGATCATCGTCAACGACGTGTATTCGCACAGTGAAGCCGTGCAGCGCTTCGCGGCGTCGGTGCGGGAACTCGCCGGCTTCGATCCGATCAGGAAGATCACCGTCGAATTCACCAAGAACCGGGAATTCGACGTCGCGAACGGCAGGTTCGTCGACACCCAGTACGGCGAGGCCGGTTACGAGGGCTTCCACATGCTGAGCATCCTGCGCGCGATCCTCCCTTCCGCGGAGTACCGGAGGTATCTGCGCACGGTGCCGTCTTCGGTGACGGCGGAGATGCGGGTGCGGACCACGGCGCCCGGCATCCCGGAGGTCGAGCTCTACACGTCGTCGACCGGCGCCATCGCCTTCCCCGAGCTGGCCGGATTCGCCTTCCCGGAAAGGGTTTCGGCGGACTTCATCACCCCATCGATGATCCCGTACGGGTCCGAGTTCCGGTACCGGTTCGCGGACGTCGAACTCTTCTCCGGGAAGCACGTAACCCTGGTCTTCGAACCGTTCTTCGGTTCGGAGCCCGACCACAAGAACATCCACGCCGTCCACCTCCGGGACGCCGCCGTTCCGGCGCGCCATTTCCTGATCGCCGTCAACCATTTCAAGGAGGCACTTCTGACCCAGCTCGACCTTTTGCAGCACCTCGACGAGGGCACCACGGTGGTCCGCCCCGCCGAGCACCGGTTCCTCGCCGCGCTGGGCTCGGCGATGTTCACCGGAACCTTCCCGCAGACAACGGAAAACGAGAAGTTCGCACGAATTGGGAGCGAAGCATGACGCGAAGCATCGAGGATCTTTCGGCACTGTTGCGGCCGGCCAAGGACATGCTGCCCGAGGTCTCGGACCGCGAGGTCGCGCTGGCCGAGGTCACCGGCCAGATCAAGAACGACGACGCCGCCCGTGCGCTGTTCGCGAAGGCGTGCCGGTTCGAGGCACCCTTCACCGCGAGCTGGATCCACGGCCCCGGTGACGAATCCCCTTACCTGTCCTTGGAGCTGGCCGCGTCGTCGCTGGACGACGACCGGTATCGCGCCCTGCTCGCCGACGTCGTGCTGTCGACGTCGACCTCGATCCCTTACGACTACCGGGCCATGGCCGCGGAAAGGCTCGTCCAGGCCGGAACGGGCGAGTACGCCGTCGCCCTCCAGGAGATCGTCGACTCCTACGAACCGCTGCCCGCCCGGGGACTCCAGGCGAAGATCGCCGTCCCCACCGACGGCATCGACCACCTCTTCGACATCCCCGAAACCGTGACCGGCAGGCTCAACCTCCTGATCGCGGCCAGCAGGGCGAAAACGCTGGAGAGCAGGCACATGCTCGCCGTGCGGATCCTCGCGAACGGTGTCCTGCCGTCGGAACCGGCCGGTGAGCCGGAGCGGCTGATCCTCGAAGACGTCGGGACGAGCATGGTGGCGGCGTCGGACTACCTCGTGCCGTGGGACCAGGAATTCCCCGGGGAGCACGGTTCCGGCCTCACGCTCGCGGAACTGGTGCGCATCACCCTGATGTGCGGGGAATTCTCGCTTCCGGACACGACCGTGCGGCCGATCCTGGTCGACTTCTACCGCTCGGTGCTGCGCACCTGCGGCCGCTCGATCATCGGTCTGTCGGCGGGGGTGTTCCATGTGGAGCACGGCACGCTCGCCACGCCTTCGTACTACTACCAGGGCCGCGACGCGATCCTCGGCAAGGGCTGCGTGATCGACTGCGTCGGCGGGGCGGTGCTGCAGGCGGGTTCGTTCCTCGGCGGCGGCTACATGCCGATCCTGATCCACACCCACAAGCACATCCGCAAGGGCGGCCAGGCCGCCGCTTCGGAGCGGAAGCAGATCCTTCCGTGCGTCTTCGCCGCGGAGGCGGGCGCCCGCTATCCGATGGACGCCATCGGCCTGTTCGAAACGGTGGACTACCTCGGCAAGGAGACCCCGTACGAGGGGATCAGGGCCATCCCCCACGCCAAGTGATTCACGGCTCGTCCTGCTGAAAATCCGTATCTCGCGAGGGCGCCGGGCAGTGCGGCTCCGTGCTGCCCGGCGCCATCGAAACTGGAGGGTAAGGGAAATGGGTGCAACTATGGGGGCAGAGGTCGCCGTCATCGGCGCGGGCTACGTCGGGCTGACCACGGCCGCGTGCCTCTCGTCCTTGGGACACCGCGTCGTCTGCGCGGACGTCGACCAGGAGAAGGTCGACGCGCTGCGGCGCGGTGAGGCGACCATCAGGGAACCGGGGATCTGCGAACTCGTGGTGGACGGGCTGGCGTCCGGGCATCTGCGGTTCGTCCTCGGCGCGAGCGCGGCGGCGGCCGGGGCGGACATCGTGATCCTCTGCGTGCCGACCCCGATGGGCGCGAGCGGCGCGGCGGATCTGTCCACTTTGGAATCCGTCGTGGCGGAGGTGCGGGATCTGCTGCCGCCCGGCTGCGTCGTGGTGAACAAGTCGACGGTCCCGGTCGGCACGGCGGCCCGCGTCGCGGACCTGATCGATCGCCCCGACGTGGCGGTCGTGTCCAATCCCGAGTTCCTGCGCGAAGGGTTCGCGGTCTACGACTTCCTGAACCCCGACCGGATCGTGGTCGGTTCGGCCGACCGTGACCCGGTCCCCGCCCGCCGGGTCGCCGAGCTGTACGACAAGCTCGACACCTCCGTGCTGGTGACCGATTCCGCGAGCGCGGAGATGATCAAGTACGCGTCCAACTGCTACCTCGCGACGCGTCTGTCCTTTGTGAACACCGTCGCCGAACTGTGCGAGTACCTCGACGCGAGTATCGACGACGTGACGACCGGGATGGGGTACGACGAGCGGATCGGCAAGTCGTTCCTGCGCCCGGGTCCTGGCTGGGGCGGTTCCTGCCTGCCGAAGGACACTTTCGCGCTGTTGCGCACCGCGGAATCGGCCGGCAGCGACTTCGCCCTGCTGCGAGCGGCGATCGAGACCAACGTGAAGCAGCAGGAGCTCGTGGTCGACAAGGTGCGCAAGGCCGTCGGCGGCGACCTCGCCGGCGTCCGGATCGGCCTGCTCGGTTTGACGTTCAAGGCCGGGACGGACGATCTGCGGGATTCCCCGTCGCTGGCGATCGCGGCGCTGCTGGCCGCCGAGGGCGCGGAACTGACCGGTTACGACCCCAGCGTCCACGCGCCGGTGCCGGGCGTGACCGACGACGTCCGGATCGCCGGGACCGCCTATCACGCGGCGAACGGGGCGGCGGCGGTCGTGCTGCTGACCGAGTGGCCGGAGTTCCGCGCCCTCGACTGGGGGCGGATCGCCGACCGGCTCGACGGCCGGTCCGTCATCGACACCCGGAACCTGCTCGATCCGCACACCGTGGCGCGGACCGGGCTCTCCTATCAGGGCATCGGCCGTCCGGACAGCGTCTGGGCTCCCGTGGCGAACGTCGCCGAAATGGTCACGCAAGCAGGATGACCCCCGGGGGGGGCGGACGGCGAGCGGCGCTGCTCGTCGTCCACCCCTTCCAGCGCCGGAACAGGAGGACGGATGGCGAAGCGGACCCGGCCCTGGCCCGCGCTTTTCGCATTGTGCCTGGGTTTCTTCATGGTCATGCTCGACATCAGCATCGTGAACATCGCGGTGCCGTCGATGGTGCGCGAACTCGGCACCGAGCTGACCGCGGTGATCTGGGTGACCAGTGTGTACCTGCTCGCCTACGCCGTCCCGATCCTGCCCGCCAGCAGGCTGGGCGACCGGTTCGGGCCGAAGCGCGTCTTCGTCGCGGGGCTGCTCGTGTTCACCGCGGCGTCGCTGTGGTGCGGGCTTTCCGGTGACGTGGAGACGCTGATCGTCGCCCGCGCGGTGCAGGGTTTCGGCGCCGCGCTGATGACCCCGCAGACCACGGCCTTCATCACGCATCTGTTCCCACCGGACGAACGCGGCCCGGCGATGGGCGCCTGGGGCAGTGTCGCGGGCCTCGCCATGATCGCCGGCCCGGTACTGGGCGGTGTGCTCGTCGACCATCTCGGCTGGGAATGGATCTTCTTCGCGAACGTCCCGGTCGGGTTGATCGCGCTGGTGCTCACCGTCGTCCTCGTCCCCGACTGGCGGCCGGGGAATTCGCACCGCTTCGACGTTCCCGGGATCCTGCTCTTCGGCGCGGGTCTCGTCTGCGTCGTCTTCGGTATCCAAAATGGACAGACCTACGGCTGGGGAACGGCCTTCGAGGTCATCGGGGCCGGGGTGCTGCTGCTGGGTGGTTTCGTCCTGTGGCAACGGGCCAACCGCCGCGAACCGTTGCTGCCGTTACGGATCTTCCGCCACCGCGACTTCTCACTCGGTGCCGCGTCCGCGGTGATGGTCGGTTTCACCATGACCAGCATGCTGCTGCTGTTCGTCATCTACGTCCAGTCGGTCCTCGGCCTGTCCCCTGCCGACGCCGGGCTGCTCATCGCGCCGCTCGCCCTGGTGTCCGGCGGCGTCGCGCCGTTCGCGGGCAGGCTTTCGGACCGGGTGAATCCCAAGTACCTGCTGGCGTTCGGGATGCTCTCCCTGAGCGGCGGCCTGTGCCTCGTCTCGCTGGTGATCATCCCGGCGAGTTCGCCGCAGGCCCTGCTCCCCGGGCTGCTGCTCTGCGGTCTCGGGGTCGGGTTCACCTTCTCCCCGATGAACAACGTGACCCTCAACTCCGTCGAGCGTTCGCTGGTCGGCAGCGCGTCGGGCATCTTCAACACCGCGCGCCAGGTCGGCGGGGTGCTCGGCGGCGCGGCGGTCGGGGTCCTGGTGCAGGCACGGGCCGGGGCCTCGATGACGGAACGGGCGAACGAAGCGGCGGCGGCGTTGCCCGCCGAGTTCCGGCAGCGCTTCGTCGACGGTTTCACCGGGGAGGCGGGGGCGGAGGTCGCCGCCAGCGAGTTCGGCGGCACTCCCCAGGTCCCCGCGAATCTGCCGTCCGAGATCGCTGCCCAGGCACGGGAACTGGCCGCGCAGATCACCGGCGCCGCGCTCACGGACGCGGTCAAGGCCGCTTTCCTGCTTCCCGTCGGCGTGCTGATCCTCGGCCTGCTGTGCTCGGTGAGCATGCGTGGCACCCGGACCGGGTCGATCGGGCAGGACAGATCGCCCGATCGGATGGCCGCGACCCGGTGATCACCGGCGCGGACCTGGCTACCGTCGCTCCATGACACTCGTACCGACGGTCGACCTGAGCGCCTGGCACGACGGCGACCGCACACAGCTCGCGCACGCCGTCGACGAAGCGTTGAAGCGCGTCGGATTCCTGCAGGTCGTCGGGCACGGCATCCCGCGGACGACGATCGACGACATGTGCGAAGCGACCGCTGCCTTCTTCGCGCTCCCTGTCGAGGAGAAGCTCCGATCAGCGCCGGCCGACCGCGCTTCGGACCGTGGGTATGCGGCCGAAGGCACCGAAGGGCTGGCGTACAGCCTCGGCGAGACGACGCCGCCCGATCTGTCGGAATCGTTCGTCATCGGCGCGGAGCACATCGACGGCGAAGACCCCTATGGCTTCTTCGTCCCCAACATCTGGCCCGAGCTGCCGGAGAACCTGCGTCCCGCGCTCACCGCGTACGCCGACGAAGCGCACCGGGTCGCCCGAGTGCTGCTGGAGATCTTCGAGAAGGCGCTCGGGCTGCCCGACGGCTACCTCGGCGCGTACACCCAGCACCCGACACGCACCTTGCGGGTGAACCACTTCGAGCGCCGAGCCGGAGCGCCCGAACCCTTGCCGGGCCAGATGCGGCTCGGCGCCCACACCGATTACGGCATCGTCACCGTCCTCTACGCCGATCCCGTCCCCGGCCTGCAGATCCACGGCCCCGACGGTGCCTGGCACGACGTCGTTCCCGCCGAAGACGCGCTGGTGGTGAACCTCGGCGACCTCACCGCGCAGTGGACCAACGACCGCTGGCGCTCCACCCTGCACCGGGTCGTGCCGCCGTCCGGGCCGGGGCCGTCACGGCGGCGAAGCGTGGCGTTCTTCTTCGACGGCGACCACGACGCGCGGTTCGAATGCCTTCCGACCTGCCATTCCGCCGAGAACCCGCCGAAGTATCCGCCGGTACTCGGCGGCGAGCACCTCTACGCCAAGATCACCGGCGGGCGCACCCTGGAACCCGCCGACGCGATGAACACCGCGGCCGACCGCGGCTGAGGAAGAATTCCCGGCGGACCATGTCCGGTCCGGTCCGGCGGCTCCGACGTCCCCGGCAGAAGGCACCGGAGCGGTGCCCGCCGAGAGGAGAAAACCGTGAAGTACATGATCATGATGTTCGGGTCGCAGAAGGACCTCGTCGACATCGCCGGCGCCTGGAGCGCCGACGAGGTCAAGGCCCTGCACGAGTTCATGACCAAGTGGAACAACGATCTGGTCGAGTCCGGCGAGTTCGTCGACGCGCAGGGCCTCTCCCAGCCGGCGCACGCCCGCCGCATCTCCCTGCGGGACGGCGCGCCCGTGGTGACGGACGGACCGTACGCCGAGACGCAGGAGGTCCTGGTCGGGTACACGACCGTCGACTGCGTGAGCTACGACCGCGCGACCGAGATCGCGGCCCGGCTCGCGGCCACCCCGCATCCGGAAGGCAGCGACCTCGGCCGCGACTGGTACGTCGACATCCGGCCGTGCGCCGACAGCTTCGAAGAACTGGAGCTCTAGGTGCCGGACAGCGGCGTCGAGGAGCTGCTGCGCGAGCTTTCGCCGCAGGTCCTCGGCGCTGTCGTCCGCCGCTACGGTCACTTCGACCTGGCGGAGGACGCGACGCAGGAGGCGCTGCTCGCGGCCGCGACGCAATGGCCCGCCGAAGGGCGGCCCGAGAATCCGCGCGCGTGGCTCATCACGGTCGCCTCACGGCGGCTGACCGACCTCCTCCGTGCCGAGCAGGCGCGGCGCCGTCGCGAGGACACCGTCGTCCACCGGACCTTGCCGGAGGAGCACCTCGCCCCCGCCGCCGACCGGCGTGCCGCCGACTCCGACGACACGCTCGTCCTGCTCTTCCTGTGCTGCCACCCGTCCCTGTCGCCCGCGTCGCAGATCGCGCTGACCCTGCGCGCGGTCGGCGGCCTCACCACGGCGGAGATCGCCCGCGCGTTCCTGGTGCCCGAAGCGACGATGACCCGGCGGATCAGCCGCGCGAAGGCCGGTATCAAGGCCAGTGGCGTCCCGTTCGGCATGCCGCCGGAACCGGGACGGCTCGACGCGGTGCTCCACGTGCTGTACCTGATCTTCACCGAGGGATACGCCAGCACGTCCGGCCCCGATCTGGTGCGGAGCGACCTTTCCGCCGAAGCCATCCGGCTGACCAGGATCGTCCACCGGCTGCGGCCGGACGACAGCGAGGTCACCGGCCTGCTCGCACTCATGCTGCTCACCGACGCGCGCCGTCCGGCGAGGACGGGGCCGGACGGCGCGCCGATCCCGATGTCCGAACAGGACCGGGGCCGGTGGAACACCGAGTACGTCACCGAGGGCATCGCGCTGCTGTCCGAAGCGCTGCCCCACGGGCCGACCGGGCAGTTCCAGATCCAGGCGGCCATCGCCGCGCTGCACGACGAGGCGCCGAGCGCCGAGGAGACCGACTGGCCGCAGATCGAAGCGCTGTACGAACTTCTGTTGCGGCTCTCCGACAATCCGGTGGTGGCGCTGAACCACGCCGTCGCCGTCGGAATGGCCCGAGGGCCGCGAGAAGGCTTGGCGGCGCTGGAAGAACTCGGTGACCGGATCTCCGGCGACCACCGGTTCCACGCCGCCCGCGCGCATCTGCTGGAGATGGCCGGAGACATCGCCGAAGCAGTCGAGTCCTATGTGGACGCCGCGCGGCTGGCCACCGGCCTGCCGCACCAGCGCTATCTCCACGCCCGGGCCGAACGCCTGCGGGGGTCGTGAGTGTCGTTCTACCGACCCGAAACACTCACGCACCCAGCGCGAACCCGCCGCGCCTTGGCGAGGGGAACCTTCCCCGCATCCAATGCAGCGAAAGCGCCCTTCACAACAGAACCCGAAACACCACGACCAGCACCAGCGCTATCTCCACGCCCGGGCCGAACGCCTGCGCGGGTCGTGAGTGGCAAGTGTCGTTCTAACGACCCAAATCACTCACGACCCACCGCTACCGAAGTGTCAGCAACTGACGAGGAGCCCGGTGATCGCCGTGCAGGTCGACGACGCGGTGTCGTTGGCGGGGTTCGGATCGGCGACGGAACTCTGCGTGATCTTCGCGGTCGTCTTGACCGGTCCGACGGTCAGCAGCCCGGTCGCGACCGAGAACTTGGCCGTGGCACTGGCTCCGGACGCGAGCGATGAGAAGTCGCAGTTGACGACCTTGGTGCCGCTCGGGTTCGAGCAGGCCGACGAGCCGGTGAAGCGCAGCCCGTTGGCGAGGGTCGACGCCACCCGGATCCCGGACGCCGCGGCCGGGCCCGCGTTCGTGACCTTGACCGTGTAGTCGATCGACGACGTCAGGAGCCCACGCGGGGACGCGGTCAGCGTGACCCCGAGGTCGGCGGCGATCGTGCCGCCGGTGATGGTCAGGACGGGACCGTCGAACGTCTCGAAACTGTAGTTCTCACCGAGGAACTGGTGCCGCAGGGTCACCGGGCCGAGCGGGGCGTCGTCCTTGATCCGCAGGGTGAACGTCACCTTGCGGCTGTCGCCGGGGGCCACGTCCCCGACCCCGCCGCGAATGCTCACGACATGCGAGCCACAGGTGAGCGCGCCCGGGCACGAGACGACCTCGGCGATCCCCGTGAGCGGCGTCTCGGCGGTGTAGAGCGTCGCCGCCCCACCCTCGATGGCCGCGTCCGTGAGCGCGTTGTACAGCGAGTGCTCGACGGTGAACGTCTGTCCACGCTGGACAGTGGTCGGGGCGACCACCACCGAACTGGTGGGAGTCTCGGCGAAGGCGGGGGACGGCGACACGAGGGTGATCGTGGCGGTCGCGACCACAAGCGACAGAAGTGTGGCTCTTCGGAGCTTCATCGGTTCTCACAATTCCCGTCGGGGGCGTCGCGCCGATCGGTGCGGACAACGATCAGTCGCCGGGTGACGGGCATTCGTTACCGGTGTTCCCCCGGCGAACCCGCCGCTCTCACCCGCTCGGAGCAACCCATCCGTCAGCTCGCGCCGTCGCCGCGGAGCGCGGGAAGCAGATTCGCCTCCTCGTAGGCGAAATGCTCTTCGAGTCCGTTCACCACGCGCTCGAATTCCTCGCGCAGCGCCGCGCGTTCGATCGTGCCCTCGCCTCGCAGCAGCCGATCGAGATCGCGCAGTGCGCGGGACACGGTCTCGTGCTCCTGACGCAGCCGCTTCAGCGCCGGCGCGAGCCCGGGATGGGCCTTCTCGATCGCGGTGAACGCGCCGTCCTCCCGGAGATGATGCATGCTCAGGTCGTTGCAGAAAGTCACGCAATGGCCGAGTAGTTCGCGCCGCAGATCAGGCCGGTCCGCGACCGGCGCGCCGTCGAGTTCGGCCCGCGCGGCCGCCAGTGTCTTGCGGAGCTCCGCGTGGTGGACGAGCAGTTGATCGGCGATCGCCCGGCCGCGGGCGGCATCGACCTCCAGCAGGTGCAGCGTGAAGCCCCGCTCCCCGCCTTCGAGCAGCACGGCACGCGCGGCGTGCGGCACACCGTCGATCTCGAGAGTCGCTTGTGGACTGACCAGAAGGTCGCGATACCAAGGCGAATCGTCGTCGAGCGCGAAAACCAGGTACCGGCTTCCGGCCGGGCGGCAGTCGACGCGAGTGGTGCGGGGACGCCCCGTTTCGGCGTCCGCGGTGGTCATCAGCACCGGCACTCCCCAGGTAGCATCATCGAGAAAGCTATTTTGCTTTGCAAGCAAAGCCTCTTTGCTTGCAAAGGTATCCAGGAGGGTGCCCGGTGTCAACCGAGGACATGGAAGTCGACGACGCCGTGCGGGCATTGCTGCTGCTCATGCCGCGGATGGTCGGACGCGCGAAGCGGATCAAGATCCCCGACGAACTCCAGTCGTTGTCACTGGCTCCGCGTCATCTGTCGCTGTTGTCGTACCTGCTCTTCGACGGGCCCATGACGGTGAACGAACTGGCCGAACGGCTGGAGGTCGCCCCGACCACGGTGAGCCTGATGGTCGGCGAACTGACCAAGAAGGACGTGCTCGACCGGCGCGAGGACGAGGCGGACCGGCGGCGGCGGATCGTCGCCATCGCCGAGCCGATGCGGCCCGCGATCGACGGCTGGCTCGCGCGGGGCGCCCGCGCCTGGCAGAAGGCACTCACGCCGTTGACCCCGGCCGAGCGGCGCATGTTCATCGATACCCTGCGCGCGTACGAAGACGGACTGACCGACTAGGAGGAGCGGTGCGCTACCTGCTCATGCTCTGCGGAACCGACGGCGATCCGGCGGTGACCACGGACATCACCGAGCCCTGCCGCGCCTGGAGCGAAGAGATGACGCGGCGCGGCCTGCGTGTCAACGGAATGGGCCTGCACCCGCCGGCGTCGGCGACGACCGTCCGCGTCCGCGGCGGCGAGGCACTGCTCACGGACGGTCCGTTCGCCGAGACGAAGGAACAGATCGGCGGCATCAACATCCTCGAATGCGACAGCCGCGAACAAGCCGTCGAGGCGGCGAAGACCCATCCCTGGGCCGCGATCGGCACGATCGAGGTCCGCGAACTGCTTTAGGCGCTGTCCTGCAAGTCCGCGCCTGCGCCGAGTGTTCGAGAGGGGTCGTGAGTGGTAAGGACGGTTCTAACCGTCCTTACCACTCACGACCCCCCGCGCAAAGTACTCAAAATGGACGCTGTCACTCACGACCTCGTTGGCGGCGTTCCACAGGTGGCCGTGCGGCCGGAGCTTGTCGCGAAAGCCACTTTCGCGACGTCTGATGTCCCGAAAGTGGCTTTCGCGACACCTGGATGCGCAGACCGCCAACAGGACTACCGGACACCGCTTTAGGCGATCCGGACGGTGACCTGGTTGTCGGCGTAGGTGTAGGCCACGTATTCGAATTCGACGCCGGTGCGTTCGACGTACTCCAGCCACGCCTTGTGCTCGTGCCGCTGCCAGCCTGGATAATTGAAGAACTCGTCGAAATGCACGATGCTGCCGGACCGCAGACGCGGGCCGACCAGATCGAGCACGGTTTTCGCGGAGCTGTACAGATCGCCGTCCACGTGCAGGAAATCGACGACGCCTTCGTGCCGCTCGAGAAAACCGGGAAGCGTGTCGGCGAACAGACCGACGACGAGTTCGGCGCCGGGGACATCGGGCAGGTCGTCGCGCGCGAACGAACCGGCGGGCATCCCGTTGAGCCAGTTCTCCGGCAGGCCTTGGAACCAGTCGAATCCGTAGGTCTCGACACCACCACGGGCCTTGGCGATCACGCGCAGCGTGTTCCCGCTCGCGACGCCGAATTCGAGGGCCATTCCCCCGGACGGGGCAAGGGAAAGCGCGTACGCGAGAGTCTCTTGCGGACGCGCGAAGTGCTTGGTCCCGGTCAGATGCTCACGGGCGAAACGATTGCTGTCCCTGGCCGCGTCCTGGTCGCCTGCGTAGATGATGTCGCGACGGCTCCGGATTTCGAACTCGACGATCCGATCGAAACAGCGATCGCCCTGCCGGACGATCTCCGCGCGCAGTTCCGCGGCGACCCGGTCCAGTTCCTCCGTATAAGGATCATGGAATCGGCGGGCGAGCCGGTGCAGGCCCCGGCCGAGCGTGCCACGAGCCGACCGGCTCAGGGTTTTCAGGGCTGAATGGGGTACCAGGTGACGCATCCCGGGACGATACACCAGCACCTTTCGGGTGAACGGGTTCAGAACGCGCGAGGCCCGGTTTCGTTGCGGTAACCGAGGGGTCCGCTCCCAGCATCGCGATCGCCGCCGGTACTCGGGTACCGGCACGGGAAAGGGAGCACGATGAGCAGGATCGTCATCTTCGGGGCGGGTGGACGCGGCGGACGCCGTGCCGTCGCCGAAGCCGTGAGCCGGGGGCACCAGGTCACCGCCGCCGTCCGGGATCCCGGCCGCCACGCGGATCTCGCCGGGGGCAACGTCACTGACCGGTCGACCACTCACTCCAGTCTCCGTGATCGCCACGCCTGCCACACGTCCACCGGCAACCACAGCTTGGCCAGGAAAGCCGCCAGCACACCTCCCCACCAGTACATGAAGGCCCCCTTCACTGCGTCTAGCGCAGTGAAGGGGGCCTTCATGTACTGGGACCAACGTAGGACTTCTAGCGCTCCGGCGCGTCGCCGCCGTTCTGCTCGGCCAGGAACCGCTCGAACTGGTTGCCCAGTTCCTCGGCGGTCGGCATGTGCTCGACCGACTCCGCCAGCAGGCTTTCCTTCCCGGAAGCCTCCATGAACGTGTCGTACTGCTGCTCCAGCGCGCGCACGACGCCGGCGACCTTCTCCGATCCGGCGACCTGGCGGGCGATCTCCGCTTCCGCCTCGTGCGACGCCTTCCGCAGTTCCCCGTCCGGCAGGTTCAGCCCGGTCGCCGCGGCGACGGCGCCGAGCAGGTTCAGCGCGGCACTCGGGTACGTCGATTCCTCCAGGTAGTGCGGCACGTGCGCCGCGAATCCGGAAGCGTCGTGCCCCCACTCGCCGAACCGGAACTCCAGGAGCCCGGCGATACTGCCCGGCACCTGCATCCGGTTGGGCAGCGGGCGGTGTTCGCCGACGAGTTCGTTCCGCGTCGCGTGCGCGGTCACGCCGAGCGGGCGGGTGTGCGGCGCGCCCATCGGGATGCCGTGGAAACCGGTCGTGAGCCGGACGTCCCAGCGTTCGACGAGCCCGCGCACCGCCGCGCAGAACCGCTCCCAGTCGTGGTCCGGCTCCGGCCCGGTGAGCAGCAGGAACGGCACTCCGTCGGCGTCGTGCAGCAGGCGGACGACCAGTTCGGGGGCGTCGTAGGCGTCCCAGTGGTCGATCGAGTACGTCATCGCCGGACGGCGCGAGCGGTAGTCGATGAGGCGGTCCACGTCGAACCGCGCGATCACCCGGTGCTCGGAGGAGTTCAGCAGCTGCTCGGCCACGAGCCTGCCCGCCGAACCCGCGTCCATGAAGCCGTCGAAGTAGTGCAGGAGCACGGCCCCGCCGAGGTCAGGGACGTCCGAGTCCACCTCGTACAGGTCTTCCGGGTCCAGCGCCACCAGATCCTCCAGGTTTCGTGGGTACGACCGTCTACAGGTGCCAACGCCCCGATAGGGGGTATCCATTCCGCCGACGGTGGCTTGGATCCTATCGGTCCGTGACAGGTGTCGTGGGCGGTCCACACCGAGGTGGTGCAGGGTGGAGGGGTGACAGAAGAGACGCTCGGCCTGCGCCCGCCCGCCAATCGGGTGAGCAGGCGCGCCATCGGCTACTGGACGGTGTGGGCCGCGGTCGGCTGGGTGATCCTCATCGCCGCGCAAGCGGTGTTCGTCCTCACGAGCGACGACGCGCCGACGTGGCTCACGGTGACCTTGACGATCTCCTGCGTGGTCGCGCCGCTGCATCTGCTGGTCATGCCGCAGTGGCGCTACCGGATCCACCGCTGGGAGGTCACCGGCGAAGCCGTGTACACCCAGGAAGGCTGGCTCAGCCAGGACTGGCGGATCGCGCCGATCTCGCGGATCCAGACCGTCGACATCGAACGCGACCCGGTCGAGCAGTTGTTCCGGCTGGCGAAGATCACCGTGACGACGGCGTCGGCCGCGGGCCCGGTCAAGATCGCCGGTCTCGACCACGCCGAAGCGCTGAAGCTGGCCGCGGAACTCACGAAGACCACGCAGGCCACGCCGGGTGACGCGACATGAGCACCGAGGCACCACCGGGCGCCGCCGTCGGCCAGTGGCGCCGGCTCGACCGCCGGATGCTGCTGATCCGGCCGGTGCTCGACGTCGTCAAATCACTCCCGGTGCTGATCGGGACGGTGATCCTCGGCCGGGGCAACGGCTGGGAGTGGTTCGGGCTCGGCGTCACCGCGCTGACCGTGTTCGTCGGTGTCTCGCACGTGCTCACTTCCCGGTACCGCATCGCGGACGGCCAGGTGGAATGGACCACGGGCCTGTTGCTGCGCAAGCATCGCGCGATCCCGCTGGACCGGGTGCGCACGGTCGACGTCACCTCGGAACCCAAGCACCGCTTGTTCTCCCTCAGCGCCGTGCGCATCGGCACCGGACGGCATTCACCCGCCCAGGGCGCGAACGGCGATCAGCTGGTGCTCGACGCCGTCAGCAAGACCGAGGCCCACCGCCTGCGCACGGTTCTCTTGCACCGCAAGGAGATTCCCAGCGAAACCGAGGCGGCGCCGCCACCGGAGCAGGTCGTGGCGGTGGTCGACCGCAAATGGGTGCGGTACGCGCCGTTCACGCTGTCCGGGCTCGCCGTGGTGGGCGCGATCTTCGCCGCGGTCTGGCATTTCGCGCACCAGCTGGACATCGCGCCGGAGAACGTCGGCCCGCTGCGGGATCTCATGGACGATCTGGCGAACACGGCGGTGTGGCTGATCGTGGTCGTCGCGGCGGTCGTCCTGCTCGTGGTCGTCTCCCTGCTTTCCGTCGGCGGCTACGTCCTGTCGTTCTGGAACTTCAAGCTCACCCGGGAGACGGAGGGCACCCTGCACGTCCGGCGCGGGCTGATCACCACGCGTTCGGTGTCCATCGAAGAAGAACGGCTTCGCGGCGTCGAAGTGAAAGAGCCGCTGCCGCTGCGGATCGCGGGCGGGGCGCGGCTCACCGCGATCGTCGGCGGGCTGCGGGAGGGCAAGGGCGGGGACAAGGGCGGCGGGCTCCTGCTGCCGCCCGCGCCCGTCGACCGGGTCCACGAGGTCGCTGCCGAGGTGCTGCGGGAGAATTTCGACCCGGCCACCGTCCCGCTGAACCGGCATCCCCGGCGGGCGCTGACCAGGCGGCTGACCCGCGCGGTCGGCGGCGTGCTGATCCTGGCCGCCGCCCTGTTCGGCTCGGCGTGGATCGATTTCCTGCCGTCGTGGATGTGGCAGGTCGCGCTCGGCCTGGTCCCGCTCGCCGCGCTGGTGGGCTGGGACCGCTATCGCAATCTCGGCCACGCGATCGTCGGGCGATATCTGGTCAGCCGGTCGGGTTCGCTGGCGCGGGCGACGGTGGCGATCCGGCGCGAGGGGCTCACCGGTGTCGTCGTCAGCCGATCGTTCTTCCAGCGCCGCGCCGGACTGATCACCGTGACGGCCCCGATCGCGGCGGGCAAGGGCGGCTATCAGGTGGTCGACGTCGGCGAATCGGCCGGGCTCGCGATGGCGGAGCAGGCGGCGCCCGGTCTGCTCACGCCCTTCCTGCGCCGGGAGGTTCAGCGATAGCCGGTGACGTCCGCGGGCAGGCCGGGGTCCTGGACCTCGACGAGATAGCGCCAGCAATCGGGACGGCTGCCGTCGAGGTCGGTGAATCCGTATTCCTTCGCCAATTCGCCACTGGACACCGATTTCCCGTTCCAACGGGCGACTTCCGCGTCGCAGGCCAGCGCCGCGACCGCCCTGCCGACGAACGCCGGGCTTTCAGAAATGGCGAAATGCGGCTGTACCTCCGTCGCGTCCCGCCAATTCTCTTCGGTCACCCGATAAGCGTCGAGCATCGCTTCGGAACGCAACCAGCCCGGCGTGACGGACACCGCGGTACCGCCATGCGGTGCCAATTCGTGCCCGAGCGCGAACGCCATCCGGTTCACCGCGGTCTTGGCCAGATCGTAGAAGAACGAAACCCGGTAGTTCTCCGCGTTGTATTCGGCGGTGCCGTCGTTGACCTCGACGACCAGCGCGCCGGGCCTCCTGATCATGAGCGGGAGCGCGAAATGACTGGTGATGGCGTGGGTGTCGACGGCGAGCCGCAGCGTCCGCAGGCCGACGTCCAAAGTGGACTCCCAGACCGTCTTCCCCCATTCGATGGGCGCGCCGTAGATGTCGTTGACGAGCACGTCCAGCGCACCCTGCTCGGCGTCGATCCGCTCCACCAGTTCGCGGACCCGGTCCGCCGCCAAATGGTCCACACCGATCGCGATCCCGTGCCCACCCGCTTCGTCGACGAGCGCCGCCGTCTCCTCGATCGTCTCCGGGCGATTCATTTCCGATCGCCGGGAACCGGTACTGCGACCGGTCACGTAAACGGTCGCGCCGGCGGCGCCCAGCTGGACCGCTATTCCCCGCCCTGCCCCGCGAGTCGCTCCGGCGACCAACGCGATCTTGCCGGCCAATGGCTTTTCCATGGACCGAACCTAGCAAGAAGTCCGCCTGTTCATGGACCAAAGACCCTGGTCCGCAATTCACACAATGTGCTAGCTTCTTGACTCTTCGTGATTCCCCGGCGAGAGGTCGAGATGACGCCTGCCGCACGATCCCTGGACACCACCGCCCCACCGAAACGCACCCCCGGCGCCAGCAGCTCGCGCAAAGTACTGCAGCTGCTGCTCTCCTTTTCCGAACGCCGCTGGGACGCGAGCGTCGCCGAACTCGCGGCGAGGATCGGCACCCCGGTCGCCACGACATACCGCTATGTCGCGCTGCTGAAGGAACTCCAGCTCCTGGAGGAGGGCAGGACGGGGCGCTATCACGTGACGAGCCAGGTGATGCCGCTCGCGCGGGCCGCGCAACTGGCCAACGATCTCGCCAGGCTGGCCCGCCCGACGATGGAGGAGGCGGCTCGCGACCTCGGCGAGACGGTGCTGCTGTTCCAGCATTTCGGCGAATCCGCGGTCTGCGCGGACCGCGTCGAATGCGAACGCGCGATGCGGTTCACCTTCCAGCCGGGGCATTCCGTCCCGCTCGGCACCGGCGCGTCGGGCAAGATGCTGCTCGCCATGCTGCCGGAGGGCGAACGCGAACGGCGGCTTTCCTCGATCGTCCAGCGCCGCGGCCCTGGCGTGCGGGAAGAGGTCAAACGCGCCGGGGCGAACCGGTTCGCGGTCAGCTGGGGCGAACTGGACGACGGCGTCTGGTCGTGTTCCGTGCCGATCCCGAGCACCGGGCACCGGCCCGCGGTGCTGACACTGGCCGCCCCCGCGACCCGGATCGGCGACGACGCGAAACGAGCGGCCATCGTCGCGCTCCAGTCGTACGCGAGCAGGATCCACCGCGCCGTCTCGTCGTTCGCTCTCTGATCACGCGAGTTCGCCCTAATTCACGCGCCTCCATGAGCCCCGGCTGGGTAGAACTCGACCCGTGATCCGACTCGCCACCCCCGAAGACCTTCCCGTACTCCAGGACATCGAACGCGCCGCCGGCGAACCGTTCCGCGCGCTCGGCATGGCCGCGATCGCCGACGACGACCCGCCGTCGATCGCGGACCTCACGGTCTTCCAGCGCGAGGGCCGGGCCTGGGTGTGGGACGCGGGCGACGGGCCGGTGGCGTATCTGCTCGCCGAGGTCGTCGACGGTCACGGCCACATCGAGCAGGTGTCCGTCCATCCGGATCACGCGCGCCGAGGTCTCGGGCGGCGGCTGATCGAGCACGCGGCGGAGTGGGCTTCGCGCGAAGGGCTCGCCGGACTGACACTGACGACGTACGCCGAGGTGCCGTGGAACGCGCCGTACTACGCCCGGCTCGGCTTCGCGACGCTCGACGAGGAGAGCCTCACCGAGGGCCTGCGAGCCGTCCGGGACCACGAAATCGCCCGCGGCCTGGACGCGTGGCCGCGGGTGACCATGCGTCGATGACCCGCCCGGGGGGTTGGGTTGGCGACCAGTGTCGAACATGTGTTCTACTGTCGGCGCCGGCCCCGGAGGGGGAAGCTCCGCGGGCCGGCACCGGACTTCAGGGAGGCACGGATGGCCGTCAAGATCACCCATCTCACCAACGGGCAGCAGGTGCGCTTCGCCAACGCGGACGGCGCCCGGCGCTACGCCGAGATCATCGGCGGCGGGGTCGACAAATGGCGGTTCACCGTGGTCAGCGGGCATGACCGCCCGGAATTGTCGGGGCGGGTCGTTAATGTGCCGGTATGGCGTATGACTTCCAGGTGACCGTGGACTCCGCTCATCCGCACGACCTCGCCGACTGGTGGGCGGAGCTGCTCGGATGGCGGGTCGAGGCGAGCAACGAGGAGTTCATCCGCGAGATGATCGCCAAGGGGTACGCCTCCGAGGAAGCGACGACCACGCACAACGGTGTCCTGGTGTGGAAGGACGGCGCGGCGATCGTCCACCCGGAGACCGGGCAGCGGTTCCTCTTCCAGCTGGTGCCCGAGGGGAAGACGGTCAAGAACCGGCTGCACCTCGACATCCGGATGGGGGCGGGCAAGATCGAGGCCGAACTCGAGCGGCTGACCGCGCTCGGTGCGACGTTCCTGCACCGCGGCAAGCAGGGGCCCGCCGAGTGGATCACGATCGCGGACCCGGAGGGCAACGAACTCTGCCTCACCTGAGGCGGGCCTGCGAGGGCCCGCCACTGGGGGTGTCATGAAGGGACCTGGTCCCGTCGGCTGTGCCCTTCATGACCGAGCGCGCGGCCCTCGTGCGCGAGTACGTGAAGGCCTCTTTCACGGCGCCTGGCGCTGTGAAGGAGGCCTTCACGTTACCCCTCAGGCGACTAGGCGAGCTTGTCCAGCGCAGCTTGCTGGTCGGCTCGATGATCCTGGCCAAAACCAACGCCTTGAACACCTCGTCCCGCTCGGCAGCCGCAGCGAACCCCAGCGTGTCGTATCCGCGGCCCAACGCGTCCAGCAGGTGCCCCGCACGCGTGGACGTGATCGGCAACAGACCACCTCCGTTGGCCGGACCGTCCGGCAGGCGCAGATCCAACTCGCCCTGCCCCGCGGCCAGCCGCTGCCGCGCCACCGCCTTGAGCAGCTCCAGGTCCGCATCCGTGTGCGCAGATCCGATGTGCTCGATGTCCCGCGAACCCCGCCGCTGGGAATGCACGATCTGCACCGCCCGCGCCCCTGACGCCGTCTTCACCGTCCGCACGTACGCCACGACCGACACCATAGAACCCCGACCCGTTTAGTGCGTGCCTCCCGACACAACACCCCAGGTCAAACCCCACAGACCCCCGAATCAGCCAACCGTGAGTCAAGTCGGGTTAGTGCGTGACTTTGCGGGCGTGGATCTTCGAGGATGGCCTGCTTCTCGGCGGGGATGGCGGGCGAAGGTCTGTGTCGTGCCATTGATCGCGATGGTCGCCGAGCGCAGCGGCCGCGGCTGCTTGATGACGTTGCGGATCGCCAGCTGAGTCGGCAACCGAGACCTCGCCGCCGACGCTGGTGGCTCTGCAAGGATGGTGGCCATGGCGAGCTTCCACGCGCGGTACGTGTCCGGTGATCCCGACGACGTATGGCGCGACCTGCGCGGTCTTGGCCTACGGGTCTTCGACGCCCCGTACCGCGAGGACGCCGAGGCGGTGGCGCGCGAGTTCGCCGACCGTGCCCGCAGGAACGTCGAGACGCTCGTTGAGCGGCTGCAGGCGCGGGGCTTCCGTGCGGAAGAGAACGACGACGAGGGGACGCCGTGTCGCGCCCACGTTCCCCCGTCGCCGGGCGCGCCCGCGCTGGCCGACTGGCTGGAGGTGACGTTCGCGCCGTTCCCGATGACGATCAGCGCGTGGATCCGGCAGGTGGGCGATGTGTGGCTCGTCGGGGAATTGCCGGGTTGGCCGGCCAGCGTGCTCGCGGACCCGTTGGTAGTGCAGCTCGAGTGGGCCGAGCGGGGCGGCTCGCGCTCCTACTACGAGGCCGAGCACGCCGCGTACCTCAGCGACACCGCGCGCCGGGACGCCGGCATCCCGTTCCAGCTCGACTACGCGCCCGACGAGCTCCACAAGGCGAACATCAGCGGCGACGCGCCCTACGGCATCGACCTGCCCGGCCCCGGAATCGACGGGAAGGTGGGGCCCGCGATCTGGTTCGTCGACGATCTCAACACTGCGTTCGCGGCCGGCGGCTTTCCCGGTGCGCTGTGGGACGAGGGCTACCAGGAGCCGCCCGCCGGATTGCGTGAGTCGCTCGCCGCGGGGCTGCTGCGGCTCTGAGGCCGCCAGACGGCTGGCCGGTCAGACCCAGTTGACTCATTCGGTTAGTGCGTGAAAACAGCCCCACCTGCAGGCATCACCTCAGGTGAACGCGACGCGGGCCTCACGAGCGCGGCACCGTGAGCCAACTCAGGCTTCACGTTATCCCTCAGGCGACTAGGCGAGCTTGTCCAGCGCACGCGGCAGAGCCGTAGCGAGCAGGTCGAGCTCGGTCTCCCCGGCGATCAACGGCGGCGACACCGCGATCCCCTTGGCCAGGTTCCGTACGAGGACGCCTTCGTCCCGTGCCAGCCGCTGCAGCCGGTTCGCCGCGCCGGGGTTCGCCTCGACGACTTCGGCCTTCAGCTCGACCGCGCCGAGGAAGCCGAGCCCGGCCCGGACCTCCGCCACCAGCGGATGCGAAGCGAGCCCGGAAAGCGCGTCCGCCAGCGGCTTCTCCAGTTCCCGCCCGCGCGGGATGAGCCCGTCGCGCTCGTAGATGTCCAGCGTCGCGTTCCCCGCGGCGCACGCGACCGGGTGCCCGGCGTAGGTCGCGCCGTGCCGCAGCACCGGCGCACCCGGCGCGCCGGTGAAGAACGGCTCGGCCACCCTCGGCGCGACGATCAGCGCGCCCAGCGGGATCGTCCCGCCGGTGATGCCCTTCGCGGTCGTGATCATGTCCGGTTTCACGGCCCACCGATCGATCCCGAACCAGGTGCCCAGCCGCCCGAACGCGCCGATCACACAGTCCGCGACGAACAGCACGTCGTGTTCGCGGCAGATCCCGGCGACCGTCTCGATGTACCCGTCCGGGGGAAGCAGGACGCCGCCCGCGCCGATCACCGGTTCGCAGAAGAACGCCGCGACCCGCTCCGGCCCGACCCGCAGGATCTCGGCTTCGAGCGCTTCGGCGCTGTCGTACGGCACGTGCGAGAAGTCGCCCGGCAGCGGCCCGAACCCCGCCGCGTTGGCCGCGATCCCGCCGACGGCCGTGCCGAAACCGTGCGTCCCGTGGTAGCCCTGCACCCGGCCGATGACGTGCACCTTCTCCGGGCGCCCGGTGTGCGCGAAATACGAACGGGCGATCTTGACCGCGGTGTCGATGGCGTCACCGCCGCCCGAACCGAAGAACACCTTCGAGCCCGGTTCCGGCGCCAGCGCGGAGACGCGTTCGGCGAGCTTCAGTGCGGGCTCGTTGGCGTGGTAGCCGAACAGGTTGTACGAATCGAGCGTCCGCAACTGGTCCGCGACGGCCCGCGCGATCTCCTCACGCCCGTGCCCGAAGTTCGCGTACCAGAGCGACGCCGTCGCGTCGAAGTACCGCTTGCCCTCGTCGTCCCAGACGTAGGAACCCTCACCGCGGGTGATGACGAGCCGGTCGCCGTCGACCGCCCCCATGTCCGCGAAAGGGTGCCACAGCGGATTGCGCGCGGACGCCGACGAAACCATGATCTTCCTCCTCGTGCTCGTGCCCCCATCCTCACCCGGATCCGGCCGGGACGCGAACACTCCATCGTGCACAGTTCGTGCCTCGGATCTGTCCGGCCTGTCGCGCCCGGGGGACTCGACAGATGTCGCGAAAGCCACTTTCGGGACATCAGGTGTCCCGAAAGTGGCTTTCGCGACACCCCAGGATCGGCGGCGGACACCTACCCGCGGCCCTTCTGGCAGTTGTTGCGAAAGCCACTTTCGCAACCTTCAGCGTTGGGAAAGTGGCTTTCGCAACGCGCTGGAAGCGCCGCCCGCCTCCACTCAAGACTCGCGACGGTCATAAGCGGCCAGAAGCTGCTTCTCCGCATCCCGCAGGTACTTCTCCAGCGCCGTCTCAGCGGGCCCGAAGCGCCCCCGCTCCAGATCCCGCAGGATCCGCTCGTGCCGCTCCAGGAACGGCTCGAAGAACGCGCGGGTGTTCTCCGCCAGTACGAAGAAGAGCCGCGTCTCCGCCAGCACCTGGCGCATCGTCGTGCTGACCCGCTCGCTTCCGGCCAGGTCGCCCACCGCCTGGTGGAACGCGATACTCGCGGTCCCGACGGCCTGCCAGTCGCCTTCGTCGGCCGCGGCACGGCCGTCCCGCACCGCGTCCGCGATCACCGACAGGTCCACAGTGGACAGCTCGGCCGCGCGCCGCAGCGCACCGCATTCGGTGACCCGCCTCATCACGTAGAGATCCGAGATGTCCTGCGCGGTCAGCTCCCGCACGAACACGCCGCGGTTGAGTTCGTGCACCGCGAGCCGCTCGTGCGCCAGGAGCTGGAAGGACTCGCGCAGGGTGTTGCGCGAGACACCCAGCGCGGCGCTGATCGACGGTTCCGAAAGCCTCGACCCGGGCGGGAAGACGCCTTCGGTGATGCGCTGGCGCAGGATCTCGGCGACCCGTTCCGCCGTCCCGCTCCGTTCGAGCAAGGGTCTGTCGCTGGCCAGCGTCTCCTCGGCGGCAGATGTGGACATGGCGCTACCTGACACCGAGTTCGAAGTCGAGGCTGTACCGGTTGCCCGGCATCGCGCCGGCGGCCTTGGCGCCGTCGACCGGGAGGGCGACCCCGTTGACGAACCGGGATTCGTCGCTGGCCAGGAAGACCACCGCTTTCGCGACTTCCCACGCCTCGCCGACCCGCGCCGCCGGCGTGCTCGCGGTCAGCTGGTGTTGCTTGGCTTCGAACTCCTCCGGCGACGCGAGGGTGCCGCGCAGCATGTCCGTGTCGATCGCGCCCGGGTTGACCGTGTTCGCGCGGATGCCCTGGTGCGCGTGCGCGACGGCGATCGACTTCGTCAGGCCGACCAGCGCGTGCTTGGTGGCGTTGTACACCGGGTCGCCGGGGCGGCCCATCACCCCGCCGTTGGACGACGTCGTGACGATGCTGCCCGCCTTGTTCGCGATCATGTGCGGCAATACGGCCCGCGTGCCGAGGAAGGCCGCGCGCACGTTCAGCGCGAAGATGTCGTCGAACTCCGCCAGCGTGGTGTCCACCAGCGGTTTCCCGAGGTGGATGCCGACGTTGTTGAACAGCACGTCGATCCGGCCGGTTTCGGCGACCACCCCGCGCACGAATTCGTCGACCTGTCCTTCGTCGGTGGCGTCCACAAGGGACTGACGGACGCCTTCGACGGCCTCCGCGGGTTCACGGATGTCACTGGAGAACACGGTCGCGCCCTCGGCGACGAACTCCTTCACGGTGGCGAGGCCGATGCCCCTCGCTCCCCCGAAGACCACCGCGACCTTGCCGGCCAGCCGACCCATGCTCATCTCTTCCCTCTCGACGAAACCGCTGTGTAGTCCTCCGGAAGGCGCACCAGCGCTCCGGGTTCTCCGTGATAGGTGACCTCGACGCCGTACAGCTCGCGCGCCGCTTCCACCGAGATGTATCCGTCGACGACGTCGGCGAGCACAGCCTCCGGATCCCGCTCGAAGGGGTCGCCGTAACCACCGCCACCGGGAAGGACCACGTTCACCACGTCGTCCGGACGCAGGTTCACCCGGCTCTTCGACGGCAAGGGACCGCGGGTCAGCTCGAACCGGCCGACCGCGCCGTCGTGTCCCGAGTCCACACCGGACGCCGGCCGAAGCACCCGGTCGACGTTCCCGTTGACACTCCACGAGATCTCACCGCGGGCGGCCATGGTGGTGCACTGGCCAAGGCCGCCGCGCCACTTTCCGGCGCCGCCCGAGTCCGAGCGCAGCACCCGTTCGAGCTGGATCAACGGCGCCATCGTCTCGATGACCTCCGTCGGCGTGGATCGCAAGCCGCTCGGGAACCCCGTGGTGTTCAGTCCATCCTTTATGGACCTAGCGCCGATCCCGCCGGTCTGGAAGACGTTGAGCATGAACTCATGGCCTTCGGCGTCCGTGCCGCGCCAGATCGTCATCCACAACGCGTCCGCGCTGTGCGCCATGGCGTTGCCGGGCAAGGCGGTGAGCAGCAGTGAAGGCAGGAAGTGCCCGATCAGGTGCCGCGACGCGACCGGCGCGGGCGGCGTGCAGTTGAGCACCGAGCCCTCCGGGGCGGTGACGTGCACCGGCCGGAACGAACCCGCGTTGTGCGGCACCTCCGGCGAAATGGCCGCCTTGACCGCGAACGACGCGTACGCCCTGGTGTAGTTCAGGACGACGTTGATCCCGCGGCGGCTCTGCGGCGACGAGCCGTCGAAATCGAGGTGGATGTCCTCGCCGTCGATCGTCACGGCGACCTTGAGGACGACCTCTTCGTCGTCGAACCCGTCGGTCACCAGCTCGCTGGTGTAGGTGCCGTCCGGCAATTTCGCCAGCGCGGCCCGCAGCGCCCGCTCGGAGCGGTTCATGATCTCCGCGGCGACGTCGTCGAGCGAATCGAGCCCGAATTCCTCCAGCAGCCGCACCAGGCTGGCGGCGCCGACCTCGTTCCCGGTGACCTGCGCGTACAGGTCGCCGATGGTCTCCTCCGGGGTGCGGACGTTCGCGCGGATCAGCAGTTCGAGATCCGCGTTGACCTCGCCCGCGCGGAGGAACTTCATGATCGGCAGGCGCAGGCCCTCTTCGAAGACCTCGGCGGCCTCGGCGGAGACCAGGCGCCCGCCGATGTCCGGGGCGTGGCAACAGGAGGCGAACCACGCGACCAGCCGTCCGCGCAGGAACACCGGCGTCGCGACGGTGATGTCGTTGATCTGCCCCGCCGTCTGCCACGGGTCGTTGGTGAGCAGGACGTCGCCGGGTTCCAGCGTCTCCGGCGGGTACGCGGCGACGAAATGGTGCATCCCGGTGGCCATCGCGTTGATGTGGCCGGGCGTTCCGCCGACGGACTGGCCGATCATCTCGCCGCGGGAGTCGAACACCGCGCAGGCGAGGTCGAGCGATTCCCGCACCACGGACGAGAACGCCGTGTTGACGAGGGCGTTCTGCTGTTCGGCCAATATCGAATGCAGCCGGTTTCCCAGCACTCCTACCAGGATCGGGTCGACGCTCATACCGTCACCACCAGACTGGCGTCTTCGCGGACGACACAACGCGCACCCGGCGGAACGACCACAGTGGACTCTCGTTCCTCCACGATGGCCGGGCCCTCGACGCGATCACCCGGCTTGAGCCGGTACCTGTCGAACACCGCCGTGTCGACAAAGCCACCTTCGGCGGGGAAGTACGCGGGACGGCTCCCCTTGCGCGCGTCACCCTCGGCCTCGGCGCTCGCGAGTTTCAGCGTGACCTCGGGCGCCGGGCCGCTGGAGACGACGCGCCAGTTCAGCACCTCGATCGCGACGTCCGGCCCGGTCCGCCGGTACAGCGTCCGATAGGTCTCGGTGAACGCGTCGATCAGCGACGCCGGCCAGTCCCCGTCCTCGACCGGCACCCGGATCTCGTAACCCTGCCCGGAGTACCGCATCTCGGCGATCCGGCGGTGCGTCACCTCCGCACCGTCCACACCGGACTTCTCCAGCAGCTCCGCGCCTTCGGCTTCCATCTCTCCGAACAGCGCGCCGACCTGTTCCCAGGAAAGGTCGAGAACCGCGGAGCGCGCCGAACGCACGAAGTCGAAAGCCAGTGGCGCGGTGAGGAATCCCGCCGCGCTGAGCACCCCGGCGGCGGGCGGCGCGACCACCTCGGGCGCGCCGAGCGCCCGCGCCACCCCGACGCCGTGCACCGGTCCGGCTCCGCCGAAAGTGAACATCGGCAGCTTCGCCGGATCCTTGCCGCGTTCGACGGCGTGGACCCTGGCGGCATTGGCCATGTCCTCGTCGACGCTGGTGTGGATGCCCCACGCGGCCTCTTCGACACTGACGCCGAGCGGTCCGGCGATCTTCGAGCGGATCGCCTCGCGCGCGCCGTCGGGATCCAAAGTCATTCCGCCGCCGAGGAAATACCCCGGATCGAGATAGCCGAGCACGAGGTCGGCGTCCGTCACGGTCGGCTCGGTGCCACCTCGGCCGTAGCAGACCGGGCCGGGCTCGGACCCCGCCGAATCCGGGCCGACGGTCAGCAGGCCGAGCGCGTCGATCCGCGCGATCGAGCCGCCGCCGACGCCGATCTCGATCATGTCCGTGACCGGTACCTTGACCGGCAGCCCGGATCCCGGCAGCAGCCGGTACTTCCGGTCCACTTCGAACTCGTGCGTCACCAGCGGCGCGCCACCGGAGATCATGCACAGTTTCGCCGTCGTGCCGCCCATGTCGAAGGCCAGCAGATCCTCGACGCCTGCCGCGGCACCGATCGCGGACGCGGCCAGCGCGCCACCCGCCGGGCCGGATTCGAGGATGCGGATCGGGTAGCGCGCGGCGGTGTCGACGGTCGCGATCCCGCCGTTGGACAGCATGATGTGCGGTGACGGCCGCACCCCGGCCGCGTGCAGCCGTCTTTCCAGGTCACGCAGGTACCGTTCGGTGAGGTCCTGGACGTAGACGTTCGCGACCGTGGTCGACATGCGTTCGAATTCGCGGATCTCGGGGACGACCTCGCTGGAAAGCGCGACCCGCAGACGGGGCGCGACCTCCCGCAGCACCTCGGCGGCCCGTCTTTCGTGCGCGGGATTGGTGAAGGCGTGCAGGAAACAGATCGCGACCGCGTCGATCCCCCGGGCGTCGAGCTCCCGGCCGAGCCGCGCGACGTACTCCTCGTCCAGTCCTGTGTGGACAGTTCCGTCGGCGAGGATCCGCTCGGGGACGTCGAACCGCAGATGCCGTGGTACCAGCGGCGTCGGCAATTCGATGAGCAGGTCGTACAGTTCGTAGCGATGCTCGCGCCGCATCTCCAGCACGTCGCGGAAACCGGCCGTCGCCAGCAGGGCGGTGCGTGCCCCTTTGCGTTCGATCAGCGCGTTCGTGACCAGCGTCGTGCCGTGCACGAACTGCTCGACGTCGCCCGCGTCGAGCCCGGCGTCCGCGAGTGTCCTCTTGAGACCTTCTTCGACCGCGCGGGCGGGCTCGTCGTGGGTCGTCAGCACCTTGCCGACGGCCACGACCCCGGTCTCGTCGAGCACGCAGAGATCGGTGAACGTGCCGCCGATGTCCACGCCGACGCGGAGCCCGCTCACGGGGATTCCTTGCGGTACCAGCGCGGCGAGGTGTTGAGCGGCGGAGCCATCTTCGCGCGCACGACCAGCACGTTGGGCTCGTCGGACTCGACGAATTCGCCGAGCAGCCGCCGGAACGCGCGTCCGAAGCCGGAGACGCGGTCCGCGTGTACGCCGAAAGCCCTCGCCAGGCCGACGAAATCGGGACTGTCCCAGTCCACCCCCCGGCGTGGCAGCCCCGCGCGATCCTGGTCGTAGCGGAGCATCCCGTAGCCACCGTCGTCGACGAGGATCACCGTGACCGGCAACTGTTCCTGCGCGAGCGTGTGCAGATCGCCGCAGCCGAACAGGAAACCGCCGTCACCGCTGACGCAGATCGCGCGGCCGGCGCCCGCGGCACCCGCGCCGAGCGCGGCGGGGAAGCCGTAGCCGAGGGTGCCCCAGCCCATCGGGTACGCGAGCTTGCGCGGCGCGCGGACACGATGGAACCCGCCGATCCAGTACCCGGCCACACACATGTCCGCGACCACGACCGCGTCCTGCGGCAGTACCTCGTCCAAAGTGGACAGAAGGTCCGCGGCCTGCGGTTCCTCCTCCTTGATCCGCTGCCGGACCCGGGCGGAGACCTTGGCGAGCCTGCCGACGAGTGCCGCGATACCCGCCCGTTCCTCGACTTTCAGCGCCTCGACGAGGACCCTGGCATCCCCGACCAGCGTGATGTCCGGCTGGTAGTTCTTGGCCGCGTCGTCCGGGTCGACGTTGATCGCGATGAGCTTCTTCGGCTGCGGCATCAGCCAGTTCTGCGTCATCAGCCCGTCGAAGTCCGTGCCGATCGCGAGGACGACGTCGGCCTCGTCCCACAGGGCGCCGACCTCGGGCGCGTGCACCGGATTCGGGGCGAGACAGGGATGATCGACCGGCAGGAGGCCGCGGGCACCGAACGTGGTGAGCACCGGCGCGGCCAGCCGTTCGGCGAGTTTCCCGATCGCCTCACCCGCCTCGGCGCGCAGCGCGCCGCCGCCCGCCCAGATCAGCGGCCGGTCGGCGGTGGCCAGGAGCGCCTCGGCCTCGGTGAGGTCCGGGATCTCGGACGGCCGGGCGTGCGACCGCGGCGGGCGGCGCGCGGGCGTCCGCTCCGACAGGAAGTCGGCGGGGATGCCGAGGTACACCGGCCCGCTCTGCGGCTGGAGCGCGAGCCGGGCCGCGCGGTGGAGGGTGGCGGCGACCTGGTCGGCGCTCGTCACGGTGAAGCCGGCCTTGGTGACCGGAGCGAACATCGCCTGCTGGTCCGACGTCTCGTGCAGTACGCCGCGGACCACGCCCGGCCGCCGCAGCGTGGACGGGATGTCGGTCGCGATGATCAGCACCGGCGCGGCCGACGCCATGGCCTCGCCGACGGCGGCGAGCGTGTTCGCCGCGCCGGGCCCCGTGGTCACCAGCGCGACGCCGAGCTTCCCCGTCGCACGGGCATAACCGTCGGCCGCGTACCCGGCCGTCTGCTCGTGCCGGACCCCGACGAGCCGGATGTCCGTATCGGCCAGCGCCTCCCATAACGGCAGGTTGTGCACCCCGGGGAGACCGAAGACGACTTCGGTCCCCAGAGCGGTCAGCGCGTCGGCGAGATGCTGGGCTCCGGTGGGTGCAGGCACCTCGCCGATAGTGCCAGATCGTTCAACGATCCAGCAACCACCGCGGTCGGCTCAGTACAAGCCCGCAGAGTAGGCGGCAGGGTCGTAATACGCCTCGAGGTCGGCCATGCTCTCGTCCGGCCGTTCGAAGGTCTTCGCGATCGCCGCCCGCGACGGCAGCGCGCCGGGCGTCCAGCTCTCCGGCGACCACAGCTTCGACCGCATGAACGCCTTCTGGCAGTGATGGAAGATCTCGTCGATGTCGACGACCAGCGCGAGCTTCGGCCTGCTGCCCTTTACGATCATGTCGTCGAAGAACGGTGCCTCCCGCACGAGCCGCGCGCGGCCGTTGATCCGCAGCGTGTCGCCGCGGCCCGGGATCAGGTAGATCAGCCCGACGTGCGGATTCGACAGCACGTTGTGGAACCCGTCGGCGCGCCGGTTGCCGGGCCGCTCCGGGATGGCGATCCGCGTGTCGTCCAGTACCAGCGTGAACCCGGCCGGGTCGCCCTTCGGCGAGACGTCGCAGGTGCCGTCGGCCGCCGACGTCGCGATCAGCACGAACGGCGACTCCGCGAGCCACTGGCGGTCCATCTCGTGCAGCTTCGGGCGCGCCTTGTTCGCGGTCCGTTCCAGCGGCGGCGGCAGGATCTCGCGCAGCTCGGCTTCGGTGGTGACTTCGACGAACTCAGACAATGTTGTGCTCCCTCGTCACGGCCCGGTCGCCGGCGAACCGGCGGACGTCGAGCCCGGTGATGTCGATGGCCGGGACCCGCCCCAGGTAGAGGTCCCGCACGAGCTCCCCCACCGCCGGGCCCATCTGGAACCCGTGTCCCGAAAAGCCGGTCGCGTAGAAGAACCGCGACAGGTGGACGCTTTCCCCCACGATCTGGTTGCGATCGGGGGTGACCTCGTACAGCCCGGCCCAGCCGCCGCGGATCCCCGCGTCGAGCACCGCGGGCACCCGGCGCGCGGCGATCTCGGCGAGTTTCGGCAGCCACTCGCCCGGCTGATAGCGGGTGTCGAAGCCGGGGTCGCCGTCACCGTCGCAGAAGGACATCGCCAGGCCGAGGCCCTCGCGGTGGAAGTAGAAGGCGGACGGCATCTCGATGGTCAGCGGCACGGACGCGGGCAGATCCGCGACCGGGCCGGTGAACACGACCTGCCGACGGTACGGCCGCACCGGGAGGTCGACACCGGCGAGTTCCCCGATCCGGCCCGACCACGCGCCCGCCGCGCAGACCACCGCGTCCGTCCGCACGAAACCGTCCTCGGTCCGGACGCCGGTGATCTCGTCGCCGTCGCGGTCGATCCCGACGACCTCGACACCGGTCCTGAGCACCGCGCCGTGCCCTCGGGCGGCCCGCGCGTAGCCCTGGACGGCGGAGTCCGGGGTCGCCTTGGCGTCGTCCGGCGACCACAGCGCCGCGACGACGCCCTCGGTGTCGATCAGCGGGGAGAACCGCCGCGCTTCGGCGGGTTCGACGAGACGGCTGCGGACACCGTAGGAGTTCTGCAGTTCCGCGCAGCGCTCGAATTCGGGCAGGTCCGCGGGGTCGGTGACCAGGTAGAGGTAGCCGTCGCGGCGGAAGTCGATCTCGGTCCCGTACGTCTCGGCGAAGGAGGTGTACTCGGCCAGCCCGCGCAGCCCGATCTCGATGTTGACCCGGGTGGTGAACGACGACCGGATCCCGCCGGCCGCCTTCGCCGTCGAGCCCGCGCCCAGGATGTCGCGTTCGAGCAGCAGGACCGAGACCCCGGCGGCGGCGAGCCGGTACGCGCAGCTGACCCCGATGATCCCACCGCCGATCACGACTACGTCGGTGCGTTCAGGAAGTGGCTCCATGCGGGTCCCCGATCCGTTCGTCCTCGGGCGGCGGTCCCGGCGGCGTGCCGTCGCCGAACGGGCGCCCGCCCAGCTGCTCCCGGTGGTGCGGCGTCGTCCAGCCGGACAGGTCCGGTCCCAAAGGGACGATCCGCGTCGGGTTCACCTGCTCGTGCACCGCGTGGTAGTGCCGCTTGATGTGGTCGAAGTCGACGGTGTCACCGAAGCCCGGCGTTTGGAAGAGGTCGCGGGCGTAGGCCCACAGCACCGGCATTTCGGTCAGTTTGTTCCGGTTGCACTTGAAATGCCCGTGGTAGACGGCGTCGAAGCGGACGAGCGTGGTGAACAACCGGATGTCCGCTTCGGTGATCGTGTCACCGACGAGGTAGCGCTGCTTTTCCAGCCGCTCGGAAAGCACGTCCAGCATGGCGAAGAGCCGGGTGTACGCGTCCTCGTACGCGGCCTGTTTGGTCGCGAACCCGGCTTGGTACACGGCGGCGTTGACATCCGCGTAGACGCCCACGTTGACGTCGTCGATCTCGCCGCGAAGTCGCTCTGGGTAGAGGTCGGGCGCGCCGGGCCGGTGGAGGCTGGTCCATTCGGTGGACAGGTCGAGGGTGATCTGCGGATAGTCGTTACTCACCAGCCGTTTGCTCGGAATGTCCACAATGGCCGGAACGCTGATCCCGCCCATGTAGTGCGGATCGGCCGCGTGATAGGCCTCGGCCAGGTACTTGATGCCGAGCACCGGATCCCGGTCGTCGGGATCGAGGGTGAACCGCCAGCTCTTCTCGTCCTGGATCGGGTCGGCCACGGCCACGCTCAGCGCGGACTCGAGGCCGAGCAGCCGCCGGACGACCAGGCCGCGGCTGGCCCAGGGGCAGGCCCGGCTGACCACCAGCCGGTATCTCCCCGCCTCCACCGGCCAGCCGTCGCGGCCGTCGGCGGTGATACGCGCGTCGAAATGGTTGGCGGACCGACGGAACTCACCCGTCTGCGGATCGGTCGGGATCGTCATGTGAGCCACCCTAAAGCGTGAGAAGGTGGTTTCGGTGTGCGTAGACTCTGGCACCCGGCGTGCTCGCACGCCGCCGCGCGGAAGGTGGTCCGACGATGCCGTTCATGCCCGTGACCGACTCGATGTTCCTTCTCGTGGAAACGCGCGAACATCCGATGCACGTCGGCGGACTGCAGCTGTTCAAGAAACCCGAGGGCGCGGGCCCCGACTATCTGCGTGACGTCCGCAAGAGCATGCTCGAGTCCGACAACATGCGCTCGGTGTTCCGGCGCCGTCCCGCCCGGCCGGTCAACACCGCCGGGCATGTCGCCTGGGCGACCGACAACGATCTCGAACTCGACTACCACTTCCGCCATTCGGCGCTGCCGCAGCCCGGCCGGATCCGTGAGCTGCTGGAGCTGACCGGACGCTGGCACAGCACCCTGCTCGACCGGCATCGCCCCCTGTGGGAGATCCACCTGGTCGAGGGCCTCCAGGACGGCCGGTTCGCGATCTACAGCAAGATCCACCACGCGCTGATGGACGGCGTCTCGGCACTGCGGCACCTTCAGGGCACGCTGTCGGACGACCCGTTCGACCTCGACTGCCCGCCGCCGTGGGGGCGCCGCGCCAAACCGGACGGCGGCCGCAACGGCAAGGCGTCGCCCTCGGTGTTCAGCACCTTCGGCAAGACGGTGAACCAGCTCGCCGGCATCGCGCCCGCCGCGGTGAAGGTGGCGCGGGAGGCGTTCCAGGAACACACTCTCACGCTGCCGTCACAGGCGCCGAAGACGATGTTCAACGTTCCGATCGGCGGGGCCCGCCGGTTCGCCGCGCAGTCGTGGTCGCTGGACCGCGTGCGCAAGGTGGCGACCGCCGCCGGGGTGTCGCGCAACGACGTCGTCCTCGCGATGTGCTCGGGCGCGCTGCGGGACTACCTGATGGAACAGAACGCGCTCCCCGACGCGCCGCTGACCGCGATGGTTCCGGTTTCCTTGCGGCGCAAGGACAGCGGGGACGCGTCGGGGAACAACATCGGCGCGCTGCTGTGCAACCTCGCCACCCATCTGACCGATCCGGCCGCCCGGCTGGCGACGATCAACGCGTCCATGCGGAACGGGAAGAAGCTCTTCTCGGAGCTGACCCCGTTGCAGACGCTGCTGCTGTCGGGCATCAACGTCGCCCAGCTCGGCGTGTCCCCGATCCCGGGTTTCGTGAACAACACGAAACCGCCGTTCAACCTGGTGATCTCCAACGTGCCGGGGCCGCGCAAGCAGATGTACTGGAACGGCGCGGCGCTCGACGGCATCTACCCGGCGTCGGTGCTGCTGGACGGGCAGGCGCTGAACATCACGCTGACCAGCAACGGGGACAACCTGGACTTCGGCATCACCGGCTGCCGCCGGAGCGTGCCGCATCTGCAGCGCATCCTGACCCACCTGGACACCGCGCTCGCCGAACTCGAACATGCGGTGGCCATCCCCCGCGTTTAGTCCTCCGGATGCGGTGGTCCACCGCATCCAGAGGACTAAACGCGCCGGGGGTCAGCTGCCGTCGGAGACGTAGAGGGCGCCCGGGGTGATCGTGTACAGCTGGCCGTCCGGGCCGGCGACGGCGTCACGCGTGCGGCCGAGGTTGGTCCAGAGCTTGCCGCCGTTGCCGTTCAGGTCGAGCTTGTACGTGCCACCCTTCAGCGACGCCATGTACAGCGAGCCCTTGTAGGCCGCGAGCCCGCTCGGCGTCGCCGAGGACGTCGGCCAGGACTTGACCGGGTTGGTCATCCCGGCCGTGTTGCACGGGCCTTCGCAGGTCGGCCAGCCGTAGTTCTTGCCCGACTCGATCTTGTTCAGCTCGTCGAGCCGGTTCGCGCCGATGTCGGAAACGTACAGCTGCCCGTTCGCCCAGGTCAGGCCCTGGACGTTGCGATGGCCGTAGGAGTACACGCGGCTGTTGAACGGGTTGCCGGGCGCGGCCGCGCCGTCGGTGGTGACCCTCAGGACCTTGCCCCCGAGGGAGTTCTTGTTCTGCGCGTTGGCACCGTTCTGGCCGTCGCCGGTGCCCGCGTAGAGGTAGCCGTCCGGCCCGAACCTGATCCGCCCGCCGTGGTGGTACTGCGAACCACGCGGGATCCCGGTGACGATCGGCGTCGGCGTCTGGCCCAGCTTCAGCTTGGCGATCCGGTTGTCGGAACTGGTCGTGTAGTAGACGAAGACTGTCTCGTCGGTGGCGTAATTCGGCGAGACGGCGATGCCGAGCAGGCCGGCCTCGGCGGTGACGCTCACCCCCGGGATGGTCTGGACCGTGGTGACCTTGCCCGCCTTGTCGATCTTGCTGATCGTCCTGGCGTCCTTCTGCGTGAAGACACCGGTGCCGTCGGGCAGGAAATCGATCGACCAGGCCTGGTTGAGGCCGCTCGCGAGCTGTCTGATCGCCTGGATCGACGGCGCTTCGGCGGCCGCCGGGACGGCCGCGATCGACACGGCCATCGCCGCGGCGAACGTGGCGGCGAGAGTACGACGTAAGGACATGGGACGCCTCCTTCAGTGACAACCCTGGAGCACCCGTCGAGTGGGATAGAAACACACAACATAACGAAACGGACACCACTGGACGGGCTAGCGGGCGCGCGGGCTGTTAACCGTTGTGTGCGCCGAGCGTGACGAATCGGGCGCCGCGATCGGCCATAGGTAGGAAACTTTACAAAATGCCGCCGGAAGTCGGTCCTTACGTCTGGTCAGAATCGGCGACCCGCTTCTAGGGTGACGGTGGCTCGGCCCTGTTCGATCCCCTGTGGACGTTAGGAGCAGAAATGATCGAGGTATGGACCACTCCCGACTTCGTCGAGTACGAAACCCCCATGGAGGTCACCGCTTACGCGGCCCGCATGGAGGACTGAATTCGCATCCGGTGGTGGGGGCCGTCCCCCACCACCGCCGCCGTCCCGATCAGCGAGCACCCGGAGGCAGCACGGTGTCCCTCATGTCGTCGTCGGAGTTCATCGCGGCGTTGCGCGGGCTTTCGCACCGCTATTGGGGCACGCACCCGTTCCACGTGCGGATGCACGACGGCGACCTTTCCCAGCACGAGCTGAAGATCTGGGCCGCGAACCGCTGGTACTACCAGTGCGTTCTCCCGCAGAAGGACGCGGCGATCATCAGCAACTGCCCGCTGCCGGAAATCCGCCGGGAATGGCTCGACCGCATCGTCTACCACGACGGGACGAGGGCCGGTGACGGCGGAATCGAGCGATGGCTCCGTTTGTGCGCCGCGGTCGGGCTCGACCGCGAGGAGGTTCTCGATCAGCGGCACGTCGCCCCCGGCGTCCGGTTCGCCGTCGACGCCTACGTGAATTTCGCCCGCACGAGACCTTGGCTCGAAGCGGTCGCCTCGGGGCTGACCGAAATGTTCGCCGGCCATCTCATGCAGCGGCGGGTCGCCGACATGCTGGCGAACTACTCGTGGATCGCGCCGGAGGATCTCGCCTATTTCACCAACCGCATCGACAAGGTCGCCGGCGAAGGCAAGGGAACGCTCGACATCGTCGTGCGGCACGCCGTCACCCGCGAGCAGCAGGAGAAGGCGATCGCCGCGCTGTCGTTCAAAACCGACGTGCTGTGGTCGATGCTCGACGCCATCGAGCACGCGGCGGCCGAGGAGCAGTGATGACCACCCTCGAACCGGGCTCGGTGCCGCGGCTGCGGCGCGGAGTCCGGCTGAGCTATGACCAGACCAGGGAAACGCACGTCCTCCTGTTCCCCGAAGGCGTGCTCGTCCCGAATCCGACCGCCGCGGCCGTGCTTTCCCTCTGCGACGGCGTCGCGGATGTCGCGGGAATCGCTTCGGCGTTGCGCGAACGCTACACCGGTGTGCGCGAGGAAGAGATCCTGGACGTCCTGTCCCGGCTGGGAGAACGGCGGGTCGTCGAATGGACCTGAAAACCGCGCAGCCACCACTGGGCATGCTGGCCGAACTGACCCACCGCTGCCCGCTGCATTGCCCGTATTGCTCGAATCCGGTCGAGCTGATCGCACGCGACGGCGAACTGTCCACAGAGGAATGGTCGTCCGTGCTCACCCAGGCGCGGGAGCTCGGCGTGCTCCAAGTGCACATGTCCGGCGGCGAACCACTCGCCAGACCGGATCTGCCCATCCTGGTCGAGCACGCCACAAAACTGGGGTGCTACGTCAACCTGGTGACGTCCGGACTCGGACTGACTGAGTCCAGAGTGGACGATCTCGTCGAACGCGGCATCGCGCATATCCAGCTGTCCGTCCAGGGCGCGACCGCCGAACGCGCGGACCGGCTCGCCGGAGCACGGGCGCACGACCGGAAGCTGGTCGCCGCCGAACTGATCAAGAAGGCAGGCTTGCCCCTTTCGGTGAACGTCGTCCTGCACCGGCAGAACCACGATCAGCTCGCCGGGATCATCGGCCTGGCCGAGGAAATGGGCGCGGATCGGCTCGAACTGGCCAACACGCAGTACTACGGCTGGGCCCTGCGCAACCGCGACGCCCTGATGCCGACCCGGCGGCAGCTCGACGAGGCCGAGCCGATCGTGCGCGCGGCCACCGAACGGCTGCGTGGCCGCATGGAGATCATCTACGTCGTCGCCGACTACTACGAGAAGTACCCGAAGCCGTGCATGTACGGCTGGGGCGCGCGGCAATTGACCGTGGCGCCGGACGGGAACGTGCTGCCGTGCCCCGCGTCGACGGCGATCGAGACACTGGAATTCGACAACGTGCGGGACAAGCCGCTGGCGTGGATCTGGTACGAATCCGGCTCCTTCAACGCCTACCGCGGCGAGGACTGGATGCCGGACACCTGCGGCACTTGCGACCGGCGCGGCATCGACTTCGGCGGCTGCCGGTGCCAGGCGTTCCAGCTCACCGGCGACGCCTCGGCGACGGATCCGGTGTGCTCGCGTTCGCCGCAGCGGGAGGTCGTCGACCTCATCCTCGCCACACAGGCGAAAACGGACGAACTCGTGATGCGGACGGCACGATGAGGGTGATCCTGCTCGGCACGGCGGCGGGCGGCGGTTTCCCGCAATGGAACTGTGCCTGTGCGCTGTGCGTTTCCGGCGCGCCGCCGCGGACGCAGGACTGCGTGGCGGTGAGCGCGGACGGCGAGGGCTGGTACCTCCTCAACGTGTCGCCGGACATCCGCGCGCAGATCCTCGCCACCCCACCGTTGCGCGCCGGGCCGGGGCCGAGGGAGATCCCGCTGCGCGGAGTGCTGCTGACCGACGCCGAACTCGATCATTCACTCGGCCTGCTTCTCCTGCGGGAAGCGGGCGGCCTGCCGGTGTGGGCACCGGACGCCGTACTGGGCGCCTTGTCCGAGCACTTCCCCGCACGGTCGATCATCGACGGGTACGGCGGCTGGGAGTGGCTGCCGTCGTCGAAGGTTGCCATCGACGGGCTGCGGGTGAGCATGCTTCCCGTGAGCGACAAGCGGCCGAAGTACGCGCGTTCGTCCACTGAGGACAGACCTTGGGTGGTGGCCTACCGGATCGAAGACGTCCAGACCGGCGGCGTCTTCGTGTACGCGCCTTGCCTGAAGAGCTGGCCGGACGGCTTCGACGACTTCACCCGCGACGCCGGCCTGGTGCTCTTGGACGGGACCTTCTACGCGCCGGACGAGATGTCGGGCGCCGCCGCGGCCGAAGCCGGCGCTCAACTGGCGATGGGCCATCTGCCGATCACCGGCAGTCTGGCGAAGCTCCGGCCCGGCCCGCGGTGGGCGTACACACATCTGAACAACACGAACCCGGTGATCGATCCCGCGTCGCCCGAACACGCCACCGTGTTGGACGGCGGCGCCTCGCTTCCCTTGGACGGTACCGAATTCAAGCTTTAGGCGACCCCTTCGGGGCTCGCGCCGGCCACGGGAACCGCGTCGGCGATGAGCCGATCGATCTCCGCGAGATCGTCCGCCGTCAGGTCGACGTCCGCGGCGGCGAGGCTGGCCTCGATATTGGCCGCCTTCCGCGCGCCCACGATCGCGACGTGCACGCCCGGCTGGGCGAGCGTCCACGCGATCGCCAGCTGACTGACGGAGATTCCTTTGCCCGCCCCGAATTCCTTGAGCCGGTCGACGACGGCGAGATTGCGCCGGAAGGTATCGCCGGTGAACGCCGACGACCGTGAACGCCAGTCGGTCTTCTCGAACGTCGTCTCCGGCGTGAAGGATCCGGTCAGCAGCCCGCTGCCCAGCGGGCTGTACACGAGCACGCCGATGTCGTTCTCGCGCGCGTACGGCAGAGGGTCGGTCTCGATGTCGCGGCGGAACAGGTGATACGGGGGCTGCAGGGTTTCCACGGGCCGGGTCCTGTCGAAGGCGGCCAGCCCCGCGGCGTCGTAGTTCGAGACACCGACGTGCCGGATCTTCCCGGCGTCGACGAACCCCTGGAGGATCCCGACCGTCTCCTCGGCCGGGGCGTCGGGATCGGGCCAGTGGATCTGGTAGAGGTCGATGTGGTCGACGTCGAGGAAGCGGAGGCTGTCCTCGATACCCTGGGTCAGCCACTCGCGCCGCGAGTCGCGCGGCCGTTCGGAACGCGGCTTGATGCCGCCCTTCGTGGCGATGACGAGGTTGTCGCGGTCGCGCTTGAGTTCTTCACGCAGCGCCTTCCCCAGCATCGCTTCGGACTTCCCGAAACCGTAGGCCTGTGCGGTGTCGAAGAAGTTCACGCCGAGTTCGCGGGCGTGGCGGATCGCCGCGATCGCCGCGTCCTCGTCGAACGAACCCCAGTCCCCGCCGAGTTGCCAAGTGCCGAAAGCGATCCTCGACACCTCGAGACCGCTCCTGCCCAATGTCGTCGTACGCATACCACCAGCAGAGCACAGACATCGGATCACCGCACCGGATCTCCCGGCCAATGAAACCCCCAAATAACTGTTTGACGGTTGGCGTCCCGGCAGCCGATACTCGGCTCATGTCCGAGTCCCCCGGCCTCGACGGGTTGCGTGTCCTCGCCCATCCCGTACGGCTGCGCATTCTGTCGCTTTTGACCGGTGTCGCGATGAGCGCGGCCGAAGCCGCGCGAGAACTCGGTGAGACACAAGCGAATGTCAGCTACCACCTGCGACGGTTGCACGAGGCGGGCCTGCTGGACGTCGCCGAGGAGGTCCGGATCCGGGGCGGCCTGGCGAAACGCTACCGGCACGATCCGGAGTCCGGATCGCGGTTCACCTCGGAGAATCCGCGGGAGGAACAGCTGCTCATCGCGACGATGGCCGAAGAACTCAAGCGCCGCAGCGAATTCCGCGTTCCGGGCAAGCAGGGGTCGACGAGCGACGCGGAGATGTGGGTCGACCGCGCGACCTGGGAGAAGGCGCTCGAACACGCTCGCGAACTGAGCGACCTCCTGCACTCCGCCGCGAAGCCGCCCCGCACCCGGGGCACGATCCCGGTCAGCGCGACGGTCTCGCTGTTCGAAATGAGGCGACGGTGACGTCCCTGCGCGAACCACTGCGCCACCACAACTTCCGCTGGCTGATCGGCGGCCGCACGTTCGGGGAGTTCGGCAACGCGGTCGCCCCGCTCGCACTCGCGTTCGCGGTGATCGACCTGACCGGTTCGGCCGTCGACATCGGCATCGTCGTCGGCGCGCGATCCGTGGCGAGCGTGGTCCTGCTGCTGTTCGGCGGGGTGCTGGCGGACCGGCTGCCGCGGTCGGTGATCCTGCAAGGCACCGAGGTCGCCGCCACCGTGACCCAGGCGGTGATCGCGGCGAGTGTCCTTTGTGGATTCGCGTCGATCCCGCTGCTGGTCGGCCTGAGCGTGGTCAACGGCGCGGTGGCCGCGATCTCCGCCCCCGCGTCGGCGTCGCTCACCCCGCTGACGGTGCCCGCCACCCTGCTCGCGCAGGCCAACGCGCTGGCCAGGCTGTTGTCGAACTCCGGCCGGATCGCCGGCGCCGGGCTCGGCGGCATCCTGGTCACCGCGGTCGGCCCCGGCTGGGCGCTCGCCGGGAACGCGCTGCTGTTCCTGGGCTCCGCCCTGTCCTACCGGTGCATCCGGCTCAGCCGCCGGGAACGGATCCCCGGCAGCCGCCCGCTGGCGGAACTCGTCGAGGGCTGGCACGAGTTCCGGTCACGCACCTGGGTGTGGGTCGTGGTCGTGCAGTTCATGGTGGTGAACGCCGTCATCGCCGGCGGGATCGCGGTGCTTGGCCCCATCGTCGCCGACAGCACTTTCGGCCGCTCCGGCTGGGGATTCGCCCTCGCCGCGCAGACGATCGGCTCCCTCGTCGGCGGCATCCTCGTGGCCCGATGGCAGCCTCGACGCGCACTGTTCGTCGGCGTCGCGGTGATCCTCTTCGAAGCGCCGCCGCTGATCCTTCTCGGCCAGGCTCCCTTGCTGCCGCTGCTGCTGGCGGCCATGTTCGTCTCCGGCCTGGCGATCGAGCAGTTCGTGGTCGCGTGGGACGTCTCGCTGCAGGAGAACGTGCCCGAGGACAAACTCGCGCGCGTCTACTCCTACGACATGCTCGGTTCCTTCATCGCCCTGCCCCTCGGCCAGATGGCGGCCGGGCCGGCCGCGCAGCACTTCGGGGTCAGCACGACACTGCTCGCGTGCGCCGCACTGGTCGTGGCCGCCACCGCTCTCGCGTTGTGCAGCGGCCAGGTGCGCGGCCTCGTCCGGAAGTCCCACGCCGCGCAACCCTGACCCCTCGGCCCCGGAGGTGGTAGCAAAGGTCCCTTGCTCCCTTTCCGCAGGTCACGGCCAGGGACGGACCTCCTCCAGGAGCTTCGCGACCGCGAGCACCAGGTCGTCGGAGTGCCGCGGGCCCACGATCTGCAAGCCGACCGGGAGACCGCGCGAGGTGCGGCCCGCAGGCACGCTGATGGCGGGCTGCTGGGTCATGTTGAACGGGTAGGTGAACGGCGTCCAGTCCGGCCAGCCGCTCAGCCCGCTGGCCGGCGGCACCTCGTGCCCGGCCTCGAAGGCGGGGATCGGGAGGGTCGGCGTGATCAGCACGTCGTAGCGCGTGTGGAACTCGCCCATCAGGATGCCGAGCGCGGCACGCTCGGCGTTGGCGCCGAGGTAGTCGCTCGCCGAGAAGGTCTTGCCGAGTTCCCACACCTTCCGCAGCCCGGGATCGACCTTCGTCTCCGAACCGGCGGGGAAGGTGTCCAGCCACTTGGCCGCCCCTGTCGACCACAGGATGTCGAAGGCCGGTTTGGGGTCGGTGAAGCCGGGATCGGTCTCTTCGATGTGCAGGCCCGCGTCGCCCAGCGACCGGACCGCCGACTTGACGATCTCCGCGACCTCCGGATCGACGTCGACGTAGCCGAGCGTCGGCGAGTAGGCGGCGATCAGCCCGCGCACGTCCCGGCGGACGGCCTCGCGATAGGTCGAGACCGGCGGCGCGAGCGCGGCCGGGTCCCGATGGTCGGGCAGGGCGAGGACGTCGAGGAGCAGCGCGGTGTCGTCGACCGAACGCGCCATCGGGCCGGCGTGCGAGAGCGGGCCGAACGGGCTCGCCGGGAACAACGGGATCCGGCCGTGCGTCGGTTTGAGCCCGACGATTCCGCAGAACGAAGCCGGGATCCGGATCGAGCCGCCGCCATCGGTGCCGACGGAAAGCTCGCCCATCCCCGCCGCGACGGCCGCGGCGCTGCCCCCGCTGGACCCTCCGGCCGTCGTCGACGGGTCGATCGGGTTGCGGGTGATCCCGGTCAGCGTGTTGTCGGTGACGCCCTTCCACGCCAGCTCCGGCGTCGTGGTCTTTCCCAGCAGCACCAAGCCGTTCTCACGCAGCCGCGCGGTGACCGGGCTGTCGACGTCCCACGGCTGGTCAGGGTCGATGCACCGCGAACCGCGCAGCGTCGGCCAGCCCTGGGTCAGGAACATGTCCTTGATCGAGGCCGGGACACCGTCGAGCCAGCCGATCGGATTGCCGTCACGCCAGCGGATCTCGGACGCTTTCGCCTGTTCGAGCGCGCCGTCGGCGTCGACCAGGCAGAAAGCGTTGGTCTCGCCGTCGCGTTCTTCGATGACACGCAAGGCGTTCTGGGTGGCCTCGACCGGCGACAGCTCCCCGGTGGCGTACGCGGCGACGAGCTCGCTCGCGGTCAACTTGGTGTCGTTCAATCCGGCCCCTAACCTTGGCGAAGCGTCTCCGACGGCACGTACCCGAGCTGCTTGTCCACGACGTTGCGCAGCGGCTCCCCCGCGCGCCAGCGACGGAAGTTGTCCGCGAACACCTCTACCAGAGTATTACGCCAGCCGACGAAGTCGCCCGACATATGCGGCGAGATCAGCACGTTCTCCATGGTCCACAAAGGACTGTCGGAGGGCAGCGGCTCGGTGTCGAAGACGTCGAGCGCCGCGCCGCCGAGCGGCCCGTCGCGCAGTGCGCCGATCAGATCCGAGGTGACGACCAGTTCGCCGCGGCCGACGTTGACGAACCGTGCGCCGGGTTTCATCGCGGCGAAGGTCTCGGCGTCGAACATGCCCTTCGTCTGTTCGGTCAGTGGCGCGACCGCGACGACGTAGTCCGCCTCGGGAAGATGACGGGCGAGGTCCGACGACGCGTACACGTCCCCGAAGTCGGGGTCGCCCTCACGAGGACGGCGGCCGACGCCGGCCACCGACATCCCGGCCGCCCGCAGCGTCCGCGCGATCGACCGGCCGATCGGCCCGGTGCCGACCACGAGGACCCGGCGGCCGGAGATCCGTTCGCTCTCCCGGTGCTTCCACTGCTTCTGTCGCTGCAGATCCCACGAACGGACGAAATCCTTGGCGAACGCGAGGACGACGCCGAGGACGTACTCGGCTATCGCCCCGTCGAACACCCCGCGGGAGTTGGTGAGCACGACGTCGCTCTCCTGCAGCGCCGGGAACAGGACGGGGTCGACGCCCGCGCTGGCGATGTGCAGCCAGCGCAGCTTGTCGGCCGCGTGCCAGGCGCCCGGGACGGCGGTCGAAAGGAAGTCGTAGACGAAGAACGCGTCGGCTCCGGATAACGCGTCGGCCAACCCGGCCTCGCCGGTGTAACGAACCACCGCTCGGTCTTCGATAGCGCGCATGTCCGGTGGGCGCGTGTCTCCACAGAGCACCGCCAGCACAGGGGTCTCCGAGGCGATCACGTTGACACCGTAAAAGTGGCTCGTATGATTGTCAACAATCCGAGGAACGACCCCCGGAGCACCGGACTGTGACAGCAGAAGTTTCCGGAGGCTGAGACTTGGATTTCGACTTACTGGAGTTCGAAGGCCCGTTGGCGCAGCGCGGTATCGGCGTGATCGCCCCCTTCGACCTGGCCCTGGAACGCGAGCTGTGGCGCTGGGTGCCCATGGAGGTCTCCCTCCATCTGGCGCGGACGCCGTACGAACCCGTGCCCGTCAGCATGGAGATGGCCCAGCTCGTCAGCGACAGCAGGCATCTCGCCGCCGCCACGCGGGACGTGCTCCACGTGGAGCCCGAAGTCGTCGCCTATCTGTGCACCTCCGGCAGTTTCGTCAACGGTGTGGACTACGAACGCTCCCTGACCAAGGCGATCTGCGACGCGGGCGCGACGGACGCCGTCACCACGTCCGGGGCGCTGGCGGAGGTCCTGCACCAGCTCGACCTCCACCGGGTCTCGGTGCTGACGCCCTACGACGGCGATCTGACCGGGAAGCTGCACGACTTCCTGGCCGAACTCGGCGTCCGCACCGTCTCCAGCGACCATCTCGGCCTGGGCGGCGGCATCTGGAAGGTCAGTTACCGGACCATCGCCGAACGCATCCTCGCCGCCGATCACGCCGACGCCGAAGCCATCTTCGTCAGCTGTACCAACCTCCCCACCTACGATCTGATCGAGCCACTCGAAAGCGCGCTCGGCAAACCGGTCCTCACCGCGAATCAGCTCACGATGTGGGCCTGCCTCCGGCGGATGAACCTGCCGATCGTCGGGCCCGGCAAGTGGCTCCGGGAGGTCGACTGACCTCTTCGCCTACGATTGTCGACAATCTGCCCTCCGGAGGTTCCGTGCCCATCTCGCCGTTCACCCCGCCCGAGCCGCCGTCCGAGGTGACCACCATCGGGTTCATCTACCCGGATCACGCGGCCGAAGACGACTACCCGCTCGCGGAACAGCTCCTCGGCGGGGACATGGCCGGGATCAAGCTGCCGGTCGAGCACATCTACGGAACCGATCTGCACGCCGTGCCGGAGCTGCTGGACCTCGGCAGCGAAAGCCGGCTCGCCGACGGCGCCGCGCTCCTGGCCAAACACGAACCCGACGCGGTGGTGTGGGCGTGCACCAGCGGCAGCTTCGTCTACGGCTGGGAAGGCGCCCGCGACCAGGCCGACCGGCTGGCCGCCGTCGCCGGTGTCCCGGCGTCGAGCACGTCCTTCGCCTTCGTCAACGCGGCACGAGCCCTGGGTGTCCGGCGGGTCGCGGTCGCCGCCAGTTACCCGGACGACGTCGCCCGGTTGTTCGTCGAGTTCCTCGGCGCGGGCGGGGTCGAAGTGGTCTCGATGGGCAGCGCGGACATCGACACCGCCGCCGAAGTCGGCGAACTCAGCCCGGAAGCCGTCGTCGAGCTCGCGGTGAGCCGGGACCACCCGGCCGCCGACGCGCTGCTCGTCCCCGACACCGCCATGCGGACGCTCGGCGAGATCAACACGCTCGAAACCAGGCTCGGCAAGCCGGTGCTGACCGCCAACCAGGTCACCGTCTGGGAAGGTCTGCGGCTCACCGGGAAGTCGCCGCTCGTCCGCACACTGGGCGCGCTGTTCGGGAGAAGGAGCAACTGAGCCATGTCCTTGCCGGATATCGAGCCGGTCAGCCGGGAATCGACCGCCGGGATCATCGCGCGGCAGCTGCGGGACGCGATCATGACCGGCGCCCTGCCTCCCGGCACCCAGCTCGGTGAAACGGATCTGGCCTCCCGGTTCCAGGTTTCGCGGGGGCCGCTGCGCGAGGCGATGCAGCACCTCGTTTCCGAAGGGCTCCTGCGCAGCGAGCGCCACCGCGGTCTGTTCGTGATCGACCTCGAACCCGGCGACGTCTACGACATCTACTCGGCGCGCTCTGCCATCGAGCGCGCCGCGATGCTGCGGGCACTGCGCGGGGACAGGGAACGGGTCGCCACCGAACTCGAAGAGGCCGTGCGCGCCATGGCCACCGCCGCGGACGACGACGACCCGACCGCGCTCTCCTGGGCGGACCTCCGTTTCCACGAGGCGCTGATCGCCGCTTCCGGCAGCAAACGGCTCGTGCGCATGGCCAGGACCCTGCTGATCGAGACCCGGATGTGCCTCACCGCGCTGCAGGCGACCTATCAGCAGGTCGAGGAACGGGTCACCGAGCACACCCGGATCATCGAAGCCCTGCGGGCCGGCGACGAAGAGACCGCGCTGTCGCTGCTGGAAGCCCATATGGAGGACGCCGTCCAACGGCTGGCCCCGGGAACCAGCCTGCGGGAAGGCGAAGCTCCCGCGGTGCCTTAGGGATTCAGCCACGGCCCCGCGCCCCCAGCACCGGCTGGCCGCCCGTCCCGCCGCGGAACTCCCTGTCCCACGGCCACTTGCCGTGCTCGTCCTCGTAGACCAGTTGCAGCGCACGGAATTCTTCGCCGTACAGGAGAACGGCGGTGAGCAGGTGCGCCGACGGTGAACTGAGCGGGACGACCTCGAACGACGGCCAGCCGACCGCGGCGGGCAGCACCTCACCCGCCTCCGGCGGGCCCGACCGGACCACCTGCTGGGCGAAATAGTTCAGCAGCTGCCCGGATCTTCGCTCTCTCAGACCGGTGACGACGAGCTCCGGCAGCCCGGCATCGGTGAGCCCGACCGTGTACGCGAAACCGGGTTGGACACTTCCGCGCTCGACCGTCTGCACCATCCAGCCGTACTTCCTGATCAGCGGACGGACCTCCTCGACGAGGTAGTCGTCGCGGGTCTTCCCGGGGTTGTCGCAATGCCAGCACATCGGTGCTCCTCCAGTCGTCGAATCCGATGACCGGCACTGTGCACCGGGGCACCGACAAAAACTCACGACCCCGGGTGCAGGCAGGTGGCGAACAGACCTTCGGCGGCTGATTTCGCGTCGCGATTCCCTTTCAGGGCACCATTTTCGCCTTGCTTGAGAAAATTCGAAGCCCAAGGCGAAGGCTCCACGGAACCGACGCTTCCTGGGCCTGCCCAATGTCGCGAAAGCCACTTTGAGGACGTCTGATGTCCCGAAAGTGGCTTTCGCGACACGGCCGTTGAGTCTTGAGGTAGTTGGCCGATCCAGTGCGCGAGTGGCAACTCCGGGAACCTGGACCGTCCGAAACTTGAGTACACGAAGGCCCCTTCCGTGCACTCAAAAGTCGTGAATGGACCGTTCATGACTTCCGGGACTTGACACGCCACTATGCGGATGGTTCAAGATAGAGCGGCGACCACCGCGGACCCGAGTTCGGCGGTGGTGGACTTCCCGCCGAGGTCGGGGGTTTGCACGGATCCCTCCTCGAGAACCTTTTCCACCGCAGCGCGCACATCTTGTGCCGCAACGGTTTCCCCGAGATGCTCGAGCAGCATCGCTCCCGCCAGGATCTGCGCCACCGGATTCGCGATGCCCTGTCCGGCGATGTCGGGAGCACTGCCGTGCACCGCCTCGAACATGGAAGGGAGCTCACCGGTCGGATTGATGTTGCCCGAAGGCGCCATCCCGAGCCCGCCCGTCACGGCCGCCGCCAGGTCGCTCAGGATGTCGCCGAACAGATTGGAAGCCACCACGACGTCGAGCCGGTCCGGCGCCTGCACCATCCGCGCGGCGAGCGCGTCGACATGGCACTGCTCGGCATGCACGTCCGGGTACTCCGCGGAGATCTCGGCGAAGATCTCGTCCCAGAACGGCATCGAGTGAATGAGCCCGTTGGACTTGGTCGCCGAACAGACCCGCCCCGTGCGCGTCTTCGCCAGCTCGAAGGCGTAGCGGATGATCCGCTCCACCCCGACCCGCGTGAACACGGACTCCTGTAAGACGAACTCGTTCCCCAGCCCACGATTGTGCCTGCCGCCGAGTTCCGAGTACTCGCCCTCGGAATTCTCCCGGACGATCACCATCTCCAGCTCTTCGGCGCCGCGGCCCGCCAGAGCCGACGTCGTCCCCGGCAGCAGCCGGACCGGCCGGAGGTTGACGTACTGGCTGAACGCGCGCCGGACCGGGATGAGGAGACCCCACAACGACACATGGTCCGGGACGCCGGGAAAACCGACGGCACCGAGAAAGATCCCGTCGAAGGCCGAAAGCCGCTCGATCCCGTCGGCGGGCATCATCGAGCCGGTTTTGGTGTACCGCTCACAACTCCAGTCGAACTCCGTCCAGGACAAGGAGAAGCCATGCGATGCCGCCGCGCGGTCGAGGACCTTGCGGGCCTCGACCGTCACGTCCACCCCGATCCCGTCGCCGGGAATGCTCGCGATCCGATAGGAGGTCCCTGCTCGAGAAGTCACAGAGCCACCGCGATGTACTTGGTCTCGAGGAACTCGTCGATGCCGACGCTGCCACCCTCACGGCCGAGCCCCGACTGCTTGATCCCGCCGAACGGCGCGGCAGGATTCGAGACCAGGCCCTGGTTGAGGCCGATCATGCCGGCTTCCAGCCGCTCCGAGACCCGTAGTGCCCGCTTGAGATCGGAGGTGTACACATAGGACACGAGCCCGAACTCGGTGTCGTTCGCCGCCGCGATGGCCTCGTCCTCGCTGTCGAACGGAGTGATCGGGGCGACCGGCCCGAAGATCTCCTCCGAAGCGAGCCTGGCGTCCTTGGGCACGTCGGTGAGCACCGTGGCCTGATAGAAGTTACCCGGACCGTCCACTGTGGATCCACCGGTGAGAACGCGCGCTCCTCGCTGGGTGGCGTCGGCGACCAGGCCGCTGACCTTCTCGACGGCGGCTTCGTCGATGAGGGGGCCGACGACGACACCCTCCTCGGTGCCGCGGCCCATCGGCAAGGCCTCCATGCGCTCGGTGAGACGCCGGGAGAACTCGTCGACGATGCCTCGCTGGACATAGAAACGGTTCGCGGCCGTGCAGGCCTCGCCGATGTTGCGCATCTTCGCGGTCATCGCGCCTTCGATCGCCGCGTCGAGGTCGGCGTCTTCGAAGACGAGGAAGGGGGCGTTGCCGCCGAGTTCCATCGAAGTGCGGAGCACCTTGTCCGCGCACTGTTCCAGCAGCTTCCGCCCGACGCCGGTCGAACCGGTGAAGGACAGCTTCCGCGCGCGGCCGTCGCGGATCAACGGCTCCATCACGCCGCCGGAGTCCGACGTCGTGAGCACGTTCAGCACACCTTCCGGCAGCCCCGCCTCGGCGAGGATCGCCGCGAGGGCCAACATCGAAAGGGGGGTCTGGGCAGCGGGTTTGATGACCATCGTGCAGCCTGCCGCGACCGCGGGCCCGATCTTGCGGGTACCCATCGCCATGGGGAAGTTCCACGGCGTGATCAGCAGACACGGCCCGACGGGCTGCTTCGTCACGAGGAACCGGCCCGACCCGTTGGGGGCGACGGCGTAACCACCGTCGATCCGGACGGCTTCCTCCGCGAACCAGCGGAAGAACTCGGCCGCATAGGTGATCTCGCCCTTCGACTCCGCGAGCGGTTTGCCCATCTCGAGGGTCATCAGCAGCGCGAGCTCGTCGGCGCGTTTGATCAGCAGTTCATAGGCGCGGCGCAGGATCTCACCGCGTTCACGCGGGGCGACGTTCGCCCAGTCGGCCTGTGCGGCGACGGCCGCGTCGAGTGCGCTGACGCCGTCCGCCGGTGACGCGTCGGCCACCTCGCACAGGGCTTCGCCCGTCGAGGGGTCGAGAACGGGGAAGGTCTTCCCGTCCGTGGCGGGCACCCACTTGCCGCCGATGAACAGTTCCTTGCCGACCGACGTGACCACGCCGGCCTCACTGATCGAGCTCATCCCAACGCTCCTCCATGTTGTCCCGAACGCCATGCTATGGATATTGTCAACAATCGACAACAGCTCAGCCGACCTAGGAGCGCAGCCCATGGCCCAGCTATCACCGCTGCTCAAGCAGGCAACGCCGGTCGTGGTCGACCACGGTGAAGGGGTTTACCTCTACGGCACCGATGGCAAACGTCACCTGGATTTCACCGCCGGTATCGGCGTGACCAGCACCGGCCACTGCCACCCGCACGTGGTGAGCGCGGCGCGGGAGCAGATCGGCAAGCTCGTCCACGGGCAGTACACGACGGTCATGCACAAGCCGATGCTGGAGCTGACCGAGAAGCTGGGCGGTGTCCTCCCGGACGGCCTGGATTCCCTCTTCTACGCGAACTCGGGCAGCGAGGCGGTCGAGGCGGCGCTCCGGTTGTCGCGGCAGGCCACGAAACGACCCAACGTCATCGTCTTCCAGGGCGGGTTCCACGGCCGGACCGTCGCGGCGGCGACGATGACGACGTCGGGCACCCGGTTCAGCGCCGGGATCGCGCCGCTCATGTCCGGCGTGCACGTCGCGCCCTTCCCCTACGCGTTCCACTACGGCTGGGACGAGGAGACGGCGACGAAGTTCGCGCTGCGCGAGCTCGACTACCTCTTCGCGACGGTCTGCGCGCCGAACGAGACGGCCGCGTTCTTCATCGAGCCGGTGCTCGGCGAAGGCGGGTACGTCCCGGCGAACACCGAGTTCCTGGCCGGGCTCCGGGAACGCGCCGACAAGCACGGGATCCTGCTGGTGATGGACGAGATCCAGACCGGCTTCGGCCGGACCGGCCGGTTCTGGGGGCACGACCACTTCGGGGTCCGCCCGGACATCGTGCTCATCGCGAAAGGGCTCGCGAGCGGATTCCCGATCTCGGGTATCGCCGCGTCGGAGGAGCTGATGGCGAAGGCGCTCCCCGGTTCCCAGGGCGGGACCTACGGCGGCAACGCGGTGGCCTGCGCGGCGGCGATCGCCACGCTCGAGGTGATCCAGCAAGAGGGCTTGGTCGAGAACGCCGCCGAACGAGGACGCCAGCTCTTGGAAGGCGTGCGGGTGATCGCGGACAAATCACCGTCGATCGGTGACGTCCGCGGGCTGGGGCTGCTGGTCGGTTCCGAGTTCACCACGCCGGACGGCGAGCCGGACACCGCGAAAGCCCAGGCGGCCCAGAAAGCCGCGTCCTCCAACGGATTGCTGCTGCTGACCTGCGGGGCGTACATGAACGTCGTCCGGATGGTGCCGCCGCTGATCGTCGATTCCGCGCAGGTCGACGAGGCGCTGCGCATCTGGGGTGACGTGGTGGCGGGGGTCGAGTGATGGCCCGCTACATCACGATCACGCTCGACAAACGCGGAGTGTCCTGCCGGGCCCGGCTGCTCGACGCCGAAGCCCCACGGACCTGCCGCGCGGTCTGGGACGCGTTGCCGCAGAGCGGTTCGGCGTACCACGCGAAGTACGCGCGCAACGAGGTCTACACGCTCGTGCCGCCCTTCGCCGAACCGAAGCCGGGCCGCGAAAACCCCACGGTGACCCCGATTCCGGGGGATGTCGTGTACTTCGGGTTCGAGGCTTGGGAGATCGGCAACCCGGCGTACGGCTACGACGAGGCCAGCGAAGCGCACAGCGACCAGGGCGCGACGGACCTCGCGATCTTCTACGGGCGCAACAACCTGTTGATCAACGGCGACGCCGGCTGGGTGCCCGGCAACGTGTTCGCGACGATCGAAGAGGGACTCGCCGAAATGGCGGAGGCCGCCCAGGATCTCTGGCTGCGAGGTGTCGAGGGCGAGACGCTTTCGTTCGCCCGCGCGTGAAACCCGTGGGCGGTGCGGGTTCGCACCCTCACCGCCCACGGGCCGGCACCCCTCCCTGGCTTACTGCCGCGCTTCGGTGAGCCGGTATTCGACGCCACCGACCTCTTCGCCGCGCTGGTCGACCTGGGTCACGTGGACGGTGAACTGCCCGCCGGCCGCCTCGGCGCCGGCGGTGAAGCTCAGCTTGGCACCCACCTGTTCGCCCGACTTGAAGGTCAGGCCGCTGATCCGGGCTCGCTGCGGGTTCACGATGGCCAGCTCGGTCTCACCGACCCGTTCCACGCCCTCCCCCTTCGCGCCGGCCGCCCGCCAGCGCGCGGCGAGATCGGGGCCGAGGTCGATGGTGATCCGTCCGGGGCCGGTGAACGGCCTGCCGGGCTGGGTGAAGACGATGTCGCCGACCGCCGTGGGCTCACGGCCGTCCCAGCCGAACACGATCGGCCGGAACTCCGGGATCTTGATCTTGAACGGTACGGCGTTCACGTTGTGCCAGCCGATGTTGTTGTTGTTCCGCGCGTTCGCCGACGTGCTCAGGCCCTCGGTCGGCAGATCGGTCGGCGCAAGCCACCGTGCCAGCAGGCAGAAGTGCGAGCCGATCGGGACATTCCACGGAATGACGACCCGTTTGGTGCCGTAGGGCACGCTCACGTTGGTGGCCGAACCGATGTAGGTCCACTGACTCGACCACTGGGCCACGGTGCCTTGCTTCGTGTAGTAGACCTGCAGCGTCCCCTTCTCGAGCGCGTCCCCGTACGGGCCGGGGTTGTTCAGCGTGACGTGGATGTAGGCGGTGCTCCCCTGGACGATCGGATCGTCCGTGGCGCAGAGGATCGTCGGCGAGAAACAGACCCGGATGTCGGGACTGGAGTAGAGCGAACCGGCCGAGGGTTCGAACCCGACGTCGGACGTGTTGTCCCGGATGAAGACGTCGCTCCGGGCTTCCGGCGCGGCCTGCACCGCGGGTGCGACACCCGCGAGCAGCGTCGCGGCGGCCAGGACGGCCGAGGCGAGCAGCGTTCGGCGGCGTCGCGGATTCCTGCTGATCATGTTCCCCTCCTTGGGCGAAACAGTCGACCCGTTGACCGTCCGCCAGACCGGTTGTGGCGGGGTTGCGGAGATCGTGTGCCCTAATTGGCCGATTTCGGTAGGTCTTCGCCCGGATACGCTCACCGGGGTCACATGCCGGAGGGAGCAGGGTGCCCGGGTCAGGGGAGCTACGGGTGCTGGGCCCGGTCGAAGCGATCGGCCCCACCGGGCGGGCGGAGTTGCACGGCGCCCGCCAGCGAGCCGTGCTCGGCGTTCTCGCCCTGCACGCGGGCTCGGTCGTCCCGATCCCCCGCCTGGTCGACGTGCTCTGGGGTGAAGATCCGCCGCGCACCGCGGTGAAGACCCTGCACAGTCATGTCGCCCGGATCCGGCAGGCACTGGAGGACTGCGGTTTCCCACCGGTCCTGCTCACCCGCAAGCCCGGGTACGTCCTGACGGTGGCACCGTCCTCTGTCGACGCTCTCCGTTTCGAACAAGAACTTCGTGCCGCCAAGCGGAGCGATCCCGGTCAGGCGGTGGCGGCGTTGCGTGAGGCGTTGCGGCTCTGGCACGGCGGTGCCTTCGCGGACGCCGAACTCGACGGCTGGGGACTGCGCGAGGTCGAACGGCTCCAGGAACTACGGCTGTCCGCCTGGGAAGAACTCTGGGACGCCGAGCTCAGGCTCGGCGAACACGAGGAGGTCCTCCGGGAACTTCCGCGGCTCCGGGCCGAGCAGCCCTACCGCGAACGGCTCGCCGCGCTGCACATGCTCGCCCTGCATCGCTGCGGGAGGCATGCCGAGGCACTGGAGACCTTCCAAGCCGTGCGCCGGGGGCTGGCCGACGAGTTCGGCGTCGATCCCGGCCCGGAACTGGTCGAACTGCACACGTCGATCCTGCGCCGGGCGCCCGAACTCGACGCGCCCGCACGGGGCACCGCGCCCGCGCAGCTCCCCGCCCGCGTCGGGCACTTCACCGGACGGCAGCAGGAGCTCGCTTCGCTCGACAGTCTCCTCGACGAAGCCGAGCCGCCGGTCGTGGTCATCTCCGGAGCGGCGGGGATGGGCAAATCGGCGCTGGCCGTGCAGTGGGCGCATCGCATCGCGGACCGCTTCCCCGACGGCCAGCTCTTCCTCGACCTCGCCGGGCACGATCCGGGTGAAGCGGTCTCGCCGGGCGATGCCCTCGCTCATCTGTCGCGCGGCCTCGGTCTCCCCGACGACCGGCTGCCCGACGCGACGGCCGAACGCGCGGCGCTCTACCGCTCGTTGCTGCACGGGAAGCGTTGCGTGATCGTCGCCGACAACGCGGGCGGTGTCGACCAGATCCTTCCGCTCGTCCCCGGCACGGCGAAGGCGATGTTGATCGTCACCAGCAGGCAGACCCTCGCCGCGCTCGGCAGCAGGCACGCCGTTCGCGTGTTCGCCCTCGACGCGCTGGCCGACCCGGAATCGATGACGCTGCTCACCCGGGTGCTGGGCGCCGACCGGGTCGCGCGCGAACCCGCTCAGGCCACGCGCCTGGCGAGGCTGTGCGACGGGATGCCGCTGGCGCTGCGGATCGCCGCCGCACGATTGACCGGTGAACCGGGCCGCCCGATCGCGGAACTCACCGAGGAACTGACCGGGGTCGGCCGACTGGAAACCCTTGCGGTACAAGGAGATTCTCGGACAGTCAAAACCGTCCTCGCGAGTGCCTACCTGCCGCTGGGCCAGGCTCCGGCTCGGCTGTTCCGGCTGTCCGGGCTGATCCCGGGGACTTCGTTCAGTTCGTCCCTCGGCAGCGCCTTGTGCGGGATGCCCGCCGAAGCGGGCCGGGTCGTGGCCGCCGAGCTGTCCGCGGCGCACCTGATCACCCCAGCGGGCCCGGATCGCTATCGGCTCCACGATCTGATCCGCGAATTCGCCGTCGCGTGCGCCCACGCCGACGAAACGACGTCGGGCCGCGCCGAGGCCGCGGACCGGCTGATCGACTGGTACCTGCACGTCGCCGCCGAAGCGAACCGGATCATCGACCCGAACCGCGATCTGGTCACCCCGTCATTGCGCCATCCGCCACCCGCGTCGCCCTTTCCGGCGGAAAGGCGTGCGGCGCTGGCGTTCCTGGGTGCCGAGCGCGCGAATCTGCTGCCCGTGGTGCGCTTCGCGCGCGAGCACGGCCGCAACACCGCCGCCTGGCAGCTCACCTACCTGCTCACCAGTTTCTACGACACCATGGGCGGCTGGAACGAGCGGATCGGGCTCTGCCGCGAAGGGGCCGCGGCGGCCGCCGAACTCGAAGATCCGTTGGCCGAGGCTGAAATGCTGCGGGCGCTGGGCGCGGCCTACTTCATGACTCGCAGGCTGACGGACGCGCTCGAAACCAACGCCCGCGCGTTGAAGGCGGCCCGCGCGGCAGGCGATCTCGAAGGCGAAGGGCATATCTACAACAACACCGCGAACGCCTACGCCGCGCTGCGCCGGTTCGACGAGGCGATCACCGCGTACCGGCTCGCGGTGGAGCGGTGTACTTCGGCGGGCAACCGGCTCGGGCGTGCCCTGTCTCAGCGCAACCTCGGCCACGCCTACATCCGCCGCGGCCAGCCGATGGACGGACTCAGCCCGCTGACGGCCGCGCTGGAGACGTTCCGCGAACTCGGCAACGCCCGGCTGGAAGCGGCCACCCTGGACACGCTCGGGGAGGCTTACGAGGAGCTCGGCGATCACGACGTCGCACTCGACCACCTCCGCAAGGCACTGGCCGCGTCCAGGGCGATCGGAGACCGGTGGCAGGAATGGGAGTCGCTTCTGCACGCCGGCCAGGTCCACCTCGCACGCCGGGACTTCCGGGCCGCGCGGGACGATTTCGACCAGGCGCTGCTGATCAGCCGGGACGTCGGGAACCGGCACAGCGAGGCGGCCGCGCTCGACCGGCTCGGCCGCGCCCACCTGGGGCTCGGCGATCTGGCCGCGGCGCGGGAGAACCTCGAGCGCGGCGTCGCGGTCCGGGCGGGAGTCCCGGATCCGTACGAGGAGGCTCATCTGCACCGCGACCTCGGCGACCTGGAAGCGCGGTGCGGCGACACGGCCGCCGCGGCCACCCACTGGGCTCGAGCGATCGAGCTGTACCGGCGGGCGAACGCGACGGCCGACGCCGACCTCGTCACCCGGCGGGACTGATCACCACGGTCGAGGTCGCGTACACGAGCTTGCCCTGAGACGGCTCGAAGAACTCGACCCGCGCCTTCCCCGTTTGCCCGGGAACGATCGTCAGTTCGGCGTATCCCCTGGTCTCACCGCGCTGGAAGGTGACGACACCGTCCTTCACCGGCTCGTGGGCGGAGCCTTCGGTGCGGTAGCGGATCGTGAGCGGTCCGGAGAGCCACGGCCGGGAGAGCACGAGCGGCACCCTGCAGGTGGTGGTGCCCAGCGCGAAGTTGGGCGGGATCGACCAGCAGATCTCACCTTCCTGGGTGGTGGCCAGCGGTGCGGTCTTGACCTTGTCGTCGTCGGCCACCCAGGCGACGCCGACGCTGTGCCCGATCCGTACGCCTCTCTCTCCGTACAGTTGCAGGGAGAACATCTCGTCGTTCTCCACGAAGGAATCGGCGCGGACCTTGACCGCTATCGTCTGCGCGTCCGCCCTCCCGGACCAGGTCAGCGTGCCCGCACGCGGCAGGTAGTCGACGCTCTCCTTCGCGACGAACGCCGGATCGACCGGCGAGCCGTTGCCGTCGATCGTCCGGTATTCGACCGAGCCCTGCGGCGCGCAGCCGCCGTCGGTGAGTGAAACGGTGAAGACAAGGGTGGTGTACCCGGCGCTCGTCCCTTCGGCCTGACTGACTCCGCTGACGTTCGCCACGGGCGCGGTGCAGCCCGCTTGCCCGCCTTCAGCCACCGGTACCGCAAGCCCGAACGTGACCGCCAGCGCCGCCCCCAGCGCCGCGATCCGTCTCATCCTGGTTCCCATCGAGCGTCCACCCCTTCCGGCGAGCCGCCGCGGCCCGCTGCGACATGGGTAACCGAGCGAGGTTGTCACGAGGTTGTGGCCACCGGGAAAGCAAACATGAAAATGATTCATGGCCATGGGCGCCTATGACGTACTACGCTTCGGTAACCAGGCAAAGAAGCGTGAGGAAGGGCACTCGATGGGCGATGTTGCGGCACGGTTCGCCGAGATCGTCGGGGACTCGAATTTGCTGTCAGGCGAGGCGATTCCCGAGGATTACGCACACGACGAGGCTTTGACCACCAGCCCTCAGCGGCCCGCCTACCTGGCGAAACCGGGAAGCGCCGAGGAGGTCGCGGAGCTGCTCAAGGCGGCGGGCGAACACGGCGTGCCGGTCACCGCGCGAGGATCGGGCACCGGGCTTTCGGGTGGTGCGCGACCGCGCGAAGACGGCCTGGTGATCTCGTTCGAGCGTATGAACGCGGTATTGGAGATCGACACCGAAAACCACGTCGCCGTCGTCCAGCCGGGCGTCACACTGTCCGATTTGGACGAAAAGACCTCGGAAGCCGGACTCGGGTACACCGTCTACCCCGGCGAGCTGAGCGCGAGCGTCGGCGGCAACGTCGGGACGAACGCGGGCGGCATGCGCGCGGTCAAGTACGGCGTCACGCGGCACAACGTCGTGGGCCTGCAGGCCGTGCTGCCGACCGGCGAGATCATCCGGACCGGCGGCAAGACCTCGAAGGTCTCGACCGGGTACGACCTGACCCAGCTGATCATCGGCTCCGAAGGCACCCTCGCGCTCGCGACCGAGGTCATCGTGAAGCTGTACCCGCGCTTGCCGCACGGCGCCACGGTGTTCGCCCCGTTCGAGACCTTCGACGAGGTGATGACCGTCGTCCCGAAGATCGTCGCCAGCGGCCTCGCGCCGCATATCCTCGAGTACATCGACAACCTCACGCTCGCGGCGATCAGCTACAACGAGAAGCTCAGTCTCGGTGTCCCGGACGCCATCCGTGACAAGGCGCAGGCGTATCTGGTGGTGGCGCTGGAAAACCGCGACAACGACCGGCTGCACGCCGATGTCGAGGAACTCGGTGGGCTGCTGGGCGATGTCGGCGCGATGGACGTGTACGTGCTCGAAGGCCCTTCGGCGCGCAAGCTCATCGAGGCGCGCGAGAAGGCGTTCTGGACGGCCAAGGCGGCCGGCGCCGACGACGTCATCGACGTGGTGGTCCCGCGGTCCGCCATGCCCGAGTTCCTGCGCAAGGCCAGGGAGATGGCGTTGTCGCGCGAGGCGGGCGCGCTCGGCTGCGGGCACGCCGGCGACGGCAACGTCCACCTGGCCATCTTCTGCAAGGACCCGGAGAAGCGGAAGCAACTGCTGACCGACATCTTCGCGCTCGGCATGGAACTCGGCGGCGCGATCTCCGGCGAGCACGGTCTAGGACGGGCCAAATCCGGCTATTTCCTCGATCTGGAGGACCCGGCGAAGATCGCGCTGATGCGCCGGATCAAGGAGAGCTTCGACCCGGCCGGGATCCTCAACCCCGGCGTTCTTTTCGCTGAGAGGGCTTGAAAAGTGAGTGAGATGAACGGCGCCCAGTCCCTGATCCGCACGCTCGTCGACAGCGGCGTCGACGTGTGCTTCTCGAACCCGGGCACCTCGGAGATGCACTTCGTGGCCGCACTCGACACCGTGCCCGAGATGCGCGGTGTGCTCGGCCTGTTCGAAGGCGTCGTCACCGGTGCCGCGGACGGATACGCCCGCATCGCCGACAAGCCGGCGGCCACGCTGCTGCACCTCGGCCCCGGCCTCGGCAACGGGCTGGCGAACCTGCACAACGCGCGCCGTGCGCACACCCCGATCGTCAACGTGATCGGCGATCACGCGACCTATCACAAGCAGTACGACGCCCCGCTCGAATCGGACATCGAGGCCGTCGCCGGTTCGCTCGATGGCTGGGTCCGCCGCTCCGAGCACACGAAGGACGTCGGTGCCGACGCCGCCGCGGCGGTCGCGGCCTCCCAGGACGCCCCAGGCCAGGTGGCGACGCTCATCCTGCCCGCCGACGCGTCCTGGGGTGAGGGCGGCGAGACCTGCGCGCCCATCCCGCCGCGGATCCCGCAGGTCGTCGACGCCACGACGGTGAAGAACATCGCCGAGGTGCTGGCCAGTGGTGAGCCGGTCGCGTTGCTCGTCGGCGGCAGCGGCTGCCGTGAGGCCGGTCTGCGCGCGACCAGCCGGATCGCGGCCGCGACCGGCGTGAAGGCGTTCGTCGAGACCTTCCCCGCCCGGCTCGAACGCGGCGCGGGTCTGCCGACGATCGAGCGGCTGGGCTACCTCGCCGAGCAGGTCGCGTACCAGCTCGACGGGATCAAGCACGTGATCGTCGCCGGGACGAAAGCACCTGTGTCGTTCTTCGCCTACCCCGGCAAGGCGAGCAACCTGGTTCCCGAAGGCGCGCAGGTCCATGTGCTGGCCGAAGTCGCGCAGGACGTGCCGCGAGCGCTGAACGACGTCGCCGACCTGGTCGCCGCCGAGACGGAGCCGGTGCTGCAGGAGGCTTCCCGGCCCGCGCTGCCGTCCGGGCCGTTGACCCCGCAGAACTGGGTCGAGGTGATCGGCGCGCTGCTGCCGGAGCGCGCGATCATCGCGGACGAGGCGAACACCTCCGGCCTGCTGCTGCCCACGGCGACCGCGGGGGCGCCCCGGCACGACGTGCTGACCCTGACCGGCGGCGCGATCGGCTATGGCATGCCCGTCGCGACCGGGGCGGCCGTCGCCGCGCCGGACCGGCCGGTGATCAACCTGCAGTCCGACGGAAGCGCGCTGTACACGATTTCGGCGCTGTGGACTCAAGCCCGGGAAAACCTCGACGTCACCACCGTCCTGCTGAACAACCGCGCGTACGCGATCCTGCGGCTGGAGCTGCAGCGGGTCGGCGCGGACGCCAACGGCCCCAAGGCGAACGAACTGCTCGACCTCTCCCGGCCCGACATGGACTTCGTCAAGATCGCCGAAGGCATGGGCGTCCCGGCGACCCGGGCGACGACGGCGGAGGAGCTGGCCGAGCAGTTCCAGCGCGCGCTCGCCGAACCGGGCCCGCACCTGATCGACGCGATCGTTCCGACGCTGTTCTGAGCGAAGTGCCCCTGCGTGCGACGAGTCTTCATCGCACGCAGGGCGCTAGCGGACCGAGGCGGCCAGAACTTCGGGCTGGCGTTGCTTCGGGACGAAAACGGTCAAGACGAGCCCTAGGAGCGCCGCACCGGCGGCGACCACGAAGCTCAGCCGGAACCCCGTCGCGGACGGGACGGAAACCCCGCCGACGGTGATCGCCAGCGACGCGAGCATGGTCGCCATCACCGCGCTGGACGTCGACGTGCCGACGGAGCGCATCAGCGAGTTCAACCCGTTCGCGGACGCGGTCTCGGTGACCGGGACCGAGCCCATGATCAGCGCCGGCATGGCCGCGTAAGCGATGCCCACACCACCGCCGATGATGATCGACGCCGTGATCAGCTCGAAGGCGTTGTCCATCAACACGGTCGCGAAGGCGTATCCGGCCGCGATGGTGGTGGCGCCGACCATCAGTGTCGTACGCGGTCCGTAGCGTTCGATGAGCCGGGCCGAAACCGGCGACAGCATGAACATGACCAGGCCGTTCGGCGCGAGGCAGAGCCCCGCCTGCACCATGGTCAGGCCGAGACCGTAACCGGTCGACGCGGGCGCCTGCAGCAACTGCGGGAACGACAACGCCATCGAGTACAGCGCGAACCCGATCATGATCGACGCGAGGTTGGTGAACAGCACCGGCCGCCGCGCGGAGACCCGCAGGTCCACGAGCGGATCACGCCGCCGCAGCTGGTAGGCGCCCCAAATCAGCAGGATCACCACCGCGCTCCCCGCGAAGACGAGGGTGCGGCCGCTGCCCCAGCCCCATTCGCCGCCCTTGACGATCGGCAACAGCAGGCAGATCAGTCCGGCCGTCAGCCCCAGCGCGCCGAGGTAGTCGAACGGTGCCGGTGTCTTCACCGGCGACTCCGGCACCACGAACAGGATCAGCAGGCCACAGACGAGCCCGAGCCCCGCCGACGCCCAGAACAGGACGTGCCAGTCGGCGTTCTGCGCGACCAGCGCCGACACCGGGAGCCCGATGGCGCCGCCGACGCCGAGCGTCGAACTCATCACCGAGATCGCGGCGCCGACCCGTTCCGGCGGGAGTTCGTCCCGCATGATGCTGATGCCCAGCGGGATCGCGCCCATCGCGCAGCCTTGCAGTCCTCGCCCGAGGACCATCAGCGCGAGCGAACTGGTCAGCGCGGACACCACCGAACCGGCGACCAGGAAGCCCAGGCTGATCAGCAGCAACCGGCGTTTGCCGTAGAGGTCGCCGAGCCTGCCGCTCACCGGCATCACCACGGCACCGGCGATCAGGGTCGCCGTGACCACCCACGACGCGTCCGACGGAGTCGAGTTGAGCAGCCGGGGAAACGCGGGGATGAGCGGGACGACGAGCGTCTGCATGAACGAGGCCACCAGACCGCAGGTGGCGAGCACGACGACGAAGATCCGGGGCGAAGGTGCCCGTCCGACCGGTTTCACCCTGCGCATCCCATGATCCGACCTTACACAGCACCACCCTTCTCAGTGAACGGTTCACCGACGGGATCACAGCCAGGCGCGAACCCCGCCATGGCCGGAACAGGTACCGCGGCGATTCTGGCTGTAGCTATAGGAACCGTCCTTGCAGAGGGCGGTCGCTCCGTCGGCCGCGCCGGGTCCGGCCGACGGCCGGTGGACACAGACACCGTCGGCGTTGCGGTAGTGGTCGCTTCCGCACTCCGCCAGGTTCGGCGCCTTCGCCGCCTGCGTGGTCTTCGGAGGTGTTTTCGCCGGTTTGGGCTCGACCTGTTTCGGCACCTCGACCGCGGCCGTGGTCGTCGGCACGAACTGCTGAGGTGCCGAGGGTGTCCGACTGCTGGTCGGCGTCGACGTTGTCGTCAGCGCCGTCGGGACTGTCGGCGTAGCCGGCGCTGTCGACACCGGACCGCTCTGCGGCGTGACCCGCCCGGTGGGCGCGGTCTCCACACCGCAGCCTCCGGCGACCAGAAGCCCGATCGCCAGTGCCATGCCCAGCTTCGTCGTCCTCTTCGACATAACGACCTCCCCAGCACCTGGTAGTGCCGCGTAGTCGGGAGATCGTCCGCCGGTGTTACTTACCGGACAGGGCCTAGTCGACCATTGAGCCGCAACTGATGTTCAACGCCGTCGCCGTCATGCTGCGGGCGTGGTCCGAGGCGGCGAAGGCGGCCACCCGGGCGACGTCTTCGAGTGATGCCGTCCGCTTGAGCATCGTCGCGTCGACCATGTCACGGATGGCGTCGTCGAGGCCGGCGCCCTCCGGAATCGTCTCCGGGATCCCGCCGGTGCGCAGGGTCACGACACGGATACCCTGCGGCCCGAGTTCGCACGCCAGCCCGCGCCGCAACGCCTCCATCGCGCTGAACGCGACCTGCAGCCCGCCGAGGTGGTAGCCCGGCAGCGGATCACCGTCGCCACCGAACATGAGGATCACCCCGGACCCCTGCCCGATCATGTGCCGGGCGGCGGCCCGCGCGGTGAGGAAGTTCGTCCGCACCGCCGTCCGGACCGGGCTTTCGAGGTCCTCCAACGACATCTCGACCAGCGGAGTGCCCTGGACGTCGTTGTGCGTGATCACGTTCATCGAGATGTCGACGCTGCCCGCCGAGGAAGCCACCGAAGCGGCATGCTCGTCGATGGCGGCTTCATCGAGAGCGTCGACTTCAGCTGTTTCGGCTTTTCCGCCCGCTGCCCGGATTTCGTCGGCCAGCGCGTCGAGTTTCTTCAAGGTGCGGCCGGTGAGGTGGACGGTCGCGCCCTCCCTGGCGAATCCGTGGGACACCGCGCTTCCGATCCCGCCCGCGGCCCCGTAGACGATCGCGTTCCTGCCTTCGAGCAACATCGATTCCTCCTATTTGCCATCCAAGGTGATGAGCCCTTCGGGTGTTCCCTCCAGGTGGACGTCGACCCACAACGGGCGCCACGAGCCGAGCTCGTGGAACCTGCGCAGTTCCGACAGACCGCTGAGCCAGCCCATCCACATGCCGTACGGCGGATTCTCGTCCGAGAATCCACTTTGGACGAACGTGAGCCTCGTACCGCCATCGGAATCCTCGAGTTCCCAGGTGGCGACGACGCCGTCCTGATACGCGAGCGACATCTTGGACCCTGGCTCCAGGTCGACGATCTTCGCCGCGTCCGGGTCCGTTTCCAGCGACCCCATCGCCCAGCGGCCACCGACATGGGTCTCCGCCTCGATCCGGGCACCGAACCAGCGAGTGAACACCTCTGGGTCGGCTATCGAGGAGTAGACCTCCCCTCGGGGCGCGCCGATCCGCACTTCTTCGCTCATCAGCGGGGAAGTGAGGTCGCAGCGCGCGGTGAGCGGCCGTCCTTCGACGTGATCGGCGAGGTTCGCGACCGAAAGCGCCCAGAACGTGTGCATCACGCCGAGCGACGAATCCGGGTCGGCGAGCATCGCGGCGTAGTCCGGCAGACCGCTCTGACTGAACGACAAGGACGTCTCGTCCCCGTCTTCGGCCAGCGCGATCTCGACGACGGTCTCCACCTCGCCGAGGGGCCAGGCGAACCGCAGGACCTTGTTCTCGGCCAGCAGCAGCCGTTGGCGCGGACGATCGCCTTCCGGCGTGTAACGGCCCCAGAACTCGTACCGGGACGGCAGGTCGACCTCCGCGTATTCGGAAAGCCACTCGCGCAGTGCCCCGGGATCGGTCAGCGCGTGCCAGACCTCGTCGATCGGCGCGCGCAGGCGCACCTGGAACCTCGTCGGTTCAGTCACGGGCATCTCCCTTCGGGTAACAGGCCACGGCGAGCTTGAAGGCGTCGCCTTCCGCTCCGCCGTAGCGGGTGAACAGATCCTGCAAAGTCGTCTTCAGCTCGTCGAGGAACTCCTGACGCCGCTCCGGCTCCACCCGGATCTCGCCGGAGACACCGATCGACGGCAGTTCCGGAGCGGCCCTGTCGAGCGCGGCGACGTCCGCCTGGACCTCCTCCATGAGGTCCACCAGGTAGCCAAGGCTCAGCTCGTCCCGCGCCGCCCGCGGGCCGAGCCGTCCCACCAGTCCCGGCGACAACCAGTACGAACGGGCGGTCGCCTGGTACACACCCTCACTGACGGCGCGCACCTTCCGCTCCGACACCTGCTTCACGAGACCGGCTTCCACCAGTCGCTTCACGTGGTAATAGACCCGCTGGGGTGTCTGATCCAGCACCGCCGCCACCTCGGTGCAGGACCGCGGCTCCGCCAGCTGCCGCAGAACGTCCACCCGCTGCGGTTTCAGCAACGCCTCCGCCTGGTCCAACCGCTCCAGGTACTCCACGTCTCTCACAGCGCCACACCCTTGATCACAAAAATCAGTTTGAACGTAAAAATCCATTTTGTCAATCGGGCCGGATCGCGCTACTCTCGTCGTGTGGCGTTCCTTCGGCGGTACTCGGCGGAGATCGCGGTCACCGCGGCGGTGATCGCGGGTTCCGTCGTGGCCTCGCTCGGGGACGGCGCGGAAACACCGCGCAACGCGGTCGTCGGCTGGGCCTGCGTGGCACTCGCCTGTGCCGCTTTGTTCCTGCGCCGCCGGTATCCGCTCCCCGTCACGATCTTCACCGCGGCCTGTTGCGCGATCTACTATCCGCAGACCGACCCCGACGGATTCGTGCTGCTCGCGTTCGCCTTCGCCCTGTACAACAACGCCTCGACCGGGCGGATCCGCAGCGCGGCGGTCGTCGCGGCGGCCTCGATGGGCGGCGTCGCGATCGGCGAGGCACAGGCCGGCACCGCACGACAGGTGGACGACTTCGCGTTCCTGCTGATGGCGGGCTGGTTCATCGCGCTGGTCGCGGTCGGCGCGGTGACGTACTACCGCCGCGAAGCCGAGCGCACCAAGGAATCCGAGGCACGGCGAAGGGCCACGGACGAGCGGCTCCGGATCGCGCGCGAACTGCACGACGTCCTCGGCCACAACCTGGCGCTCATCAACGTCCAGGCGGGCGCGGCCCTGCACGGCAAGGATCCGGCGAAATCCGAAGAGGCACTGACCACGATCAAACAGACCAGCAAGGAGGCCTTGCGCGAACTCCGCGCCACACTGGGCATGTTGCGGCAGGCGGACACTCCGAGCCTGGCCAGGGTCGCCGAACTGGCCGAATCGGCGGGCGCGCACGGGCTGACCGTCCGGACCGAGATCGACGGCACGGCCACGGAACTGCCGGCCGACGTCGAACACGCGGCCTTCCGCGTCGTCCAGGAGGCGCTGACCAACGTCGCGCGCCACGCCGCCGCGAACACCGTCGTGGTGCGGATCGGCTACACGCCCCATGATGTGTCCGTGCAGATCGACGACGACGGCCGGGGCGGCACGGCGAAACCCGGCAACGGGATCCGCGGCATGACCGAACGGGCCGAGGCCCTCGGCGGCGAACTCACCGCGGCCGCGCGCGAAGACGGCGGCTTCCGGGTGCGCGCCCGGCTTCCCCTGCGGGTGAAGAAATGATCCGGGTCCTGCTCGTCGACGACCAGCGGCTGGTGCGCGCCGGATTCAAGTCCATATTGGACAGTGAAGACGACATCACCGTGGTCGCCGAAGCGGCAGACGGCCGCGAATCCCTCCAAGCCGCGCACGACCACCGGCCCGACGTCGTCCTGATGGACATCAGGATGCCCGGGATGGACGGGCTCACCGCGACCCGGCACCTGCTCGAAGACCCCGCGCTGACCGGCATCAAGGTCGTCATCCTCACCACCTTCGACCTGGACGAGGACGTCTACGGTGCCTTGCGCGCCGGCGCCAGCGGATTCCTGGTCAAGGACACCGAGCCGGAGGAATTGATCCACGGCGTCCGCGTGGTCGCCAGGGGTGACGCGCTGCTCGCGCCGTCGATCACCCGGCGCCTGATCTCCGAATTCGCCTGCCGGGTGGACCGGCCCGCCCCTTCGCCCACCCTGAACCGGCTCACCGAACGGGAACGCGAGGTGATGAGCCTGGTCGCGGCCGGCCTGTCCAACGACGAGATCGCGAAGGAACTCGTGCTCAGCCCGGCGACGGCGAAGACGCACGTCAGCCGGATCATGACCAAGGTGGACGTCCGTGATCGCGCGCAACTCGTCGTGCTCGCCTACGAATCGGGCATGGTCACCCCTCGCTGGTTGACCCCGTGACCACAACCCCGGTAGTACGGGAGGAGCCTTAGGGGTCCCCAGAAGTTGCGGCCGGAGTGCCCGCCGGAGCCCGACGATATGCGGGGCGGGAAAGCCGATGCTTTCCGCCATGGACACCATCACTCTTTCCCGGCGGCAGCCGCCTGGGGGCGCGCTCTCGAAGCTGGCAGGCTGGTCTCAGCGTCACCGCTGGCTCGCCGTTTCGCTCTGGCTGCTCACTCTCGTCGGTGTCACGCTGGGCTCGCAGCTGGCGGGCAGCGCCTACCACGACGACCATTCCTTGCCGGGCACCGAATCCCAGCAGATCATGGACCTGTTCAAGGCACAGTCCCCCACACAGGCCGGTGCGACGGCGGAAATCGTCTTCAAGAGCGAGAGCGGACTCGCGACCGCACGCGGACCGATCGACGGGATGCTCGCCGAGGTCCGTGGCCAGCCACATGTGAAATCGGTGACGAGTCCCTTCGACACCCCGTCGGCCGTCTCCCGTGAGGGCACGATCGGCTACGCGGCGATCGCTTTCGACCTCGAGTCGCAAGATCTTCCGTACGACGACATCGTGCGCGTCGTCGACACCGCGAAGAAGACGGAGGCGGCCGGGCTCCAGGTCGAACTCGGCGGCGAGCCGATCAAACGGACAAGTGAAAGCGGCGGCCCGTCGGAGGGCGTCGGGTTGCTGGCCGCGCTCGTGGTCCTGGTCTTCCTGTTCCGCTCGATCCTCGCCGCCGGGCTCCCGGTGATCACGGCGATCTTCGCCGTCGGCAGCACGCTGGGCGTGATCGTGCTCGTCAGCAGGTTCGTCGACATCGCGAGCTACACGGCACCGCTGATGATGCTGGTCGGGTTCGGTGTCGGCGTGGACTACGCGCTGCTCATCTTTTCCCGCTATCGCGGCGAAATCCTGGCCGGTCTCGACCGCGAACAGGCGGCGCGGCGGGCGCTGGACACCGCGGGCCGATCGGTGCTGTTCGCGGGCGGCACGGTGATCATCGCGCTGCTCGGTCTGCTCGCCCTCGGCCTCGGTTCGCTGCGCGGGGTCGCCCTCGCGGTGGCATTGACCGTGCTCGTGACGATGCTCGCGTCGATCACCCTGCTGCCCGCGCTGCTCTCCCTTTTCGGCCGCCGCTTGGAAAAGGGCATTCGCAAACACGCCGAGAACCGGGAACACGGCAAGACCTGGGGCAAGCTCGGGGACGCGGTCCAGCGACGGCCGATGGTGCCGCTCGCGATCGGTCTGCTCGTCCTCGTCGGGCTCTCCTTGCCCGCGCTCGGCATGCGCCTCGGGTTCGCCGACGCGGGCACGGATCCGGAGACGTCGACCACCCGGCAGGCCTACGACCTGATGGCGGAGGGTTTCGGCCCCGGGTTCAGCGAGCCGTTGATCGTGGTCACCGAGAACGGCGATGGTGCCGCGCTGCAACGGAAACTCGAAGTCACGCCAGGGATCGCGGAGGTGACACCGCCGATGGGACAGGGCGTCACGACGGTGCTCGCCTTCCCCACGTCCTCGCCGCAGGACGAGGCGACCGCCGAACTGGTGGAACGGTTGCGGACGGAGGTGCTGCCGGGACTGCCTGGCAAGTATTTGGTCGGCGGGAGTGTCGCGGCGGCGGTGGATTTCGCGGACGCGGTGGGTGATCGGTTGCCGCTGTTCGTGCTGGTGGTCGTCGGGCTGTCGGCGTTGCTGCTGATGGTCGTGTTCCGCTCGATCCTGATCCCGCTCAAGGCGGCCTTGCTGAACCTGCTGAGCATCGGCGCCGCGCTCGGCGTGATGACGGCGGTGTTCGGCGACGGTCTGTTCGGAGCGCAGCCGGGACCGATCGAAGCTTTCGTGCCGGTGCTGATCTTCGCGATCGTGTTCGGGCTTTCCATGGACTACGAGGTGTTCCTGGTGTCCCGGATGCACGAGGAATGGCGGCGCACCGGCGATGCGCGCCACGCGGTCCGCGAAGGACTCGCTTCAACCGGCGGGGTGATCACGGCCGCGGCGGTGATCATGATCCTCGTGTTCGGCGCGTTCCTGCTCAACCCCGACCGGATGCTGGCGCAGTTCGGTCTCGGGCTGGCGGTCGCGGTGCTGGTGGACGCGTTCGTGATCCGCTGTCTCGTGGTGCCCGCGGTGATGCGGTTGCTCGGGGAACGCGCCTGGTGGCTGCCGCGGTGGCTGGACCGGCGGTTGCCGCACGTGGCGCTGGAGCCGTCGTCCCGCTGACCCCGGATGCAATGAAAGGCCCCTTCATTGCGAATTTCGCAATGAAGGGGCCTTTCATGTCACGCACTTATTCGTAGATCTCGCCCTTCGCGGCCTTCTCGACCAGCGACGCGGGCGGGGTGAAGTGGTCGCCGTAGCGCTCCGCCAGCTCGCGAGCCCGGTCGACGAAGCCCTGCAGGCCACCCTCGTACTGGTTGATGTACTGGATGACACCACCGGTCCACGCCGGGAAACCGATGCCGAAGATCGAGCCGATGTTGGCGTCGGCGACGGTGGTGAGCACGCCCTCGTCGAAGCACTTCACGGTCTCGAGCGCCTCGGCGAACAGCATGCGCTCCTTGAGGTCCTCGAAGGGAACCTCGGCGCTGCCCGACTTGAACGCGTCGCGCAGGCCCGGCCAGAGACCGGCCCGCTTGCCGTCTTCGTCGTAGTCGTAGAAACCCGAACCGGTGGAACGGCCCTTGCGGTCGAATTCCTCCACCATCCGGTCGATGACGCCCTCGGACGCGTGCGCGTTCCAGGTGCCGCCTGCGGCCTCGATCGCTTCGCGGGTCTCCTTGCGGATCTTGCGTGGCAGCGTCAGGGTCAGCTCGTCCATCAGCTGCAGCGGCGGGGCCGGGTACCCGGCCTGCGCGCCGGCCTGCTCGATCGACGCCGGCTCGACACCCTCGCCCAGCGCGGCGACGGCCTCGTTGAGGAACGTGCCGATGACGCGCGAGGTGAAGAAGCCGCGGCTGTCGTTGACGACGATCGGGGTCTTCTTGATCTGCAGCGTGTAGTCGAAGACCTTCGCCAGCGTGGCGGGCGAGGTCTTCTCACCGCAGATGATCTCGACCAGCGGCATCTTGTCCACCGGAGAGAAGAAGTGGATCCCGATGAAGTCCTCGGTCCGCTGGACACCCTCGGCGAGCGCGGTGATGGGCAGGGTCGAGGTGTTGGAGCCGAGCACGGCGTCCGGGTTGACGAAGCCCTCGATCTCCTGGAACACCTTGTGCTTCAGCTCGACGCTCTCGAAGACGGCCTCGATCACGAAGTCGACGCCGGCGAAGTCCTCCGCCTTGTCGGTCGGCTTGATCTTGGCGAGCAGCGCGTCGGACTTCTCCTGCGTGGTCTTGCCGCGGGAGAGTGCTTTCTCCTCCAGCTTGACCGCGTAGCCCTTGCCCTTTTCGGCGCCTTCGAGGGTGACGTCCTTGAGCACGACGTCGATCCCGGCCTTCGCCGAGACGTACGCGATCGCGGCGCCCATCATGCCCGCGCCGATCACGCCGACCTTCTTGGCGGTGTACTTCTCGAACCCTTCCGGCCGCGAACCGCCGGAGTTGATGCTCTGCAGGTCGAAGAAGAACGCCTTCGTCATGTTCTTCGAGACCTGGCCGGTGGCGAGGCTGACGAAGTAGCGGGTCTCGACGGTGATCGCGGTGTCGAAGTCGACCTGCGAACCCTCGATGGCCGCGGCCAGGATCGCCCGCGGGGCGGGCATGTTCGCGCCCTTGATCTGCTTGCGCAGGTTCGCCGGGAACGCGGGCAGGTTCGCCGCGAAGCTCGGGTTCGACGGGGTGCCGCCCGGGATCTTGTAGCCCTTGACGTCCCACGGCTGCACGCCGCCCTCGGGGTTGGCCTTGATCCACGCCTTCGCGGCCGGGACCAGCTCCTCGACGGTGCCGACGAGCTCGTGCACGAGGCCGAGCTCCTTCGCCTTGGCCGGGCGGTGCCGCTGGCCCTGCAGCAGCACGTTCAGCAGCGCGCTCTGGATACCCAGCAGGCGCACGGTGCGGACCACGCCACCGCCGCCGGGGAGCAGGCCGAGGGTGACCTCGGGGAGGCCGATCTGGCTGCCCTTGACGTCGGCCGCGATGCGGTGGTGCGTCGCGAGCGCGAGTTCGAGGCCGCCGCCGAGCGCGGCGCCGTTGATGGCGGCCACGACCGGCTTGCCCAGCTGCTCGAGCCGGCGCATCTGGCCCTTCATCTGGGCGCTGCTCGCGGTGATCTCGGCCGCGTGCTCCGGCTTGGCCTGGATCAGGTCGTTGAGGTCGCCACCGGCGAAGAAGGTCTTCTTGGCCGAGGTGAGGACGACACCGGTGATGCTGTCCTTCTCCGCCTCCAGGCGGTCCACGACCACGCCGAGCGACTCGCGGAAGTCGGCGTTCATCGTGTTGGCGGACTGCTTCGGGTCGTCCAGGGTGAGCACGACGATGCCGTCGGCGTCCTGCTCCCAGCGGATGGTCTTCGCTTCAGTCATTGTCTCTTCCTCAGACCCGCTCGATGATGGTCGCGACGCCCATGCCGCCGCCGATGCACAGGGTGACCAGGGCGCGGCGCGCCTGACGACGCTCCAGCTCGTCGACGACGGTGCCGACCAGCATCGCGCCGGTGGCGCCCAGCGGGTGCCCCATCGCGATGGCGCCGCCGTTGACGTTGACCTTCTCCTCGTCGAGGTGCAGGTCCTTGATCCACTTGAGGACGACCGAGGCGAAGGCCTCGTTCAGCTCCCACAGGTCGATGTCGTCCGGGGTGAGACCGGCGATCTTGAGGACCTTCTCGGTGGCCGGGGTCGGGCCGGTGAGCATGATCGTGGGCTCGGAGCCGACGGTCGCGGTCGCCACGATACGGGCGCGCGGGGTCAGGCCGAAGTCCTTGCCGATCTGCTCGTTGCCGACCAGCACCACCGCGGCGCCGTCGACGATGCCGGACGAGTTGCCGCCGGTGTGGACGTGGTTGATCTTCTCGACCGAGTGGTACTTCTGGAGCGCGACGGCGTCGAAGCCGCCCAGCTCACCGATGCCGGCGAAGGCGGGCTTGAGCTTGCCGAGGCCCTCGACGGTGCTGCCGGGACGGCGGTGCTCGTCGTGGTCGAGGATCGTGACGCCGTTGATGTCCTTCACCGGGACGACGGACTTCGCGAAGTAGCCGCCGGACCAGGCCGCTTCGGCCCTTTCCTGCGAGCGCACCGCCCACGCGTCGACGTCCTCGCGGGAGAAGCCCTCGATGGTCGCGATCAGGTCGGCGCCGGTGCCCTGCGGGACGATGTAGTTGTCGTACGCGGTGGCCGGGTCCATGAACAGCGCGCCGCCGTCGGAGCCCATCGGCACGCGCGACATCGACTCGACACCGCCGGCGATGATCAGCTGGTCCCAGCCGGAGCGCACCTTCTGCGCGGCGGTGTTGGTGGCTTCGAGGCCGGAGGCGCAGAAGCGGTTCAGCTGCACGCCGGCGACGGTCTCGGGAAGCCCCGCGTTCAGCGCGGCGGTGCGCGCGATCACGGCGCCCTGCTCGCCGACCGGGGACACCACGCCGAGGACGATGTCGTCGATCACGGCGGGGTCGAGGTTCGGGTGCCGGACCTTCAGTTCCTCGATGAGGCCGACCACGAGATCGACCGGCTTGGTGCCGTGGAGGGCACCGCCCTTGTTCTTGCCGCGAGGCGTACGGATCGCCTCGTAGATGTAGGCCTCGCTACTCACAGAAAAAACTCCTCCGCGTACGGCGCTGTATCAGGATGAAACGTACCGGCCAGTAGCCATGCTAATGCCGATTAACATAAACCGCGATAACCCCATGGTGTCAATGGGTTGCGATGCACGCAACCGGCGCTATCGTGTGTTCACCTATGGATCACCCGACCGAGCGCTCAGCCCGACCGCGCGACCGCAAGGCCCAGCTGGCAGGCCTCGCCGCGGAGCTGTTTCGCGCCCGCGGGTTCCACGGCGTCGGCATCAACGACATCGCCGCCGCGGCGGGCATCACCGGGCCCGCGCTGTACCGGCATTTCTCGGACAAGCAGGCGGTGCTCTCCTACGTCGTTCTGTCCGGCATCGACGACATGGAGACCGCGACCACCGAGACCCTCGCTGACGTCGACCTTCCCGTTCCCGCCCAGGTCAACGCCCTGTTGGGCACCCTCGCCGCGCAGGCCGTGGAGCGGCGTGAGGTCGCCGCGCTGTGGCGCTGGGAGGGCAGGCATCTGCCCCGGGAGGAACGGCGGGAGATCCGCCGACGGTCCGGCGCGGTGCTCGAAGCGTGGTCGAAGGCGCTGCTCGCGTTGCGGCCCGAACTGACCGCCGACGACGCCGAGCTGCTGTGCTGGGCGGGCCTGAGCGTGTTCGGCAGCGTCTCCGTGCATCACACGTCCGTGGCGAAGAAACGCTTCGCGCAGATCCTGGTGCAGCTGGCGGAGTCGGTGCTGCATGTCACACTGCCCGAGCCCGCGGAGCCGGCGGAGGAGACGCCCTCGATGGCGCTCGGCGAGCCGTCCCGCCGCGAGCAGATCCTCGCCGCCGCGACCGAGCTGTTCGGGCAACGCGGCTTCCGTTCGGTGAGCATGGAGGAGATCGGCGCGGCCGCCGGGATCGCCGGGCCCAGTGTGTACCGGCACTTCCCCAGCAAGGCCGCGCTGATGGTGGCGATCGGACATCGGGCGGCCGACCGGCTGGCGCTCGCCGCGGAACGCGCGTTGCGGACCGGCGACGAACGCGACGCGCTGCGCAGGCTGGCGGCGTCCTATGTGCACACCCTGCTGCACACCCCCGAACTGCTGGTGTCGTTCTCCGGCAGCCCCATGGAGCTGCCGGAACGCGACAAGGCGGACCTGATCCGGGTCCAGCGGGACTACGTCGCGCGCTGGATCGCGCTGGTGTCGGAAGTCCGCCCGGAACTGAGCCTGCGCGAAGTGAAGATCACCGTGCACGCGGCGCTGACCATCGCGAACGACCTCGCGCGCACCCGGCGCGTCAACGGCCGGCCGAACATCGAGGCGGAGCTGACGACGTTGATGCACGCCGTCCTCGGGGTCTGAAAGCGAGCTTTGGGCAAACTCGCGTGTCCCGCAAAGGAGTGAAGGGCACGATATGCGCGTGCCCACGAAACGCGGCCTGCATCTGGTGACCCGGGAAGAAGACCACAAGGTCACCACGCTGGAGCTCTTCTTCGACCTGGTCTTCGTCTACGCCATCACCCAGACCACGCAGCTGATGGCCGATCACCTCACCCCGCTCGGCATCGGGCAGGGCGTCGCGATGATCGCCGTGCTGTGGTGGTGCTGGTGTGCCTACGCCTGGCTGGCCAACACCCTCCATGTCGACCGCGGCATCGCCCAGCTGGCGATGTTCGCCGCGATGGGGACGATGTTCCTGGTCTCGCTGACCATCCCGGAGGCGTTCACCGACCTGCCCGGCGGCCTGTACGCGCCGCTGATGTTCGTCGGCTGCTACTTCCTCGTCCGGCTGCTGCATCTGACCGCGTACTTCGGCGCCGCGCGGACCGACCCCGAGCTGCGCAAGACAGTCCTGAAGATGTTCGTCGGCCTGCTGCCGAGCGTCGCACTGCTGACCGCCGCGGCCTTCTTCTCGGGCTGGGTACAGCTCGGCATCTGGGCGGTCGCGCTGCTGGCCGACTACGCCAACGTCTTCCGGACCCGCTCCTCGGACTGGCGGCTGCACCAGCCCGGCCACTTCGCCGAGCGGTTCGGGCTGATCGTGATCATCGCGCTCGGCGAGTCGATCGTGGCGATCGGCATCGGGATCAGCTCGTACCCGATGTCCTGGCCGATCACGCTGGCCGCCGTCTTCGGGCTCACCCTCGCTTCGGCGATGTGGTGGATGTACTTCGCCGCCGTCGCGCACGTTTCCGAACACAACCTGAAACGCGCCGAGGGCGTCGAGCGGGTGCAGATCGGGACGGACACGTACACGTTCCTGCACCTCCCGCTCATCGCCGGGATCGTGCTCGTGGCGCTGGGGCTGAAGAAGTCGCTGCTGTACGTGTCCGACACCGAGCACCACAGCCTCTCCGACGGCCTCCATGGGACCCCGATCTGGGCGCTCACCGGCGGGCTCGCGCTGTACCTCATCGCGTTGAGCGGGCTGCGGCGCCGGAACCTCGGCTCGTGGAACGTGCGGCGGCTGGTGCTCGCGGTGGTCCTGCTGGCCGCGACTCCGCTGCTGGAGCTGGTGCCGGCGATCGTGCTCGTCGGCATCGTCGCGCTGGCGGCGGTAGGCCTCGTGGTCGTCGAGAGGCGCAAGATCGTGAGTAATCCTGGCCTGCCCGGCCTCCCGGATCACTCACCGGCGTGACGTTCGCCTCCCCCGTGGTGGCGCATCAGCCCAAGGCGAGTTAACCTACTCACGAGTAGGTAAGCGAGGCAGGGAGACTCACCGTGGGTGCGCCTAGGAAACGAGACGCGATGGGCCTTGGCCTGTCCGCGCTCACCCGGCTGGCCGGGAGCAAGGTCATTGAACGGGCCGGACTTCGGAAGCCCGTGCAGAACCTGGTCAGTGCCGGGACGCGCAACGGCTTCCGGGTCGCGGGCGCGGCGGGACGGACCTTCAAATCCGCCCAGAAGCTCGGCAAGCCCGCGCGGCTCGCGCCTGCCGAGGACACCGGGCTGTTCGACCTCACCCCGAGTGAGGACCAGCAGCTCATCGTCGAGACCGTGACGGAGTTCGCGGCCGAGCAGCTTCGGCCCGCCGCGTCCGACGCCGACGCGAAACTCCATGCGCCCGAGGGCCTGTTGAGCCGTGCCGCCGAACTCGGCATCACGCTCGTCGGCATCCCCGAGGAGCTGGGCGGGGTCGGCACCGAACGGTCGGTCGTCACGAACGCGCTGGTCGCCGAGGCCCTCGCGCACGGCGACCTGGGACTCGCGGTCGCGGTGCTCGCGCCGTCCGCGGTCAGCACCGCGCTGGTGTCCTACGGCGACGAGCAGCAGCAGGCGGACTACCTGCCCGCGTTCGTCGGCGAGAACGTCCCGGCCGCGGCGCTCGCGTTGCAGGAGCGCACCGCGCTGTTCGACCCGTTCAAGCCCGCGACCAAGGCCCGCCGCACCCCGAAGGGCTATCAGCTCGACGGCGTGAAGTCGCTGGTCCCGCGGGCCGCGGACGCCGAGCTGTTCATCGTGTCGGCCGACCTCGAAGGACGCGGCCCGGCGCTGTTCCTCGTCGAGTCGTCGAACTCCGGTGTCACCATCGAGTCCGAACCGGCGATGGGCCTGCGCGGCGCGGCGACCGGGAAGCTGCACCTGGAGAAGGTCGCCCTTCCGGCCGGGGCGCTGCTCGGCGGCGGCAAGGCCGAAGTCTTCACCGAGGTCGTCCGGCTCTCGCGCCTCGGCTGGGCCGCGCTGGCCGCCGGAACCGCGAAGGCCGTCCTCGACTACGTGGTGCCGTATGTCAACGAGCGCAAGGCGTTCGGCGAACCGGTGAGCCACCGGCAGGCCGTCGCGTTCTCGGTGGCCGACATCGCCATCGAGCTGGAAGGACTGCGACTGGTCACGCTCCGCGCCGCTTCCCGCGCCGAACAGGGCAAGCCGTACGCCCGCGAGGTCGCGCTGGCCCGGAAACTGGCCACCGACAAGGGAATGCAGATCGGCAGCGCCGGGGTCCAGCTGCTCGGCGGGCACGGGTTCGTCAAGGAACACCCCGTCGAACGCTGGTACCGAGACCTCCGTGCGATCGGCGTGATGGAAGGCGCCGTCCTTCTCTAGGACTTTCGAAAGGCAATCATGATCAACCTTGAGGTTCCGAAGAAGGCCGGCACCCTGATCAACCAGGCGTACCAGGCCGCGGCCGAGGTGTTCCGGCCGATCTCGCGCAAGTACGACCGCGCCGAACACACCTATCCGGCCGAACTCGACATGTTCGCCGCGTTGCTGGACGGGCTGAACTCGTCCGGCGAGGGCGGCGCGGGCGCGGCGGGCGTCCGCCGGTCCGAGAAGAACGAGAAACCGGGCAACCGCAACGGTTCCAACCTCAACATCGTGCTCGGCACGATCGAGATGTGCTGGGGCGACGTCGGTCTGCTGCTGTCCATGCCGCGTCAGGGGCTCGGCAACGCCGCCATCGGCTCGGTCGCCACCGACGAACAGCTCAAGAAGTTCTCCGGGCTGTGGGCCGCCATGGCGATCACCGAACCGGACTGCGGCTCGGACTCCGCCGCGATCACCGCGACCGCGCGGCTCGACGGCGACGAGTACGTGATCAACGGCGAGAAGATCTTCGTGACCGCCGGCGAGCGCGCCGACGCCGTCGTCGTCTGGGCCACCCTGGACAAGACGAAGGGCCGCGCGGCGATCAAATCGTTCGTCGTCGAGAAGGGCACGCCCGGCTTCGAGGTGGTGCGCGTCGAGCACAAGCTCGGCATCCGCGCCTCCGACACCGCCGTGCTGCGGTTCGAAAACGTCCGCGTCCCCAAGGAGAACCTCCTCGGCACGCCGGAGATCGACACCGCCAAGGGTTTCGCCGGGGTCATGCAGACCTTCGACAACACTCGCCCGCTGGTCGCCGCCATGGCCATCGGTGTCGCCCGCGCGGCGCTGGAAGAGACCCGGAAGATCCTCACCGACGCCGGCGTGGTCATCGACTACGACAAGCCCGTCCACAGCCAGCACGCCGCGGCCGCGACGTTCCTGCAGCTGGAGGCGGACTACGAATCGGCGTACCTGCTGACGATGGAATCGGCGTGGATGGCCGACAACCGCAAGCCGAACTCGCTGCAGGCCTCGATGGCCAAGGCGAAGGCGGGCCGGTCGGTCGTCGAGATCACGCTGAAATGCGTCGAGCTGGCCGGAACCTTGGGCTACACCGAGGAATCGCTGCTGGAGAAGTGGAGCCGGGACGCGAAGATCCTGGACATCTTCGAAGGCACGCAACAGATCCAGCAGCTGATCGTGGCGCGCCGGATCCTGGGCAAGACGAGCGCCGAACTCAAGTAAGGCGTGGGGCTCGTGAGCGGTGAGGACGGTTAGAACCGTCCTTGCCACTCACGAGCCCGTTTATTTCCACCATTTCGACAACACCTTCGTGCTGCCCGGGCAGAGGTACTCTCGTAGTTTCCCAGCCAGCGAAGGCCGGAGTCGCGATGAGACCGCTCACCCCTGCCGCCCGCTGGTGTCTCATCGTCCTCGGCGTCACCGTCTGCTACTTCGCGGCGGCTCAGATCGGCATCCAGTGGGCGATCGTGCGGGACCAGATCTCGCCGCTGTGGCCCGCCGCCGGTGTCGCGCTGGCGGTGCCGATGCTGCTGGGACCGCGGTACTGGCCGGGGATCTTCCTCGGCGCCCTCCTGACGAACATCGCCCTCGGCCCGTCCCTCGGCACGGTCTTGGTGATCTCCGCGGGCAACACGATCGGGCCGATGCTGGCGTACGCGGTGATGCGGCGGCTGGGTTTCCGCACCGGTCTCGACCGGCTTCCCGACGCCGTCCTGCTGGTGGTGGCCGGGGCGATCGGGGGCACGGCCGTCAGCGCGGCACTGGGCACCGGCGTGCTGATCCTCGATGGCGCACTGGGTCCCGGCGACTTCTGGGCGACCGCACTGGTGTGGTGGACCGGCGACGCGATGGGCGTTTTGACGATCACGCCCCTGTTGCTTCTGGCGCCGAGGTTCCGCCTGCCCAAGCAGGTTTCTCTCCGCCGCTGGGGCGAGGCGGTGGCGCTCGCGCTCTTCGGTCTCGGCACGTCGATCATCGCGTCCACGACGACGTCGAAGCTGTTCCTGGTCTTCCCCGTGCTCGTCTGGGCGGCGCTGCGCTTCCGGCAAGCCGGGGCGCTGCTGTGTTCCCTGTGCGTCTGCACCTTCACGATCTTCGGCGCGATCCACGGGCTGGGCTCGTACGGTTCCTACGAGCTGGCGGCCCGGATGCTGCATGTCCAGGCCTACGACGCTACCGTCGGTCTCACCGCGCTCGTGTTGTCCACGATCGTCCTGCAACGTGATCGCGCGACCGCCGAGATCGCCGACGCCTGGCGTCAGATCACCGAAATGGTGGACCTGATCTCGGCACGCCAGTCCTTGCGCAGCGCCATGACCCAGCGCGAGGACGCCGAGGCTCAGGCAGCGTTCTCGTCCAGGAAACGGTCGAGGTAACGCCACGTGGTCCCGCGCGCCTTCCGGCCGGTGAGGACGCCGAGGTGGCCGCCTGGCGCGGTCTCGAAGGTCACCGACGGCGAGTTCTCCAGCAGCTCGGTGAGCCGTTCGACGGCCGCGCGCGGGGCGATCGTGTCGTTCTGTCCGGCGATGACCAGCGTCGGCACCTTGATCCCGGACAGCGCGATGATGCGGCCGTTGAGGTCGACCGTCCCCTCGGCGAGGTCGTTGGCGCGGAAGAACCGGTGGTAGATCTGGCCGAACGTCCGCCCGGGGTAGGCGATCATGTTGTCCATGAAATGGTCGACGGCCTCGATCTGCGCCAGGTAGTCGCGGTCGTCGAGATTCTTCAGGATCGCCAGTGGTTTGGTGATCTCCTTGCTGATCCCGGTGGCCCGGAACACCCGGCTGACCAAATAGGACGGTGCGCCACCGAGCGCCCGGTAGAACGGGGTCAGCAGGTGGCCGCCGGTGAGGTCCACCAGCGGGCGGAACGGGGCGATCAGCGGGATCGCGGTGAAGTCGAACGGCGACGCGATGGTCGCGATCGACTCGATCGGCAGATCGGGCTGGTCGGCGGTGGTCAGCAACGAGAAGATCCCGCCGAGGCACCAGGCGACGACGTGCACGCCCTGGCCGCCGGAATCCTCGCTGACCTTGCGGATCGCGCGCGGGAGCACTTCCTCGATCCAGTGCTCGATGCCGAGGCGCCGGTCGGAGAAGGCGACGTTCCCGTAGTCGACCAGGTACGTGTTGCGGCCGCCCTCGACCAGGTGCTCGGCGAGGCTGCACCCGCGGCGCAGGTCGAAGCACAGCGCGGGCGCGGCCAGCGGCGGCACCAGCAGCACCGGCGGGCCCGGCTGGGGGCTCTTGCCGGTCGTCAGGCGGTACAGCGAACGATTCGGGCCCTGGTCGATCAGGACGCGCGGCACCGGGCGAAGATCGGCGACACCACCGTGCAGCACCTTCCCGACGACGTTCGACGCGGCGGCGGCGAGCCGTGCCGGGGGTGTGGCCATGGTGTGCCTCCTGGGGAATCAACGCGGTAAGACGTAATCTTGCCGCTTGGGAGCGCACTACTCAACACCCCGGTCGCCACAGGCCGTCCATTTCGGACAGTTGCTAGGCCGGAAGAGTTAAGAATCGGTGCCCTTTTCCGTCGCCGGAGCACTCCGCGCGGCCCGCGATTCGTACTCCGCGCGAGCACTGGAATGCGTTGCGGAGGACAGAATTTTGTCGCCGCCGAGGGCGCGGAGCAGACCTTCGCCGAGGCGGCGCGGAAGCAGCCGTGTGATCCTGCCCATGGCGTCCAGCGACGCGGGCACGAAGACGTCGAACTTGGGACGGCGTAACGCATCGACAATGGCCTGCGCCACATCTTCCGGCTGAACCGACTTGAAGAACTTCGCCTCGCCGAGCCCGCTGGCCAGTTCCGTGCGCACCACCGCGGGCATCACACAGGACACCAGCACGCCCGTCCCGTGCAATTCCAGATGGACCGATTCCGACAGGCCGACGACGGCGTGTTTCGTGGCGCAGTAGGTGGCGGCGCCGGGGAATCCGGCCTTTCCCGCCATCGAGGCGATGTTGACGATGTGGCCGGTGCCACGCGGGCGCATCCGCTTCACGGCTTCCCTGGTGCCGTGGATGACGGCGTGCAGGTTGATCTCGAGCAACCTGCGGGTCGCCGCGTCGTCCTCTTCGTCGAGCGGCGCGAGCGGCATGATGCCCGCGTTGTTGATCAGCACGTCGATCGGGCCGACGCGCCGCTCGACCTCGTCGAGGAACTCGGTGAAGCCCTTCGTGTCGGTGACGTCGAGCGGCAGCGCCTCCGCGCCCAGTTCGGCGGCGGTCTTCTCGGCGAGGACCTGGTCCAGGTCGCCGATGACCACCTTGGCGCCGAGCCGGGACAGCGCCGTCGCGGTACTGGCCCCGATGCCCTGCGCCGCTCCGGTGATCACGACGACCTTGCCCGCCAGGGAACGTTCACGCTTGGCCATGCCGGTCTCCTCTGCGACTGCACTGTCCGGGGCACTGTTGGCGATGTGTCAACTATGGTGCACCGGAAGCCGCTGAGACGCCAGTCCTACGGGCGCTGCTCGAACACCTGCCCGATCCAGCCCTTGACGTCGAACCGTTCCGTCGGCTTGAAGCCCTGACTCTCGTAGTACCGCTGCAGGTCGCCGTCGCCGCCCGCCCAGCAATCGACGCGCACCAGGCCGATGCCGCGTTCCCGCGCCTCGGCCAGCGCGAACTCGATGAGCCGCGAGCCGACGCGGTGACCGGTGAACCGGCGCGAGGTCAGCAGCAAGCCGATGTAGATCTCCGGTTCGTCGACCGGCGAGACATGCGGGAAACGGTCACCGAGGATGATCGCCCCGGCCGCCTGGCCGTCGATCTCGGCGATGTACAGCCCGGGCCCGTCGGCCATCCCGCGGACCCGCTCGACCCGTTTCGGGATCGTGGACCACGGCTCGCTCCCCCACTGTCCTTCACTGCCGCGCGAGGCCAGCCACGCGACGACCTCGTCGAACATGTCCAGCAAGGTTTGGAAGTCCCCAGAACCACCCTGGCGGATGATGAAATCGCTCATTCTTCCGTTCTACAACATCGTGAGGACACGCGGACCTTCTGTGGTGATCGCGACGGTGTGCTCGACGTGGGCGGCCCTGGCGCCACGCACGGTGCGCACCGTCCAGCCGTCGTCCTCGATCCAGTAGCCGTCGCGGCCGCCGGCGAGGAACATCGGCTCGATCGCCAGCACCAGCCCCGGCTTGAGCCGCATGCCGCGACCCGGCTTGCCCTCGTTCGGCAGATGCGGATCTTCGTGCATGCTGCGGCCGATTCCGTGACCGCCGTGGTGCGCGAGGAGGCCGTAGCCCGCTTCGCGCCCGACGGTGCCGACGGCGTGGGAGATGTCGCCCATCTTGTTTCCCGCCAGCGCGGCGGCGATCCCCGCGGCCAGCGCGCTTTCGGTGGTCGCGATGAGTTCGAGGTCGGCGGGATCGGCGTCACCGACGACGTAACTGATCGCCGCGTCGCCGTGCCAGCCGTCGATGCAGGCGCCGGCATCGATGCTGACCAGGTCACCGTCCCGCAGCCGGTAGTCCGACGGGATGCCGTGGACGACGGCGTCGTTGACGCTCGCGCAGATCACGGCGGGAAACGGCGTCGGAGCGGCATGCGGCCGATAGTGGAGGAACGACGGTTTCGCGCCGGCGTCCCTGATCACCTGCGCGGCGATCTCGTCCAGCTCTTTCAGGCTCACGCCGAGCGCCGACGCCTCTTTCACCGCTTGCAACGTCCGCGCCACGACACGGCCGGACTCGCGCATGGCGTCCAGCTCGGCGGCGGATTTCAGCTCGACCATGCCGATAACTATACCGGTATAGTTATCGGCATGGTCGAGGGTGTCAGGCGACGCCGAGGTGCCGCGCGATCAGCATCCGCTGCACCTCCGAGGTCCCTTCCCCGATCTCCAGGATCTTTGCGTCCCGGTAGAACCGGCTCACCGGGAACTCGTTCATGAAGCCGTACCCGCCGAAGATCTGCGTCGCGTCGCGCGAATTGTCCATGGCGGCGTTCGACGCGACGAGCTTCGCGATCGACGCCTCCTTCTTGAACGGCTCGCCGCGCAGCATCTTCGACGCCGCCGCGTAGTACGCCAGCCGCGCGGTGTGCGTGCGCACCTCCATGTCGGCGATCTTGAACTGGATCGCCTGGTACTCGCCGATCTTGTGCCCGAACGCCTCGCGTTCCTTGACGTACCGCAGGCATTCGTCGACGCAGCCCTGCGCGAGCCCGACGCTCAGCGCGGCGATCGCGACCCGGCCTTCGTCCAAAATGGACAGGAACTGGGCGTAACCGCGGCCGCGTTCGCCGACCAGGTTCTCGGCCGGGACACGGACGTCGTCGAACGAGAGTTCGTGCGTGTCCGAGCAGTTCCAGCCGACCTTGGAGTACTTCGGCGCGACGGCGAAGCCCGGGGTGCCGGACGGGACGATGATCGCCGAGATCTCCTTGCGCCCGTTCTCCTTCACGTCGGTGACGGCGGTGACCGTGACCAGTTTCGTGATGTCGGTGCCGGAGTTGGTGATGAACGACTTGCTGCCGTTGATCACCCAGGTGTCGCCGTCGAGTTTCGCGCGCGTGCGGGTGGCGCCGGCGTCCGAGCCGCCGCCGGGTTCGGTGAGCCCGAAGGCGCCGAGCGCGGTGCCTGCGCACAGTTCCGGAAGCCACTTCTGCTTCTGTTCCTCGGTGCCGAACCGGTAGATCGGCATGGCGCCAAGGGAAACACCGGCCTCGACGGTGATCGCGACCGAGGAATCGACGCGCGCCAATTCCTCCAGCGTCAGGCAGAGCGCGAAGTAGTCGCCGCCCATGCCGCCGTATTCCTCGGGGAAGGGCAGGCCGAACAGGCCCATCTCGGCCATCTTCGCGACGATCTCGTACGGGAATTCCTCCCGCTCGTAGAGGTCGCCGATGACCGGGGCGACCTCGGAACGCGCGAATTCCTCGACCGTCTTGCGCAGCGCCTCGTACTCGTCATCCAGCCGAAAGTCGATCATTGCTCATCCTTTTGGGGTGTCACCACGGCTACCGTCTCGTCCAGCGCGACCTGTTGGCCCGCCCGGACGGGGAGTTCGCTGACCACGCCGTCGATCGGCGCGGTGATCGTGTGCTCCATCTTCATCGCCTCGACGACCACGAGCGGCGTCCCGGCGCTCACCACGTCACCGGCGGCGGCCTTGACCACCAGCACGGTTCCGGGCATCGGACTGGTGACCGGTCCGGCGCCACCCGCGGCACCGGCCGCCGAACGCAGCCGCTCGCGCTCGCCGATCGCGAAGCTGTGGCCGTCACGCGCGAGCCACACCGTCCTCCCGCTCCCGGCCGCGTGCCGGTAGCGGTGGAAACCGGTGGGATGCCGGACTTCCAGCAGATCGCCCTCGCGCCGCGCGGAAACGCGGACCGGTTCGGCGCCGTCGACGCTTACGAGCGCATTCGCCGGAGTGCCCTGCACCCGTACGACGACTTCGGAACTGCCCGACTTCAAAGCGAAGTCGATCCCGCCGGACCCACCGAGACGCCAGCCATCCGGCACATCCCACGGATCGATGACGGATCCCTGTGGTTGCAGGGAAAGCAGCCTGTCGAGCGCCGCCGCCACGAAGAACTCCGGCGGGACCTCTTCGGAGACCAAAGTGGACAGTCGCCGGTCGACGAGGCCCGTGTCGAGCTTGCCGTCGCGGACGTCGCCGTCGGCGAGGAGCCCGCGCAGGAAGGCGACGTTGGTGCCGACGCCGAGCAGCGCGGTGTCCGCGAGCGCCAGATCGAGCCGGTGCAACGCGGCCGCGCGGTCCGGGCCCCAGGCGATGACCTTGGCCAGCATCGGGTCGTAGTTCGAGCCGATGACCGCGCCCTCGCTCATCCACGAGTCGACGCGTACGCCCTCGCCGGACGGCTCGTGGACCACGAGTACGGTTCCCCCCGTCGGGATGAAGCCGCGAGCGGGGTCTTCGGCGTAGACGCGGGCTTCGACGGCGTGGCCGTCCAGCCGGACGTCGTCCTGCGACACGGTGAGCACGTCACCCGCGGCGATCTTGACCTGCCACTCCACGAGATCCAGCCCGGTGACGAGCTCGGTCACCGGATGCTCGACCTGGAGGCGGGTGTTCATCTCCATGAAGAAGAACTCGTCGGGCGCGGTGGCCGACACGATGAACTCGACCGTCCCCGCGCCGACGTAACCCACCGAACGCGCGGCCTCGACCGCGGACGCGCCCATCTTCGCGCGCGTCGCTTCGTCGAGGAGCACGGACGGCGCCTCTTCGATGATCTTCTGGTGCCGCCGCTGAAGACTGCACTCGCGCTCGCCGAGGTGGATCACGTTGCCGTGCGTGTCGGCGAGCACCTGGATCTCGATATGACGCGGCGTGGTGACGAACCGCTCCATGAGCAGGGTGTCGTCGCCGAACGAGCCCTTGGCCTCGCGGCGCGCGGACTCGACCGCCGCGTCCAATTCGGACAGTTCGGTGACCAGCCGCATACCCTTCCCGCCACCACCGGCGGACGGTTTGAGCAGCAGCGGGAACCCGACCTTCTCCGCGGCGGCCGCGAAACCGCCTTCGGGAATGTCCACATCGGACGCACCAGGCACCACCGGGACACCGGCCTTGGACACCGTCGCCTTGGCGCGGATCTTGTCGCCCATGGCGTCGATGGCCTCGACCGGCGGGCCGATGAAGACGAGGCCGGCATCGGCGCAGGCACGCGCGAATTCCGCGTTCTCCGCGAGGAAGCCGTACCCGGGGTGGACCGCCTGCGCGCCCGTGTCGACCGCCGCCTGGACGATCGCCGGGATGGACAGATAGCTCTTCGCCGCTTCGGCCGGGCCGATGCGGACGGCGGTGTGCGCCTCGCGGACGTGCCGGGCGTCGGCGTCCGCGTCGCTGTACACCGCGACCGAACGGATGCCGAGCCCCCGCAGCGAGCGGATCACGCGGACCGCGATCTCCCCGCGGTTGGCGACCAGAACCGTGTCGAACATGCTCACATCCTGTGTTTTCCGGCGGCGCGCGATCGCGAACGCGTAGCCAGGCCGCTCGTTGGCGAGTCGATCTCAATTCGCGTGGTCAGAGCGGCCTGCCTCCGCGTTCGCGAGTCCTTCGGACGGCATGCGCGCCAGCTTCGGCCGAGTTGAGCGATCCTCTGCATCGTCGCGCTCACATCCTGAAGACGCCGTAGTTGACATCGGACAAAGGCGCGTTGGCCGTCGCGGAAAGCGCGAGGCCGAGCACCGTGCGGGTGTCCGCCGGATCGATCACTCCGTCGTCCCACAGCCGCGCCGTCGAGTAGTACGGGCTGCCCTGCGCCTCGTACTGGTCGCGGATCGGATCCTTGAAGGCTTCTTCATCCTCTGTGGACCATTCGCCGCCGCGAGCCTCGATGGCGTCGCGGCGGACCGTCGAAAGCACCGACGCCGCCTGCTCGCCACCCATCACCGAGATCCGCGCGTTCGGCCACATCCACAGGAACCGCGGCGAGTACGCGCGGCCGCACATCGAATAGTTGCCCGCGCCGAACGAGCCGCCGATGACGACGGTCAGCTTCGGCACGCGCGCGCAGGCCACCGCGGTGACCATCTTCGCGCCGTGCTTGGCGATGCCGCCCGCCTCGTAGGCCTTGCCGACCATGAAACCGGTGATGTTCTGGAGGAACAGCAGCGGGATCGAGCGTTTGTCGCACAGTTCGATGAAGTGCGCGCCCTTCATCGCGGACTCGGCGAACAGCACGCCGTTGTTCGCGATGATGCCGACGGGGTGGCCGTGGATCCGGGCGAACCCGGTGACCAGTGTCGAGCCGTACTCCTTCTTGAACTCGCCGAACCGGCTGCCGTCGACGATCCGGGCGATGACCTCACGGACGTCGTAGGGCACGCGCGGGTCGGTCGGGACGACGCCGTACAACTCGTTCGGGTCGACTACCGGTGCCTCCGTCGGGAGCACGTCCCAGGGACGCGGCGTCCGCGGCCCCAAAGTCGACACGATCGAGCGAACGATGCGCAACGCGTCGGCGTCGTCCTCGGCCAGATGGTCGGTGACGCCGGACTGGCGCGAGTGGACGTCGCCGCCGCCGAGTTCCTCCGCCGTGACGACCTCGCCCGTCGCGGCCTTCACCAGCGGCGGGCCGCCGAGGAAGATGGTGCCCTGGTTCCGCACGATGACCGCTTCGTCGCTCATCGCCGGGACGTACGCGCCGCCCGCCGTGCAGGAGCCGAGCACCGCGGCGATCTGCGGGATGCCGCGCGCGGACATCGTGGCCTGGTTGTAGAAGATCCGGCCGAAGTGCTCACGATCCGGGAAGACCTCGTCCTGCCTCGGCAGGAACGCACCGCCGGAGTCCACCAGGTAGACGCACGGCAGGTTGTTGTGCAGCGCGACCTCTTGCGCGCGCAGGTGCTTCTTGACCGTCATCGGGTAGTAGGTGCCGCCCTTGACCGTCGCGTCGTTGGCGACGATCACGCATTCGCGGCCCGAGACCCGCCCGATCCCGGTGATGATCCCGGCCGAGGGCGCCTCGTCGTCGTACAGTCCGGTGGCGGCCAGCGGGGACAGCTCCAGGAACGGCGAACCCGGGTCGAGGAGGGTGTCGACCCGGTCGCGTGGCAGGAGTTTGCCTCGCTCGACGTGGCGGGTGCGGGATTTCTCCGGGCCCCCGAGCCGGGCGGCGGCGAGCCGCTTGCGCAGGTCTTCGACCAGCTCGGCGTGGGAGGTGACGCTGCGGGCGTACTCGTCGCTGCCCGGATCGGCCGAAGTGCTCAGTACGGGTGTGTCCATGGCTCCTCGTCGCCAAGTTAGCCGTCGTTAACTTGCCGTCGTAGGTTAACGCCCACTAACCCGCTCTGTCCACCGCGTCCTGGAAGCGCGTGAAGGCCCCCTTCCCTCGGCTGAGCCGAGGGAAGGGGGCCTTCACGTGCGAAACGATCAGCCGATCGCGGAGACCAGCGGGTTGTAGTAGCCGCCCCGCTGACCGGCGGCCGTCGGGTGGTACGAGTTGACGATCGGCCAGGTGAGGCTGTGCAGGTAGTCGTCGGCCGACGAGCAGATGTTGTGCCCGGTGAAGGCACCCCGCACGTCGACGAACTTCGCGCCGTGCGCGGCGGCGCGAGCCGAGATCACCGACGCCAGTGTGTCGGAACCCGAGTTGATCGCCGTGCGCTTCGTGTCGCTCAGCCCGACCGAGCACGAACCCGGCACCGTGTAGAAGCGCGGGTACCCCAGGACGACCAGCTTCGCGCCGGGCGCCTTGGCCTTGATCTTGCTGTAGACGTTGTTCAGCAGCCCCGGAAGCGTGTTGTTCACGTACGTCTTCGCGGTGTTGACCCGGTTGATGCAGGTCTGGTCGCTGCCGGTGGTGCAGGTGGTCATGACGTCGGCGAACCCGGCGTCGTTGCCGCCGACCGAGACCGTCACCAGCGTGGCGCTGGAGGTGACGTTCGCGATCTGATTCAGGACGTCGCCGGTGCGCGCCCCCGAGCACGCGACGAATTTGAAGGTGGTCCCGGCGTGGGCGTTGGCCCACAGCTGGGGATAGGCGTTGGCACTGCGCATGCAGTCGCCCGAGTTCCCGTAGCTGCCGGCGCCGACGCCGGACGAGTACGAGTCACCGAGCGCCACGTAGTTGGTCGCCGCTTGGGCGGTGCCCGCGAGACCGAAGGTGGCAAGGACAGCGACCCCCAGGGCCGCACCTAAACGAGTGAAGGAAAGAGCTTTGATCCGAGCAGGGACGGCCATGGTCACTCCTTCGTGACAAGTTAACGAGACACAGCATTACCAGGTGGTAGCCACACGCAAAAGGGTCATTTCCCCAGGTAACCCGCTTGGCCCAGGCTGGAAGTACGGCCGCGTGTTAGCGCTCGCTAACACGCGGCCTTAATATGGCCAGATGCTGGCGAACCCCACCCCACTCGTGAACGGCGAGAAGGCGAACAGGCGTGAACAGATCATGGCCGCCGCCGCCGAGCTCTTCGCCCACCACGGTTTCCACGGCGTCGGCATCGACGACATCGGCGCGGCCGTCGGCATCTCCGGCCCGGCGCTGTACCGGCATTTCCGCAGCAAGGACGCCATCCTCGGCGAGATGCTGAACTCGATCAGCCGCTATCTGCTCGACGGCGGGACGGCGCGGGCGAGCCAGCGGGACGAGCCGGGCGAGGTTCTCGAAGCACTGGTGAATTTTCACGTCGACTTCGCGCTCGCGCATCCCGCGTTGATCACCGTCCAGGAACGCAACCTCGCCAATCTCACCGACAGTGACCGCAAACAGGTCCGCGCCCTGCAGCGCCAGTACGTCGAGGTCTGGGTGCGCGCGATCAGTGACGCCGTCCCCGGGATCGGCGAACGGCAGGCGCGGTCGGCGGCGCACGCGGTCTTCGGGTTGATCAACTCGACGCCGTACAACCGCCATCTCGGTGACAGCGAACTGGCCGAAATGCTCTGCCGCCTCGCGCTGGGTGCACTGCACGCCGCCAAGTGACCACGTCCGGGTTTCGGCCTATCCCCACTTTTCCGTCCTCTGGTGTTTGATAGGCACGTGGAGCCGGACAGGAGCGAGTACGAGCGGAGGCTCGTCGAAAAGGCGCAGCGCGCGCTCGTCGCGATCAGCCTCGGGGAGGACGCCGAGGCGCTCGACGAGCTCACGCCGACCGCCGTCGAGCCCCAAGCCCGCTCCGAAGAGACCAAAGAGCTCGTGATGATGCTCTTCGGTGAATGCAGCGCCATGGTGTCGACCCTCGGTGACGGCGGCAGCGCACCGGTCAAGGTGCAGGTGTTCGACGAGGACGGTGAAGAGGTCTCGATCGACCAGGCGGACCCGCCCGTACGGACGGCCGTGCGCACGCTGCTGGCCGAGGTGCACGGCAACAGCGAGGCCGCGCAGGAACAGGTCGAGATCGCGCTCGCCAACGCCGCGCCGGACGAGGTCGACAGCCTGGTGCTGCAGGCGCTGCGCTGGACGATCCGGCTGTCGGCGGAATGCCTGGACCGGGATCTGCCGGTGGCGCCCTGGATCTCGGACGCCGTCGCGGACTAGGCGGGCTTGGCTCCGCCGGGTGTCGCGAAAGCCACTTTCGCGACGTCTGATGTCCCGAAAGTGGCTTTCGCGACATGCTTGCCGGCGGCTTGGGGCGACTGGGTGCCGAGCACTTTGCGCGGTGGTCGTGAGTGGTAATGAGCGTTCTAACCGTCATTACCACTCACGACCCCCGTCGAAAACCGGACTTTTATCCATTAACCAGACATTTCGCCGCCCGGAAGCGTCCCTTGTGGACAGTCAAGGAAAGGTCTCCCGTTCACCTTGAAGGCGGCGAAGAACTCTTCATCGCGGAGGGGCTGTCACACCACTGCGCCCCACTTCAATAAGTAGCGATGCGCAAGGGGCCAGGTCGCCAATGTCGCATTCGAGACGCTCAGTGTCCCCAATGCGACATTGGGGACACCGAGCACCGGCGGCAGGGCCAAGCGATCCGGCGGAAACACGTTGCGAAAGCCACTTTCGCAACCTTCAACGTTGCGAAAGTGGCTTTCGCAACGGCATCTCCCGCACCGGCAGGCACCGCGGCCTAGCCGAGCAGAAGCTTCACCAGCCGCGCGATCTGCTCGGTCTCGATCAGGAAAGAGTCGTGCCCGTACGGCGAGCCGATGACGGCGAACTCCGCCCCGGCGATCCCGTCCGCGATGGCCTGCGACTGGTACAGCGGGTACAACCGGTCACTGTCCACCCCGGCCGCGACCGTGCGCGCGGTGATCCGGCCGAGCGCGTTCGCGACCCCGCCCCGCCCGCGGCCGACGTCGTGCGTGTTCATCGATTCGGTGAGCACCACGTAGCTGCCGGCGTCGAACCGGCGGGAAAGCTTCCCGGCGTGATGGTCCAAATAGGACTCAATGGCGAATCGCCCACCGTACAAGGGGTCTTCACCGTCTTGGTGGCGACGTCCGAAGCGTTGCGACAGTTCGGCTTCGCTGCGGTAGGTCGCGTGCGCGATGCGGCGCGCGATGCCGAGGCCGGTGTCCGGGCCACCGCCGGGGACGTCGTAGTAGTCGCCGCCGTGCCAGCCCGGATCGGCGCGGATGGCGTGCAGTTGCGGCGCGGCCCAGGCGATCTGGTCCGCCGACGCCTGCGCCGTCGACGCGAGCACGAGCAGTGCCGCGACCCGGTCCGGTTCGCTCGCCGCCCATTCCAGCGCGCGCATCCCGCCCATGGACCCGCCGGCCACCGCGGCCCATCGGCCGATGCCCAGCGCGTCGGCGAGGACGGTCTCGGCGCCCACTTGGTCCCGGACGGTCACGGCGGGAAACCTGCTGCCCCAAGGGTTTCCGTCCGGATGCCGGGAAGACGGGCCGGTCGAGCCCTGGCAGCCGCCGAGCACGTTCGGGACCACGACGAAGAACGCGTCCGTGTCGATCGCCTTGCCCGGCCCGATCAGGCCGTCCCACCAGCCGGGGCTGACGTGGCCTTCCTCCGCGGGTCCGGCGGCGTGACTGTCCCCGGTCAACGCGTGCTCGACGAGGATCGCGTTGGAGGCGCTGGGATTCAGCGTTCCCCACGTCTCGTAGGCGAGCGTGAAAGGCAGCGTCCCGCCGGTTTCGAGTGCCTGGACACCGCTGACGAACCGGCGACGGCCAGGCGGATCTCCCTCCCGCCACGCACCGGTGACGGGAGGGAGATCGGAAGCCTCGGTCACAGAGCGGCCTTGGCCGCCCGGAATCCGGCCTCGAGATCGGCCTTGAGGTCCTCGACCCCTTCCAGCCCGACGGCGAGCCGCACGAGCCCCGGCGTGACCCCGCTGGAGGCCTGCTCCTCGGGCGTGAGCTGGCTGTGCGTCGTCGAGGCCGGGTGCACGATCAGGCTGCGCACGTCACCGATGTTGACCAGTTGGCTGTGCAGTTCCGTACCGTCTACAAAGGCCCGTCCGGCTTCGACACCGCCGCGCAGGTCGAACGACAACACCGCGCCGGCGCCCTTCGGCAGATACTTCTTCGCGGCCTCGTGGTACGGGCTCGACGGCAACCCGGCGTAATACACCTTCTCGACCTCGTCGCGCTGCTCCAGCCATTCGGCCAAGGCCTGCGCGTTGGACACGTGCCGCTCCAGACGCAGCGAAAGCGTCTCGATCCCTTGCAGGATCAGGAAACTGTTCAGCGGCGCGATCGCGGCGCCGGTGTCGCGCAGGATCTGGACGCGGGCCTTGGCGGCGAACGCGCCCGGGCCGAGGGCCTCCCAGTACTTGAGGCCGTGGTAGCTCGGGTCGGCTTCGTTGAAGCCCGGGAACCGCGCCGGGTCCTTGCCGAAGTCGAAGGTGCCGCCGTCGACCAGCACCCCGGCGACCGTGGTGCCATGCCCGCCGAGGTACTTGGTCGCCGAGTGGACGACGATGTCGGCGCCGTGCTCGATCGGGCGCACGAGGTACGGGGTCGGCACCGTGTTGTCCACGACCAGCGGGACACCGGACTCGTGCGCGGCGTCGGCGACCGCGCGGATGTCGAGCACGTTGCTGCCCGGGTTGGCCAGCGTCTCGGCGAAGAACAGCTTGGTGTTGGGCCGGACGGCCGCCTTCCACTGCTCGATGTCGTCCTGATCCTCGACGAACGAGACCTCGATGCCGAGCTTCGGCAGCGTGTAATGGAAAAGGTTGTAGGTGCCGCCGTAGAGCGCCGGGCTGGAGACGAAGTGGTCGCCCGCGTTCGCGAGGTTGAGGATGGCCGCCGTCGTCGCCGCGCTCCCGGAGGCGAACGCCAGCGCCGCGACACCGCCTTCGAGCGCGGCGAGCCGCTGCTCCAGCACGTCCTGCGTGGGATTGTTGATCCGCGTGTAGATGTTGCCGGGCTCGGCGAGGCTGAAGAGGTCGGCGCCGTGCTGGCTGTCGCGGAACACGTACGAGGTGGTCTGGTAGATCGGGGTCGCCCGCGCGCCGGTGGCCGTGTCCGGCGCCGCACCCGCGTGGATCTGCTTGGTCTCGAACGACCATCCGTCCGCGCTCATCGCGATTCTCCTAGCGGTTCAAGGGTTTCGGCTGTTGTCACCGAAGCTAGCTCCGCCGAACGGAGCACCCAACCGCTCTCAGGACGTGGGATTCTTTTCCTGAAGAGCGAACCTGTTGCCCTCCGAGTCGGTGAACATCGCCCACCAGCCCCACGGCTGCTTCTCCGGCCGGGCGGGGAACTCGACACCCTTCGCCGAAAGCTCCTGGTACGTCTTTTCGATGTCGTCGGCGTAGAAGAAGAAATTGCCCGTCGGGAGTTCGTCCCGCACTTCGAACCGCTTGAGGTCCTCCGGCGCGGTGCTCAGGACGAGTGACGTCGCACCATCGGCGGACGTGACCTCGACCCACCGGCTCCCTTTGTCGTCGTACGGCACGTCGGTGGTGATCTCGAACCCGACGACCTCGGACCAGAACCTCTTCGCCCGGTCCTGGTCCCGCACCCCGACGACGATCTTGTGCACACCCTGAATCGCCACTTCGACCCCTTTGTATCCATCATGGATATAACGAGATCGGAGTGTATGCTTCCCGGATGGCCGACGGCAACCCGCAGCTCACCCCCGCGGCGTTCCAGACCCTGCTGGCGCTCGCGAAAGGTCGCGCGCACGGCTACGCGATCATGGGTTTCGTCGACGAGGTGAGCGGCGGCACCACCCAGCTCGGTCCCGGCACGCTGTACCGGACGCTCGCCCGGCTCGTCGCCGACGGCCTGGTCGAAGAGGCCCCGGACGCGAGCGAGGACCAGCCGCACGACTCGCGCCGCCGCTACTACCGGCTGACCCGCGCCGGCCGGGACGTCGCCGCCCGCGAGGCGGAGTTCCTGAGCAGGCTCGTCGCCGTGGCCGGGCAGGCCGGGCTGCTGAAGCGGGCGGAGTCGGCGTGAGCCGGGCGCTCGGTTTGACGCCGCATCTGTTCGTTAAGGACGTCGACGCGTCGCTTTCCTTCTACGCCAAGGCGTTCGGCGCCGTGGAGCTGTTCCGCAACGTGCTGCCGAACGGCGTCGTGCTGTTCGTGGAACTCGCCGTCGGCGACGCGCGGCTGCTGGTGAGCCAGGAGATCCCGCGGCTGGACGCCCTCGCGCCGTCGACCCTCGGCGGCACGCCGATGCTCTTGATCTTGGAGACCGAGGACCCCGACGACCTCGTGCGGCGCGCGGTGTTCGCGGGCGCGCGAGTGGAGGCGCCGGTCGAGGAGATGTTCTTCGGCGAGCGCTACGGCCGGATCGTCGACCCCGACGGCCACCGCTGGGCGCTGACGACCAAACGGGAGCGGTTCACGCCCGAAGACATCGACGCGAGGACCCCACGCGAGGTCTGACGTGTGCGGTGGTCCCACCTGCTGGACAATCGCCCCATGGTTTCCGTGCGGAGCGTGGTCGATCGGGTCGGTCCGACGCTGTTGCACGCCCTCCAGGTCCCCGAGGAGTCCCCGGCCGTCGGCGACGTCGTCATCGCCGAACCCGGCAACACCCTCGCCGCGGGGGACCTCGTCCTCGGTGTCGCGATCACCGAAACGCCGGACGCCGCGGAACTCGTCCGGCTCAGCGCGGCCAAAGGCGCCGCCGCCGTCCTGCTGAAACCGCCGCTCGCGGCGAAACCCTCGGTGAAGCGGGCGGCGAAATCGGCGGACATCGCGTTGATCGAGGTGCGCTCGGCGACGTCGTGGGCGCAGCTCGTCTGGCTGCTCAGGACGGTCCTCGACGCACTGGCCGACGAGTCGGACGCGCTGGAGGACGGCGGCGGCCCCGGTTCCGGCGACCTGTTCCGGCTCGCGGACGCCGTCGCTTCGGTGGTCGACGCGCCCGTGACCATCGAGGACACCAACTCGCGGGTGCTCGCCTACTCGGCCCGGCAGGACCTGACCGACTCCGCGCGCGTGTCCACGATCATGGGCCGCCGCATCCCCGACGACGTGCTCGCGCGGTTCCGGTCACGAGGGGTGTTCCGCGAGCTTTCCCGCGGGCGGCAGACGATCTTCGTGCCCGCGCAGCGCGACGGCACCCTGCCCCGGCTCATCGTGCCGATCCGGATGGGCGGCGAACTGCTGGGGTCGATGTGGGCGGTCGTCGCGGGGCCGGTCTCCGACGAACGCGCGGCCGCGTTCGCCGACGCGGCGCCCGTCGTCGCACTGCACCTGCTGCGCCGTCGTGCGCACACCGATTCGCAACGCCGGGTCTCGGCCGAGCTCCTGCGTGCCGTGCTGGAAGGGAAGGCCAGCCCGCGCAAGGCGATCGCGGAACTCGACCTCTCGGAAGAGCCGCACCGTGTCGTCGTCATCGAAGTCGCCGGCGGCGACGGCCGTGACGACGAGGGCCTGCGGCTCGCCCTCCTCGAACGGATCTCGCAAGGCGTCGGCAGGCGGCCGGTGGCCACCGAACTCGGGGGCGTCCTCTACGCGGTCGTCCCGGACGGCGACGGCTGGAACGAACTCCGGGCCGCGCTCGAAGCCCTGCCATCGTCGAGAAAGGGCGGGACACCGCGGGCGGCCGCCGGGTCGGCCTGCGAAATCGGCGAACTCGCGACGTCACGGCTTCAGGCCGACGAGGCACTGGGGCTGCTCCGCGCGAAGCTCGTGCCCGGCCGCGTCGTGGTCTTCGACGAGGCGTGGACAGCCCTTTCGCTGCATCGCGGCGCGACGGCGGCGAGCACCTCGAAGGTCGCCGAGCTCGGTCCGCTCGGCTTGCTGCGCGCGCACGACGAAGCCCACGAGAGCGGCTATGTCGACACGCTCTACCAGTGGCTGCGGCATCCGGGAGACCCGCGCGCGGCCGCGAAGGAACTCCGGATCCATCCCAACACCCTGCGGTACCGGATGCGACGGCTGCTCGATCTCGTCCCGCTGGATCTCGACGATCCCGACGTCCGGCTGGCGTTGATCACGCAACTCGTTTCGCTGAGGTGGAGCTGATGCAACCACAAACCGCTCGATAACGAACATTTTGTAGTTCTACAAAACCGCGCGCAGACGTCAGGAAAGGGTCTTTCCTGACGTTTTTCGTCGTGAAAGACCCTTTCCTGACATCCGACGGTTCAGTGCGCGCTGGCGCGATAACCGTCCTCAATGGTCTGCCGCACCGCGGCGAGCAGATCGGCACCGGGGTAAAGCGGCAAAAGAACACCGGGGCCGCCGTCGACCCGCAGCGCGGCTTCGTAGCCGTTTCCGGGGGTTTCGACCAGGCCCACGATGACATCTGCCGGATTGCCTTCGGTGTCGACGGTGCGGACGCGCCGCTCCCGTCGCCAGTCCTGATTTGTCATGCGGAACAGAATGGCAGCTTACCGGCCAGTAAGATCAACATCTTGACTCGATCGTGCTGCATTTACCGTTTCGCAGGTTGCACGGCCGCGCCCACCCCCAGCGAACGCGGCCGTGCCTCAAACCCGATAACCGAGATCTTCGGCGACGAATCTCTTCGGCACCATCCGGACCCAGACGGTCCCTTTCACCTCGGGATCATCGTGCAGGTAACAACGAAAACGCGCATCCCATTTGCGTTCGTCCCGGCCGAGATACCGGCTCAGCAGCCGCCGTCCACGAGGGACGTCGAAGGGCAGCACCTCCGCATCGCCGCGCGCGAGCACCTGCCGCACGAGGCCGGTGCCAACGTCGCACACGTCGACGGTCACCGCGATCGACGGCGACTCGCGGACGAGACGGGCCAGCCGCGCCCACGGTCCGGTGAGGATCCAGAAGGCCTGTTTCTCCCAGAGGTACCAGGCCGGGCGCACGGTCGGCCCGGCCGCGGCGACCCTGGCCGTGAGCGGACCGGCGAGGAATTCGTCGACGTCGAACATCAGATCTCGAGCACCGTTTTGCCGATCGCGCCACGCGACTGCATGACCGCGTGCGCGTCGGCGGCCCGTTCGAGCGGGAATCGTTGGCCGATCACGGGTTCCAATCGCCCGGCGGCGGCTTCGGCGAGCGCCGACTCGGTGAACGCCCGCATCTCGGCCGGTCCGCCGAGGCCTCGGATCACGGTGACCCCTCGCGCGGCGGCGTCCTCTTCGGACACCTCCGTCCACGAGCCACTCGACAGCCCGTAGATCAGCATCCGGCCACCCGGCTTCAGCAACCCGAACGACGTCGCCCCGATTTCGCCGCCGACCCCGTCGAACACGACGTCGACCTCGCCCGCCTTCGCCGCCCAGTCCGGCTCGCGATAGTCGACCGCCAGGTCCGCGCCGTGCTCCCGGACGTGCTCGGTCTTCGCCGCGCCACCGGCCGCGCCGACGACCTCGGCGCCGGCGGCCTTGGCGAGCTGGACGAGCAGGCCGCCGACGCCGCCCGCCGCGGCCTCCACCAGCACGCGCTCGCCGGGGCGGATACGCGCGGCGGTCACCAGCGCGGTCGCCGTGCGGCCGTCGGCGAGGATCGCCACCGCGGCGTCGAGGGCCAGGCCGTCCGGCACCTCGAAGACGGAATCGGCGGCGACCGCGACCCGTTCCGCGTACGCCCCGGAACCACCGGTCGAGGTGACGACGCGCTTGCCGACCAGGCCGAGGTCGACCCCGTCCCCGACCGCGCTGATCACGCCGCCGACGCCGTTGCCGGGGATCATCGGCAGTTCGGCGCGGAACGGCCCGCCTCCGCCTGCCCGGAACTGCGTCTCGACGAACGTGATGTTGGCGAACGCCACCTCGACCAGGACCTGGCCCGCTGCGGGGACCGGATCCGGGGCCTCGCCCGCGACGAGCACTTCGGGCCCGCCGAACTCTTTCAACCACACGGCTCTCATGTGACCCAAGGTGCAAGCTCCAGTCGACTGGAGGTCAAGCGATTGTGCTGTCGAAACCATGATCGGTTCGCAACACTGTCGCGGGCAAACGATGACACCGCCGTCCGGGTGGCTCACCGTGAGTGGCAGCACCTTTGTTCCCAGACCCGCCGCCAGGAGGCATTCCGTGCGTATCGCCGTCCCCCGTGAGATCAAGAAGCACGAATACCGGGTGGCGCTCACCCCGGCGGGCGTGCACGAACTGACCGGGCGCGGCCACGACGTCTTCGTCGAGACCGGCGCCGGCCTCGGCTCCTCCATCACCGACGAGGAGTACGTCGCCGCGGGCGCGAAGATCCTCGCGACGGCGGAGGAGACCTGGTCCGAGGGCGAACTCGTGCTCAAGGTCAAGGAGCCGATCGCCGAGGAGTACCCGCGGCTGCGCGCCGACCAGGTGCTGTTCACCTATCTGCACATCGCCGCGGACCGTCCGCTGACCGACGCGCTGCTGGCCGCGGGCACCACCGCGATCGCCTACGAGACCGTGCAGACCCCGAACCGCGCGCTGCCGCTGCTCGCGCCGATGTCCGAGGTCGCCGGACGGCTGGCCCCGCAGGTGGGCGCGTTCTCGCTGATGAAGCCGAGTGGCGGCCGCGGTGTGCTGCCCGGCGGCATCCCTGGCGTGCACCCGGCGCGTGTGGTCGTCATCGGCGGCGGTGTCGCCGGCCTCAACGCGGCGCGGGTCGCCCTCGGCCTCGGCTCGGACGTCGAGATCCTCGACACCAACGTCGACCGGCTCCGTCAGATCGACAACGACTTCGGCGGCCGCATCCGCACGGTGACCTCGAACGCGCTGTCGGTGGAGCAGTCCGTGCTGGAGGCCGACATGGTCATCGGCGCGGTGCTCGTGCCCGGCGCGAAGGCGCCGAAGCTGGTCTCGAACGAACTCGTTTCGCGGATGCGCCCGGGCAGCGTGCTCGTGGACATCGCGATCGACCAGGGCGGGTGCTTCGCCGACTCGCGGCCGACCACGCACGACGAGCCGACCTACAAGGTCCACGAGTCGGTGTTCTACTGCGTCGCGAACATGCCGGGCGCGGTGCCCCGGACGTCGACCTACGGCCTCACCAACGTGACGCTGCCGTACGCCGTCCAGCTGGCGGAGCACGGCTGGCAGAAGGCGCTGCAGGCCGACGCTTCGCTGGCGAAGGGCCTCAACACGCACGCGGGCGCCCTGACCAACGCCCCCGTCGCCGCCGCGCACGGCCTGGCCGCCACCGACCTGGCCGACGTCCTGGCCTGACCCCCACGCCACTCTCCCACGCGAGGGATCTTTGCCACCCCGGTGCGCAAAGGTCCCTCGCTCCTTTTTGCGCCTTTCCGGCCCTCGGTTCCCCGCCGTCGCGGCACACTGTCCGCGGGGAGGTACTCGATGGAATTCGAGGTACTGGGGCCGATCCGCATCCGTTCCACCGGTCGTACCGTGGCCGTCACCGGGCGTATGCAGAGGATCCTGCTGGGGACGTTGCTGGCGAACGCCAACCGCGACGTCCCGGCGAGCGCTCTCGTCGATGTGTTGTGGCCGGGGGAAACCGACGATTCCGCGTCGAAGCTGTATCTGCACGTCCACAAACTGAGGCGGCTGCTCGGCGAACCTGATCGACTGGCGAGCGGGGAGGGCGGCTACCAGCTGCGGGTGCTGCCGGGGGAACTCGACGCCCAGCGGTTCGAGTCGCTCGTGGACGAAGCCGTCGCAAGCGATCCGCGACGGTGCGCCGAATTGTCGCGTGAGGCGCTCGGCCTGTGGCGCGGGGAACCGTATGACGGCCTCGACTCGCCGGAGTTGGCCGACCAGGCACGGCGGCTCACCGAGCGACGGCTGGCCGCGATCGAGACGCTGTGCCAGGCCGAACTCGCCGACGGCAGGCATTCGTCCCTGGTGGACGAGCTGACCGAACTGGTGCGCCGTCACCCGTTCCGGGAACGGCTGCACGAACTGCTGATGATCTCGCTGTACCGGGCGGGGCGTCGTACCGCGGCCTTGGACGTCTACCGCGCGGCGCGACAGTTGTTCGTCGAAGAACTCGGGATCGAGCCAGGCCCGGACCTTCGCGAAACCGAAAGGCGAATCCTCGCCGGGTTACCGATCGAACCGGCAGGCTCGCCGGCACCGGCTGTCGTGCCGTCGGAATTGCCCCGCACCGTACGGAACTTCGTCGGCAGGGCAGCGGAACTGTCCGAATTGGACGATCATTTGTCCGGCAGGGATCCGGCATCGGTCTGCGTCGTGGTGGGCACCGCGGGCGTCGGCAAGACCGCGACGGTGGTCCGCTGGGGCAACCGGGTCCGCCCCCGGTTCCCCGACGGCCAGCTGTACGTCGACCTCCGGGGTTACGGGCCGGAGCGGCCACCCCCGACCGCGAACGTGCTCGCCGGGTTCCTCGAAGCACTGGGGGTCGACGGCCCGGCGATCCCCCGCGAACTCCCGGCGCGGGCGGCCCGGTTCCGTGCCTTGGCCGCCCGCAGACGAATGCTCGTCGTACTGGACAACGCGCGGACCTGTGAGCAGGTCAGGCCCCTGCTGCCGATGAGTTCGTCCTGCCATGTCGTCGTGACGAGCCGGGACTCACTCGCCGGACTGGTGGCCCGCGACGGCGCGAACCGGATCGTCCTGCGCCGCCTCCCGCCGTCCGACGCGCGGGAGTTGTTCCGGGGGCTGGCGGGTGACCGGGCCGACGGCACCGCGGACGCGATCGACGCGGTGGTGCGGCACTGCGTCCGGCTGCCGCTGGCCCTGAGGATCGCTGCGGAGATCTTCCGGGCCCGCCACCACCTCAGCGTCGCCGACCTCGCCGTCGAGCTGGCGGACGAACATCGGCGCCTCGACCTGATGGACGCCGACGGCGATGCCCACACCTCGATCCGCTCGGTGTTCTCCCGGTCGGTCCACCACTTGCCGCCGACGCCCGCGCGGCTCTTCGTCCTGTGGGGTCTCCATCCCGGGCACGACCTCACGGCATCCGCGTTCGCCGCGCTCTCCGGCGAAGACCTTCGCACCACCAGGCGGGCCCTCGACGCGCTCACCCGATCGCACCTCGCCGAGGAAGGCTTCAGCGGGCGGTACCGGACGCACGACCTGCTCCGGGCCTACGCGCGAGAACTCGCGGACCAGGTCGAGCCCGCCGCCCGAGAGGCGGCCTTGAGACGTCTGTTCGTGTGGTACCTGCGTACGGCGATCGCGGCCCGCGCACTCGTCGACCCGAAGGCCCGCGTGATCGACTTGGACGGCGTGGAGGAGACGCGGATCGAAGCACCGTTCCACACCCGCGACGACGCGCTCGCCTGGTTCGCCGCCGAGCGCGCGAACCTGGTGACCGTGGTGCGGGCCGCGGCGGACCAGGGCGCCGAGGACGTCGCCTGCCTGCTCGCCGCCGCGCTGATGCGGTTGTTCTACCTGACCAAACACTGGGACGACTGGCTGGTCACCCACGAGATCGCGGTGACCGCCGCCCGGCGGTCCGGCAGGCGCGTCGACGAGGCCTACCTGCTGCTCGGCCTCGGGATCGCCCATGACGACGTCGGCGGTTTCGAGAAGGCGATCGAGTACTTCCGCGCCACGGCGCAGGTGTTCGACGAGCTCGGCAACCGGCACGGGCAGGCATGGACCTTGAACAACCTCGGCGTGACGCAGGACAGCATGGGCCGCTTCGCCGAGGCCGCGGAGAGCTACACGGCCGCGCTCGAGATGTTCCGGGCGGACGGCGACCTCCATGGTGAGGGCATCGGGCTGAACAACCTCGGCGACCTACGCCGTCAGCAGGGCGCGTTCGACGACTCCCTGCGTCATCTGCGGAACGCCGTCGAACTGCAGCGGAGCAGTGGTGATCGCACCTCGCTGCGCTTCACCCTGCGGACGCTCGGTGACCTGTACCGGGACAGGGGGCTGCGGGAGCAGGCGAGCGAGGAGTACCGGCACGCGCTCGCGATCACCCGCGAACTGGACGATCGATGGGGCTCGGCCCGGCTGCTCGTCCAGCTCGCCGACCTGTCGGCCGCGGACGGACGCGAAACCGAGGAACGGGACCACCTCCACGAGGCACTCTCGCTGTGCGCGGCCACCGGCGATCCGATCGTCGAGAAGATCCGGGCCCGCCTCGGCGCGTGAGGTTTCACGCGCCGAGGCGGCCGGTTCAGGCGGGGGTTTCCTCGAGTCCGGCGGGTTCGTCCGCCGGTTCGTCCTCGGCCGTGCCCGGTTCTTCGGGAGCGACGACCCCGCCTTGCGACTCGCCCATCCCGGCTTCGCCGGTCAGCTTCTTGTCCTCCGGCGGGTGTTCGGGTGCCGGCTCGAGGACCCATTTGTCGGGGTCGCTCACCTGGGACGGCAACGTTCCCGGCGCCGGGAAGCTGAGCGCGGAGATCTCGATGGCCTTCACGTTGGCCGCGAACTCGCCCATCGTCACGAGGGCGCTCTCGATGAGATCGGCGTAGCTGGTGGCCAGAGCGTTGATCGCGGTGATCACCTCGCTCGGATCGAGAAGAGTGGCACAGCCGGCTGCCGCCTTTGTGATGAACCCGATGGCCATAGCCCAGGTCTCGTGCACGAAGGCGATCGCTCCGGCGAGCAGGGTGCCCACTTCCCCCAGTTTCGCGGCCGTCAGGTCGCACTCCTGGACGATCCGATCGGTGTGGACCTTGAACGCGTCGAACGCGCCTCCCTGCCAATACGAGTCCAGCGAACCCAGTTTCGTGTTCAAGCCGTCCGCCACCATGCTCGGTGTCTTCTGCGCTTCACCCCATTGTGTGGCGCGCGCCGACGGGATCGCGGGATCGCCGAGGACGTTGCGGATCTCGTCGAGAATCATCTTCACCCCGGCGGAGACCGAGCCGGGGGGAATGACGAAGACGTCCAAGAACTCCGCGGCGTCCAGCACGGTCGCCGCGTCACCTTCCGGGTACGGCGCCGGTTCAGTCATCGTCGCTCCCCAGGTAGCCGAACTGCTCGTAGTATTCGGCGTCTTGTGCGGCGTAGGTGTTGGCGACGGTGACGAGTGCGGCCTCGGTGTCGTCGAAGCTCTTGACCGCCTCGCCGAGTTTCTCGACGACGAGCGTGCACGCCGCGTTGTAAGCCTCGATGTATCCCACGTTGGTGGCGAGCAGACCGAGGTCCCCCGGTTGCATCGTCAGCTCGCCGATCGTGTCCTTGAGCGCGGTCCACGAGTCGGCCGCGGCCCCGAACTCCGTCGCCATCTCCGCGAGCGACTCCGGGACGACCTCGTAGCCGGTTCCCTCTGGCATCAGAGCTTCCTCCGTTCGATTCGCCGGGTCCTGGCGGCCTGTTCGGCCCGCTCGATCGCCGCGAGGAGGTGGCCGCCGAGCGCGGCCGGGTTCATCGCGCGCAGTGCCCGCTCGTCTAGGTCGACGGCGACCAGGTCGCCGGCCTCGTCGACGTGGACCCTGCCGAGACCGGCGTCGATGTCCGCGACGGCGAAGTGGTCTTCTCGCCGGGAAGCCGGCCGCTTGCCGTCTTCCTCATCATCGAGGTCGTGAAGCCGCAGCAGGCCGTTCATCGGACGCCCGCCTGGATCAGCCGGCGGTATTCGGCGCGAGCCTCGTCACGCGCCTGACCGACCGCTTCGACGATGTACGCGCCGAGTTCGCCGCCGCGGCTGCGGGCCACGGCGGCCCGGTCGATGTGGATCCCGACGAGCCGCGCCCGATGATCCACCTCCGCCCGCACGAGTCCCCCACGTGCCGAAGCGGTGTAGTGCCGCCCCTCCAGTTCCCCCGCCGCCCGCGCGAACGCGGCCTTGTTCCTCGCGAGGAACTCCCCGAACTCTCTGATCTTCCGTACCGGATCGGTGTCCACCGGTCGCTCTCCCCTCGTCACTGAACGACGACAGGGTGGCGCCCGCACCTTTCCCGAACCTTTCCCCGGCCACGGCGCCCCGCACCGCGAGCTCTCTCACCAGGCCACGGCGTCCCGCGCCGTAGGCCACCACCTCGCCACCGGCGCCGACCGCACCGCGGGGGTCCCGGGGGGGCTCGGCCCCCCGGGTGATACGACGAAGCCCCACCTCGGGGAAGGTGCGCAAGCACCGACCAAGGTGGGGCAAAAGGGGCTGAGGGCGGCCCGCTCAACCAGCCTGGGGGTCACTGGGAGCGGGCCGCCTCCTACATCGTAGGTAATAAGTCGCCGTCGCGCTGCATGGGGTTGCCATGTCTTCCGAATTATTTGTTCACGGGCCGCCTGGATGGTCGGTGATTTTCCATGCTCCGCAGCGCATATCCGGTAGTCAGCGGCCATTCGGCTCAGCGACGGGTGCGTTGGAGGACGGAGTCGTCACCGTGCCGAACGTGACGAAGGTCGCTTTCGGCGGATTGACCCCTTCCTCGGGTGCGCACTCACCCCGTGAGGCAGGATGTCGCGTGATCGGCCTTCGTCAACAAAAGGGGACGGTATGCACGACGGCAGTGGCCGCATCGCGGTGCAGAACCTGAGCAAGCAGTTCGGTGCGGTCAACGCGGTCCAGAATCTGAGCTTCACGGTGGAGCCCGGTTCGGTGACCGGCTTCCTGGGGCCCAACGGGGCCGGGAAGACCACGACGCTCCGGATGCTGCTCGGGCTGGTGACGCCCACGAACGGCACGGCGACCATCAACGGGCGCCCGCACGACCAGCTGGGGAATCCGGCGCGGGTCGTCGGTTCGGTGCTGGAGAACGAGGGTTTCCACCCGGGGCGCACGGCGCGGAATCACCTGCGCGTGTACTCGGCGGCGATCGGGATGCCGGATCAGCGGGTGGACGAGGTTCTGGGGCTGGTCGGCCTTTCGTCGGCGGCGGACCGCAAGGCGGGCGGGTTCTCGCTCGGTATGCGGCAGCGGCTGGCGCTGGCGACGGCGTTGCTGGGGAACCCGCAGGTGCTGGTGCTGGACGAGCCGACGAACGGTCTCGACCCCGAGGGCATCCTGTGGCTGCGGAACTTCCTGCGCGCGTACGCGCGTGAGGGGCGCACGGTGCTGGTCTCGAGCCACCTGCTGAACGAGGTGGAGCAGACGATCGACCAGGTCGTGATCATCAGCCAGGGCATGACGCGCTACAACGGCTCGCTGGACCAGTTGCGCAAGAGCAACCAGTCCCGGGTGCTGGTGCAGTCCGCCGACGCGAACGGCCTCGTCGCCGCGTTGCAGGAGGCGGGGATCACGCAGGTCTCGCCGATGCCGGACGGCCGGGTCGCGGTGTCGGGTGCGACGGTGCAGCAGATCGGTGACATCTCGGCCAAGGCGAGCATCGCGGTCTACGGCATGCAGGAGGAGACGGCGGATCTGGAGCGGATGTTCTTCCAGCTGACGCAGGGTCAGTACGCCGCGCCGCCGCCCGGGTTCCAGCAGGGCCCGCCGCCGGGCTACCAGGGTCCGCCCCCGGGTTATCAGGGCCCGCCGCCCGGATATCAGGGGCCGCCTCCCGGCTACGCGCCGCAGAACACGCCGCCGCCCGGTTTCGCGCCGCCGCAGCAGTTCCAGCAACAGGGTCAGCCGCCGCAGCAACCGCAGTACCAGCAGGCGCCGCCTCAGCAGCAGGCGCAGCAGCAGGGCCAGAACGAGGGCTGGGGAGGCCAGGGCTGATGGGCAACCTGATCAAGGCGGAGTTCCGCAAGACGCTCACGCTCAAGGCGTGGTGGGCGCTGATGATCCCCGCGGTGGTCTTCGCTTTCGCGTTCGCCCTGTTCTGGGGCATGGTCACCAACGATTTCAGCGACTTCCTCGGCCGCTCCGACACCCGTGAGCTGACCGAGGCGCTCGGCATCTCGACCGGTGAGCTGCCCGTCGGCCTGCTCGCCCTCGGGCACGGCATCAACATCGGCACGATGATCCCGATCATCTTCGGTGTCTTCGCCCTCGCCGGCGAGTACACGAAGAAGACGATCACCACGACGTTCCTCACCGCCCCGAACCGGGTTTCGGCGTTGAGCGCGAAGATGATCACCTACATCGCCTGGGGTGCGATCTACGGCGTGATCATCGTGGGCGCGGCGAGCCTCGGCACCGTGATCACGGTCGACAGCCAGCGCCTGCCGACGGCGGGCCAGTGGCTGGGCGTGCTCGGCGCGGGTGTCCTCGCGACGATCCTGGCGACCCTGTTCGGGATCGGGGTCGGCGCGGTCTGGCGCAGCGTGGTCGGCAGCATCATCACGCTGACCATCTGGATGCTGGTGGTCGAGAACGTCCTGGTGTTCGTCATGTTCGGCGCCGCCGACATCACCTGGCTGGGCGGCGTCCTGCCGAACGGCACGGTCAACGGCATCGTGGGCGCCATCGGCGCGGAGGCGTTCGGCGCCGCCGGTGTGAAGGTGCCCGGCCTGCAGGACGAGACCGCGTGGGCGCTGCAGTACGCGGCCGGTGCGCCCGGCGCGTTCTCGTGGTGGGCGTCGGCGCTGATCTTCTTCGGCTGGACGATGATCTTCTTCCTGGCCGGCTGGGCCGTGAACCAGAAGAAGGACATCACGTAAGTCACAGTCCACAAGCGCCATGAAAGGTCCTTTCCTTGCAAATTCTGCTAGGAAAGGACCTTTCATGGCATTCGGCCCCGCGCGAACCGGCCGGGGTTGTCGGTGGGGCCGCATAGGCTTGCGGGGTGACTACTGCTCCACCTCGTCCGCGTCAAGCCAGTCCGGCTCGTGAGACCGCCCCCGCGCCCACCGGAGGCTGGATCCGCCGCCTGGCCGCTTCGTGCTGGAAACATCCTTGGCTGGTCGTGCTCTCGCTGGGCGCGGCCATCATCGGCGTCGGGTTGCAGGCCGCCGGTCCGCTGCTGATCCGCGAGGCGCTGGACGACGCCGTCGCGGGCGACACCTCCCGCCTCGGCCTGCTCGCCACGGTGATGGCGGTGCTGCAGGTGCTGACCTTCGGCAACGCCTTCGCCCGCCGGTACGTCGGCGGGCGGCTGGCCCTCGACGTCCAGCACGACCTGCGCCGCCAGGTGTTCAACGCGGTCTCCCGGCTCGACGGCGGCAAGCAGGACGCGCTGCGCACCGGCCAGGTCGCCTCCCGCGCGATCTCGGATCTTCAGCTGGTCACGTCGGTCCTGATGCAGGTGCCGCTGTCGGCGGGTTCGGTGATCTTCGCGCTGCTGTCGCTCGGCGCGATGCTCTGGATGTCGCCGACGCTGACCCTGATCGCGATGGTGGTCGCCCCCGCGATCGCGATCATCATGGCGGTGAGCCGGAAACGGCTCTTCCCGGCGACGTGGGCGGCCCAGCAGCGCGCGGCCGACGTCGCGCAGCAGGTCGAGGAGACCGTCACCGGCGTACGCGTCGTGAAGGGCTTCGGCCAGGAAGCGCGCGAAGTCGCGAAGCTGGAGAAGACCGCGAAGAAGCTCTTCGCGGAACGCATGCGCGCGGCCCGGCTCTCGTCGTTGCCGACGGCCACGACGGCCGCGCTCCCCGCGGCGGGTCAGGTCGCGGTACTGGCGGTCGGCGGCGTCCTCGCGCTGAAGGGTGAAGTCAGCCTCGGCACCTTCCTGGCGTTCGCGACCTATCTGTCCATCCTGATCGGCCCGGCACGGATGATCTCGAGTCTCGTCGTGCAGGCCCAGCTGACCAGGGCCGGAGCGGAACGGGTCAACGAACTGATCGACGCGCAGCCGGACGTCGTCGACAGCCCGGACGCGCGGCCGCTGCCCGAAGGCCCGCTCGGCGTCCGGCTGGAGGACGTCTCCTTCGGCTACACACGGTCGGATCCCGTGCTCGACGGACTCACCCTGGAGGCCCGGCCGGGCGAGACGCTCGCGCTGGTCGGCACGGCCGGCTCCGGCAAGTCGACGATCTCCTTGCTGCTCCCCCGGTTCTACGACGTGCACAGCGGCTCGGTCCAGGTCGGCGACCTCGACGTCCGCGACGTCCGGCAGCGAGACCTGCGCAGCGTCATCGGCGTGGTCTTCGAGGAGGCGTTCCTCTTCTCCTCGTCGGTGCGAGACAACATCGCCTACGGCAGGCCGGACGCGAGCGACGAGGAGATCCGCGCGGCCGCGCGGGCGGCGGAGGCGGACGAGTTCATCCAGCGCCTCCCCGACGGCTACGACACGCTCGTCGGCGAGCGCGGTCTCACGCTGTCGGGTGGCCAACGGCAGCGGCTCGGCCTCGCCAGGGCGCTGATGACCGATCCGCGCGTGCTGGTCCTCGACGACGCGACCTCCGCCATCGACACGGTCACCGAGGCCGCGATCCACGACACGCTGCGTTCGGTCACCGCGAGCCGGACGACGCTGCTGATCGCGCACCGCCGCTCCACCCTCGCCCTCGCCGACCGGATCGCCGTGCTCGACAAGGGCCGCGTCGTCGACGTCGGCACCGAGGAGGAGTTGCTCGCGCGCTGCCCGTTGTTCCGTGAACTCGTCGCGGGTCCGAGTGACGACGTCGAAGAACCGCATCGCTGCGAGGGCCTGGACTGCGGCCCCGCCGGAATCACCCCGGCCCTGTGGCCTGAGCAGGACAAGGCCGACGAGCTGTCAGGTGAACGGAAGGGCACCGGCGGCGAATGGGACGTCGACCTGCCGCCGAGTCCCGAACTCGTCGAAGGCGTCCGGAAACTGCCGCCCGCCACGGACGTCCCGCGCCTGCCGGGCACCGACGTCACCGCGCCCGAACCGAAGTTCCGCCTCGGCCGCCTGCTCAAACCGGTGCGCGGCCCGCTGGCCGTGGTGATCGGGCTGGTCGCGGCGGACGCGCTGGCCACCATCGCGATGCCCGCGCTGTACCAGTACGGCATCGACAGCGGGGTCCGCGCGGGAGCGGAGGCGGTGATCTGGCTGGCCGCCGGTATCGGCGCGCTGGTGATCCTCACGGACTGGCTGGTGGTCTACCTCCAGACCAGGATGACCGCGCGGGTCGGTGAGACGGTGCTGTATTCGCTGCGCGTCCGCAGTTACGCCCATCTGCAACGGCTCGGGCTCGACTTCTACGAACGCGAACTGTCCGGGAAGATCATGACCCGGATGACGACCGACGTCGACGCGCTCTCGACGTTCCTGCAGACCGGTGTCGCGCAGGCCGTGGTGAGCGCGCTGACACTGGTCGGGATCGCGGCGGCGCTGATGATCACCGACATCGGGCTGGCGGCGTACGCGCTCGCCGTGCTGCCGATCCTCATCGTGGCGACGGTGATCTTCCGCCGGGCGTCGTCCAAGGCGTACACCGAAGCCCGGGAACGGGTCAGCGTCGTCAACGCGGACATGCAGGAGAACGTGAACGGGCTGCGGGTCGCGCAGGCGTACACCCGCGAGGAGCGGACGGCGGAGAAGTTCGCTTCCCGCAGCGACGAGTACCGGCGTTCGCGGCTGCGCGCCCAACGCTATGTCGCGACGTACTTCCCTTTCGCGGCAATGCTTTCCGGGTTGGCCGAGGTCGTCGTGCTGATCGTCGGCGCGAACCGGGTCGCGGCGGGCACGCTGTCGGCCGGTGTACTGGTGGCGTTCCTGTTGTACCTCGGTCAGTTCTTCTCGCCGATCCAGCAGCTGTCCTCGGTGTTCGACGGCTATCAGCAGGCACGGGTCGGCCTGACACGCATCGGCGATCTGCTGCGCACGCCGACTTCCGTTCCGGCAGCGGAAAACCCGGTCCCGGTCCCGGAGCGGCTGCGTGGCGAGGTCTCCTTCAAGGACGTCGATTTCGCTTACACCGCAACGGACGATCCCGCTCTCAAGCAACTGACGCTGGAGGTCGCGCCCGGGGAGACCGTCGCCTTGGTCGGTGCGACGGGTGCCGGGAAGTCGACGGCGGTGAAGCTCGTCGCGCGTTTCTACGACGCGACAGGCGGCGTGGTCCGGATCGACGGGACCGACATCCGCGAGTACGACCTCGCCGCCCTGCGCACGCGAATGGGCGTGGTACCGCAGGAAGCGCATCTGTTCTCGGGAACCGTCGCGGACAATGTGCGCTACGGCAGGCCTTCCGCGACGGACGCGGAGGTCGAGGAAGCGGTCCGGTCCGTCGGCGCGCTCGACGGTGTCGCCGCGCTCCCGGCCGGCTTCCACCAGCCCGTCGGTGAACGCGGACGGTCCCTTTCGGCCGGGCAACGGCAACTCGTCGCCCTCGCCCGCGCCGAACTCGTGGACCCGGACGTCCTCCTGCTCGACGAGGCGACCGCGGCCCTCGACCCGTCCACCGAAGCCGCCGTCCTGCGCGCGACGGAACAGCTCGCGCGCCGCCGCACGACCTTCGTGGTCGCGCATCGCCTCGCCACCGCCGCCAAGGCGGACCGGATCGTGGTGCTGGACCACGGCCGGATCATCGAACAGGGCACGCACGCGGACCTGGTCGCGGCGAACGGCCACTACGCGCGACTGTGGTCCCTCGGCTGATAGGGCCCCAATCCGTACCGCACCAGGAGGGGCCGCAAGTGGCAATTCCGGTCCGGAGCCCGAAACGCCCTTCACGCGGCAGAGAGATCCAGCTGGAATTGCGCCCCCGGAGCCGCCGGTTCCCATCCCCGAGCCAGCGCCAGCCGGATCGCCCGTTCGACGTCCGAAGGCAGCACGGCCTTCGACGGCACCCCCATGTAGTTCAACGGATGCGCGTGATCCGTCTGGACCACCAGCACCGCACCCCGCGCGTCCTCCAATTCCACCCCGTACGAAAGGAAATACCCGCCGTCCTGTGCGTAGGTGGGCTTCCGCCGGACGATCCACCGATAAGCGGTCTCGTCGACGACGATCCGTCGCGAACCCTTGCGCAGCAATGCCATGAAGCCAGCATGACGAGCACGGCAAGGGAATTTCGGTCGCGCGCGAACCCGCGCACCTGTCACCATCACGGCAAATGAACGAAGAGATCCCGGCGCGGCAGATCCGCGCCGTGCACACCAAGACCACGATCCGCGTCTATCAGGCGTACTCGCCGGCCATCGCCGACGCCGCGCTGAAGGCGGGCACTTTCGTGCCGCCGTTCAAACGCGAACGCATGACCTGGATCAAGCCGTCCTTCCTCTGGATGGCGTACCGCTGCGGCTGGGCCGCGAAACCCGGCCAGGAGCGCGTACTCGCCCTCGACATCACTCGCGAGGGTTTCGCGTGGGCGCTCGAACACGCCGCGCTCAGCCACTACGACCCGGACGTCCACCCCGACCGGAAGACGTGGCAGGACGAGGTCAAGGCCAGCCCGGTCCGCATCCAGTGGGATCCGGAACGCAGCATCCGGCTCGGCGCCCTGAAGCACCGTTCGCTCCAGATGGGCCTGAGCGGCGAAGCCGTCGATCGCTATGTCGACAAATGGATCACGGCGGTCGCCGACGTCACCCCGGTCATGCGCGAGGTCGGCGCCCTGGTCGCGGCGAATCGCATCGAAGACGCCGAAGCGCTGCTACCCGCGGAGCGTCCGTACCCCGGTTAAGGCCGCCACTTGAGGCCGCTCATCCCGGCGACCTCGAGGTCCTGAGCCGAAGCCCAGCGGACGGTCCCCGGCCGGACGTGCACCCCGGCCGTCACCGCCCAGTCCGGCTCGTCGGGCTCGACGTGCTCCATCTCCTTGAAGTCGGCGAGCGTCGGCCAGACCGCCGAGCACGAGTCGCACATCAGCACGACCTTGCCGGACTCGGTGACCAGCGGGCGCACACGCCCCTCGTCCCAGAACGACGGGCACTCGTCCAGCCACATCGGCTGCCACCACCTCGCGGGCGATCGGCGGCCGGCACGACACCGGCCGCATCCTCCACCCAGCGAAACCCCCTGACGTGAACTCCAGGCTGTCCGGGCACGACGTCCCAGCCAACCTTTACCGACGAGACAGTGACCTGACCTGCACGGACGGTGAGAACGGGAGCAAAGGTCCCTTGCTCCCCCACGGGAAGCGAAGCGGGCCTGATTTCGGTCTCTTGATCGAGACAGTGACCCATCACCTAGTGCGCCACGCCTCACACAGGCCAGTTCCATCACACGGCCGCGACCGAGGGGGTTAGCCTGGTAGGCGCATCAGCGGTGTTCAAGATCTCGAGACGGATAGAGGCGAGTCCAAGCCGTGTCCAGCAGCAGCCCTGCGTCACAATTCGGCCCCAACGAGTGGGTCGTCGAGGAAATGTACGACCAGTTCCTTGCCGACCCCAGCTCAGTCGATGCCGCCTGGCACGACTTCTTCGCGGACTTCAAGCCAACGCAGGACGCGCAGGCGAAGGCTGACGACGCACGTCAGACCACGGCGGAGGGAAGCCCGGACACGAACGGCCAGGCCGCCACGCCGACGCCGCAGACGGTCCGCAACGCCGAGTCCGCCGCGAAGCAGACCGCCCCGGCGAAGGCTGCGCCGAAGACGGCCCCGAAGACCGAGGCGAAGGCGGCGGCTCCCAAGGCCGCGCCCAAGGCTGCCGAGAAGGCCCCCGCCAAGCCCGCCGAGAAGGACGCCGAGCCGGAGTCGAAGCAGCTCCGCGGCGCCGCGGCGGCGATCGCGAAGAACATGGACGCCTCGCTGTCCGTGCCGACGGCCACGAGTGTGCGCGCGGTCCCGGCGAAGCTGATGGCCGACAACCGCATCGTCATCAACAACCACCTCAAGCGCACCCGCGGCGGCAAGATCTCCTTCACGCACCTCATCGGGTACGCGATGGTCCGTGCGCTGAAGAACTTCCCGAACATGAACCGGCACTACCAGCTGATCGACGGGAAGCCGTTCGCGGTCACGCCGGAGCACGTGAACTTCGGTCTCGCGATCGACATGAAGGGCAAGGAAGGCTCCCGCACGCTCGTCGTGGCCTCCATCAAGGCCACCGAGAACATGACCTTCATGCAGTTCTGGCAGGCCTACGAGGAGATCGTCAAGAAGGCCCGCAACGGCAAGCTGACCGCCGACGACTTCGCCGGCACCACGATCTCGCTGACCAACCCCGGCGGCATCGGCACGAACCACTCGGTGCCGCGGCTGCAGGCGGGCCAGGGCGCGATCATCGGCGTCGGCGCCATGCAGTACCCGGCGCATTTCGAGGGCACCAGCGAGAAGGCCCTGGTCGACCTCGGGGTCTCGAAGATCATGACGCTGACCTCGACGTATGACCACCGCATCATCCAGGGCGCGGAGTCGGGCGAGTTCCTCAAGCGCATCCACGAGCTGCTGCTCGGCGAGGACGGCTTCTACGACGACGTCTTCACCAGCCTGCGCCTGCCGTATGAGCCGATCCGCTGGGTCGCCGACATCCCGGACGGCCCGGTCGACAAGACCGCGCGTGTCATCGAGCTGATCGACGCCTTCCGGATGCGCGGTCACCTGATGGCCGACACCGACCCGCTGAACTACCGGCAGCGCAGCCACGCCGACCTCGACGTCCTCTCCCACGGCCTGACCCTGTGGGACCTGGACCGCGAGTTCCCGGTCGGCGGCTTCGCCGGCCAGGAGCGGATGAAGCTGCGTGACATCCTCGGCGTCCTGCGCAACTCGTACTGCCGCACCGTCGGCATCGAGTACACGCACATCCTCGACCCCGAGGAGCGCCGCTGGATCCAGGACCGCGTCGAGATCCCGCACGAGAAGCCGGACCCCGCGGTCCAGAAGTACGTGCTCTCGAAGCTCAACGCCGCCGAGGCGTTCGAGACCTTCCTGCAGACCAAGTACGTCGGCCAGAAGCGGTTCTCCCTCGAAGGCGGCGAGACGGCGATCCCGCTGCTCGACACGCTGCTGGACAAGGCCGCCGAGCACGAACTCGACGAGGTCGTCATCGGCATGCCGCACCGCGGCCGCCTGAACGTGCTCGCGAACATCGTCGGCAAGCCGATCGCGCAGATCTTCCAGGAGTTCGAGGGCAACCTCGACCCGGGCCAGGCGCACGGTTCCGGTGACGTGAAGTACCACCTCGGCGCCGAGGGCAAGTACTTCCGCATGTTCGGCGACGGCGAGACCAAGGTGTCGCTGACCGCGAACCCGTCGCACCTGGAGACCGTCGACCCGGTCCTCGAGGGCATCGTCCGCGCGAAGCAGGACATCCTCGACAAGGGTGGCGAGGGCTTCACCGTTCTCCCCGTCCTGATGCACGGCGACGCGGCCTTCGCGGGCCAGGGTGTCGTGGCCGAGACGCTGAACCTGGCGCTGCTGCGCGGGTACCGCACCGGCGGCACCGTGCACGTCATCGTCAACAACCAGGTCGGCTTCACCACCGCGCCCGAGCACTCGCGGTCGAGCCAGTACGCCACCGACGTCGCGAAGATGATCGGCTCGCCGATCTTCCACGTGAACGGCGACGACCCCGAGGCCGCGCACTGGGTGGCCAAGCTGGCCGTCGACTACCGCCAGGCGTTCCACAAGGACGTCGTGATCGACCTGATCTGCTACCGCCGCCGCGGCCACAACGAGGGCGACGACCCCTCGATGACGCAGCCGGCGATGTACGACATCATCGACACGAAGCGTTCGGTCCGGAAGACCTACACCGAATCGCTGATCGGCCGCGGCGACATCTCCGTCGAAGAGGCCGAGGCCGCGTTGCGCGACTTCTCCAGCCAGCTGGAGCACGTGTTCAACGAGGTCCGCGAGCTGGAGAAGCACCCGGCGAAGGCCAGCCCCTCGGTCGAGGAGGAGCAGCAGGTCCCGGCGAAGGTGCCCACGGCGACCACCGCCGAGGTCATCGAGCACATCGGCGACGCGTTCCTCAACGTGCCCGAGGGCTTCACCCCGCACCCGCGGGTCAAGCCGGTCATGGAACGCCGCCACAAGATGTCCCGCGAAGGCGGCATCGACTGGGCGTTCGGTGAGCTGCTCGCCTTCGGTTCGCTGGCCATGGAGGGCCGCCTCGTCCGGTTGTCCGGCCAGGACTCCCGCCGCGGCACCTTCACCCAGCGCCACTCGGTGCTGATCGACCGCAAGACCGGCCAGGAGTACTCGCCGCTGGCCAGCCTCGCCGACGGCCAAGGCCGCGTCATGATCTACGACTCGGCGCTGTCCGAGTACGCCGCGGTCGGCTTCGAATACGGCTACTCCGTGGCCAACTCCGAAGCGCTGGTCATGTGGGAAGCGCAGTTCGGTGACTTCGTCAACGGCGCGCAGACCGTCATCGACGAGTACATCTCCTCCGGTGAGGCCAAGTGGGGCCAGCTCTCCGACGTCGTGCTGCTGCTGCCGCACGGCCACGAAGGCCAGGGCCCGGACCACACCTCCGGCCGCATCGAGCGCTTCCTCTCGCTGTGCGCCGAAGGCTCGATGACCGTCTCGGTGCCGTCCACCCCGGCGAACTACTTCCACCTGCTCCGCCGGCACGCCCTCGACGGAGTCAACCGGCCGCTGGTGGTCTTCACCCCCAAGTCGATGCTGCGCAACAAGGCGGCGACCTCGGCGGTCGAGGACTTCACCGGCCAGTCGAAGTTCATGTCGGTCATCGACGACGCCGACGTCGACCCGTCGAAGGTGCGCAAGGTGCTGCTGACCTCGGGCAAGCTCTACTGGGAGCTGGTGGCCGAGCGGACGAAGCGCGAGGCGAACGACATCGCGATCGTGCGGGTCGAGCAGTACTACCCGCTGCCGAAGAAGAAGCTGCTGGCGGCGCTCGAGCGCTACAACGGCGCCCCCGCGGTCTGGGTCCAGGAGGAGCCGGAGAACCAGGGTGCGTGGCCGTTCTTCGGCCTGAACCTGCCGCGGAAGCTGCCGGAGGTGTTCTCCAGCCTGGACGTCGTGTCGCGTCGTCCGATGGCGGCGCCGTCGGCCGGTTCGTCCAAGGTGCACGAGGTCGAGCAGAAGGCGCTGATCGCGCGGGCCTTCGACTGATCGCCCAGTAGTACATGAAGGCCCCCTTCCTTGCGCCTGTCGCAAGGAAGGGGGCCTTCATGTACTTGAGGTGTCGAAAACGGCGGGTCCCGTTCGTGTAGGGGGAAACGAACGAAGGAGACACCATGAAGACCCTGCTCGACGGCCTCAAGCTCCCCGAATCCGCCCGCTGGCACGACGGCCGTCTCTGGCTGGCGAACTGGGGCGGTGGTCAGATCCTCGCCGTCACGCCCGGCGGCGAGAGCGAACTGATCGCGAACGTGCCGACCGCGATGCCGATCACCTTCGACTGGCTCCCCGACGGCCGCCTGCTCATCGTCGACGGCCCGAACGCCCGCCTGCTCAACGCGGACCTGAGCACCTACGCGGATCTGAGCCCGGTCGCCTCCCTCTGGAACGAGGTCGTGGTCGACGGCCGCGGCAACGCCTTCGTCAACGGGATGAACGACTTCCAGGCGCCGGGCGCCATCGCCGTCGTCACCCCGGACGGCGAGGTGCGCCAGGTCGCCGACGGCATCCTGTTCGGCAACGGCATGGCCGTCACACCCGACGACGCGACCCTGATCGTCGCCGAGTCGTACGGCAGCAGGCTCACCGCGTTCGACATCGCCGAGGACGGTTCGCTGTCCGGCAGGCGGGTGTGGGCCGACCTCGGCGGCGACCACCCGGACGGCATCTGCCTCGATGCCGACGGTGCCGTCTGGTACGCGGACGTGGCGGGCAAGCACTGCGTCCGCGTCCGCGAAGGAGGCGAAGTACTTCAGAAGGTCGAAGCCGACCGAGGCTGCTTCTCCTGCACGCTCGGCGGCGAGGACGGGCGTTCGCTCTACGTCCTCGCCGCGGAGTGGCACGGCTGGGAGAACCCGTTCGGCGACGGGCCGACCGGGCAGGTGCAGGTCACCGAAATCGGCTAGTCGAGCAAGGAGGCCTCCGCGGCGAGGTGCGGGCGCCGATGGGACACTTCCTGATGACTGGATCGACAGTGGGGTCGTGAGTGATAAAGAGCGTTAGAACGCTCTTTATCACTCACGACCCCGCGCGAATATGCACAAAGGCGCCAAATCGGACTGGCGAGCTCGGGGATGGGTCCCTTATGGACAGTTCGGCCCGCGTCGGCACTCTTCGGCGAGCCCGCGGCATCACGCCCTTGCCTTACCCTGCTAGCCGATCGCCTCGGAGGTCGCCTTGGCCAGCTTCAAGGCGTTCTCCTTGCACACCGTCTGGTTGACCGTGCCGGACGGGTCGGGGCCGGTCACGATGATCTCGCCCTCGACGTTGCCCTGATAGAACTTGATCTGGCACTGGCTCGACGAGTCGAGCTTGGTGTGCACGGCCTTGGTCGACTTCGCCATGCTGGGGATGAGGACGCCGCCGTCGGTCACGGCGTTCTCGACACTCGCCTTCGCCCACGCCTCTCCGGCGCCCGACCCCGGCTCCTTCGACTTCGACAGGTACATCGAGACGGTCGCCGAAGGCGCGTTGGGCTCACGCCAGCTGCAGGACGAACGGGTGTAGGTGATGTCGTCGTTCGACGTGCTCGCCGGCTCCTCGCCCTTCGGCGTTTCGAGCGGCGGCAGGTTCCGGATCTTGGTCCCGATGCGCGCGCAGGCGGGCATGGCGGTGTACTTGTCCGGCGGGCCGGTCTTCTTGGACGACGTCGGCGCTGCGGTCGGCGACGAACCGTTGTCGTCGGACAGCAGCAGGAAGGCGGCGACCCCGCCACCGCCGAGCAGCACCACCGCGCCGATGACGAGCCCGACGATGAGCCCGGTGTTCGACTTCTTGGGCGGCGGCCCGTATCCGGGCTGCGGATATCCGGGATATCCCTGCGGCGGATACGGCTGCTGAGGTCCCTGCTGATAGGGCGGTCCGGGCTGCATGCGGAGAGGGTAAAGCCTCGCCAAGGTCCTTAGTGGACGAACGCCGCAACTGGGCGCCGAATCACTCTCCGGAGACGGGAAGGCCCCCTTCCCAGCAGGAGGAAGGGGGCCTTCACGTACTCCAGGGGTGGATCAGACGGTCAGCGACCAGCTGTTGAGCGAGCCGGTGTCGACGCGGTAGACGTCCTGCACCTTCAACTTCCAGGCGCCGTTGGCGGCCTCGGTCGAGACGTTGGCGGTGTAGGTGGTGTTGATGTTGTCGGACGAGTCGTTGCTCGAACCCTTCAGGCGGTACGAGCTGCCGTCCGGCGCGACCAGGTCGATGACGAGGTCACCGACGTAGGTGTGCGTGATGTTCACCGCGACCTTGGTGGTGGCCGAGGCGTTGCGGGCGCAGTTCGCGACGGTGATCGTGCTGGTCACCGCGGCACCGGCGTCGGGGATGGCGACGACGCCGCTGTTGGTCTGCGTGCCGCAGGGGGTCGGCTCGGGGCCGGGGCCACCGTCGGCGCCGGTGTAGAGCAGCACGTTCGGCGAACCGGTGCCCGGGTTGGTCACCTTGTCCTTGGTGCCGTTGGCGACCAGCGCGTCACGGACCTGCTTCGGCGTGGCCGTCGGGTTGGCGGAGGCGTACAGGGCCGCCGCGCCCACGACGTGCGGGGTCGCCATCGAGGTACCGCTGATGGTGTTGGTGCCGTTGTTCAGCCACGTCGACGTGATGCCGCTGCCCGGCGCGAAGATGTCGAGGCAGGTGCCGATGTTGGAGAAGCTCGACCGCGCGTCCGTGTTCGTCGTCGAGCCGACGGTGATGGCTTCCGGCGTACGGGCGGGCGAGACGTTGCAGGCGTTGGCACCGGTGTCGTTACCGGCCGCGACGCCGTAGGTGACACCCGACGCGATCGACCGCTGGACGGCCTGGTCGAGGGTCGTCGAAGCGCCACCACCGAGGCTCATGTTCGCGACGGCGGGCTTGACGGCGTTCGCGGTCACCCAGTCGACACCGGCGATGACGCCGGCGGTCGTCCCGGAACCGGAGCAGTTCAGCACGCGGACGGCGACGAGCTTGACGCCCTTGGCCAGACCGTGCGCGGTACCGCCGATGGTGCCCGCGACGTGGGTGCCGTGACCCTGACAGTCCGTGGCGTCGTTGTCGTTGTCGACGGTGTCACGGCCGTGGGTCGCGCGCCCGCCGAAGTCGGGGTGCGTGGTGAGGATGCCGGTGTCGACGACGTACGCGGTGACGTTCGACGCCGTGGTGCTGTAGCTGTACTTCTGGTTGAGCGGAAGGCTCTGCTGGTCGACCCGGTCCAGGCCCCACGACGGCGGGTTCAGCTGGTCCGCCGAGATCGAGACGGTCTGGTTCTGCTCCACGTAGGCGACGGCGGGGTCGGCGGCGACGCGCTTCGCCTGCTTTTCCGTCAGTGCGCCGGAGAAGCCGCGGACCGAAGACGCGAAGGTCTTCTCGACCGTGCCGCCGTGGCGCTGGGTCACGCTCTTCGCGGTGGCTTCGACCGACGAGCCGTCCTTCAGCACGACGATGTAGCTGTCCTTGATCGCCTTGTCGCTACCCGCGTTGACGATCGAACCCTCGGCCGCCGACGCGACGGTCGTGCCGCCCAGCGCCGTCAGCACGGCGACGGCCGCGGCCACACCGAAGGCGGGCAGTCGTCTCTTCAAGGTTCCCAGGGAATTGTTCAAGATATTCCTCCCAGGCAGGGTCGACCCACGGGCATGAAGAAGCCCGCCGGATCGTTGGGGTGACTCAGAGGTGAAGCGCGTTCCACTTAGGAGCGCAGGCTGAGACTAAGTGGCGGATTCACCCCAAGGAAGACCTTGCATTACGGACATCCCGGTAGTAATGGACGTCGCGTCGGCGCAGTTCGGGCACCGTTCAGCCCCCGCCTTTAGTCGCGTTTTACCGCCGTACGGCCCACGAAGAATTGGGGATCCGCACATCTGGTGGTCGTTTCCCGTCCCCTCGGCCGTTTCAACGCCGTGGAAGTACACACGGATGGCCGCCTACTAAAGTCGCGACCTCGCGGCGCGGAAATCGATTTCCATCCTACCTTCGGATGGAGCACACTCGGCCGCATGCTGCTCCGACAGGAAACCCCGGCCGACCGCGAGGCGATCCACGCCGTCCATCTGGCCGCGTTCGCGAAACACAGTGTCCCGGTGGTCGAGGCGAAGCTCGTCGACGAACTGCGTGAGGACGGTGACCTGATCGGCGCACTGTCCATCGTGGCCGAACGCGACGGGGAGGTCGTCGGGCACGTCTGCTGCAGCCCGGCCAAACTCGGCTCCGATGAGGCATCGACGGTCGGTCTCGGCCCGCTCGGAGTCCTGCCCCAGCACCACGGTTCGGGCATCGGCTCCGCGCTCGTACACGCCGTGCTCGGCGCGGCGGACGCGCTCGGCTACGGCGCCGTGGTCCTGCTGGGCGACCCGAACTACTACTCCCGCTTCGGCTTCGTGCTCGCCGCGCGGCACGGGATCACGCCGCCGGTCGCGGAATGGGCGCCGCACTTCCAGGTCCGCACCCTGCGCGCGTACACGCCCGGCCTCCAGGGCGAGTTCCGCTACTCGCCCGCCTTCGACCGCCTCTAGCCCCCTCCGCGTTCAGTCCTCTGAATGCGGTCCTTGCGCGTGCAACTACCGCATTCAGAGGACTAAATGCGTGGGATCAGGCGGGCGCGAGGAGGTTGTTCCGGCGCAGGAACTCCTCGGCGACGTCGAGCGGATTGCGCTTCTCTTCGCTGAACTGGACGTTCAACTCGGTCAGCTCGTCGGTCGTGAGCACCGCCGAAACCCGGTTCAACGCGTCGACCTCCTTCGGCGACAACGTCCCCTTCGCGACGAGCGGCACGATGTTCTGCGCGGGGAACATGTTCTTGTCGTCCACCAGCGGGACGAACCCGTTCGCTGCGATCGACGAAGACGTGCTGAAGAGATCGGCGACCTGGATGTCGCCGGACTTCAGCGCGGCGACCGTGACCGGGCCGCCGGTGTCGGTCGTGCGGATCTCGGCGAACTCGCAGCCGTAGAGCGTCTTGATCTTGTCCTTCCAGCGGCTGCTCCACTGACCGGGACCGCCGAACACGAATTCCCCGCACCGCTTGCCGAGATCGGAGAACGTCCGGATCCCGGAATCGGCGAGTTCCTTGCGCACCACCAGCAGGTCCTTGTCCTCCGCGGGCGCCTGTTCGAGGACCTCGAACCCGGACGGCAGCCTCTGTTTCAGCTGCGCGTAGACGTCCTGCGGTGTGGTCGCCTGCGTGTCCTTGTCGAAGTAGCGCAACAGGTTCCCGCTGTAGTCCGGCACCACCGAAAGCGATTTGTCCTGCAGCGCCTTGACGACGACCTCGCGGCTGCCGACGGGCGGGCGCACGGTCACGTTCTCGGCACCCGCGTTACGCAGCGCGCCCGCGTAGATCTGGGCCAGCAGAAGGCTTTCCCCGACATCGGACGCGCCGATGATGATGTCACCGGTCGCACCGCCCTCGGCACCGCCGGCGAGCGGATTACCACAAGCCGTTGCCAGCAAAGCGATCCCGGCGAACAGCGCCGCCATCCTCCGCCTCATGCCTTCGCCTTCTTCCCGCTCGCCGCCTGCGCCAGCCGGACACCCTTGGGCACCAGCAGCCGCTGGACACCCGCCAGCGCGAGATCGAGCACGACCGCGAGCAACGTCGTCAGCACCGCGCCCGCGACCACCTGCGGATAGTCCAAAATGGCCAGTCCGTCGAGCAGGAACCGGCCGAGCCCGCCGAGCCCGACGTAGGCGGCCACGGCGGCCGTCGCCACCAGTTGCAGCACCGAGTTCCGCACCCCGCCGAGCACCAGCGGCAGCGAGATGGGCACCTCGACCTTCCACAACCGTTGCCAGCCGGTCATTCCGATGCCCTGCGCCGCGTCGACCACGCCGTGGTCGGTCGCCTGCAGGCCCGCGTACGTCCCGGCGAGGATCGGCGGGATGGCGAGCACCACGAGCCCGATGATCGTCGAGAGCTCGCTTTCGGTGAAGAGCAGGAACAGGAAGGTCACCAGCCCCAGCGTCGGCAGTGCGCGGATCGCGTTGCCGCCGCTCACCAGCAGCACCGCGCCGCGACCCGTGTGCCCGACGTAGAGGCCGAGCGGGATCGCGATGAGCAGCGCGAAGACCAGGGCCAGCGCCGTGTAGCCGAGATGCTGCAGCAACCGGGCCGGGATGCCGTCCACGCCCTGCCAGTGGGCCGGGTCGCCGAACCAGTTCAGGACGTCGCCGATCATTTCGCCCCCGCCGTGGTCGCCACCCGGTCCCAGGGTGTGAGGAGATTGCGAAGCTGGACCAGCACCAGGTCCACGATCAGCGCGAGCAGCAGGGTCGCGACGATCCCGACGACGATCGGCGAGAAGTACTCGCGCTGGAAGCCGTCGGTGAACAGCACGCCGAGCCCGCCGGTGCCGATCAGCGCGCCGACACTGACCAGGCTGATGTTGCTGACCGACGCCACCCGGACGCCGGCCGCGAGCACCGGCACCGCGAGCGGCAGCTCGACGGCGAGAAAGCGGCGCGCGGGTTTGTAGCCGATCGCCGTGGCCGCGGCGACGACGTGCGGCGGGACGGCGTCGAGCGCGTCCAGCACCGGGCGCACGAGCAGGGCGGCGGTGTAGACGGTGAGCGCGACGATGACGTTGACGCTGTCGAGGATCTTCGAACCGATGATGCCCGGGATCACCACGAACAGGGCGAGCGACGGGATCGTGTACAGCAGGTTCGACACGACGAGCAGGACGTTGCACACGGCCCGGTAGCGATGGCCGAGCCAGCCCGCCAGTACCGCGATCACCAGGCCCAGCACCAGCGGGACCAGCGAAAGGTAGATGTGGTCGAGCAGGTCGCCGAAGAACTGCGACCTGTTGTTGGCGCTGCCCAGGTAGCGGCCGAGCTCCGCGAAGAAGTCCCCCATCAGGAACTCAGCGACGGCGCTTCGATCACCTCGAGGACTTGCCGGGCTCTGACCACGCCGAGGACCTTCTGGTCGGCGTCGACCACGACACCGAGGCTCGCGGGCGACGAAAGCGCCGCGTCGAGCGCGCCGCGGATCGGCGACCCCTGGACGTACAGGGATCCGCCCGCGACGAGATCGGTCTCCGCCAGCACTCCGTCCACAGTGGACTCTGGGCGCAGCCAGCCGCGCGGCTGCCCCTCGGCGTTGACCGCGACCTGCCAGTCGTCGGACGGTCCGGGGGCGGGCTTGCCGACCTCGACGCGCTTCACCTCTTCGACGACGATCCCGTCCGCCGAAAGGAAGGAAAGCCCGCGGTAGCCGCGATCCTTGCCCACGAAGGACGCGACGAAGTCGTCGACGGGATGACGCAACACGTCCGAGGGCGTGCCGTACTGCGCGAGCACGCCGCCGACGCGGAGCACCGCGATCTTGTCGCCGAGCCGCACGGCCTCGTCGATGTCGTGGGTGACGAACACGATCGTCTTCCCCAGCTGAGACTGGAGGCGCAGCAGTTCGTCCTGCAGTTCCTCGCGGACGATCGGGTCGACGGCGGAGAACGGCTCGTCCATCAGCAGCACCGGCGAATCCGCCGCGAGCGCCCTGGCGACGCCGACGCGCTGCTGCTGGCCACCGGAAAGCTGGGCGGGGTACCGCTTGCCGAGTTCCGCGGGCAGGCCGACGGTCTCGAGCAGCTCGGCCGCGCGTTTGCGCGCCTTGCCCTTGTCCCAGCCGGACAGCAGCGGCACGGTGGCGACGTTGTCCAGGACCGTCCTGTGTGGAAAGAGGCCGGCGTGCTGGATGACGTAACCGATGCCGCGGCGCAGCAACGCCGGGTCGCCGTCGCTGACGTCCTTGCCGTCGAGCAGCACCGTGCCCGAAGTCGGCTCCACCATCCGGTTGATCATCCGCAGCGACGTGGTCTTGCCGCAGCCGGACGGCCCGACGAAGACGGTGATCGTGCCGTCCTCCACGGTGAGGTTCAGGTCGTCGACCGCGACCGTCCCGTCCGGATACCGCTTGGTCACGCCACGGAACTCGATAGTCACGTGTCTCTCCCCATGTCTGGTCGAAAAACCGTAGCCCAGATCGGCCCTGTTGGCACGGTGTCCCAGGGGGCGGGTCACTAGGCTGCTGGCTGTGAGTTCCTCCGTCGATGACGTCCTGGCGGCGCACGGTGTCCACGTGCGACCGCTCCATCAGGTGATTTCCCTGCTCCGGACGGATTGGCGTGACCTCGGTGAACTGGTCCGCATCAGCACCGCGCCGCGCCGGAGTGTCGAAGACGTCCTGAACGCGCTCGGCGACGACCTCGAGCGGGCCGAGTCCCGCTTCCGGCTGACCCCCGCCGCGCGCGAGAAGTACGCGCGCTTCGAGGCACGGGACCGGAAATCCGACCCCGACCTGCTGAAGACCATCACCAGCTACGTCGAGAACGTGCCCGCGCCGCTGGCCGCGCTTGACCACGTGCAGGCGACGCCGGAGACGGTGCTGAACCGGGCGCTGTGGCTGGACGAGCGGTACGACCTCGGCACGGCGAAGCTGCTGTTCCTCGGCGACCACGACCTCACTTCGCTGGCCGTGCGCGCGTTGCGGCCCGACGCGGACCTCACCGTCGTCGACCTCGACGATCGTGTTCTCGCCTACATCGACGAACTCGGCGAGCGGTCGATCCGCACCCTGCACACGGATCTGCGCGTCGGCCTGCCACCCTCGGTGAGCGGGCGGATGGATCTCGTGTTCAGTGATCCGCCTTACACCCCCGAAGGAATGGGTTTGTTCGCGGCGCGCGGGGTCCAGGCGCTCACCGAACCCTCGGACGGGCGACTGCTGCTCGCGTACGGCTACAGCCCCCGGCATCCCGCTCTGGGCGCGCAGGTGCAGCGGGCACTCGCGACGCTCGGGCTGACCTTCGAGGCGATCCTGCCGGACTTCAACCGGTACTTCGGCGCGCAGGCGATCGGGAGCGCGGCGGATCTCTACGTCTGCCAGCCGACCGCGAAATCGAAGAAGAACCGCGGCGGCAAGGGGAAGGCCGCGATCTACACGCACGGCCCGCAGTCGGTGGAGTCGGCCGGGGCGGCCAAGCCGTCACTACTGGACAAGCTGCACGAGATCGCCACCGAAGGCGGGCTGGCGCTCGAGTCGCGTCCGGTCGACTGGTCCGTCTCCGGCCCCGAAGGCGACGCGGTCGCGATGGACCTTTCGGCCGACCCCGGGCCGTGGCTGCTGCGGACCCTGCTGGGCACCAACGCGCGACGACTGGCGCTGCTGGTCCCGAATTCGCATCCCGACCTGACGAACGCCGAGGCGCAGGCCGCGCTGAACGGGCTGATCGGCGCGAAGTACAAGCTGCGGCTGTTGCGGAGCACCCCGGACAACCGGCACGCCATCGTCGTCGCGGACGCCGTCGACCACCAGGAAGAACTGCTCACCCGGGCGCACGCGCGGCTGGCGAACGTCTCACTCGACGTACCGCCGGACCTGACGGACGCGCGGCTGATCGACCTGCCCCGGCACCGGCTGGCGGAACTACTCGGCTGAGCGTGTCATCGGAACTTCATGCGGTCTTCCTAGGTTCAGTCCCATGTACGAACCTCAAGGCCCCGGAACACCGATGGCGCAGCCGTACGGGTACGCCTACCCGCCGGGGCCTCCGCCGCAACGCCCCAAGACCAGCGGCCTCGCGATCGCCACACTCGTACTGGGCCTGGCCGGTTGCCTGGTGCTGCCGTTGCTCCCCGCGTTCATCCTGGGCATCATGGCGCTCAGTCAGACCGGTCCCGGGAAACAGCAGGGCCGGGGCCTGGCGATCGGTGGCCTCGCGGCCGCCGCGTTCTGGACCATCGGCTGGGTCGCCCTGATCGGGAACACCATGGGGAACCCGGACAACTACACCGCGAGCCCGCCGAGCGCGAGTTGCGCGACCCCGCCGGCCGGATACGCCAACATCTGCACGTTGAAAACGGGCGATTGCTTCCAGAAGCCCGCGGTCACGGGTACCTACACCAGCGTCGAACTCATCCCGTGCGACCGCGCGCACAGCACCCAGGTGATCGGGGCCTTCACCGCGGCGGACGGCCCCTGGCCCAGTGGCGGGGAACTGAAAGCGGAAGCCTTGAACCACTGTCAGCGGATTCTGGCGAAGAACGTGGACACTCCGCGACTCAACGCGGAGGGTGTCTACACCGACCTGGTCACCTGGAAGCCAGGGCGCGACGAGTGGAAGCACGGCGTGCGCACCGTCTTCTGCACACTCAATTCGCCCGACTCGCAGCTGACCGGTTCCGTCCTCGTCCCCGGCGCCGATCTGTCCATCCCTACCGGCTGACGTGCGCAACCCCCACACGCTATGAAAGGCCCCTTCATTGCAAATTTCGCAATGAAGGGGCCTTTCATAGCGCTTGAGCGAGCGTGAAAGGGACCGTCACACCACGCCGTCGGCCTCGGCGGCCTTCGCGACGGCCGCCGCCACCTCGGGTGCGACCCGCGGGTCCAGCGGGCTCGGGACGATCCGGTCCGGGCCGAGGTCGTCCTGCGCGACGGCGAAGATCGCTTCGGCCGCGGCCAGCTTCATGTTCTCCGTGATCGCCCGCGCGCCGGAGTCCAGCGCGCCGCGGAAGACACCGGGGAACGCCAGCACGTTGTTGATCTGGTTCGGGAAGTCGCTGCGCCCGGTCGCCACGATCTTGGCGTACCGCGACGCCGCGACCGGGTGGACCTCCGGGTCGGGGTTGGACAGCGCGAACACGATCGCGTCGTCGGCCATCCCGGCCAGCAGGGTCTCGTCGATGGTCGCCCCGGACAGGCCGAGGAAGACGTCGGCACCCTTCAGCGCCTCACCGAGGCCGCCGCGCAGACCGGCCGTGTTCGTGGTCTCGGCGAGCTTCTGCTTGATCGGGTTCAGGCCTTCGCGACCCTCGTGGATGATGCCGCGCGAGTCGAGCACGGTGACGTCGGCGACGCCGGCGTTCTGCAGGATCCTGGCGCAGGCCACCCCGGCCGCGCCCGCTCCCGAGACGACCACGCGCTGGCCGGAGATGTCCTTGCCGAGGACCTGGTTCGCCCCGCGCAGCGCGGCCAGCGTGACGATCGCCGTCCCGTGCTGGTCGTCGTGCATGACCGGGCAGTCGAGGACCTCCTTGAGGCGGTCCTCCAGTTCGAAGCAGCGCGGCGCCGAGATGTCCTCCAGGTTCACCGCGCCGTACGACGGACGCAGCCGGACCAGGGTCTCGATGATCTCGTCGACGTCGGTGGTGTCGAGCACCAGCGGGATCGAGTCGAGCCCGCCGAAGGTCTTGAACAGGACCGACTTGCCCTCCATGACCGGCAGCGAGGCGCTCGCGCCGATGTCACCGAGGCCGAGCACCGCCGTACCGTCACTGACCACCACGACCAGCCTGTCCGCCCACGTGTACCGCTTCGCCTTGGCCGCGTCCTCGGCGATCGCACGGCTCACCTTCGCCACCCCAGGCGTGTACGCGACCGAGAGGTCACGGGGCGAGGAGATCGGGCGCGTCGCGGCCACGGAGAGCTTGCCGCCCTCGTGGCCCTCGAAGATCTCGGTGTCCGTCACTGGCGTGGTCATCGTGGTTCCCGTCATTGCTTCCGCCGTGTCTAAGGACGGCGAAGTCTCGATTCGAGCGAAGGTCATGGGATTCTCCTGGGACTGCGAGCGGGGGAACTGGCCGGTGAGCAGGCCAAAACTGGGCATGGCCCGGCCACCTGGGGTAACTCGTCCTCCGACACGGCAGCCCAGCGCGGTAGCGCCGGCCTGTCGGCGAAGCGTCCAATCGGCCATCGGTGCCGTGGGTATGGCGACGGCCGCGGACGCAGCGGTCAGATCATTGTGACAGGCATGCGGACCAGTGTGCCCCTCTGGTGCGGTTGATGTCACAAACGGGCCCGGATTTCCGCAGCTCAAGAGACCTTTCCCAAGACGTCCATCCGGTTTGGGAAGGGCTCGTTAGCATTGAGGTCATGCATGCCAGGCGCCTCAGCATCTCCGACTGTTTCGAGTTCACCCCGCGGGTTTTCCCCGATCACCGCGGCCTGTTCGTGGCGCCGTACCAGGAAGAAGCGTTCGTCGAAGCGGTCGGGCACCGGCTTCGCCTCGGGCAGACCAACACCAGCGTCTCGCGGCGCGGCTCCATCCGTGGTGTGCATTTCGCGGACACCCCGCCCGGCCAGGCGAAATACGTCTACTGCCCGAGCGGTTCGATGCTGGACGTCATCGTGGACCTCCGGGTCGGCTCGCCCACTTTCGGTGAATGGACGTCCGTGGTGCTCGACAGCGCCGAGTACAAAGCGGTCTACATCGCCGAAGGCCTCGGCCACGCCTTCATGGCGCTCGAAGACGAAACCATCATGGCGTACCTCTGCTCAGAGCCGTACAACCCGACGGGCGAGCACGGCGTCAACCCGATGGACGCCGATCTCGCGCTGCCATGGCCACAGGACATCGAACCCATCGTGTCCGAAAAGGACACCACGGCTCCCTACCTGAAAGAGGCTCTGGAGCAGGGGTTGCTGCCCCAGTACGACGACTGCGTGGCCTACTACGAGAAGCTGCGGGCCGCGAACTGAGCTAGCGCACCACGTCTTCGCTCAACACCCGCTCCACGTTCCGTTCCGCCAGCGCGGTGATCGTCACGAAGGGGTTCACGCCGGTACTGCCCGGGATCAGCGAGCCGTCGGTGACGTAGAGATTCCGATAGCCCTTCACCCGGCCGTACAGGTCGGTGGCCTCACCCAGCACCAGTCCACCCAGCGGGTGATAGGTGAACCGGTTCTCGAACGACCGCGTATCCCCGAACAGGTCACTGCGGTAGATCGTGCGATTCGCCCGGTTGACCTTGTCGAACAACGACTTCGCCGCGTCGATCGACGGTTTCCCCTGCGCGGCGTTCCAGCGCAGCCGCACGGAGTCGGTGGCGGCGTCGTAGGTGAAATGGCCACGTTCGGGGTTCTTCGTGATCGCCAGGTAGAGGCTCAGCCAGGTCTCGACCCCGGCGGGCACCGGCGCGACCTCGGCGAAGACCGGGTTCACCGGGTCGTCCCACGCGTCGATGCCGAGCGCGGGCATCCCCGACTGCAGCGATCCACCGACGTCCCACGCGTGGTTGGCGCGGCCCAGCATCACGTTGCCGTTGGTACCCCAGCCGCGGCCGACCTCGTCGTTCAGCCCGGGCAGCGTCCCGGTTTCCCGCGCCCGCACGAGCAGTTCCGTCGAACCGAGGCTGCCGGCGCCGAGGAACAGGTACTTCGCGCCGAACTGTTTCCTCGCGACGACCGCGCCGTCCTCGGCGGTTTCGTGCACGGTCAGGACGTACGTGCCGTCGGTCTGCCGGGTGATCCCGCGGACCTGGTGCAGCGTCTTGATGGTCACGTTCCCGGTGCCCAGCGCGGCCGCGAGGTAGGTCTTGTCGAGGGATCGCTTGCCGTGGTTGTTGCCGTAGATGACCTCGGACGCGAGGGCCGACTTCGGCACCGCGCCCGCTTCTTCCCGTTTCATGTACTCGAAGTCGTAAACGCTGGGCACGAACACCGTCTTGAGTCCCGCCCGCGTCGCGGCCTTCCGGGAAACCCTCGCGTAGCGGTAGGAACGGCAGGTTTCGAACCAGCGCGGGTCGATGTGGTTCACGCCGAGGGCCCGGTTGGCCAGGGGGAAGTACTTTCCGTACATCTCGTCCGCGTCGACGGCGGGCAGGATCTCCTCGAAGTACGACCGCTTCGGCGTCACGGCCATCGCGCCGTTGACCAGCGAACCGCCCCCGACGCCACGGCCGACGTAGACGGACATGTCGCCGTGGTCCACCCGGTCGAGCACACCGGGGTACCGCTTGATGTCCCGGTTCGCCAGGTCCATCCAGAGAAACGACGCGAGCGGGGCCTGCGTGCGGTCCTTGAACCAGGCGGCCCGCCGGTCCGGCCGGAGCATGTCGCAGAAGATCTTGCCGTCGGGCCCGGGGTCGGCCCACAGTTTGCCCATTTCGAGCATGACCGTGGGAATCCCGGCTTCGCCGAGCCGGAGCGCGGTCACCGCGGCGCCGTACCCGGTGCCGACGACCACGGCCGTCGAGAAGCCTGGGGACGATTCCCCGGCTTGCGCGGTGGAAATCGTGGTGAGCCCGAGAGCGGCGGCGGAGTTGAGCGCGGTGAACCCGAGGAACCCGCGGCGCGACAGTGGGGACATGGGCCGATGATCGCCCGCTGTTCGACACCCCTTCAAGGGCGAATCCGAAGCGGATTCGCGTCAGCTGGGTAAACACCGTTTATTTTCACTCGAACGTGGCGATTCCAGGGGTCCCTTGGGTGGCTTCCCCGATGTGATCCCCACCCGGGCAGACCACCCTTTCGGGTCATGAGACGTCTTCTCGCCGCGACCGCGGCCGCACTGTCCGCAGCCGCCCTCCTCGCCTTCCCCGGCCAGGCCTCCGCGGCACCGTCGCCGCTGCCCGACTTCGACTTCTCCGCCTGCCCCGCCCCGCCCGCCAACGCCGACCCGGGCACCTGGCGCTGCGAAGCCTTTGTCTCCCAAGGAGTCCTCACCATCGGCGACCGGGACATCCCGCTCGGGGAGATGCGGCTGACGTTCTCCGAAGGCGAAGTGGACGGGAAATACGCGCAGGTGTTCGGCGAACTGCGGCACGCTCCGGCCCGGGTCCGCGGCACTTTCGGCGCGAGCCTGCAGCTGAAATACGGCGGTTACTCGGACTTCCAGTCGAACGACGAGCGCCGCGGCGAACTGGATCTCTACGCGGCCCTGCGACATCCCTTGCTGCCCAAGGAATGCGCGGTCGGCACGCTCGCCGAACCGCTGCACTCGGTCGTCAAGGACGATCCCGCGGTGCCCTTCGAGGTGATCTCGCAGAACCCGACGACGGTGAAGTTCGGCGTCGTCGACTCGCAGCTCGCCCTGCCGCGCACGACCGGTTGCGGCCGGCTGGCGCCGGTGGCGGACCAGTTGCTCGGCCTGCCGTCCCCGAGCGGGCGGAACACCTTCAAGCAGGTGACCTACGTGCAGTTCAAGCCCCTCTGATCACCCGCGTCCAGAGGACTAAACGCGCGAGAGAACCGCGCCTTAGGTGCCCACCGCCGGTGCGCGAACGGCCGACACGCGTGATCAGGTGGACAACACGCGTGACTGGATGGACGACACGCGTGATCCGGCGGACGACTCCCGCACGGCCGAGGTCCGCCGCGAGCCGTCCGTCTGATCACACGTGTCGGCCGTCTGGACACGCGCGTCGTCCGTCTGGTCACGCGAAGGGCATCCGCGAGGGCCAGGCATGAAGGTGCTTACTTCTTCTTGGTCACCCAGATGGTGATGGTCGCGGTCACGACGGGTTTCCCGTTCGTGTCCGTGATCGTCGCCGGCACGGGAAGCTCGAAACCCTCGTCGCCGAATTCCGGCAACTCCGGCAGTTCGGCGACCGCGCGCAGGCTCGTCTCGGCCTTCGCCACGTATTCGACCGTCATCCCCTTGGGCAGCCAACGATGCGTCGTCGGGACGGTCGCCTCGGCGAGCATGCCCATGGCGATCTCGGCGAGGTTGCATGCCGCGATCGCGTGAAAAGTCTTGATGTGGTTGTAAACACCCCACCACTTCGGGGACGTCACCTCACACCGGCCGGGACGCAGTTCGCGCACCGACGGGAGCACCGTCCGGAAGTACGGCACACGCAGGCACATCGCCGCCGAGAACAGCTGTTTGCCGACCGGCTTGCCCGCCAGCCGGTTCCACATCGCGTAGGTCGGATTCTGCGCCATCACGGTCTCCTCACCATGTTACTCACCAGTAGCATAGCCGGACCGCAGGCTATATTCGCAACGTGGCACATCGGCTCTTCCTCCTCCGGCACGGCCAGACCGAGTGGTCCGTCAACGGACGGCACACCGGACGCACCGACATCCCGCTCACGACCGCCGGCGAGGGGCAGGCCCGCGCGGCGGGCGGCACCTTGCGCGCGGTGCTCGGCGGCAACCCGGCGCTCGTCCTCTCCAGCCCCCGCACCCGCGCGCTGCGGACGGCCGAACTGGCCGGGCTGCGCGTCGACGAGGTCACCGAAGAGCTGGCCGAATGGGACTACGGCGACTACGAGGGCGTCACCACGCCGGTGATCCGCGAGACCGTTCCCGGCTGGACGGTCTGGTCACATCCGATCCCCGGCGGCGAAAGCGCGGAGGACGTCAACGTCCGCGCGGACAAGCTGATCGACCGAGTCCGCGAACCGCTCGGCAAGGGTGACGTGATCCTCGTCGGGCACGGGCATTTCAGCCGGGTCCTGGTCGCGCGCTGGATCGGCCTCCCGTCGACCGCGGGCGTCCACTTCGGACTCGACCCGGCCGGCGTCGCCGTGCTCGGCGACGAGCGCGGCGAGCCGCAGATCGAACACCTCAACCTGCTGCCCACGACGGAGGACTAGTGGACGACCGCATCCGGCGCATCCGCGAAGAAGACGTGGACGCCGTCGTCCGGCTCGTCTACGACCTCGCCGAGTTCGAACGCGCCCCGGACGAATGCCACCTCACGCCCGAGCAGTTGCGCGTCGCACTGTTCGGCGAGGCTCCGGGACTGTTCGGGCACGTCGCCGAGGTCGACGGCGAGATCGTCGGCTACGCGCTCTGGTTCCTCAATTTCTCCACCTGGCGCGGCGTGCACGGCATCTACCTGGAGGACCTCTACGTCCGCCCCGAGCAGCGCGGCTCCGGCCTCGGCAAGGCGCTCCTGGCCACTCTCGCGGCCGTCTGCGTCGAGCGCGGCTACGCGCGCCTCGAATGGTCAGTGCTCAACTGGAACCCGGCACAGGGGTTCTACAAGTCCCTCGGCGCCGTGCCGATGGACGAATGGACCGTCGACCGTCTCACCGACGAGCCACTGAAGGCACTGGCCGCCCAGGTCTAGTCCCGCTCCTCGCGTTCGCGACGCGCCGCGCGACCCGCGGCGCCGTCGCGCTCGGCGGCTTCTTCCTCGCTCTCGCCTTCCTGCATCCCGAGCGCCCACGCGCGCGAGGGGCGACGGAACAGCAGCACGATGACGGCGACGCCGATCAGCGCGAGCGGCACTCCCCACACCGGCTGCCCGGACGGGCCCGCGCCGTACCAACCGACGCCGACCAGGATCAGCGCGACCACCACGCCGGGCGACCTCGCCCACGTCTTCCCCATCATCAGGCCGGCCGCGCAAGCCAGCGTTCCGGCGGCGAGGACGAGGTAATAGGCGACCTCGGCCAGGAGGTTCTCCGGTCCGGCCTGGCCGTTGACCAGGAGCAGGATCGCGAACACGATCAGGGCGAGCCCCGGCAGCGCGGTGACGGCCCCGGCGAGGCGGACTTCACGGGGCGCGGGCGAGAGCTTGTCGGCGATGGACACGGCGAAACAGCCTTCCAGGCTTCCGGACACGGTGCTCCACCAGGGCGGGTCACCGTACGTGAGCACATTCGATCGTATGCCACCCGGTCGGCCGGTTTCCCCTCGCCGCCGCATGGGAAGAATTGGCAGTGTCGTCGATGAGCGGGCGGTCGGCCCGGGTGCACTTGTCACGACGCGCTGTCACCAGCCGGCAGTGAGGAGGGACGCCCGCCACAGGGCCATACAGTGCTGCTCCGAGGACGCACGGGCCATTGAGCTTCGCGTCACCTGACGCTCCCCTCTTCGGGCCGAAGAGGCTTACCCTGCGGTATGTGCGTGCCATCCTCGTCGTGAACCCCCAGGCCACCTCGACCACCGCCGGTGGCCGTGACGTGCTGGCGCACGCACTGGCCAGCCAGGTCAAACTCGACGTGGTGGAGACCGACTACCGCGGCCACGCGATGGCCGTGGCGCGGTCCGCCGCCCGCGACGGGATCGACCTGGTGGTCGCCCACGGCGGCGACGGCACGGTCAACGAGGTCGTCAACGGCCTGCTCGCGGACGCCGACGGCGATCCGGCGAAGGTCGGGGGCGCGCCCATGCTCGGTGTCGTGCCGGGCGGCTCGGCGAACGTCTTCGCCCGGGCGCTGGGCATCGCGCACGATCCCGTGGAAGCGACCCATCAGCTCCTCAACGCCATCGAGAACGACCGGAGCCGCGAAGTCGGCCTCGGGATCGCCGACGGCCACTGGTTCACCTTCAACGCCGGCCTGGGCTGGGACGCGGACGTCGTCGGCCGCGTCGCCAAACGCCGGGGCAAGCAGACCACCGCCGGGCTCTACCTGAGGGCCGCGGTGGCGTCGCATCTGCGGCCTCCGCTCGGCCGCCCGCCGCTCACGGTCAGGATCCCGGGTGAAGAGCCCACCGAAGTGCTGACCGCTTTCGTGTCGAACACCGATCCGTGGAGTTACCTGGGCAACCGTCCCGTCCACCTGAACCCGGGCAGCTCGTTCGACACCGGACTGGGCCTTTTCGCGTTGAACGGTCTGGGATTGCCCACCGTGTTCAAGCATGTACGGCAGGCATTGCTCACGAAGAGCAACCAACGCGGCCGACGTCTCCTTCGTCACGATGACCTGCCGATGATCCGCATAGACGCTGCTGAACCGGTAAACTTCCAGGTGGACGGCGACCTCGTCGGCCAGCGGAAGAGGGTGGAGTTCTTCAGCGTCCCGGGAGCACTGACGGTAATCGTCTGACGACCGGACCGCTGATCGCCTGCGGCAAAGTACGAACTGCCGCTCATCGACGCAGAACCTCCGCTCACCGCATCGGCCTTCCCTTCGGAAGGCTGTTTCGGAACGAAACCGCAGGTCAGAAGCGTCGCTCGGCCGGGTGAGCTGACTCACCGATCTTCAGAAAACCCTTGTCGAAACGGGTGCTTCGTGAAAGCATTCACAAGCACCCAAAAAAACGACCGCCATGACGACTATGGCGCGGAGTACCGCGCCGTTATGAAGGAGCTCAGAAACATGGACTGGCGCCACGACGCGGCCTGCCGAGACGAGGACCCCGAGCTGTTCTTCCCCGTGGGAACCAGCGGTCCTGCTCTGTCGCAGGTAGCGCAGGCGAAGGCCGTGTGCCACCGCTGCACCGTCGCTTCCGACTGCTTGGCCTGGGCATTGGCCAGCGGGCAGGACGCAGGCGTTTGGGGCGGGATGAGCGAGGACGAGCGACGGGCCCTGAAGCGCCGTCGTACGCACATCGGCACGCGTACCTCCGCCTGAGTCTTTCGGACTCAGCACGCTTCATCGCATTACTCACAACTGAGCAAGACCCCAAGCTTCGGGAAACTCCCGCGGCGTAGTGGCTGCATGGCCGCTCGTCGCGAGGTGACACGTACCCGACTTGAGCTTAACAAGCGAGGCCGACACGCCCTCACGGGGGTATGGCTTCAGCGGACTTTTTCCAAGTCCTCCCGCGGAACCGTTACAGGGCCGGCGCCACTTCTCTTCGGGCGCCGGCCCTAAAACGTGTCCGGATGAGACTGTCCCTTGTGGACGATCACAAGGGACGGTCCACCAGACCCGTTGGCGGAGCTGAGATTCATCCGGAGAGCGGCCGTACCCGTGAACCCGCCCCGGCCGAAGGCCCCGCTATCGCGCTGGCAGGGCGCCTTCACACTTACGCGACCGGCAAGACCAGGTCGCGCCCTGCCGACGTCGATGGCGGACGCGGGTTCACTCACAGAGACTCAGAGCCGTCGGGACAAGGGGATCCGCAGCGCCGCTTCGGTTCCCAGCCGTCGCCCGGCGGTCTCCTCGGATTCCCCACGCAACCCGCGGATCGACAGCGATCCGCGCAGCTCCGACTCGACCAGTGTCCGCACGATCTGGAGCCCGAGGCCGTCACTGCGTTCCAGCGAGAAACCCGAGGGAAGCCCGCGTCCGTTGTCGCGGATGACGACGTCGAGCCAGCGGGCGGAGCGCTCCACGACGAGTTCGACCTTGCCCGGCCGTCCGTCGGGGAACGCGTGCTCGATGGCGTTCTGGACGAGTTCGGCCAGCACCATCACCAACGGCGTCGCGATTTCGGCGACGACGACACCGAACGAGCCGGTGCGCGAAAGCCCGACCTGAGATTCCGCCGTCGCGACCTCGCCGACCATCGGGAGGACGTTGTCGAGCAGCTTGTCGAGATCGACCCGCTCGTCCACCGAGATGGACAGCGCCTCGTGCACCATCGCGATCGACGAGACCCGCCGCACGGACTCGCCGAGCGCGAGCCGCGCCTCCTCGCTGGAGGTCCGGCGCGACTGGAGCCGCAGCAGCGCGGCGACGGTCTGGAGGTTGTTCTTCACACGATGGTGGATCTCGCGGATGGTCGCGTCCTTCGAAAGGAGAGCGCGGTCACGGCGCTTCACCTCGGTGACGTCGCGCACCAGCACCAGCGCGCCCGCGGCCTGCCCGGCGGGACGCAGCGGCAGCGCACGGAAGAGCACGACGGCGCCGCGCCGGGAATCCGCCTCCGTGCGGCTGCTGGGCTTGCCGTCGAGCGCCTCGATGATCCGGTGGGACACCTCGGTCGCGTCGAACGGGTCACGGATGAGCGACCGGGTCAGCGGCGCGAGGCGCTGCCCGACGAGATCGGACTCGTGCCCCATCCGGTGATAGGCCGACAACCCGTTCGGGCTGGCGAAGACCACCGTGCCGGTCGGGTCGAGGCGGATCAGGCCGTCGCCGACCCGTGGGCTCGTATGCGTGTCCGTCTGGTTACCCGGGCTGGGGAACGTGCCGTCGACGATCATCTGGCACAGGTCGCCCGCGCTGCCGAGATACGCGATCTCGAGCGGGCTGGGCACCCGTGAGGCCGCCAGGTTGGTCTCGCGGCTGAGGACGGCGATCACCGTGCCGGCGAACACCACCGGGATGGCCTCGCGGCGCATCGGCAGGTCGCGGTACCAGTGCGGATCCTCTTCGCGGCAGATCCGCACCTCGCGGCTCGCCTTGGCCAGCTGCGGATGCTCGTCGACGGTGAACCGGGAGCCGACGACGTCCTCCGGATGGGCCGTCGGCGCCGTCGTCGGGCGTGCGTGGGCGACGCAGACGTAGTCGCCGCCGTCCGGCTGCAGCTCCTCCGAGACGGCGACCCAGAGCAGGAAGTCGGCGAAGGACAGGTCGGCCAGCAGTTGCCATTCGGCGACCACGGTCTGGAGATGGTCCGCGGCTTCACCGGACAGGCCGGTGTTCTCCGCGAGCAGATCGGAAAGGGTGGACACGTCCCCATCCAAGCAGGGTGAGGGCCGCATGACACACTGGAGAGGTTGACCCTGGCCCAGCGGTGTCGTACCACCCCGCGAGGGCCACTCGGACGAGGAGTGAAACATGTCGAAGCGCGCCCGCAAGCGTCGCGACCGTAAGAAGAACGGCGCGAACCACGGCAAGAAGCCCAACTCCTGATCATTCGATCAGACGGCGAAGGCCCCCGCACCGATCCGGTACGGGGGCCTTCGTGTGTCCTGAGTCGCCTTACTCGAAGGTCTGCTCGATCTTGACCTCGGTGCGTTCGATGGTGATCGCGCCCTTGGTCTGCACGGTCTGGCGGATCGAGGCCCGCAGCCGGGACTTGAGGTCGTCCGGCGCGTGGTCACCGCCGCACTTGCGGGCGAGGAGCTGCTTGATGTGCTCGTCGATGCCGTATTCCTCGAGGCACGGCGGGCAGTCCTCGATGTGCTTGCGCAGGGCGGCGTCGCGCTCGGCGCTGCACTCCTTGTCCAGCAGCAGGTAGATGTCGGCGAGGGCTTCCTCGCACCTGACCTTGTCGTCCGCGCCGGCGCAGTAGTCCTCGCTCATCGCCCCGCCACCTCCTGCTGTTTGCCCGCGCGGATGAAGCCCCGCTCACGGGCGACGTCGGCGAGCAGGTCACGGAGCTGGGCGCGGCCGCGGTGCAGCCGGGACATCACGGTGCCGATGGGCGTGTCCATGATCTCGGCGATCTCCTTGTACGCGAAACCTTCGACATCGGCGAGGTAGACCGCGAGGCGGAACTCCTCGGGCAGCTTCTGCAGCGCTTCCTTGACGTCGGCGTCGGGCAGGTTGTCCATCGCCTCGACCTCGGCCGAGCGCAGCCCGCTGGAGGTGTGACTCTCCGCCTTGGCGATCTGCCAGTCGGTGATCTCCTCGGTGGGCTGCTGCACCGGCTGGCGCTGACGCTTGCGATAGCCGTTGATGTAGGTGTTCGTGAGGATGCGGTACATCCACGCCTTGAGGTTGGTGCCCGCCTTGAAGGACGCGAAGGCCGCGTACGCCTTCAGGTACGTCTCCTGGACGAGGTCCTCGGCGTCGGCGGGGTTCCGGGTCATCCGCATGGCGGCCGAGTACAGCTGGTCGAGCAGGGGCATCGCGTCCCGCTCGAAGCGCTCGGCCCGCGCGGCCGCCTCTTCGGCGTCCGTGCCCGTGTCCGGCGCGGGATTCTGCGTGCTCGGCAAACCGTTCCCTTCCCGATCGGCGTCGATGCGCTTGTGCGCATGAGACGTCGTCGAGTTTACGCGCGGGCGGATCACCTGGCCGCCCGGCGTGCGCGGGATCAGGATTCGGGGAGCTTCGAGTGTGGTGGACACGTGCCTTTCAACAGTGCGGCCCGGCCGGGCATTCCCGGCGCGCTCGTAGACTCCGCCCATGGCAGGCAAGGGAACCCCGGCGACGGCACTGCTGGCGAAGCAGAAAGTGGCGCACGTGCTGCACGCCTACGACCACGACCCGCGGGCGGAGTCGTACGGCCTCGAAGCCGTCGAAGCGCTGGGGCTCGACCCCGCGCGCGTGTTCAAGACACTGGTCGCCGACGTCGACGGGAAACTGACCGTCGGCGTGGTCCCGGTCACCGGTCAGCTGGATCTGAAGGCGCTGGCGGCCGCCGTGGGCGGGAAGAAGGCGAAGATGGCCGACCCCGCCGCCGCCCAGCGCGCGACGGGATACGTGCTCGGCGGGATCTCGCCGCTCGGGCACCGGAGCAGGCTGCCGGTGGTGATCGACTCGTCGGCGGAGAAGTTCGAGACCGTGCACTGCTCGGCGGGGCGACGCGGGCTGGAGGTCGAACTCGCGCCCGGCGACCTGGCGCGGCTCACCGGTGCCGTGGTCGCGCCGATCGCCGGCTGACCTCCCCCTCGCGAGGGAGCGGAGCCGGACCGCAGCGGGAAGATCACGCGGCCGCGCTCGGGAATCGTCTTCGGCAAGCGAACGACGATTCCTGGGAGCGACGAAATGACCGAGACCCTGCCCAGCGTACCGAGATGGGCGAACCTCGCCGCCCACGCGACGCTGCTGGTGACGTTGCCGTCCGGGCTGTGGCGGATCGCGATGGGCCTGAGTATCCCGGTCGGGTTCACCGAGCAGGGGCTGGCGGAATTCGGCATACCGGGCTGGGGCACGGCCTACGTCTTCGGACTGAGCCTGCTCGCCGAAGCGCTCGCGTTCCTCACCCTCGGGCTCGTCCGGCCGTGGGGTGAGGTGTGGCCGCGCTGGATACCGGGGCTGCGCGGACGGCGGATCCCGCCGCTCGCGGCGATCCTCCCGGCCGCCGCGGGCGCGATCGCCCTGACCGGGCTGGGTGTCCAGGGACTGTTCGGCTGGGCGGAGGCCGGTTCCTCGATGGGGCCGGGGAGCTGGGAAGACTCGCCGGTCTACGGCATCGTCATGGCGGCCTGTTACGCGCCGCTCCTGCTCTGGGGCCCGTTGCTGGCGGCCGTCACCGTCCACTACGCGCGGCGGCGGCTCTCAGGTGAGCGGCCGCAGCACACGCTCCAGCCACTCGGCGGCCGCGCGTGACACGCCTTCGAGGTCGGCGCTGAGGTTGTGATCGCCCTTGAGCACCACGATCTCGTGATGCGGCCCCGCCTTGGGCAGACCGAACGGGTCCCGGTCACCCTGCACCACCAGGGTCGGGACCTCTACGGCGTCCAGTTCACCCTGCCGGGTCTTCTCCGGCTTCCCCGGCGGATGCTCGGGGAAGGCCAGGCAGAGCACCGCCACCGCCTGTCCCGTCGCGGCGGTCCGGCAGGCGACGCGGGCCCCGGACGACCGGCCGCCGAACACGAGCGGAAGGTCGTCGAAGCGCGCGGAGATCTCGTCGGCCACGGTGAGCCAGGCGGTGTCGAGCTGGGTGGCGGGTGCGGGCGCCCGGCGGCCCGCCACCCGGTACGGCTGCTCGACGAGCGCGACGTGGACACCCACCGCCTGCGCCGCGCGGGTGACCGCGACCAGGTCCTTCGCGCCGATGCCCCCGCCCGCGCCGTGGCCGAGCATCAGCACCGCGATGCCTTCCTCGGCACAGTGCAGTTCGGCCCGCGCGGGGCCGTAGGCGGTGTCGATCTCCAGCTTCGTCATGAGTTCGGCAGCTCGAAGAGCGAGCTTTCGGCGACGGGTTCGACGCGGTCCAGCAGCTCCGGGCCGTTGTTGCGGACGTTGTTGACCAGGCTGGACACCGGCCGCAGCTCGATCGTGTCGACCAGGTCCGCCGGGGGCGGGACGAGCAGGTCGGTGACGTCTGCACGATCCGGGTCGAGCCAGGTGTCCCACTTTTCGCGCGGCATCAGCAGCGGCATGCGGTGGTGGATGTCGGTGAGCCTGCCGACCGAGTCGGTGGTGATCACGGAGAAGGTGATCAGCGGGTCGGCTTCCTTGTCGTCCTTCGGCCGCCAGGTCTCCCAGATCCCGGCGAACGCGAGCGACTCGTCACCCGGTCCGGTCATGAAGAAGGGCTGCTTCTCCTTGCCGTCGCGCCGCCACTCGAACCAGCCGTCGGCGGGGACGAGGCAACGCCGCGCGGAAACCGCCTTCTTGAACGACGGCTTCTCCTTGGCGGTCTCGGCACGCGTGTTGATCATCTTCGAGCCGACGCCGGGGTCCTTCGCCCAGAACGGGACCAGCCCCCAGCGCATCATCCGCAGCGACCGCACGGCGGGCTCGTCTTCGAGCACCGCGCCGTCGGCGTCACGCGGATGCCGCTGGACGACGGTGGGGACGACCTTGGTCGGCGCCACGTTGTGATCGGTCCGGACCCGGCCCTCGGTCAGGTCCACCGCGGCGAACTCGTCGATCAGCGCCGCCGGGTCCTTGGTCGCGGCATAACGCCCGCACATGCGAAAACCTCCCTGATCGACAGCCATCGTTACACGCTACCGATGCGTTGGCGAGCAGCATGGGATCATAGTTGCGCGGTATGCGAAGAGCAGGAGGCGGTTTGGCTGGCAAGGACTGGCGCAGGCTGGACGAATCCGACGTGCGGATCCGGCCCGGCAAGGGCACCAGGCCGCGCAGCAAACGCCGCCCCGAGCACGCGGACGCCTCCACGGCGATGGTCATCGGCAAGGACCGCGGGCGCTGGACCTGCGCGATCGACTCGGATCCCGACCGGGTCGTCACCGCGATGCGGGCCCGCGAGATGGGCCGGGTCTCGGTCGTCGTCGGCGACACCGTCGGCATCGTCGGCGACGTGAGCGGCAAGCCGGACACGCTCGCCCGCATCATCCGGGTGGACGAACGTTCCAGTGTGCTGCGCCGGACCGCGGACGACACCGACCCCTTCGAACGGGTGGTGGTCGCCAACGCCGAGCAACTGCTGATCGTGACCGCGCTGGCCGATCCCCCGCCGCGCACCGGCTTCATCGACCGCTGTCTCGTCGCCTGTTACGCGGGCGGCCTCGAACCGGTCCTGTGCCTGACGAAGGCCGACCTCGCGAGCCCGGACGAACTCCTCGCCGGCTACGCGGGCCTCGACATCCCGGCCGTGGTCACCCGGCACGACGAGCATCCGGACGAACTGGCCGGGCGGCTCAAGGACCGGGTCACCGCGCTGGTCGGGCATTCCGGGGTCGGGAAGTCCACTTTGGTCAACCGGCTGGTGCCGGACGCCGGACTGGCGACCGGCGTGGTCAGCGCGGTCGGCAAGGGCAGGCACACGTCCGTCGCGGCGGTCGCGCTCTCCCTGCCCGGCGGTGGCTGGGTGGTCGACACGCCGGGTATCCGCTCCTTCGGGCTGGCCCACGTGACCGCCGACGACATCGTGCTCGCCTTCGAGGAGTTCGCCGAGGCCGCCGAGGAGTGTCCCTCTGGCTGCGGCCACCTCGGGCCGCCTTCGGACCCGGACTGCGCCCTCGACGACGTGGTCACCGAGGGTGACGCGAGCCAGGAGCGTTTGACCTCGTTGCGGCGTCTCCTGGGCTCCCGAGCTGGGCATGACGACGATCGGTAACTAATTTCGGCTTCGCGCGATAACCCGTTCGGATTAGATCAACTTTTCTGAGGGGTCCTCTTGAAGCGCGTAACCACACTCGCCGCCATCACCACGGCCGCCGTCCTGGCGCTGTCCGCCTGCGGTGGCGAGAAGCAGCCCGGCGCGGCTGCCCCCGCTCCTGCTCCTACCGAGCAGAAGAGCCTGCTTTCGGCGCCGCTCGGCGACCCGATCCAGCTCGCGGCCCTGACCCGCGAGAGCACCAAGAAGGCCAAGTCGTCGAAGGTGACGATGGAGAGCGTCGCCGGCACCGAGAAGCAGACGGTGACCGGACAGGGCGTGTACGACGGCGAGAACACCAAGTTCTCGATGTCCATGGACAGCGACGGCAAGAAGCTGGACGTGGTGTTCGTCGACAGCGCGCTGTACTTCAAGCTCGACGCGGCCGACAAGGCCGAGATGAAGACCGACAAGTCGTACGTGAAGATCTCGGCCGACGGCCAGGACCCCATCTCGCAGCTGCTCGGCAAGATGATGTCGAAGGCCATCAAGGACAGTGACCCGTCGCGCACCCTCGAGCAGGTCTCGAAGGCGGGCAAGATCACGAAGTCGGACCAGGTCGAGCTGAACGGTGAGCCGACCAACCACTACGTCATCGAGATCGAGGTCGAGAAGGCCATCGCCCTCGTCGTCGGCGACATCGGCATCCCCCTGCCCGCCGACGTGCTGAAGCAGCTCGACGCGAAGCTCAAGGGCAAGAACGTCACCATCCCCACCGAACTGTGGCTCAACGCCGACCAGCTCCCGCTGCAGGTCGTTTCGGACCAGACCGCGTTCGTGAAGGCCATGGGCGCCCCCGGTGACGGCGTCGCCAAGACCACGGTCAAGTACACCGACTGGGGCAGCCCGGTGAACATCACCGCCCCGCCCGCCGACCAGGTCGGCGACCTGGCGGAGATGATGAAGAAGGCCGGCGGCCGGTAGATGCGTCGTACCTTCAAACTCGTCGCGGTCGCCGCGGCCCTGACCCTCGTGGTCACGGGCTGCGGCACCCGTCCGGAGGCGACCCCCGAGCCCGCCAAGGGCGGCGGCGAGCTCGCGCTGGCCACCCCGTTCACCGACGCGCTCGGCCTCGTCGAGGCCGCGAAGCAGGGAACTCGGAAAGCGAAGTCCTCCACGACGACCATCGACGGCATGCTCGGGGCCCAAGCGGTCACGGGCACGGTGAAGGCGTTCTACGACGGTCCCGCCACGAAGCTCGACGCGAACATGACCGTCGACGGCGAAACGGTCGGGATGCGGCTGGTGGACCGGGTCCTGTTCATCAAGCTGTCCGGCGAGCAGCGGGCCCAGTTCAAGACGGCCAAGACCTGGGGAAAGATCCCGCTGGACAGCGAGGAACCCCGGAGGAAGGCCATCGGGAAGGCCATGCAGCGGTCCTTCGAGATGGGCGATCCGGCGAAGCAGCTGGAGATGGTCGAAAAGACCGGCAGGATCATCAAGTCGGAACAGACCCAGCTGAACGGCGTGCCGGTGAACCACTACTTCGTGGAATTCGACATGCGGAAGCAGTTCGACCTGTTCCTCGGCGACGACCTGCCCGCGGACCAGCGGGCAGACGTCGAGAAGCGGCTCGAAGGCAAGGACCTCCGGGTTCCGGCCGAGCTGTGGATCAACGCCGAGCAGCTTCCGGTGAAGATGACCATGGACATGACCGCGCTCATGAAGGGGATGGGGGCGCCCGAGTCGGTCGACGCCAAATCGACCTACACCTACAGCGACTGGGGCGTGGCCGTCGATGTCTCCCCGCCGCCCGACGGTGAGGTCGCCGACTACATCGAGCTGATGGGCGGCTAGACCTTTTGCGCGTGAAGGCCCCCTTCCTCGGCTGAGCCGAGGGAAGGGGGCCTTCACGCGCTTCCGGACCATCGGACGGTGGAAATTCACGCGCCAGGCGCTACGGTAGTGGTACAGACCATTCACCCGAGGGAGTCCCATGCGTGCCACCGGATTCGCCGTCGTCTGTACCGCTCTCCTGCTGCTGGGCGGCTGTGCCGGGGAAGAAAAACCGGTGGTGAACGACGCGGCGCAACTGGCCTCGGCCGCCGCCGCGGGCACGCAGAAGGCCCGCTCGTCCAAGATCGCGCTCGAGACCACCGCGGAGGACGGCCGCAAGGTCGTGGTCACCAGTTCCGGGCTCTACGAGGGCCCGAACAGCAAGTTCTCCATGGTCGCCGAGGTCGCGGGTGAGAAACGGGACCTGATCTTCGCCGACGGCGTCCTCTACTACCACCTGTCGGACACGCAGGTCCAGGAGTTCAAGACCGACAAGGAATGGGTCAAGATCACGCCCGACGGCAAGGATTCGCTCTCCGCGGCCAACGGCGCGTTGCTGACGAACGTCGTCGAGACGATGGATCCGACGCGGACGATCGACCGGATCTCGAAGTCGGGCAAGGTCACCAAGTCCGAACAGACCGACGTGGACGGCACGGCCGCCACGCGGTACGCCCTCGATCTCGGCGGCGCCCCGGCCGAGCTGTGGCTGGACGGCGAGCAGCGCCCGGTGCGGGTCACCCTCGGCAAGACCACGGTCAAGTACGACAGCTGGGCTTCGGATGTCGTGATCATCGCGCCGCCGCCGGAAGCGGTTGGCGACAGCCGCTGAGCCGTCCCCCGATCGGGGTGCGGACCGCGGCTGTGTTTCGCTGGGGCGCCCGCCTTTGAAAGCAGGTCCTCATGCGGAGAACGGCCCTGTCCACCGTCTTGCTCGTACTCGGCGCACTGCTCGGCGCGTGCGACAGCGGAGCCGTGTCGTTCGCCGACGCCCGCGCGCTCGCCGACGGAGCCACGTCCGCCATGGACGGCAAGGCCGCGAAGTTCGTCACCGAGGTCACCGCGGGCACGATGCGGTCGAAGAGCCAGGGACAGGCGAGGGTCGCGGGGGCGGGCACCGCGCTGGCCATGACCACGGACTTCCTCGGCGAACCCCTCGAACTCCGCCTCGTCGACAAGATCGTCTTCGCCAAGGTCCCGGAGGCCGCCCGCGAGGACGTCCCCGGCGGAAAGCCGTGGGTGAAGGTCTCCCCCGACGGCGCGGACCCGTTTTCGCAGGTCGCCGGCGGCAGTATCGACCAGCTGGCGAAGCAGAACGACCCCGGCCGCACGCTCGGCCAGGTGCGGAAGGCGGGCACGCTCGTCGAATCCGGGCACACCGAACTCGACGGGGTGCCCGCCGAGCACTATCGGCTGGACGTCGACATGGCCGCGCTGGGCGGTGATCTGCCCGCCGGGTTGTCGGCCGAGGCCATCGGGGAACTGCAGGGGAAGCTCGGGAAGATCCCCATGGAGGTCTGGCTCGACGATGCGCACCGGCCGTTGCGGATCGTGCTCGACCTCGCGCCGGTTCTCGCCGCTTCGGGTGTCCCGGACAGCGCGATGGCCCGGATCGTCACGAGCTACAGCGAATGGGGCACGCAGGCCGACATCCAGGCGCCGCCGCCGGAGGAGATCGGGGAAATCCCGGCGGGCTGACCCGTCACGTTCCCCGCGCGCGTCTCGTCCTTCTCGTGAAGGCAGGACAGGAGGAACGAACATGCGGGTGATGGTGATCGGGGCGACCGGGGTGCTGGGGCGTCCGCTGGTGCGGCGGCTGCTGGCCGAAGGTCACGAAGTGAGCGGGCTGGCCCGCGGGGTGGACCGGGTCGCGGCGGTGCGCGCGACCGGCGCGAAACCGGTGCAAGGTTCGCTGTTCGACGTCGATTCCCTGGCAGGCGCGCTGAACGGGCACGACGCGGTGCTGAACGTCGCGACCCGCATCCCGGACACGCGCCACGCGATGACGTTGTCCGGCTGGGCCGAGAACGACCGCGTGCGGATCACCGGCAGCCGGACCCTGGCGGACGCCGTGCGCAGGGTCGGCGAAGTGGGGATCGTGGTGCAGGAAGGGATCTCGTTCGTCTACGCCGACGGCGGCGACCAGGAACTGGACGAGGACGCGCCCCTCGAGCTGCGTGGCAACATCGCGTCTTCGACGGTGGCGCACGCGAACATCGCGGAACTGGCGGACGAGGGGCGCACCGCGATCCGGCTGCGGATCGGGCTCCTGGTCGCCGACGATCCGATGACCACGACGATGCTGGCTGCCGCGCGGCGCGGTTCGCCGTTGATCCTCGGCCGACGGACCGACTGGACCGCGGCGATCCACCCGGACGACGCGGCGGCGGGCGCGATCGCGGCGCTGCGGGCACCGAGCGGCGTCTACAACCTGGCCGCGGATCCGGTGCGGAAGCAGGAACTCGGCGAGGCGATGGCCGCCGCGGCCGGTGTCCGCCGTCCGCACGCGCTGCCGAAGTGGCTGGCGAACCGGCTGGGCCTGATGTCGGTGCTGGCGCGTTCGCAGCGCGTCGTCTCGACCCGGCTCACCGAGGCGACCGGCTGGCGCCCCGAACGCCCGGTGCCCGGCCCGTCCTGGTTCTGACGCGTTCAGTCCTCTGAATGCGGTAGTCGCGCGTGCAAGGACCGCGTTCAGAGGACTGAATGCGGGCGGGGTTAGAGGAGTTCCAGCAGGAACGGGAGCTCTTGGGGCGCGTACCAGGCGAGTTCGTGGTCTTCGGCGTCGCCGAGGGTGAACTCCGCGTCCGGGTCGCCGAGGTCGGCCTGGTCGATCACCGCGGCGGCGGCCCGCACGGACTCCGCGGCCTCGGCGGCGTCGACGTGGATCGCGGCGACGTCGGCGATCTTCACCGGCCCGGACAGCCGGACGACGGCGGCGTCGAGATCCGCGCGCAGTGTGACCTCCTCGACGTCCGCCGAGATCACCACGCGCCGCGGCTCGGGCTTCTCCTCGGCCGCGATCAGCCGGAGCGACGCCCTCGCGGCGTCGAGCAGCGCGGCGTACTCGAGCTCTTCGTCGGATCCGCTGGCGTAGGACTCCCGCAACGCCGGGGTCAGCGCGAATCCCGTGCCACTCCGCGCCCGGAACTCGCCGGTGGTTTCGAGCTCACGGAGCATCGCGATCGTCGCCGGTAGATAGACCCTCACCAGTGCGCACCCTTCAGCTCTTCCAACGATTCCTCGATCATCCCGGCGAGCAGGTCCACATCGGACACGGCCTTGCGATCGCCGTTCAGTCCGAAGTAGACACCCCCGTGATACGAGGTGACCCCGATCGCCAGCGCCTGATTGCGCACCAGCGGCATGACCGGGAACATCTCCACCATCTTCGCCTGTCCCGCGTAGAGCGGCACCTGCGGGCCCGGTGAGTTGGTGATCAGCACGTTGAAGATGCGTCCCGACATCGACCCCGCCGCCCGCGCGCCCAGCGAATGCAGCGTCGCCGGGGCGAAACCGCCGACCGTCAGCAGCCCGCGCGCGGCGACGGACCGGCCGGAGTCGAGGTGGTCCGCCATCGCGTGCCCGATGTGCTGCAACCGCAGGACCGCGTTCGGCTCCCCGACCGGGAGATCGACCAGATAGGCGTCGACCTGGTTCCCGACCAGCGCCGGCGTCGAGTATTCGGCCGTCTCGGCGTCGCGGACGGCCATCGGCACCAGCGCGCGCACGGTGGTCGTCGCGGTCAGGTTCGAGCCGCGGGAAAGCAGCCATTCCCGCAGCGCGCCGGTGATCGCGGCGAGCACGACGTCGTTGACCGTGCCGCCGTGCGCGGCGCGGACCTTGCGGAAATCCTCCAGCCGCGTACGGACCACGGCGAACATGCGGCCGCCCGAGGTGCGGACGTTGAGCGGCCCGGACGGCGCCGGATTCACCATGGTCTTCAGCGCCGACGCGACGTCTCCGACCGTTTCGGTGACCTTGCCCGCCATCGCGGTGGCGTCGTGGGCGATGGAACGGACGTTCTCCACCAGCTCCGTCGGCCGCTGCACGGTCTCGGCGACCGCGTCGAGGATCAGCTGCGTACGGCTCGGTTCCCGGCGGGGATGCCAGGTGTCGTCGAACGGCTCCGGCTCCTGCGGGGTGCCGTCGAGGATGAGCTGCCCGAGCTCGATGGTGCCCAGCCCGTCCACGACGGACTGATGCGTCTTGGTCACCAGCGCGACGCGGTCTCCCGCGAGCCCCTCGACGAAGTACGCCTCCCAGAGCGGCCTTCCCGGATCGAGCCGACGCGACATCAGCCGCGCCACGAGATCGAACAGCTGGCCGTCGGACCCCGGCTGCGGCAGCGCGGACCGGCGGACGTGGTAGTTCAGGTCGAAGTCGACGTCGTCGACCCACACCGGCCGGGCGAGATGCCCCGGCACCTCCAGCACCCGCTGCCGGTAACGCGGCAGGAACGCGAGGCGCTGCCCGATCAGGTCCAGGAGCTGCTCGTGGGTGAAGCCGTCGCGCGGCCGCTCGAAGACCGCCACCCCGCCGACGTGCATCGGGGTCGAGTGGTCTTCCACGTACAGGAACGAGGCGTCCAGCGCGGAGAGGCGGTCGGGCATGGGCCGATCCTTACATAGTGGGACACTCGCCGGTGTGGGTGATGAGTCGGTGATCTCGCCGAAGGACCGGTTCCTGACGGTGTACGGGCGCAAACCGGTGCTCGAGGCCTTGGACGACGCGGCGCTCGAGGTGGACAAGGTGATCCTCGCCGACACCGTGCGAGGGCCGAACGCCGCCGAGATCCAGCGTGCCGCCAAGGCCGCCGGGGTGCCGGTGCAGCGCGCGAGCGCGCACCGCGTCAAAGTGCTGGCGGGCAACGGTAAACAGGACCAGGGCGTGCTGGCCGACGTCGTCGCCCCGCGGATGCGCTCCCTGCACGCGGCCCTGTCCGACGGCAGGCCGCCGTCGCGGGTGCTGCTGCTCGACGGCATCACCACCCCGGCCAACGTCGGGATGATCCTGCGCACGGCGACGGCAGCAGGTTTGGAAGGCGTCGTGGTGCCGCGGCGCGGGGTCGCCGCCCTCGACCCGATGGTGGTCAAGGCTTCGGCAGGCGTCGCGTTCCGCGCGCCGGTGCTGCGCTGCGGCAGCGCGCGCGAGGCGGCCGAAATGCTCACCGAAGCCGGCTACGGGATCTTCGCGCTGGGCGCTTCCGCCCGGAGTTCGGTGTTCGACGTCGAGCTGCCGCAGCGCGCGGCCTTCGTGCTGGGCGGGGAGACGAACGGCGTCGGCGCCGAGGTCGGCGAACTGGTGACGGAATGGGTGTCGATCCCGATGCCCGGCGAGGTCGAGTCGCTGAACGTCTCGGCCGCCGCCGCGGTGCTGTCCTTCGAGCTGGTGCGCCGAGCTAAAGCTTCGGGAACAAGGCGCTGAGCTCGGTCAGCGTCTCCTCGACCGAAGTGTGGTGCACCCCCGCCATCCCGGCCGCCACCGCCGCGCGGACGTTGTGCGCGGCGTCGTCGACGAACACGCACCGGTCGGCGGGCAGGTCGAGCAGCCCCGCGGTGAGCAGGTAGACCTCGCGTTCGGGTTTGGCCACACCGACCTCGCCGGAGAAGACGAGCGCGTCGAAGAACGGGTCGAGTGACCGTTTGGCCTCGTCCGACGCGCTGGGAGCGTTCGAGAGCAAGGCCGTTTTGATGCCGCGCTCCCTGGCCGCCAGCAGGAAGGCGTACAGCTCGTCCGCGCCGGCGTCCGTGAGCACCCCGACGTAGTCGATGACCAGCCCTTTCAGCACCGGCCCACCGTACACAAGCGATCACCGCCCGGTTCATCCTCTCGGGCGGTCCTTGTCGCGGCTCCACCCGCCGCCCGCCCCTTAGTTGCTGGGCGCGGCCGAGGGGGCCGCGGAGGGGACTGTCAGATGAAGTCGTACGTACTGAGACGGCTTGAACCGTGCGAGCCGCCGTACCGGGTCGACGGCAGGCCGGACAGCCTGATGCACCGGGCGCCGCCGCCGGACAACCAGCTCGTGCTGGACCTGCCGCTGTTCGGCGAAGCCGTCGTGGAGGAACCACGGCCGCGTCCGGACACCCCCGACGGCAAGCAGGTCGGCAGGCTGCTGACCACCATCCTCGAAGCCTGCGACGGGCGCCGTCCGGCGGTCCAGGTGCGGCCCATCCTCGACCCCGCGCTGCACAGCGCCCTGCTCGACCGAGGCCGCCGCCGTCCCTCGGGCGGCTACCGGCCGAAGTCGGTCCACCTGGGGCATCCGGCGGACGGCGTCGTCGAAGCCTGCGCGACCGTCGAACAGAACGGACGCTGCCTCGCCCTGGCCGCCCGCTTCGAGCGGACGCCGTCGGGCTGGGTGTGCACCCGCTTCCACCTGCTGAAGCCGCCGCGCCGGGTCTCCGCGCTCGCGGCCTGATACGCGTGAAGGCCCCCTTCCCCCGGCTCAACCGAGGGAAGGGGGCCTTCACGCGCTTGGGGCCTTTTAGCGGCGCGGGCCCTTCTTGCCCTTCTTCTGGGAGGCGCGCTGCGCGGCGCGACGCTCCCGCCGGGTTCCGCTCTGGTCGCCACCGGCGCTGCCGGCACTGTCCGAATGCGACTCGACGCCACCGTCCTCGGACGGGCCCGACATGGTCAGCCCGGACTGCGAACCGCCGCCGAGTCCCTTGCCCCGCAAGGCGGACGGCACGGACTCGGTGTCGGTCGCCGGCGCCTGCGGAGGCGTCGGACGGGCGTGCCTGCCGTCACCGTTGGCGGCCTGGCCGTTCCCGGCGCCGACACCGGCGGGCAGCGCGGACGCCGACTCCGGTGCCGGGGTGGTGGGCTCGGCCTGCTCGACCTGGAGGTTGAACAGGAAGCCGACGGCCTCCTCCTTCAGCGACTCCAGCATCGCGCGGAACATGTCGTAGCCCTCGCGCTGGTACTCGATGACCGGGTCGCGCTGAGCCAGGGCCCGCATGCCGATGCCCTCCTTGAGATAGTCCATCTCGTAGAGGTGCTCACGCCATTTACGGTCGAGCACGGTGAGCATCACCTGGCGCTCCAGGCTGCGCATCGCGCCTTCGCCGACCTTCGCGTCGATCTCGGCTTCGCGCTCGTCGTACGCGCGGTGGGCGTCTTCGAGCAGCGCCTCACGCAGCTTGTCGGCGTCGAGGTCGTCGTCCTCGGTGAGCTCTTCCCAGGTGACCTTGACCGGGTACAGCTGCTTCAGCGCCGTCCACAGCTTCTCGTGGTCCCAGTCCTCGGAGTAGCCCGTGGCGGTCTCTTCGGTGACGTACGCGTTGATGACGTCGACCAGCATGTGCTCGATCTGCTCGCGGAGATCCTCGCCCTCGAGGACGCGCAGGCGCTCGGCGTAGATCACCTTGCGCTGCTCGTTCATGACCTCGTCGTACTTGAGGACGTTCTTGCGGATCTCCATGTTCTGCTGCTCGACCTGCGTCTGAGCGCTCTTGATCGCCTTGGAGACCATCTTGTGCTCGATCGGCACGTCGTCCGGCAGCCGCATGGTGGTCATGACGCGCTCGACCATCGTCGCGTTGAAGCGGCGCATGAGCTCGTCACCGAGCGACAGGTAGAACCGGGACTCGCCGGGGTCACCCTGACGGCCGGAACGACCGCGGAGCTGGTTGTCGATCCGGCGCGACTCGTGCCGCTCCGTGCCGAGCACGTACAGCCCACCGGCCTCGCGGACCTCGTCGGCCTCGGCCTTGGTCTCCGCCTGGATCTCCTCGAGCACCTTCGGCCAGGCGGCCTCGTACTCCTCGGAGTGCTCCACCGGGTCGAGGCCGCGGTCGCGCAGCACCTCGTCGGCGATGATGTCCGGGTTGCCGCCGAGCACGATGTCGGTACCGCGGCCCGCCATGTTCGTGGCGACCGTGACCGCGCCCTTGCGCCCGGCGCGGGCGACGATCAGCGCCTCCCGGTCGTGGTGCTTGGCGTTGAGGACCTCGTGCGGGACACCCAGCTTCAGCAGCAGCTTCGACAGGTGCTCGGACTTCTCGACACTCGTCGTGCCGACCAGCACCGGCTGGCCCTTCTCGTGCCGCTCGGCGATGTCCTCGGCGACGGCCTCGAACTTGGCCTGCTCGGTCTTGTAGATCAGGTCGGCCTGGTCGGCGCGGACCATCGGCTTGTTGGTCGGGATCGGCACCACACCCAGCTTGTAGGTCTGGTGGAACTCGGCCGCCTCGGTCTCGGCGGTACCGGTCATACCCGCCAGCTTGTCGTAGAGCCGGAAGTAGTTCTGCAGCGTGATCGTGGCGAGCGTCTGGTTCTCGGCCTTGATCTCGACGCCTTCCTTGGCCTCGATCGCCTGGTGCATGCCCTCGTTGTAGCGGCGGCCGTGCAGGATGCGGCCGGTGAACTCGTCGACGATGAGGACTTCGCCGTCACGGACGATGTAGTCCTTGTCGCGCTTGTAGAGCTCCTTGACCTTCAGCGCGTTGTTCAGGTAGCCGACCAGCGGCGTGTTCGCGGCCTCGTAGAGGTTGTCGATGCCGAGCTGGTCCTCGACGAACGCGACACCCTTCTCGGTGACACCGACGGTGCGCTTGCGGATGTCCACCTCGTAGTGGACGTCCGGCTTCATCAGCGGGGTCATCCGAGCGAACTCGATGTACCAGCGCGAGGACTGGTCGGCCGGGCCGGAGATGATCAGCGGCGTCCTGGCCTCGTCGATGAGGATGGAGTCCACCTCGTCGACGATCGCGAAGTTGTGGCCGCGCTGCACGCAGTCTTCGAGGCTCCACGCCATGTTGTCGCGGAGGTAGTCGAAGCCGAACTCGTTGTTCGTGCCGTGCGTGATGTCGGCGGCGTACTGCTGGCGGCGGACCTCGGGCGTCTGGTCGGCCAGGATGACCCCGACCTCGAGGCCGAGGAAGCGGTGGATGCGGCCCATCCACTCGGCGTCACGTTTGGCGAGGTAGTCGTTCACCGTGATGACGTGCACGCCCTTGCCGGAGACGGCGTTCAGGTACGCGGGGAGGACCTGGGTCAGGGTCTTGCCCTCACCGGTCTTCATCTCGGAGACCTGGCCGAGGTGCAGCGCGGCGCCGCCCATCAGCTGGACGTCGTAGGGCCGCTGACCGAGCACGCGCCAGGCCGCCTCCCTCGCCACCGCGAAGGCCTCCGGCAGGAGGTCGTCGAGGGACTCGCCGTCCGCGTGCCGTTTACGGAACTCGTCGGTCTTGGCCCGCAGCGCGGAGTCCGAAAGGTCCTTGACGTCGTCTTCGAGGGTGTTGATGTGATCGGCGATGTGTCGCAGCCGCTTCACCATTTTGCCCTCGCCCGCGCGGAGCAGGCGGTTCAGCACCATCCGGTCGACCTCACTAGCTGATTGTGATCGCACCCGAGCCGGTCCCGGGCAATCTCGTACGCGGCGGCGCCTGGTAACGCACCACCGTCCGCCCCCATCGTAGGGAACACCTCGGTGTTCGCGCACGCACCGTCTGTCGGTACCTGCCGCACCGCGCCTGATCCGGACATGACGGCGGCCCGCACGGGACGCGTGCGGGCCGCCGTCTGGACGTGGGGCCGGCTAACTCAGCCGGATGACGCCGTAGTCGAAGCCTCGCCTCCGATAGACGACGCTCGGGCACCCGGCGTCGGAGTCGTTGAACAGGTAGAAGTCGTGACCGACCAGTTCCATCTCGTAGAGAGCCTGGTCGACCGTCATGGGCTCCGCGTCATGCTTCTTCTCGCGGACGATGCGACCGGGCTGGTGTTCGGTCACCCCGTCATCCCAGCGCTGCTGGGGCATCTCGAAGTCACCGCTCTCGACGGCGAAACCGTTGGCCATGGGTTCGGCCTCCGGCGCCTCGAGTACAGCGGTACCCGCCAGATGTCGGGTGTCGGTGGTCATGCCACCGGCGGCCGCCATCGAAGTCGCCTCGGCGACGGATTCCGGGCGGCTGCGGCCGTAGTGCACGCGCCGGCGGTCGTGTGTCTTCCGCAACCTGTTTTCGAGCTTGTTCAGTGCGGAATCCAGCGCTGCGTAGAAGTCGCCGGCACACGCTTCGGCGCGTACGGCGGGGCCGCGGCCCTTACCGGTGATTTCGACGCGCTGGCAGTTCTTCGACTGCCGGCGATTGGGCTCGTGGAAGAGCTCCACGTCGTAACGGATGACCTTCTTGTCGTAGCGCTCTAGCCGGGCCAGCTTTTCGCTGACGAGTGCCCGATAGTGGTCGGGCACCTCCACGTTGCGGCCCTTAACGACGATGTCCATACACGACCTCCCTCGCTGAAATGACTGCGAGCTGTAGATGTGTTCACTAGGGCGCCGGTAATGCGGGGACGAAGCCCGGATCGCGGGCGATGAGGGAACTCGGCATACGGTCACGACGTCTCGTGTCGGATGTCCGAGCGCGGACTCAGCGCGGCTCCGGCGCCAGGGACATGGGCTGGTCACCTCCCTGCCTGCCGGGATTGCTGATAGCGCTGCACGTTAGCTGCATCACGCCGCGAGCAACAGCCCCCGAGCCGGGGGATATCAGGACGTGAGACCTCGTCACCGCACGCGACGAAGACCGCGCGGCCAGCGCGACAATCCGGCCTGTCGGGCGTCGTCCCCGTGATTTGTTTTCACGCGGACGGCGCAAGGCTTCGGACAGGAAAATGCGGAGGGTGCCTAGGACACCGGCCCCGAGGGAATCCGCCGCCACCCCGGTGGAGTGGCGGGCCGTCGGAGTGTTCCCCTCAAGCTCCCTCATATCTCGTCAACGCCCTTGTACCCATTCCCGTTCCCGATCATTCATCACTCTTGTAGGTGACAGCCCGATCACCCGGCGGCGGCCAGCGCCACCACCGCCGAAACGTGAATTCCGCTTATGTCCAAAAAGCGCGTACAAGCGGCGGCGGTCGCTCCGGTTGTGATCACGTCGTCAAGGAGAACGACCTTGTCCGGACGGCCTCCCGGGACCAGGCGCAGGCGTCCGTCCAGGTTCGACACCCGCTCGGCGCGACTGAGCCCCACGGCGTCACGAGCACCGGATCCGAGCCTGAGTACCGGCGCCACGGTCGCGGATTTTCCCTTGCCTCTTAGCGCTTTCACGCATTCGTCGGCGACGCGCCGGACGTGCGGCCCGCCGCGCACGCGCGACGCGGACCGTCGCGAAGGGACCGGGACGAGACAAGGTTCGGGCTCCGGGTCGGGCAGCTGGACGAGTGCTTCGGCGATCGCCTGCCCGAAGGAGGGGGCGAGGTCGCGGCGGCCGCGTTCCTTGTAGGCAAGGATCAGGCGACGGGCCTCGTCGGCGTAGGGGGCCAGGGCGTACACGGGCACGAGACCCGACGTCGGGCCGCGGGCGATTTCGGCGAGCGAACCCCAGACGGTGTGGCAAGTGGCGCAGCAGGGCGCGCCCGGTGCTCCGCAGGACGCGCAGCGGGCGGGGATGAGGAGATCCAGGAGTTTGGACATGGGGTGAGTGTCGGCCGGGGCTCCGACAGTTCCGGCGCCCGGTGTGTCGTGAGAGGTCCGGTTTGGACCCTTTTCGTCCTAAGGGGACCAGTCAGGACCGCAGTTTTCGAGAAGGCTCCCGGGTGCTTGGGTCTCGGTCCGTGAAGGCCTCCTTCCCTACCCTGAGAGTAGGGAAGGAGGCCTTCACGAACTTCCGCAACCACAGACGGGTCGCTAGCACCGCTAGGAAAGCTAGTGCTACTAAAGGTCCCTTGCTCCCGCCGGGGAACGGGCAGGCGGGGTTGGCACGTTGCGAAAGCCACTTTCGCAACGTTGAAGGTTGCGAAAGTGGCTTTCGCAACGTCCGGGCCGCCCGAAGTACCGCGAAGCGACCCTTCACACCTGCCAAGTACATGAAGGCCCCCTTCCTTGCGCCTGGCGCAAGGAAGGGGGCCTTCATGTACTTCAGAACCGCTCAGCCCGGGTAGAAGGGGTCCGCATCGGTGACGGTGTGCGCCTGCGGCCGCCAGACTTCGCCCAGCTCGGAGGCGACCCACAGCCCGCCCGCGTCCGCGACCAGGTTCTGCCTGCTCGGCGCCGCGGTGACGCCGTGCACGGGCGGGGTCAGGTTGGAGCTGTTGAACGCGTCCATCCGCTGCCCGTCCAGCGGCACCTTGACCACCGGCAGCGAGGTCGACGACGTCGCGGCGATCAGGTGGTCCTGGGTCGCCCAGTCGACGTCGACGACGTCCTTGAGGTCGCGTTCCTGCAGTTTCCGCGGCGCCCGCAGGGCCACCGAGTCCGCCGTCCGCACGATCGAGGCGACCACCAGCTGCCCGTTGACCACGGCGGCCAGCCGCGAGCCGTCGCGCGAAAGGCGCAGTTCGGTGATCTGGCCGAGGCCGGTGAGCATGGTCGCGTCGACGCCTGCCTTCACCCAGCGGCCGTCCGCGGCCAGGGTGACCCTGGCGACGGTGTTGTGGTCGACGACCGTCCAGACCTCGCCGGAGACCCCGCCCCCACGGGCGACCGGGCGCCAGGTGGGGCGGCTCAGGCTGCCGCCGAACAGATCCACCGAAGCGAGCTCGTGCCCTAGGTCGCCGACCCGGAGCCACTGCCTTCCGTCGCGTTCTTCGACCACCGCGAGCCGTTTCCCGTCGACGGACTGCGCGGCGCTGACGACCTTGTACCCGCCGTTGCCCGCGGGCCCGCCGACCGGCTGCCCGTTCTCGAGCGACCGGACCCGGCCGTTCACGGTCATCAGTCCCTGCAGTTCCGAGTTGGGCGCGATGTCCACGTTGTAGTTGGGCAGTTCGCTGGCGCGCCAGTACTCGTGGTCCGGCACCAGCGCGGCGCCGTCGGCCAGCAGCCGGATCCGGCTCAGCGTCACCGTCTGCAGCGAGAGGACGATCTGCGCGGCGATCAGGCTCCGGTCCGCGGGGCTGGCCCCGCCGACGCCGGTCAGGTTGATGTCCAGGGTCCCGTCGTCCGTGCTGCGGACGTTGCTTTCGGTGGTGACCTGGTCGCCGAGCAGGTCCTTGACCGCGCCCTTCAGCCCTTCGGAGGGTCCCTGCAGCACCAGGTCCATCACCCGGCCGGGCAATCCGGCCTGCGGTTTCGCCGCGACGTAGCGGAGGTCGGGGACGAAGGCGCCCGAGTCGGTCGAGTAGAAGCTGATCGGCACCCGGAAGTAGTTGAGCGCGAAATCCTCGTCGGTGACGGCGAGCTCCTGCGGCGGGTCCACGATCCGCCACTGGCCGTTCGGCTGCTTCCGCAGTTTGAACTGCTGCGAGTACTCGGCCTTCACCGGGATGAACGCGCTGTCGGGGCTCAGGTTGCCCAGTTTGAACCCGCGGACGTTCACCACCTGCTCGTCCGGGTTCCCCGACGACGACGCGGTGTCGTAAACGGTGCCGAAGGTGTCGTCGATGATCGTCAGCCCCTGCGACGGCTTCCAGTTGCGCCGGGCTTCCTCGTCGAGGTACACCCGCGCGTCGGCGTTCGCCGTGCCCGGGGTCGCGGAGTTGCGGATGAACTGGCGGGTGACGGTCAGCGGGTCGATCCCGGCCGCCGGTTCGGCGACGTCCGCCGGCACCTGGCCGGGTTTGTCCCCGGAGACGACGACGGGCTGGGATTCGAGCGGGATGTTCGCGCAGCCCGCGAGCAGCAGCAACACCGCGAGCAGGGGCAGGAGCCGTTTCACCGGCCGACCTCCTCTGGCTCGGCGAGGATCGCGTCGGGGGCGGGGCGGACTTCGAGCAGGCCGGACGATCCGTGCGTGTCCGTCGGAGTGTGATCGGGCGGTGGCAGGACCAGCGGGCTCTCCCCCATCGGCGTGTCCTGCCGCCGCGGCAGCACGAGCCGGAAACAGGCGCCGTCGCCGGTTTCGCCCCACGCGTCGAGCACGCCGCCGTGCAACCGGGCGTCCTCCTGGCTGATCGCGAGGCCGAGCCCGGTACCGCCGGTGCGGCGGTTACGGGACGGGTCGGCGCGCCAGAACCGGTTGAACACCAGTTCCGCTTCGCCCGGCCGCAGTCCGACACCGTGGTCCCGCACGGTGATGGCGACCGCGGTCTCGTTGACCGCGAGGGTCAGCACCACCGGGTTCCCTTCGCTGTGGTCCACCGCGTTGGCCAGCAGGTTGCGCAGGATCCGCTCGACGCGGCGCGCGTCGACCTCGGCGTGCGCCTCCTCCTCCGGGAGGACCAGTTCGACCGAACTGCCCGCGTTGCCCGCGATCACCCGGACCTGCTCGACGGCCCTGGTCGCGATCGGCCGGACGTCGATCAGCTCGGCGGAAAGCTCCTCGACGCCCGCGTCGAGCCTGCTGATCTCCAGCAGGTCGCCGAGCAGCGCCTCGAACCGGTCCAGCTCGTCGACCAGCAGTTCGGTGGAGCGCGCGAGCCCTGCCGGGAACTGTTCGCGCGACGCGTGCAGCACGTCGGCGGCCATCCGGACGGTGGTCAGCGGGGTCCGCAGCTCGTGCGAGACGTCGGAGGTGAACCGGCGCTGCAGACCGCCGAACTCCTCCAGCTGGCGGATCTGCCGCTGGATGCTCGCGGCCATCTCGTTGTAGGACACGGCGAGTTTGGCCAGATCGTCCTCGCCGAGCACGGCGAGGCGCTGGTCGAGTGCCCCGCCCGCGAACTGTTCGGCCGCCGCGGCGGCCTGCCGGACCGGCCGGACCACCTGCCTGGTGACCAGGTTCGTGATCCCGGCCAGCAGGAGCAGCAGCACGAGCCCGCCGACGAGCAGCGTGTTCTGCACGGTCGAGACGGTGTTCTGCTCGCTGGTGAGCGGGTACAGCAGGTAGAGCTGGAGCGGGTTGATCATCGTGCTCACCGGCGCGCCGACGATCAGATACGTCGTCTTGCCGCCGTCGGCGTCGGTGACCGTGTGGATCAGGTGGCTGACCTGCTCGGTCTCCACGAACTGGCGCAACCGCTCCGGGACCCGGTCGTAGGGGCCCGCGGCCACCGGCCTGCTCGACTGGTCGCGGCCGCCCGCGGCCAGCACCGGTTCGAAGGTGCCCGCGGCCGATCCGGCGCTGTCCTGCGACGACGTCGTGCTGGTGATCTTCTTTAGCGCGTTCTTCATCCGCGCGGTCAGCGCTTCGGGGCTTTCGGTGCCGACGCCGATCAGTTCGCCGGCCGCGGTCTCGACGACCGCCCGCGTCTGCGCGATCGCCGCGTTCTGCTTGGTCTCCAGCAGCCGTTCGGTGATCTGGTTCTGCAGCACCATGCCCAGCACGAACACCACGGCCGACGACAGCGCCAGCGTGGACACCGTGACCCGGAACTGCAGCGAATGCCGCCACAGTTCGTTGAACGAGACGACCTTGCGGCGCACGAAAACCACGATGCGCCGGAAGTGGCGCATCGTGGTCTGGGCGAGCTTTCGCAAGCGTCCGTTCATGGGGTCATCACGGCGGGCCGGCCTTGTACCCGACGCCGCGAACGGTCAACACCACCTCGGGGTGTTCCGGGTCCTTCTCGACCTTCGAGCGCAGCCGCTGGACGTGCACGTTGACCAGCCGGGTGTCGGCGGCGTGGCGATAGCCCCACACCTGCTCGAGCAGCACCTCGCGGGTGAACACCTGACGCGGCTTGCGCGCGAGCGCGACCAGCAGGTCGAACTCGAGCGGGGTCAGCGGGATGGCCTTGCCCTCGCGCGTCACCTCGTGGCCGGGGACGTCGATCGCGAGGTCGCCGATCGTCAGCGACTCGGCGGGCTCGGCCTCGGTGCGGCGCATCCTGGCGCGGACGCGGGCCACGAGCTCCTTCGGTTTGAAGGGCTTGACCACGTAGTCGTCGGCCCCCGACTCGAGCCCGAGGACGATGTCCACGGTGTCGCTCTTGGCGGTGAGCATCACGATCGGCACGCCGGACTCGGCCCGGATCGCCTTGCAGACGTCGATGCCGTTCATCCCGGGCAGCATGAGGTCGAGGAGGACCAGGTCCGGTTTCAGCTCACGAAGCGCGGGCAGCGCCCGTGAGCCGTCGGCCACGACGGCTGTGTCGAACCCCTCCCCACGCAGCACGATGGTGAGCATCTCCGCGAGAGCAGGGTCGTCGTCGACGACCAGAACACGTGCCTTCATAAACCTATGTTCGCACTAGTTTCCCCGCGCGAGCGCGCGACCCGGCGATGTGACCACCAGAAAGATCATCGAATCGGGCAAATTGCTCCATCCGAGTAGGGTCTTGGGGCCCTAGATCTCACGTCGGAGCCTGGTGAAGGGCCTCGGGGAGTCGATCGCGAACACACCGGCCAGGACATCGCCGCGGTGATACGTCGCGACGAACCGCTTCGCGGCGACGTCACCTTCGGCGATCCGCACGTCTTCCGTGGCCACTCCGGCGAATTGAAGCCGCCGTCCGTACTGATCGGACCAAAAGTAACCGTGTCGTGCGAAATGCGTGACGGTCGAGCCGGCGAGCAGATTCGCGACCGCGACGCCCGGCTGGTCCGAGGCCGCCGTCCAGTGTTCGGCGCGAACCCGCTTGCCGCGACGGGGACAGCGGTACCGCGCGACGTCACCCACCGCGATCACTCGGGGATTCGCTGTGACACAGCCGGAATCGACCAGCACCCCGTCGTCGACGGCGAGCCCGGAGCCGGTGAGCCATTCGGTGGCGGGCCGCGCCCCCACTCCGGCGACGACGAGATCGGCGGCGAGCTCGCGGCCGTCGGCGAGCCGCACGCCGGTGACGCGACCGCCGCCGGCGAACCCCGCGACGGGGACGCCCGTGATCAGCCGGACGTCGTTCTCGGCGTGCAGTTCCCCGCACACCGCGCCCATCCGCGCGCCGAGGACGGAGGCGAGCGGCACCGGCATCGCCTCGACCACGGTCACTTCGTGCCCGAGCAGACGGCACGCGGACGCGACCTCCGCGCCGATGAATCCCCCGCCGATGACGACGACCGAGGAAGGCCCCGCCGCGAGAGCGGCTTTCAGCGCGACCGCGTCGCCGAGGGTCCGCAAGGTGTGGACGCCGGACAGATTCCTTGCCGCGTCGAGGGTTCTGGCCACCGCACCGGTCGCGATGACGTAGCCGTCGGCGGCGATCGTGGTGCCGTCGCCGAGCGTCACGCCTTCGCGGCCGAGCTTCTCGGCGCGGACACCGAGATGCCATTCGGCGGACAGCGCGTCGAGATCGTCCTGCCCGGCGAGCGCGAGATCGTCGTCGGAAACCTTGCCCAGCAAGAAATCCTTCGACAGCGGCGGCCGGTCGTACGGCGGCTCGGCGCCGATCATCACCAGCCGCCCGTCGAAACCACGCCCGCGCAACTCCTGTGCCGCGCGAAGCCCGGCAAGGGAGGTGCCGACGACGGCGACCGATCTCAAGCCACTTCCCGGCGCGCCTCGGTGTCCACGTAGATCACGCCGTCCGCGATCACGACCGGGTACGTGCGCACGGGGTTCTTGGCGGGCAGGCAGTCCGGGGCGCCGGTCCGCAGGTCGAAGCGCGCGGCGTGCAACGGGCATTCGACGTAGCAGCCCTCGATCCAGCCGTCCGCGAGCGACGCGTCCTGATGGCTGCAGGTGTCGTCGAGGGCGTAATAGGCGCCCTCGGCATGGAAGACCGAGACGGGAACGGGGCCCGGCAAGCGGAGGGCTTCGCCTTCGGGCAGTTCGGAGACGGAGCAGGCACGGATCATCGGGGCCTCCGGGGAAAGGACCGACGGTTTGTTGATGTTGCGTATTACGAGACGGGACGTGCTCTGCGCAACAATCACCCCCGAGGGGCCGGTACGTCAAGGGATTCGCCCACTCAGCCGAGCGGATCCGGGCGAAACGGCTACTGTTGCGTCATGCGGAACCAGGACGCGGGGAACGCAACGCCCAGTCAGGTGCAGTCCGTCGACCGTGCGATCAGCGTGCTGGAACTGCTGGCGCGCAACGGGGAAACCGGGATCACCGAGATCGCGGGCGAACTCGGCGTGCACAAGTCCACGGCGTCGCGCCTGCTGAGCGTCCTGGAGAACCGCGGCCTCGTCGAGCAGCTCGGCGAACGCGGGAAGTACGCGATCGGTTTCGGCGTCGTCCGGCTCGCCGGCGCCGCCACCGGCCGGATGGACCTGGCGAAACTCGGCAGACAGACCTGCCAGGGCCTGGCGGAGACGCTCGGCGAGACGGTCAACATCGCGATCGCCGACGACGGCGTCGCGATCAACGTCAGCCAGGCCCGCGGCTCGGCCGCGATCTCCACGCAGAACTGGACCGGGCAGCGCACTCCCCTGCACGCGACGTCCAGCGGAAAGGTGCTGCTCGCGTACCTGGGCGACGTCGAGCGCAAACGTTTGCTCCGGCGGAAGCTCGAACGGTTCACACCGCGGACCACGGTCGACCCGGAGGAGCTGGCCGCCGAGCTGGAGCGGGTCGCCGAGGACGGGTACGCGGCCTGTTTCGAGGAGCTGGAGCTGGGGATGCACGCGGTCGCGGTGCCGGTGCGCGGCCCCGGCGGCGACGTCGTCGCGGCGATGAGCGCTTCGGGCCCGTCGTACCGGCTTTCGAAACAGCGCGTGCGACAGATCGTCCGGCCGCTGACCGAGGCGTCGGCGGATCTTTCGGCGCAGCTGGGGTACTTCCCCGAGTGAAGAGGCCGACCTCTTCGGGCTCTTGACAGCGCGCCCGCACGTGCCGCACTTTGTTGCTGAAGACGGAACAACGTGCCTCATCCGCAACAGCGCCTGTCACCCCGATGCCCTCGTGTCCTTTGTGGACTCTCCAGGGCAGGCAGGAGGTACCCCGCACCATGCCCCCAGGACCCCGCGTCGTCGTGATCGGCGCCGGCATCGTCGGCTGCGCGCTCGCCGACGAGCTCACCGAACGAGGCTGGACCGACCTCACCGTGCTGGACCAGGGCGACCTGTTCACCACCGGCGGGTCGAGTTCGCACGCACCCGGTCTGGTCTTCCAGACCAACTCCTGCCGCACGATGACCGGGTTCGCCGCGTACACCGTCGCGAAGTACGGCGCGCTCGATCTCGACGGCAACCCGTGCTTCCGGCCCGTCGGCGGGCTGGAGGTGGCCACGACACCGGAGCGCCTCGCCGACCTCGAACGGCGGCACGGCTGGGCCACCGCGTCGGGCGTCGAAAGCAGGCTCGTCGATCCGGACGAATGCGCCGCGCTGCATCCGCTGCTCGATCCGGCCAAGGTGCTCGGCGGATTCCACATCCCCTCCGACGGCCTGGCCAAACCCCTGCGCGCCGCCGAGGCGCAAGCACGCCGTGCGATCGCGCGCGGCGCGAAGTTCCTCGCGCACCAGAAGGTCGTCGGCATCGAACGGTCGGGTGGCCGCGTCACCGGTGTCACCACCGGGACCGGGAGCTTCCGCGCGGACATCGTGCTGTCGTGCGCCGGGATGTGGGGGCCGTTGCTCGGCGAACTGGTGGACCTCGCGATCCCGTTGGTTCCGATGGCGCACCAGTACGCGCGCACCAGCCCGCTGCCGTCCCTCGCCGGCGTGACCGAGGAGGCCACGCGGCCGATCCTGCGGCACCAGGACGCCGACCTCTACTTCCGCGAGCACGTCGACCGGATCGGCATCGGCGCGTACGGGCACCGGCCGATGCCCTTGCCTCCCCACGAGATCGGCACCGGCGAGGGGATGCCGTCGGAGCTCGCGTTCACCCCCGCGGACTTCGAGCCGTCCTGGGCCGCCGCCGTCGACCTGCTGCCGTCGCTGGGCGAGACCAAGGTCGAGGAAGGCATCAACGGCCTGTTCTCCTTCACCCCGGACGGCATGCCGCTGCTGGGTGAGCATCCGGACCTCGACGGCTTCTGGGTCGCCGAAGCCGTGTGGATCACGCATTCGGCCGGAGTCGCGCACGCCATGGCGCGGTGGCTCGTCGACGGCCAGCCCGGCGTGGATCTGCACGGCTGCGACCTCGCCCGGTTCGAGCGCGTGCAGCTCGCCCCGGACTACGTCATGGCGCGCAGCTGCCAGAGCTTCACCGAGGTCTACGACGTCGTCCATCCCTTGCAGCCCATGGAAGAACCGCGGCCGCTGCGCACCAGTCCCTTCTACGAAAGGCAGCAGGAGCTCGGCGCGTTCTTCCTCGAAGCGAGCGGCTGGGAACGTCCGCACTGGTACGAGGCGAACGCGGATCTCCCGGAGGTCGGCCTCGTCCCGGAGCGCAACGACTGGGCCGGGCGGTACTGGTCGCCGATCGGCGGCGCCGAAGCGCTGGTCGCGCGGCAACGGGTCGCGATGTTCGACATGACGTCGCTGAAACGGGTGGAGGTCACCGGCCCCGGCGCGTTGCCGTTCCTGCAGACGATGACCACGAACCAGCTCGACAAGAAGCCCGGTTCGGTCACCTACACGCTGTTGCTCGACGAGGACGGCGGCGTGCGCAGCGACTTGACCGTCGCCCGGCTCGGCGCCGAAAGGTTCCAGGTCGGCGTCAACAGCGCGATCGACATCGACTGGCTGCGGCGGCATCTCCCCGGCGACGGCGCCGCGCAGATCCACGAGACCACCCCGGGCACCTGCTGCATCGGGCTCTGGGGCCCGCTCGCCAGGGCCGTGCTCCAGCCACTGTCCACAACGGACTTCTCGCACAAGGCGATGGGCTACTTCAAGACGAAGCAAGCGTACGTCGGCCTGGTGCCGGTGACCGCGATGCGACTGTCCTATGTGGGCGAACTCGGCTGGGAGCTGTACACGAGCGCGGATCTCGGCCGCCGGTTGTGGGACACGCTCTGGGAAGCCGGGCAGGCGCACGGGATCATCGCCGCCGGCCGGGAGGCCTTCTCCAGTATGCGGCTGGAGAAGGGATACCGGCTGTGGGGAACGGACGTCACCGCCGAGCACGATCCGTACGAGGCCGGGCTCGGTTTCGCCGTGCGGATGGACAAGGGTTACTTCATCGGGAGGGACGCGCTGGCCGGTTGCTCGGCGGAAACGGTGACCAGGAAACTGACCTGTCTCACCGTCGACGATCCGCACTCGGTCGTGCTCGGCAAGGAGCCGGTGTTCGCCGACGGCCGTCCCGCCGGGTACGTCACGAGCGCCGCGTACGGCTACACCGTCGGCAAGAACATCGCCTACGCCTGGCTTCCGGTGGAGTTCACCCAGCCGGGCAGGCCGCTGGAGATCGAATACTTCGGCGAGCGGATCCCCGCCGTCGTCGCGAGTGAACCGATGTTCGACCCCGGGATGAACCGGATCAGGAGCGCCGCATGAGCCACTACGACGTCATCGTCATCGGCCTCGGCGGGATGGGCAGCGCCGCGGCGTACCGGCTCGCCCGGCGAGGGCAGCGCGTGCTGGGCATCGACCGCTTCGCGCCCGTGCACAACCTCGGGTCCAGCCACGGCGGCTCGCGGATCACCCGGCAGGCGTACTTCGAGGACCCCGCGTACGTCCCGCTCCTGCTGCGGGCGCACGAACTGTGGGACGGGGTCGAACGCGACTCCGGCCGGAAGATCTTCACCCGGTGCGGCGGGATCATGCTCGGCGGCCCCGACTCCAGGACGGTGGCGGGAAGCCTGGCCAGCGCCCGGAAATGGGAGCTGCCGCACGAGCTGCTGGACGCGGCGGAGATCCGGCGCCGATTCCCGACGATGAACCCGGACGATCACGAGATCGCCCTGTACGAGGAGAACGCCGGGTTCGTCGTGCCGGAAAGCAGTGTGGCCGCGCATCTCCAGCTCGCCGCGCGAGCCGGGGCGGAGCTGCACCACGAAGAGAAGGTCCTTTCGTGGCGTGAGACGTCCACCGGTGTCCGGGTGGGGACGTCCCAGAACTTCTACACGGCGGACCAGCTGGTGATCTGCCCCGGCGCGTGGGCGCCGGAACTGCTCGCCGAACTCGGCATCGGCTTCACCGTCGAACGCCAGGTCCAGTACTGGTTCGCGCCGTCGGGCGGGGCCGGGCCGTTCCGCGCCGGACGGCATCCGATCTACGTCTGGGAAGGCGGGAACGGCCGCCAGTTCTACGGTTTCCCCTCGCACGACGACGCCGGGAGCGTGAAGGTCGCGTTCTTCCGCGGGGGCCGGACGTGCACGCCGGAGACCATCGACCGGACGGTGCACCCCGAAGAGGTCGAAGAGATCTCGGAGTTCGTCGGGCGGAAGATGCCGTCCCTGCCCGGCGCTTTCCTGCGCGGGGCGACCTGTATGTACACGAACACGCCCGACGAGCACTTCGTCATCTCCCGCCATCCCGCGCACGAACGCGTGGTGGTCGCCTGCGGGTTCTCCGGGCACGGCTTCAAGTTCGTCCCGGTGGTCGGCGAGATCCTCGCCGACCTGGTCGTGGACGGCACGACCGGGCATCCGGTCGCCCTGTTCGATCCCGCCCGGTTCGCCGGAGTCCCGAGATGACGAGCCTCATTCCCACGCTGAGCGGCGGCTACTACACCGACCCCGCGATCTTCGCGGCGGAGCAGGAAAAGATCTTCGAGCGCCAGTGGTTCTGCGCGGTTCGGGCGGCGGATCTGCCGTCGGCCGGCGACTTCCGGACCGTCCGGATCGGACGGGAGAGCGTGCTCGTCAGCCGCGGCCGGGACGGCGGATTGCGGGCGTTCCTCAACGTCTGCCGCCATCGCGGGGCCCGGCTGTGCACCGAGGAGTCGGGCACGGTGAAACGCGCGTTCCAGTGTCCGTACCACGCGTGGACGTACGGGCTCGACGGCAAGCTGATCGCGGCGCCGAACCTGGCGAACCTTCCCGACATCGACCGCTCCGAGTACGGGCTGCACACCGTGCACCTGCGCGAATGGCTGGGTTACGCCTGGGTCTGCCTCGCCGCGGATCCGCCGTCGTTCGAAGCCGACGTCGAAGGCGCGGTGCGGGAACGGCTGGGCGATCTGGAGTCGATCGAGCGCTACGGCCTCGACCGGCTGTCGGTCGGGCGCCGGATCACCTACGACGTCAAGGCGAACTGGAAACTGATCGTCGAGAACTTCATGGAGTGCTATCACTGCGCGACCATCCACCCGGAACTGACCGAGGTACTGCCGGAGTTCGCCGACGGGTACGCGGCGCAGTACTACGTCGGGCACGGCGCCGAGTTCGGCGAGGCCGTGGACGGCTTCACCATCGACGGCACGACCGGCTTCGACCGGCTCGACGGTGTCGCGAACGAACAGGACAGGCGGTACTACGCGATCACCATCCGGCCGCAGGTCTTCGTGAACCTGGTGCCGGACCACGTGATCTTCCACCGGATGTACCCGCTCGCGCCGGACCGGACGGTCGTCGAATGCGACTGGCTGTATTCCGAGGAGGTCGTGGCGTCGGGGCGGGACGTGTCACGGTCGGTGGAGTTGTTCCACCGCGTCAACGAGCAGGATTTCGACGCCTGCGAACGCTGCCAGCCCGCGATGGCGTCCCGCGCCTACCGCGGCGGTGGGGTGCTGATGCCGTCCGAACACCACATCGGCGAGTTCCACTCCTGGCTACTCGCGCATTTAGAGGACTGAACGCGGTAGTACCTACCTGGTCACCTCCGACGTTGCGAAAGCCACTTTCGCAACGTTGAAGGTTGCGAAAGTGGCTTTCGCAACGTCCGGCGGGACGCTTCACCCAGCGCGACCCCTGCGGTGGAGGAAGAGGCGCAGGTACCGAAGGGGGCAGGTCTCGTGACCGGATCGGACGACACGCGTGATCCGGCGGACGACACGCGTGACTGGACGGACGACACGACCACGCGTGCCATCCCTCCCAGCGCGAAATCGCCACTCACGACCCCCCGGCGACCGGAGGCGAAGGCTTCTTTCACTGCATCAGACGCGGCGAAGGGAGCCTTCAGCCCACCGCCGGCCCGCCCGCGAACAGGACTTGCAGGACAGCGGACTAAACGCGGAGGAGGGAGGTGGCGAGAGCCGAGGTGTCGACACCGGCGACGCCGTCGAGGACGTGCCAGGGCGCGAGCCAGCCCGTCGCGGCGAGCTCGTCGTAGACCACCGAGCACCGCTTCTGGAGCGCGTCGTCGGTCTCAAAGGAATCCCGCGCGCGGTCGGCGTCGCTCTCCGCGCGGCGCTGCGCGCGGTCGGCGGCGACGTCGGCGGTGACCCGGAGCAGCAGATGCGCGACGGGCACCGGCAAGCCGAACCGGTCGATCTCCAGCTCCTTGAGCCAGCGCACGAACTCGCCGTCCGCGCCTTGGTGGAGCCGGGCCGCGCCGTACGCCGCGTTCGACGCGACGTACCGGTCGAGCAGCACGACGTCGTGGTCTCCGAGGCGGGCGCGGATCTCGTCGGCCGCGCCTCGCCGGTCGAGCGCGTAGAGCATCGCCATGCCGTAGACGGAGTCGGCGAGGTCGCCGTGGCCGCGGTGCAACGCTTCCTTCACGAGGTCGGCGTGCACGCTATCGCCGTATCGCGGGAACGCGATGGACGTGACGCTCGCCCCGGCCGCGTTCAGCGCGCCGGTCAGCGCGTCGGCGAGGGTGCGCTTGCCCGCGCCGTCCAGACCTTCGATCACCACGAGTCGTCCCACCGGCCCAGATTACGGGGCGGTGGTCGACCGGCGGGCCAGACGGGGTCAGCTCACGTCCGGCCCACCGGTCCGCTAGGGGACGCGCCTCTTCGAGTGCAGGAAGAAGCCGGCGACACCGATGAGGAGCAAGCCGCCGAAGATCAGCAGCGGCACGAAACCGGTGTCCTGCGCGTCGGGCGCGGGGCCACCGTCGCCGCGGGGCATCACCTGGGCGTTGTAGCCGCCGGCCTTGCCCTCCTGGGCGTACGGCGAGTTCGCGAGCATGGCGCCGTACCGGCCGGAGACGGTCTTCTGGTACTCCGCGAGGGTGGCCGAGGCCCCGGTCGCGTGGCCGCTGGCACCCGGGTCGAGCAGGGTCACCCGGCCGTCGCGCAGCGCGTACCAGGCGTCGACCTGGGGTTCGTGGAGCAGCGTCGCGCCGGCGGGCAGCCTCTTGGCCAGTTCGCTTTCCCGGTCGCCCGACGCGATGTTGCCGACGCGCCAGACACCGTCGTCGCCGCGGACCGACCAGACGGTCGCGGTCCGCCCGTCGGACGCGGTCACCGGCACCGCGACGTAGGCGAGCCTCCCGGCGACCGCGCCGTCACCGGCGACGAAATCCCTCGAAAGCTCGTAAACGGGGAAGGATTCGTCGACGACGCGCACCGACGGCGTCTGACTCGAACCACCCGTCTGCGTGAAGAAGCGACCGATTTCGGCACGCAGCGTGGGGTCGTCGGCAGCCGCCTTCGCGGCCGCGAGATCTTCACCGGAGAGGTGATCCGCGCGCGCTCCGGGCGCGGAGACCAGCAGCGCGACCGCGACCAGCCCGGCGAGCCCGAGGAACCGCCGCGCGCTCATCGCCGGATCCCGGTGAGCGTGTGGGTCCAGGTGAAGGACTTGTTCGCCGCGTAGAAGTCGTAGGTCGACCAGTTGTAGCGGTTGCCGGTGGGCAGTGGATCCCCCCACGAGATCCACTTCCGACCGGCGTCGTGGCCGTAGAGGACGTGCATGTGGCCGCCGCCCGAGGCCCAGCCGACCCGCGTCTGGACGGGCTTGCCGTCGCCGGTCTGGGCCTGGACGGCGGCGTAGGGGAGGCGGCCCTTGAGGTAGTTCCCCGGGGCCGAGAAGCCGAGCTTGCCGAAGGCACGCCGGACGTCGCCCAGCGTTCCCGGCTTGTCGGCGCACTCCCGGCGGCGCTCGTCGTGGGCGATCCGGCAGAATTCGTTCTGAGTGACGGTCACGCCGTGGTGTGCCGCGATGGTGTTGCCGGAAGCCACCCAGCACCACTGGGACTTCTCCTGCGCCTGCATGGCGATGGGGTTCTGGCGGGCAGGCGGCGAGGGCAGCGCGCTCGCCGGGGTCTGGATCGCCAGCCACGCCACGAGACTCGCGGCGCCGGCGGCGCAAAACCTCCTCGAGAACACAGGCACGACGGGCCTCCTGGTCACCATGGCGAACCAATGTGGTCACAACGGTGAACAGCAGGCTCACACAGAGCAAGATGGGCACTCGGCGGAACGGACCGTTCCGGGGCGTTTCCACACCCCGGAACGGTCACTCTTCCGGGGTCAACCACCCCGAACGGGGGACGTAGTGTTCACAGTGCGCTGCTAACGTGAACGTTCCGCGGTGTTCACGCTCAGCGCACACACTGGTCTGGTGAAGGGACGAGCGGTGACACGAGACGGTGCCGATACGTTCTCGGCGGGAACGCATGCCGCGAACGATGACACCCCGACGATCATCGACGGCACGCGCCGTCAACCGCTCGAAGCCTTGCCCAAAGAACTCGTCGAGGCCCTCCGGAGCGGCGAATTCCATCACGCGCTCCGGCAGGCGATCGCGTACCGCGGCCTGTCGCTCGCCCGGCTCCGCGCCCACCTCGGGCTCCGCGGTGTCCAAATCGGACAGTCGACGTTGAGCTACTGGCAGCGCGGCTTGCGGCAGCCGGAGGTGCCCAAGGCGATCCCCGCGGTGCGTGCGCTGGAATCGGTGCTGCAACTGCCCCCGGACGCGCTCGTCGTGCTGATCGGGCCGCGGACGGCGCGGGCGCGCGGGCACCAGATGGCCGCGTCGTTCCACGACATCCGGTCCGGCGACATGGGTTCGATCGTCGACCAGTTGCTGGCCGAACTGGGCGCGTACCCGTCGTCCAACCGCTACAACGCCGACCTCGAGATGCTCTCGGTGCACGACACGATCACCTTCGACGCCGCGCACCGGCAGGTCGGCCTCCAGACCCGGCTGGTGTGCCGGGCCCGGCGGCACGGCCCGGACCGGTACGTCACCGTCTACAACGGCGACCCCGGCTGCAACATCGGCGACGTCGAGCTGATCACCGCCGAGGGGTGCCGCGTCGGCCGGATCCGGCGCAACGCCGGGGCCGAGACGATGGCCACCGAACTGCTCTTCGACCGGAAGCTCGCCGAGGGCGAGATCCACGTGTTCTGCTTCGAGGTCCGCGACGACTCCGGCACCGCGTCGCCGGGGTACTTCCGCATGCTGCGGGACCAGTGTTCGAGCTACCTGGTGCAGCTGAAGTTCGCGCTCGGCGCGCTGCCCGCCCGCTGCACCCGGCAGTTCCGGACGCGCGACGACGCCGTGCCCGTCGAGTCCGAGGAACTGCCCCTCGACATGGGCGGCGTGACCAGTGGTTTCTTCAGCGACGCCGGACCGGGGCTGGCCGGCATCGAGGTCGAGTGGCGCTAGCGCGTGCGATGAAAGGCCCCTTCATGGCAAATTTTGCGATGAAGGGGCCTTTCATCGCAGCCGTCAGTACCGGTAGTGGTCGGTCTTGAACGGACCTTCGACGTCCACGTCGATGTATTCGGCCTGATCCTTGGTCAGCTTCGTGAGCTCACCGCCGAGCGCGTCGAGGTGGATCTTCGCGACCTTCTCGTCGAGCTTCTTCGGGAGGCGGAAGACCTCCTTGTCGTACTCCTCGTGCTTGGTGAACAGCTCGATCTGCGCGATCACCTGGTTGGAGAAGCTGTTCGACATCACGAACGACGGGTGCCCGGTCGCGTTGCCCAGGTTCAGCAGGCGGCCCTCGGACAGCACGATGATGCTCTTGCCGTCGGGGAACACCCACTCGTCGACCTGCGGCTTGATGTTGATGCGCCGGATGCCCGGGTAACGCTGCAGGCCCGCCATGTCGAGCTCGTTGTCGAAGTGGCCGATGTTGCCCAGGATCGCCTGGTGCTTCATCTTCGCCATGTGCTCGACGAGCACGACGTCCTTGTTGCCGGTCGTCGTGATGATGATGTCGGCCTCGCCGAGGACGTTCTCCAGCTTCTTGACCTGGTAGCCGTCCATCGCCGCCTGCAGCGCGCAGATCGGGTCGATCTCGGTGACGATCACCCGCGCGCCCTGGCCGCGCAGCGATTCCGCGGCACCCTTGCCGACGTCGCCGTACCCGCAGACGACCGCGACCTTGCCGCCGATGAGGACGTCGGTGCCGCGGTTGATGCCGTCGATCAGCGAGTGCCGGATGCCGTAGCGGTTGTCGAACTTCGACTTGGTCACCGCGTCGTTCACGTTGATCGCCGGGAACAGCAGCTCACCGGCCGCGGCGAGCTGGTAGAGCCGCAGCACGCCGGTGGTGGTCTCCTCGGTGACACCGCGGATGCCTTCGCCGATCTTGGTCCATTTGCCGGTGTCGGCCGCGACGGAGGCGCTCAGCAGCTGCAGGAACACGCGGAACTCGTCCGAGGTGTTCTCGTCCGGAGCGGGGACGACCCCGGCCTTCTCGAACTCGGTTCCCTTGTGCACCAGCATGGTGGCGTCGCCGCCGTCGTCGAGGATCATGTTGGGACCTTCACCGTCCCAGGTCAGCATCCGCTCGGTGCACCACCAGTACTCCTCCAGCGACTCGCCCTTCCAGGCGAACACCGGGACACCCTTGGGCTCCTCGGCGGTGCCGTGCGGGCCGACGACGACCGCCGCGGCGGCGTGGTCCTGGGTGGAGAAGATGTTGCAGGAGGCCCAGCGCACCTCCGCCCCCAGCGCGACGAGGGTTTCGATCAGGACCGCGGTCTGTACGGTCATGTGCAGCGAGCCCGAAACCCGGGCTCCCCGCAGGGGATAGACCTCGGCGTACTCGCGGCGCAGCGCCATCAGGCCCGGCATCTCGTGCTCGGCGAGGCGGATCTCCTTGCGGCCGAACTCGGCGGCCTCGAGATCGGCGACGGCGAACTCGATGCCGTTGCGGGTGTCGTGCCGCTTGGCAACGCTTTCGGGGGTCATATGCGCGCTTCCTCCAAGGTTGGATGACATCGGAACAGTACCGTTGTCGGCTCAAAGCCCACTGGAACGGTTTGGAGGCCTTCACCGTGGTCATGCCGGGTCCCGATACCCGCGTCGTCGAAATACGCGTACCCGGGCTAGTGGGCACGAGCGGTGAAAGCCTGCTGGATTCGACGTCGGTGGTCGACGTCGCGGGCGACGGGATCGGCAGGCTGATCCGGCCGTCGGACCGGCTGCGCCGTCCCGCTCCCGGTCCGGTGCTGCCCGCGCTCGGCCGTTCGATCCCGCGCATCCTCGAAGGCTACCTGTGGAGCGGGATGACCTCCGGGGGCGCGGCGAAGGCGACCTGGGCGCTGCTGTTCCCGTTCTCGCTGGCGAACGTCGCGCATTGGATGCTGCCGCCGGTCCCGGAGGGCAAGCGCTTCGCGGCGCTGCTCGGCGCGGTGTGCCGAGGTCTGCTGCGGGTGGCCTCACTGTTGCTGACGATGTTGCTGATCAGCCAGCTCGCCGTGGTCTCGCTCGACCTTTTCGCCGCGCAGTGCCTCGCGCCGGGTTCGACCTGTCTCGAAGGAGCGCCGTCGTTCCTGCGGGAGTTCGCACCGCTGCGGACGGCGATCGGGGTGCTGCCGCTGCTGGCGCTGATCTTCGTGCTCGACCGGATCCCGTCGTCGGACTGGCGATCGCGGAACAGGCTGCACCGCGTCCCCAGTTCGAGCCCGCTGCAACCACAGGACCTGCCGCGGACGCCCGGCCTGCGCACTCTCCACACCGTCGCCGCCTTGACCTGTGTCGCGCTTCCGTTGCTCGGCGGGCCGTTCCGGCTGCCGTCCGCGACGTTCGACCTGATCGTCTGGATCTGCGCGCTGGCCCTCGTCCTCGCCACGCTGGTGGCCTCGACGGTCGGTTTCTCGGCCGGGCCGGTGATCCGGGGCGGGCTGATCGGGATCGCCGTCGTCCTGGTCGGGATCACCGTCGTGCGCCGGACGCCGCTGCCCGCGGGGCTTCCGGGCGGCGGACTCGGCGGAGCGGACGGGACGGTCGAGGCGCTGGGAGCGGCGATGGTCGCGGTGACCGTGCTGTTCGCGCTGATCCTCGTCCCGGCGGCCCTGCTCGGACGGCCGACGTGGAAGCACCTGCCGCACCGGCTGCGGCCCTGGCTCGGCGGCTGGGCGGCGGCGCCGGTCGTCGCGCTGGCCGGCCTCCTCGGTGGCGGCTTCGGCGCGGGTCTCGCGGTCGCGCTGCGGCAGCTGGTCGGCGCGAACGAACTCCGGCTGCCCGACACCTACGCGCTCGTGACGGTGCTGTGGGGCGCCGGTCTCGCGCTCGCCGTCGTGCTCGGCGTGCTGGGCTTCGCGGTCGCCGTCCCGCTGCGACGCCTGCGCCGCGGCATCCCGAAGATCGTCGCGCTGATGGAGATCGACAAGGCGCAGGAAGAGGAAGCCGCGAGCGCCTGGGCCCGCGCCTCGTGGGAACGCAAGCATCTGCACCATCTCGCGCTCACGGTGGCGCTGGCGATGGCGGCGGGCGGCGGGGCGCTCCTGGTGCTGCGCTTCGGTTTCGGCCCGCTGCCGGGCTGGTTCAAGCCCCTCTCCGCGATCGGCGTGTTCGCGCTCGGCGCGATGGCGGCGGGGCTGCTGCGCGTCGTGTTCGCCGCCGCGACGACCCCCAAACGCAGCCGTCACCTCGGCGCGCTGGCGGATCTCGTGTGCTTCTGGCCGCGTGCCGCCCATCCGACCGTCCCGCCGAGCTACGCGCTCAAGGTCGTCCCGGAACTCGCGGACCGGGTCAAGGAACATCTGGCCGATCCGGGCACGAGGGTCGTGCTCTCCGGCTACAACCTCGGCAGCCTGCTGACCGTGCTCGCCGCGGCCCGCGTGATCGCCGATCTCCCGCCGGAGGACCGCGACCGGGTCGGGCTGCTGACCGCGGGGTCGCCGCTGCAATGGGGTTACCAGCGCGCCTTCCCCGCGATGCTGCCCCAGGCGCAGCTGGCCGGACTGTACGAAGACCTCGACGGCCGCTGGCGCGCGCTGTGCCGCGGCACGGACATCTTCGGCGGCGGCGTCACGACATGGCGGCATCGCGTGGTGTCCGGGAAACTGCTGGGCGACGGCTACCTGCCCGGCGGCGGGACCGGGCCGCTGGCCGCCGAGGCCGACGATCAGGGCGTCCTCGTGCTCGGCGGCGACCACTGGCTGCCGGACCCGATGCGCGGACCGACCGGACGCCACCGCTGGGCGCCGGGGGTCCTCAAGCACACGGACTACGTCGTCGACGCCGAATGGGACAACGCCGTCGCGATGGCCGCCGGCCTCGGCAGGCCTCGCCCGAAGAACCAGTGGGGCGAGCAGGGATCGCTGTTCGGGGACTTCCCCCAGATGCGCTGAAGCGCGTGAAGGCCCCCTTCCCTCGGCTGAGCCGAGGGAAGGGGGCCTTCACGCGCAACCAGCTAGCTTCAGTTGGCCTTGCCGCGACGCACACGCAGCAGGACCAGGACGCCGGCACCGGCCAGGACCAGCAGGCCACCGGCCCACAGCAGCCAGGCGTTGTCGAAACCGGTGTCCGCGAGGCCGCCGCCGTTACCGCCGTTGCCGCCCACGTTCGGGGCGGGGGCGGTGGTGCTGGGGGCTTCCGACGTCTGGGACGGCTTGTCCGTGGTGGTCGGCGCGGTCGTCGGCGGCTTGACCGTCGAGGTCTTCGTCGGCTCGCTCGGCTTCGTCGGCTCGCTCGGCTTGGTCTTCTTCTCGCCGCAGGCGAACCAGTGGCTGATGTCGGCCTGCTTGCCGCCGCCGTTCATCGGCGAGCGCAGCTTCTCCCACGGCGGGGTCTCGGCGAGGCCACGCTTGCCGGGCTCGTAGATGTTGTAGCCGTCGCCGCCCTTGACCACGATCGCGGTGACGGTGACGCCTTCACCGACCGCGGTGATGTTGAGGTACTTCTCGTTGTCCCCACCGGTGAAGGTCAGGTCTTTCGTCGAGATCTCGGTGCCCGGCAGCTTCGCCTTCTCACAGGTGCTGACGTTCTTCGGCGTCGGGATGGCGCGGGGGTCGTCGGTGTGGCACGCCAGCGCGGTGCCCGCGGTGCCCAGCAGGGCGGCGGTGGCGAGGGCGACGACGGTGACGGCGGAACGAACACGCCGTCTGGGCTTGATCTGCATTCGGAGCTCTCCTGTACCGATCGGGGGACAAACGAGCGAAGCGCGGTTGCCTCTTCTGAGGGACGAAGGTCAACTCGCGGTACTTCTCCACGAGTCCCGTTCACCCGACGGGGTGAGGCAAGAGCCCGGACGTTAGCGCACACCGATTTCACACCGGAACCGGGGCCCCCGACAGAACGGCCCACCATCCACAAAGGAATGGTGGGCCGTCGAAACGAGAATGATCAGTCCGATACGGACGTCGGCACCTCGCCCTTGGCCTGCTTGCCGAGCAGGGATCGGCGACGGCTGTAGGCGAAGTAGATGACGACGCCCAGCGCCATCCACGCCAGGAAGCGCAGCCACGTGAGCACGGTCAGGTTCAGCATCAGCCACAGGCACGCGACGATCGCCAGGATCGGGATCACCGGGACCCACGGCACCCGGAAGGCGCGGGGCAGATCGGGCCGGGTCTTGCGCAGCACCAGCACGCCCGCCGAGACCAGAACGAAGGCGAACAGCGTCCCGACGTTGACCATTTCCTCGAGTTTGTCCGCCGGGAAGAACGTCGCCGCGACCGCGACCAGTCCGCCGACGACGATGGTCGCGCGCTTCGGGGTCCCGTTCGAGCCGGTCTTCGCCAGGCCGCGTGGCATCAGGCCGTCACGCGACATCGCGAAGATGATCCGGATCTGGCCGAGCATCAGCACCATGACGACGGTCGTCAGACCGGCGAGCGCACCGACGGAGATGATGTTGGCCGCCCAGTCGACGCCGTTGGCCGCGAACGCGGACGCGAGCGTCTTCTTGCCGCCGTCACCCGCCGTGGTGGCGAGCTCCTTGTAGTTCACCATGCCGACGACCACGAGCGACACGGCGACGTACAGCACCGTGACGATGGCGAGCGAGCCGAAGATGCCGCGGGGCACGGCCTTCTGCGGGTTGCGGGTCTCCTCGGCGGTGGTCGCGACGATGTCGAACCCGATGAACGCGAAGAACACCAGCGACGCGGCGGCCAGCAGGCCGAAGACGCCGAACGCGCTGCTGCCGCCACCGGCGATCAGCGAGAACAGCGACTGGTCGACGCCGGTCGACGCCGATTCCGCGGCGGGCTGGGCGTCCGGGACGAACGGGGTGTAGTTCGACCCCTTGATGTAGAAGATGCCCAGCACGATCACGAACAGCACCACCGCGACCTTGATCCCGGTGATCACCATGGAGAACCGCGAAGACAGCTTCGTACCGACGGCGAGCAGCGTCGCGAGCACCAGCACCACGAGCAGGGCGCCCCAGTCGACCGGGATCGGGCCGAGCTCGAACGTCGTCTTCGTGCCCTTGCCGAAGATGTAGGAGAGCACGGTTTCGAGGTAGGCGGACCAGCCCTTCGACACCGCGGCCGCGCCGACCGCGAGCTCCAGGATGAGGTCCCAGCCGATGATCCACGCCATGAACTCGCCGAACGTGGCGTAGGAGAACGTGTACGCGCTCCCGGCCACCGGGACGGTCGACGCGAATTCCGCGTAACAGAGGGCGGCGAGCGCACAGGCGATGGCCGCGAACACGAACGCGAGCGAGACCGACGGCCCCGCGAAGTCACCGGCCGTGCGCGCGGTGAGGGTGAAGATACCGGCACCGATGACGACGGCGACACCGAAGACGGTCAGGTCCCACGCGCTCAGGTTCCGCCTGAGCTTGGTCCCCGGTTCGTCGGTGTCCGCGATGGACTGCTCGATGGATTTCGTACGCCACAGACCGTTTCCGGGCACCCTTGACCTCCTACACCTGACTGCGGTTCAACGGACCCTATCGCCCGGTCGTGACGGCAGCGCGGTGGGAGAGCAACGAAGTACCCGGAGGTCGTGGCGGTAATCGGCGCGGTACGGAGAGTTGCTCCGGACGGCGGTCGCGAAAGCGCCGAAGGGAGCTTTCACCGCATGTCACGCGGGGAAAGCTCCCTTCACCAAGTCGGACGCGGGGAAAGTCCCCTTCGGCTCAGGCCAGCGCGCGGTCCAGGTCCGGCTCCAGGTAGATCAGCTTCGCCGTCGGTACCTTCGCCCGCACACGCGCTTCGGCGTCGTCGATGGCCTGCGCGATGTCCGCGGTCTCCAGCCCCGGCACCAGCGCGAGCTTCGCGGCGACCAGCATCTCGTCCGGGCCGATGTACAGCGTCCGGATGTGGATGACCCGCTCGACCTTGCCCGCGGCGAGTTCGTCGACGATCACGTCGAGGTCGGTCTCGGAGGCGCCTTCACCGATCAGCAGGCTCTTCATCTCGATGATCAGGATGATCGCGATGATGCCGAGCAGCACACCGATCGTCACGGTGCCGATGCCGTCCCACACCGGGTCGCCCGTGATCACCGAAAGCCCGACACCGGCGAGCGCGAAGACCAGACCGAGCAGCGCGCCCGCGTCCTCCAGCAGCACCACCGGCAGTTCCGGCGTCTTGGCCTGGCGGATGAAGGCCCACCAGCCCGCGTCGCCCTTGATCTTCTTCGACTCCTGGATCGCGGTGTAGAAGGAGTAGCACTCCAGCCCGATCGCGACCACGAGGATGCCGACCGCCACCAGCGGCGAGGTCAGGTCTTCGGGCTGCGAGATCTTGTGGATGCCCTCGTACAGCGCGAACACCGAGCCGAGGCTGAACAGCATCAGCGCGACGATGAACGAGTAGAAGTACCGGTCCCGCCCGAAGCCGAACGGGTGGGTGCGGGTCGCCTTGCGCTGCGAGGTCTTCTGGCCCAGCAGCAGGAGCCCCTGGTTCGAGGTGTCCGCGAGCGAGTGCACGGACTCGGCCAGCATCGAGGACGACCCCGTGATGAGGAAGCCGGTGAACTTCGCGGCCGCGATTCCGGCGTTCGCCACGAGCGCGGCGATGATCGCCTTGGTTCCGCCACCTGCAGACACGTGCAACTCCCCAAATGGTGTCCCGATATGCCGGGTTCGAAGGCTAGCAGTGCAGATGAGCCCGTACACGGCGGGCGGGACAGGTCACAGAATTGTCGGGCCCCCTCGCTAGTCTCGCCCCTCTCATGACCTGGGGAGGTGCCCGTGCCGCGATTCGGCGTGCTCGGACCGCTGACGATCGAGAGCCCGCCCGGGCGGCGCACGACGCCGCGCGGCGATCACCAGCGTGCCCTGCTGGCCGTCCTGCTGCTGAACGCGAACTCGTCCGTCCCGGTCGACGCCCTGGTCGAGACCCTCTGGCCGGACACCCCGCCGAAGTCGTACTCCTCGAATCTGCACACGTACGTCTCCCGCCTGCGAGCCCGGTTCGAGGGGCTGGAGATCGAGCGTGATCCGCACGGCTACCGGCTGGTGGTCGAGCCCGCCGACCTCGATCTGCTGTCCTTCCGCGAAGCCGCCGCGGCGGGGAAGGCGGCGGCGCGGGCGGGCGATCCGGCGGCGGCAGCCGGGCACTACCGCCGGGCGCTGGCGGAATGGCGCGGACCGGTCCTTTCCGGACTGCACGTCCCCCGGCTCGACGCGGACATCGCCCGCCTCGAGTCGGAGCGGCTCGCCGCCTTCGAAGACTGTGTCGACGCCGAACTGTCCGACGGCAGGCACGGCGAGCTCACCGGTGAGCTCCAGGCGATGATCACCGAACATCCGCTGCGCGAGCGGCTGGCCGCGCAGCTGATGATCGCGCTGCACCGCGCCGGACGGCAGGCCGATTCCCTGGCCGTCCACCGCGATCTGCGCGCCACCCTCGTCGAGGAGCTGGGCGTGGAGCCCGGTGCCGAGGTCCGCCGGGTGCACGCCGCCGTGCTGCGCGGCGAGGATCCGGTGCCCTCGGCCAAGGTGGCGCCGGTCTTCCCGATCTGCCAGCTGCCGCCGGACATCGCGGATCTCGCCGGCCGCGAGAGCGAGATCGCGAAGCTCTCCGCGCTGCTCGGCGAGGCCACCGGTGTCCCGGTCGCGGTGATCACCGGCGAACCGGGGGCGGGCAAGTCCACGCTCGCGGTCACCACCGCGCACAGGCTCCGCCGGTCCTTCCCGGACGGTCAGCTGTTCGTCCCGCTGGCAGGCGCCTCGGACCCTCGCGAACTCGCCGACGTCCTCGGCGACCTGTTGCGCGCGCTCGGCGTCACCGGTCCGGCCATCCCGGACGACGTCGAGGCCAGGGCGGCGGTCTATCGCGGCCGCCTCGCCGATCGGCGGGTCCTCGTGGTGCTCGACGACGCCGCGAGCCCCGAGCAGGTCCGCGCGCTGCTGCCGGGAACGCCGGGCAGCGCGGTGCTGATCACCAGCAGGCAACGGCTTTCCGGGCTCGCGGGGGCGGATCGGCTCCATCTCGCGCCGTTGTCCGGTGCCGAGGCGGTGACCCTCCTGGCGCGGCTGGCCGGGCCGGACCGGGTCGGCGCCGAACGCGCGGACGCGGAACGGATCGCCAAGGCCTGCGGCAATCTCCCGCTGGCGTTGCGGATCGCCGGCAGCAGGCTCGCGATGCGGCCCGGTCTGCCGCTCGGGAAGCTCGCCGGGAAGCTGGAGGACGAGGTCTCGCGCCTCGACGAACTCCAGGTCAGCGATCTCCAGGTCCGCGGCAGTATCGCGTTGAGCTATCAGGCGCTGAGCCCGGCCGCGCGGCGCGCCTTCCGGCTGATCGGCCGCTGCCGCACCCTCGACCTGCCGGCGTGGGCGGTGTCGACGCTGATCGATGACGAGGGCGCCGACGAGGCCATCGACGAACTCGTCGAGGCCAGCCTGCTCGAAGCCACCGGTCTCGATCCGACGGGTGAGCAACGATTCCGTGTCCACGATCTCGTGCGCGTGTTCGCCACGGAACTCGGCCGTGCGCTGGAGACCCACGCCGAGCGAGTGGCGACGGTCGCGAAGGTGTCGGACGCGGCGCTGTGTCTCGCCGACACGGCGGCCCGCCGCCTGCCGAGGACGGTGCCGATGCCGTTGTCTGATCACGACGTGCCCGCGCAGCCGTTGGCGGACGAGCTGGTCGAGCGGCTGCTGCGCGACCCCGGCACCTGGTTCTCCGTGGAGCGGGCCAACCTGGTCGCCGCCGTCTCGTCGCTGTGCGCCGTCGGCTGGCGGCGGAAAGCGTTGCGGATACTGGAAAGGCTGAGTGCGTACCTGTACTTGCACAGCCATTACACCGATATGCGGACGGCGTACGAGACCTTGCGCGACGCCGCCCGCGAGGCGGGTGACAGGCATATCGTGGTCGTCGCCGAGGCGAACCTGGCGGTACTGCTGCACGTCCGAGGCGAGTACGAGCTCGCCGCCGAGGGCTACCGCGAATGTTCGAAGGAATTGGCGGAGCTGGGCGATATTTCCGCGCAGGCGTGGGTCGAGACGAACCTGGCGCGCTGCCTCGTCGGCCTCGGCAGGGCGGGCGAATCCCTGCACGCCGCGACCCAGGCCCGCGAACTGTCCACTGTGGATGAAAGTGGGGCGTACGCGCGGCAGGCGGAGTCCGCGGCGTTGCACCGCCTCGGCAAGATCTCCGAGGCACTGGAGATCGACAGGCGCAGCCTCGCGCATGCGCGCGAACGCGGCGACGAACGGCAACTCGGTGTTGCCCTGCAAGGACTTTCGTGGTCGCTGATGCTCGACGGCCGCCCGGAGGAGGCCTTGGCGACGATCGAGGAATCGGTCCGGGTGCTGCGCCGGACAACGGCGAAGTCGGCGCTGGCGAAGTCTTTGCGCACCCAGGGCGCGATCCTCGCGGGCGCCGGACGGCGGGACGACGCGGTGAAGGCCTACGAGAACGCGCGACGGCTGGCCGGTGCACTCGAAGAACGGCCGCGCGAGCTTTCCTGCACGCGCGCGATAGCCGCGAGCTGGATCGGCGACGGGCACGCCGATCGCGCGATTCCCGTGCTGCGCCAGTGTCTTGACGAATTCCGCGCCATGGGCGGGAAACCCGCGACGACCCTCACCCTGCACGTATTGCGCAGGGCGTACGAGGCCGTCGGGGAAACGAAGGCGGCCGAGGCGGCGGGCGAAGAGGCGAAGCGATTGGGAGTCCCCCACGACGCCAACGCTTCGACCCTCGTCCGGTTGCTGTTGTCGCTCACCGAACCCGCCCCGGCCTGACCGGGGGGTGCCCGACCCCTCAGACGGGCACCACCCGGAAGTCACCATCAGCCCGGAGTCATACCGCGGCGAGCCGTGGTTCGCGCCGTCCGGCGGAGAACCAGGCCAGCACGATCACCAGCACGCCGTTGGCCGCGGCGTCCCACACCGGCGGCGCGGCGGGCCCCAGCCGCGCGACCGCGAACACGTTGATCAGCCCGGCGACGGTCAGCATCACGCGGACGGGCTGGGTGCCCGTCACCACCAGCGCGGCCGTGAGCAGCACCTGCGCGCCGAGCGAGACGAGCACGACCAGCGGAAGGTTCAGCCTGCTCTCCGCTTCGGCGGCGAGGCCGTGCAGGCCGGAGCCCGCGGCCTTGACGGACTCGATCGTTTCGCCTGCCAGCCCCGCCAGCGCCTGCGCGGAGCCGACCAGGTCCTGGCCGCTCGGCAGCGGGAGCACCAGGTCGACGACCGGGACGAGCACGGTCACCACGGCGGCTCCGAGCGCGGCGAGCAGGGCACTGGGGCGCGCGGAGACCGGCACCCGGTAAGCGCGTCCGCTCGCCGTGTCGGGATGGGAAGTCACTACTGCTGCTCCTTGGCTATCGACATCCGGGACGAGCCGACGCCAAGCGCCGGGTCACCCCTTCGGGCGATAGTTGCGGAACCCACCACACGGAACGCACACACTTCGGCCAAGCACCCACGCGTTCAGTCCTCTCGATGCGGTCCTTGCGTGTGCAAGTACCGCATCGAGAGGACTGAACGCGAGAAATCAGCAGGTGCCGGCGGTGGCGCGGAACACCTGGGTGCGCTCCCCGGACAGCGGGCGCACGCGGACCTCCGGGTCGGCGGCCGGGAGCCACACCGACTGGCCGCGGCGGAGTTCGACCTGCTCGCCGTCGTCGGCCGTCACCAGCAGGCCACCGGCGGTGCACAGCAGGATCTGCGGGCCGACGTCGTGGACGGCGACCTCGCCGCCGTCCCCTTCCGCCCATTCGATCCGCGACAGCTCGAACTCGGGCGCGTCGGTGCGGTACACCGACATGCGCTCCTCGCGTTCCCCGCTCTGCACCGGCATCTCGCCGCACGCGAAGTCGACGACGCGCAGCAGCTCCGGCACGTCGACGTGCTTCGGGGTCAGCCCGCAGCGCAGGATGTTGTCCGAGTTCGCCAGGATCTCGACGGCGGTGCCGTGCAGGTACAGGTGCAGGTTCCCGGCGGGCAGGTAGATCGCCTCGCCCGCGCTGAGGGTGAGCCGGTTGAGCAGCAGGGCCGCGAGCACGCCCGCGTCCCGGGGATGCGACTCTCCGAGCTCCAGGATGGTGCGGCATTCGAGGTCGAACTCGCCGCGTTCCTGGACGTGCTTCACACACGAATCGAGGACCTCGGGCAGCAGTTCGTCGAGCGCCGCCTGCGGCAGGGTGATCCAGGTGGTGAACAGCGCGCGCAGCCCGGCCGGATCCGGCTGGGCCTCCAGCAGCACCGCGTACTTCGCCAGCCCAGGCGTCTCGATCGCCTTGAGCAGCGAGATCGTGCGTTCCGGGTCGCGGAAGCCCGCCAGCGCGTGGAACTCCGTCAGCGCGCAAACGAGTTCCGGCTTCGCCGTCGGATCCGGGTAATTGCGGTTCGAAGCGTCTCGCGGGATCCCCGCCGACTCCTCACGCGCGTAGCCCTCCGCCGCCTGCGCGGCCGACGGGTGCGCCTGCATCGAGAGCGGCTCTTCGGCGGCGAGGATCTTCAGCAGGAACGGCAGCCTGCCGCCCCAGCGGCCGGCGCAGGTCGTGCCGAGCTGGCCGACCGGGTCGGCTTCGACGAGCTCCAGCAGGCTCCGCTCGGTGCCGTCCGGGCCGATGACGTGGGACGGGTCGCCGGGGTGGGCGCCCATCCACAGTTCCGCCTCCGGATGCGGCGCCGGCACCGGGCGCCCCAGCAGCTCGGGGATCGTCGTTCTCGACCCCCACGCGTAGGGCCGCACGGCATTGCGCAGCAGCTCCACTGTCACCTCAACTCCTCGCCGGGCACGGGTGGTGCCGGCCCTCATTGCTTACGTCGCGCTCGGGACTCACGCCGTTGCGGGCGTGTACCTCCCGGCGCCGCCGATGCTGCCGACGGCCAGCCCCAGATAGACCGCGGCCAGCTCGAAACGAAGCGCGAGAACGGCCGCACGCACGATCTCGTCCGTTTCGATCTCTTCGGCCGGGGCGATCACGTCGCCGCCGGGCAGCAGGTCTTCCGCCTGATAGCGGGCCGCGTCGGCGGCGGGCCCCGTGCGAACGGCGAGGAGCAACACCCTCGGCGTCGCACCTGCCCCCTCCTCCGGGTCCGCGAAGATATCGCGCTCCACGCCCCCGGACAACGCCGCCCGCCGCAAAGCGGGCCTGGCCAGCGCCTGGCGATAGTCCTCCACGTCACAGACGAGGGCGGCGTGCGCGGCGAACGCGTGGGCAGCGTGCTCGCCGACGGCGACCGCGACCGGGTCCAGCCCCCACAGCAGCGGCTGGCGCTCGGCCAGCTTCAGCGCCATCGCCTTGGCCGGGTTCGCGAACGAATCCCTGGCCAGGTAATCCTTCTCGGCCTCCGCGTCGAGATGGTCCGCGAGCTGCTCCAGATCGGCCACCAGCAGGCCGAGCGCGTTCGCGGTCAGCAGGGCGGCGGCGAGCCCGCGCGGGAACGCCATCTCCGGCGGAACCGGGATCCTCGGCGCGAGCAGGACACCCTTGCCCGCGACGGCGGCGGCGACGGGGCCTTCGTCGGGCGCGGACAGCACGACGGTCGCCCCGAACCGGGCGGCGCGTTCCAAGGAGGCCGCCAGCTCGCGGTCACCGGCGTCGTCGGTGTGCGCGAAGACCACGTCGAGCGCGCCGATCCAGCTCGGCACCACCTCGGCGACGACCACCGGAACCGGGCACGCCGGGGCCAGGAGCGCGGCGACCAGCCGGGTCAGCGTCCGGCTGACCCCCGGCCGGTCGATCAGCACGAGCGAGCGCGGGCGCCCGACGTCCAGGCGATCGCTCAGCTCGAGTTCGGCCGCGGCCGCGGCGGTCGCCCGGACCTGGGCGCCCGCCATCGCGGCGGCACGGAGAAGCCCCGCGGTGTCGGCCTCGGCCAGCCTCGCGGGATCGTCGAGCAGGGACTCGTCAGGGACCGTCGGCATGATCGCCATCCGGGGTCGTCGGCTCGGTGGCTTCGTCCAGCAACAGTACCGGGATTCCATCACGGACCGGATACACGCGACCGCATTCCGTGCAGGTCAGCGCGTCGGCTTCCGGATCGGCCGTCGTCCCCGGCCGCAGCGGCGCGTGATCGGGGGACGGGCAGGCCAGGATCTCCAGCAACTGTGCGTCGAACGTGACGGCCATGGTTACTCCCTACCTGTGGGACGGCTCGAGATGTGTTTTCACGACACATTCGTTACCCACGGACGATCGCCAATACGTCTTCGGTCAGCGCCCGGACGGCCTCGGCGTCGGCGGCCTCGACGTTCAGGCGGAGCAGCGGCTCGGTGTTGGACGGGCGCAGGTTGAACCAGCCGCCGCCGGGGAGCTGCACGGTGAGGCCGTCCAGTTCGTCGATCTCGACGCCGTCGCGGGCGCCGAACGCGTCCTTGACCGCCATCATGCGCGCGACCTGGTCGTCGACGGTGGAGTTGATCTCGCCGGAGGCCGAGTACCGCGAATACTCCGCCGTCAGCTCGGACAGCGGGCCCGACTGCTCGCCGAGGGCGGCGAGCACGTGCAGCGCGGCCAGCATGCCGGTGTCGGCACGCCAGAAGTCGCGGAAGTAGTAGTGGGCGGAGTGCTCCCCGCCGAAGATCGCGCCGGTCTTGGCCATCTCGGCCTTGATGAACGAGTGGCCGACCCGGGTGCGCACCGGCTTGCCGCCGTGTTCGGCGACGATCTCCGGGACGCCCTTCGACGTGATCAGGTTGTGGATGATGGTGCCGCCCGGCTCCTTCTCCAGCTCACGGATCGCGACCAGCGCGGTGATGGCGCTCGGGGAGACCGGCTCGCCGCGCTCGTCGACGACGAAGCAGCGGTCCGCGTCGCCGTCGAAGGCGAGGCCCGCGTCGGCGCCTTCCTCGCGCACCTTCGCCTGGAGGTCGACGATGTTCTTCGGGTCGAGCGGGTTGGCCTCGTGGTTGGGGAAGTTGCCGTCGAGTTCGAAGTACATCGGGACGACCTCGATGGGCAGGCCCGCGAAAACCGTCGGAACGGTGTAGCCGCCCATGCCGTTGCCTGCGTCGACGACGACCTTCAGCGGACGGCTGCCCGACAGGTCGACGAGCTTGCGCAGGTACGCCGCGTAGTCCGCGAGGACGTCCTTCTCGGTCACCGAACCGCGCTGGCCCTCGAAGGCGGGCACACCCTGCTCGACGGTGTCGCGGATCTCCGCGAGACCGGAGTCCTGGCCGACGGGGGCGGCGCCCGAGCGGCACAGCTTGATGCCGTTGTACTTCGCCGGGTTGTGGCTGGCGGTGAACATGGCGCCCGGCAGGTTGAGCGACCCGGACGCGAAGTACAGCTGGTCGGTGCTGGCGAGGCCGATCGACACGACGTCGAGGCCCTGCGAGGTCACGCCGTCGGCGAACGCGGCGGACAGCTCGGGCGAGGAGTCGCGCATGTCGTGGCCGATCACCACGGAGTCGGACTCCGGCTTGATCAACAGGGCGAACGCCGATCCGAGGTCGCGGACGAGTGCCGCGTCCAGCTGCTCACCGACCACGCCGCGAATGTCGTAGGCCTTCACGATGCCCGAAAGGTCTGGCACGCCTGCTCCCCGCCAATAGTCTCGTTACAACGCCCTCTGGCGCGCTCGAAAGCCTACCGGCGAGCCCTCGCGTCAGGCGCGGCCGGGCAGGACGCGCAGGTGGCCGCGCCTGCCCGAGGGTCCCTCGGGTTCGGGCTCGGGCGCGGGCTTGTCGGACCGGCCCGCCTCGCGCACGGCCTCGGCCAGCGCGGTCAGCTCGTCGGCAGACGGGTCCGGGGCGGCGAAGGCCCCTTCGTGCCGGACGACTTCCCAGCCCTTGGGCACGGTCAGCCGGAGGGCGTGCGCCTCGCAGAGGTCATAGGAGTGCGGCTCGCTCGCCGTGGCCAGTGGGCCCACGACGGCCGTCGAATCGCTGTAGGCATACGTGAGCGTGGCGACAGCGGGTTCGAGACAACCCGTTCGCGAACACTTTCGTACGCTCCGCACGATCGAGAACGATAGCGCGTCGCGAGCCGAGCGTACCGGCGACACGCGCTTTGAATCGCCGAGCGCGTACCCTTCGGTTCGTGGCGACGGCTCGTGATTCCCGACAGCGACGGCGGATGCGCCGGGACCGGCACGGCCGGGGCCTGCGCGGAGCGCTGTATCCGTCGACCCTTCCCGCCGCCGCTAGCAGGGCGGAAAGGTTCGACGCGCTGGTTTTGGACGCGCTCGAACCGATCGAAGCGCGGTGGCGGCACGAGCTGACGAAGCTCGACGTCGCCGTCGACGACGTCCCCGAAGTTCGCTCGGATGGCGCACCGACCGGAGTGGACGGCGTGTTGCACGACGGCGCCGTCCCGCTCTCGCGGCTCGTGCCCGCCGGCGTCGACCGCGCCGGCCTCCCGACGCGGGCCCGCATCGTCCTCTACCGGCGCCCCCTCGAAGCGCGCGCGAAAGACCCCGGCGAACTCGCGGAACTGGTCCACGACGTCCTCGTCGAACAGGTGGCGGGCTACCTCGGCGTCGAACCCGACGTCATCGAAGGCGAATAACCCCTCACCCTCCGCTTCTCCCCCCAGCCCAGCCCCCGCCCTTCCCCGGGGGGCGTCCCCAGCCCAGTGTATCGCGGGGCGACGACGGGACCTGCGGAAACGGCGCTGGAGCGCCGAGTTGTCCACAAGGGGAAGGGGCTGTGGATAACTGGGGCGCGGGGGCTTGGGCAGGCTCAGAAGGTTCCCAATGTCGCATTTGAGACGCTGAGCGACCCTGATGCGACATTGGGAACCCCGAGCCTCCCGGCCGGAGGCGGGAGATGAGCCCAAGCCGACCGCTGGAATGTCCTGAAGGTCCCCTTTGAGACGTTGAACGTCTCAAAGGGGACCTTCAGGACAGCCGAGAGAACTCAAGAACGCCTCCGCGTAGGAACAGCGGTCAGCAGCGTGAACAGCACCGCCGCCACCTGCGCCAGCAGCAGCAGATTCCGCGTGGTCCCCTGATGCTCCACCACCACCTCCGACGGCGTGGGCGGAACCGAGACCGCCACCTGGTGCCCCCAAGCCCGCACGATCGGCACGGCCTTGCCGTCCACACTCGCCTGCCAGCCCGCCTCGAACTCCGCGGCCAGCACGAGCAGCCGCCCGGTCGGGCCTTCCGAGACGCGCACCCGCACCTCCGGCAGCCCGGCCTGCACCGGTGCCACCCCGGGCGACGCGCCGGGCGCGCCCTTCCCGGTCACGGCCGCCTGCGCCAGTTCCGGCGAGATCAGCGCCACCTGCCCACCGGCGGGCAGCAAGCGCAGCACCGGACGCCCGTCCGAAGTCGGCGCCGCCGGAGCGACCAGGTCCCGCGCGAGTTCGACGAAGGCACCGCCGTCGGCACCGCTCGGCAGGACGACATACGAGACCCCCGAGGCCAAAGCCGCCGCGAAGGCCTGTTTGACGGCATCCGGCGAGCCTTGCAGAAGGTCCCGGCGCCACGAGGCGAGCCGATCGGCGCTGCCGGGCGTCGGCGCGAGTTCGTCGTCGCCGAAACTCGGCAACCGCCCACCGGTCTGCCGGACACCATCCTGAACAGAACCGACCACCAGCACGGAGCGGCCACTCGAAGCCAGCTCCGCGGAAATCTCCGGAGCCAGCGAGGGACGCTCACCCGCCCGCAACGGCCCTTCCCGTCCGGCGACGACCGCACCGGTCGCCAACGCGAGCAGCACCAGCACCCCGGCCACGGCCGTGACCTTCGCCAGCCACGGCGCGGGGTCGACCCCGGACCCGCCTCGCTGCCAGGTCGCCAGCACCGTCCACAGCAACCCCGCGCTGACCACCAGCAGCGGCACCCCGGCGTACCCGGTCGCGTGCGCGCCGCCCGACATCGGCGTCACGGCCACGAACCGCACCGCCACGAGCCCGAGCACCCCCAGCACGACGACCGCGACACCGCCGCCCGCGCCCTTCGACGGCCGGACCACCAGCGCGACGATCGCGGCCGCGACCAGCGCCACCCCGATCGGCCACGCGCCGGGACCGCCAGGGTCCAGTCCGGCGAGATCGGCCCCGGACGCGGCCGTGGCGCCGCCGCCGAGCCCGTGCAACAGCAGTTCCGGATGCCGCAGCAGCACACTCGGCCACGGCAGCAGCAACGCCAGCGGAAGGAACACCACGATGCCGACCGACGCGATCCGCCGCGCGAGCCCGGTCGGCGACGGCAGCACCACGAACCCGATCACGAGCCCGACCAGCGCCAGCGCGTGCGCCAGCGGCGAGAAGGCGCCGATCAGCGCCAGCCCGATCGCGCTCAGCGCGGAAACGTGCAGCCAGCGCGAGTCCGCGCGGACCAGCAGCCCGACGATGCCCGCGATCACCAGGGGCAGCAGCAGGTGCACGACGACGACGTCGAGCCGTCCCTGCGCGACCGAAGCGGTGGCCGCGGGGAGCACGCCGTACGCCGCCGCGACGACGGCCCGAACCCAGCGACGCACGCGAAGGTGCCGAGTGGCGGCGTACGCGCTCAGAGCCGCGAGCGGGATGTCACCGATCAGCAGGATCGCGACCAGTGCCGCCGGACCGCCGATCGGGGCGAAGATCGCGCCGAGCGTGCCCAGCACCGGCAACGTCGCGGGCGCGGGGCTCGCCGTCCCGCCGGCGATCGCGTGCCACGGCGCGAGATACGACGCCCAGATCTCGCCGAGCCCGCCGACCGGCAGCAGTTTCCCGCCGAAAAGGTCCAGCCCGAGCCGGGAACCGTTGACCACGAACGCGAGGGCCGTCAGCACCACGAGCATGATCACCGGCGGGGCGAACACGGTCGCGCCCAGGACGCGTTTCCGGTCCACCTCGACGAACACGAGCTCGGGTTCCGGCCGCCGCGGCACCGGAGACGGTTTCGGTCCCTCTTCCTCGGGAGCCGCAGGCTTTTCGGGAACCGCGACCGCGACGACCCCGCTGGGCCGCCTCAGCCCCGTCCCCCGCGAGCCGACGCCGCGCATCGCTCCCGCGGGCAGCGCGCCGGGCCCGACCGGACGGTCCTGCCCGGCCTTCACCGCCTCCGGCGGGATCCAGGCCCCTTCCTGATCGACACTTTCCGGCACCGTCCCGAGGGCGAAATCCCGTTCCACGCCACGCCGGACGAGACCGACGACACCGGCGCGCACCGCGTTGCGCACCCGCGTCATCCGGCCGGTGAAGAGCCCGCGGACACGGCCCGGCCTGCCCGTCTTCCGGCGTTCGGCGCGGGCCGCGCGCAGCCCGCCGCGGCCGCGCAGCAGGTACCAGGTGGCCCTGAGTTCCGCGCCCGCCTCGCCGGTGCGCCGCAGCAGCAGGAACGCGAGCGCCCGCAGCACCGCGAACAGCGGAATTCGAAAAAGGCCGAACCAATAGGACAGTGGGGAGCAGTTGACGAGGAACACCCGCAGCCCGTGCGCGCGGTTCGCCGTCGCGAGGGAAAGACCGAGGGCATCCGGTTCGCGCTGCCCGGTGCTGAGCGCGCGAGCGTGCCGGAGCCGGGCCGGCGGCACCGAAAGCACCCGCCCGCCCGCGGCGTTGGCGCGCCAGCCGAAGTCGAGATCCTCGCGCAGCAAGGAAAAGCCGGGGTCGTAACCGCCGAGGTCGTGCCAGACTTCCCGCCGCACCAGCGATCCCGCGCTCGGCACGGCGAGCACGGCGGTGTCGTTCTCGTCCGGTGAGATCTGCTGCCGGTGGCCGATGGCGTCGGTCGACAATCCGGCTTCGACGATGAGCCGCGGGTCGCTCCAGTCGACCGCGAGCGGGCCGAGCACCGTCGCGTCGGGCTCGTTTTCGGCCGCTGCCAACAGGTTTTCGAGGCAGTCGGGTTCCGGCGCGCAATCGTCGTGCAGCAGCCAGAGCCAGCCACCGGGATCACCCCAGCGGTCGACGGCGTGCTCGACGGCCTCGCCGACGGCGGCGCCGAAGCCGACATCACGGGAAAGTGTGAGAATTCCGTCCAGGACCGGCGCTTCGCCGACGGACGCCGCGTCGGCGAGGATCTTCGCCGTCCCGTCGGTGGATCCGGTGTCGACCGCGAGGATGTGCCGCGGCCGGACTCCGCTGCGCCGCAGCGCGGAAAGCGCCAGTGGCAACCAGTTCTCGCCGTTGTGACAGACCACAATGGCCAGAACGGGGACCGTGCGCAACACAGGTGACGCGGCAGTGCGGGACAACGGGCACTCCAGATGTGGCGGCGAAGTCGAGTGCCGCCACCCTACGACGCGACCCTGTCACCCGTTGGTGGCCCCACGATGTGGAAGCGGGCGTAAGCGATCTCCGGCGCGCACAGGCCACCGGAGATCGCCGTCACACAGCTCGCTTTTTCAGTTTCCTACGCTCACGTTCGGAGAGCCCGCCCCAAATACCGAACCGCTCGTCATGCGCGAGGGCGTACTCGAGGCACTCGTCCTTGACCTCGCAACCGAGGCAGATCCGCTTGGCTTCACGGGTGGAGCCGCCCTTCTCGGGGAAGAACGCCTCCGGGTCCGTCTGCGCGCAGAGGGCCCGTTCCTGCCAGTCCTGCTCTTCCGCGGAGGCATCGTCGAAAAGCTCGGTGAGATCGCCCAGTTGCTGCTCCGGGACCTCACCCCAACCCACGACTTGCCCCCATTCCCTTCCATCTGCTTCCAACCGCACGTCCGCCTCCTCGCTGTCCACGCACTCCCCAGGCTGGCGGTGTTGAAACACCATCCGCCGCCCCCTTCCAGCGACGAATGACATCACTGTGATTACACCCGTGTAGTGCGGTCAGGTCAAGCGGAGTAGCGAGTTCGGGGGATACCCGCGCGTAGAAGCGCAAGGGGACACGCCGAGAACTTCACATCGGGCATACGGAAGACTGGAGGGGTGCAGAGATCAGCAGTGCGGCCAAGCCCGATCTTCCTCGGCATCCTCGCGGTCACCGTCCTGGGCGGTGTACTGGCGGCTTTCGGCGACACGACCACGATTTCCCGGCAGGACTACGACCCGCTCATCACCATCGGCGTGATCCTGCTCGTCATCGGCGGCTGGGTGGCGTCACTGACGCTCCACGAATTCGGCCACGCCGTCGTCGCCTTCCGCGGTGGTGACCACAGCGTCGCCCACAAGGGTTACCTGTCCATGGACGTCCGGAAATACACGGATCCGATCCTGTCCATCGTCCTGCCGTTGGTATTCCTCGTCATCGGCGGCATCCCGCTGCCGGGCGGCGCGGTCTGGATCGAACACGGACGCCTGCGGTCACGCGGGGTCCAGTCGTGGGTTTCGCTCGCCGGACCGCTGAGCAACCTCGGCGTCGGTGTCGCGCTGACCCTCGTCATCGCGCTCGTGCCGATGGCGAGCGGGCTCGTGATCGGGCTTTCGTTCCTGGCGCTGCTTCAGATCGTCACGTTCATCCTGAACATCCTGCCGATCCCCGGCCTCGACGGCTGGGGCGCGATCGAGCCGTACCTTTCGCCCGGGGCGCGCGAGTTCGGCGCGAAGGCCCGGCCGTGGGCACCGCTGGCGCTGTTCGCCGTGCTGATCGCCATCCCCGGAGCCAGCGGCGTGTTCTGGAATGTGTCCTACGCGGTCTTCGACTCCGTCGGAGGGTTCACGCTCGCTGCCCAATACGGACAAGACGCGTTCATGTTCTGGAAGTGAGCTCGCCGTCAGGGTGCTCGGTGAACCATTCGTGCGCCCGCTTCCAGACGCGTTTGAGGCCGGACCGCTCGCCGAGGTAGTCGCCCGCCATGCCGACGACCGGCAGCTTCCCGAGCGCACGGTGGAAAAGACGGCCGCGAGGCCGCTTCTCCAGTTCGTCGACGATGCCGAGCAGACCCCGGCCGAGGCGCCACAGCGTGCCGGCGGCCGCCTTCAGGGTGATCTTGCCGTGCTTCTTCTTCGCGTCGTCGAGTTCTTCGGTGAGCTTCGCCGCTTCGTCGTCTTCGGCGGCCTTGTCGTGTTCGGCGTGTTTGCCCGCCGCGATCACCGGATCGATGTCGCGTTCGAAAAGGACCCACGCGATCAGCCGGACGCGGGCGCCGACGTCCGTCACGCCGTACTCCCCCGCGATCGCGCACAGCAACACGCCCTGCGCCGCCGAACCGAGCGCGTCCTGCACGGGCAACCGGTCGGCCAGCGCGCCGCCGAGACCGGGGATCGCGGTGATCAGCGCGGTGAAGCGGCCGACCCGGTTCACCCACCAGTCCGTCCGCTGGTAGTTCGACATCTCGGCCCACGCCGCCGTGCCGGGCACCTTGACCGAGGTGATCCCGTTGAGCAGCTTGTCCTTCAGCCCGGGCTCGACGCCGTCGAGGTCCTCGTGCCTGCGCCCCCTGGCCTGGAGACCGAACGGATCCGCGTCACGCAGCGCGTCGACCATCGGCCCGCAGGCGCGGACGAACGGCCGCAGCACCGCCACGACCTGACGGTCCGAAATCGCTTCACCCACTGCTAGCTCCCTTCGCCCTGCCGAGACCGCCACCCAGCGCCAGTGCTCCCGGCAGCGCCCCGCCGCCGATCAGCAGCAAGGCCCGCCAGTCCTGTATCAGCACCAGATCACCACCGGGACCGGTCACGCCCATCACGAGTACGACTAGTACCCAGACGAGCAGCGGAATCACCGAAAAGGAGGGCCGCACCACTTTCGCGGTCGTCCGCACCAGGAGCGGAGTGGTGATCACCGCGAGCACCACGGTCACCGGCATGGGCGCGTCCCCGAGCTTCGGCAGCACGATCCCGTCGAGCCGGAGCGGCAGGAAGAACAGTTCGAGCAGCCCGAGCAGGAACGCGTCGAAGGTCAGCAAGGCCAGCAGCAGACGCTGCCGCGAGGTGAGCGGCGGGTTCACCTCGCGAGTCCCCCGAACAGATCGGCCGCGGCGCCCTCGGCAGGCCCGTGCGCGAGCACGAAGTACTCGTTCGGGGTGATCGGCTGCGCGATGTCGTTGCTCAGCGCGAAGTGATCCGCGAGATGCGGTGGAGCGGGCACGCTGACCTGGGTCTCGTGCGCCCGGAGCGCGGCCGCCTTCGCCGGGATGTGCGCGCCGACGTCGACGACGGTCGTGATGGTCTCGTCCGGCGTCACCGGCAGTTCGCCGTCTTCGGGGACCCGGAACGGAGAGCGTCCGCGCAGCGCGGCGAGGCCCGCTGCGACGGCGTCGCGGGAAGAAACCGTGTGGAAGACCCGCTCGACCGACGCGGCCTTCGGCGCCGCGGCCATCGTGACCTCGTGCGCGCGGATGTGGTCCGGATGCCCGTAACCCCCGAAGGCGTCATACGTGACGACGACCTGGGGCCGGACCTCGTCGAGGATCTCGGCGAGCTGCGCCGCCTGTTCGTCGAGGTCGCCGCCGGAGAACGCGCGCGGATGGGCCGCGGACGGCGTCCCGGCCATGCCCGAGTCACGCCAGCGGCCGATCCCGCCGAGATACCGGTGCCGGGTGACACCCAGCGCCGCGCAGGCCGACGCCAGCTCGCCCGCGCGGTAGCCGCCGAGCTGGTCCGAAGCCCACGAACCGAGACCGTCGAGGGACGGCGGGATGACCTCGCCTTCCTCACCGAGCGTGCACGTGACGACGGTCACTTCGGCGCCTTCGGCGGCGTAACGCGCGATGGTGCCACCGGTGGTGATGCTCTCGTCGTCCGGATGGGCGTGTACGAGCAGCAATTTGGGCAGATCGGAGATCACGGCTTGAAGACTAATTCGAACACGGCGCGCTTTCCTTTATAGGGTGTCGGGAACGGAAGCCGGAGAGCACCGACCTTAGTCGGGCGACTCTCGGTTATCCTCGCGCGAGTCACGGGCATTGCGCCGTGACCATATGTACCCCCACGAAGGGCATCTTGGTGAGCACTGAAGCAGCATCGTCGGACCTCGGCGGCGTGTCGGGTTCGGTTCTGTCCATCTCCGACCTGAGCGTCTCGTTCCCGACCGACGAAGGCGTGGTCGACGCCGTCAAGGGCATCGGTTTCGACGTCAAGCCGGGTGAGATCGTCGCGGTGGTCGGCGAGTCCGGTTCCGGCAAGTCGGTGACCTCGATGTCGGTGCTCGGGCTGCTCCCGAAGACGAGCCGGATCGCGGGCGAGCTCCGGCTCGGCGACCGCAACCTGGCCGACCTCAAGGAGAAGGACCTCCAGAAGATCCGCGGCAACCAGGTCGCGATGATCTTCCAGGAGCCGATGACCGCGCTGAACCCGGTCTACACCGTCGGCTGGCAGCTGCGCGAGGCGCTCCGCTCGCACCAGGACATCTCGAAGGAAGCCGCCGACAAGCGCGCCATCGAGCTGCTGGAGATGGTCGGCATCCCGAACCCGCCGCTGCGCTTCAAGCAGTACCCGCACCAGCTCTCCGGTGGTCTGCGGCAGCGCGTCGTCATCGCGATGGCGATCTCGTGCGACCCGAAGGTCATCATCGCCGACGAGCCGACCACGGCGCTCGACGTCACCGTGCAGGCGGAGATCCTTGGCCTGCTGCGCAAGCTGCGCGACACCCTCAACACCGCGATCGTGCTGATCACGCACGACATGGGTGTGGTCGCCGACCTCGCCGACCGCGTGGTCGTGATGTACCAGGGCAACATCGTCGAAGAGGCGCCGGTGCGCGACCTGTTCGCGTCGCCGTCGCAGGAGTACACCCGCAAGCTGCTCGCCGCGGTCCCCGTGCTCGGCCAGCGGCCGGAAGGCCGCCGCCTGCTCGACGACTCCGGCATCGACGCCGACAGCGACGAGGCCTCGAAGATCGCCGAAGAGATCCGGCTCGCCGACGCCGAGCTGGAGGCCGTGATCGAGGCCGACGCCCCGGCGCTCGAGATCAAGAACCTCGTGCTGGAGTACCCCGGCCGTCGCGGCCAGGCGAAGAACCGCGCGGTGGACGACGTCTCGCTGAGCATCGCCAAGGGTGAGATCGTCGGCCTGGTCGGCGAGTCCGGTTCCGGCAAGTCGACCGTCGGCCGCTGCGCGATCCGCCTGCTGACCCCGACCGCGGGCACCGTGTCGATCGCGGGCAAGGACATCACGAACATGTCGAACAAGGACCTGCGCCCGCTGCGCCGGTACTTCTCGATCGTGTTCCAGGACCCGGCGTCCACACTGGACCCGAAGATGACCATCGGCGAATCGATCGCCGAGCCGATGGTGCTGCACAAGTTCCTGCAGGGCAAGGCCCTGAACGAGCGTGTGGCGTCCCTTTTGGACAAGGTCGAGCTCGGCGGCCACTACCGCAACCGGTACCCGCACGAGTTGTCCGGCGGCCAGCGCCAGCGCGTCGCCATCGCCCGGGCGCTGTCGCTCGACCCGGCGCTGCTGATCGCGGACGAGCCGACCTCGGCGCTGGACGTGTCGGTGCAGGCGCGCGTGCTGGACCTGTTCCTGGACCTGCAGCGCTCGCTGCAGTTCGCCTGCCTGTTCATCAGCCACGACCTCGCCGTCGTCGACCTGCTGGCCGACCGCGTCGCGGTGATGCAGCACGGCAAGCTGGTCGAGGTCGGCACGCGTGACCAGGTGCTGCACTCGCCGCGTGAGGACTACACCCGTCGTCTGCTGTCGGCCGCTCCGGTCGCGGACCCGGTGCTGCAGGCCGAGCGGCGTGCGGCCTGGGAGGCGGGCAAGCTGGCCCCGGTGGCCGACTGAGCCTCAGAGATACGCGAAGGCCCCCTTCGCCGCGCTGGACGCGGTGAAGGGGGCCTTTGTGCATCTGGACGACACTCGCGTGTCTGGAGGCGTAACTCGCGTGATTGAGCGCGTAACTCGCGTGTCTCCCGGCCGGATGTGAGAGTTACGCCTCCAAGCACGCGAGTTACGCCTCTGATCACGCGAGTTACGCCTCCCGCTAGGGGGACCTGACAGCGTGTCGCGAAAGCCACTTTCGCGACGTCTGATGTCCCGAAAGTGGCTTTCGCGACACCTGGCACGGTGCACGAACGCCGCTCCGGGCCTGAAGCGCGTGAAGGCCCCCTTCCCTCGGCTGAGCCGAGGGAAGGGGGCCTTCACGCGCTGAAGAGGGCCTTACGCCTTCTGGCGGCGCTGCCGCGGGTCGAAAGCGTCCCGCAGGCCGTCACCGATGAAGTTGATCGTCAGCGAGATCAGCACCAGCACGACGAACGGGCCGAAGAACAGCGCCGGCCGCGCCTGGAGCTGCGCGTAGTTCTCGAGGATGACGCGGCCGAGCGAAGTGTCCGGCAGCTGCACCCCGAGCCCGATGAACGACAGTGCCGCCTCGATCAGCACGGCCTGCGCGATCGCGAGGGTCGCGTTGACCGTGATGAGGCCGACCATGTTCGGCACCAGGTGCTTGAACACGATGTGGAACGTCCCGGCGCCGGACGCGCGGGCGGCGTCCACGAACTCGCGCTGGGACAGCGACATCGACTCGGCCCTGGCGATACGGGCGATCGGCATCCAGCCGAAGGCCGCCAGCACCATCGCGACGATGTACCAGGTACCGCCGCCGAACACCTTGGCCAGGATGGCCGCGGCCGCGATCTGCGGGACGATCAGGAACAGGTCCGTCACGCGGGAGATCGCCGAGTCGGTGAAGCCGCGGAGGTACCCCGCCATGGCACCGAAAACGGTGCCGATGGTGGTGGCGACCAGCGACACGATGAGCGCGATCAGCAGCGAGTACTGGGTGCCGCGCAGGATCTGCGACACCATTTCCTTGCCGACCTGCGTCGTGCCGAGCGGGTACTCCGAGCTGGGCTTGGCGAAGGACGGGAAGGAACTGTCTTCGTAGCTGTAGGGCCAGAAGATCGGCATGATCAGCACGGTGAGCACGAGCAGCAGCAGGACCGCCGTGCAGATCATCGCCAGCTTGTGCCGCAGGAACTTGCGCAGGACCAGCTTGCCCTGACTCTGCGGCTCGGGCAGCGCCTCGGGCGGAAGCGTGCCATCGGCGGGCTTGGAACCTTCCGCCGCGATAAGGGAGTTCAAGTCAGCCAACGCGAATCCTCGGGTCCAGGATGCCGTACATCAGGTCGGCGATCAGGTTGGCGACGATGATGCTGCTGGCGATGAGCACCAGCCACCCCATCATCACCTGCGTGTCGCTCTTGGTCACGGCTTCGACGAGCAGCTTGCCCATGCCATTCCAGTTGAACACCGTCTCGGTGATGATCGCGCCCGAGAGCACGGCACCGAAGTTGACGGAGAACAGCGTGGTCACCGGGATGAGCGCGTTCCGGAAGGCGTGGCGGAAGATGACCCGGCCGTTGGCGAGTCCCTTGGCACGCGCGGTCCGCACGTAGTCCGCGTTCAGCGTCTCCAGCATCGAAGCGCGCTGGAACCGGCTGTACGCGGCGAAGCTGATCGCCATGATGGACAGCGTCGGCAGCAGATACGCGCCGACGTAACTGGCGAGGAAACCGCCTGGACCGTCGAAATTCAGCGATTCCGGGCTCGTGGTGCGGATCCACGGGTTACCGAGCACATCGGACAGTCCCAGGTCGCGGACCCAGCCGTTGAACTCGATCGCGTAGCGCTTGAGCACGATGGCGACACAGAAGATCGGCATCGAGAACAGCAGGAAGGCCAGCGTGGTGGCGATGTAGTCGATGATCGAGTACTGCTTGACCGCCGCGACCACACCGACGAGGACGCCGAGCACGAGCGCGAGGATCTCGGCGCCGACGACGAGCTTCAAGGTGACCTCGAACGCGGCCATGACCTTCGGGAACACCGGGGCCTGCGCGTTGCCCTGTGCGATGGAAACGCCCCAGTCGCCGGTGACGAAGTTGCCGAGCCAAGTGAAGTACCGGGGCACGATGCTCTGGTCCAGGCCGAGCTGCGAGGCCATCTGCGCGATGGCTTCCTTGCTCATGGCCGGGTTGCTCTTCATCTCGGCGAGCGGGTCACCGGTGCCGGCGACCATGACGAAACACAGGAAAGTCCCGACCAGCAGGACGGGAATCGATATCGCCAGACGGCGAAGAATGTAGATCACCAGGTTCAACGAACTGCTCCTCATCCGGGCCTGGCCGCCGAAGTGCTGGACCGCTGCCCGGTTGTCCACCGTAGTGGCGGTAACCCTACGGTCAACAGCTACTTCCGGCGGGTACGGGGCCCGGCTTGTGGCCGGACCCCGTACCACCAGGATCGCGTAAGCGAGTGGTGAAAAAGCGGGGCGGAAGCCCTACTTCTTCTGCTCCCACTCACCGACGTTCCACAGGACACCGTTGTACGACTGCATGTAAGTGCGGTCGATGCCCTTGAACGCCCACATGGACGGGGTCTGGAACAGCGGCAGCGTCGCGTACTCGTCCGCGATCGCCTGGTCTGCCTTCTGGTAGTTCTCCAGCTGCACGGCCTCGTCGGTGGCCTTCACGGCCGCCTCGAAGGACGAGTCGATCGTCGGGTTCGACAGGCCCTGGTAGTTCTGGCTGCTGTCGTCGACACGGGTGATGTAGATCGACTTCTGCTCGGCCTTGAACGGAGCGGCGGACCAGCCGAAGAGCGCGGCGTCGTAGTCGCTGGCCGCGAGACGGCCACCCTTCAGGAAGTTGGCGTCCTGGTCGTCCGTGATCTCGATACCGGCGGCCTTGGCCTGCGAGATGATGATCTCGACGGTCTGCTGACGGCGGGTGTTCTGGTTGTGCGAGATCTTGAACGACGCGCGCTGGCCGTTCTTGGCGAAGATGCCGTCGCCACCCTTGACCCAGCCGGCGTCGGTCAGCGTCTTGGCCGCGGCCTCGGCGCCCAGACCGGCCTTGCTGCTGTACAGGTCCTTGAAGCCCTGCTCGCCCGGCATGAACACGATGCTGTTCAGCGGGGTCGCGTCGGCCTGGACCTCCTTCAGCAGCTTGTCGGTGATCTCCTGGCGGTTGACGACCTCGAAGAACGCCTTGCGCAGGTCCTTGTCCTTGAACATGCGCTTGTAGTTGAGGTCGATGTGCTCGAAGGTCAGCTGCGAGGCCGAACCGTAGGTGATGCCCTGGGCGGCGAGGCCCTTCATGGTGTTCGCCGCGGTGGCGTCCGGCTGGGTCGAAGCGGCGATGTCGATCTCACCGTTCTGCAGCGCGGTCGCCATGGCCTTGGTGTCCTCCATCGCCTTCACGACGATCTTGGAGGGGCCACCCTTGCCACCGATCCAGTTCGGGTTCTTCTCGAGCGTGACGGCCTTCTGGTTGGCGTCGAACGCGGTGATCTTGTACGGACCCGAAGCCGGCATGACGTCGGCCTTGAAGCCCTTGAACCCGTTGGTCCAGAAGTCACCGGCCTTCGCCAGCTGGGCCGCGTCGCTGGTCGGGGTCAGCTTGGTGATGTCGGCGACGCCCGAGTTCTTCTCGACGATGTGCGCGGGCATGATCGCGGTCGAGTTGAACAGACCCTTGTAGTCCAGGTACGGCTCGGTGTACCGGGTCTCGAAGGTCAGGTCGTCCTTGCAGGTCGCCTGGTCGATCAGCTGGTAGCCGGTCGTCGAAGCGGCGAGGAAGGCCTGCTTGCCGTCGGAGGTCTTCGCCTTGCCGGAGTGCGCAAGCCACGACAGGTACATGTCGTCGCAGTCGAACGCCTCGTTGTCCGACCACTTGACGTTCGGCTTGATCTTGTAGACGACGGTCTGCGGCGACTTGGAGGTGACCTCCCAGGAGTCGAACACGTCGTTGTTCAGCAGCACCTTGTTGTTGCCGTCGAGCACGTCGGCGCCCGCGAGCACGGCGGTCAGGATGTAGGTGTTGTACGACGTGTTGGTGTCGGGCGTGTCGTTGTTGTAGCCCGAGTACCCGTCGTCGATACCCACCGTGACGGTGCCTTCGTACCCCGGGGTGTCCGCGAGCTTGAAGTTTTCGCCGTTCTGCGCCTTGCCGGTCGCCATGCTCTTGATGTCGGTCGACGACCCGTTCGGGTCGGTACTGCCGCTGTCGCCACCGCTGCATGCGCTCAGCACAAGCGCGGAGGCCGCGACCAGCGACCAGGCGGAGACTGCCTTGGACTTCCTCATGAAGTGTGCCCTCCTAGCACTGGGTTCCTGAGATCGGAACAGGACCCCACACCGCTCCGGTGAGATGGCCCGGAGCTTATGACACGCCAAGCAACACTCATTTGGCGCACTGCGGGTGCACGCTAGAAAGGAAATGCACGAACAGTCACCAGTTCCGGGGCGATCGTGACCAAAGGGTAACTTGCGGCTGACATCAAGAAATACAGTGGTTACCTTGAGGAATCAGTCCACCACTCGAACGTGCCGGGAAAGGTCACCCTCCAGGGTCCGGCTCGGACTCGAAACGGCTACTTCGGACCCCGTGTCCAGTTCACCGCGGACCCGAAAGGGCCCACCATAGGAGGACCAGCGGTTACTCCGGAAATACCAGAGCCGATGGCCAGGGTATCGGCCAGCTGGAACAACGGAATGGCAACATTCCGACGCCACAATTCCGGTTCCAGGGCCGAAAGCGTGTCGGCCACCGGGGTGGCGCCGGTCAGCGCGGCGTCGATCGAAGCCTGCAGCGCCGGATCGCAGAAGCCCAGCGGGTTGCCGGGGACGACGGCCTTGGTCTTGTCGGTGAGCTGATCGGGGCGGCAGCCGAAGGTGGACGCCAGCACCGAAGCGACGTCCGCGCCGCCGGTGACCTGGCCGATCACCGCGATGTCGATGCCGACGTTGCCCGCGCCCTCCGGCGTCGTCTGCTGGACCCCGTTGAGCACCGGCATGGCCAGCATCGTCGAGAAGAGCTCCCTCGGCTGCGGAGCGATCGCGTTGACCTCGATCCCCGCGGCCACCAGTTGCGCCGTCAGCTCCTTGGCGATCGTCGCGTACGGCTCCTGTTTGGCGGGCGAGGCCACGACCAGCGAAAGGTTCTTCCCGTTCTTCCGCCAGGTGCCCGCTTCCTTGGTGTATCCGGCGGATTTGAGCAGTTCCTCGCCCTTGGCGGGATCCGCCGCCGACGGCGGCCCAGGGGCCGGGATCGTCGGCTGGAAACCGGGTGCCGACGGGACGCGGACCTGCGCGTCGGCGCGGAGCTTGTCGGACGGGCCGCCGTCGGTCGCCTCGGTGATCAGCTTGCCGCGGTCGATCAGCGCGGTGACCCCTTCGCGCACCTGGGGATCCGACAGCGTCGAGCTCACCGGCCGCAGGAGGATCTGCGCGACCGTGGGGCGCGCGACCGTGTGCAGCTGGACGGCCGAGCCGAGCTCGCCGAGCCGTTTGAGGCCGGTGCCGTCGGTCCTCGTCATCGCGAACTGGTCGTTGCCGCTGCGCAGGGCGGCCAGTGTGCCGTCCTGATCGGCCGCACGGAGCACGATCCGGTCGAGGGCGGAGGGTTTCTCCCAATAGCGCTCGTTGCGCTCCAGGGTGATCTCTCCGCGCGCCGTGTCGAGGCCCTTGATGGAGTACGGGCCGCCGACCGCCGGGAATGTCGTCGCCAGCGCGCCCTGCCACCCGTTCGGGGCGTCCTTGAGCAGATGCGCGGGCAGGAGGTTGCCGAAGAGCGTCTGCCAGCCCGGATACGGCTTCGCGAAGGTGACCTCGACCCGCTTGCCGCCTTCACGCGATTGGATGTCCGAGATCAGCCGGTAGCCGGCGGCCCCGATGACGCCCGGCTGGTCGCGCATCGCCTCGCGGAGATAGGCGAAGTCCTCGGCGGCGATCGGCGCGCTGTCGGACCAGGAGGCGTCCGGGCGGATCGTGTACGCGACCGTGAACGGCTGCTGCGAGACGACCTCGGCGGACTTCATCAGGTTCTTGTCCAGCTCGAAGCTGCCGTCGTCCTTCGGGCGGAACACCGACGGGAGCAGCAGCTGCGAAAGCGCCGACGTGACCTGGGAAGCGTCGGCGAGGTTGTGCGGGTTGTAGCCGCCGAGGACGTCGTCGACACCCACGACCACCTGCGAAGGCGTCTTCGTGGTCGACGTGCTCACCGGGGAGGCCGAGGAGCTGACCACGGGCGGGGGCGGGGTGTTGCTGCAGGCGGCGAGGAGCACGGCCGCGCACGCCAGCATGGACGCCGCTGTGGTCGGTGACCGCACGCCTTGATCCTCCCGGTTTGTCCCTCGCCTGGTCGCCATAGAGCTATCACGCGCGCCATGGCCTCGGCAGCGAGATTCCCATATCGGCCCGGTCGTCGCCCGACCGGATGCCGTCCTCCTCCGGTGGACGTCCGGGAGGCCCCCGGGGTTCCTGCCGGGCCGTGGCTTTTCGGCGGCGCCGAAGCGCGCTCGCTCCACAATCGGTTCCGCAAACCCGGAACATTCCGGAACGGCCGCCGGAATGTTCGCCACCGCACGATTGATGACCGAAACGATCGAGACCGCGAGTCCTATCCGGACGCAATTAGGGTCTTTTGTTTCGCGCCCGCCCGGATCCGCGTTCCCGGCCCGGCGCGCGGGGCCGCTCCGCCGCCGTTCCGTCCGGGGTGTTCCGGTGTTGTGAACACCGTCCGAAAAGGAGTTCGGCTTTGCCTCGAAATTGTCGGGAAAGGACCTTTCTTTAACGAAGAACGCCTGCCCGAATACGGTGCGTGACCGCATTGGGACCCGGAAACGCCGGAGGGCGCCTACTCACGGTGAGTGAGCAGGCGCCCTCCGGCGCGGGACGATCGGGGGTCAGCCGCGGTTCTTGTTGCGGTTGCGCTCCTTGGCGCGCTGGTTGACGTCCAGCGTGACCTTGCGGATCCGGACGACGTCGGGGGCGACCTCGACGCACTCGTCGACGGAGCAGAACTCCAGCGCCTCCTCCAGGCCCATCTTGCGCGGGCGGGCCAGCGTCTCCATCACGTCGGCGGAGGACTGACGCATGTTGGTCAGCTTCTTCTCCTTGGTGATGTTGATGTCGAGGTCTTCGGCACGCGGGTTCTCGCCGACGACCATGCCCTCGTACACCTCGGCGCCCGGCTCCACGAAGAAGGTGCCGCGGTCGGCGAGCTGGATCATCGCGTACGCGGTGATCGGGCCGGACCGGTCGGCGACCAGCGAACCGGAGTGGCGGGTGCGGATCTCGCCCGCCCACGGGAAGTACCCCTCGAACACGTGGTTCGCGATCCCGGTGCCGCGGGTCTCGGTGAGGAAGTCGGTGCGGAAGCCGATCAGGCCGCGCGCCGGCAGGACGTAGTCGAGCTTGATGCGGCCGGTGCCGTGCCCGCCCATGTGCTCCATGCGGCCCTTGCGGGCGGCCAGCAGCTGCGTGATGCCGCCGAGGTGCTCCTCCGGGGAGTCGATCGACAGGCGCTCGAACGGCTCGTGCAGCTTGCCGTCGATCATCTTGGTGACCACCTGCGGCTTGCCGACGGTCAGCTCGAAGCCCTCGCGGCGCATCTGCTCGACGAGGATGGCCAGCGCCAGCTCGCCACGGCCCTGGACCTCCCAGGTGTCGGGGCGCTCGGTCGGCAGCACCTTGATGCTGACGTTACCGATGAGCTCCTGGTCAAGGCGCGCCTTCACCAGGCGGGCGGTGACCTTGTCGCCACCGCTGCGGCCGGCCAGCGGCGAGGTGTTGACACCGATGGTCATCGAGATGGCGGGCTCGTCGACGGCGATCCGGGGCAGCGCCTCCGGGTTCTCGACGTCGGCGAGGGTGTCGCCGATGGTGATCTCCGGGATACCGGCGATGGCGACCAGCTCGCCCGCGCTCGCCTCGGTCGCCGGGACGCGGGTGAGCGCCTCGGTGACCAGCAGTTCGGAGATGCGGACGTTCTGGATGGTGCCGTCCTCGCGCATCCACGCCACGGTCTGGCCCTTGCGCAGGCTGCCGGAGTGGATGCGGATCAGCGCGATCCGGCCGAGGAAGTTGGACGCGTCGAGGTTCGTGACCAGCGCGCGCAGCGGGCCTTCGCGGTCGGCGAAGGGCGGCGGCACGTGGCGCATCAGGGTCTCGAACAGCGGGTCGAGGCTTTCGCTCTCGGGCACCGCGCCGTCGGCGGGCTGCTCGAGGCTCGCCTTGCCCGCACGCGCGGAGGCGAAGACGACCGGCAGGTCGAGGATCGCGTCGAGGTCGGCGTCCTCGATGTCACCGGCCAGGTCGAGCAGGAGGTCGTGGGTCTCTTCGACGACCTCGGAGATCCGGGCGTCGGGCCGGTCGGTCTTGTTGACGACCAGGATGACCGGCAGACCGGCTTCGAGGGTCTTGCGCAGCACGAACCGGGTCTGCGGGAGCGGGCCCTCGCTGGCGTCGACCAGCAGCACCACCCCGTCGACCATGGACAGGCCGCGCTCGACCTCGCCGCCGAAGTCGGCGTGACCGGGGGTGTCGATGACGTTGATCGTCACCATGCCCTCTTCGGTCTTGCGGCGGATGGAGGTGTTCTTCGCGAGAATGGTGATGCCCTTTTCCCGCTCGAGCTCCCCGGAGTCCATCACGCGATCGACGAGTTCGGCGCGTTCCTCGAAGGCGCCGGACTGCCGGAGCATCGCGTCGACGAGGGTCGTCTTGCCGTGGTCGACGTGTGCGACGATGGCGACGTTGCGCAGGTCGGGCCGGGTCTTGCCGGACGAGCGGCCGGCATCGACTGCGGTGGCGCTGGCTGCGGGCACGCGAAGGCTCCAAAGGGTTTCAAGTTCGGGTGTGGTGCCCACGCTCGCGCGTTCGAGACACGCCTGGCCGACTTTGGCCATACGCGGACCACACCAGGATACCGGTACCCCGGATGTGAGCAGCCCCACGCCCCAAGATCGGTTAGGCTCACCTAACGTGTAGAGGTCGCCGACACGGTCGGACAAGGAGCGCGCGTGGGCAAGAAACTACCTGACGACCCGCACAAGCTCGTGCGCAAATGGATGAAGTCCGGCAAGGTCAAGAAGAAATGCTGCCGGTCGAAGTCGAGGTGCGGCAAATGCCCCGTCCTCGCCCTGAAAAAGGCGAAGACGAAGATCGCGAAGGCCGCTTAGAAGATCGTCAATGCACCACCGCCTCGTTGATCGCCCGCAGTTCCGGCGCGGTCCTGGTCGGCGAGAACTCGATCACCTCGTAGGCGGCCATGTGCTTGACCGAGAAGGGGTCGGTCGCGAGGATCGCGTCCAGCTTTCCCCTGGCCATGGGCTTGGTGATGAGCACGCCGCCGATGCGCGGGTTGCGCCTGCCGGAGGCGAGGAAATTACCGTGCTCGTACTGTTTGGTCAGCCAGTCCGCGTGGTCCGGGAGCACATAGTCGATTTCTTCGATGGGCGCTGTGTAGGTCAACAGGACGACAAACATGAGTCGAAGGTAGACCCGCATCGCCAATATGACGGGTGTACTGCCCCGGCCGATATGAAGTGTTGACGCTACGTGCCCGTAATGAGTGATCCGCGCCTGCTTTTTCGGTTGCGGTAGGATCATGGTCATGCGCGCGCAGAACGCTCAGTGGTGGCCGCCCTCCGGCGGCCCCGAAGTCCTGCGCTGAACCAGACGAGCGCACCACCAGGCCGCCCCACCGGGCGGCCTTTTTCGTGCCCGGACCCTGGGGCGGCCCGAATCCGGAAGGAAGAAGGCAGATGATCAGGTTGTCCGGGATCACCCCGTCCGGCCACGTCCACGTCGGGAATCACCTGGGGGCCATCCGGCGCTGGGCGGACGAGGGCGGGCCGGACGACCTGTACTTCGTCTCCGACCTGCACGCCATGACGAACGCGCACAATCCCGCGAAGCTGCGTTCGATGGCCTCCGAACAGCTGGCCGTGCTGATCGCGGCCGGGATCGAGCCGGACCGCGTGTTCGTGCAGTCCGACATAGCCCGCGAGCTGGGCGCCCTCAACTGGGTCCTGGAATGCACCTGCAACTACGGCGAGGCCGCCAGGATGATCCAGTTCAAGGAGAAGTCGAAGGGCCGGGCCGGGGTGCGGCTGTCCCTGCTGACCTATCCGGTGCTGATGGCGGCGGACATCCTGCTGCAGGGCGCGGACGAGGTCCCGGTCGGCGAGGACCAGCGGCAGCACGTCGAGCTGGCGCGAACGCTGGCGAAGCGGTTCAACTCCACCTACGGCGACGTGTTCACCATGCCGAAGGCGGTGCTGCCGCCCGCCGGCGCGCGGGTCATGGACTTGGCCGAGCCGACGCGGAAGATGTCCAAGTCGACGAAGGAAGAGGCCGGGGTGGTCTTCGTCCTCGACGAGCCCGACCAGGTCCGGCGGAAGGTCAAACGCGCGAAGACCGACGGCGGGTCGAAACCGGCCTACGCGCCGGAAACCCGGCCGGGGATGGCGAACCTGCTGGACATCCTCGCGGCGTGCGTCCGGGAGAAGCCCGAGGACCTCGCCGACCGGTTCGACTCCTACGGCCAGGTGAAGGAAGCCGTCGCCGAGGCGCTGATCGAGGAGCTGCGGCCGGTCCGGGATCGCGCGCTGGCGCTGCTGGCCGACCCCGGTGAGCTGGAACGGGTGCGCAAGGCGGGTGCCGTCCGGGCGGCGGAACGGGGTGAGCACCGGTTGCAGTCCGCGCTGCGGCTCATCGGCGCCGGCTGAACAAGGCGGGCTGAAGGGGCCCATCGCCGCATCAGACGAGGTGAAGGGGACTTTCACCGCATGAGACGCGGGGAAAGTCCCCTTCAGCTCTCCTCGGCCAGGAGCGCGGCCAAGGCGGGCAGGAGGACGCGGTCGGCGGGAAGCCAGTCGAGGTCGTCGAGGTCGCGCGCGGAGATCCACCGGACGTCCTTGTGTTCCACCGCCCGCGGCTCGTCCGCGGCGCTGACCAGCGTCGCGGCGTAGATCCGCAGCACTTTCCCCTTCGGCAGCGGCACGTCGTCGCCGACCCGGCCCGCGACCGTGACGGCGACGTCCAGCTCCTCCAGGCATTCACGGGCCAAGGCGGCTTCGTCGCTTTCGCCGTCCTCGACCCGCCCGCCCGGCAGTTCCCATTGCCCGGCGTGGTCGGCCGGCCAAGCCCGCTGCTGCGCCAGCAACTGTCCGTTCCGCACGAGGGCGGCACCCACGATCACCACGCGCTCACCCTACGACCGGGCGTGAAGGCGCGAGTTGCGCCTCCAAGCACGCGAGTTGCGCGCCTGGACACGCGAATCACGCCGTGTGCCGAAGTCACGCGCCAGGCCGCGCCGCCTGCCAGACGACCTGGAAACGCGCCCCGCCATCGGGTGACTCGCCGACGCGGACGCGGCCCCCTCGGCGCCGGACGGCCTCCGCGACCATCGCCAGGCCCAGCCCGGTGCCGCCGGACGACCGGGCCCGCGAATCGGACACACGGTAGAACCGGTCGAACACCCGCTCCCGGTGTTCCGGCTCGATACCCGGCCCGTCGTCGTCGACCACCACCCGCACGGTGGACCGCGCCGCGAGCACCGACACCACGATCTGGCCCCGCGCGTACCGGCAGGCGTTGCGAAGCAGGTTGCTCAGCACCAGTTCGACCTCGGCGTGCGTGGCCAGCGCCCACGCGGCCCCGACCGTGCCGCTCACCCGGATCTCCGGCGCGCCGGCGGGCATCCGCGCGACCGCGGCCCGCACCTCGCTCACCAGCTCGACGGGTTCCGCGGGCGGGACCTCCCCCGCGTCCGACCTCGCCAGCGCCAGCAACCCGTCGAGCAGCGCGGAGAGCCGTTCCGCTTCCTCGAGGATGTCGGAAAGCGTCTCCTGCGAGAGGTCGGGATCGGGATTGGCGACCGCGACCTCGGCCTGCACGCGGATCGACGCGACCGGCGACCGGAGCTCGTGCGCGGCGTCCCCGGTGAACCGGCGAAGCCGTTCGGCACCTTCCTCCTGCCTGGCCAGCAACGCGTTGAACTCCTCCGCCAGCGCGCGGAGTTCGTCGTGCGAGTCCGGGAGCGGCAGCCGCGCGCCCGGCGGGAGCACCCGCACCGACCCGCGCATCCGCGCCACCGGCCGCAACGCGAACCGCACCAGCAGCCACGTCGCGATCCCGGCGCCCACCGCGCCGACGGACGCGACCACGAACAGCCACAACCCGCCGGAGTGCACAGCGGTCGCGAAGCCGACCAGACCCGCGCCCGCGACGACGAGCCGTTGCTGCCCGTCGGGAGCGGTGACCACGGTGCCCGCCCAGCGCCAGCTGTGCTCTCCGCCGGTCGTGACCGGTTCGCCGGCTTTCAGCGCGCGGACGTCCGCGGGGCCGAGGTTCGCGGGCGGCAGGCCGTCCACCGGGCCGCCGCCGGTGTCGAGGACGCGGACGGTGACCGCCGCTCCGGACGGCGTCCGCCCCGCGGCGACGTCGGCCTTCGCGGTGTTCAGCTGGGCGCTCAGCTCGTCGTCGACCGAGCCGATGAGCAGCGGCTGGAGGTTGTCCCCCGCGACCGCCGCCAGCCCGAGCAGGAACCCGAGCGTGACGGTGGCCGTGAGCAGGGTGATCCGGACCTCCAGCGATCGGCGGCGCCACCAAGACGGCGAGCCGATCACCCCTGTCCCGCCGGGGCGATCACTTCGTCGAGCTGCGCGTCCGAGGCCAGGTAACCGTGCCCGCGCACGGTCCGGACCAGCGCGCCCGCACCGACCGCGTCGAGTTTGCGGCGCACGTAACCGACGTAGACCTCGACGACGTTCCGGGTCGCGGCCTGCTCGTCACCCCAGACGGCGCGCAGCAGCTCGTCCTTGGTGACGACCGTTCCCGCGCGGCCGGCCAACACCTCCAGAAGCGCGAACTCGCGAGGGCTGAAGGCCACTTCGACGCCGTCGTAGCGGACCTGTCGCAGGCTCCGGTCGACTTCGAGCGCGCCGATGCGCAGCGGCCCGCGGATGGCGTCCGGCGAGGCCCGCCGCAGCACCGCGCGCACCTGCGCGACCAGGACGACGAACGAGAACGGTTTCACGAGGTAGCCGTCGGCGCCGAGGTCGAGGCCGTCCGCTTGGTCGACCTCGCCGTCCTTCGCGGAGATCATCAGCACCGGCGTGGTGACACCGAGCGCGCGCAGGCGTTCGAGCACGCGATACCCGGAAAGACCGGGAAGCATGATGTCGAGCAGCACGACGTCGAAGGAACCCGTCTGCGCGAGCCGCAGGCCGCTGGGCCCGTCGGCGGCCGTGACCACGTCCATGTCCTCGGCGCGCAGCCCCCGCTGCAACGCCTTGCGCACGCCGGGCTCGTCGTCGACCACCAGTACTCGAGGTTTCACGTCCCTCATCATTCACGCTTCGACCAGCTCACGCGCGACCTCTCAGCGCCATCTCAGCTCCGGCGGCGGAGTCTGAGTGGTGTCTCAGCGTTTCCGGGGAAGCGTTGTCGCCAAGACCCGAGCACACTGGGGTTCGGGGAAACAGGGAGAGACAGCATGGATCCGAAGAGGAAGGCCATCACCGCGGCGGTGGTGGGGACGGCTCTCGGCGTCGGCGGGCTCGTGGTCGTCGCGATGCCGGCCACCGCGGGCGACGCGCCCGTCTTGCCGCAGATCAGCGCCGAAGAGCTGGTGCAGTCGACGCTCAACGCGAAGCCGTCGGCGTTCGACGGGAAGGTCAAGGTCAGCAACGACCTCGGCCTGCCGCAGGTCGGCGGCGCCCTGCCCGGTGTCTCGGCGCTCGACGTCGACTCGGCGCAGGTGTCGACCGACGGCGCGGGCAAGAGCAAGATCTCGCTCACCGAGGGCTCCAGCCAGCAGACCATCGTCCGGAACGGCCAGACCGTCTGGGAGTACAGCTCCAAGGACAACTCGGCCACCAAGGTGACCATCCCGGACGGGCTGGCCAAGGAGCACCAGGACAAGGCCCAGGCCGTCGACCCGGCCACGGTCGCCTCCGAACTGCTCGGCAAGGTGCGCGAGAGCAGCACGATCGCCGTCGACGGGACGGCCTCGGTGGCGAACCGGGCCGCGTACGAACTGGTGCTGACCCCGAAGCCGACCGAGCGGACCCTCCTGCGCGAGATCCGCGTCGCGATCGACGACCAGACCCGGATGCCGCTGCGGGTCACGGTGCTGGCCAACGGCACGTCCGCCCCGGCGTTCGAGGCCTCGTTCAGCGAGATCAACTTCGCGAACCAGCCCGCGTCGAACTTCGAGTTCACCCCGCCCAAGGGCGCGAAGGTGACCGAGAAGGCCGCCGAGGTCGACCCGAAGAACCGTGAGCTGGCCGAGCAGGCGAAGTCCGACATCAAGGTCGTCGGCGACGGCTGGGACACCGCGATCACCGGCAAGATCCCGGCCGACGCGCTGGCGAAGGCCGGCGACGCCAAGGACGAGCAGGGCCGCCAGGTCGACCCGAAGGCGTTGCTTTCGCGGTTCGCCAAGCCGGTCAGCGGTGCCTGGGGCAGCGGCTGGCTGATGACCACGAAGGTCGGCACCGGTGTGCTGACCGACGACGGCCGCTACGCCGCCGGCGCGGTGCCGGAGCAGGTCCTCTTCGAGGCCTTGGCCGCGAAGTGACCACCACGTTCGAAGCCGGAGCGGACGCTTCCCAGGAGGCGTCCGCTCCGGCGGTACCCATGGCGGCCCGTACCAGGGGCCTGCGCAAGGTCTACGGCCGCACGGTGGCCGTGGACCACGTCGATCTCGACGTTCCCGAAGGCGCCGTGCTGGGGATGCTCGGCCCCAACGGTTCGGGCAAGACGACGACCATCCGGATGCTGCTCGGCCTCGTGCGGCCGACCGAGGGCGAGGTCGAACTCTTCGGCAAACGGATGCCCGACGAGGCGGCGCACGCGTTGCCCGACGTCGGCGCGCTGGTCGAGGGGCCGGGTTTCCACCCTTTTCTCTCCGGGCGGGAGAACCTGCTGCGCGTGGCCGCGGCCGAACCGCGGCTGGCCTCGGCGGGAATCCCCGGAGCGGTCGACGCGGCGCTTGAGCGCGTCGGCCTGACCGGCGCCGCCACCCGGCGCTACAAGGGTTATTCGCTGGGGATGAAGCAGCGGATGGGCCTGGCGAGCGCGTTGCTCGTGCCGAGGCGGATGGTCGTGCTCGACGAGCCGACGAACGGCCTCGACCCGGCGGGCACCAGGGAGATCCGCCGGATCATCGGCGAACTGCACGCCGACGGCGTCACCGTGCTGGTGTCGTCGCATCTGCTGGCGGAGGTCGAGGCGACCTGCACGCACGTCGCGGTGCTCCAGTCCGGGAACGTGATCGCCCAGGGCGAGCTCTCGGAACTGCTGGAGTCGGGGAACGCGGCGCTGCTGGTGCGGACGCCGGACGCCGAACTCGCGGTGGAGACGTTGCGGGAGAACAGGATCGGCAGCAGGCTCACGCCGGACGGCGTCCGCGTCGACCTGACCGCGGCCGAAGCCCCCGAGGTGCTGCGTCAGCTGGTGACGGCCGGGGTGGCCGTGCACGAGGCGGCGAGGGCACGGACCGGGCTCGAAGACCTGTTCGCCCGGCTGACCCAGCCGGAGTCCACTGTAGACGGTGAGGGGGAGTCGTGACCCACGCTCTGGCCGCGGCACCCGCGGCACGGACCGGGCAGGACAGTATCGGCCTGCTCCGGTTGTACCGCGCCGAACTGCGCTGGATCTTCCGGCGGCCGCGCACACTGGCCGTACTGGGCCTGCTCGCGTTGATCCCGGTGATCATCGGGGTCGCGCTGACGCTCGTCGACCCGGCGGAGACGAGCGGCGGTGGTGGCGGCAACGGGGACGGCGCGCTGCTCGCGTCCGCGGTCAGCAACGGCTTCATCCTGCCGGTCGCCGCGCTGACCATGACGCTGGGACTGCTGCTCCCGCTCGCCTCGGCGATGGCCGGGGCGGACGCGATCGCCGGCGAGGCGGCCCACGGGACGCTGCGCGGCTGGCTGATCGCGCCGGTCGGCCGGGGCAGGCTGCTCGCGATCAAGGCGTTCGGCGTCGCGACGGTTTCGACGATCGCCGTACTGGCCATGACGTTCACCGGTTTCGTCACCGGGCTGATCATCAGCGGCACCGATTCGATGTTCACTCTCACCGGCTCGACGCTGAGCGTCTGGGACGCGCTGGGCCGCATCCTGCTCGTGGCCGCGTGGGTGGTCCTGCAGCTGTGGGCGGTCGGCGCGGTCGCGCTGGCGATCTCGGCGTTCACCGAACATCCGATGCTGGTCGTCGCCTCGGTGCTGGCCGGGACGATCGTGTTCACCATCCTCGGCTTCCTGGACGCGGTCTCGTGGCTGCATCCGTTCCTGCTCAACGAGAACTGGACGCAGGCGCCCGCATCGGTGCTGATGGACCCGGTGGACACCGCGATGCTCGGCGAAGGCGCGCTTCGCGCCGCCTGCTACATCGCCATCGGGCTCTCGATCGCCTACGCGCGCCTCACGACGCGGGACGGCTGACCTCCCACGTGGGCTGAAAGGGCCCTTCACCGCATACGACGCGGCGAAGGGCCCTTTCGTCGCGTGAGACGAGGGGAAAGTCCCCTTCAGCCCAGGAGGGCGACGCCGTCCGGGTCCAGGGCGAGCCGCACGGTGTCACCGGGGCGCAGATCGGCGGTGACCGGCGCGACGGCGTCCACAGTGGACAGATTGCCGCCGGGGGCGACCACGAGCCGCACGTGCTCCCGCCGGTGCACCACGGCGACGACCTCGCCCTCGACACCCTCCGGGGCGACCCGCAGACCGTGCGGCCTCAGGCCCAGCCGCACGGCACCGTCCTCGACATCGGGCAGCGTGACCTCGCCGAGCACCGTCCGCACCGTCCCGCCCGACGCCTCGCCGTCGACGAAGGTGGTCACGCCGAGGAAACGCGCCACGTCCTCGCCCACCGGCTGCCGCCAGACGCGGCGCACCGCGCCCTCCTGCCGGATCTCACCGTCGTCGAGCACGGCGACCCGGTCGGCGAGCGTGAACGCCTCCTCCTGGTCGTGCGTGACCAGCAGCGCGGTGATCTTGCTGCGCCGCAACAGGGCCGCGAGGTCGATCGCCAGCTGTTCCCGCAGCCCGGCGTCCAAACCGGACAGTGGTTCGTCCAGCAGTAGCAACCGCGGTTCCGGCGCGAGCGCGCGGGCCAGCGCCACCCGCTGCGCCTGCCCGCCGGACAGCTCGGTCACCCTCCGCCGCTCGTAACCGGCCAGCCCGACCAGATCGAGCAGCGCGCGGATCCGGTCGGCGTGCTCGGCGCGAGGCACGTCGTGCATCCGCAGCCCGAACGCGATGTTGGCGGCGACGTCCTTGTGCGGGAACAACTGCCCGTCCTGGAACACCAGCCCGAACCCTCGCCGGTGCACCGGGACACCGGAGAGGTCCTCGCCGTCCCACCGCACGGTGCCCGACGTCAGCGGCTCCAGGCCGGTGATCGCCCGCAGCAGCGTCGACTTCCCCGAACCGGACGGGCCGAGCAGCGCCAGCACCTCGCCGTCGGCGATGTCCAGCCCGGCGTCCTTCACGGCCGCGAAGGATCCATAGTGGACGGTCAGATCCCGTACCGACAGCGACACTAGAACTCCCCTACCGAATTCTGCCCGCGGACCGCGCCGAACCGGTCGATCAGCACCACCGCCACCACGGTCACGATCATGAGCAGCGCGCAGGCCGCGTAGGCCATCTGGTTGTTCAGCTCCCCCGGCCGCGAGATCAGCGTCGCCACGGCGACCGGCAACGTCGGCGCGTCCGGCCTGGCCAGGAAGCTCGTCGCGCCGAACTCGCCGAGCGCGACCACGTAACCGAACCCGGCCGCCGCGACCAGCGAACGCGCCGTCAGCGGGAGATCGATCTCCCGCCACACCCGGCCGGGGCTCGCGCCGAGCGTCGACGCGGCCTGCCGCAGCCGGACGTCGACCGACCGCAGCACCGGCAGCACCATCCGCACGATCAGCGGGATGATCACCAGCGCCTGCGCGAGCGGCACCAGCAGCGGAGACGTCCGCAGGTCGCCGGGGAGCGCGTCGAGCGTGACGAGATAGCCGAAGCCGACGGTCACCGCGGACACACCCAGCGGCAGCATGAGCGCGGCGTCCATCGTCTCGCCCATCCCCCTGGCCAGCCTGCCCGGCGTGCGGCGCAACGCCACCAGCACGACCGAGGCCAGCACCCCGACGATCATCGCGAGCGTCGTCGCGTCGAAGGCCGTCCGCAGCGACATCGACGCCGCGTCCCAGCCGGAAACCTGAAGGGCGCCATGGGAGCCCTGCCCGGCCAGGGCTTCGTACCCGGCGAGGCTCCAACCGTCCGAATCGGACCCAGTGGACACGGACTCGACCAGCAACGCCACGATCGGCGTCATCAGGAGCGCGACCACCGCGAGCCCGGCGGCCACCGCCCACCACTCGCCGCCCCTCGGGCGCCGCGCGGTCTCGCTCCGCGAACGCAGCCGGACCGCGTTCTCCCGGCGCCGCCTCGCCAGCGCGCCGACGACCAGCGCGGCGACGACGGCGGCGAACTGCACCAGCGACAACGCGGCCGCGCCGGAGAGGTCGAGGAGTTCGACCGTGCGCAGGTAGATCTCGGTCTCCAGGGTGCGGTACTTCGCGCCGCCGAGGATGAGCACGACACCGAAACTGGTGGCGCAGAACAGGAACACCACCGCGGCCGAAGACGCGACGGCCGGGGCGAGCGCGGGCAGCGTCACCGAGCGGAAGGCACGCCACGGCGACGCGCCGAGTGCCCGCGCCGCGTCCACGGTGCGCGGATCGAGATGGCTCCACAGCCCGGAAACCGTGCGCGCGACGACGGCGACGTTGAAGAAGGCGTTGGCCAGCACCAGGGGCAGCAGCCCGCCGTCGGGCCAGAGCGCGCGGAACGCCAGGCCGACCACGACGGTCGGCAGCACGAACGGCACCAGCACGAGCGTCCGGACGAGCGAAACCCCCGGCAGCCGCACCCGCGCGAGCAGGAACGCGACCGGCAGGCCCGCCAGCACGGCCACGATCGTCGAGACCCCGGCACTGGCGACGGTGAATCCGGCGAGCTTCCAGGTCAGCGGGTCGCCGATGGCCGTGCCGACGCCGCCGGAGCCGAATCCGCGCGCGACGATCGCCGCGACCGGCCAGGCGAAGAACACCACGAGGAAACCGAGCGGCAGCACGGCGAGTGCGGCCAGCCCGGCTCCTCGGAAGGTCAGCCCGGTCGCACTCAGCCTTCGAGAAGTGTGCGCCACTGGGCGATCCACTGCTCGCGCTCGGCCTGGATCTTGGCCGGTTCGAGCGTCTTCGGCTGCTGCGGCTGCGGCGCGGCCTGCGCCCAGCCCTGCGGGAGCTCGACGCCCTGACGGGCCGGGTACACGTACATGTTGCTCGCCACCGTCACCTGGAACTGCTGGGACAGCAGGAAGTCCACGACCTTGCGGGCCTTCTCGACCTGCTTGCCGCCCTTCAGCACCCCCGCGTACTCGACCTGGCGGTAGCAGGTGTCCAGCAGTGCCTTCGTACGCGGCTTGCCGTCGTCACCGATCTCGGCGGCGGGCGAAGAGGCGTAGGAGACGACGATCGGGCGCGGGCCCTTGCCCGAGGAACCCGAGAATTCCTTGGAGTAGGCCTCTTCCCAGCCGCTGACCGTCTTGAGCCCGTTGGCCTTCAGCTGCGTCCAGTATCCCTGCCAGCCCTGCTCGCCGAACTGGGCGACGGTGCCGAGCAGGAACGCCAGGCCGGGCGACGACGTCGCGGGGCTCTCGGCGACCATCAGGTCCTTGTACTTGGCGTCGGCCAGGTCCGCGAACGACTTCGGCTCGGGGATCCCCTTGTCCGCGAAGTACCGGGTGTCGATGTTGACGCAGACGTCGCCGAGGTCGACCGCGGAGAGCCGGTGCTCGGGGTCGACCGAGTAGCGCTGCGGGCCGCGATCGGCCTCCGGGCTGGTGTACTGCTCGAAAACGCCCTCGGTGAGCGCGCGCGAGGCGAACGTCGAGTCGATGCCGTACGCGACGTCCCCGATCGGGTTCGCCTTGGTCAGCACCAGTTTGTTGGTCAGCGCGCCCGCGTCCCCCTGCTTGAGCACGGAGATCTTGATCCCGGACTGCCGCTCGAACGCGTCGAGGACCTCCTGGGGCGCGAGCCACGAGTCGTGTGTCACGAGCGTGACCGTCGCCGGCGCCTGCGGGTCGTTCCCCGTGTTCCCGGAGAGCGAGCAGCCCGCGACGAGGGCGGCCACCGTGCCAGCCGCAACGACCGTGCGGAGGGCGCGTTTCATCTAGCCTCCTGCGTTCTTCAAGGGGGGACCCGTGGCAAACGTGCAGCGTAGCCGACGGCGTACCACCATGGAGTCATGGCGGAAATCTTGAACGACCAGCAGGCCGACGAAGCCGTGACCAAGCTCTCCGGGTGGACCCGCGACGGCGTGACGATCGAGCGGACCGCGAAGCTGCCGAGCTTCCCGAAAGCCATCGAAGCGGTGGACAAGGTGGCCGAACTGGCGGAGGCGGCCGACCACCATCCCGACATCGACATCCGCTGGCGGACGGTGACGTTCCGGCTCAGCACGCACTCCGCCGGGGGCCTGACGGCGAAGGACTTCTCCCTCGCGTCGCAGATCGACGGGGTACTCGACGGGATGTGACGTCCGCGACGATCGCGCCACGACTCCGCTTCTCGGACGTCTTCCCAGTAGGGACACAACGAGAAAGGACGAGTGATGACGCAAGCGATCGTGGTGGGGTTCTCGGCGTTCGGCGCGATGGTGGCGGCCGCTGCCGGAGTGCTCTGGTACACGGCGCGCGATCGGCATCACCAGCACGATCAGTGACGTTGATCACACCGGCGTCCGGCAGGTAACGCGGAGCCTGATCAACGCGCTGTTCCCGGCGGACCTGTCGCTTCTCTCCCCCGGGGAACCGCCGTGAACAACGCCTCCATCACCGCCGCCCAGCGCGCCTGGGTGACCACGTTCGCCGCCGCCATCACGCTGCTGACGATCGTCGTGCTCGGCCTGCTCGGCTAGTCCTTCAGCCCGAGCAGGCCTCGCGGGCGGCGACCAGCTCCGGAAGGTGCTTCGCCGCCCACTCGAGGCATGCCTCCGTCGGCTCGACCAACGTCCGGCCGAGCGAGGTGAGCTCGTATTCCACACGCGGCGGCGTCTCGTCAGCCGGGCGCGAACATGTCGGGCCTCAACGGCTTCACCCATCCGAAGTTATCCTCCGTCGGTGAGCGTCGAGCCTCTGCCCGGCCCCGAATACACACGGGTGTGGAATCGCTTCTTCGCGGACTTCTCGTTCCGAGCCGGCAACGATCCGCTCAAGTGGCCCGGGATCGTAGAGCCCCCAGGGTCGGTGACCTGGCGCCTGGCCGCTCTCGACAAACATCCTGAGTATGAGCTGCTGGACTGGATGGTTTCCGTGATCCGGGAGGGCCTGACCTCGTGCGCCGACGAGTTGTACGCGCTCGACTGGCACCACGAGTCGTACCGGCTCGCGACCACCGCGAAGGACTGGCCGCTCAGCCCGTTCCCGGACGGTGACTACCACATCTACCTGACCCCGGACTTCCGGCTCGGCACGTTCGGGCACCCCTGGGAGTACACGATCTGCGTGTTCGGTGAAGAACTGGTGACCGCGATTTCGGCCGAACTCACCCTGATCCTCGGCAAACCGCTACGCAGGTCCGCGTAGGCCCGATTGCCGCTTCCGGGCCGACGCGCCGAGCCGCCGCGCGCAGGACTCTTCAGTGGTCTTGAAATCCAGTGAGGAGTTCACCATGAACCGTTCCACCGCAGCCGTCGCCAACGCCTTCTTCCTCTTCGTCGGTGTCGCGGGACTGATCATCCAGATCGCGTCGGGCGTCCCCGGTTTCCCGGACGTCCCGCCCGGCCCGTTCATCCTCGGCGTGTCCGGGATCCTCGTGCTGACGCTGGCCGCCAGGTACCGGTGGATCCTGTTCCTCGGCGTCGCCGCGCCGGTGTTCATCCTCGTCGGCGCCCTGCTCGAAGGATCGTTCTGGGGACGGCTCGCCGACATCGGCGACTTCGGGCCCTTCGTCGGCACCGTGCTGCTGATCGGCGGGGTGCTCGCCGCGGCGGTCACCGGCGTCGTCGCCGTCTCGCACGCGTACCGTCGGGTGGCCGCGCGCTGAACCGGAAAAGGGGACGATCGGAGGTTGCCCTGGCGGCTCCGTGACTCTTAGCTACTCGAACGAGTTTCTTCGAGAAGTGAGGGGTGTTCCATGGCAGGTCTGCGCAGACGTGAGGTGCTCGCGGGCGCGGTGGCACTGGCGGGCGCGGCGACGATCGGGCTGAACCCCGGCACCGCCGCCGCGGCCACGCAGCAACGTCCGGGCGCGCAGTTCCCGCCGTCGCTGGAATTCGGCGACTACCCGGTGGTCGCGCGAGTGCGGTCGCGGCGGGCACTGGAGCACCTGCGGGTGCTCAGCGACAAGATCGGCCCCCGGATCGCCGGCACCGAAGGCGAACTGCGAGCCAGGGACTACATCGCGAAGGTGCTCCGGGACCTGCGCTACCAGGTCACGCTGCAGCCGTTCCCGATCGCCGACAAGTTCCTGGGCAGCCTGTCGATCGGGCGCGACAGCTGGCAGACCGGCTCGTCCCCGCAGGGCTTGCAGGACGTCACGCGCGAGGCCGTCGTCGTCGACGCCGGTGACGGCAGCACCCTGCCCGACGATCTGACCGGCAAGATCGTGCTGATCGCCGCCGTGACCAACAAGGCCGACGCGTACCTGACGGCCGCGCAGCGCGGAGCGGACGCCGTGCTGCTCGGCCGGATCGGCGCCGACCCGGCACGCAAGCTGTCGGCGTTCTCCCCGACGCTGGCCACCCCGGTCACCATTCCGGTGCTCGGCCTGGCCCAGGTGCAGGTCGAGCGCCTTCGCGAACGGCTCGCCAAGGGTTCGGTCACGGTGAAGGCGACGGCCACGCACCACAAGAACCTGACGTCGTACAACGTCATCGCCGAGCGGCCCGCCACGTTCCCCGGCAAGGACGAAGGCGTGGTCATGGTGACCGCGCACTACGACAGCGTCCCCGGCTCCCCCGGCGCCAACGACGACGGCAGCGGCACCGTGCTCTGCCTGGAACTGGCCCGCGTCCTGCGGTACCTGCCGACGAACAAGACGCTGCGGTTCGCGCTGTGGGGCTCGGAGGAATACGGGCTGATCGGTTCGCGGCACTACGTCAAGAACCTGTCCGACCCGGAAGCGAAGCGGATCGCGGGCTGCTTCCAGAACGACATGGTCGCCACCAGCTGGGACCCGGCGATCACCTACTGGCTGCTTTCGGTCGACGGCGCCGACAACGCTACGACCGCCGCCGTCAACGCCGCGGCGAAGCGGCTCGGCTACGACCCTCAGGTCAAGGGCCCGGTGGCGCGCGGTTCGAGCGACCACGTGCCGTTCTTCGAGCGCGGGATCGCTTCGGGCAACTTCAGCTGGCGCGGCGAATCCGGCCCGGCGCTGCTGGAGCCGACGTACCACACGCCGGAAGACACCATCAAGGACAACGTTTCCCTTGAGCGGCTTCAGGTCTCGCTGGAGCTGATCGGCTCGGCGGCGTACAGCCTGCTGCGGAAGTGAGGTTCGCCGGGCGGCCCCGATGCACCTATCGGGGCCACCCGGCCGTCCTCAGCGTGTGTAGTCCACCGCGCCCAAGGCGATCGGGGCCGGATTCCTGGCGACCCAGGCCACGGCGAGCTCGCTCATACGATCGAGGTGGCCGTCCGCGCCACGGCCCGACCTGACCTCCTTCGCGATCTCCTTGGCTTCTTGGAGTTCTTCCTCGCCGAGAGGCTCGCCCTGCGCCAGGAAACCCGGGAACGCGTCGGCCATCGCGCGATAGTCACGGTCCCAGTTCGCCCCGCCGTTCCGGAACATCTCGTCGGTGATCCGGCCGGTGACGCGGATGGCCTCGCACTGCACCGTCTCGCCCGCACCGCTCGACGGCACGAGAAGCTCCCAGAGCGCCTTGTGCCGCTCCTGCCAGGATCCGTCGGGCACGACGATCGGGGACACGCCGTCGTGCCTCGACCGCCGGGCGACCGGCTCGACCCCGAAGATCCCGTACAGCTCGCCGAGCGCGGCGTCGGTCTTCCCGAAGAGGTCGGAGTTGAAGTTCCCGCGGTGGAACTCGAAATCACGACCGATCCGCTCGACCTCACGGCGCATCTCGGCCGTGACGCTCGTGCCGTGTTCGAGCAGCAGCTTCGCGATCTCGACACATTCGGGGAGGTCGATGTTCCGCGTGATGACCAGGGCCCGCTTCAGTAACGACTCGCCGCTCTTGTCGAGAACCTCGGTGGAAGCCCCGTGCTCGATCAGGACTCGCGCCGGCGCGGACCTCAGCCTGCCCACCGCCGTCAGAAGCGGCGTCTTCCCGGCTTTGTCGACCGCCTCGATGTCCGCACCGAGTGAGAGCAGTAAGGGAATCTGCTTCGGAACACCACGGGAAGCCCGCGTATGAAGCGGTGTCCTGCCGTCGCCGTCCGGGGTGTCGACGGCGAGCCCCTGCTCGCTCAGCCAGACGACGAGCTCGTCCGGGCATTCCGGGAAGCCGATGGCGGTCCCTTTGGCATAGCCGCCCCGCGCGTCGAGCTCGCATTTGCCGAAGACGGCTTTCAGCTCCTCCAGCGGAGCCGAGGTCAACATCTCCTGGAAGTCCTTGGGAAGGGTCTTCCGCTTTCGTGCCATCGTCTTCGTCCTTTCAGCCGAACTTCGGGCGCAGTTGTTCACGCATCTGCCGGAAGTTCTTCGGCTTCACAGCCCAGCACGAGGATCTTCACCGGCAGCCTCTCACCGAGGTACGCGTTCACCGCCGCTTCGATGCCCGGCCACTGGCAGGACACGGGCGTGATGACGTCGCCGGGCGCCAACGATTCCCAGCCGTCCACCGATCCCGGCAGGTCCGCGGCTTCGACCAACGATCCGATGAGATCGACGGTGGCGTCGTCCGTCACTGTTCCCCCTTCGCTCGCTGCAGGTCGAGGAACTTCCGCATGACTTCGGAGACCTCCGGTTCCTCGTCCGCCGGCGAGATGTCGGCGTCGTCGATGTGGAACCGCCGCAACAGTTCGAGGGCGGCGTCGCTGACGAGGAGGTCGACGACCGTTTCGAGCACGAAGTCGTCACCGCCCTCCTCCGTGCCGGTGGGGATGAGCCGCTCCCAGTCACGGGGAAGGCCGAGGTGGCTGTAGAACATGTCGAACTGTTCTTCGGTGGTCACCACCACCTCGCCGAGCTCGTAGCCGGTGAGCGGCGATTCCCTCAGCGCGTCGGCGAGCCTGCCGGTGACGATCCAGTACCCGCTCGTCGTGACGATGTCGTCGCCGAGCCAGCCGGCGAACTCGTAGTGCAGCGGGCCGACGAGTGGTTCGGCCCCGCGCCGCGGGTCGTAGTCGATACCGGGACCGAGGCCTCCGGCGACCTCGGGTTCGAAACGGTGGTACACGGAACGACCTCCCGGAGTGCTCATGCCCAGTTTCCGAGCTCGGCGTCGATACGCGGATCCGTGCGGACCCACACCTCACCGTCGGCGGCTCCCGGCGGAGCGTCCACGCGTTCGAGGCCGAGCGTCCGGACCAACCCCAGGAGCTCGTCCCGATCCTCGCCCGCGTCCTCGATGGAGTAGCTGTCGAACAGGACGTAGTGCACGTCCCAGCGATCGTTGTATCCGGAGTCGGCCCAGATCTTGCAGAAGCGGTCCACCGTCTCCCGGTCGAACGGCACGACCTGTTCCGGCTCGCCCGCCGCGGCGAAACCTTTCGCGATGTCGTCGGCACCCCACCACGCCACGGCTTCGGCGACCGCGGCCGGAGTGAAGTCCTCCAGCGCGAGAAAACCCTCCAGAAGCCAGCCGACCCCGGTTTCCTCGACACCCAGCTCTTTCTCCTGCAAGTGGGACACCAGGCCGTCCGCCATGGCGCAGGGCCCGGAGAAGGTGAAGACGCCGGAGGCGACCACGAGGGTGCCGCCGTCCGGATGCGAGGCATTGAGCGTCGTATCCGCTTCCGGCACGTTCCTCACCAGAGCGAGCAGGTCAGCCGGTACGCCGTCGTAGAGCGCTGCCTGCGCCTGCGGGTCTTCGTAGAAGTTGAGTTCGCCGATGTGGTCGAACGTCACCACGAGACCGCGGCCCTCCGCGGTGAACCAGGCGTTGACGGTGTCGCCGCCGCCGTTGCCGAAGCCGAAGTGCGTGACCCCGTCGACCGTCACCGGCTCGTGTCCGTCGATGCGGGTCAGGATCTCCAGCCGGCGGCGCAGTTCGCGGGGATGGGTCCGCCGGAGCATCGACTCGTCGAACCGGGAGCGGAGCCGGGCGCGTTCGAAAGCGGCGACATCGGGCCACCAGGGGCCGTAGTGGTCGAGGGCGCTGAAACCGCCGCGGGCGAAGTTGGCCACCTGGGTCCGGTAGTCGCCGCGGTTGGTGACGAGGCGGTACTCGATCAGAGAGTCCTGCGCCCCCTTGATCCGGCAGATGGTGCCGACGTCGAACATGAGCAACAGCGCCTCTTCGTTCTCCTCGTCCTCGACGCGGTACGACGCGTTGTCGTCGGCACGGTGCAGGTCGACGAACTCCTGGAACGCGTCGGGCGCGGATCGAGCGTCACCCGGCGCCCACTTCCGCTCGTTGCCTTTGGCGTCGCTGAAGGTCAGTGGTCTCATCGTCATCCTTGCTTTCTGGCCTTGTCGGCGGCTTCGGAGCACATCAGGAAGCTCACCGCGCGCACCGCGTCGTCGGCGAGGTGCGGGAAGGCGCGGCGAACCTCGCGCTGGACCTTCTCCTCGATTCGCCGCCAGTCACGCTGTTTCACGGCGTGCTCGCCTCTTCGCCGGTCGCGGGAGATCCGCATCCCGGCGCACGCCTGCTCCGCGGCGGCGATCACCCGCGTGACCTCGGGAAGCAGGCCGGGATCGACGGCGCCCGGATCCCGGGCCGGTCCCTTCCCGCCGTGCGGATAGCGGCCCGTGTACTTGAGCAGCGCCTTGTCGAGCGGGGCAAGCCTGGCGCGCTGACGGTTCGCGTCGTACTCGCGGACGAGCGACCACTCGGACCACGCGCTCGCGGAGCGCAACGCCTCGAAGAGCTGCCCGCGTTCGAGCAGCTCGACGTCCGCGCCCTGAGCGACGAGCCAGCGTACGTCCCAGCGAGTGTCCCGGAACAGCGACTCGACGTCGGAAGGCGCGCCGAAGAGGATCGGGTCCAGCAACGCGACCGCCGCCGGTTCGTCGAGAGGCCCCCGGGTCCCGGCCGCCTCGCACAGCGGCAGGATCGCGCTCCACAACAGCAGATACCGGGTCAGGTCGTCCCGGAGCACCTCGAGATGGGCCTCCGAGACCGGGAAGGCGAACCTGCGAGGGTCGTGGTTGGCGTTGGCCCCGGCGTCGAGTTCGAGCCTGAGCTCACCGTCCGCGCGGATCACTCGCGGCATCCAGGGGTTCTCGCGGATGAAGAGGACCTCGCTCATGACGCCCACCCGCGGGCGACCTGGCCGAGGACGTCGACGATGCCGCGGGACACGACCTCCAGCTGGCTGCGGCTGCCGATGATCGGCCGTGGGTAGGGAGGATTCGGGTCGGGCTCGCCCCGGGAGCGGCGGATGGCCAGGGCCAGCGCGTGCAGCATCTCGGGCTCACCCTGCCGCTCGCCGTCCGCGAGCACCGCCAGGCGGCACTCCTGGGAGTTGAGTCCCCGTCCGAGCTGCACCACCAGGCTGCACACCACGGCTCCCGCGGCGACCTCCACGGTGAACGACCGATGGCGTGGGCCCGTCGATATTCGCGAGACCTCGGCCCCGGCCGCGCGATACGCCCGCATGAACTCGCTCGCGGGGAGCGCGGCGAACGCGCCGCTCGCGGTGAGCAGCGAATCTTCCTCGTAGGTATCCGTCGCCTCGGCCGCCCAGTCACGCTGGGCATCGCACCAGCGGGCGAGCGGTGAGAGGGCGGGGCTCGTCATGCGGTTCATCCTCGGTCCGTGGCGGCGTGCTCGAATGGCCGCATGAAGAAGACGAAACGCCGGCCTCTGCGGTTCCTCGTGATCGCGCGCACGGCACCCGGCCGCCATCCGCACCCCATGGAGGTGGCTCTGCACCCGGCCGGCGCCGCTTCCCGCGTTTCGATCTCGGTGGGCCCGCATCCCGTGAACGCGGGTGGACAGGTCGCCCTCTCCCAGGTGCTCGACGAGTCCCTGGCCGGGCTCAGCCCGTCCTGGACGGAGGAGTTCGACGAGGCGGACCTGCACTGGGTGGTGCCGTACCTGGTCCGCCTCCAGGCCGGGGAGGACACGACGGACGAGATCGTGGCGGCCTACACGGCGCGGCACGGCAAGCCGCCCGCGACGATGTCCCAGGACCGCTACGGCGTCTGATCAGTCGGTGAAGCGACTTCCCAGTCGGCTCAGGCCGTAGTCCTGACTGGGGGGCGGCCGAGCGGACTCATCGCGGGTCAAGCGCCCCGGCGAGCAGGTCACCGACCAACCTCAAGTCCTCGATCTCCACGTCTCGCCCTTCCGGCACAGCCCTGATCTTTCGCAGCGATTGAGCTTCAAAGCGAATGAACCATTGTCGAGTGTGGAGAAGTGCGTCGGCACGTAACCGCGGTTCAGCGGATTCAATCTGATCTCGCGATGCCGGCCCGCAGGTTCGGTCAAGCGTGATGCGCACAATGTCCAGGAGATCCGTCCCCTCTTTGGCGGCGCCACGATTCATTATCGACTGCAGTTTCATCGCGATAAGGGGACCCGGCTCGGCAACTCGCACTCTAAGGGGCGGGAGCCCTTCCGCCCTGAGCATGAGCGCGGACGCGGTAGACGCCGCCCACGCATGAGCTTGGACATGCAGGCGGTCGGTCGGGTCGTCCGGAAGGTCGTCGATGTCGGCGTCAGTAACCTCAAGTACGTCAACCTGCACCTCGCCCCACGGGGTGCGGACCAAGGCGCCGGCCGGCCCGCTCGGCGTCGCACCGGCCGCCACCAGGAGTTGAAGCTGTGATTCCTCGTTCACGGATCGACGATCGACGGTGTCGAGGTCGGTTGTCACCCGGTACGGCGTCGTCAGCCTGCACATGACCGCGAGGCCGCCCACAAGCACGACCGCACGTCCTGTCTGCTCGGCCACCACGGGTATCGCGCTGACGATCTGGGTCATCGACCTTCCGGTGAGAACCACGACCTCTGGCTCACCAGACACGAGTCCCGACCTTCTCAGGGGTCCAGCCGTCAAGGATTTCCCTGCCGCGTCCCGGATCCTGCGCGAGATCGAGCGCGACGAAAAGAGGGTCCGCCAGCGGCCACTCCTCGTTCGTCCGTTCCCTGGCGTCGATGCGGCGAGCGCACACCAGCGACACAGGAGCGACACGAACTCGACCGGCGCGTGAGGAAGACGCCGTGGCCGACCCCAGCAGTTGGACAGCGCGCCGCAGCGTGCTTTGGTCTGGAACATAGAAGTCGGGCGGGTGGCCAGCGCGGATCGAAACGGGTGCCCCGTAGACCGCCGCCGCGTTCGTGTCGGTCAACGCCCATCCGACGGTCGATTCCACGTCGTTCATACCCAGCCTGAGTGCGGCGTTGTCTCGGCCTGCACCCGGCTTCGGAACACTCGCCACGTCACGGCTCGCAGCGTTCCAGTTCTCGGCGAGTTCCCAGAACAAGCCGGGAACCGCAGGCCTGTTGCCCTCATCGACGAGTCCCGCGGTCCGCAAAGCCGCAAAGGCTTCGGAAATCGAACTCGGCGCGCGGGACAACATCTTCGCGGCTGCTCGGACGCCGACTTTCTCGGCTGGATCGAGCAGCAAGAGAGCAGCGAGTTCGATACCGACCTGACCGGTGATGCCCTGCCGCTCGCCATCCGGCTTCACCAACGAAGGAATGTCCGAGTCGATGAACAAGCCTGGGCCTGTCAGCCTCAGATGCCCCCTCAGGTCCAGCCAGTTCCAGCCCGCTTGATTCAGGCAGTCCCGCGCATCCGAGGTGATCCTGTCCGCAACGACCACGAACGGCACAGCACTGTGCGCACTCTTCGACCATCGGCGAAGTTGGCCCGGCGCACTGTCCGCCGTGATCAACGCAGCCGACTTCAGTTGAATAGCGATCTTCCGGTCGTCCGGCAACACGATGACCACGTCGCCGCCTTGCCCCACCCCCGTCTCCATCACCACGAGACCAAGCGACTCAACTGCGGCAACAAGGGCATCCATGACGGCGCGCTCCCGCTCGGAAGATCCCATGAAGGCATCATCTGCCCTGTTCGCTGTTCGGTCAATACCGAACATCGAACACCACTCGATGGGGCTCGATGCCTTACCTGCTCACATGAAGCGATCAGACGACTTCGGGGCGTGCCCACTCCGCAAGGCGCCGGGCCGCTTCCTCGTAGGCAACGGCCCCGGTCGCCGCCGCGATCACCAGGTCGTACGCGTCGTCCTCCGGCGCTTCCACGTCAACACCGTTGAGGCCGTAGAAAACGAAGAGCGCCATCCAGCCCAGCCGCTTGTTGCCGTCGATGAGCGGGTGGTTGCGGACGATCGACTCCAGCAGAACCGCCGCTTTCTCATGCAGACCCGGGTAAGCGTCCTGCCCCATCAGCGACGACCGAGGCCGATGCGCCGCCGCGTCGAGCAAGCCCAGATCCCGAACCCGGGAAACACCCAGGTCGGTCGCGAGCGTGAGCAGGTCGTCCAGGGTCAGGTACTCGATCTTCACTGCGCCAGGCGATCGAGCAACGACGCGTAACGCGCCCGCCCGTCACGCGACAGGGCACGCACTCGATCGTCACGGACGGATCGGGCGGCGGCGTCGGTGATCGCCCGCACGATCGCTTCGTGCTTGCTCACCCCGTTGGCCTCGGCGAGCAAGGCCAACGCGCGCTCCTGCTCATCGTTCAGCCTCAACGTCATCGCCATGGGCCCATGATACCACTTCGGTATCATGATCAAGTCAGGCGTCGGGCTTCCAGGAGCGTGCGCGAAGAGCCGCGAAGTCGCCGTCGATGAACTCCTTGGCGATCGCGAGCGCCTCGTCGCGGTCGGCATAGTCGAGAGTGCCGACGACTTCTCCACCGCGTTCTGCCTGCTGGAAACAGACGGAGCGGCGGGTGAACTCGACGAACCAGTCGTCACTGTCGTTGATGTCGACGACGACGTGCTCGGCATCGTCGTCGTCGTTGAGCGCGTCGAGCAGGGCGGCGAAGGCCTCGACGGAGATGCCGTCGTCGATCTCGACACCCCAACGATCGATGAACCAGACGTCGCGATCGGCATCCATGCCCTTACCTCCGCCGCTACGGCCTTCCCAGAGTTGAGGCAGATCCTATGTCGGCCCCCGCACCACCGAGGAGCGAACGGCGACAATGGCGCCATGGATCTTGAACTCCGCGCGTGGGAAGGCGAGTGGTCCGATCGCCTCAGGTCGGCGCTCGAGCAGGCCGTCGCGGCGGTCGCCGGACAGCTGCCGTCGGACGACGTGGCCGGCGTCGGCATCGCGACCGACGCCGACGCCACGTCGATCGTCGCCTTCGCGCATTCGCGGCGACATCTCGACGAAATGATCGCCGAGGACCCGGAGTTCGCCATCGACGCGAAATGGCACCTTGGCGAGTGGGATCTGGACATCCGCGGGGCCGAGGGGATCGACGACCCGCTGGAGCCGATCCGCGCCGAGGCGGAACAGGCTATGCGACGCTGCACCGATTCGGACCTTCGCGAGTTCCGGAGGACGGTGTGGGACTCGATCGCACAGGCGTTGACGGCCTCGGTCGCCGCCGGGTTCTTCGAGCGATGGCCGAACGCGGTGAGGGTCTTCCTGCCACTCGACGCCGACGTCCCGGAACTCGACATCGCGCGGTGGAACGCCGCGTTGAACGATCAGGCAGGCACCGCGGAGTTCCGGGAGTTCCTGCAGGTCGACATCAGACGTTGAAGCGGAACTCCACGACGTCCCCGTCGGCCATAACGTAGTCCTTGCCCTCCATGCGCACCTTGCCCGCGGACCGGGCGGCGGCCATGGAGCCGTGCTCCATCAGATCGGCGAAGGACACGACCTCGGCCTTGATGAAGCCGCGCTCGAAGTCGGTGTGGATGACGCCCGCGGCCTGCGGGGCGGTCGCGCCCTGCGGGATTGTCCAGGCGCGCGATTCCTTGGGGCCCGCGGTCAGGTACGTCTGGAGGCCGAGGGTGTGGAAACCGGCGCGCGCGAGCGAGTAGAGGCCCGGCTCGTGCTGGCCGACGGACTCCAGCAGCTCGCGCACGGACTCCTCGTCGTCCAGTTCGAGCAGTTCGGCTTCGACCTTGGCGTCGAGGAACACCGCGTCCGCGGGGGCGACCATCTTGGCCAGCTCCTCGCGGCGCGAGTCGTCGGTGAGGATGCCTTCGTCGGCGTTGAAGACGTAGAGGAACGGCTTCGTGGTGAGCAGGCTCAGCTCGCGCAGCGCCTCGAAGTCGACCTCCTTCTGCGCCTGGAACAGGGTGCGCCCGGCGTCGAGGATCTCCTTGGCCTTGATCGCGTTGTCGAGGGCGGGCTTGGCTTCCTTCTTGGTCCGCGCCTCCTTCTCGAGCCGGTGCAGCGCCTTCTCCAGGGTCTGCAGGTCGGCGAGGATCAGCTCGGTGTTGATCGTCTCGATGTCGCTGGCCGGGTCGACCCGGTCGTCGACGTGGATCACGTCCGGGTCGTCGAAGACGCGGACGACCTGGCAGATCGCGTTGGCCTCGCGGATGTTCGCGAGGAACTTGTTGCCGAGGCCGGCGCCCTCGGAGGCGCCCTTCACGATGCCCGCGATGTCCACAAAGGACACGACGGCGGGCACGGTCCGCTCGGAACCGAAAACCTCGGCGAGCCGGTCCAGCCGCGGATCCGGCAGCGGGACGACACCGACGTTGGGCTCGATCGTCGCGAACGGGTAGTTCGCGGCGAGCACGTCGTTGCGGGTCAGCGCGTTGAACAGGGTGGACTTGCCGACGTTGGGCAGGCCGACGATGCCGAGGGTGAGACTCACGGGCCAGAAGTCTACGTGCCGCCCGCCGCCCCATCCGCCGAGGCCTTGATCGCCGTGTCGGATTTCCGCCAGCCGCACCCTCGACCTGGTGGCACGATCGATGTCATGACCGAGCAGACCCTGGCCGAACGGGCCGTCTGGCGCGACACCGAACGGTGTTACCGCGCCGTCGCCGCCCGTGATTCCCGGTTCGACGGCCAGTTCATCATGGCCGTCGCCACCACCGGGATCTACTGCCGTCCGTCCTGCCCCGCGTCGACGCCGAAGCAGCAGAACGTCCGCTTCTACCCGACGTCGGCGGCCGCGCAGGCCAACGGCTTCCGCGCCTGCCGCCGCTGCCTGCCCGACGCCGTCCCCGGCTCCCCCGACTGGGACATCCGGGCCGACCTCGCCGCACGGGCGATGCGGCTGATCTCGGACGGGACCGTCGAACGCGACGGCGTGCCGGGGCTCGCGCGGCGGCTCGGCTATTCCGAACGGCAGCTCGGCCGCGTCCTCACCGCGGAGCTCGGCGCCGGGCCGCTGGCGCTGGCGCGGGCCCACCGGGCGCACTCGGCGCGGCTGCTGATCGAGATGTCCGGGCTCCCGCTGACCGACGTCGCGTTCGCCGCGGGCTTCTCCAGCGTCCGCCAGTTCAACGAGACGATCCGGGAGGTCTTCGCGACGACGCCTTCGCAGCTTCGCGCCGCGAGCCTGCGCCGTCGCAAGGCCGAGGAGTTGCCGACCGGGACCCGCTTGAGCCTGCGGCTGCCGTTCCGCAAGCCGTTCGACGCGGACGGGGTGCTGGACTTCCTGGCAGGCCAGGCCGTCCCCGGCGTCGAGCACGTGACGCGCGACGATTCCGGAGTGACCGGATACGGGCGCACGCTGCGGCTCGCGCACGGCCCCGGCGTCGTGTGGCTGACGGCGGAGGACGACCACGTCCGCTGCGACCTGCGGCTCACCGACCTGCGCGACCTGAGCAGCGCGGTGGCCAGGGTGCGGCGGCTGCTCGACCTCGACGCCGACCCCGAGGCGGTCGCGCGGGTCCTCGGGGCCGACCCCGCCCTCGCGCCGCTGGCCGAGGCGATCCCCGGCATCCGGGTGCCCGGCACCGTCGACGGCGACGAGCTCGTGCTGCGCGCGCTCCTGTCCCCCGCCGAGGCGGCGTCGCTCGCCGACGAACTCGGTGAACGCCTGCCCCGCTGCGACGAGTCACTGGACGGGCTGACCACGCTGTTCCCGACGGCGGCCCAGGTCGCCGGACACGGCCCGGAACGAGTGGCCGCGGTGGCCCGCGCGCTGGCGGACGGGGTGGCGGTCCACGTCGGCCGCGATCCCGTGGAGCTGCGGGCGGAACTGCTGGAGGTCCCGGGCATCGGGCCGGGGACCGCGGACTACGTCCTGATGCGCGTGCTGGGCGCGCCGGACGTCCTGCTGACCGGTGATCCGGCGCTGCGCCGGGGAGCGGCCGCGCTGGGCATCACGGACGACGAACCGACACTGGCCGAACGCGGACGGGCCTGGCAGCCCTGGTCCTCGTACGCCGGCATGTACCTGTGGCGAGCCGAAAAGGGAGAATGATGAGCATCGCGTATTGGTCCACAATGGACACCAAAATCGGCCCGTTCACCGCCGTGGTGGCGGGCGACGGGGCCGTGCTCGCCTCGGGCTGGACCGGTGACGTCGGCGAACTGACGCCGCTGATCTCGCCTTCACTGGCCCCTGGCGAAGTGAAGCAGCGACGGGACCTGGGCCCGGTGAGCACCGCGATCCGCCGCTACCACGACGGCGACCTCGACGCGGTCGCCGATGTCGAGGTGCGGCAGCGGTCCGGCGCCTTCCGTGAGCACGCTTGGGAAATCCTGCGGAAGGTGCCCGCGGGCGAGCCGGTCAGCTATGCGGAGTACGCGGCGCTGGCGGGGAATCCGGCGGCGGTGCGGGCGGCCGCGTCGGCGTGCGCGAAGAACGCCGCGGCGCTGTTCGTGCCGTGCCACCGGGTGGTGCGGACCGGCGGCGGCGTGGGGAACTTCCGGTGGGGTGTCCCGGCGAAGCAGTGGCTGCTGACCCATGAGGCCGCCTGACCCCTCACTCAAGTGCTATGAAAGGCCCCTTCATTGCAAATTTTGCAATGAAGGGGCCTTTCATAGCGCTGGTCAGGCGGCGTGGATCTCCACCGAGGAGCCCGTACGCGACTTCCGGATCCGCAGCCGCGTCGGGATCCGCTGCCGCAGCTCCTCCACGTGCGAGACCAGCCCGACCACACGACCGCCGGCGCGAAGCTCGTCGAGGATGTTCATGACGATGTCGAGCGTCTCGGCGTCCAGCGTGCCGAAGCCCTCGTCGATGAACAGCGTGTCCAGCAGCGCTCCGCCGGTTTCGGCGGCGACGACGTCGGCGAGCCCCAGTGCCAGCGAGAGTGACGCGAGGAAGGATTCGCCGCCCGAAAGCGTCTTCGCGGGCCGGATGGTGCCGGAGTAGTCGTCGAGCACGTCGAGGCCGAGGCCGCCGCGAGTGCCCCGGGCCCCTGCCGCGTCGGAGTGCACGAAGGAGTAGCGGCCCTGGCTCATCGTCCGCAGGCGAGCCGTCGCCGCGACCGCGACCTCCTCCAGCCTCGCGGCGAGGACGTACGAGCGCAGCGACATCTTCCGCGCGTTCTGCCCGCGTCCGTTGACCACCTCGGCCAGCGCCTTCAGTTCGAGATAGCCCTCTTCGACCGGCGCCAGTTCCGCCAGCAAGGACGTCATCCGTTCGGCCAGCCCGGTCAGGTCCGTGTGCCGTGTCTTCGCCGTCCGCAGCGCCGCGAAAGCCTGCTCGGCCTCGGCTCGGGTGTCCTGCGCCGCGTCCGCCGAAGCGGCGACGTCGATCTCGTCCTCCGGCGAGATGCCGAACAACTCGGGCTGCGCGAGTTCCTCGCGGGCGGCCCGTTCCATCACCTTCGCGTCGGCGAGGCTGGCTTCCAGTTTGGTGATCTGCTCGTCCGGCCGCGCCGCGGCGCGCATCTCGTCGAGGTCCGCGAAACCCTTGGCCCGCAAGGCTTCCTTGACCAGTTTCGCTTGCTCGTCACGGCGCTCGCGGGCACCCGCGACGGCCAGCCGCGCTTCGGCCAGCGCGTCGAGGCGGGTCGCGAAGCCGAGCAGATGACGCCGACGGGCGGCGACGTCGGCGAACTCGCCGCGCGCGGCCTCCAACCGGCGTTCGCGCTCGGCCAGCCGCTCGGTCAGCCCGCGCACCTCGGTCGCGACCTCGACCGCGCGACGTTCGGCCGCCCCGCGCTGGTCGGTCAGCTGCTCGATCTTCCGTTCCAGTTCGAGGAGCCGCGTCTCGAGAACAGGCTTCCGGCGAGCCGACTCCGACAGCGTGGCGACCAGGTCGCGCGCTTCGGCGAGCCCGGCCCGCAGTGTCTCGGCGGTGTGCTCGCCCAACCGCTCGACCAGGACGGTCAGGCGGTTTTCAGCCTCCTGCAACGCGGCTTTCGTCTTCTCTCGCCGCGCGTGCGCCTGCTGCTCCGCGGCTTCGGCGCGACGTTCGTCCTCGGGGTCGACCAAGCCGCCGGTGTGCGTCGCCGGCGAGGGATGCTCTGTCGCCCCGCAGACCGGGCAGTCCTCGCCCGCCTGAAGACCGGCGGCGAGTTCGGCCGCCATTCCTTCGAGCCGCCGTTCCCGCAGATCCAGCCGATGCTGACGCGCCTGCTGATGGCCGTCGACGGCCTCGCCGACCGCAGCGCGTGCCCGCTCGACGGCCTGCCGTGTCCTGGGCACCTCTTCGGCGTCGCGAGCCAGCGCGGTCAACTCGTCGACACGAGCGCGGGCGCCGTCGAGCTTCGCTTCGGCTTCGGCGGCAGCGGCCGCTTCGGCCCGCAACGACGCGACCTTCTCCGGCGCCGCGCCCAGCTCGGCGGCGAAGTCCTCAGCCTGCTTCTTCGCCTTCTCCGCGATGGCGTTCAGCTGCTCACGACGGACCAGATCCCGTTGCTGCTGCTCGCTTTCCGCCACGAGTTCGGCGAGCGCGCCCGCCTCTTCCCGCAATCCGCCGGCGCGAGCGCGCAGCTCAGCGGCCGGACTCTCCGCCGCGTCCGGCACTTCCTGCGCCCGGAGCGCCTCGGTGGCCTCGGCCTCGGCGAGCTGATCCAGCCTGCGGTCAAGGAGATCCGCCTCCGCGACGACAGCCGCCGCGCGATGAGCCGCCTCGACTTCTTCCGCCCATTCCGCGCGCTGGCCCGCCTGCTCGGCGATCACCGACAGCCGCGTGTACGCCGTGCGCACCCGGCGGATCCGTTCGGCGGTGGACCGGTTCTCCTGCCAGACCGCTTCAGCCCTCTTGGCCGCCGTGCGAGCCTTCGTGTCGCGTTCCTGCGCCTCGGCGACGCGCCGTGCCGACTCGGCGAGCAAGTCGGCGACCCACTCGGACTGCCCTTCCTCGGGCGCTTCCTGCCCCGCGACCTGCGCGAACCGCGCGACCCACTCCCGCAGCGTCTGCTGCCGCGCCTGCAACTCGCGGCCGCGTTCGGCCCGCAGATTCGCGAACCAGTTCTCGACGTCGGAGAAGCGCTCGGTGCCGAACAGCCGCTCCAGCAGTTCCTCGCGTTCTGCCGTGTTCGCGCGCAGGAACCGCGCGAATTCGCCCTGCGGCAGCAAGACCACCTGGAAGAACTGTTCGTGCGTCATGCCGATGAGCCGCTCGACCGTGCGCGCGACCTCGTCGATCCGCGTGATGCCCTCGGCGACGTGTCCGGCGGGTACGGTGCCGACCCAGCTCAGCACCGCCTTCGCCTGCTGGACGGTCATACCCTCGCCACGGCGCTTCGGCCGCTGGTACTCGGGGTTGCGCGCGATCCGCATCCGCTGGCCCTGCACGGTCAATTCGAGGACGACCTCGGTGACCTGGTCGGGCTCGGCGAGGTCGCAGCGCAGCCGTTTGACCTCGCCGCGCGCGCCGGGGACGGTGCCGAACAACGCGAACGCGATCGCGTCGAGCAGCGTCGTCTTCCCCGCGCCGGTGTCACCGTGGAGCAGGAACAGCCCGTCTGCGCCGAGCACGTCGAAGTCCACCACCTCGCGGCCCGCGTACGGGCCGAAAGCGGCGACCTCCAACCGGTGCAACCTCATACTTCGCGCTCCCTGCCCGCCGCGCCCAGCGCCGCCAGCACCAGCCGCTCCTCGCTCTCCGACGGTGCGGATCCGCGGCAGTCCTCCAGGAAACTCCGGGTGATCTCGACGTCGGATCGCCCGCGGACGGCTTCTGCGTACTTCAGCGCGGCACCGTCGTGCCCGCCTTCCGGCTGCCAGTCCATGTGCACCGCGTACGGAAACCGCTCGCGCAGCTTGCGCATCGCGTCGATCGGGCGGACCCGGTCGGTGACCGTGAAGGAGAGGAAGTGTTCGGTCAGGCCGTCGTGCTCCGGATCCGCAAGGAGATCCGCCAGCTCGCCGCGCAGCATCGCGAGATGCCGCGGCACCGGCAGCTCGTGGCGCCGGACCTCGGCGAGCCCGTCGGCGCCGAGCTCCACCAGCCAAACCGATTTCCGTTGGCGTGTCTCGGAAAACGAGTACGCCAGCGGGCTTCCCGAATAGCGCAGGTGCTCGGCGAGGGTCTGCGGGCCGTGCAGATGGCCGAGCGCCACGTAGTCGACGCCGTCGAACACCGAACCCGGCACCTGCTCGACGCCGCCGACCGCGATGGTCCGCTCGGATTCGGTCGGTTCGCCGCCGGTGACGAAGGCGTGCGCGAGCACCACCGACCGCGTTCCGGACGGCCGTCCGGCGAGATCCGCCCGGACCCGCCGCATCGCCTCGGTGAGGACGCCGGTGTGGCCGCGGGCCTCGGGCACACCGAGGGCGTGCCGCGCGGGCTCCGGTTCGAGATACGGGATCCCGTAGAGGGCGACCTCGCCGTGCTCGTCGGACAGCAGCACCGGCTCGGCGAGCCCGTCGATCGTGGCGCGCAGGTGCAGCCCGCCCGCCGCGGCGAACTCGGCGAACGCGCCCAGCCGCGGCGCGGAGTCGTGGTTGCCCGGTGTCATCACCAGTTCCGCGCCTGCCTGGCGGATCCGGCCCAGCGCGGTCGTGGCGACACGGACGGCCTCCGCCGAGGGCACCGCGCGGTCGTAGATGTCCCCGGACACGAGCACGACGTCGACCGACTCGGCGGCCACGAGGTCGGCGAGATGGCCGAGCACGGTTTCCTGCTCGGCGAGCAGATCGGCGCCGTGGAAGGTACGGCCGATATGCCAGTCGGACGTGTGCAGGAGCTTCACGCAGCCCAAGGTAGGGCCGCGCACCGGCCGGAGAGGGGAGGCGCGCCCTTGACGGCACTGCGCTTTCCGACACGCCGGGGACGGCGCAGGTCAGATACGGAGCGCGACCACGCCGTTCCGTTTTTGTCGGTGGGTTCCGCCATGATGTCCCCGACTCGGATCCGGAGGGGAGGTACCGGTGGCGACGGTGATCACCACCGCGGCCGTCGTGCTCGCGTTGCTGCTGCTCGCGGCCGTCGCGCTGCTGTGGCGGCTGTACAACGACGGCATGCGGCGGGCGGACGCGGCGGCGAAACAGGTCGCGGCCGAGCGGGCGAAGGCCGATCAGCAGCAGCTCGCGCTGCGCCGGTACGAGGTCGCGTTCGCCTCGATCAGCGGCCGGGGCGAGCTGGGCGAGCAGGTCCTCCTGGAGACCGCACGCGCACTCGGGCTGCGCGAGGAGCTGCACTTCACGTTGCAAACGGACCTGGCGGGCGGCGGCGCCGCGAAACCGGACATGGTGCTGCGGGTCGGCGGCGGCCGGACCGTGCCCGTGGACGCGAAGGCGAGCATGGCCTGCTGGGCCGAGGCCGTCGAGACCGACGACCCCGACGAACGGCTGGACGCGCTGCGCGTCCACGTCCGGCAGCTCCGGTCGCGGGCGGCCGAGCTGGCGGGCAAGGGCTACCAGCGCTGGGCCGACGCGATCTACGGGACGATCATGTTCGTCCCGTCCGACGCGGCCGTGGTCGCCGCGCTGGACACCGACCCGGAACTGCTGCGCTGGATGCTGGACCGGCGGGTCTTCCTCTGCGGGCCCACCGGGTTCGCCGTACTGGCGTCCGCCGCGCTGTTCGCCGCGACCGAACGGGCGCTGGTCGAGGACGTCGAGCAGGTCCGGGCGGGCGCCGCGGCCGCACACCGGGCCGCGGGCAACGCGGTCGACGCGCTGAACCTGTCGAGCACGCACCTGCAGCGCTTCATCTCGGCCCGGCGGCGGGAGATGGAGGCGCTCGAGAGCTTCCGGAGCACGGTCTCGCCGCTGACGGATGCCGCAGGCAGCCCCGCTCCGGTCCCTCTGATCAGGAAGGCGGACGAACTCCCTGCCTCGTGAGTGGCCAGGACCGTTCTCTCGAGGAGCAACTGACGTGTCGCGAAAGCCACTTTCGCGACGTCTGATGTCCCGAAAGTGGCTTTCGCGACACCGTCGCGGGGCGGGGGACTCAATGAGCGGCAAGTGCAGAGCTCACCTGCAGTGACCCTCGAGCGTTCACCAAGCACGTCGAGTAGCCGGCCGAGGTGAAGGCGCGGTCCCACAGCGGCCCGGTCTCGTGAGTGGTTAGGACGGTTAGAACCGTCCTGACCACTCACGAGCCGGATGCGAACCGCACCGCCCCACCTGCGACTTCCGGAATCGCGAGCTCCGGTTCGGCCCGGCGGACAACCTTGTCGCGCCCTCACTCGTAGTACTTCCGGTAAGCACCCGGACAGTCCGTCCGGGTGGTCCGGAATGACCACTACCAGGCGATAGACACACCGCCTGTTGGCGGTATGCCCGCAGCTTGGATATACGGTGGGACCTGTGACCGCGATTCGCGATCGCCAGAGCGATCCTGATGCCGACGACGTCCCCGTTGCCTGGGACGAGCGTCCGCTCGTCGGCGCCAGGCGAGGGCTGCCCTGGTGGGTGGCCGTCCTGGTGGGCTTCGGGCTCGCCATCCTTGGCGCCTTCGTCGACATGATGATGCAGAAGGACCTGGGCCTGCTGTTCAAGGCGTGCTACGCGCTCGGCGCGGTGGCCGCCGTGGTGGCCGTCCAGCGCCGCGGGCTGTTCGGCCCGATGGTGCAGCCGCCCCTGGTCCTCGCCGTGACCGTCCCGGGGGTCATCCTCCTGACCTCGGACGGCAGCAAGGGCACGGACCTGCTGTCGAGAGCCTTCGACGTCGGCACGCCGCTGATCAACGGCTTCCCGACGATGGCCATCACCACCGGCGTCACCTTGGCGATCGGCATCTTCCGGATCTACCGCGAGCGCGATCCCGACGCCCCGGTGAAGGTGAAGCCGGGTACCAAACCGGAACGTCGTGACGAGGGCAAACCCGCCGCCCGGCCCGCCGCGGCCGCCGCGCCGGGCCGTGGCCGTCCCGCTTCCCGGACCGGCCAGACCCCGCCTCCGCCTTCCCGCCGCGGTGCTCCGCGTGACGGTGCGCCGCCCCGCCGCCGCCCGGTCGACGACGAGCGGCGTCCCCGCCGCGACGCCGAACCCGGCGCCCGCAAACCGCCGCCCCCGGGACGTCAGCCTCGGCGGCCGCGTCCGCCGGAAGACGGCGAACCCCGACGTCGCGACCCCCGTGGCGAAAGCGCCCCCGGTGCCCCGCGCCGCCGTCCGCCGCGCGCGGACGATCCGCGCCGTGGCGGGCAGCCGCCGCGCCGCCGCCCGTGGGACGACGAGCGGTGAAGCAAGGGACCTTTGCTCTCGCTTGAGCCTGTGACCAGCGGAAAGGGCCGCCCGAGGAAGTCCTCGGGCGGCCCTTTTCTCGGGAAAAACCTCAGGCCTTGGCTGCCTTGCGCAGCTCGTGCGGCAGCGCGAACGCGATCTTCTCGTTGGCCGTGGTGACCTCGTCGACGTTGTCCCAGCCACGCTCGGCCAGCCACGCCAGCAGGTCCATGACCAGCACCTCCGGCACCGAAGCGCCGCTCGTGACACCGACGGTCTCGACGCCTTCGAGCCACGCTTCGTCGACTTCGTGCGCGAAGTCGACCAGGTGCGACGCGCGCGCCCCCGCCTTCAGCGCGACCTCGACCAGCCGCTTCGAGTTGGACGAGTTCGTCGAGCCGACCACCAGGACCAGGTCGCACTCGGCGGCCATGGCCTTGACCGCGACCTGGCGGTTCGTGGTGGCGTAGCAGATGTCGTCGCTGGGCGGGTCGGCCAAGCCGGGGAACTTGTCCCGCAGCTGATCGACGCGCTCCATGGTCTCGTCCACCGAAAGGGTGGTCTGCGACAGCCAGATGACCTTCGACGGGTCGCGGACCTCGACCTTGTCGACGTCCTCGGCGGTGTCGACGAGCTGCACCTTGTCGGGAGCCTCGCCGGCCGTGCCTTCGACCTCTTCGTGGCCTTCGTGACCGATCAGCAGGATGTCGTAGTCGTCCTTCGCGAACCGGTTGACTTCCTTGTGCACCTTCGTCACGAGCGGGCAGGTCGCGTCGATGGTCCGCAGGTTGCGCTCGGCGGCCTCGGCGTGCACCGCGGGCGAGACGCCGTGCGCGGAGAACACCACCAGTGCGCCCTCGGGCACCTCGGAGGTCTCGTCGACGAAGATCACGCCGCGGTCGCGCAGGGTCTCCACGACGTGCCGGTTGTGCACGATCTCCTTGCGCACGTACACCGGTGCGCCGTAGAGCTCGAGCGCCTTTTCGACGGCGATGACCGCGCGGTCGACACCCGCGCAGTAGCCGCGTGGCTTGGCGAGCAGGACACGTTTGCCACCTGCCGGCACACCGGACTCGGTGATCGTCGGACTGCCGGCGGGCGTGATTCCGGGACTCGCAGAACTCATGACCCCCAGGGTACGGGCTGCCCCGGGGGCTCCTCGCACTCACGTTCAGGTGACCAGGGAACCCCTCGAAAGGATGTGCGTGGAGTCACGTCCGGTGAGCCGACCCACCCGTTCGGTTGGGCAGGATGGACCAAATACGGCAGGCTAGACGCATGAAGCCTCTCCCGCTCCCCCTCCGGGTCGCCGCGGGCCTCGCCGTCACCACCGCCGAGCGGGTTCGCGAACTTCCCAAGCAGCTCACCGGGCTCCCCGTCACGGTGGTCAGCCAGGTGCTCCAGTTCTCCATGCGCGTTCAGCAGCACGTCACCGAACTCGCGATCAAGGGCGACGACGCGCTGTCGGGCCTTCGCCCGGTCGAGGACACGCCCAGCTGGGCCACCTTCGACGAGGACCTCCCGCCGGACGTCGGCGAGCGCCGCTACGAACGCGACTCGTGCGTCATCCCGCTGAGGGAAGACGCCGAGGTGCCCGAACCGCGCGCCGAGACCAACGGCCACCACCTCGACGACCTCGAAGCCCTCACCGAGGACCCGTGGGCCGAGGAGGAGCGCGCGCTCGCCGAGGACCACGCCGACGGCGAGTTCGACAGTTCCGCGGCGCTCGTCGATGCGAAGCCCGCCGGGCTGGACGACTACGACACGCTCACCCTGCCGCAGCTGCGCGCCCGTCTGCGCCGGTTCGACCTCGCGCAACTGGAAGAGCTGCTGACCTACGAACGCGCGAACGCCGACAGGCCGTCGTTCGTCGGCATGCTCGCGCGCCGCATCGGGAACGTGAAGAAGGCCGACGGCGACGGCGACAGCGCGGAAGGCCAGTGAGCGCCGAACCCACCTCCGCGGCGGCGGGTCCGTCCACCACCGCCGAAAACCCGTGGCCGGTCCGCACGGTCGCCCGCAAGGTCGGCGAGTGGATCAACCGGCTCGGCGCGGTCTGGGTCGAAGGTCAGGTCACGCAGATCTCGGCCCGGCAGGGGACCAACACCGCGTTCCTGACGCTGCGTGACCCGTCGGCGGACGTCTCCATGTCGGTGACCTGTCCGATGGGTCTGCTGCGCACGATCGAACCTCCGCTGCGCGAGGGCGCGAGCGTCGTGGTGCACGCGAAGCCGACGTTCTTCATGAACCGCGGGTCGCTGAGCCTGCGCGCCAACGAGATCCGCGCGGTCGGCATCGGCGAACTGCTCGCCCGGATCGAGCGGCTGCGGCGGCTGCTGGCCGCCGAGGGGCTGTTCGCGCCGGAGCGCAAACGCAAGATCCCGTTCCTGCCCAAGGGAATCGGGCTGATCACCGGACGCGCGTCCGCCGCCGAACGGGACGTGCTGGTGAACGCGCAGTCCCGCTGGCCGCATGTCGCGTTCAAGGTGATCAACACCGCCGTGCAGGGTTCGCTCGCCGTCCCGCAGATCCTCCAGGCACTGTCCAAACTGGACCGTGACCCGGACGTCGACGTCATCGTGATCGCGCGCGGCGGCGGCAGCGTGGAAGACCTGCTGCCGTTCTCCGACGAGGCGCTGTGCCGCGCCGTGTCCGCGGCCGGGACGCCGGTGGTCAGCGCCATCGGACACGAGCCCGACACCCCGCTGCTCGACCACGTCGCCGACCTCCGCTGCTCGACGCCGACCGACGCCAGCAAGCGGATCGTGCCCGACGTGCGCGAGGAGACCCAGCGCGTCCACCAGATGCGTGATCGCGGCCGCCGCGCGCTGCACGGCTGGGTGGACACCCAGGTCAGGCTGCTGAACCAGATGCGCAGCCGTCCCGTGCTCGCCGATCCGCTCGGCCCGATCCAGCGGCGCTCCGACGACGTCGAGATCCACCGCGAGCGCGGGCGGCGCGCGATGCTCACCCTGCTCGCGAAGGACCAGGCCGAGATCGCCAGCGCCCGCGCGCGGCTGACCGCGCTCGGCCCGGCGGCGACCCTCGAACGCGGCTACGCCGTGGTGCAGTACACCGACGCGGAAGGCAACCTCCAGGTACTCCGGTCCGTCTCCGAAGTCGCGGACGGCGCGAAACTGCGCGTCCGCGTGGTCGACGGCGCGCTCGGCGCCGTCGTGTCGGATACGCCGGAGGAGGAGCGTTGACGGCGAGTTTCCTGCCGCTGACCATCGACGCCGCGAGACGTGCGGACGCGCCCGAGGTGCTGCGCAACGCGTTGCTGACCGACCGCGCGGCCGGGGAGTGCTGGACGGTGCTGCTCGCGGGATGTGAGTTTTCGACGAAGCGGAGTCTCGACGCCCAGCTGCGCAAACTCTCCGAAGCGACGGCCGAGCACGTCGGCACCCGATGGTGGTTCGCGGACGGCACCGTGCACCGCAAACGGGTGGCGCGGGCCCAGGAGAACCTCGTCGCGGCGATCGCGGAGGGTGATGGCCAGGAGTTCGCTCTCGCCTTCGTGGGTTACGACAACGCCATGGCCGGCGCGGTAGTGTGCGCGGGTATCGGCAAGCACCGACGTCCGGTAGAAGGAAGCACAGCGTGAGCGAGACCGCCGAACTCGGCTACGAACAGGCCCGCGACAGACTGGTGGAGGTCGTCCGCGAGCTCGAAGCGGGCGGGCTGTCCCTGGAACAGTCGCTCGCCCTGTGGGAGAAGGGCGAGCAGCTGGCGAAGGTCTGCGAGCACCACCTCGAAGGCGCGCGGGAGCGGATCGAGGCGGCGCTGTCTTCCGTCGAAGACGAGACCGGCAACGGTCAGTGACGTTCACCATGCTCCTGCGCCACCGAACCGCCGTGGGTATCTGAGAGACTGGGACCCCGCCGAGTTCCTGACCCGGGAGGCCTCATGCCCACCCCCACCTCGTCCGCCAGCTCTTCTCGACGCCCTGAAGCGCCTGATCGCAACCTCGCGATGGAACTGGTCCGTGTGACCGAAGCCGCCGCGATGGCCGCTGGCCGCTGGGTGGGGCGCGGGGACAAGATCGGCGGGGACGGTGCCGCCGTGGACGCGATGCGCCAGCTGGTCTCGACCGTGTCGATGCGCGGTGTCGTCGTCATCGGCGAGGGCGAGAAGGACGAAGCCCCGATGCTGTTCAACGGGGAAGAGGTCGGCAACGGCGACGGGCCGGACTGCGACGTCGCGGTCGACCCGGTCGACGGGACGACCCTGATGGCCAAGGGCATGCCGAACGCGCTCGCCGTGCTCGCGGTCGCCGAACGCGGCGCGATGTTCGACCCGTCCGCGGTGTTCTACATGGAGAAGCTCGCCGTCGGCCCGGACGCCGCGGGCAAGGTCGACCTGGCCGCCCCGATCGCGGAGAACATCCGCCGGGTCGCGAAGGCCAAGAACTCCAGCGTCTCCGACGTCACCGTGTGCATCCTCGACCGGCCGCGGCACGAAAAGCTGATCAAGGAGGTCCGCGAGGCGGGCGCCCGGATCCGTTTCATCTCCGACGGCGACGTCGCGGGCGCGATCGCCGCGGCCCGGCCGAGCACCGGCGTCGACATGCTGCTCGGTATCGGCGGCACCCCCGAAGGCATCATCGCGGCCTGCGCGATGAAGTGCCTCGGCGGCGAACTGCAGGGCCGCCTGTGGCCGAAGGACGACGCGGAGCGCGAGAAGGCGCTGGCCGCGGGCCACGACCTCGACCGTGTGCTCGGCAACGACGACCTCGTCCGCGGCGACAACGTGTTCTTCTGCGCCACCGGCGTCACCGACGGCGACCTGCTGCGCGGCGTGCACTACCGCGCGGGCGGCGCGACGACCCAGTCGATCGTGATGCGCTCGAAGTCCGGCACGGTCCGGATGATCGACGGCTACCACCGGCTGACCAAGCTCCGCTCGTACTCGTCCGTCAACTTCGACGGCCACCTCGACGATTCGCTGGAAGACGACGTAGTTCCCCCGCTCCCCTAAGGAGAAACCGTGCTGAAGCGCGTGCTCGTGGTCCTGCTCGCGGCGATGGTCCTCACGCCGGCCGGGCAGGCCACGGGCGCGGGTGACCTCGTCGGTGGCAGAGAGGCCGACGAGCCGTATCCCTTCATCGCTTCCCTGCATTCAGCCTCCGGCAAGGCTTTCTGCGCCGGGACGCTGATCGCGGCGGACTGGCTGGTGACGGCCGGGCACTGTGTCGAGGGCAAGAACCCGGCGAACCTGAGCGCGCGGATCGGCAGCACCGACAACACCCAGGGCGGCGAAATCGCGAAACTCGCCGAGATCGTCGTGAACCCGTCCTACAACCCCGAGCCCGAGCACGCGGGCGGTGATCTCGCCCTGGTGCGGCTGGCCGCCCCGGTGAAGGCCGCGCCGATCCCGATCGGGGCCGCCGTGGCGCCCGGAACGCCCACGCGGCTGCTCGGCTGGGGCCAGACGTGCCCGACTTCGGGCTGTGGCAAGGGTCCGGCGAAGCTGCAGCAGCTGGACACGAAGATCGTCGAAGGCGTGCGCTGCACCGCGAAGTTCGACGGCGCCGTCGAGTTGTGCACCGACAATCCCGGCGGGAACACAGGCTCGTGCTACGGCGATTCCGGCGGCCCGGAGATCGCCAAGGTCGACGAGAAGTGGGTGCTGCTGGGCCTCGTCAGCCGTCCGGGCAACGCGGATCCGGTATGCGCGACGTCGCCGTCGATCGCGACTTCGGTGGTGGCCTACGCGCAGTGGATCGCAGAGAAGATCACGCCCGCCTGACGTGCGCTACTCCGCGTTGCTCGAGTGCCCCGGGAACAGATGCGCGTCCGGGTCCAGCATGACCGCGATGTTGTTCACCGCCGTCGCCGCTTCCCCGAATCCGGTCGCGATCAGCTTCACCTTCCCCGGATACGCCGCGACGTCGCCCGCCGCGTAGACCCGTTCCCGCGGGGTCGCCATGGTCGAGTCGACGGCGATCGCGCGGTGGTCGATCCGGAGTCCCCAGCTTTCGATCGGCCCGAGGTCCGCGGTGAAACCGAGCGCCGCGACGACCGTGTCGGCGCGCAGGATTTCGGGCTCCGAACCCTTGACCTGGATCTCGACCTCGGCCAGCGTGCCGTCGCGGTCGAGGAACCGGGTGACTTCGGCGTCGGTGACGATCCGCACGCCGAGTTCCCGCGCCTGCCGCACGATCGACTCGGCCGCGCGGAACTTCGCGCGGCGGTGCACGAGGGTGACGCTCGCGGCGACGGGGTGCAGCGCGAGCACCCAGTCGAATGCCGAATCCCCGCCGCCGACGACGACCACGTGCTGCCCTTCGTGCGCCTTCAGCGAGGGCACGAAGTGGACCATGCCGCGCCCGAGCCAGCCGTCGCCGGCGGGCAGCGGCCGCGGGGTGAACTCGCCGATCCCGGCGGTGATCAGCACGGCGCCGGCGCGCAGGATCTGCCCGCCGTCGAGCGTGATGGTGACCCCGCCTTCGACGCTTTCGAGTTTCTCGGCCTTGCGCCCGAGCAGATACGCGGGTTTGAACGGCGCCGCCTGATCGAGCAGGCCCCGCACCAGATCGCGGCCACGGACCTCGGCGAACCCGCCGACGTCGTAGATCATCTTTTCGGGGTACATCGCGGTGACCTGCCCGCCCGCCTCCGGCAGTGAATCCACGACGGCCATCGAAAGGCCGCGGAATCCCGCGTAGTAGGCGGCGAACAGACCCGTCGGACCAGCCCCGATGACGACGAGGTCGTACGACGTTTCCCCAGCGGACTCGCTCATTCGGCACTCTCCCGGCCGGTGGTGGGCGGCGTGATCGAGAACACATTCGATCCTAGCCCTCGCGTGCCGAAAGACACGGAGCGCGCCACGGGGCACTGCGCGAGACTTGGGGTATGGCTGAACAGGAATACCGGATCGAACACGACACCATGGGCGAGGTGCGCGTCCCCGTCGACGCCCTCTACCGCGCGCAGACGCAGCGCGCCGTCGAGAACTTCCCGATCTCCGGCCGGGGCCTGGAGCGCGCCCAGATCCGCGCGCTCGGCCTGCTGAAGGCCGCCGCGGCGCGGGTCAACGCGCGGCTCGGCGTGCTCGACGCCGAGGTCGCCGAGGCCATCGCGAAGGCCGCGGACGAGGTCGCCGAGGGCAAGCACGACGCGCATTTCCCGATCGACGTGTTCCAGACAGGTTCCGGGACCTCGTCGAACATGAACGCCAACGAGGTCATCGCCACGCTCGCGTCGAAGGCGCTGGGCCGCGACGTGCACCCGAACGACCACGTCAACGCCTCGCAGTCCTCGAACGACACCTTCCCGACGACGATCCACGTCGCCGCGACGGAAGCCGTCCTGTCCGACGTGATCCCGGCGCTGGAGTACCTGGCCGGTGCGATCGAGACGCGGGCGGGCGAATGGGCGGACATCGTGAAGTCCGGCCGCACGCATCTGATGGACGCCGTGCCGATCACCTTCGGCCAGGAGGCCGGCGCGTGGGCGTCGCAGGTCCGGTTCGGGGTCGAGCGGCTGAAGTCGGGGCTGCCGCGGCTCGGTGAACTGCCGATCGGCGGGACCGCGGTCGGTTCCGGGCTGAACGCGCCCGAGGGTTTCGGCGCGGCGGTCTCGCAGGAACTGGCTTCGGTGACCGGTCTTCCGCTGACCGAGGCGCGTGACCACTTCGAGGCGCAGGCGACGCAGGACAGCGTCGTCGAGACGTCCGGGCATCTGCGCACGGTCGCGGTGTCGCTGAACAAGATCGCCAACGACCTGCGCTGGCTGGGTTCCGGCCCGCGCACCGGGCTCGCCGAGCTGGCGCTGCCGGATCTCCAGCCGGGTTCGTCGATCATGCCGGGCAAGGTGAACCCGGTGATCCCGGAGGCGACGCTGCAGGTGGTCGCCCAGGTGATCGGCAACGACGCGGCGGTGGCCTTCGCGGGCGCGGCGGGCAACTTCCAGCTCAACGTGAACCTGCCGGTGATCGCGCGCAACGTGCTCGAATCGGCGCGGCTGCTCGCGGCCGTCTCGCGGCTGCTCGCGGACAAGGTGTTCGCGGGCGTGACGGTGAACGCCGACCGCGCGCGCGAGTACGCCGAGGGTTCGCCGTCGATCGTGACGCCGCTCAACAAGTACATCGGCTACGAAGAGGCCGCCGCCATCGCGAAGCAGGCGCTCAAGGAGCTGAAGACGATCCGCGAGGTCGTGATCGAACGCGGTCACGTCGCGAACGGCAAGCTCACCGAGGCCCAGCTGGACGAGGCTCTCGACGTACTCCGCATGGCTCGCGGAGGCCGCTAAGCGCCGAGAGCGACCACAGCCGCGTGGAGTGGTGAGGCGAGCGAAGCCCCCAGCCCACTCGAAGGCGGTGTCTCGGTGAACAGGTGCAGCCACGTCAGCACCGGGCCGAGCAGGATCGCGTGTACGAGAGCCGGATCGGGCCGTCGCGAGAGTTCCCCTCTCGCGACGGCCCGATCCAGCATCTGGACCAGATATCCGCGTTCACGGCCGAGGAACACCTCGCCGAACCGCGTTTCCAGCACCGGATCCGCCCGTACGTCGGCGAGTAGCGACGGCAGCGCCTGCCGGAGTTCCACACTGTCCAAAGAGGACTGGATCACTTCAAGAACCGCGGCCACGTCGCCCCGCAGCGAGCCGGTGTCCGACGGTGGTTCGAGCTCGACGGGATGGACCACCGTGGCGAACACGAGTTCCGCCTTGGAGCGCCACCGCCGGTACACGGCCGCTTTGCCGACGCCCGCCCGCGCCGCGACCGCGTCGATCGTGCAGCGCTGGTAACCGGATTCGGTCAGCAACGCCCGCACGGCCTCGCGGACCGCGTCGTCGATTCCTTCTTCCCTCGGCCTGCCTCTCGCCATGCCCACAGTTTACGAGACTGGCAGTTCCGTATATCGTCCGGGTATGACCTGGACCAGAACCTCCCGCGAAATCCTCCCCTGCCCGCCGTCCGCGCTCTGGGCGCCGCTGGCCGACTTCACCCGTTGGCCCGACTGGGATCCCGACCTCGCCAGTGTCGAACTGCACGGCCCCGCCGAGGTGGGCTCGACCGGTTTCCTCGTACCGAACGGATTCCGCGGCCGCGTGCACTCACGCGTCGCCGAGCCGTTCACGATCACGTCCCTGACCCAGCACCGCGAGATCGCCTTCCGCCAGCCGATTCCCTTGGGCGCCATGGAACTCGTGCTGACCCTGACCGAGGTCGACGGCGGGACGGAGTTCGTCCAGAAGGTCACCTTCGGCGGGCCGCTGCGCTCGGTCATGGTCGCGATCATCGGCGGCGACGTCGTCAAGCACTTCGACGTCAAGTGCGCCAGGCTCGCCGAGCTCGCGGCGGCGCAGGCCGATCACGACGCCTGAGGACACCAGCGCGACCCCGATCACTTGGGAGAGGCGGAAATCCTGCATGCCCAGCAGGAGCGAGACGGCGAGACCGGAGACCGGCATCAGCCCGACCAGCACCCCGGCCCGGTCCGCACCCAGCGCCGAAACCGCCGAGTACCAAAGAAGAAACGCGATCGCGGTGACGACGACCGTCAGGTAGCCGAGCGCGATCAGTTCACGCCCGTCCGGCCACGCCCAGGCGCCGGACGGGTCGGCGATCGTCCCGACGGCCGCGCCGCCGACTCCCGCGGCGAAACATCCCCAGGTCGCGGTCGCCAACGGCCCGATCCTCTCGAGGACACCGACGGCGAGCAGCGTGAAGAGCGCTTCGCACACCATGGCGAGTGCCGCCAGCACCAGCCCTTGCCAGCGCGCCGCACCGCCGCCGGACAGCACGGCGATGCCGAGTCCGGCGAGCACCGCGCCGGTCACCGGCGCCCACGAGGGCCGCTTCCCCCTGGCCAGCGGCCCCGCCAGCGCGAGCACGAGCGGCGTGCCGCCGAGGAACGCGGCGACCAGGCCGGGTTCGGCGTAGCGCTGCGCGAACAGCAGGCAGGCCTGGAACCCGATCATCCCGGTCGCCGCGAGGGCGATCAGCGCCGGCACGTCGCGCATGCCCGGCAACGGCAACGAGCGCCCGCTGAGCCGCGCCCACGCCAAGAGGAGGAGTCCCGCCAGCGCGTACCGCAGCGCCTGCCCGGTGATCACGGGATAGCCGTCGAGCATTCCCGTCACCGGCACGGACGCGCCGACGATCAGCACCCCCAGTACGCCGATCGTCACGCCTCTTCGTTCGTTGTCCATGGCCTCACGATGGCGGCTTTTTGGTCCGAACCGAAGAGCCAAATCACGCTTGATTGACAGGACCATAAGTGCCGTCGAGCGCAGGATGGGCAAGAGTGGCGTGGTGCCGCCTCATGCCGGGACTGGCGCCCACACTGTCCACAAGGACGGAAGCCTTGCCGGTCGTGTCCAATTTGGGCGTTTTGAGCAAGGGTCGTGAGTGGCAAGGATCGTTCTAACCCTCCTTACCACTCACGACCCTCGCGAGAACCGGACATAATGACGTCGACCGGACGTGCTGTCGGGGCATGTTGTCCCTTGTGGACACTGTGTGCCTGGGCAGCCCGCAACCCTGCTGCCCAGGGTGGCTATCTCATCGCGAAGACGGCGCCGCGTTCGACTTACCCCTCACGACCAACCCGAGCCCCCGCCACGGCCACGTCGCGAAAGCCACTTTCGGGACATCAGGCGTCGCGAAAGTGGCTTTCACGACACGCCTCGGCCACCGCCGACCGTGCCGCGCGGCCAGCCTGGGTCTGTCAGGACCAGGCACGCACCCCGCGCGTTCCGGGATACTCGGCGCCATGACCGAGACGGCCGAACTGGGCGACTTCCTCAAGGCACGCAGGGCCGCGCTGGACCCGGCGGACCTCGGCCTGCCGACGGGGTTCAACCAGCGTCGGGTCGCCGGGCTCCGGCGCGAGGAGCTGGCGCAGCTGGCCGGGATCAGCGTCGACTACTACACGCGCCTGGAGCAGGGCCGGGCGCGCAACGTGTCCGATTCCGTCCTCGAATCGCTGAGCCGGGCGTTGCGCCTGCACCGCGACGAGGAGGCTTACCTGCGCAACCTGGCCGCCCCGAAACGCAAACGTGTCGCGCGGCCGCGGGCGGGGCGGATCCGGCCGGAGCTCCAGCTGATGCTGAACGCGATCCAGACCCCGGCGCTCATCTTCGACCGCTACGGCGACGTGCTGGCCTGGAATTCGCTCGGCTCCGCGCTTTCCCTCGACTTCGCCGCGCGGCCGGCGAGTGAGCGCAACATCCCGAAGATGTTCTTCCTCGACGAACGCGCCCGCGAGCTGCATCCGGAGTGGGAAACCGTGGCGAAGGAGATCGTGGCGAACCTGCGCGCCGAGAGCGGGAAGTATCCGGACGATCCGCGCTTCGCCCAGCTGGTCGGCGAGCTCTCCCTCGGCAGCGAGGCGTTCCGGAAGCTGTGGGCGACGCAGGCCGTGCGCGAGAAGGCGCACGCGTGGAAGGTCGTGAACAACCCGATCGTGGGTGAACTCCGGCTGCGCTACGAGACGCTCCGGCTGCCCGACGATCCGGGCCAGGCCCTGGTGATCTACACCGCCGAGCCCGGCTCCGACACCGAGCGCGCGCTCCGCCTGCTGGCCAGCTGGGTCGCCGACCCCACGGACGCCTGAGCCCGCTCGGCGAGGAACGTGGCGGGGCTGAAGGGCGCTTTCCCCGCATGCGATGCGAGTAAAGCGCCCTTCACCGCGTGAGACGAGGGGAAAGTCCCCTTCAGCTCAGCGCGAAACTGTCGGTGCCCGGGTCCATGATGGACCCATGTTGCTCACCGAGGTGGTGACCGCGTCGGCCGAACTGGCCGCCACGAGGTCCAGGAAGGCGAAGATCGCCACCCTGGCCGCGGTCCTGCGCGCCGCGGGCGAGCTGGAACTGCCCGCGGTCGTCGCGTTCCTCACCGGGCAGCCGACGCAGGGCCGCATCGGCGCCGGCTGGCGGACGCTGGCCGAACTGAAGACGGCCCCGGCCGCCGAGCCGTCGTTGACCGTGGCCGAGGTCGACACGGCACTCGGCACGGTGGGGGCAGCGTCGGGTTCGGGTTCGGTGAAGCTGCGCGCGGAGACGTTGCGGGCGTTGTTCGGCAAGATGACCCAGGAGGAGCAGGACTTCCTGATCCGGCTGCTCACCGGCGAGCTCCGGCAGGGCGCGCTCGAAGGGATCATGGTGGACGCCATCGCGGCTTCGGCCGAGATCCCGGCCGAAGCCGTCCGGCGGGCGTTCATGCTGTCCGGGCAGCTCCCGGTGACAGCCCTGGCGGCCATGACCGGCGGTCAGGAGCGGCTGGCGGAGTTCAAGCTGGCCTTGGGCAGGCCGATCCGGCCGATGCTGGCTTCCCCGGCGGAGTCGCTGGACGAGGCGATCACCGAGCACGCCGATGCGCTCGTCGAGTACAAAATGGACGGTGCGCGGATCCAGGTCCACCGCGACGGCGACGAGGTGCACGTCTACACGCGGACGCTGCGGGAGATCACCGGCAGCGTCGGCGAACTGGTGGCCCTCGTGCGTTCGCTGCCGTGCACGTCGGTGGTGCTCGACGGCGAGACGCTGGCACTGACCGACGAAGGCAGGCCGAGGCCGTTCCAGGAGACGATGAGCCGGTTCGGCAGCACCCGCGAGGAGCAGGTCAAGGCGCTGCTGCTGCGGCCGTACTTCTTCGACTGCCTGCACCTCGACGGCGTCGACCTGCTGGACGCGCCGCTGTCGGAACGGAACGTCGCCCTGCGGCAGGTCGCGGGCGAGCACGTCATCCCCGGTGAGATCGCGCCCGCCTCGGCCGAGGCGGTGCTGGAAGCGGCGATGGCCGCCGGGCACGAAGGCGTGATGGTCAAGGATCTCGCGTCGCCGTACGCGGCGGGCCGCCGCGGGCGCGCGTGGCTCAAGGTGAAACCGGTGCACACGATCGACCTGGTCGTGCTCGCCGCGGAGTGGGGCCACGGCAGGCGCACCGGCACCCTGTCGAATCTGCATCTCGGCGCCCGTGATCCCGACGGCGGGCCGCCGATCATGGTCGGCAAGACGTTCAAGGGCATGACCGACGAGCTGCTGGCCTGGCAGACCAAGACATTCCAGGAGATCGAGACCCACCGCACGGACTGGGTGGTGCACGTGCGGCCGGAGCTCGTCGTCGAAATCGAACTCGACGGGGCCCAGGTGAGCACGCGGTATCCCGGCGGGCTGGCGCTGCGCTTCGCGCGCGTCGTGCGGTACCGGCCGGACAAGGAGGCCGCGGACGCCGACACCATCGACACCGTCCGCGGCCTCCTCAAACCCGGCGATCAGTCACGTCAGTAGCAGCGGTCCGAAGAGATCTTGTACGTGTAGTTGTTCGACAGGTTGGAGGTCACCTCGAACCGGATCTTGTGGTAGACCGGCGGCTCCCCGAGCACGCCGTGCTTGACCGTGCGCTCCTTGCCCGGCGCGATCGCCCCGCTCCAGAGGCCCTTGTCGAAGACGTCGTCGATGATCTGGACGAGCATTCCCCGGTAGTCGTGGTTGTGCACGGTGATGTCGATGCTCTGCCCCGCGCTCACCTCGACGACCTTCGTCTTCCCGCCCATCAGCGGCCCGCCTTCACAGACCTTCGACGCCGCCGAAGCGGACGGTGCCATCAGCAAGGTGCCGGCCAGCGCGACCGGGACGACGGCGAACAGCTTCTTCTTCATCGGTTCCCCACAACGGTCTTGACGACAGTGGACTGGACGGCCAGGTCGAGGCCGATCTTCATGTTCCCGCCGCAATAGGCCTTCTCGCCGTTCTTGAAATGCACCGTCAGATCCCCGGCGCATTCGAACACCTTGACGTCCCAGGTGCGCGTGCCCGGCTTGAGGCAGATCGCGTCCTTCCCGGCCCGGCGCATCCAGCCGTGGTAGCCGGATTCGCAGGAAATGATCGGATCACTGCCCGAAACGGGCGCCGGAGCCGCTTGCGCGGCGGTGGCCGGCAGGAGCGCCACGGTGAGCGCGGCTCCGGCCAATGCGGCGACCTTGACGTACGGACGCATGGATTCCCTTTCCGCAAATAATGTGAGAGTGTTTCGGAAAATCCCCCATCCGGAATTCCCGGACGCCGATGACGTTAAAGGCCGCCGAAGCCACTCCGGAAGCGATTCACGACCGCGAAATGGCCATGGCCGACAGAACACTGTCCACGCAGGTCAGCGCTTTGGCCATCGGCCCGGAAGGTCAAATGACACGGACGGAGAAGAACACCGCGCGGGTGTTCGGCAGCAGGATGTGCCCTTGTTCGTCGGCCATCTTCCAGTACACCTGGCAATGCCCTGGCCGGTCGGGCGCACGCACTTTGACGGAGACGCGCACGCGCTCGCCGGGCGCGGTCTGCGGGACAGCTACGCGTTCGGGTGTGCCGCATTCGCCGGGATTCCCGAACGAACCGGCGCGGACCAGATAGCGGCCGACCCATCCGACCGTTCCCGCGTTGCGGAACTCCCAGGTCTTCACGAAGGTCGATCCGGCCGCGACCTCGCTGCCGTCGGGAACGGTGACGTCGGCGACGAATTCCGACGCGTCGCCGACCGGCGCGGCGGGCTCGGAACCGAACGGCGCGGCGAAGACGAACACCAGCGCGGCGACGAGGACGACCGCCACGGCTCCGGCGAGGAGGAACGCCGTCCGGCGCGAACGCTCCGGCGCGGGTTCGGGCACCGCACCGGCTGACAGCGCGTCCCGCGCGCGTTCCCATTCACCGCGCCATTCGTGCCGGACCTCGTCCTCGTCACCGCCGAGCACCTCGGCGGCCAGCACGCGGACGAACTCCCAGGCCGTCTCCCAGCTGGGCAGCCGCTCTCCGCGAGCGGCGGCCGAAAGCGCGGATTTCGACGCGAGCGCGCCGTACTCGTCGCGCATACGGTCGTAGGAAGGGTCACCGGCGGCCCGTTTCAGCTCCCACAGCCGTCGCGCGAACTCGGCGACGGGTCCGCTGTCCTCCGCCGGACCCCGCGCGACCCGTCCGCGGCGTCCGGGCCTCCGCTCGACGTCCATCGCAATCCACGATATGACCCGATGGCCGGGAAGACCCGGCGGCGTCCCGCCCCCGATCGAGTGGCGGCGTGCGGTGGTGACGGGACGTCGCTACCCGATCACCCATAAAGTAGGCGAATGCAGGCTTCCAAGATCGCGCGTGCCTGGTTCGGCGCGACGGCGCTGGTGGTGATCGCCGGTCTCGCCGCCCAGATCCCGGTCTCCGCGGGCACCACCGGCGGCACCTTCCACACCCCGGCCGGACGGGTGGCCAACCTGCTGGCCTTCTTCACCATCGACTCGAACATCCTGGTCGGCGTCGGCAGCCTGCTGCTCGCGCTCGGTGTCACGGGCCGGTCGACGCTGTTCGGCGTGCTACGGCTCACCGGCCTGGTCGGCATCACCGTGACCGGTGTCGTCTTCCAGGTCGCGCTCGCCGATCTCTACGAACTGCACGGCTGGGCCGTTTTCGCCGACACGATGCTGCACAAGGTGTCGCCGTTGATGTGCGTCGCGGGCTGGCTGCTGTTCGGGCCGCGCGGCCAGCTGTCGTGGCGGATCCTGTGGTGGTCGCTGCTGTATCCGCTGGTGTGGCTCGCGGTCACGCTGGTCCGCGGCGCGATCATCGGGTTCTACCCGTACCCGTTCGTCGATCCGGGGATCAACAGCTACGGCGGCGTCGCGTTCAACTGTGTGTTGATCGGCGTGCTGTTCATCGGCCTCGCGGCGGCCGCGGTCGGTTTCGACCGCACGTTCAGCCGCAAGGACGAGGTGGACGACTACCTAGCCCCGGACCCGCCGGAAAGCGTTGAGCGGATCCGCGACGCCGGCACGTACTAGCGTCCGCACCGCGCCGAGCCGCCGGTCCACCGGTTTCCCGGCGGCCACCCGGTGCATCTGCTGGGTGTGCCACTGGATCTCGAGCAGGCTGTCGGCCAGCCGGAGGCCGGTCTTCGGAGCCGTGCGCTGGGCACGGGCGTCCTCACCGTCGAGCAGGCGGCCGGGCAGTGCCGGGTCGACGATCAGCGGCCTGCCGAGACCGATGACGTCCAGCGCGCCGGAGCGCAGCGCCTCCGCCATGCCTTGGGGGCTGGTGAAGCCGCCCGTGACCATCAGCGCGACATCGGTGACCTGCCGCGCCTTCGTGGCGTAGTCGAGGAAGTAAGCCTCGCGGCTGGCGGTGCTCGCCTTGGCCGACCCCATCATGGCGGCCTTCTCGTAGGTACCACCGGAGACTTCAAGCAGGTCGATACCCGCTTCACCCAGTTCGCGGACGACTTCGAGCGACTCCTCCTCGCTGAACCCGCCGCGCTGGAAGTCCGCGCTGTTGAGCTTGACCGCGATCGGCACCGCGTCGCCGACCTCGGCGCGCACGCGGGCGACCACTTCCAGCAGGAACCGGCGCCGCCGGAGCGCGTCACCGCCCCAGCCGTCGGTGCGCCGGTTGGTCAGCGGCGACAGGAACTGCGAGACGAGATAGCCGTGCGCCCCGTGGATCTGGATTCCGGCGAACCCGGCGTCGACGACGGTCCGCGCGGCCACGCCGAACCGGTCGACAATCGCTTCGATCTCGTCGACGGTCAGCGCCCGCGGCGTCGCGAACACCGAGCGGATGCCTCGGTCGCCGAACGGCACCGCGGACGGCGCGACCGGCTGACGGGACAGGAAACGCGGGCTCTGCCTGCCGGGATGGTTGAGCTGGACCCACAACCGGCTCTCGGTGCCGTCGGCCGACCGCGCCCATGGCTTGAACTCGGTCGCGTCCGGCTCCCGGGACACCGCGACGTTGCGCGGTTCGCCCAGCGCGGTCGGATCGACCATGACATTGCCGGTGATCAGTGTCCCGGCACCGCCTCGCGACCACGTCCGGTACAGCTCGGCCAGTTCGGCGGTCGGCCGGTTCCGGCGATCGCCGAGTTGCTCGCTGAGCGCGGCCTTGGCCAGCCGGTTCGGCAGGATCGCGCCGCACCGCAGTTTCAGCGGTTCGGCCAGCAGTTCCTTGGGCTCGCTCATCGCGTTTTCTCCCGCCGTTACCTACTGGGCAGTATCCCTACTCGAAGTAACATACTCGCGGTATGTCGAGTACTCAAGGTGCACCGACACCGAAGGGGTTGTCGATCACGTAGCGCCAGAGCCCGTCCTCGCCACGCCTCGCGACGTCGGTGGCCGTCGCCGCGAGGTGACCCTTGATGACCCAGTCGACGATCAGCAAGGCCAGGTCACCGGCCACGTGCACCTGGCGCGGAGTGACCTCGATGGGCTGCCCAAGCGCGAGGATCCCGCCGTTCGCGGCCCGGCGTTCGGCACCGCTCACCCGCACGCCGTCCCGGCGGACGAACACGGCGTCCGGCTCGTAGACGGTGTCGAGGATTTCGACGGATCCGGTGTTGAAGGCGGTTTGGAAGACGAAGGGATGTTCGGCGGGGTCGGCGGTCAACGGCACACTGGGGGAATGCGTCATGCGGACAGCGAAACCGACCGCGAAGCAGGTCACCAAACGGAAACCTTCGACGGCGAACTCGTCCCGGACGCCCGCGGCCGGACGCGGCGGCCGGAGCCGGACTGTCCCGTCGAGGTCGCGCTCGCCGCGATCTCGGGGCGCTGGACGACGCTGGTCCTCCGGGAGCTGATGGGCGGAGCCCGGTCCTTCAGCGACCTGCGCACGGCGTTGCCCGGCTTGTCCGCGAAGGTGCTGACAGAACGCCTCGGCGACCTGACCGAGCGACGCCTCGCCGTCCGCGAGGAACTGCCGGGGTTCCCCAGCCGGACCAGCTACCGGCTCACCCCGGCCGGGCTGGAACTACGGCCGCTGCTGATCGAGCTGTACCGCTCGGGTTCGGCGCTACTGGCCCAGTAGGCGCGGCGCGATCGGCTCCACCCGCGCACGCACCTTGACTTCTTCGGCCATCTTCCGCGCCCAAGCCTGCAAGCCCGGGATGTCGATCCCGTGCGGACGGCCCTCACGGAACGGCTCGATGTTCTCGGCCCCGCGCTCCAGCAGCGAGGCCGCTCCGTTCCCGTTTCCCCTGGCCACGTGGGTCAGGCCCACGGCGAGCTGCGCGAGACCGCGCCACAGCTCCCGCTCCGGCCCGTCGGTGGACTTCCACGCGTCCTCGAACACCTCGTGCGCGTGAAACGGGCGGCCCGCGTCGAGCAGGCGCTGCGCCTCGGAAACGGTGTCCTCGGGGCTCCGTTCGATGCCTTCGGGCTGGCGTTCGACACCGTCGGCGCCGTACGGGAGCGGCCTGCCGAGGCCGTCCCGCGGGCGCGCGTTGCGGGCTCGTCCGGCTTCGTCACGGTCCCGGTCGGTCATGCCGTCATTGTCCCACGCGGGTATCCTGGGGCCTCGTGCGCTTTCTCGACGGGCATCGGCCCGCTCACGACCTGACCTACGACGACGTGTTCCTCCTGCCGAACCGGTCGGACGTGGAGTCCCGCTTCGACGTCGACCTGTCCACCGTGGACGGCACCGGCGCGACGATCCCGATCGTGGTGGCCAACATGACCGCCGTCGCGGGCCGCCGGATGGCCGAAACGGTCGCCCGGCGCGGCGGGCTCGTCGTCCTGCCCCAGGATGTCGACGTGGCCGCGGTCGCCGACATCGTCAGCTGGGTCAAGAGCCGTCACACCGTGTGGGACACCCCGCTCGTACTGACCGGCGGAGACGCGGTGGCCGACGCGCTGAACCTGGTCGGCAAACGCGCCCACGGCGCCGTCGTCGTCGTGGACGAGGACGGCAAGCCCGTCGGCGTCGTCGATGAAGCGGCTTGCGCCGGCGTAGACCGCTTCGCGCGCCTCGCCGACGTCGCGGAGCCCGCGGTCGTCACCGTCCCGCTGGACACGCCGCCGCGTGAAGTGTTCGAGCGACTGCACGACCACGGAGGCCGTCTCGCGCTCGGCATCGACGAAAACGGCAGGCTCGCCGGCGTCCTGACCGAGATCGCGGCGCTGCGCGCGGAGATCTACGCCCCGGCCGTCGACGACGGCGGCAACCTGCGCGTCGCCGCCGCGATCGGCGTGAACGGTGACGTCGCGGCGAAGGCCGAGGCCGTCCTCGCGGCGGGCGTCGACGTGCTGGTCGTCGACACCGCGCACGGCCACCAGGAGAAGATGATCTCCGCGCTGAAGGCCGTCCGGTCGGTGAACCCGCGGGTCCCGGTCGTCGCCGGGAACGTGGTCACCGCCGAGGGCACGCGCGACCTGATCCACGCGGGCGCGGACGTCGTCAAGGTCGGCGTCGGCCCCGGCGCCATGTGCACGACCCGGATGATGACCGGCGTCGGGCGCCCGCAGTTCTCCGCCGTCGCCGAATGCGCCGCGGCGGCACGCGAACTGGGCAAACACGTCTGGGCGGACGGCGGCGTGCGGCATCCGCGCGATGTCGCACTGGCGCTCGCCGCGGGCGCGTCGGCGGCCATGGTCGGCTCCTGGTTCGCCGGCACCCACGAATCCCCCGGCGACCTGCGTTACGACGAGCAGGGCAAGCCGTACAAGGAGTCGTTCGGCATGGCGTCGAAGCGCGCCGTCGGCGCCCGCACGCGCACGGACAACGTCTTCGAACGCGCCAAGAAGGGCCTGTTCGAAGAAGGCATCTCGGCGTCGCGGATGGCGCTGGACCCGGCTCGCCCCGGTGTCGAAGACCTGCTCGACTCCATCGGCTCCGGCGTCCGCTCCGCCTGCACGTACGCGGGCGCGCGCACGCTGGAGGAGTTCCACGAGCGCGCGCTGCTCGGGATCCAGTCCGCCGCCGGCTTCGCGGAAGGACGTCCCCTGCCCTCGGGCTGGTGAACCCCGGGGGAGTCCACTTGGGAACTGTCCCAAGTGGACTCCACCGGTTCCGGTTATCCGTGGTCCTCCAGCATCTCGGTGACGAGCGCCGCGATCGGTGAACGCTCGGAGCGGGTCAGCGTGACATGCGCGAACAGCGGGTGACCCTTGAGTTTCTCGATCACCGCCGAAACGCCGTCGTGCCGCCCGACCCGCAGGTTGTCGCGCTGCGCGACGTCATGCGTGAGCACGACCCGCGAGGCCGTGCCGAGCCGCGAAAGCACGGTCAGGAGCACGTTGCGCTCCAAGGACTGCGCCTCGTCGACGATGACGAACGTGTCGTGCAGCGACCGGCCGCGGATATGGGTCAGCGGGAGCACCTCGAGCATGCCGCGGTCGAAGACCTCGTCGAGGACATCCTGGCTGACCAGCCCGCCGAGGGTGTCGAACACCGCCTGCGCCCACGGCTGCATCTTCTCGCTCTCGGAACCGGGCAGGTAACCCAGATCCTGGCCGCCGACCGCGTACACCGGCCGGAACACGACCACCTTGCGGTGCTGGCGGCGTTCCATCACCGACTCCAGGCCCGCGCAGAGCGCGAGCGCCGACTTGCCCGTGCCCGCTCGTCCGCCCAGCGAGACGATGCCGACGTCGGAGTCCAGCAGGAGATCCAGCGCGATCCGCTGCTCGGCCGACCGGCCGTGCAGGCCGAACGCCTCCTTGTCACCCCGGACGAGGCGGATCCGCTTGTCCGCGGTGACCCGCCCGAGCGCGCTCGAACTGCCCGCGAGCAGCCTCAAACCGGTGTGACAGGGCAGCTCACCGACCTCCGGCATCCCGAATTCCGCCGGGTCCACGGAAGACCCGCTGAAGAGCGCGTCGACCAGGGTCTGCGGGACGTCCACGTCCGCCATCCCCGTCCAGCCCGAGGGCGTCACCTCCTGCGCGCGGTACTCGTCGGCTTCGAGACCGACAGCGCCCGCCTTGACGCGCAAGGGGATGTCCTTGGTCACCAGCGTGACCGACGCGCGTTCCGCCGCCAGGTTGAGCGCACAGGCGAGGATGCGGTGGTCGTTGGAGTCGGTGCGGAAGCCGACCGGGAGCACCGTGGGGTCGGAGTGGTTCAACTCCACCTGCAGGGTGCCGCCGTGCTCACCGATCGGGATCGGCGCGTCGAGCCTGCCGTGCTGACGACGCAGGTCGTCGAGCATGCGAAGCGCTTCGCGCGCGAACCATCCCAGTTCGGGATGGTGACGTTTCGCCTCCAGTTCACTGATGACGACCAGCGGGAGCACGACCGCGTGTTCGGCGAAACGAGTCACCGACCAGGGGTCAGAGAGCAGGACCGACGTGTCGAGCACGTAAGTGGACCGCTGGGATTCGGGCGAGATCGAGGCTTTCTCCGGGCCAGAGGCACCGGTCGAAGAACGGCCAGAGGCCTTGCGGGGTGAACGCTGCGCAGTCACGACGGCATCTCCCTCGTGGGCGTGGCACCACGCCCGCACTCGCTGGGCCGGGCACTTCCCTGGCTAACCGTTCCTTCCGACGTCTTCCACGTCAGTCGGCACGGCCACGAGGGCCGGGTGCCGGCCCCCTCGTGCATCCACTGGGCGGCTGTGCCGCCCTGTCGACAACCGCCACGACCAGGGCCTCCCGTGAGAGTCCGCATGGGACGCGAACCCTCACTTCCGGAAGGTACCTGCGTCCGGCCGATCGCGCAGGCAGCCACCACGGTGATTCGCCAAACCGTCATCTCACTGTCGGTCGCGTGACATCAACACCTGGTCACCGTCACGGTGGGTAGTGATGATCTCCATTCAGGGACGCTCGTCGACGTGACCCGGATGGATTAACGCGACGCAGGGCGTTCACCTGATGGGATCGAGGGTTCTACCACGCATTGTGGCGGGACGCATTTTGTGCCCGAGACAGAGAACCGGACCGAGTGAAACGCGCCTTTTTCGCCTCACACAATGGGCTTACGAGACGGTCACAAATCCTGAATAGCGAGTAATTTTCTCACTGCGGGACACCCCCACCGGATTCGGTGCCCCCGATCCCTGAACATCTCTACCTAGGAGTGCGAAGTGCTGAAGAAGGCTGGTTTCGTTTCCGCCGTCGCCGCGGGCATCATGATGGTCGGCGGGACCGCGTTCGCCGCCACCGGTGACACCACGGGCACCCCGGACCCCACGTTCGGCGACGCCTACAACACGTTCATCGAGGGCGGCGGCGCGCTGGGCTACGGCGCGGCTTCCCTGGTCGCCGGTGCCTACACGGGCATCGCCACCACCCCGGCGCTGATCCTCCACTCGCTGGAGCACAACCACTGATTCTTCAGTGACGACGTCGAAGGCCCCGGAGTGCACGCCGGGGCCTTCGTCATGTCATCGATCAGGAACCGAAGCGCCGGTGCCGCCACGCGTAATCGCGCATGGCGCGCAGGAAATCGACCCGGCGGAACGCGGGCCAATAAGCTTCGGTGAACCAGAATTCCGAATGCGCCGATTGCCAGAGCAGAAATCCGGAAAGCCGCTGCTCACCCGAGGTGCGGATAATCAGATCCGGATCCGGCTGACCCGAGGTGTACATGTGTTCGGAGATGTGGTCGACGTCCAGGATTTTCGCGAGCTCGCGGATCGACGTGCCCTCGTCGGCGTGCTGGAGCAGGAGTTTGCGGACCGCGTCGGCGATCTCCTGACGCCCTCCGTAACCGACCGCGACGTTGACCTCCATCCCGGTGCGCCCCTCAGTGCGCTCCGCGGCCGCACTGAGGGCCTTCGCGACCTCCGGGGGCAGCAGATCGAGTGCTCCCACGATGCGAAGCCGCCAAGGCGTGTGCGGCGCGGCGAGTTCGTCGGTGACGTCGGTGATGATCTTCAGCAACGGGCTCAGTTCCTCGGCCGCGCGGCCGAGGTTGTCCGTCGAAAGCAGCCACATCGTGACGACCTCGACGTCGGCCTCGTTGCACCAGCTCAGGAAGTCGGCGATCTTCTTGGCGCCCGCCCGGTGCCCGTCGGCGACGTCGGTGAAGCCCGCTTCGCGCGCCCAGCGGCGGTTCCCGTCCAGCATGATGGCGATGTGGCGTGGATGGCGCCCCTTGGCCTGCTGGATCAGGCGCCTGCCGTAGGCGCTGTACACGACGTCTGACAAGAAGGACCGAAGACTCACGCCAGTGGAGACTAGTCACCTCGCGAGCCTCAGTGGGACGCGCCACGGACACTGGCGAAAAACCTACGGTGCCGTAACCTGGGTGAGTGAGCGTAGTGACCGAACCCCAGCCGTCCGGCCCCACGCCCGTGGTGGACACGCGTCCTCGGTTGCGTGGGCACATCCACTTCTGGTCCTTCTTCGGCGCTGTCGCCGGAGCCGCGACCCTCATCAGCCTCGCGGCGTCCACAGTGTCGGGTATCGCCGCTTTGTCCACTTCGGTCTACGGCCTGACCGTCCTCGGCGTCTTCGGCGTCAGCGCGCTGTACCACCGTCGCTTGTGGAGCCCACGAGCATACGAATGGATGAAGCGCGCCGACCATTCGATGATCTTCCTGTTCATCGCGGGCACCTACACGCCGTTCACCCTTCTGGCCATGTCCCAGCCGACCGGGTACATCGTGCTCGCGATCGTGTGGGGCGGCGCGATCGGCGGCGTCACCCTGAAGATGCTATGGCCGAACGCGCCACGCTGGCTCGGCGTGCCGATCTACATCGCGCTGGGCTGGGTCGCCGTCTTCGTCCTGCCCGAACTGGCCACGCACGCCGGCGTCGCGGCACTCGTCCTGCTCTGCGTGGGCGGGCTGTTCTACACGCTGGGCGCGGTGTTCTACGCGGTGAAGTGGCCGAACCACTTCCCGGAGACCTTCGGGTACCACGAGTACTTCCACGCCTGCACGGTTCTTGCCGCGGTGTCCCACTACATCGCGATCTGGCTGGCGATGTACGCCTAGCTCAGCCGTTCTCTGTCCAGAATTGCTGAAGCCTCGCGATGGCCTCGGCCTTGCTCATGGCCGCGACCTCGGATTCGGCGAGACCGACCCGAGAGAGCAGCATGTGCACCAGATCGGCTGGGAGAGCTTCAGTCTGCGGCGCGGGAAGCCCGCGGTCGGGTTTGACACCGTCGTGCACGCACGACCAGAAGCATGGCTCGTCGACGTCGAGCTGGTCGCGAAGAATGTGCTTCCAGATGCTCTTGCCGTACCCGGTCCGATCCACCGGATGCGAGATCCGGGTTCGCAGAATGCGGCCGTCCATCAGGCCGAGCTCGTACGTGACGTGATGTGTACCCGTCCGGCCGCGGGCGTCACGGACTCTCCGCCACTCTTCGACCTGACAGAACGACTCGTGGTCCTTGCGAGTGGGTTGTGGCCAGTTCACCGCGCGGTACCCGCCAGCCAATCGCGCAGCTGATCGTCATCGCTCAGGCTGATCAGCTGAACCAGACCCCAGTTGTCACGATGATTCGGGGCTTCCAGCAGCCGCGCCTGCCAGTCTTCCGCGTACTCCCGCAGCGCGTCGACCATCTCGGTCAGGGCCTCGTCGAAGGTGGCCCCGTCCGCCGCCACCGGTAAGCCCGGGATGAACACGGACCAGCCGTCTCCCTCGGCGACGACCTGCGCGGACGCGGGCAGAAGCGACGCGAGGAAGTGCCGAAGGCGCTCCACGTCCACCACCGCGGCCTGAACCGAATCACGCCGAACCGTGGCGACACGGCCTTTTTCGGCGGCATCCAACAGGTCCTTCAGGTGCGCGCGAGCTTCGGTGTAGCTGTCGTAATGGAGAGCGGACACTAAGGCCTCCCGATCGAGTCACGATCAGTCTGCCCAAGTACGTCAAGTACGTCAAGTACGTCACCGGCGTGACCAGGTCGGACACACGCGTGTTCCCTCTGGCACAGGAAAGTGCCTTCTTCCGGCGCCTCGGCCGGGGAGCCATGATCACCCCATGGCCAAGAACGCACCGCCCCGCCGCCTCGACGACGCGGCCCTCAGCGACTTCCTCTCCGAGCACACCTTCGGCGCCCTCGCGACCCTCAAACGCGACGGCCACCCGCATCTCTCCACCGTCGTCTACACGTGGGAACCCGAGAGCCGCGAGATCCGGGTGAGCACGACCGAAGACCGCTTGAAGGTCAAGCAGCTCCGCAACGACCCCACCGCCTCCCTCTACGTCTCCAGCGCCGACCACTGGAAATTCGCCGTCGTGGAAGGGAAGGCGGAACTCTCCGAAGTCACCCGGACACCCGGCGACGCGGCAGGCCTCGCCTACCTGGCGGCGCAGCGGCAAAAGCCCGACGACGAGGCCGAGTTCCTGGAGACCATCGCGGCCGAGCGAAGGCTCTACATCACCCTCAAAGCCGACAAGCTCTACGGAACGGCTCTCGACATCGGTTGACGCGGTCAGTCCCGCAGCATCGGAGCCGCCAGGTACTGCTCGGGGATGGCGAAGGCGTCGACGAGTGTGCGCGCGTGCGGGCGCAGGTCGGCGCACAGCGCGTTCACCGCGGCGGTGACGGCCTTCGAACGCCCGGAGGTGAGGCGGCCGTGTTCGAGGAACCAGCCACGGTCCGCCTCGATGTTCGCGAGCGCGTAGAGATCGCAGACCCGCTCCAGCAGCTCACGGGCGTCAGCGTCGGCACAGCGCTCGATGGCGCCGACGAACGCTTCCAGCACCACCCGGTCGACGTGCGCGCGCCCGGCGCGCAGCACGTGGTCCTGGGCGTCATTAAAGACACCGAAGGGATCCGAACCCGCCTTACGCAGGCGCTGCGCGACACCGCCGAGTACGTGCTCTTCGCGATCTTCGAACAGCTTCAGGTGCCATTCGCGCGAGTAGAGGACGTCACCGTCGTCGGCTTCGGTGAGCCGCTCGACGACCTTGCGCGCGGAGGTCCGTTCGATCACGGCCTCGACGAGCTGCTCCGCCACGAATCGCGCGGTCGCGAGCGGGCTGAGGTCCTCGAAATGGTCCTTGTAGCTGGTCAGCAACCCCTTCGCGACGAGTTGCAGCAGCACGGTGTTGTCACCCTCGAAGGTGGTGAAGACGTCCGTGTCCGCTTTCAGCCCGGCGATTAGGTTCTCCGAGAGATAGCCGGAGCCGCCACACGCCTCACGGGCGGCCTGGATGGTGGCGGTCGCGTGCCAGGTCGAGACGGCCTTGACGCCGGCGGCGCGCGATTCCAGCTCCCGCTGCTCTTCCTCCGGCGCGTCCTCGGCGAGGTCGTTCAGCTTCGAGACGAGTGCTTCCTGCGCGAAGTGCAATGCGTACGACGTCGCCAGCGCGGGCAGCAGTTTCCGCTGGTGGGCGCGGTAGTCGAGGATCACGACCTCCTCGCCATCGGGCCGCGCGAACTGCCGCCTCTGCTCGCCGTAGCGGATGGCCAGTGCGAGCGCGCGCTTCGTCGCGCTGCCGGCGCTGCCCGCGACACTGACCCGGCCGCGGATGAGCGTTCCGAGCATCGTGAAGAACCGGCGTCCGTCGCTTTCGATCGGACTCGTGTACGTGCCGTCCTCGGCGACGTCGCCGAACCGGTTGAGCAGCGCCTCGCGCGGAACCCTCACCTGGGTGAAGGTGAGCCGTCCGTTGTCGACGCCGTTGAGACCGGCCTTGCGGCCGCAGTCCTCGATCTCGACACCGCTCGCGTTCTCGCCGCGGATCGGCACCAGGAACGCGTGCACGCCGCGCGACTCGCCACCGGTGATCAGCTGCGCGAACACCACCGCGAGCTCGCCGTCGCGGGCGGCGTTGCCGATGTACTCCTTCATCGCGCCCCGGTCCGGCGTGTGCACGACGAATTCGCGCGTCGCCGGGTCGTAGGTCGCGGTGGTGCGCAGGTGCTGGACGTCCGAGCCATGGCCGTGCTCGGTCATCGCGAAGCAGCCCAGCAGTTCCAGGTCCTTGATCTTCCGCAGGTAGCGCTCGTGGTGGCGTTCGGTGCCGAGCAGCTGCACCGCGCCGCCGAACAGACCCCATTGGACACCGGCCTTCACCATCAGCGAGAGGTCGCCGAAGCCCAGCATCTCGAACGACGTCAACGCGCCGCCGACGTCGCCGCCCCCGCCGTACGCCGGGTCGAAGCCGAGCCCCGGACGGTCGGTGCGGGCGAGCAGCCGCAGCCATTCGAGCACCTGGGCGCGATGGGCCTCGGTGTCGATGTCGACCGGGTCTTCGAAGTCCTCCGCCGCCATCTGCGCGCGCACCGCGCGGCGGAGTTCGGCCCACCGTCCATCGAGGACGGTGGTCAGCGCGTCCGGCTCGATTTTCGCGGGAAGTCCTGGTGTGTCCACGATTCCTCCGATGCGGTGCGGTCTGCGTTCAGCCTGCCGCACCGCATCGGGGGGCGCAGCACGAGTCAGGAAAGATCCGGTCCCTGTGCGCGGAGATCGTCCACCTTGGTCATCGCCTCCCGCAGCTCGGCGAGCCAGGCGTCCGCGTGTTCTCCGACGAGGCGGACCGCCCAGGCGAGCGCCTCCGACCGTGACCGCGCGACGCCGGCGTCGACGAGGGTGTCGAGGACCAGGCGTTCCGGCTGCCGCAGCCTGGTCATCACCGGCGCCGAATGCGTGGTGAACAGGTGCCTCGTGCCGCCGAGGCTCGCGCCCCAGGCGACCTTGCGCTGATACCGGTGCTCGGCCTGGCGCGCGATCTCGATCCGCTCGTCACGGGTCTCCTCACGGAACCGGCTGATCCGGCCGTCCTCGGCCGCCGCACGGGCGGCGTCGTCGGCGTAGTCACCGGTGAGCGGAGGGAGCTCGCCGACGATCACGATCTCTTCGCGATCCACCGTGACCTCGGGATCTCCGGTGAACCAGCCCTCCGGGAGCCGCCCGCCGAACCACGCGGCCGCGTCGTCCGCCGACGGGATGTCCGCCTGCTGCCAGCCGCCACGGCCTTTCCAGCCTCCACGTCCCATCTGCCTCGCCGTCCTGAAGTAGGTGTGCATGCTCGCCTCCGCGATTACATGATTACAACGCTACCGACGCTACGCGCGTATCAGGCGTGAGTCAGGTGTGTTCTCCCCCGGCGAAAAGGGATCAGCCCAGCTGAGAGCGCAGTTCCTCCGCGGTGGTGACGGGCCGCTCGCACACGTACCCGCGACACACGTACGCGGCGGCGGCGCCGTCGACCAGCGGCCGATCGGCCAGCAGCGGCACCCCGTCCGCGTCCGGCGTGCCGCTCACGACGACGGCGCCGTCCGGCGACGAAGCGAGGGCGGCGGCCAACAGATCCGCGCGAGACGCGGCATCCTGACCGACGACCGCCACTTGCACCGGGCCGGCCGCGGCGGCTTCGGCGACCGTGAGCCAGTGTCCGGCGAACCGCGGCGCGTGGGCGGCGAGCCGTCCCGCGCGCGCCAAGGCCTGCTCGGCCGCCTCGCGATAGCGGCCCACCCGGTCGTGCCCGGCCAGCACGGACGCGGTCAGCAACGCGTTCGCCAGCGCCGAAGCCCCCGACGGGCTCGCGTTGTCGGTCGGGTCGGAAGGCCGCTGCACCAGGACTTCCGCGTCGTCGGCCGTGTCGTAGTAGGCCCCCGTCGCGTCCGGGATGCCGAAGTGGGCCAAGGCGAGGTCCAGCAAGGTGAGCGCGTCGGCGAGCCAGCGCGGCTCACCGGTCGCCTGATGGAGTTCGAGCAAGCCCTCGGCGAAGCAGGCGTAGTCCTCCAGCACCCCGGCCGTCGCGCCGACGACGCCGTCGCGCGAAGTCCGGCGCAGCCGTCCGTCCACGAAATGGGTGTCCATCAGGAAAGCCGCCGCGCGGGCCGCCGCATTGATCCACTGTGGACGGTTCAACCGCGCGCCCGCTTTGGCGAGCGCGCCGATCGCGAGCCCGTTCCACGCGGCGATGACCTTGTCGTCACGGGCGGGCTGCGGACGCTCATTTCGCGCCGTCAGCAGCGCGCGACGGACCCGCTCGTAGCGCTCGCCGTCCTCGGGGTGCGGGTCGCGCAGCCTCAGGGTCGACGCGCCGTGCTCGAAGTTCCCCCGTTCGGTCACCTGGAACAGCTCGGCCGCCCAGGCGCCGTCCTCCTCGCCGAGCACTTCGGCCAGTTGCGCGGGGGTCCAGACGTAGGTCAGTCCCTCGACGCCATCGGTGTCCGCGTCGAGCGACGCGGCGAAACCGCCTTCGGTCGTCCCGAGGTCGCGGAGCAGGAACTCCGCGGTCTCCTCGACCGTCCGCCGCGCGTACTCGTGCCCGGTCACCCCGTGGAACTGCGCGGCGAAGCGCAGCAGCAAACCGTTGTCGTACAACATCTTCTCGAAGTGCGGCACTTCCCAGCCCGCGTCGACCGAGTAGCGCGCGAAGCCGCCGGCGAGCTGGTCGTTGAGGCCGCCCGACGCCATCGCCTCGGCGGTGTGCTCGACCATGTCGAGGCCGGAGCCGGTGCGCTCGTGATGACGCAGCAGGAAGTTCAACGCCATCGTCGGCGGGAACTTCGGCGCTCCCCCGAATCCGCCGTTCCCGGTGTCGTACTCCTTGCGCAGCGTGGCGACCGCGGAGTCCAGCGCGGCACCGTCCACAACGGACTCCGGCAGCGGACCGCTCTTCTCCGTGAGGTGGGCGATGATCTGCCGGGCACCGGAACGCAGCTCGTCCGGGCGTTCACCCCAGGCTTCGGCCACCGCGACGAGCAGCTGCGAGAACGACGGCATCCCCGGCCGCGGCGACGGCGGATAGTAAGTGCCGCAATGGAACGGCTCCCCCTCCGGCGTCAGGAAACACGTCATCGGCCAGCCGCCCTGGCCGGTCATCGCCTGTGTGGCCGCCATGTACACCGAGTCGATGTCCGGGCGCTCCTCGCGGTCCACCTTGATGTTGACGAAGTTCGCGTTCATCAGCGTGGCGGTGGCCTCGTCCTCGAAGGACTCGTGCGCCATGACGTGACACCAGTGGCAGGCCGCGTAGCCGACCGAAAGCAGGATCGGCACGTTCCGCCGTTTCGCCTCGGCCAGCGCCTCTTCACCCCACGGCCACCAGTCCACCGGGTTGTCGGCGTGCTGCAGCAGGTACGGACTGGTCGCGGCCTTCAGGCGATTCGACATGTCACCAGGGTCGCACGCGGAAAAGCGGGCGCGCAGAACGGCCGTCTGCGCCACACTCATCCGGTGCTCCTGACCATGACGACCACCCGGAACCCGGCCACCGACCTGGGCTTTCTCCTGCACAAGCATCCGGAGAAGGCGCAATCCTTCACGCTCTCGGCCGGGAACGCGCACGTCTTCTACCCCGAGGCGTCCGACGAGCGCTGCACCGTCGCGCTGCTCGTCGAGATCGACCCGGTCGAGCTCGTGCGCGGTGGCGGCACGTCGCTGACCCAGTACGTCAACGACCGGCCGTACGCGGGCGGCTCGTATCTCGCGGTGGCGCTGCGGGCGGTCTTCACGACTGCGCTGGCGGGCCGATGCGCGAACCGGCCGGAACTGGTCGACGAGCGGCTCCCGCTGGAGATCCGCGTCCCCTCGCTGACCGCACGCGGCGGCGCGCAGGTCGTCCACACACTGTTCGAACCCCTCGGCTGGGACGTCGAAACGAAAGCCATCCCGCTCGACCCCGAATTCCCGCAATGGGGCGATTCACGCTACGTCGATCTCCGGCTGACGGGGACCCAGCGGGTCGTCGACGCGTTGCGGCACTTGTACGTCCTGCTGCCCGCTCTCGACGGCGACAAGCACTACTGGATCGGCCAGGACGAGGCCGACAAGTTGCTGCGCGTCGGCGAAGGCTGGCTCGCGGACCACCCGGAACGGGACCTGATCACCAACCGGTATCTCGAACGACGCCGCCCGATCGTCTCGTACGCGCTCGCCCGGCTGGCGGAAACGGACGACGTGCCCGCCGAGGCCGAAGCCCGGGTCACCGAGCTGCCGGACCGGCCCGAACCGCTGGCCGTCCAGCGTCAGGGCAGTGTGCTCGCGGCACTCCGGGCCGTGGGTGCGCGGCGCGTGCTCGACCTCGGCTGCGGCGGTGGCGCGCTGCTGCGCGTGCTCCAGAAGGAGCCGTCGTTCACCGAGATCGTCGGCGTCGATGTGTCCGCAAGCGCGCTCGACATCGCCGAAAAGCGGCTGAAGGACAAGACGCGGATCACCCTGAAGCAGTCCGCGCTGACTTACGCGGATCCTTCGCTGGCCGGATACGACGCGGCCGTGCTGATGGAGGTGATCGAGCACGTCGACGAGGAGCGCCTGCCCGCGCTGGAGCACGCCGTGTTCGGTGTCGCCGCGCCGCGGACCGTGCTCGTCACGACGCCGAACGCCGAGTACAACCGGCACTTCGAATTCCTCGAAGAGGGCCGTTTCCGGCACGCAGACCACCGTTTCGAATGGACCCGCGCGCAGTTCCGCTCGTGGGCCGAGGGCGTCGCGGCACGACAGGGCTACGACGTCCGGCATCTGCCGGTGGGACAGGAGTCCCAGGAATCAGGACCGCCGACCCAAATGGCGGTCTTCACGTCTCGAAAGGAGGCCGTGGCATGAAACTGACCATTCCCGACATGTCCCTCGTCGTGCTCGTCGGCGCCTCCGGCTCCGGCAAGTCGACCTTCGCGCGGACGCATTTCGCGCCGACGCAGGTGCTGTCCAGCGACTACTTCCGCGGCCTGGTGGCCGACGACGAGAACGACCAGAGCGCCTCTGCGGCGGCTTTCGACGTGCTCCATTACGTCGCGGCGAAGCGGCTCGAAGCGGGCCGGATCACCGTGATCGACGCGACGAACGTCCAACGCGCTTCACGGGCGAGCCTGCTGAAGCTGGCGAAGGAGCACGACGTCATGCCGACGGCGATCGTGCTGGATCTGCCCGTGAAGGTCTGCCAGGAACGCAACGCGTCCCGGCCCGACCGCGACTTCGGCGAGCACGTCGTCCGGCGGCAGCGCGGCGAACTCCACCGTTCGCTGAAGTCGTTGGAGCGCGAGGGTTTCCGTCGCGTGCACGTGTTGCGGAGCGAAGCCGAGGTCGCCGAAGCGGAGATCGTCGTCGAACCGCTGCGCAACGACCGCCGCGAGCTGACCGGGCCGTTCGACGTGATCGGCGACGTCCACGGCTGCCGGGAAGAACTGGACGAACTGCTCACCGAACTGGGTTACGTCGACGGCGTGCATCCGGAGGGCCGGACCGCGGTGTTCGTCGGCGACCTCGTCGACCGCGGCCCCGACACACCCGGCGTGCTGCGCCGCGTGATGGCGATGACCGAGGCAGGCAGCGCGCTGGTCGTCTGCGGGAACCACGAGCAGAAACTGGTCCGCGCGCTGAACGGGCGCAACGTCAAGACGACGCACGGTCTCGCGGAGTCGCTGGAACAGCTTTCCCTGCAGGACGAGGACTTCCGGGGGAAAGCGCACGCCTTCTGCGAAGGGCTCATCGCGCACTACGTCCTGGATGGCGGCAAGCTCGTCGTCGCGCACGCCGGCCTGCCCGAGAAGTTCCACGGGCGCGCGTCCGGCCGGGTGCGCAGCACCGCGCTGTACGGCGACACCACCGGCGAGACCGACGAATACGGCCTGCCGGTGCGGCTGCCGTGGGCGCGCGACTACCGCGGCAAGGCGATGGTCCTCTATGGACACACGCCGACCCTGGAACCGGAATGGATCAACGGGACCATGTGTCTCGACACGGGCTGTGTCTTCGGCGGCAAGCTGACCGCTTTGCGTTACCCGGAGCGGGAAGTCGTCTCGGTGAAGGCGAAGAAGGTCTGGTACGAGCCGTCACGCCCGCTCGAACCGGCGCGGCCGCTGGGCGGGCGCGAGCCGGCGGTGCTGGAACTCGGCGACGTCACCGGGAAGCGGATCATCGAGACGCGGCATCACGGCAGGGTCGGGGTCTCCGCCGAACAGTCGGCGGCGGCGCTCGAAGTGATGAGCCGCTTCGCCGTCGACCCGCGCTGGCTGCCGTACCTGCCGCCGACCATGGCGCCGTGTTCGACGTCCGCCGCGGACGGCTACCTCGAACATCCCGAGGAGGCCTTCGCCGAGTTCCGCGCGGCGGGTGTCGACCACGTGCTGTGCGAGGAGAAGCACATGGGCTCACGAGCCGTCGTGCTCGTGTGCCGTGACGACGCCGTGGCTCCCGCACGGTTCGGGATCCAGGGTCCGGGCGCGGTGTACACCCGCACCGGGCGGCCGTTCTTCACTCCGGAACAGAACGCGCAGCTCCTCGCCGGTGTGCGGGAAGCGGCGTCGGAACTGTTCGACGAACTGGACACCGGCTGGCTGCTGCTCGACACGGAGTTGCTGCCGTGGAGCGCGAAAGCGGGGTCGCTGATCTCGGGTCAGTACGCGGCCGTGGGCGCGGCGGCCCAAGCCGTGCTGCCCGCCGCCGTCGCCGCACTGGACGCGGCCGCCGCTCGCGGGGTCGACGTGTCGGTACTGGTGGAGCGGACCAGGGTTCGCGCGTCCACTGTGGACGCGTACCGGCAGGCGTACCGGCGTTACTGCTGGCCGACCGACGGCCTCGACGGCGTCCGGCTGGCGCCGTTCCAGATCCTGGCGTCGGAGGGGCACACGTACCACGACCGGCCGCATTCCTGGCACCTTTCGCTGCTGGACCGGCTCACCGGCGACCTGTTCACGCGCACACGGACGCTGGCCGTCGACACCACCGACGCGGCGTCGGTCGCGCGCGGCGTCGATCGGTGGCTGGAGCTGACCGGCGCGGGCGGCGAGGGCATGGTCGTCAAACCGGCGGCGAACCTGACGCGGGGCGCGCGCGGGCTGGTGCAGCCGGGGGTGAAGGTGCGTGGGCGGGAGTACCTGCGGATCATCTACGGGCCCGACTACACGCTGCCGGAGAACCTCTCGCGCCTTCGCAAGCGGGGTCTCAACCGGAAGCGGGCGCTGGCGCTGCGCGAGTACGCGCTGGGGCTGGAGGCGCTGGAGCGGCTGGCGCGAGGGGAACCGCTGTGGCGGGTGCACGAGTGCGTGTTCGCCGTGCTGGCGCTGGAGTCGGATCCGGTCGACCCGCGCCTCTGACGCGCTTCGCGAATGCCATGAAAGGTCCTTTCCTTGCAAATTTTGCAAGGAAAGGACCTTTCATGGCAGCGTTCAGTCGGACTTGGCGGTCGGCTTCTCCGTCTTGGCGACCTGCTCGGCGTCAGCCTTCGGCGCCTCGGGAGCCTCCTCGACAGGAGCCTCCTCGGAGGCAGCAGGCTCGTCGAAGCTCTCCGGAACCCGCTTCAGGTGCTTGGTCATCGACCGCACCAGCAGCGCGACGGCGATCAGGAACAGGATCAGGATCAGGAAACCCACCGGTGACGACTTGCCGAAGTCCTCACCTTGGCCGCCGTTGTCGCCGTTGCCGGGCTGCTGCGCCAGGAACTGCGACGACACCGTCACCGGAACGACGGCGAACGCCGGCACCACGACCGTGCTCATCGCGCCTCCGCGGGAAAAATTACGTCGGCGTGCATTAGCCCTCCTTCAAGCCGGCGAACAGATCGTCCTCCGGCAGGGTGCTGTCCACCAGTGAGCGGACCAGCTCGTACTCCTCGGTCGGCCAGACCTCGCGCTGCAGGTCGCGCGGGACGGCGAACCAGCGGCTGTTCGGGTCGATCTGGGTGGCGTGCGCCTTGAGGGCCTCGTCACGCTGCTCGAAGTAGTCGCCGCATTCGACGCGGGTGGTCACCCGCTCCATGACGTCGGCCTTCTCCGGATCCCACGACTTGAGCCACTCCTCGTACGGCGACTCCAGGCCGCGCGCGAGGAGGGCCTCGTGGAACACCGTCATCCTGGCGCGCGAGAACCCGTGCACGTAGTACAGCTTCATCGGCTGCCACGGCTCGCCCGCGTCCGGGTAGCGCTCCTTCTCGCCGGCGGCGTCGAAGGCCGCGACCGAGATCTCGTGCGTGCGGATGTGGTCGGGGTGCGGGTACCCGCCGTTCTCGTCGTAGGTGACGATCACGTGCGGGCGGAACTCGCGGATGACCTTCACCAGCGCACCGGTGGACTCTTCGAGCGGGATGACCGCGAACGAGCCCTCCGGGACCGGGGGCAGCGGGTCGCCCTCGGGCAGGCCCGAGTCGACGAAGCCGAGCCAGGTGTGGCTCACGCCGAGGATCTTGGCCGCGCGGGCCATTTCCTCCCGGCGGACCTCGGTCATGTTCGCCACTACCTCGGGACGGTCCATGGCCGGGTTCAGCACACTGCCCGCTTCGCCGCCGGTACAGGTCACGACCATGACCTCGTGCCCTTCGGCGGCGTACCTGGCCATCGTGGCGGCACCCTTGCTCGACTCGTCGTCGGGGTGCGCGTGCACCGCCATCAGGCGGAGGCGTGACTTCGGCGGTTCATTGGCTGACACCATGCTCCGAACGTCCCCTTCTCGTTCCCTATTCCCCTGCGACCCTGCCTGACGGCCCGCCCGGCCGGGCGCGGATACTCGAGGGGAACCACTCGCATACGACTCCATTGTCCCTGCGAGCACGACGAGACCTACCGGGAGGCCCGGGTTGAGCACGGGACAGGACGCTCCCAGCGCGGAAAGCACCCGGACGGACGTGCCCGAGGACCGCTACGGCAAGACCCGCGCCGCGAAGCCCGCCCGCTGGCGGCGCCTGGTGTTCGGCCTGGTCGCACTGCTGGTCAGCGGCGGAATCGCCTATGTCGCGTACACGAACTTCGGCAGCGCGCCCATCGAGGGCGAACGCGTCTCGTTCGACGAGAAGCCGGGCGACGCGATGGAGATCACCATCAACGTGACCAGGGACGATGTGAACCGTCCGGGCGTCTGCGTCGTCCGGGTCCGCGACAAGGCGGGCGCCGAGAGCGGCCGTAAAGAGGTCCTGATTCAGCCTGGTTCGAAGAACAGCAGGGTGACAACCACCATCAAGAGCATCGGAAGGCCGGTCACGGCTGATATCTTCGGGTGCTCATACGACGTACCACGGTACCTGTCAAGGCCATAGCGGCCAACGGGGTGAAACGGGCGCCCAACGCCGAGGCGCGACCGAATTCCACCGGCGGCGATGCCTCGCGCCGTGTTACTCTGATCTACCGGCACGGCCCAAGACGGGCCGTGTTTTTCCTTTATCTCAGCCAGGCCGGCGCGCCATGCCGGCCCGGTGGCCGGCTTGTACACCCAAGCCTGGCAGGCCCTACTAGGAGATGGTGACCGTGAGCGACACAAAGGTGACCTGGCTGACCCAGGATGCCTACGACAGGCTCAAGCAGGAACTCGACCACTACATCGAGCTCCGCCCGGTCATCGCTGCGAAGATCAACGACAGCCGGGAAGAGGGCGACCTCAAGGAGAACGGCGGTTACCACGCCGCCCGCGAAGAGCAGGGCCAGCACGAGGCCCGCATCCGCCACCTCCAGGAGCTCCTCCGCTCGGCCAAGGTGGGCGAGCCGCCCGCCAACGACGGCAGCGCGGGACCGGGCAAGGTCCTCACCGTGCGTTACGACGGTGACGACGAAGACGAGAACTTCCTCTTGGCGACCCGTGAAGAGGGAACCGAGGGCGACCTGGACGTCTACTCGCCGGAGTCCCCGCTCGGCAAGGCGCTGCTGGGCGCCAAAGAGGGCGAGACCCGCGAGTACGAGCTGCCCAACGGCAGCATCCAGAAGGTGACGCTCGTCAAGGCCGTGCCCTACACCGGCAAGTGAGCCACCCAGCGCGCCCGGCCCCGATATGGCCGGGCGCGCATATCAGCCGTTAGCGTGACCTCCGGAGAATTCTGGAGGGAATCATGAGCGAGCTACCGATCTGCGTCGCCTGTGGCATGCAGTACGCGGAACCCAGGTCCGACTGCCCGATCTGCGAGGACGAACGTCAGTACATCCCGCAGGCCGGGCAGCGGTGGACCGATCTGGCCACCGTCCGCGCGAGCGGGACGTACCGGCCTCGCATCGAGGAGCAGGGGCCCGGCCTCATCGGCGTCGGATCCACTCCCAACTTCGCCATCGGCGAGCGAGCACTGCTGGTCAAGGCCGGATCCGGCAACTTCCTGTGGGACTGCGCGGGCTTCATCGACGACGACCTCGTCGGCCAGGTCCGCGAACTCGGCGGGATCACCGGCATCGCGATCAGCCACCCGCACTACTACACCACCATGGTCGAGTGGGCCCACGCCTTCGACGTGCCCGTCTACCTGCACGAGGGCGACCAGCAGTGGATCGGGAGGCCGGATCCGGCGATCAAGCTGTGGAGCGGCGCGACCCTCGACGTCGCCCCCGACCTGCGGCTGATCAACCTCGGCGTGCATTTCGCCGGCGGGACCGTGCTGCACTGGCCGGACGGCGAGAACGGCCGCGGCGCGGTGCTCTCGGGCGACATCCTGCAGGTCATCCCGGACCGCCGCTTCGTCGGCATGATGTACAGCTACCCGAACCTGATCCCGGAACGTCCCGAGGTCGTCCGCCGCGCCGCCGAGATGCTCGAACCGTACGAGTTCGAGGCGATCTACGGCGCCTGGTGGGACGCGATCATCCGCACCGACGGGCACGAGGCGGTCCAGCGGTCGGCGAAGCGGTATCTGAGCCAGGTCGGCTAGCTTCGCGCCAGCCGTTCGAGCAGCGGCCGTACGCGCGGCGGAACCGGCGTCGACAACGCGATCGACGTCGACGTCCGCCGCACATACGGCGCGCCGACCACCTCGTCCACCACCCGCTGCAGGTCGTCGTTGTTGCGCGCCACCATCCGCACGAAAAGGTCGCCCTGACCGGTCGTCGCGTAGACCTCGCACACCTCGTCGATCGCGGACAGCGCCTCCGCGACCTCGGCCCGGCGGCCCTGCGCGATCTCCAGGACGGCGAACGCGGTGAGGCCGTATCCCATCGCCGCGAGGTCGAGTTCGGGCGGGAACCCGCCGAGGATCCCGCGTTCGGTCAGCCGGTCCAGCCTGGCCTGCACGGTGCCCCGCGCGACGCCGAGACGGCGGGCGCATTCGAGCACGCCGAGCCGGGGCGAGTCGGTGAGCAACAGCAGCAGCCGCGCGTCCAGCGCGTCGAGTGCTTCCGACATCGGCCTACCTCCTACACAGGTTGTCCACTTTGACTGCGTCACCCGGCCCTCGACTGGTCATAGTGCGCAGTGAAATCTTTGACCGTTGCGCATTTTGTCACGCGCTCGGATGCTTCAGGGCATGACGCACACAGTGGAACCCCAGGGTGCTCTTGACGACGTGAGCTACGACCAGCTGCGTCAGCTCGTCGGCCTCGTCGATCACGACTCTTCGACCGACCCCTTCCCGGTGAAGTCGATGGACGCGGTGGTGTTCATCGCGGGCAACGCCACGCAGACCGCGTGGTTCTACCAGGTCGCTTTCGGCATGCGGCTCGTCGCGTACTCCGGCCCCGAGACCGGGAACTTCGAGCGCAAGTCGTTCGTGCTGAAGTCGGGCTCGGCCCGCTTCGTGATCACCGGCGGCGTCAAGCCCGATTCCCCGCTGCTCGACCACCACCGCCGTCACGGCGACGGCGTCATCGACCTCGCGCTCGAGGTCGCCGACGTCGACCGGTGCATCGAACACGCCCGCTCGCAGGGCGCCACCGTCCTCGAGGAGCCGCACGACGTCTCCGACGAGCACGGCACCGTGCGCATCGCCGCGATCGCGACCTACGGCGAGACCCGCCACACGCTGATCGACCGGTCGAAGTACACCGGCGTCTACCTGCCCGGCTACGAGCCGCGCGAGAGCAGCGTCGTCCGCCCGGAAGGCGCGCCGAAGCGGCTGTTCCAGGCCGTCGACCACTGCGTCGGCAACGTCGAACTCGGCAAGATGGACTACTGGGTCGACTGGTACCACCGCGTCATGGGCTTCGTGAACATGGCGGAGTTCGTCGGCGACGACATCGCGACCGAGTACTCGGCGCTGATGAGCAAGGTGGTCTCCAACGGCAACCACCGCGTCAAGTTCCCGCTCAACGAGCCGGCGATCGCGAAGAAGAAGTCGCAGATCGACGAGTACCTCGAGTTCTACGGCGGCGCGGGCTGCCAGCACATCGCGCTGGCCACCAACGACATCGTCGCGACGGTGACCGCGATGCGCGCCGCGGGCGTCGAGTTCCTCGACACCCCGGACTCCTACTACGACGACCCGGAGCTGCGCGCGAGGATCGGCGAGGTCCGGGTGCCGATCGAGCTGCTCAAGGAGCACCGCATCCTGGTCGACCGCGACGAGGACGGTTACCTGCTGCAGATCTTCACCAAGCCGATCGGCGACCGCCCGACGGTGTTCTACGAGCTCATCGAGCGGCACGGTTCGCTCGGCTTCGGCAAGGGCAACTTCAAGGCCCTGTTCGAGGCCATCGAGCGTGAGCAGGAGCGCCGCGGCAACCTCTGACCCCGGCAGTTCGCAAGGCGTGAAAGGGCTCTTCATCGCACTTCGTGCGGTGAGGGGCCCTTTCGCTGCGTGACGGGGCCGACTTTGTCGGCGCTGGGTGGTACACCGGACGGGAACTAAACTTCGAGCACTCCGGAACCGAAGGCTTCTTCGGGCCGTCAGTGTGAAGACGTCAGCATGCAGCTTTTGGAAGGGTCCCGATGCCGGACAACGTCGACGCCAGCGAACGCATGGTGGACAACTGGACGAAGCAGATCCAGGAGACCGCCGCGCGCTATCAGGCGATGGCCGCACGCATGCAGGGCCAGACCGTGACCGAACGGTCGAAGGACAACACCATCGAGGTCACGATCGACTCGAAGGGCCTGCTCACGAACCTCGTCATCTCCGAAGCCGCGAGCGGCAAACGGATGGCGGAGGTCTCGGCGCAGGTCATGCGCCTCGTCCAGCTCGCGCAGTCCCGGATCCCGGAGTTGCTGCAGGCGGCGATGGCCGAGACGGTCGGAACCACCGACGAGACGGCGAACCGGGTCATCGCGGAGGCGCAGAGCACCTTCCCGGAAGCCCCGCCGGAGGAGAACCTCACGCCGCCGGTTCCCGAGCGGCACCACCGCTTCGGCCCGGAAGAGGAAGAGCCTCCGCCGCCGCCCGCGCAGGCGAACCCGCCCCAGAACCCACCTCAGCCGAAGCCGATCCCGCGCCGCCGCCGCACGCAGGACGACGATGACGACGAGTTCGGCGGCAGCATCCTTTCGTAGACGTCCATCCGGCCTGGTAGAGGGGAGAAACCATGGCAGGCAAGGGTTATGAGCTCGGCGCCGACCTCGACGCGCACGCCAAGCAGATCGACGGCATCGCCGACGGCCTGCGCACGGCGGTCGACGCCGCGCAGCAGGTGAGCATGCCGACCGACGCGTACGGCATCATCTGCCAGCCGTTCCGGATGATGCTCGACCCGGTCGAGGAGTTCGGCATCAACGCGCTGAACAAGGCCGTCGAGGCCGCGACGACGGTGGCGAACAACGTGCGGTCCGCGTCGAACGCCTACCAGGCGCAGGACGAGAACTTCGCCGCCGAATTCAAGAACGTGCAGGTGCCCGACTGATGCCCGAGGGAAACCCGCTCGTCGCGAACGCACCGACCGACGGCGACGGCCCTGGACCGCTGACGGCCGGGAACAGCGAGTACGGCTACGCGGCGGGCATCGGCGTCGCCGAGTCGGCCATGGACGCCTTCAACGGCATCTCGAACGGTGACTGGATCGGCGGCGGGCTCGGTGTGCTGAGCCTCGCCGGCGAGATGGCCAGCGCCGCGATCGACCCGTTCGGCTACCTGATGTCGTCGGTGGCGTCGTTCCTGATGGAACACATGCAGCCGCTGAAGGACATGCTGGACGCTGTCGCCGGTGATCCGCCGGTCATCCAGTCGTACTCCGAAACCTGGGGCAACGTCGCCAAGAAACTGGAAGACACCCAGGTCGAGTTCTCGAACGCGGTCAAGAACGGCACGTCCGGCTGGACGGGCGACGCGGCCGACCAGTACCGCAAGCAGGCCGCGGAACAAGCCGAGGCGATCAGCGGCGCGGCGACGGTCGCGGGCGGGATCAGCACCGTCGTGATGATCTTCGGCGAGATCGTCGCGTTCGTCCGCGAGTTCATCCGCCAGCTGATCGCGGACGCGGTCGGCAAGCTCATCGCGTGGGTCATGGAGACGGTGTTCTCCCTGGGCTTCGGCACCCCCGTGGTGGTCGCGCAGGCCGTCACCGCGATCGCCAAGTGGGCCGCGAAGATCGCCGACAAGCTCAAGGAACTCTGCGACGCGATGCGGCGGGTCTCGCCGCTGCTGGGCAAACTGGTCGACGTCTTCGAGAAGATCATCAAGATCTTCGGCAAGATCGCGGGCAAGGTCACCGGCCTCGACGTCATCAACACCAAGAACATCAAGCCGGGCGGGTTCATCCAGCGCGGCGGCAGCGGCGGCGGATCCGGTGGGACCGGTGGTGGCTCAGGATCCGGCGACGGCCCGGACGGCGACGGCTCAGGTTCCGGCAGCGGTGACGGTTCCGGCTCCGGCAGCGGCGATGGGTCCGGCAGCGGCTCCGACGGCGACAACTCCGGGGGCAACTCGGGCGACACCAACAGCGGGCCGAACGACAACACCGGCGGCAACTCCGGCGACACCAACAGCGGCCCCAACGACAACACCGGCGGCAACTCCGGCGACACCAACAGCGGCCCCAACGACAACACCGGCGGCAACTCCGGCGACACCAACAGCGGCCCCAACGACGGCTCCGGCGGAGACACCAGCGGTTCCGGCTCGAACGGCGGGTCCAGCGGAGACACCCCGTCGAACACCACCCGCGGTGGTGACGGCGGCGGCTCGTCCACCCGCTCCGACAGCGGCTCTCCCCACCGCTCCGGCGACGGACCGTCCACTTCGGACGGAAACTCCGCCGGCGGCGACGGTTCCCCCAGCACCGCCCGTTCCGACACGTCGACGCCGCACACCCGGTCCGACGGTGGCTCTCCCGGAGATTCCGCCACCCCGAACCGCGCGTCCGATGGCGGCTCGCCCAGCCCGAACCGCGCGGACACCGGAGGTTCGCCCAGCCACACACCCGACGGCGGCTCACCCGCCCCGCACACGCGGGCGGACACCGGCGGTTCCCCGAGCCACACACCGGACAGCGGCTCCTCCACCCCGCACACCCGTGCCGACAGCGGTTCCCCCGCTCCGCACACCCGCACCGACACGGGCGGATCTCCCAGCCATACACCCGACAGCGGCTCCCCGGCCCCGCACACGCGGGCCGACAGCGGCTCCCCCGCTCCGCACACCCGCACCGACACCGGCGGATCGCCCAGCCACGCCGGCGACGGCGGCGGCTCGCCCCGGACACACGGCGGTGACGGCGGCGGCTCGCCCACCCCTCGGTCCGACCCGTCGCCCGGCCACCACGGCGGCAACGACGGCGGTAGCCCCACCCGGCCGACCGACAGCGGAACGACGACCAGCGGCACCGCGCCCACGGCACCACGCCTCGGCGACGCCGGCCCGTCACACATGCCTTCGCAGCGCGGCGGTCCCGGCGGCGACGCTTCGCATGGTGTCCCGCCGCAGGGCGGCCAGCCGATCGCCGGCGGCATGCCACCGCAAGGCGCCCCGGGTGGCACACCCGGCGGCACCCCGGGTTCGCCCGGCGGCAGGCCGCAGGGTGGCGGCTGGACGGGAACGCCCGGTTCGCCGCGCACCCCGGACACGAACGCCCCGCGCACACCCGACACCCACACCGGCCCCAGCCGCGGTCCCGGCCAGACCGGCCCCGGTGGACGGCCGAACCAGCCGCATCAGCCTCAGCCGGTCGCCCGGGGCAACGAGTTCGGCCCTGGCGCCCAGCCGCACACCGGCTCACCGAGCACGCACGGCCCGGGCAACCGGCCCGGCGGCTCGGGTCCCGGCAACACCGGTCCGGGCGGGCGCGGCCCCGGGGGCCACTCCGGGCCGCCGCACTCGCCGGACGGCCACGGCCCCGACGGGCACGGCCCGCGCCAGGACCCGAACGGTCACCCCGACGGTTCGCCGCACGACCGCGGGCCCGACGGCGAGCCGGATCGTCCGCTGACGCCGGACGAGGTCAACCAACGGCATTCCGAGAGCACTCCCGCGGGCAGCTCGTACCACCGCGGCGACTCGGACATGGGCGACCTCCCGCACCGGGTCCAGCCGGATCCGGACGGCCGCTACACCGTCGACGTGCACGTCACGCCGGACGGGCACGCCCGGATCGGCAACCGCACCTACACCCCGGAAGAGTTCGCGGACATCCTGCGGCGCAACGGGGATTACGACGGCCGCCCGATCCGCCTCATCGGCTGCGACGCCGGCTCGAACGATTTCGCGCGCCGTCTATCGCGAGAGCTCGACACCGAAGTGATGGCGCCGAGCAAGCCGGCGTGGACCGACTCGAACGGGCGCGTCTTCTCGTCCGACTACGAGATCGGCCCCGACGGCCGCCCCCGGCCCAAGATCCCGCCGAACGGCGAATGGGACGTCCACAGCCCCGACGGCACCGCCCGCCGGGCGAGCGACGACGGCTTCACCCCGGACACGTCGCACGCGGACAAGCAGGACGTGGACGCCGACAGCGCACGCGACCGCGGCCGAGACTTCCCTTCACAGCACGAGATCGAGGGCGGCTGGAAGGAGCCGGACTACACCCCGCCTCGCCGGGACGTCACCTTGCAGCCGGGCGAGCGGTTCTACGATCCCGGCAACCCGAGGCCGCTGGACCCGAACACGAAGTACGAGGTCACCGACAGCTCCGGCCGTCGCTCGACCATCTACACCGACGACTCTGTGCCGCCCAAGATCACGCATATCGACGCCGACGTCCCGAACACCAGGATCGGGTCCGATCCGTCCAACTCGCTGGCGAACCCGGACACGGACCACCTGCTCCCCGACGTCGACTACCGGGTGCACACAGGCGAGGGCAGGTTCGAGTTCAGTACCGACGGAAACGGCAAACCGCAGCTGGACCTGGACGACTTCGATCCCCCCGCAAACGCCAGGCCGGAAACCGTGCCGAACTGGGATCCCAGTGCGGACGGTGACGGACCATTCAGCAACAAGCCCCGGTCGGAACTCACTCCCAACACGGCGTACAAGGTGTACGCGACGGACGCCAACGGTAACAAGGTCCTGCACGGGACCTTCTACACCAACAACGAGCAGCCGCCGCGCTTCACTCATATCGAGACCCGGCCGGACGATCCCAAGAACCGCTGGATCAACCCCGAGACGGGCGACAAGCAGACGATGCACGACGCGCAGGCGGGCAGGCGCGACGGCCTTCCGCTCAAGGGCGTCAAATACAAGATCGGCGACTTCAACTACCACGCCGACCAGTACGGCAACAGCCCGGTCTCGTTCGAGCCCGACTACTCCACGAAGGCGGGACCGCGCGGGAACACGAGCGTCATGACCCGGATCGGCGCGATCGGCGTCGCGGACACCGGACTGCCCGCGCGAGGCGGCCACACCGGGGACCACGCCTCCGGCGCGGGTGGCGGACGGATCGCCGGCGCCCCCCAGGCACATACTCAGAACAACCACACCAGCGGGAGCGACGAGCACAACTGGGCGTACTCGGAAACCGACCGCCGGACGGCCGAAAGCCGCGGTGGTGACCACGGCAGGGTGCGGACCTGGCTCGAGGAACCGTCCGTCGGGGAGACCCCGGACCGGTGGCACACCATGTCCGAGAGAATCGCACCGGACGGAACCCGCACCTACAACTTCAGGAGCTTCGTGAATGTCCCCAACCCCGCCCCCGTCGCCCCTCACACCCCCCTCCGGCCAGAGCCCCCGGCAAATGTCTGACCAGGAGCGAGCCGATCAGCTGGTCCAGCAGATCGGCGCGGCCGTGCTGCGGGAGGCGCCGGCGGGGTGGCGGCGGATCGACCTCAAAGCCACCATGGCCACGATGGTCGAGGAGTTGGCGATCACCGTGATCATGGAGGACGGAAGCAGCGCACAGATGCAGCCGCCCGACATCCGGGCGGCTCTCCAGGAATCGCGTCAGGCCCTTTACGAACCCGGGAAGGGCACCTGGCTGGCCATGCGGCTCATCCTCGACCCTCCCGGCTCCTTCGCCGTCCACTACAACTTCACCTTCGATCCGCTGTGGGATCCTCCTGTCCCGGCGGTGGTCTACCAACGCGACCTCGAGGCGTTCCCGCGCGACGAGGAGAACATTCCGGCCTGGTACCGGGCACGGCTCGAAGAGCAGCAGGAAGGAGCTGAGCAGGCGTGACGATTCCGGCCAAGTTCGGTGACGTCGACCAGGAACGGATCCTGACCGAGATCGCCGATCAGCTGAAGTTCCTGCTCCCTCCTGGCTGGGACTACGTCCAGATCAAGCACAACGCCATCGGCGAATACCGGGAAACGGCCGCGATCGTGCAGTCGGTGGCGGAAACCCTCACACCGTGGACACCGCCGGAGGTCATCTCGGACCTGTTCGCCGAGCTGCGCGCAGGAGCGGCGAACCCCGTCGGGGGCACCTGGCTGAGCGCTGTGTTCGAAATGCGTCATCCGGGTTCGTTCAGGGTCAACTTCAACGGAACGGCGGAGCCGGAGTTCCGGAACCCGCCGCCCGCCGAGGCCTTCGCGGATGAACTTCGGCGCTTCCCGCGTGCGGCCGAGAACGTCCCGGACTGGCTGCGCCTGCGGGCCGACGAAGCCGGCGACGCTTCCTGAACGGCGACCGGAAGCCTGAAAGAGGGAACATGACCCAGCCACCGGCGTCCTTGAACCAGCAGCAGCAACAGCAGCTCGTCTGGCAGATCGGCCATGCCCTCGCGACGCCGCTGCCGCCCGGCTGGCAGCAGATGCGCGTCGAGTACCGGGCGGCGGGCAGGCATATCGAGGTCGACCTGCTCGTCACCGGTCAGGACGGTCTGCCGCGACCGGCACAGCCGAGCCCGGAAGCCGTGCAGTTGCTCGGGAACCTGCGGGCCGGGATGTACCAGCCCGGTCGCGGGACCTGGCTGAGCGCGATCCTGGTCTACGGCTCGGCGACCGTGCTCAGCACGGACTTCCTCGTGGATGTGGAGCCGCCGTGGCGGCAGGCGCCGCCTCCGATCGGCTTCCAGGACGAACTGCGTTTCTTCCCGCGCGCCGAGGAGAGCATCCCGCCGTGGCTGCGGCAACGCGCCGGGCTCGACGTCGTGCCGGCGGCCGCGCCTTCGGTGGCGACTCCGCTCGCCGAGACCCCGGATTCACTGAAGTCGCCTCGGGTCTACGACGGTCTCGACGAGTCCGGACGCCCGGTGGTGAACCGTGAGCCGCTTTCCCCCGCCGAGCGGGACCGCGTGCTGGCGTATCTCGACGCCGCGCCGGTCGTGCTCGCGTCACGGAGCTACGACGCCGACGCCTTCGATCCCGACAGGGAACCGCTGGTGCCGTTGAACTTCCGTACGGACGGCCGGTGGTACTGGCCGGGCGCGGTCGCCTACTACCTGCGTGAGCACGACGTGGCGCCCGACCCCGAGTTGCTCGGCCACATCCGGGCGCTGCGGTTCACCCTGCCCGAGGTCGGCGAGCCGGAGCGCGAACTCGCGGTCGCCGCGATCACCGGCCAACCGTCCACTTAGGACCCCGTGAATCGCGGGTGATCCGCGGCCGGATGATGCCACCTGACGGATACGTCACGTGACAAGTTCACGGTCCGGGTACTCTTGACGGCGGCGGCGAAGGCGACCAGGGAGTGCACATGGCACGGGGGAACATCGGCAGGGTCCGGGCGACCCGTTCCGCCGGGATGCTCCCGGTCGTGCTGGCTCTCACCTCGGCCGCGCTGCTGACCGGCGCCGCCGTCTACACGGTCGACCGCGCCGGCTGCGTGGATCCGGGCCAGTACATCCGGCACGACAACCACATCGAACTCGTCGGCGGCTGCGTCGACGGCTCGGAACTGCCCGCCGTGCCGAAGGGGACTTCGCACGAGGCCGACGCGAAGACCGGCGTCACCCCCAGCAACTTCCGCCCGTAACCGGGCGCTTCCTCCCACCACACCGCGCTGACCAGCGCGAATAGAGCAAGGGACCTTTGCTCTCACTTGCTTAGGCAGGCTAAGCGAGTGGGCGCAAAGGTCCCTTGCTCATTCTCTGGGCTCGGCGGCGGTCAGCCCAGGGCCTTGGCCAGATCGTCGACCAGGTCGCTGCCGTCCTCGATGCCGACGGACAGGCGCAGCAGATTGTCCGGCACCTCCAGGGTGGATCCGGCGGTGCTCGCGTGGGTCATCCGCCCCGGGTGCTCGATGAGCGATTCGATCCCGCCCAGCGACTCGGCGAGGATGAACAGCTTCGTCTTCGACGCGACGTCGAGCGCGGCCTGCTCGCCGTCGATGTGGGTGAACGAGATCATCCCGCCGAAGCGCCGCATCTGCTTCGCGGCGACCTCGTGGCCGGGGTGCTCCGGCAGGCCCGGGTAGTAGACACGCTCGACCTTCGGGTGCTTCAGCAGCATCCGGGCGATCAGTTCGGCGTTGTCGCTGTGCCGCTCCATCCGCAGCGCGAGGGTCTTGATCCCGCGCAGGGTCAGCCACGCGTCGAACGGGCCGGGCACCGCGCCCGCCGCGTTGCGCAGGTAGAACAGCTGCTCGCGCAGTTCGTCCTCGTTCGTCAGAATCGCGCCGCCGACGACGTCGGAGTGCCCGCCGAGGTACTTGGTGGTCGAGTGCAGGACGACGTCGGCGCCCAGCGAAAGCGGGTTCTGCAGGTACGGGGTGGCGAAGGTGTTGTCGACGACCAAGCGGGCGCCGGCGCCGTGCGCGACCTCGGCCAGGGCGGCGATGTCGGCGATCCCCAGCATGGGGTTCGTCGGCGACTCGCACCAGATCAGCTTCGTCTCCGGACGGATCGCGGCGCGGACCTCGGCGATATTCCCCAGGTCGGCGACCGTGTGCTCGACGCCCCACAGGCTGAGCACCTTGTCGATCAGCCGGAACGTGCCGCCGTACGCGTCGTTGCCGAGCACGAGGTGGTCTCCGGGCCGGAGGGTCGCCCGCAGCAGGACGTCACTGGCCGCCATCCCCGACGCGTACGCCAGACCGTGCCGCGCGCCTTCGAGCGCCGCGAGCGCGACCTCCAGCGCGGTGCGCGTGGGGTTCGCGGTGCGGGAGTACTCGTAGTCACCTTCGCGCGTGCCGCCGACGCCGTCCTGCGCGTAGGTCGAGGTCTGATAGATCGGCACGATGACCGCGCCGGTTCGGGGATCAGGGGTCTGCCCGGCGTGGATCGCGCGCGTCTCGAAGCCCAGCAGAGAGTAGTCGTCGGCCATACCCCCAAGGGTACGACCACCCGTGCCGGATCCCATCGTCTGGGATCGAACTCACCACTGCTCGGGCGGCTGTCCCTGCTGCTGGGCACCGGGCGCCGGCGGGTATCCGGGCTGCTGCGGCGGGTATCCGAAGTTCGGCGGCTGCGCGACACCGGCGGCCTGCGGCTTGGCCGCCAGCCAGCGCGCCGTCGACGGGACCAGCGCCAGCACGAGGGTCGCGATCGCCGGGATCAGGACCACGAAGAGGAGCCAGCCGAAGCCGAAGTGCAGGGTCACCCCGCCGTACGAGAAGTAGAAATGCGAGCCGATCGCCCGGAGCAGGAACGTCAGCGCCACGAATCCGATCGAGGACGCTGCTCCGATCACGGTGAGCACCCGTCCGGCCCGCTTGCGCAGGAGCAGCATGATCCCGCCGCCCAAGAGCAAAGCCGTGCTGACGAGGTCCAGTGCCGCCCCGACCACCAAGAACGAAATGACGTAGTGGGACAGCTCGATGATGTTGGACGCCAGCCCGGCGAGGAACCAGAGCCCGCCGAGGATCGCGAGGATCCCGGCGATGATCGCGGTCGCGCCGCTCGGCTGCCGCACCATTCCCGGCGGCGGATAGGCACCGGGTGGCGGGTATCCCTGTGGCGGGTATTGCTGGAAGGTCATGTCTCCCCCTGTCGAATTCCTTGCCCGGGAAGTACGCCGGGTCTCACCATCCGCCCTGCTGCGGGAACTGGTTCTGTGGCCGGTACGGCTGCACCGGGGCGGGCCGCCAGCGCAGGTACCGGAAAGTCGGCGGGAGCACCGCCAGCAGGAGCGCGAGCAGTCCGAACACGACCATGGCCAGGCGGAGGACGCCGTCGAAGGTCGCGAACCGGAGCAGGATGTCGAGGTGGATCCGGTACGGCACGCGGAAAGCGATCGGCTCCAGCACGACGGCCAGGATGGCGAGCAGTGAGCCGAGGATCAGCAGGATGGCGCCGATCAGCGAACGGAAGAACGTCGTCAACGCGCCCATCAACAGGAACAACGCGGCGAGCAGGTACAGCACCAGCTCGACGAGCGCGAAACCGGGCAGATTCGAGAGACTGAACCCCGACGGGAGCTCGATGAAGTAGCGGATCGGGATGTAGCCCGACGCGAAGGCGCCGACGAGGCCGAGCACCGCGGCGATGATCGCCGTCGCCCCGGAGGGCCGGGCCTGCGGTGCGGGATACCCGAAAGCCGGCGGTCCGGGCTGCTGAGCGGGATATCCGTACGGACCGGTCACGTCGCTCCCGTCGGCCTGGTGTGGGTTGACGGCGCTCACCCTAGCCCGCGGGGCCCGGCCGCGGCAGGCGAATCGGGATACCCCGGCGAAACGGAAACACCCCCGGCCGCGGGCCGGGGGTGTTCCGAGTGAAACCGTTCAGTGGCGGCGAATCACCACTGCTGCGGGGGCTGACCGGGCTGCTGGCCCGGCTGGCCGAAACCGCCGCTGGGTGGGCCCTGCTGGCCGGGCTGCTGCCCGAAACCGCCGGGCTGCTGCGGAGGCTGGCCGAAGCCGCCCTGCTGCTGCCCCGGCTGGGCGAAACCACCGCTGGGCGGACCCTGCTGACCGGGCTGCTGCCCGAAACCACCGGGCTGCCCCTGCTGCGGGAAACCACCCGACGACGGGCCAGGCTGACCGGGCTGGCCGAAACCGCCCTGCGGCTGGCCGTACTGACCGGGCTGGCCCGGCTGACCGGGCTGGCCGAAGCCGCCCTGCGGCGGTCCGCCGAAACCGCCGGGCTGGCCGCCCTGCGGGGCACCCAGCACAGAGCCGCCGCCACCGAGACCCACGAACTGCGCGGTCGCCGGGATCAGGCCCAGCACACCGACGATCAGGATCACGATGCCGAGGAGCAGGTGCAGGAGGCCACCGCCGATACCGGCGCCTTCCCTGGCGGAAGGCGGCAGCTTGTCCAGGAAGTCCGACGACGGGGTCGAACCGACGAGCAGAAGGACGCCGAACAGCACCAGGAGCGCGCCACCGGCGGCGACGACGATCGGCGCGATCTTCTTCACCGTGGCCGGGAGCTTGCCCGCGAGGGCGAGCCCGACACCACCGGCGATCGAGACGAGCGATCCGACCAGAAGCATGATCACGTAGAACCACGTGGCGCCCGGACCGGCCACGCCCGCCTCGTCGAGGAACTTGTCGATCTGTTCCTGGTTCGGGGCGCTGTCGAAGACCTTCGAATAGTCGCTGGCGTCACCGAAGTAGACGAACGACACGATCAAGGCGATCAGGCCGAGCAACGCCACGACGCCGCCGGCGATGAACCCGAACATCGGGTTCCCGCCGCCACCGCCCGAGGCTGCGGGACTGTAGCCCTGCGGCGGTCCACCGAAACCGGGCTGCTGGCCGAAGCCGCCCTGCGGCGGTCCGCCGAAGCCCTGCTGCGGCTGACCGAAGCCCTGCTGCTGCTGCTGGCCCTGCGAAGGGTCGAAGCCGCCCTGCTGGGGCTGGCCGAAGCCCTGCTGCTGACCGAAGCCGCCGCCCTGGGCGCCGTAGGCACCGGCGGACGGGTTGTCGGCCGCGCTCGGCGGCGGGGCGTACGGGATGGCGGGCGGCTGCGAACCCGGCGGCACGAGCTGGGTGGACTCGGCGGTGGGGCTTTCCCCGCCGCCGCTCACCGGCTGCACGACCTGGGTCGCGTTCGCGTCGTTGGAACCCGGCTGGACCGGCTGCACGACCTGGGTGGGCTCCGGCGTGTCGCCGAACCCGCCTCCCTGGGGCTGCTGCTCATAGGAGGGCTGCTGCTGCCCGTACTGCGGTTGCCCGTAGTCGGGCTGAGCGGGCTGGCCGGGCTGCACGACCTGGGTCGGTTCCGGGGAACCGAACGGGTTGTCTTGCTGCGGCTGGGGGCCACTCGGGGGTCCCTGCGGTGGCTGGGCGCCACCCCAAGGCTGATTCGGTGGCTGCGGAGCACTCATTTGGGTCTTGAACCCCCTTGACGAGGACATAAAAGTTCAACTCACCGGACACGCTATCGGATAGCCGGTCGGGCCGCTCGTAACGCCCCGGCCCGACCATCCGATGAAATGCCTCTTTACCGTCCCGCGAGAAACGCGAGCAGGTCGTGCCGGGTGACGACCCCCGCCGGCTTGCCGTCGACCAGCACCAGCGCACCGTCCGCGCCCGAGAGCGCGTTCATCGCCACACTCACCTGTTCACCGGCGCCGATGGTCGGCAGCGGCGGCGACATGTGCTGCTCGAGCCGGTCGGCCAGCTGGGCCTTGCCGGTGAAGAGCGCCTCGAGGAGATCGCGTTCGTTGACCGCGCCGACGACTTCGGCCGCCATGACCGGCGGTTCCGCGCTGACCACGGGCATCTGGCTGACGCCGAACTCGGCGAGGATCGCCACCGCTTCGGCGACGGTCTCGTTCGGGTGACTGTGCACCAGGCTGGGCAGCGAGCCGCTCTTCTTCGTCAGGACGTCGCCGACGGTCCGGCCGCTGGAGTCCGGCGGGAGGAAGCCGTAGGAGGACATCCAGCTGTCGTTGAACACCTTGGTGAGGTAGCCGCGGCCGCCGTCGGGCAGGAGCACGACGACGACGTCGTCCGGGCCGAGGCCCTCGGCGAGCTTGAGCGCCGCGGCGACGGCCATGCCGCACGAACCTCCGACGAGAAGCCCCTCTTCGAGCGCGAGGCGGCGGGTGATGTCGAAGGAGTCCGCGTCCGACACCGCGATGATCCGGTCGGCGATGTTCCGGTCGTAGGTGTCCGGCCAGAAGTCCTCGCCGACGCCTTCGACCAGGTACGGCCGCCCGGATCCGCCGGAGTACACCGAGCCTTCGGGGTCCGCGCCGATGACCTGGACGCGGCCGTCGCTGACCTCCTTGAGGTACTTGCCGGTGCCCGAGATCGTGCCGCCCGTGCCGACGCCCGCGACGAAGTGCGTGATCTTGCCCTCGGTCTGGCGCCAGAGTTCCGGGCCGGTCGAGTGGTAGTGGCTGGCGGGGTTCTCCGGGTTGGCGTACTGGTTCGGCTTCCAGGCGCCCTCGATTTCGCGCACGAGGCGGTCGGAGACGTTGTAGTAGGAGTCCGGGTGCTCCGGCGCCACCGCGGTCGGGCAGACCACGACGCGGGCGCCGTAGGCCTTGAGCACGTTGCGCTTGTCCTCACTGACCTTGTCCGGGCAGACGAACACGCACTTGTACCCCTTGCGCTGCGCCACCATGGCCAGCCCGACGCCGGTGTTGCCGGACGTCGGCTCGACGATGGTGCCGCCGGGCTTCAGCTCGCCGGAACGCTCCGCGGCTTCGATCATCCGCAGCGCGATGCGGTCCTTGACGCTGCCGCCGGGGTTGACGTACTCGACCTTGGCCAGGATGAGCGGCTGGAGCCCCTCGGCCAGTGCGTTCAGCTTGACCAGAGGGGTGTTGCCCACGAGGTCCACGATGTGCTCGACGTATTCCACACTCACAGCCTAAACGCCGCAGGTCGCGATGTGCCCACTCAACTCCGGCGGATGATGTGTCACCGGGCTTTGCCGTCGGGCTGTGTCACGGGAAAGAGTGGCGTGGATCGCGTTCGCCTTTGACCCGCACCTCACTCCGGTGGAGGATGCGAGGTGAGCAACCGCTTAGCGCGTCTGGATCGAAAACAAGGGAGTGTCGTTCCATGCCCGAAGCCGTCATCGTCTCCACCGCCCGATCCCCGATCGGCCGCGCCGGCAAGGGATCGCTGGTGAGCATCCGCCCGGACGACCTCACCGTGCAGATGGTCCGCGCCGCGCTCGACAAGGTCCCCGAACTCGACCCGACGCAGATCGAAGACCTCATGCTGGGCTGTGGTCTCCCGGGCGGCGAGCAGGGCTTCAACATGGGCCGCGCCGTCGCCGTCGAACTCGGCTACGACCACCTGCCCGGCTGCACGATCACCCGGTACTGCTCGTCCAGCCTCCAGACCACCCGCATGGCGCTGCACGCGATCAAGGCGGGCGAAGGCGACGTGTTCATCTCCGCCGGCGTCGAGACCGTGTCCCGCTTCGCCAACGGAAGCTCCGACTCCTGGCCGAACACGCACAACCCGCTGTTCGCCGACGCCGAGGCCCGCACCGCGCAGGTCGCGGCCGAAGGCGCCGACGGTTGGACCGACCCGCGCGAGAACGGCGCCCTGCCCGACGTCTACATCGCGATGGGCCAGACCGCCGAGAACCTGGCGCGGCTGAAGAACGTGTCGCGTGAGGAGATGGACGAGTTCGGCGTCCGCTCGCAGAACCTGGCCGAGAAGGCCATCGCGGACGGCTTCTGGGCCAAGGACATCACCCCGGTCACCCTGCCGGACGGCACCGTGGTCTCGAAGGACGACGGCCCGCGCGCCGGCGTCACCCTCGAAGGCGTCTCCGGTCTCAAGCCGGTCTTCCGCCCCGACGGCCGGATCACCGCGGGCAACTGCTGCCCGCTCAACGACGGCGCGGCCGCCGTGATCATCATGTCCGACACCAAGGCGAAGGAGCTCGGCCTCACGCCGCTCGCCCGCGTCGTCTCGACCGGTGTTTCCGGCCTGTCGCCGGAGATCATGGGCTACGGCCCGGTCGAAGCGTCGAAGCAGGCCCTCGCCCGCGCCGGGATGTCGATCGGCGACATCGACCTCGTCGAGATCAACGAAGCGTTCGCCGCGCAGGTCATCCCGTCCTACAAGGACCTCGGGATCGACCTCGACAAGCTGAACGTCAACGGCGGCGCGATCGCCGTCGGCCACCCGTTCGGCATGACCGGCGCCCGGATCACCTCGACGCTGATCAACTCGCTCCAGCACCACGACAAGCAGTTCGGCCTCGAGACGATGTGCGTCGGCGGCGGCCAGGGCATGGCGATGGTCCTGGAGCGCCTCTCCTGACCCCCTGACCTGCGGAAAGAGAGCAAGGGACCTTTACTACCGTTTATCTCGACATTGAGAGAAGCGATAGCAAAGGTCCCTTGCTCCTTTTCGGGCCCTAGTGGGTCATGATCGGCCGGGCCGCGGCGACCTCGCCGTCCGCACCCTCCGGCAGCGCGGGCTTGGTCTTCGGCAGGAACGCCGCCGGGATCAGGCACAGCGCGAGCAGGATCATCGACCACAGGAACGTCGTCGAGAACGCGTCCGCGGTCAGCCCCGAAGCCGCTTCGCGCGTCGCCGGGTTCATCACCGCGGCCGTCGCGGCCAGCTGCCCCTGCGCGGTCGGCACGCCGAACTTCCCGGCGAGCAGCGCCGCCAGGATGATCGACAGCACCGCCGAACCGATCGCCCCGGCGGTCTGCTGCAGGATGTTCGTCGCCGTCGACGCCTTCGCCATGTCCTCAGACTTGAGCGTCTGCAACGCGGCCGAGGTGATCGGCATCATCGTCGCGCCCATGCCGAGCCCCATCACGAACAGCGCCGAAAGCAGCAGCCAGTACGGCGTCGCCGCGGTGATCTGGGTGAAGGCGATCAGGCCGGCGAGCATCAGCACGAGACCGGGCAGCACGATCTTCCGCGCGCCGATCTTGTCCGCGAACCGTCCCGCGATCGGCATGGTCAGCATCGCGCCGACCCCCTGCGGGGCGAGCAGCAGACCGGCGTTCATCGCCGATTCCCCGCGCGCCAGCACGAAATACGTCGGCAGGAGCAGCATCGCGCCGAAGAACGCGACGCAGAAGAAGGTCATCGTCACCATGGCGACGGAGAACGACGGGTTCTTGAACAGTTTCAGATCGAGCAGCGGGTTGGTCACCCGGTTCGCCCGCATCACGAACGCCACCAGCAACGCGATCCCGGCCAGCGCGGGCAGCCAGACGTCCACCGCGCCGACGCCGCCGGCCGCCGGGATGTTCGAAACACCGAAGATCAGCGCCGCCAGACCGGGCGAGACCATCAGCATGCCGAGGAAGTCGAACCGCTCGCTGGGCTCCGGCCGGTCCTTCGGCAGCAGGCGCCACGCCATGGCCATGGTGATCAGGCCGATCGGCACGTTGATGTAGAAGATCCAGCGCCAGCTCACCGCGTCGACCAGCCAGCCGCCGAGGATCGGGCCGCCGATCGGGCCGAGCAGCATCGGCACCCCGAGCACGCCCATCACGCGCCCGATCCGGTGCGGTCCGGCCGCCCTGGTCAGGATCGTCATACCGGCGGGCATCAGCATGCCGCCACCGAAGCCCTGCAGGACCCGGAAGACGATCAGCGATTCGACGTCCCAGGCCATGCCCGCGAGCATCGACCCGATCAGGAACAGCCCGATCGCGGTCATGTAGAGGCGTTTGGTGCCGAACCGGTCCGAAGCCCAGCCGGTGATCGGGATGACCGTCGCCAGGGCGAGCATGTAGCCGGTCGCGATCCACTGGATGGTGTCGAACGAGGTCTGGAACTCGATGGTCAGTTTCTGGAGCGCGACGTTGACGACCGTCGTATCGAGGATCGCCATGATCGCGCCGAGGATGACGACGCCGGCGATCTTCAGCACGCCCGCGTCGAGTTTGTCGCCGCCCGGTGCGGCCGGGCTTTGCGTTGACATGAAAAATCCGTCCCTGATGCTCAGTGTCCCCCGGGACGCGACAACCCCCGTGGTCGCGACTACGGAATCGACGCCCGGCCTCGCGCCGAGCCTTCCCCAATCGAGCTTGTGCATTAAGGCGCAAGCTCAGTACGTAGCCGAGGGTAGCCGAACACAGGTTTTACCTGCCAACTTTTTCCCCGTACGCGGGCCTAAAGGGCAGACCCGCGTACGACATGTCACGAAGAGTGATCAGCAGACGCTGTCCGTCGGAGCCGGGTTGCCGAGCCCGAACAGCGGCCGCAGCTTCAGCCCGATCCAGGTGCCGCCGAGCGCGAAGACACCCCACAGCCAGCCGTGCAGGCTGCCGACCGAGATACCGCCGAGGTAGGCGCCGATGTTGCAGCCGCCCGCCATCCGCGCGCCGACGCCCATCAGGATCCCGCCGAGCACCGCGGCGACGGCGGTCCGCCACGGGATCGAGCTGTGGATCTTCCACGCGCCCGCCGCCGCGGCCGCGACCCCCGCGCCGATCATGATGCCGATGTCGGTGAGGCTGTTCTTGTCCTTCCAGATCGGCCCCGCCAGCGACGCCGCGTTCGCCTTGATCCGCCAGAACTCCCAGGTCTCGGGGTGCAGGCCGAACACTTGAAGGATCTTGGCGCCCCACAGGCTGAACGCGCTCGTGACACCCCAGATCCCGCCGGAGACCAGGAAGACCGCGCCCGCCAGCACCCCGAGAACGACGGCGCCGACGAGGATCGGCCAGGAGCCGCGATAGATCCGGGCGAAACCGCGAGCGGTCGGCACGACGTCGACCGGCGGCGGATTACGGCGCTTCTGCACGAACCGGGTCCCCACCACGATCGCGGCGAGGACGGCGACGGTGATCGCCCACGAACCGAACCAGCCGACATGGTCGGCGAGCAGGACGCCCTTGAACTCGGGCCAGCCCGACAGCAGCGGATACGCCCACGTGTAGAGAACGGACCCGGTGATGAAGCCGCCGAGGGTCAGCACGATCGTCGATTGCCCGGAGCCGACCGCGAACAACGTTCCCGAAGCGCAAGCGCCGCCCAGTTGCATGCCGATGGCGAAGATCGTCGCGCCGACGAACAGCGCGAGCCCCAGCCCGCCCGCGGTCGGATTCGGCGTGCTGCCGAAGAGCCCGGATCCGGTGCCCACGATCAGCGCGATCAACGTCGCGGCCGTTCCGAGCAGCAGCGTGTGCGCCCGCAGACCTTGGCCGTTCCCGACCGCGATCAGCTGGCGCCAGGCCGAGGTGAATCCGAAACGGGAGTGGAAGAGCGCGAGGCCGAGCAGCAGGCCGAGGATGAGCAGGACACCGAACTTCGCCCCGTGCGCGGCCCAGACGTACCAGGTCAGCCCGACCGCGAGGGCGCTCGCGACCGCCAGCGGCACGACCTTGACCGGCTCCTCCGGTTGCGGGACCGGGGCGGCGCAGGAGGTCGGGAAGTCGAGGAGTTTCTTCTCGCCGGCTTGGGCTTCGGTCGTCGCCACCAGGACTCCAGGTCGATCGGCGGGGTTGGGGACGAGCAACGTTAAGACCCGTGACCGTCCGGTCGCAGCCCGTCCCACACTGTGCGACGAACGGCGGCGAGCGCAGGGCCGGATGGCGGCGGTAGCAAAGGTCCCTTGCTACTTGAGGCTCTTCACGCAAACCGTCGAAGGCGGCGTCGCGTAGCTCTTGAGGTGCGTCGCGTCCGTGTCGTCACAGGTCGCGACACTGTCGACCACCTTCAGGACCTCCGCGTCCCGCGCGGGATCCGAGCAGGTGACCTTCTGGTAGGCCACGCTGTCGGCCAGGAAGTTCTCGAGGCAGTCGCCCTGCTTGGCGTTGATCATCATGCAGAGCTTGTACGAGGCGAAGGTCTTGTCGACGGTGAGCTGGTCGTACTCGCCCGCCGGGCAGGCGCCGCCCGCGTCGGTCTTCGCCCCGGCCTTCACGTTGGCCTCGGCCGAGCCGCAATCCGCCTTCGCCGGATCGTCGCCGGTGTCACCGAAAGTGGTGATCGCGTAGCAGTCCCCCACCCGGACGTCGTCCGTGTTCGAGAGGTAGCCGACGATCCACGACGACGCGCTCAGCACCACGATCGCGACCGGTACCAAGAGGCCGACCCAGAACCACTTGGAACGCTTCGGCCTGGCGGGTTCGGCACTGTGCTCGGTCATGGGGTCAGCGTATTCGCGGCGACGAAAAAGGGCGCCCCGATCGCTCGGAGCGCCCTTCCCGGAGAAGACGGTGTCAGTCGTTTTGGAAGTACGACAGCAGCCGCAGGATCTCGAGGTACAGCCAGACCAGGGTGGTCATGAGACCGAAGGCGGCGAACCACGCCCACTTCGACGGCATGCCTTCGCGGATCATCCGGTCGGCCTGGTCGAAGTCGAGCAGGAAGCTGAACGCCGCGACACCGATCACCACGAGGCTGAAGATGATCGCGATCGGCCCGCCGTCACGCAGCGGGTTGAAGCCGAAGAAGCTGGTGACGAGGTTGACCAGCATCAGGATCGCGACGCCGACGACGGCGCCGATGATCCACTTGGTCAGCTTCGGGGTGACCTTGACCGCGCCGGTCTTGTAGACGACCAGCATCGCGATGAACACACCCGCGGTGCCGATGATCGCCTGCAGCGCGATACCGGGGTACAGCGCTTCGAAAAGACCACTGATCGCACCGAGGAAGACACCCTCGGCGGCCGAGTACGCCAGCGTGAGCGGACCGCTCGGCTTCTGCTTGAAGATGATCACGAGCGAGATCACGAGGCCGACGAGCATGCCGCCGACGAGCGCGCCGATCACGCCACCGCTGATACCGGTGATCCGGCCGGCGGCGTCCACGGGCAGCTGGCTGATCGCCCAGATCGCGGTGAGCACACCGGTCACCAGCGCGGTGCCGAGGCTCAGCGCCGTCTTGATGACGACGTCGTCGACGGTCATCGGACGGTCGCCGGCGCCGGCGGAGGTCTGCGGAGGGCCGTAGCCGGGCACGCCGCCCTGGGGTTGGTTGAAGCCTACGTTGGGTCCGTACTGCGCCGCGCCACGCGGCAGGTTCCGGAACGCCGGGTTGCTACTGGATCGCACCTGATCCTCCTGGATCTACTGGCACCTGCATCGGGTTCAACGACCGCGGGGGCCGCCCGGTTCCCGTCGAAGTAAAGACGACTTTACTCACAATCGGCGCAACGCCCATCCCCCACACCGTATGCGGCGGAGATCACTGACCGTTCACCGATACCCCACCTGATGCCGTATTGCCAAAACCGCTGATCACCCGCCACTCTCCACGTTGCGTGTTCGGATAATCACCGAAGGCGTGTCGGGGAACCTATCGATCGTGTGGCCTGCGCCGACGTAAATGCGCCGGGGCAGAGCACGGCCAAAGGAGTCAACACACCATGGGGTGGACCACACGCCCGAGCGTGCGTTCGCGCGCCTTGACCAGCCTGATCGCGACGTGCCTGCTCGGCGCCTTGTCCGCCACCGTCGCGGCGACACCGGCTTCGGCCGCCGAGAACGAAGGCGTCGGCTACAAGATCACGCCTGGCCAGACGGTCGACAGCAAGCCAAGAGACCGCGACTGGCTCGGTTCCTACGTCGTCAACGGCAAGCACGTGTTCTGCGTCAGCTTCCAGCTGAAGGCGCCGGGCTCGGCGGAGGAGTACAAGCCCGGCGACGAACTCCTCGACAAGTGGGGACAGAAGCTGCCGGAGGACGTCGCGGCCAACATCTCCTATCTGCTCCTGCGCTACGGCGGCACGCAGGACAACGCCGAGGCGGCGGCGCTCGCGCACCTGCTGCACTCGTGGACGTCGAAGCCTCGTTCCGACGCCGACCTCAAGCCGGACCTCGGGCCGGAGAAGATCGGCTACGACATCCAGGCCGCCCTCGGCAAGCTGAAGGCGCAGCACGCCGATGCGGCCACGGCCGTCGAGAAGCTGACCAAGGACGCCGAAGCCAACCGCGGCCCGTGGACCACCGCGATCGCGCCGCCGAAGGAAGACCAGCACATCGGCACCGCGGGCGAGTGGACGATCAGCGTCAAGAACGCCAAGGGCAAGGGCGTCTCCGGCGTGCCCGTGCGGCTCACGCCGTCGAACGCGACCGTCGACAGCGGCGAGAGCACCAAACCCGCGTCGACCTCGAACGCCAAGGCCGAGAAGGCCACCACGGTGAAGACGGGCGAGGACGGCACCGTCACGGTCAAGGTGACGCCGACCGGCGACCAGCCGAAGCTGTCCAGCTCGCTGTCGGCCCCGGCGGACCGGCCATACGTGCAGTTCCCCGTCAAGACCGGCGTGCAGAACGTCGTCTCGACCGGTGGCGAGAAGGAACTGAAGGCCCAGGGTGTCGCCGTCGTTTCGAAGCCGGGCAAGGTCCAGGTGACGAAGGTCGACGCGAAGACCGACAAGGGCGTGGCGGGCGCCGTGCTGCGGATCACCGCGAAGGACAAGACGACGGCCGCGGCCGGGCACGACGGCAAGCCCCTCAACGGCGCCGACGGCAAACCCGCCGTCGTCACCACCGAAGGCGAGAACGGCACCGTCACCGTGGAGAACCTGCGGACCCCGCAGGAGATCTGCGTGGTCGAGGTGAGCGCGCCGCCGGGCTACACCAACGCGTTCGACCCGAAGAATCCGCCGTCCGCCTGCGGTGAGGTCAAGCCGGGTGAGACGCTGACGCTCAAGGTCGCCAACACGCCCAACGAGGTACCGCGCACCATCCCCGCCGGCGACCGGCCGGTGGCGATGATGCAGGGCACCGTCGAGAACTCGGCGTCGACCGCCGGCATCCTCGGTGTCGGCGCGCTCGCGCTGCTCGGTTCACTGATGGTGGGCGTGGCCGCGCGGCGGTCTTCGCGACGCTAAGAGGTTCTGGAATGTCAGTACGACGCGGGTTCGCGCTGGGAGCCGTCACGGTCCTGTGCGCGGACCTCGTCGCGGCCTTGCTCATCTGGCCGCCGACGACAGTGGTGACGGGGACGGCCCAGGCCGTCTCCGTCTCGGTCGCGGGCGCGGGCGGCGCGCCGGCCGCTCCCGCGCAGCAGGAGGTCCCGCCTTCGCCGGACGTCGTTCCCACGACGCCGACGGCCGCCCCGCCGGCTTCGAAGGAGCCTGAAGCCCCGAAACCGCAGGGGCCGGGGACGATCCGGCTGCCCGCGGGCGGTGCCGCGAAACTCGTGCGCAAGGACCTCGGGCCGGGCGCGGAGCTTCCCGTGCCGGAGAACCTCGGCGAGGTGACCTGGTGGGGCGCCGAACTGAGCGCGGCCACCGGCGCGAGCGTGTTCGCGGGCCACGTGAACTGGAAGGGCGCGACGGGTCCGTTCGCGGAGCTGTGGACCGAGCGGATCGGCGGCACGGTCACCGTGGTCGACAAGGCGGGCAAGTCCTGGCAATACAAGGTCTCCCAGCTGATCACGCTGAAGAAGAACGAGCTGCCGCAGCGGGCGGACGAGTTGTTCGGCCAGTCCGGTCCACATCGGATAGTCCTCGTCACCTGCGGCGGCCGCTGGGTCGGCGGAGAGACCGGATACGCCGAGAACCGGGTCGTCATCGCCGACCCCGCCTAGTTACCCGTGAGTAACTTCACCGGTGTCGTGGTGGTCCTCGCCGTGCCGATGCAGCAGAATGCCGGGGGACGCGGGCGAGCACGGTGAAGGGTGAGGCGAATGGCGACTTTTCTGGTGACCGGGGCGACCGGACTGATCGGGCGCCAATTCACCCGGCTGCTGCTCACCAGGGACGACGTCGACAAGGTCGCGCTCGTCGTCCGGCCGTCCTCACGGGACAAACTCGCCAAACTCGTGAACGCCTGGCCGCATCCGGAACGCGTCACCCTCGTCACCGGTGACCTCGGCGAGCCGCTGCTCGGCGTGTCCCAGGAGGACCGAGAGACGCTTCGCGGCGTCGATCACGTCGTCCACCTCGCCGCCCTGTACGACCTCACCGCCGACGACGAAGCCAGCATCAAGGCCAACGTCGAAGGCACCGCGCAGGTGATCGCGCTCGCCGCCGAGCTGAACGCGGGCTGCCTGCACCACGTGTCCTCGGTCGCCGTCGCCGGTGATCACGAGGGCATGTTCACCGAGGAGATGTTCGACGTCGGCCAGCGGCTTCTCACGCCGTACCACCGCACGAAGTTCGAGGCGGAGCGCCTCGTGCGCGACCAGCAGGACGTGCCGTGGCGGGTGTACCGGCCTGCGGTCGTGGTCGGGAACTCCGAGACCGGCGAAATGGACAAGATCGACGGCCCGTACTACCTGTTCCCCGCGATCAGCAGGCTCGCCGGGCTGCCCGACGTGCCGATCGTCGGCCCCGACCTCGGCGACACCAACGTCGTCCCGGTCGACTACGTCGCCGAATCGCTGAACGCCCTGGTCACCACGAAGGGCCTCGACGGGCGCGCGTTCCACCTGGTCAACCCGGAACCGCAACCGGTCGTCTCGGTCTACAACGCCTTCGCGAAGGCGGCGGGCGCGCCGACGATCTCCGTGCAGCTCAACGACCGCCTGTCCAAGGGCATCGTCAACCTGGTGAAGCTGAGCGAGCACATCCCCGGCTTCACGATCGCGCGTGACGCCGTGCTGGAGCGGCTCGGGATCCCGCCGGTGCTGCTGGAGACCATGGCGTTCCCGTCGGTGTTCTCGTCGGCGTCGACGCGCAAGGCACTCATCGGCTCTGGCGTCGAGGTGCCCCGAGTCGAGGACTACGCGCCCACCCTGTGGCGCTACTGGCGGGAGCACCTGGACCCGTTCCGCGCCCGCAAGCACGGCCCGCGCGGCGAACTGGACGGCCGTCGCGTGATCATCACCGGCGCGTCCTCGGGGATCGGCCGGGCGACCGCGATCAAGGTCGCGGCCGCGGGCGGGGTGCCGCTGCTCGTGGCACGGCGGCAGCACGAGCTCGAAGAAGTGCGGGACGAGATCATCGCCGCGGGCGGCACGGCGTCGGTGTACCCGGCCGACCTGACCGACGAGGAATCGGTGCACAAGGCCGTCGACGCGATGCTCGCCGAGCACGGCCGGATCGACATGCTCGTGAACAACGCCGGCCGGTCGATCCGGCGGTCGATCAAACTGTCGTACGACCGGTTCCACGACTACGAACGCGCGATGGCGATCAATTACTTCGGCGCGGTGCGGCTGATCCTCGCGGTGCTGCCGCATATGTCCGAGCGGAAGTTCGGGCATATCGTCAACGTCTCGTCGATCGGCGTGCAGGGAATCGCGCCGCGCTTTTCGGCGTACGCGGCGTCGAAGGCCGCTTTGGACTATTTCTCCCGGATCGCCGCGACCGAGACCCACGGCGACGGAATCACCTTCACGACCATCCACATGCCACTCGTGCGCACGCCGATGATCCGGCCGACGAAGATCTATGACGCGTTTCCGACCAAATCCCCGGATCAGGCCGCGGACATGGTGATGAAGGCACTGAGGGAGCGCCCGAAGCACATCGGCACGCCCGCCGGGCAGGCGATCGGTCTCGCGTACACGCTCACGCCGGGACTCACGGATGCCGTGGCCTACCAAGGATTCCGGGTGTTCCCGGATTCCGCGGCCGCGGGCGGCGAAGGCGGGCTCAAGATCGGGAAGGGCGAACAGCATCTGTCCCGTGCGGCGATGGCGCTCGCCCGGCTCAGCCGTGGCTTCCATTGGTGACACTGCGCACACGGGTGGCGGCCGTTCAGGTGAGGGATCGCAGCTGAGAGCCGACACACGTCGGTGAATCACGAAGCCTGACAACGGCGACACCGGGTACGCAGGTACCGTCGTGGCCATGGTTCCCGAGCGAGACAACGGCCTGTTGCCCCTGCGGCGCGAGTACACCCAGGCCTGGCACGGCTTCGACCGGAACGAAGTGCGCCAGTATCTGGATCATCTCGAAGCCCAGCTTCGTCGCGTGATCACCGACCGCGACGCCGCGATCGCGCAGGCGACGTCGGCCACGCGCGAACTCGAAACCGTCCGCCACGAGGTGGCGAAGCTGAACGCCAGGATCGAGGAGCTGAAGAAACCGCCGGAGCGGCTCGAAGACCTCGACGAGCGGATGCAGCGCACCGTCACGCTCGCGCAGGCGCGTGCGGAAGAGATCACGAAGCGTGCCGAAGTCGCCGCCGAGAAGCACTGGGCGTCGTCGAGCGAGGCTTCGAAGAAGCTCCGTGAGCGCTACACGCGGCTCGTCGCCGAGCTGGACAAGCAGGCGGACGCGCTGCACTCGGAGCACGAATCGGCGCTCGCCGAGACGCGGGCCGAGGTCCAACGGCTGACCGTCGAGGCTGCCCAGCGCCGGGAACTGCTGGACAACGAGGCCGAGCGCAAGCGCCGGAAGATCGAGCGCGAGTTCGATCAGACGATCGCGGCTCAGCGCGCGTCGCACGAGAAGCACATCGCCGACCAGCAGACGGCCAGCAAGAACCAGGCCGAGCGCCGGATCGCCGAGGCCACCGCGGAGGCGAAGCGCCGCATCGACGAGGCCACGGCCGAGGCCAAGCGCCGGCTCGACGAGGCCACGACGACCGCCGCCCAGCGCACGACCGCCGCCCAGCGGAAGGTCGAGCGGCTGGCGGAGATCCGCGAGCAGGCCCGCAAGAGCCTCATGCAGGCCGACGAGGTCCTGAAGGGCAGCGAGGCGATGCTCGCCGCGCTGCCTGAGGAGTCGGTGATCCCGCACGCTTCGAAGCTCGTCGGTGGCGACAGCAAGGCCGAGGAGAAGAAGCCGGCGAGTAAGCCCGCCGAGCCGCCCGCCTCGAAGGCCGCCGCTCCGGCCGCCGCCAAGCCTTCTCCCGCCAAGCCCGCTCCTTCGGCGCCTGCCGCCGCTGCGCCGAAGAACGGACAGAGCGACCAGAACGGCCCGAAGACGAACGGGCAGAAGCCGTCACCCGCCAAAACCGGCTCCTGACCAGCGTGAAGTAGCAAGGGACCTTTGCTGTCGCTCTCTTTTGGAGAGTGATAGCAAAGGTCCCTTGCTCTCTTCCGGGAGCTGTCAGGAGGCGGTGGTGCGCGGCCAGGGGTTGGCCGCTTCGAGCTGGGCGGCGAGGCCAAGAAGGAGCGCTTCCCCGCCGGGCGCGGCGACGAGCTGGACGCAGGCCGGAATACCCGAACGATGCACCCCGACCGGCACGGACATCGCCGGATAGCCAGCGAGATTCCACAGGCCCGCGAAACCCGCCACCCGCACGGACGGCAGCACGTTGGCGATCCACCGGTTTTCATGCCAGGTGCGGGCCTTGAGCGGGAGCGTCGCGATCATGGGCGTGACCAGGACATCGTGGTCGGCGAAGAACTCCTCGGCACGCTCCAGCCAGCGCTCCCGAGTGCTCTCCCGGACGCGTTCGGCCATCAGCCGCCCGAGCCGGACGTGGGTGCGCGTCCGAGGCTGGAGCGCGGCGAGATCGAACTCGGCCGCTTGTTCCGCCGGGCCCGCGACCCAGCGCGCCAGGAGGCCACCGATCGCTCCGGCGCTGTACCGGGGCGTGCCGGGCGCGACGGTGTGCCCGGCCGCGCGGAACAGCTCTCCGGCTCGCGTGACGGCCCGGCTGAACGCGCGCGGCAGCGGCGCCCTCGTCAACGGGACCTGAGTCGACAGGGCGATGCGGGACCGCTTCGGGTCGGCGAGGTCGGCCAGCCCGGGCTGTTCGGCGAGGACCGACATCAGCACGGCGGCGTCGGCCACGGTGGTCGTCATCGGACCATGCGTGGACAAGCCGAACCAGCCGTTCTCCCCCGGTACGCGGACCACGCCCTTACCCGGTTTGAGCCCGACGATCCCGCACATCGCGGACGGCAGCCGGATCGAGCCCAGCCCGTCCGTGCCGTGCGCGATGGGCACCATCCCGGCCGCGACGGCCGCGGCGCTCCCACCCGACGAACCGCCGGCGGCATAGGACGGATTGCGCGGATTGCGCGCTGTCCCGTCCGGATCGTCGCTCGACGGCCAGATGCACAACTCCGGCACCCGGGTCAGGCCGACGATCACCGCTCCGGCCGCGCGTAACCGCCGGGCTATCTCACCGTCCTCTGTGGACAGCGTCGACGAACCCGCACGCGATCCCCACGAGGCGTACTCGCCCTCGACCGGCGCGACGTCCTTGACCGCGATCGGCACCCCGGCCAAGGGCAGGTCCGCCAGGTCCACACGTTCGGCGACAGCGGCGGCCTCGGCGAGCGCCTCTTCCGCCCGCACCCGGCGGAACGCGCCGACCACCCCGTCCGCCGCCGCGATCCGGGTCAACGCCTCGCGCGTCACCTGGACCGGATCGAGTTCCTTGGCACGCACAGCCGCCGCGATTTCCACTGCCGTCTTGACCATCCCCGCACTGTAGAGCGGGTGGCGAAGATCAGCGGCGCGCCGAACAGGCGAACTTCGCCGAGTCCGGTTCGAACGCCGGGAAGTCGGTGTAGCCGTCGAGCCCGGCGCCGTAGTAGACGGCGTGGTCCGCCCGAGCCAGCGGGGCACGCAGAGCGAAACGGGCGGGCAGATCCGGGTTCGCGATGAACAACCTGCCGAAAGCGACCACGTCGGCCAGCCCGGACTCGATCAAGGACTCACCCTCGTCCTGGGTGGTCGGCTCCTCGGATCTCAGATTCGCGATGAGCGTCCCCGGCCACGAAGGCCGCAGGTGCGACAGCACCTCGACATCCGGAGTGTCGATGACATGCAGGTACGCGAGCTCGTACCGGCGTAATTCCGCGACCAGTCGTGTATACACCTCCCTCCAATCGTCTTCCACGATGTCGTTCTCCGGGTTACCCGGCGAGATCCGCAGGGCGACCCTGGCCGCACCGATCTGCTGGACCACGGCCGCCACCACCTCGAGCGGGAAGCGAAGCCGGGCGGCGACCGAACCGCCGTAGCGGTCCTCTCTGCGGTTGGTGTTGCCTGCGAGGAACTCCTGGATGAGGTAGCCGTTGGCACCGTGGAGCTCCACGCCGTCGAATCCCGCCTCGATGGCCCGCCGGGCCGCCGCGGCGAAGTCCTGGACCACCTCGCCGATCTCCACCTCACCGAGCGCACGAGGTTCGACCGTGTCCGTCCAGCCTTCGGCCGAGAAGATCCGCCCGGCTTGCCGGACCGCCGACGGCGCCACCGGCGTCCGGCCCATCACACCGGGGTGAGAGACCCGGCCCGCGTGCCAAAGCTGCGCGAAGATGCGACCGCCTTCCTCGTGCATGGCCGCCGTCACCGCACGCCATGCCTCGGCCTGTTCCTCGGTCGCGAGCCCCGGAATGCCCGGGCCGCTCTTGCCTGTCCGGTTCACCCAGATGCCTTCACTCACGATCAAACCGGCGCTCGCGCGTTGCGCGTAGTACTCGGCCGTCCGTGGATGCGGCACGCCGGTGAAATCGTCCGCGCGACCCCGGGTCATCGGGGCCATCGCCACCCGGTTCGGCAGCTGGATCGCGGTACCGCGGAATGCTTCGAGCAACCTCATGAACGCGAAGCTAAACCCTGACACCGACGTCACGGTCAACCTCGGTTTCCACGGCTACTGTGGACTCATGCGGATCGGCGAACTGGCGAAGCGAACCGGGGTGAGCGTCCGCTCGTTGCGGTACTACGAAACGGAAGGCCTGCTGAGTCCCGCTCGATGCGGCAACGGCTACCGGACCTTCTCCGAAGACGACATCGCCAGGGTCCTGCAGATCCAGCTCTTCTATTCGGCCGGGTTGTGCAGCGGCAAAATCGCGGAACTCCTTCCCTGTGTGTCCGGGGACCACACGCATTTGGTGCCCTCGCCGGAACTGACCGGCGAACTGGAGATCGCCAAGACTCGAATCCAGAACCAGATTTCCTTACTCACCACCTCTCTGTCGGTTCTGGAACGTGTCCTGGCCGCGGCCAAGGGGACCGATACCGCCGAAGTACCGGTTCCTTCCCGGCCCGTCCGGCGACACCGCGGGATCCATGTCTGATCCGGGTCAGGCGTTCGGATCCCGGCCCATCAGCCCCAGCAGCCTGTCCTGCAGGGACGCGTCTTCGGGCACTTTCACTTCGGGACCGAAGACGACGATGCCGGGCCCGAACGCTCCGGGAATCCTCATCTGATCGGGGATCGCCTGCGCCGCAGGCCACATCCGGGCGACCTCCTCCGGATCGATCGTGTCGTCCTGCCCGGTGGCCCGGGCCAGATCCCAACCGTGGATCACCATGTCGGCACTGACGACCTGGTCGATGTGCTGTTCCGCGGTCATCTTCCCCGCGGGTGTCTCGTGTTCCGTGGCCGCGAGCACGGGATTGGCGAGGATGGCTTCGACATCGGCCCGAGCGGCACGGAAGGCGCCCAGCGGATCTTCCTGAAGCGACGGCGCCGGCCCGAGGTCACGACCGAAGGGGCGCAGCATCGCGCCGTGCATGTCGACGATGTGCCCGACGACATCCCTGGCGTTCCACTCTTCGCACGGGGATCCGCTCTCCCACTGCCCGGTTCGGACGGCGGCGACCTTGCTCTCGAAGGCGTCGGCCCGGACGCGATAACGGTTCGCGATAGCGGTCATCGTGGTCACGCCTCCACCGGAGTGGCCATGGACTCGGCCAATTTGTCGAAGCCCTCGCCGACGCCCCGCTCCATCCCGGATTCGAGCACGGCGTCCCGGATCCGCTTCGAGCCGTACCGCACCACCTGGGTCAACGTGGTGACCCCGTCGCGCTCGACCAACGTCAGAGTCGCCAAGGCCTGGCCTTCCGACGCATCGCAGCCCTCGTTCGTCTCGAGCGAGACGAGCCTTTCCGGACGGTCGATCTCCTGGTAGACGCCCTGGAGCAGCATCTCCTTCCCGTCGCCGTGGTGCAGCCGGTAGCGCCATCTGCCGCCGACCCGAAGGTCGATCTCGCATTCGACGACCTCCCAGTCGCGCGGGCCGAACCAGCGGCGCACCAGTTCCGGTTTGGTCCACGCGTCGAACACCAACACCCTCGGCGCGTCGAAGGACCTCGTCATGACGATCTCGAGATCGCCGGCTTTCGTCACGCTGAGAGTGCGTCCCATCGTGCTGTTCCTTTCCGCTCGTGCGGTGGTCAATCGGTCTCTTCCCGGCGCTCCGGGTGCTTCATTTCCTCGTCCAGGAGGAGGTCCAGCTGAGAGAAGGTCTCGTCCCAGTAGCGGCGATAGCCGCCGATCCATTCGTTCGCGTCCTTCAGCGGCCGGGCCACCAGCCGGCAGGGGCGACGCTGGGCATCACGCCCCCTTGCCACCAGCCCCGCCCGCTCCAGCACCTTCAGATGCTTGGAGATGGCCGGCTGGCTCATCGCGAAGGGTTCGGCCAACTCCGTCACCGTGGCCTCGCCGCGCGCGAGCCGCGCGAGGATGGCGCGGCGGGTGGGGTCGGCGAGTGCCGCGAAGGTGACATCGAGCAGATCCTGTGCCACGGTCGCCCGCCTTTCTGTTCCAAAGCAGTTCTCACGAGTTCGAGTTCTCACGCCGGCTCGCCGAAGGCTGGATAACCTTGCGGTTCCATAACCATGTGGTAATCTACGGCGGAGCAGATCGAGTTGTCAAGCACGAACACCGCTTTGACCAGAGAGAACACGAATCGGAAGGAGGTGAGGCCGAAGGTCCAGCCCGGCGCCGCCACGCACCAAAGGGCACGCGAACGCGTACGAAAGGGCAACTGGGGCTACCGTCGACAGCGGCATGGACGACGAACGAAACGAGCCGATGAACTCCGGGCGACCGAAGACGACGAAGCGGTGGGCGGCCGTCATCCTGGGAACCGCCGCCGTCCTGGCCACCAGCGTGCAGTGCGGTACCGCGAACGACGAAGCCGGATCCGCGCAGCCGGCGGGATCCGCACCTCCACCTCACAGCAGCGCCGCGTCAAGCCGGCCCAGCTCCAGCCCGCCCTCGCCGTCACCGAGGGTGGAGCGGGCGCCGGCTGCGGGCTGTGAAGCCGTCATCGCCGGGATGAGCCCCCGGCAGCGGCTGGCCCAGCTGGTGGTGGTCGGCGTGAACGCCGGAGACCCGCAGGCGGCGGTGAAGCTGGTGCGCGACGAGCAGGTCGGCGGGATCTTCCTCGGCGGCAACGAGACCGCCCTGCTGCGGAACCGCGCACTGGACGAGGTCCAGCGCGCCGCGAAGGTCCCGGTGTCGGTCGCGATCGACGAGGAAGGCGGTCGCGTCCAGCGGATCGACGCCCTCGACGGCGAGATGCCGAGCGCCCGGAAGATGGCCTCGACGCTGACGCCGGCGCAGGTGCGGGCGAAGGCGGCCGAGCGAGGACGGCAGATGCGAGCCCGCGGTGTCACCGTCGACTACGCGCCCGACGCCGACATCACCGACCAGCCGGACCGCGACATCGTCGGCGACCGATCGTTCGGCGCGAACCCGGAGGTCGCTCGCAAGTACGTCCTGGCGTTCGCCCAGGGCCTGCGGGACGCCGGGGTGCAGCCGGTACTGAAGCACTTCCCCGGGCACGGGCACGCCACCGGGGATTCCCACAAGGGACTGGTGCGAACGCCGCCGCTGGCCTCGCTGCGAAAGGTCGACCTGGTGCCGTATCGCGACATCGGCGAATACGGCGAGATCGGCGTCATGGTCGGGCACCTGGACGTACCAGATCTGACCGGCGGCACCCCGTCGACCCTGTCGGCACCGGCGTATCGGCTGCTGCGGAAGGACTACGCGTTCAACGGCCCGGTGATCACGGACGATCTCGGCGCGATGAAGGCGATCACGGCGCAGTACCCGCTCCCGGCGGCCGTGCTCAAAGCCCTGCAGGCGGGGGCGGATCAGGCGTTGTGGTCGTCCGGCGGCAACGTCGGGACGGTGCTGACCACCCTGGAGCAAGCGCTCGCGTCCGGCGATCTCCCGGCCGCCAGGGTCGCCGAAGCCTTGACCCGCGTGCTCACGGCGAAACACGCCTGCGGCTGACGACCGACCGGCCGAATGCCGGTGGTCCGAAAACTCAATGAACACAATGCTGACCAGGCCGGCGGCAGGAGTGACCCTGATCACCGCCCTGCCGCCCGATCAAGGAGGATCGCGTGCCTGGTCCCACGAAGTTCCTGCGCCGTCTCGCGCTGACGGCCGCCGCCGCTGCCGGACTGAGCCTGGTCGCCGCCCCAGCGGCGTCGGCAGTGCCGTCGGTGCCGTCGGCGATCGATCATCCGGTGCGGACGACCGCCTGCCAGCGTCCGTCCCCGGTTCCCACCGGGACGACGACGCTGCGGACGCTGACGTCCGGCGGCCTGCTCCGCGAGTACACGGTGCACGTTCCGGCCCGGTACCGGCCGTCGCGGCCGTACCCGCTGGTGTTGTCGTTCCACGGCCACAAACGAACGTCGAAATATCAGGAAGAGCTGTCCGGATTTTCCGCCTATGACGCGATTTCCGTCTACCCGCAAGGACTTCCGGGCACGGACGGCGAATCGGCGTGGACCGGCGCGCCGTACTCGGCGGCCGCCGACGACGTGCTCTTCACCAGCGATCTGCTGAACACGCTCCAGCGTGAACTGTGCGTCGACTCCCGCCGGATCTACGCGACGGGCAAGTCGAACGGTGGCGGGTTCGTCGGCGTCCTCGCTTGCCGGATGCCGGGCCGGATCGCGGCGTTCGCTCCCGTCGCCGGCGCGTTCTACCCGCAAGGCGGGGAATGCCACCCGTCGCGTCCCGCTCCGATTCTCGATTTCCACGGCACGGCCGACGCGACGATCCCCTACACCGGGAATCCCGCCAAGGGCCTGCCGGCGCTGCCGGACTGGCTCGCCGCGTGGGCGGACCGAAACGGCTGTTTCCCGCACCCGATCCAGTATTCGCCGAAAACCGACGTCACCGTTCAGCGCTGGCTCGGTTGCTCGCTCCAGCACTACCGGGTCGAAGGCGCCGGGCACGTCTGGCCGAGCGCCGCACCGAACAACGACTCCGCCACGCCGACCGTCATCGACGCCACTCCGGTCATCTGGAAGTTCCTGCTCGCCCACCATCTGCGTTAAGAACTCGTCGATTCCCTTGCCGGACCGGTGCCCCCGGCGCTACGGTCGATACTGACCGGATGACCAGATGAGCAAATCTGGTCACGAAGTCAGAGACTGGGAGCGCACGTGGCAGAACGTCCGGACCGCACCGCCGGCCGCGCCGATCGCATCCTCGACGCGGCCGGCGTCCTGCTGACGCGGCTGGGCTATCGCAAGGTGACCATCGAGGACATCGCGAGTCAGGCGGGCATCGGGAAGGGCACGATCTACCTGCACTGGCCCACCAAGGAAACCCTCTTCCACGCGTTGCTCCTGCGTGAATCCCTCCGGGCCGCCGAGAATCTCCTCGCCCGGCTGGACGAAGATCCGGCGGAGGTCGTCCCGCACCGGTTCCATCGGGCGGTTTTCCTCCATACCCAGCGGAGCCCGTTGCTCGGCGCGCTCATCACCGGCAACACCGAGCTGCTGGGCAGGCTGAAGAAACATCCTTTGCAGGACCAGGACGCGGTCGTGACCGAGCGGTACCTGAAGACGATGACGGACCGAGGCCTGCTGCGCGACGACATCCCGAACCTGCTGTTTTCCCTGCGCGCCTCGGCGCTGGGGTTCTACTTGATGGACAGCTTCATGGCCGACGGCGCCGACCTCGAATCCGAGGAGAAGGCCGACGCTCTCGCGCACATCATCCGGACGGCGTTCGAGCCGTCGGAGCCGCCGTCCCCGGCGAACGTGGCCGCCACCGCGGCCGAAGTGACCCAGGCGTTCCAGGATCTGATCTCGTCCTATCGCGCCTGGATCTACCGGAAGGACGGCCCCGAGGAGCCCGCTTGATCCGGGCTCTCCACCACTGAAGAAGGGGGCAAGCCATGACCACGATCGCCGAAAACTGGGGTGTCCACGAAGGCCAGTTCTGGCTTCGAGGGGAATTCCCGGCCGAGCCGGTCCGTTTCGACCCCGAGACGGGCATGTGGAACGTCTACGGCCACGCCGAGGCGCTCAAGACCCTGAGTGATCCCAAGGTGTTCTCCTCCGACACCACCCGGCTGATCCCCGAGGAGCTCTCACCGGACAAGGATCTGTTCGTCGAGGGCAATCTGCTCGTGATGGACCCGCCGGATCACAAAAAACTGCGCACGCTGGTGAGCCACGCCTTCACGCCGAAGGTCGTCGCGGATCTCGAACCGCGGATCGCCGCTCTGACGAACGAACTCCTCGACGCTGTCGACGGCGCGGACTCGATGGAGCTGGTTACCCATCTGGCCTACCCGCTGCCGGTGATCGTCATCGCCGAACTGCTCGGCATCCCGGCGAGCGATCGCGACCTGTTCAAGGAATGGGTCGACACCTTGCTGCGGAACAGTCAGCAGCGGTCGCTGATCAAGCAGACCGAGGAGGACAAGAAGGCCGCCGAGGAAACGGCCGCACAGGTGAAGAACCTGACGAACTACCTCGCCGAGCATGTCGACGACCGGCGGCGGAACCCGCGCGAGGACCTGCTGACCAAACTCGTCGAAGCCGAGGTCGACGGCGCGAAGCTCACGCAGAACGAAGTCGTCAACTTCGCGAACGTGCTGCTGCTCGCCGGGCACATCACCACCACGATGCTGCTCGGGAACACGGTGCTGTGCCTGGATTCCCATCCGGAGGAGTACCGGCGCGTCCGCGAGGACCGGGCACTGCTGCCCGCCGCCATCGAGGAATCGCTGCGTTACCTCAGCCCGTTCGCACTCGTCGCCCGCGCCACGACGACCGAGGTCGAACTGGGCGGCCAGACGATCCCGCCCGACAGCATGCTCGGCATCTGGGTGGCGGCGGCGAACCGGGATCCGCGTACGTTCACGGATCCGGGCACCTTCGATCCGGCGAGGGCGCACAACCCGCACCTGGCCTTCGGCCGCGGGATCCATTTCTGCATCGGCGCCCCGCTCGCCAGGCTGGAAGGCAAGACGGCGCTCAACATCCTGCTGGACCGCTTCCCGGATCTGCGCACCGATCCGGCCGCACCGCCGTCGTTCATCCCGAGCCCGAACATGACCGGGGTGAACAAGCTCCAGCTGTTGCTGAAGCCCTAGCGGTCCGCGTACCGGGAGGCGAGCGGGACCACCACTCGCGGAGCCCGCTTCCCGGGTGTGTACCGCAGTTCGGTGATGTTGCCGTTCGGCACGAGGTAGGTGTCGGCGAACGTGCGGAATCCGCGCATGGCCTCGCTGTCCGGCGTGGTGATCCCGGTCAGCAGTGACCACATGACCGCGCGGATGAAGAGCCCGTGCGTGAAGACCGCGATCGGCCCGGGTTCGCGTTCCCCCAGCCGCGCCAGGAAATCCTGGGTCCGGGTGAAGAGGGCCGCGAAGGATTCCGCGCCGTTCACCGCGTGGTGCGGATCGGCACGGGACCAGTAGGCCTCCGTGTACGGCTTACGGGTGGCTGTGGTGGTGACCTGTCCATGGAGTTCACCGAGGAAGGTGAACTCCTGGACAGGCCACTCCTCACGCTCCGCGCCGGGGAACCGCTCGATCGTCGGCTCGGCGGTCTGCCGCGCCCGCAGGAACGGCGACGTCACGATCAACCGGGGCGGTTCGGCCAGCGAATCCGCGATTTCGAGGGCTTGGCGTCTGCCGAGTTCGGTCAGCGCCGAAGTTCCCGGCTCCCCGCCGGGAAGCCCCGCGTTGGACTCGCTTTCCCCATGCCTGATCAGCCACACTCGCGTCACGATCGCCTCCTAGACCCCCTGTGCGTCGACGATCGCACCGAGCGGAGTTGATCGCGACTTCCAGGATGCCCTATCCACCGCGGAAGCGGCGGGACTCTCAACGACCGAACTGTCCCGGCGAGCGCCCCTCGCCCGCGGGGCCGCGGTACGCCTGCGCGATGTCCAGCCACTGGTCCGCCAGCGCGCCCTCGGCACGGACGTCGAGGTCGTCGCGGTGACGGCGCCGCGTGACCAGGAGGCAGAAGTCCTCGGCGCTCCCGGTGATCCGCTCGGGCGAGTCCTCGGGGCCGAACGTCCACAGCTGCCCGGACGGCGAGGTGATCTCGAACCGGAACTCCTGTTCCGGCGGGGTCAGGCCGCGCGCCTCGTAGCCGAAGTCCCGCACCCGGACGGCGAAGCCGACGAGATACGCGAGCCGGTCGGTCCGCTCCGGCCGCACACCCAGCGCGTCCGCGACGTCCTGGCCGTGCGCGAACAGTTCCATCATCCCGGCGCAGGCGAGGATCGCCGGCGGCAGCGGGTTGACCAGCCACGGGACGACCTGGTCCGCCGGGACCGCGGCGAGCGCCTTGATACCGGCGTCGCGTTCGGCGCGCCAGCGGCTCAGCAGGACCTCGTTGGGGTCACCGAGGTAGTCGTCGAGGGCCGCGTTGACGGCGGCGTCGAACCCGCGCGCCATCGACGACTTCGCGAGTTCGGCGAAGGCCCGCGGCTCGGCCGCGGACAACCCGGCGATCTTGAAGATGAACGCGAGATGCGCGATCTGGTGTTTGACCGACCAGCCCGTCGCGGGCGTTGGCAGCTCCCATCCCGCGTCGTCGAGGCCGGCCACCAGGGCGTCGACCTGTTCACCTTCCGTGGTGAGGTCCCTGATCACGTTCCGGAAGTCAGTCACCGTGCCGTCCTCTCGCCGTTTCCACCCTCTCGAATGATGCGGACGCGCCTGGCCGTCGTCTTCTCTTCGTGAGCCCCGTCGAAATCCGGACTTGATTCTGGAGCCGGGTCCAAGTTCTACGCTCGCATCATGCGAACCGAAGCGACGAAGGCGCTGACGGCGTTGACCATGTCCGAGGTGACCTCCCGCGCCGGGGTGCGGCCGGACACCGTGCGCTACTACGAGCGCATCGGCCTGCTGCCCACGCCCGCGCGGACGACCGGCGCCCACCGGCGCTACGACGAGGGCGTCATCGACAGGCTGCGGTTCATCCGCGGCACCCAGCGGCTCGGGCTGACGCTGACGGAGATCGGTGACCTGCTGAGCGTGCGTGACACCGGCGTGTGCCCGTGCGAACCCGCCGAAACCATGCTGGAACGCCATCTCGCCGAGATCGAAGCGGAGATGACACGGCTCGGCGAGCTGCACGCCGAACTCACTTCCATGCTGTCCGGGATGTCCGGCGCGAACTGCGCCGATCCGGCTCCCGGCGCCTGGTGCCCACCCGGCTGCGACCCCGAGGGAGGAGGTGGATGACCATGCGGAACGACGACTGGTGCGATTGCGACTGCTGCGGCAGCGGCTGCTGCTGACCCGCTTCGGCGGTACCGGCCGGGCGTGACGTCACCCGGCCGGCCATCCGAGGTCACTCCTGCGGCAAGAGCACCGTCTTCCCGATCCGGTCTTTGCGGACTTCGGCCGAATACGCCATCAGACCGCCCGTCTGCGCGTCCCGGAACAGCCGCTGGATCGGCGACGTGCGCAGGAAACCCGAACCGCCGCCTGCTTTCAGCGCCAGCTGCGCGACCTCACGGGCGGACAGGAACTCCGGCGAATTCCGATCCGCCAGCCACGCCATGTTCCGCGAGTACACGCGCGCGGCTTCGAGACGGGCGTGGACGTCCGCGACTTCGAACTGAAGCCAGTGCATTTCGGCGAGTGGCTGCCCGGCCGCGGGGATGACGCGGCTTCGGGCGTGCGAGACAAGAGCTTCCTCCGCCGCGTCGGCGATGGCCCAGTGACAGGAACGCGAGGCCTGCCGCGATGTGGTTCGGTCGCCGCTCGGCCGAAGGTGGGCGCGCCGCCGACGAGCGCGTTGACCAGGAAATGGTCGGCGGCCTCGCAGCCGGAAACGAAACGCTTGGCGCCGGTGAGCCGGTATCCGCAGTCGGCGGGCTCGGCGATCTGTTGCGGCATCAGGAACATGGTGGCGTACCGTTTCCGCCGATGAGCATCACCCAGACGCACGCCGTGGAGGAACAGGCGGCGCTGAGAATACGGACGATCTCGCCGTAGCCGCCGAACTCCGCGGGCAATGTCGCCCGGTCGGGCGCAAGGCGCGAAGGCCTCCTCGCCACCCCGAGAATGGCGAAGGAGGCCTTTCACGGTCCGGCCGTCACACTCCGGTGCAGGCGGCCATCGCGAACTCGCCCGAAGCGGTCTTGGTCGAAACGACCGCGCCGTCGACGGTGATCTTGCAGGTGACGGATCCACCGGTCTCGCCCGTGGTCACCGTGAGTGTCCCGCCCTTGTAGACGCCCTTGTTCTCGACTTCCTTGTTCCACGGCAGCGCCGGAACGGTCTCGGTGGTGGGGTTGAGGACCTCGCCGTAGATGACCTCGACGTTCGTGGCGTCACCGGTGACTTCGTAGGAGACCTTCGCGGTGCGGTTGATTTCGTTGTTGACCTCGTTGACCGCCGCGTTGAACACGAAGATCCACACCACGCAGACCACGAGCCCGAGTGCGGACAGGGCGATACCGGTGATGGAGAGCCCCTTGTTGGAGGCCTTCCCGTTCTTGACACGGATCAGCCCGATGATCGAGAAGATCAGGCCGAGGATCACCAGCGGCCACGCGATGACGCCGACGAACGGGATCGGGGAGAAGACCAGCCCCACCAGGCCGAGGACGAAGCCCGTGACGCCGATGCCGTTGCGGGGCGGCATCGGGCTGGCGGGGGCTTGCGGGGCCGGCGTGTAGGGGGTTTGCTGGGTCACGGGGGTTTTCCTTTCCAACGGGATGAACGAGGCGGCATACAACCAGCGATCGCGAGGCGGCCGCGTCGTCCTCGGCGCGTGAACCCGTTACGACGAAAGTCGTAATTCGCGCGCTGCGAAGGATCGGTTCCGCTGATGTGGGTGGCCTGGCCTGCTTGCGTACGCTCAGCGCATGGCAAGGCGTGTGCTCGGTGTGGTGCTCACCGTGGTGGCGGTCGCGGCGTGCGTGATCAGCAGCATTTTCGTCTTCAGCGCCCAGGGCTACCTTCCGGCGACGAAAGAGTTCGACCCGACTTGGTGGTCCACGCTCGGCTTCCTCACCGGGATCGCGGCGGCGGTCATGCTCTGCTGGCGGCACAAATGGCCGGAGCTCGTCCTCGGCATCGCTTTGGTTCCGCCGCTTTGCTTCCGGTCCGACGCGCTGGCCGCGTTGGTCGCCCTCGCCGCGTTGGCCGCGCACCGCCGTGACCGATTCCTGTGGATCGGGTCCGTACTGGTCTACATCGCGACGGCATGGGCTTTGTTCGGCGACGCCAACCGCCATCCCGACGTGACCATCGCCGGGCAGATCGTCGGCGAACAGCTGTCCGCGGTGCAGGTGATGGGGACGCTGACGGTCGCGGTCGTGATGACGGCCGTGCCGCTCACCGTCGGGGTCGTCCGCGGGATGCAGGACACGATCGCGATCCGCGAGGCCAAGGAAGAGGAACTCCGCGCCGAAATGACCCGTCGCGCGGAACGCACGCGGATCGCGCGCGAGATGCACGACGTCCTCGGGCACCGGCTTTCCCTGCTGTCACTGCAGGCCGGTGCGTTGGAGGTCAGCAAGGGGCCCGCGACGACGGAAGCCGCGAAGACCGTCCGCACGACGGCCCGCCAATCGCTCGAAGATCTGCGGCAGGTCATCGGGGTCCTGCGCGATGGCCAGGGTTTCGGTGAGAACGGCGAGCACGGATCCCATCCGGAACCGCCACAGCCGACGCTGGCGGACATTCCCGAGCTGGTCGCCAACGCGCGACGGGCCGGCTTGGGGGTCAACGTGACGATCCTGCTCGACGACGCGGGCGGCGCGCCTGCCTTGCTCGGCACGACCGCGTACCGGATCGTCCAGGAGTCGATGACCAACATCCTGAAGCACGCCCCGGGCGCGGCCGCCGAGGTTTCGGTTCGCGGAGGCCCCGGGAACGGGCTCACCGTCGAGGTCGTCAATCCGCTGCCCGCGACGGCCGCGATGGGCAAGCCACCGGGCGCAGGTGCGGGGCTGACCGGGATCGGCGAACGTGTCACGCTGATGGGCGGGAACGTCAGCGCCGGTCCCACCGAAGAGCGCACCTTCGCCGTCCGGGCTTGGCTGCCATGGGGACACCACTAACCTGTCCGAGTGAACCAGCGCCCACTGCGAGTGCTGCTCGTCGACGACGACCCGCTCGTACGAACCGGTTTGTCGATGATCCTGTCCAGCACGGGCGACATCCAGGTCGTCGCGGAGGCGGGCGACGGGGACGAAGCCGTGCCGAAGGTGACCATGCACGCGCCCGACGTCGTGCTGATGGACATCCGGATGCGGCGGATGAACGGTCTCACCGCGACCGCCGCCGTCACGGCGCTGCCCAATCCACCGAAAGTCCTCGTGCTGACAACGTACGACCTCGACGAGTACGTCTTCGACGCGCTCGGCGCGGGCGCCAGCGGTTTCCTGCTGAAAGAGGGTTCGCCGCAGGAGATCATCGACGCGGTGCGCGTGGTCGCGGCGGGTGAGGCGATGCTTTCGCCGCGGACGACGCGGAAACTCATCGGGCATTTCGTCGCGACCAGGACGAGCCCTCGCCGTCATCGGGCGCGAGCCGGGCTGAGTACCTTGACCGAGCGTGAACGGGAGATCGTCACCGCCGTCGCGCAGGGCGGCACCAACGCCGAAATCGGCGCGGCACTGCACCTGAGCGAAGCGACGGTGAAGACCCACATCACCCGGATCTTCGCGAAACTCGACGCGACGAACCGGGTCCAGCTGACGATCTTCGCCTACGAAGCCGGGCTTGTCGCTCCCTGACGGTCCGTAGCGTGCAGGCCGGCGAGGACGGCGGCCGCCTCCTGCGGATGGATGAGGAACCGGACGTGGCTGCCGGCGAGCGACCGCACGTCGGTCGGGTTGTCCGGGGTGAGCGCGTCCGCCTCCTTGATGAACCGGTCCTGCAGCGCGAGCGGCATCGACCGGTCCTCGGTGAGCCGGATGTAGGTGCGCGGGATCCGGCCCCAGGTGGCGGCGTCGGCGAGTTCGGTTCCGGCGTCGAGGCTCTCGTCCGGCTCGAGAGTGTTGAGGTAGGCCAGGAACTCCTGCTCGGTACCATCTTCGAGCATCGCGGTCTTCAACGCGGACAGCAGCGCGGGATCGGCCGTGCGCCAGTTCATCCGGAGCGCGCCGAGCTCGGCGGGATTCGCGACGACGACTCCGCCGACGTCGTTGAGCGCACTGGTCGCGTACTCGGGTCCCTGCATGTACTCGCCCACCGTCGCGTCGACACAGCACCACGCGGAGATGTAGACGATCCGGTCGATCAGTTCCGGGACGGCGTTGCCGACGCCGGTGAGCGTGACCCCGCCGCGGCTGTGCCCGACCAGGATGACCGGCCCGTGCTCGGCGACCTTGCGCACGACGTCCACCACCTGCTCGACGGCCTCGGCCAGCGTGGCACCCGCCTGGTTCGACGGCGCCGTGGCCAGCGCTTCGAGATCCTGCGGCGCCTGGTAGGCGGCGTGGAAACCGGCGGCGAAGCCGTGGCCGGGAAGGTCGACGGCCAGCGTGCGGTGGCCGAGCAAAGCGAGTTCACGTTGCAGCGGTCCCCAGGTGAACGAGGCGCTGCTCGAACCGTGTACGAAAACGTAGGTCGAAGTCACGGTTCGTATCCTGACATCCCGGCTTTGCCCGGATGGCGCTCAGTGGGGCCGGACCATGGCAGAGTCGCCCGATGCCATCGAGGTCACCATCGAGTCACGAGGTGTAACGCGGAGGCTTCCGCCTACGACCTAGCTCCCGCAACACAGCGAAAACTGGGGAAGGTGCCGCCAACCGCGCACCGAGTAACGCGCCACATGGAGGGCACCACTATGGAGATCGCAGAGCGCGCACAGGCTCTGGCTCTGAAAATCCGGAAGCACAAGGCCGATATCCAGACGGAAGAGGCCACCAAGAATGCTTTCGTGATGCCCTTCATCAGCACGGTCCTCGGATACGACGTCTTCAACCCCGCGGAAGTCATCCCCGAATTCACAGCCGACGTCGGCACCAAAAAGGGCGAGAAGATCGACTACGCCATTGTGCACGACGGACAAGTGCAGGTATTGGTCGAGGCAAAGAAGATCAACGACCCGCTTCGCATCGAGCACGCGTCCCAGCTTTTCCGATACTTCGCAGTAACCAATGCAAGGATCGCCATCCTCACAAACGGTGAGACATATCAGTTCTACACCGACCTGGACGCGCCGAACCGGATGGACGCGAAACCCTTCCTGGTTCTGGATTTTTCGGATATCGATGAGACACTGATTCCCGAACTCGCGAAGTTGAGCAAAGAGTCCTTCAACTTGGACTCGGTCATCAACGCCGCCGAGGAACTCAAGTACATCGGCCAGATAAAGCGAATCCTCGCAACCCAGTTCAAGACACCCGAGGACGAGTGGGTGAAGTTCCTGGCCGGCCGAGTCTACGAAGGCTCCTTCACTCAGCGAGTTCGCGACCAGTTCGCCCCGCTTGTCGACAAGGCGGCACGCCAGTTCCTCAACGAGCAGGTCAATGACCGATTGAAGAACGCACTGGGTGGGCCTGATTCCTTCGTCAGCGTTTCGGCCGGCGCACCCGAATCTCCCGAGCAGAGCGTTATTGCCGAGAATACTTCTACAATTCCTTCGGAAGCACGGCCACATGACAGCAGCGGGGACGTGATCACAACCGAAGAAGAACTCGAGGGGTATCGGATCGTTCGCGCCATCGTCTGCGGCGAGGTCCCTGCGGCAAGAATCGTCGCACGCGACACGAAGACATATTTCGGCGTACTGCTGGACGACAACAATCGCAAACCAATCGCTCGACTGTGGTTCAACCGCTCAAAGAAATACCTCGGAATCTTCGACGAGAACAAGGTCGAGACACGTATCCCCATCGGAACTGTCGAAGAGATCTACCAGCACGCCGGCCACCTTCGTAAGACCGTGTCCCGGTACAACTCTCCAATCGCATCCGACCCAAAGACAGTCGGGGACACAGAGCCGAACGTCGTGGATTCATCGCTCAGTCCGCGATGAGCACCTGGCCCGCCCCGTCGAATCGGTAACCGACCCCGCGCACCGTCGCGATCGGCGTCAGCACGGGTTCGAGTTTCCCGCGGATCTTGCGGACGTGGACGTCCACGGTCCGCCCGTTACCGCCGGACAGCCCCCACACCTGCGCCATCAGGGTGAGGCGGTCGAAGACGCGGTCCGGGTTCCGGCTCAGGAACAGCAGGAGATCGAACTCCAACCTGGTGAACTCCAGCACCTCGCCCCGTAACAGCACTCGTCGCGAATCGGGTTCGATGCGCAGCGGCGGCGCGGTTTCGCCTGATCGTCGCCGTCGCCCGGCGAGTTCGATGACCTGGCCGGAATCCGCTGGGACGGTTCGCGCGGTAAGAGTCACCCTGACAGTGTCCTCAAAGGACTCGACCAGGCGCGCGGCTATCGCGGCGGCGTGTTCCGGGTCGGTGCTGACCCGTAACTCCAGAGTCAATTCGACGGGCTGATCCACTCGCACGGCGACCGACTGCGTCATCTCACACCACCCGGGCCGGATGGCGGACGACGGCGTCGAACAGGTAGCCCTGGGAGTTGTGCGGAGTGACGTCCGGCTGGGTGACACCGACGATGTCCGTCGCCCGTGCGCGCAAGGTGTGGGTCCCGGGAATGCCGGAGCGCCAAGGGATCTCCCAGCGTTGCCAGCCTCGATCGGCCGCCGCGCCCACGAACTTCGCCTGCCGCCAACCGGCACCGGTGTCGACTTCGACGCGCCGGATCCGGCCGTTGCCCGACCACGATCGGCCGCGCAGCACCTGCCTGCCGCCTGCCGCGAATTCGGCGTTCCAGGGCAGTTCGAACGCGCTCTTGACCACCTGCCGGGTGACGACCGTGCCGTCGGCCGGATAGTCCGGCCCGAGCAGCCGGTAGTACTGCGTGTTCCACGGCGACACCAGGGGCTTGTCCGAGACTTCGATGCGCCCCAGCCATTTGATCGACGAGATCCCGACCCACGACGGCACGACGAGCCGCACCGGATGACCGTGGTCCGGCGGGAGCGGACGCCCGTTCATCTCGTACGCCAGCAAAACGTCCTGCAACGCCTTCGCGATCGGCAGCGGACGGCGCACCTTTCCCAGGTTGACCCCGCCGGTGACATAGTCGGCGTCCAGTCCCTCCGGCAGGACGTCCACCGCGTGCCGCGTCAAACCCGCCTTGGCCAGCACGGTGGAAAGCCGGACACCGCGCCAGCGCGCGACCCCGATCGCGCCGAGCTTCCACGCCGTGCCGGACACCGCCTGCCCTTGCTGACTGCTGAAGAAACTCCGTCCGTTGCCCGCGCATTCGATGGCGGAAGTGATCGTCTCCGCGGGCAATCCGAGCAGGTCTCGGTAGCTGAACTCGACCGGCCCTCCACGCAGTCCGGTCCCGAACAGCTTCAGCCGCCAGGTGCCGGCGTCGATCGACGGTGTGGCGGTGTGGTTTCGCACGAAGAACCGGTCGACCGGCGTCAGATAGCCCTGCCCGCTCAACGCCTCCCAGCGCGTCTCGGCGTTGCCGCCGTAGACCTCGAAGATCTCCGGCGGCAAGGGTTTCACGATCGGCGAGGCCGCCGTCGCCGTTCCGGCCGGCAGCGTGCCGAGCGCCGTCAGCGCGAGCGACCCACCGGCCGCCAGCCGAAGTAGACCGCGCCTGGAAAGCCCGCCACCCCGCGCCTCCCCCGCGCGCCACTGGGCCAGCCGAGCGCGGTCGTAGGTGGCTTCGTCGGTCAGGCCGGTTCCGGTCATGCGGGCCATTGTCGGTAGCGGCGGCCCGCGCGGACCAGGACGTCCACAGAGCGGAACGTGTGGTGCCCCGGACGGGGATCGAACCCGCACTGGGTCGATTTTAAGTCGACTGCCTCTGCCAGTTGGGCTACCGGGGCACCGACAGCCTAGGCGATGCCCTTCAGTTCGCCGCTTCAGTACGCCGATATTCGAGCCAACGTAGACCAAGCTCGTTCCAAACGGCCTGGTACTCCTCGAACTTCTCGTTGACCAGCCGGGGATCGATCCGATCGGGCGGGGTCGACGCGATGTAGAAGCTGAGCTCGTCGCGCAGCCGGTAGAGCCGGAACTGGACCTCTTCCATCAGGACCCACAAGGAGCGCCAGGCGAAGAACGGCTCGAGCGCGCCGATGACGGTCGTCACGGCCACGAGGGCGAATGCCACACCGGTCCAGCCGTTGAGGTTCTGCAGACCGAGGATGATCGTGGACGCCGCCGACAGCGCGAGCAGGAGGACCCTGATGGACACGGCGCGCCAGCGGAAACGCCTCTTCCGGGAGCGGGCGTGCGCGTTGTCGCGCTCGATCCGCTCCAAAACGTGCTTCGCGAGTTCGGCCGGAGCCAGGCCGGTGGCGAGCGGTACGGCGGGTACGGACTTCCGGAATGCCTGCACCGGCACACCTTAAACGCCGTGAAGGCCTCCTTCCCTAACTTCAAGGTAGGGAAGGAGGCCTTCACGGACTCACGAACTCAGGACTTCGACAGCCTGTCGAACTCCTCGCGCGGGTTGTTGATCTGGCCGAGCGAGATGACCTCGCGGCGGAACAGGCCACCGAGCATCCAGTCGAACAGGATGCGGATCTTGCGGTTCCACGTCGGCATCGCCTTGAGGTGGTACGCGCGGTGGAAGAGCCAGGCCGGGAAGCCCTTGATCTTCAGGTTCAGCGCGTCGGCGACACCCTTGTGCAGGCCGAGGCTGGCCACCGCACCCAGGTTCTTGTGGTAGTAGTCCTTCGGCTTGCCGCCGCGGATCACCTTGATGATGTTCTTCGCCAGCAGACGCGCCTGGCGAACGGCGTGCTGCGCGTTCGGCGGGCAGGTCGCGGTCGGGTCCTGCTCGGTGCGCGAGAGGTCCGGCACGGCGGCGTTGTCACCGGCGGTCCAGACGTCGGGGTGCCCGACGACCTGCATCGCGGCGGTGGCCTCGACGCGGCCGCGCTTGTCGAGCGGCAGATCCGAGCTGGCGAGCACCGGGTTCGCCTTCACACCGGCGGTCCAGATGATCGTGTCGGTGTCGAACTCGGTACCGTCCGAGAGCACGACGTGTCCGTTCTCGAACGACTTCGCCGCTGTCGACAAATAGACTTCGATGCCGCGCTTTTCGAGCTGCTCGACGGTGTACACGCCGAGCGTCTCGCGCACCTCGGGGAGGATCCGCCCGGCCGCCTCGACGAGCACCCAGCGGATGTCCTCGACCTTGAGGTTCGGGTAGTAGTTCTCCACCGCGAACCGGGTCATGTCCTCGAGTTCGGCGAGCGCCTCGATACCGGCGAACCCGCCGCCGACGACGGTGAACGTCAGCAGGCGCTTGCGCTGCTCGGGATCGAGCGTGCTGGCGGCCTCGTCCAGCTTCGTCATGACGTGGTTGCGCAGGTAGATCGCCTCACCGATGGTCTTGAAGGCGATGCCTTCCTCCACCAGGCCCGGGATCGGCAGGATGCGCGCCACGGCGCCGAGAGCGACCACGAGGACGTCGTAGTTCAGCTGCTCGACGTGCCCGTCGGCGGCCTCGACCGTCACGGCCTTGCGCTCGTGCTCGATCTTCGTCACGCGCGCGGTCAGCACGTGGCAGCGCTTGAGCACGCGCCTCAGCGGCACGACCACGTGCCGCGGTTCGATCGCACCGGCCGCCGCCTCGGGCAGGAAGGGGGCATAGGTCATGTGCGGCTGCGGGTCAACGACCGTCACGGACGCTTCGTTGGCCCGGAGCATCTTCTGGAGCCCGTACGCCGTGTAGAGCCCGACGTATCCACCACCAAGGACGAGGATCCGTGTCGGTTCCGACTTAACACCAGCCATATTTCTATAGTCGCACCCATCAGCTGAGATCGCTCGGAGACCCCATCCGGCTGTGACCAGCGTCGCCACGGTTTCCGCACCGATTCAGTTCAGGCCGGCCGCCGAGGTCGCGGCGGCCAGGACGTCGCACACCATGTCAAGGGACAGGCGACCGGTCTGGACATTGCGCTGCGACACGTGATAACAGCCGAAAAGCCGCAGGTCGCCGAGTTCCAGTTCCGTTCCGTGGCCGAACTTCGGGCGTGGCGCGGGCACCGGCCAGCCCGCCTCCGCGAGCACCGGCAGCAGCGCCTGCCAGCCGAACGCGCCGAGCACCACGACGGCCTTCAGCGTCGGTTTCAGCAACGCGAGCTCCGCCGCGAGCCACGCTTTGCAGGTTTCCCGTTCCTCAGGTGTGGGCTTGTTGGCAGGTGGCGCGCATCTCACCGGGGACACCATCCGGGTCCCTCGGAGCTCGAGACCGTCACCTATATGGGTCGACGTGGGCTGCGACGCGACCCCGACCCGGTGAAGCGCCTTGAAGAGAACGTCACCGGACGGGTCACCGGTGAACAGGCGGCCGGTCCGGTTCGCACCGTGGGCCGAAGGGGCGAGGCCGACGATCGCCAGCGACGCGTCCGGCGGGCCGAAGCCGGGCACCGGCCGCGCCCAGTAGGTCTCGCCGGCGAAGGCCGCGCGTTTGACCACGGCGATCTCCTCGCGCCACGCGACCAGCCGCGGGCAGGCGCGGCAGCCGACGACCTCGGCGTCGAGTTCGGCAAGCGAGTGGAACCTCATAACGCCTCCTTCAGCGCGTCCCGGGCGAGCCGGTCGGCCTGCCGGGTGGTCTCCGGCTGACGGAACGCGGGACACAGCCGCAGCACCTGGCGGCACGCGTTGTCCAGCGAGATCTTGTGGCCGACGGAGACGTACAGGGGCTTCACGCCGTCTTGGGTGCGCAGGACCGCGCCGACGACCTCGCCGTCGTCCAGCAAGGGCACCCGCGAACCGCGTTCGGCGCCCGGCTCGTCGTGCTCGCCGACGAACCGGGTCTTGCCGACCCCGACGGTCGGCAGCCCGGTCACGACGCCGACGTGGCACGCGAGCCCGAACCGGCGTGGATGCGCCAGGCCGTGGCCGTCGCAGATCAGGAGATCCGGGACGTGGTCGAGCGCGCGGAGGGCGTCGAGCAGCGGGGGCAGCTCGCGGAACGCGAAAAGACCCGGTTCGTACGGGAACGAGATCCGGGAAACGACGGTTCGCTTTTCCACGACGCGGAATCCGCCGGTCTCGAGGGTGACCGCGGCGGCCGCGATGAGACCGCTGTCCTCGTCGTAGGCGACGTCCAGCCCGGTGACCGTGACGATCTCTTGTGGACAGCAATCTTCGAGTTCGACCAGGCCACGCAGGGTTTCCTGGATCCTGACCGCCTCCTGGGGCGTGCTCGGGCGATCATGCTCCGTGACGATGTCCACACCTACAGACTGCCAGTAAGTTGGGAGCATGCCGGACACCAATCCCGATGCGAAGGTCACCGACGAGAAGGACACCCCGTCGGTGGAAACCAAGGTCGAGCCGACCGACGACCTGGTCACCACGAAGCACACGCTGACGCTCAAGCGCAAGAAGCTCGCCTACACCGCCCAGACCGGGCGGATCGTGCTGCGGAAGGAGGTCATCACCGACGGCAAATCCGAGGGCTACAAGGCCAAGGCCGAGGTGTTCTTGACCTCCTACACGCTCGACGACGCGGAGCCCGGCTCGCGCCCGGTCACGTTCGCGTTCAACGGCGGGCCCGGCTCGGCGAGCATCTGGCTGCACATGGGCCTGCTCGGCCCGCGCCGGGTGCTGTCGGGCGATGTCGACGACCCGGTCGCGCCGCCCTACGGGCTGACCGACAACCAGGAAACCCTGCTGGCGCACAGCGACCTGGTGTTCATCGACCCGGTGTCGACCGGCTACTCACGCGCCGTGGACGGCGAGGCGGCCAAGGAGTACCACGGGTACACCGCCGACATCGAGTCCATCGGCGAGGTCATCCGGCTGTGGGTCTCGCGCAAACAGCGCTGGCTCTCGCCGAAGTTCCTCGCGGGCGAGTCGTACGGCACCCTCCGCGCGGCCGGACTGGCGTCGCATCTCCAGGAACGCCACGGCATGTACCTCAACGGGCTGTTGTTGATCTCGTCCGTATTGGACATGGGCACGCTGCGGTTCACCGAGGGCAACGACCTGCCGTACTCCCTCTACGTGCCGACGTACGCGGCGATCGCGCACTACCACGGCCTCCACGGCGACCGGCCACTCGACGACGTCCTCGCCGACGCCGAAGACTTCGCAGTCAAGGAACTCCCCTGGGCTCTCGCGCGCGGCGCGCGCCTGTCCACACAGGACCGCGCCGAAGCGGTGGCGACGCTCGCCTCCCTGACCGGCCTGAGCGAATCCTATGTGGACCGGGTCAACCTGCGGATCGAACACGTGCGGTACTTCACCGAGCTGTTGCGGGACAAGGGTCTCGTCGTCGGCCGGATGGACGGCCGGTTCACCACCTGGGAGCCCGACGGCGGCCGCGAGCACATGAGCGACGACCCGTCGATCTCGCGGATCATCGGCGCCTACACGGGCGGGCTCAACCACTACGTGCGGGCCGAACTCGGCTACGAGAACGACCTGCCGTACGAGGTCCTGTCGACGGACGTCTTCAAGGCCTGGTCGTACTCCGACTTCGAAGGCCGCTCAGTGTCCTCTGTGGACTCGCTGGCGTCGGCCATGCGGGCGAACCCGCACCTTCAGGTGCATGTCGCCTTCGGGCACTACGATGGCGCGACGCCGTACTTCGCTTCGGAGCACGTGCTGGCGCGCTTGCAGATTCCCGAGGAGCTGCGGGAGAACATCGACACGGCGTACTACCCGGCCGGGCACATGATGTACGTGCACGAGGCGTCGCGAGTGCAGCAGGCGAAGGACTTGGCGAAGTTCATCAAGAACGCCTCGGGGAAGTAGCTCGCCTCGCCAACTCAGGCGCAGGCGGGCACTTCTGTACTGCAATGAAGGGGCCTTTCATAGCAAATTTTGCTATGAAAGGCCCCTTCATTGCAGCGGTGCGGCAAGTTCTGTCGGTCCGGCGGACCACCATGATCGCCATGTACCTCTCAAAGAACCCACTCACCGATGCCCACCTGTGGCAGTACAGCCGGGACGGTGTCATCCAGGTGACAACCCTCGAAAAGCTCGGGGTTTCACAAAGTACCTCCTATCGAAGATGCCAGCCTGGAGGCAGGTGGACCCATCTGCTTCCAGGAATCGTTCTCCTGTCTCGTGCCAGACCGTCAGCAAGGCAACGCGTCGAAGCCGCGTTGATGCATGCCGACGGCCTTGGCATCGTCACGGGGTTCGAAGCGGCAAGGCGTTATGGACTACGCCAAACCCCACCCGGGGATCATGTCCATGTTCTGATCCCTCAACTGCATCACATCAGGAGCTCCAGGTTCGTGATCGTCGAGCGGACGATCCACATGCCAGGAAGCCGGCTGTTGAGCCGAGTCCCGCTCGCGGAACCTCCTCGCGCGGTACTCGACGGACTCCGGCGCATACGGGAGCTCGACCCGGTCCGCGCGCTGCTGCTTGAAGCCATCGAAACCGGACTGTGCACACTTAGCGAACTTCAAGGCGAACTGGAGTCCGGCAGCAAAAGGGGCACCGCATTGCCCCGTGCCGTACTTCGCGAACTCGAAGCCGGCGTTGTATCCGTGCCGGAGGCCTCGGCGCTCTCGATCTGGCAACGCGCCGGTCTTCCGCCGGCCGAGCGGAACGTCAAGATCTTCGACGCTCACGGCAACTACATCGGCAAACCCGACTCCTGGTGCGATGAACTGGCCATGGCTTGGGAGATCGATTCGTACTCGTTCCATTTCGGCAGGGATGCCTTCAGAAGGACCCTCCACCGCAACAATCGGTACGCCGCAGCAGGGATCGTCGTGGTACAGACCCTGCCGGATCGGCTGCGAGATGAACCCGAGAAGGTCATGGCGGAACTTCGGGCCGCCGCGGTAGCAGCAGCACGACGACCGCGCCCCACCATCATCGTCGCCCGGGAGAAGCGAGCGGCTTGACCACCCTGCCCGTGCAATGAAGGGGCCTTTCATAGCGAAATTTGCTATGAAAGGCCCCTTCATTGCAGTCAAGTGACCCGAAAGATCAGCCTCGCAGGTACTGAGAACCCCGCGTCACGGCCGACCAGGCGTCCACGGCACCGTGACCGTAGAAGCCGTTGAACGAAGCGTCACCGGTGCAGGTCGCGGTGAACGACGCGTCCCGGCCCTCGTCCAGGTAGTCGACGGTCCGCGGCACCGGGCAGGCGATGTCCGAAGCCGTGCCTTCGAGCACCCGCTGCACCGCGTCCGGGTTCATCCCGAAGTCGCGCGAACCCTTGCCGTACTGCGAAACGATCAGCGCGGCGACACCCGAAGCGTGCGGCGACGCCATCGACGTGCCCTGCAGCCACTGGTAGTAGCCGACGCGGCCGTCGGCGGCGGTGGCCTTCTTGATGCCGGCGGTGACGCCGTCGGGCGTGATGGTCCCGTCCGCGTCGATCATGCCTTCCGCGACACCGACGTTGCGCGGGTACGTCGAGAGGATCTGGTTCTCGACCGTGCGGAACCACGGGGTGCCGAAGTAGTCACGGAAGTATCCGCCGGGCGCGGACACCGAGATCTGCTCGACGCCGTAGTTCGAGTAGTCCGCCTTCGCCTGCGAAGGACCGAAGGACGAGACACCGATCGTGTGCGGGCCCTCGATGGGCATCGAGAGGCAGCTCGCGTTGTCGATCTGCCGCGGGTGCGTGCTGTTCGACGGGTAGCCAGGGCTCGACGCGTCCGGCTGCGGGGTGGCGAGGTCGCTGTGCTGGTTGCCCAGCGAGACGACCTGGGTGACGCCCTTGCGGTGCGCGTAGTTCAGCGCGCGGGTCGTCGCCTCGATGATGGTGCGCTGCTCGGCCTGCTGCGCGGGCGTGTCCGCGGGGTTCGCGGTGCAGTTGTACAGCCAGGGGTCCGTGAAGAAGCTCATGTTCACGACGTCCACACCGGCGTCGCCGGCGTAGGTGATCGCGTCCACGGTCGACTGCAGGAAGAAGAAGCCCGAGTCCTGCCCGGCGCGGAGGTTCACCAGCGTCACGTTCGGCGCGACACCCGAGACCCCGAAACCGTTCGCGGCGGCGCCGATGGTGCCGGCGACGTGCGTGCCGTGCCCGTTGTCGTCGTGGTCCACCGGGTCGACGCAGCTGCGGTATTCACACGGTCCGTCGACGACGGCGCCGTTGACGTCGGAGACGATGTCCTTCGTGAAGTTCCGCGACGCCGCGCGGTCGAAGTTCGGCGCGATGTCCGGGTGGCTCCCGTCGACGCCGGTGTCGATGACGCCGACCTTCACCCGCTTGTCACCCGGCTGCTTGGTGCGCGAAAGGTCCGACCGGACCGACTTGAGTCCCCACAGCTGGTCGTCGAGCGGGTCCATGCCGACGGCGTTCGCCTGCACCGGCTTCTTGGCCGAAGCGGCGCCGCGGCCTTCCTTCTCGACGACGCCCGGCTTGACCTTCGCCTTGCCGTTCTTCGGCGCGGTGCCGATCGGCTTCGCTTTGGCCGCACCGTAAACCGACCGGTCCGCGGAGACCCGCTCGGCGAAACCGTTGGCGGGCGCGGTCGCGGTGATCAGGCCGACCGCGGCGTTGCTCGCCACGACGGTGCCCCCGGCGGCGCGGACCGCCCTTTCCACCGAAGCGACACTTTGGCCTTCACGGGCCAGTACCGAGAATTCGGTCGCGGCGCCGGAAAGCGCCGGTTGCGCTGATGCCACCGGAGCAGCGACGATCGCGCCGAACAGCGGTACCGCGAGCGCGATCACGAGAGATCTGGGCTTTTTCACTTCCTGCCTCCTGAAGAAAACTATTCGTGCAAACTACGTGAGCGATCCCCACGTATCAACGAAGTCCCTACGAAAGTCAGGGGACGACGGTTTTCTCCTCCGCGAAATGGCAGGCGGACAAATGCCCGCCGGACCGGGTGATCAATTCGGGTTCCTGATCGGCGCAAACGTCCTGTGCCTTCCAGCACCGCGTGCGGAACCGGCAGCCCGACGGCGGATCCAGCGGGCTCGGCACGTCGCCTTCCAGCCGGATCACCTGACGCTGCCCGCGTAACGCCGGGTCCGCGACCGGCACCGCGGACAGCAGCGCCTGCGTGTAGGGATGCGAAGGACGCTCGTAGATCTCGTCTTCGGTCCCCATTTCCACGATCTTGCCGAGATACATCACCGCCACGCGCGTGGAAAGGTGACGGACAACCGACAGATCGTGTGCGATGAACACATAGGAAAGGCCGAATTCGTTCTGCAGATCACCGAGCAGATTCATCACCTGCGCCTGGATCGAAACGTCGAGCGCGGAAACCGGTTCGTCGCAGATGATCACCTTCGGCCGCAACGCCAGCGCCCGCGCGATGCCGATGCGCTGACGCTGACCGCCCGAGAATTGGTGCGGATAGCGGTTGATGTGCTCCGGATTCAGTCCGACGACGTCGAGCAGCTCCCGTACCTTCGCGGCCCGCGATCCCTTCGGCGCCACGTCGGTGTGGATTTCGAAGGGTTCGCCGATGATGTCGCCGACCGTCATCCTCGGGTTCAGTGACGTGTACGGGTCCTGCAGCACGATCTGGATCTCGCGCCGCAGCCTCCGCAGTTCGGCTCCCCGCAACGCGAAGATGTCGCGGCCTTCGAAGGTCGCGAGCCCGCCCGTGGGCTCTTCCAGCCGCATCAGCACCTGGGCCAGCGTGGACTTGCCGCACCCGGATTCCCCCACCACACCGAGCGTTTCGCCCGGCATGAGGTCGAAGGAGACGCCGTCGACGGCCTTCACGTGCCCGATGGTGCGTTTGAAGAGGATCCCGGCCCGCACCGGGAAGTACTTCACCAGGTTTTCGACGCGCAGAATGGGCTCAGACACGATCGCTCACCACCTCGTCGGCGAAGTGGCAGGCGCTGACCCGGCCGAAGCCGAGGTTGTGCAGGGCGGGCCGTTCGGTCTCGCACCGGCTTTGCGCCCGCGGGCAACGCGGATGGAACGGGCAGCCGGGCGGAACGTTCAGCAGGCTCGGCGGCAGGCCCTTGATGGTCTCCAGCGTCTGTCCTTTGAGGTCGAGCCGCGGCAGCGAGGCCATGAGCGCCTCGGTGTAGGGATGCCCCGGCGAACGGAACAGCTCGGTGACGTCGGCCTGTTCGACGATCCGGCCCGCGTACATCACGGCGATCCGGTCGGCGACCTCGGCGACCACCGCCAGGTCGTGGGTGATCAGGATCAGCCCCATCCGCCGTTCGGCCTGGATCTCCGCCAGCAGGTCCATGATCTGGGCCTGCACCGTGACGTCGAGCGCGGTCGTCGGCTCGTCCGCGATCAGCAGATCCGGGTCGAGCGCGAGCGACATGGCGATCATCGCGCGTTGCCGCATCCCGCCCGAGAACTGGTGGGGGTACTCGCGCACCCGGCGGGCGGCGGCGGGGATGCGCACGATGTCGAGCAGTTCGATCGCCCGTTTCCGCGCGTCCTTTTTGGACATCCCGAGCCGGACCCGCAGCTGTTCCTCGATCTGGAATCCCACGGTGAACACGGGATTCAGCGCCGACAGCGCGTCCTGGAAGATCATCGCGATCTCCCCGCCCCGCACCTCACGCCGCCGTTCTTCGGTGGCGGTGAGCAGATCCTCGCCGCGGTAGCGGACCGCGCCGCCGGTGACGACGGCGGGCGGGCTGTCGAGGATGCCCATCACCGTCTGCGCGGTCACGCTCTTGCCGGACCCTGATTCTCCCAGCACGGCAAGGGTTTCCCCGGCGTGCACGGAGTAGTCGACGCCGTTGAGCACGGTCGCGACACCGTCGGACGTGCGGAATTCGACATGGAGGTCTTCCACCTCCAGCAGCAGTTCGTCGGTCACGGACGATCACCGGGCCTTCGGGTCGAGCGCGTCGCGGATACCGTCACCGAGCATGACGAACGCGAGCACGGTGATGGTCACGAACCCCGCGGGGAACAACAACATGTGCGGATTCACCCGGAAGTAGTCCCGCGCGTCGCTGATCATCACACCCCACGAAACGACCGGAGGCCGCACGCCGACGCCGAGATACGCCAGCGTCGCTTCCGCGCCGATGAACGCGCCGAGCGCGATGGTCCCGTAGACCAGCACCGGCGCGACCGTGTTCGGCAGCAGATGCCGGAACACGATGCGCGGCGTGCTCGCGCCGAGTCCGCGCGCGGCCTTGACGTAGTCGAGCTGTTTGGCCACCAGGGTCGCCGACCGCATGATGCGCATCGCCACCGGCCAGCTCAGCGCGGCGATCGACACGACCACCTGCACGATGATGGTGACGACCCCGGGGTTCGAGCCGGGCGCGTTGAACGTGGTCAGGATGACGATCGCGCCGAGGACGAACGGCAGCGCCGCGAAGATGTCGCCCACCCGCGAGAACAGGCTGTCGACGAGACGGCCGTAGTACCCGGCGATGATCCCCACCACCGAGCCGATCAGGATCGTCAGCACCGTCGCGAAGACACCGACCAGCAGCGACGCCCGCGCGCCGTGGATGGTCCGCGCGTAGACGTCGTAACCCTGGTTGTCGTAGCCGAACCAGGCGTCCGCGGACGGTCCTTCGTTGGCGTGGAGCAGATCGCTGAACCCGGCAGGCCGGGAACTGAACAGGTCGGGCGCGATCGCGATGAGCACGACGAGCGTGATGATGACGGCGGAGATGATGAACGACGGCCGCTTGCGCAACATCCGCCAGGCGTCGCCGCCGAGGCTGCGCGGCTTGTGCGCCGTCGCGGAATCGTCGGCGACACCGGCGCCCGCGACGTCCACAGAGGACACACCGCCGGCCACATTGGGGTCAGTCATAACGGATCCTCGGGTCGAGAACGGCGTAGAGCAGGTCGACGATGAGACTCACCAGCAGATAGACCATCACCAGGAGGACGACGACGCCGGTGACGGTGGCGCCCTCCCGGTTCTGGATACCGCGGAAGATGAGCCCGCCGATGCCGTTGATGTTGAACACGCCTTCGGTGACGATGGCCCCGCCCATGAGCGCGCCGATGTCGGTGCCGATGAAGGTCAGCACCGGGATCACCGAGTTCCGGAGCAGGTGCACGCCGACGACGCGGCTGCGCGGCTGTCCTTTGGCGACGGCCGTGCGGACGTAGTCGGCGTGCCGGTTCTCCGCGATGCTCGTTCTGGTCAGCCGGGCTATGTAGGCCATGGAAAGACTGCCGAGCGCGATACCGGGCACGATCAGCTCGCCGATCGTGGCGTCCTCGGACACGCTCGCGTCGATGATGCCCAGTTCCGAACCGAGGACGATCTGGAGCACGATCGCGGTGACGAACACCGGGATCGAGATCAGGAACGTGGTGGACATCAGCACGAGGTTGTCGAGGAAACCCTTGCCGCGCAGGCCGGTCAGGATGCCTGCGGACAGGCCGATGATCGCTTCGATGGCCACCGCGATGAGGGCGAGCCGGACCGTCACCGGATAGGCGTTCCCGATCAGTTCGCCGACCGAGTTGCCGTTGAAGGTCTCGCCCCAGTCGCCGGTGAACAGGTTGCCGAGGTATTTGAAGTACTGGACGAAGATCGAATCGTCGAGGTTGAACTTCGCGGTCATCATCTCGATGTAGGCGGGCGGGCAGGCGACCTGGCCGCATTTGCCGGCGAACGGGTCACCGGGCACCGCCCAGACGAGGGCGTAGATGAGGAACGTCGTGCCGAAGAAGACCGGGATGAGTTGAAGTAGTCGTCGGAGGATGTATTGGGACATGGGCGTGCCGTCCTGAGGATCGCGTGGTGGGAGCCGGGGTCCGGGACGGCCGGGAACGGTGCTGCACCGTTCCCGGCCGTCCCGGCCACGCGATTACTTCGCCGCGACCTCGATGGACGAGTAGTCCGCGAGCCTGCCGAAGTCCAGCTTCACGGTCTTGAGCCGGTTCGACTTCCCGCCGACGCCCTTCTCTTCCCACACGGGGATCTGCGGCAGATCCTTCGCGATCAGGTCCTCGGCCTGCTGGTACAGCTTGATCGCGGCCGCCTTGTCGGCGGTCTGGTCCGCCTGGGTCAGCAGCGCGTCGACGGCCGGGTTGTTGTACGTGGAGTCGTTCGACGAACCGGTGCTCTTGTAGCGCGGGTTCAGGTAGTTCTCGATCGACGGGTAGTCGGCGGACCAGTCGGAACGGCCCATGCCGGTCAGCTGGCGGTTGTTGACGATGCTGCGCCACTGCCCGAAGTCGGTCGCCGGCACGAAGTCGCATTCGACGCCGAGCGCGTTCTTGATGCTGTTGCACGCCGCGACCAGCGGCTCCTTGCGACCGCCGTCGGCGTTCGACGCGATGGTCAGCTTGCCGGTGTAGCCGGACTTCGTGAAGAACTCCTTGGCCTTCACCGGGTCGAACTTGCAGAACTCGCCGCAGACACCGGGCCGGTAGCCCTCGATACCGCGCGACACGTAGCCGTCGGCGGGCGCGTAGGTGTCGTTCATGACGGTCTTGACGATCTGCTCGCGGTCGATGGCCAGCGAGATCGCCTTGCGCAGGTCCAGGTTGTTGTAACCCGGGACGTAGTACGGGAGCGCCAGCGCGCTGATGCCGAGCAGCTTCCCTTCGATCAGCCGCTCACCGAGGTCGGTCTTGTACTTGCCACCGGCCTTCGCCGCGGGCGGGAGCGCCTCCATGAAGTCGAGGCGGTTGCTCAGCAGATCCTGGTACGCGGTCTCCTGGCTGGTGTAGATGCGGACTTCCAGGTCCTTGAACTTGACCTTGTCCTCGCCCTGGTACTCGTCGAACCGGGTGAGCTTCATGTTCTGGTTCGGCGTGCGCGAAACGAACTTCAGCGGTCCGTTCCCGATCGGGGCCTTGGCGAACGCCTCCGGGTCGGCGAAGAACTTGTCCGGCAGCGGCGCGAAGGCGAGGTAGCCGATCTTCGTGGAGAACACGGAGAACGGTCCCTTGAGGGTGACCTGGAACTCGTAGTCGTTCACGATCTTGAGCCCGGACATCTCCTTGACGGCGGGCTCCTTGGCGCTGATCTCGTCGTAGCCCTGGATCTGCTCGAAGAACGACGCGTTCTGCATGCCGTTCTTGCCGTTCGCGCTGTAGTTCCAGGCGTCGACGAAGTTCTTGGCCTTGACCTCGGTCCCGTCGTGGAACTTCCAGCCCTTTTTGATCTTGATGTCGAAGACCTTCGAATCGGTCGTGGTGATCGATTCGGCCATCAGGTTGTACGGCTCGGCGGTGTCGGATTTGTAGCCGATCAGCGCCGAGAAGACCGGCTTGAGGGCCTTGGACCCGCCGAGCTCGTTGGTGTTGGCGGGAATCAGCGAGTTCTCCGGCTCGGTGCCGTAGACCGAAACCGACGCGTTGGCGTCGACGGCGCCGGATCCCTTGTTCTCGCTGGATCCACCACCTCCACAGGCCGTCAGCAGCAGGGCCGCCGTGGCCACCACCGCCGTCGCTCCCCAGAACCCGCGTGAAGCCCGCATGTCCACTCCAACTCTCGTCGTCGGATAGCGCGGCGGGCGCTGGTCGCGCCCCACCGCCCAGAAGGTGAGACGACGCTATGGGACAGGTGAAGCCGATCACAGTGCGTTGGTGTTGCAAATGTGTGACGGTCTCCCGGACCACCCGGTTAGAGCACAACGTTGGTAGGAACGACGCTGGGCCGAACGGCCCAATCCGGACTGGAGGTCACCGCTTGATCACCTAAAGAAATGGCTTCCTGTAAGAGAAAACCCGACTGTCAAGCCAACGACAGCGCGATCCCGTCGAGGATGTCGTGCTCGGAGATCACCAGTTCGCCGGGACCACCGCGCGTGGCGAACTGCTCGGCCAGCACCTGCACGATCACCGAGCCGCCACCGATCACGTCGACCCGGCCGGGGTGGATCACCGGGTTCGCGGCGCGGGTCGCGTGGTCGGCCGTGAGGAGCGACTGCACGACGCGGTCGATGTCGGCGTGGGAGAGCTTCGAGAGGTGGGTGCGCTCGGAGTCGTACTCCGACAGGCCCTGCGCCACGGCGGTCAGGGTCGTGACCGTCCCGGCGACGCCGATCCACGTCTTGGCGTTGGACACGTCCACGACGTCGAAGGCCTCGGTGAGCACCTTGGCGGCCAGCTCCCGGGCCTCGGCGATCTCGGCCGCGGTCGGCGGGTCGGACTTCAGCGCGCGTTCGGTGATGCGCACGCAGCCGATGTCGACCGACTTGGCCGCGATGACCTCGGCCTGACGGCCGTCCCAGGTGCCGACCACGAGCTCGGTCGAGCCGCCGCCGACGTCGACCACCACGAAGGGGCCGTCGTCGGGGTCCTGCTCGCCGACTGCGCCGGTGAAGGACAGGCGTGCCTCTTCGTCCCCGCTGATGACTTCGGCCTCGGTGCCGAGGACCTCGCGCGTCATCGCGAAGAACTCGTCGCGGTTGCTCGCGTCGCGGGTCGCGGACGTCGCGACCATGCGGACCTTCTCCACACCCTTGCGGCGCGCGGCGATCGTGTAGTCGGCCAGCGCCTTGCGGGTGCGCTCGAGCGCCTCGGGGGCCAGCCTGCCGGTGGCGTCCACGCCCTGGCCGAGGCGGACGATCCGCATCTCGCGGTGCAGGTCACGCAGGTCGACCGTCCCGTCGTGGCGGGGGGTCAGCTCGGCGACGAGCAGGCGGATGGAGTTGGTCCCACAGTCGATCGCGGCAACACGAGGCATGCCCCGAGCTTAGACAACGCCGATCAGGTGGGTTTGGTGCCGTCGCTGGCCGGCGTCGACGTTCCGGTCCCCGACGGATCCGCGCAGGGCGGCAATGTCGGAGTCGTCGTGGGCGTCGTGCTCGACGATGGCGGAGTCGAAGACGTGCAGGTCGGTGTCGTCGAAGTCGGAGGCGTCGGCGTATCTGAGGTGGTGCCCGGCTTCGAAGAAGACGAAGACCCCGAATTGGTCGGCGACAGCGAACTCGACGGCGAGGGCGTCACCGAACCGGGCGGCGTCGACGGCACCGGAGGCGGCGGCACCGACGCGGGCGGCGGAGCGGCACCGGCGTTCGGAGCGCCGATGGGCACCTTGCTGTCCGGCGTCGGCAGCACACCCGTGCGGTACGCCTCGGCCCAGATCAGCACGGTGTTCACATAGGTGTCGGAGTTGTTGTAGCGGAACACGGCCGCGCGCAACTGATCCGGTTTGGACAGATCGAGCCCGCCGGAGCACAGGTACCGGCCCGTGCCCAGCGCCGCGTCGAAGATGTTGTTCGGATTGGATTCGCCGTCGCCGTTCCCGTCCGAGGCGTAGCCCTTCCACGTCGACGGGATGAACTGCGTCGGGCCGACGGCGCGGTCCCACACCGTGTCGCCGTCGAATTTGCCGCCGTCGGTGTCCGGGATGGCCGCGAACGGCCCGGCGCCGTTGAGCTGCGGGCCGAGGATCGGTTCGAGGGTGTTGCCCTTCGCGTCGACGTAACCACCACGCGCGTGATTGGACTCGATGCGGCCGATACTCGCGATCAAAGCCCAGTCGATGTGGCAACCGGGCTGTTCGGCGATGAGGATGTCGGCGGCGTTGCGGTACGCGGCGAGCGCGGTGACCGGGATGCCGAGCGGTCCTTCGGGGAGTTCGTCCGCGGGGAGCGGGAGCGGGGTCGGGGCGTTCGGCAGGCTGCCGTCGACACCGATCTGCTGGACGAGCGGGTTCTTCGGGTCGTAGCCGTCGACGAGGGCGACGTTGTCGGAATGGACCGTGCTCGCCGTCGCCGCCCAGCTGCCGGCACCGACGACCGCGGCACCGGCCGGGACGATGGCGAGGACCCCTCCGGCCACCGCGGCTAGCGTGCGGTGCCGGAGACAGAGTCTCCGCACATGACCGGTCACCGCGCCTGGCACGTGCCTCACGCGCATACCTCAGAACCCTCCCGGCGGATCACGACTCGGCGATCCGGTACTTGCCCACCCCGTCAACCCTCGGCTGTGCCCAGCCTGCCGCATACGGTGACCGGTTTCACCCCATAGCGGAGGACCAGTTGGCCGACATCGGGTGAATTAACCCACCTGGAGGAACTATCTGTATAGCGCGGGCGGGTGTTACCCCTGGCAGTCGCCGGACGGCCAGCCGTTCGCCTTGAGCAACTCGAGCGTTTCGTCCCCGAACGGGTTCACCCCGGGCCCGACGGCCAGCGTGTGCGCCAGGTGGACGTGCAGGCATTTGACGCGGCCGGGCATCCCGCCCGCGCTGACCTCGTGGCCGAGCGAATCGATGGCGTCGCGTTCGGCGAGATAGCTTTCGTGGGTCCGCTGGTAGGCGGCCGCCAGCTCGGGGTCCTCCGCGAGCCGGTCGGTCATCTCCTTCATCAGCCCGGACGCCTCGAGCGTGCCGACCATCGACGTCAGCTTCGGGCAGGTCAAGTAGTAGAGCGTCGGGAACGGCGTGCCGTCGTCGAGGCGCGGGCTGGTCTGCACGACCGACGGGTGGCCGCTCGGGCAGCGCGCGGCGACGGCGCGCAGCGCACGGGGGGCCCGGCCGAGCTGTTCCGCGATGATCTCGCGGTCGGCGTCGGTCACCGGTTCAAAAGAAGACTTTTCCGTGCTGTTCACACCCGTAAGGCTAAAGGGCGCACTTCAGCCGCCCGCGACCTGATCCCACAGCTTCTCGTACCAGGAGCCCGCGGGCACCGGCTGCTGACCTTGCGGCTGCCCCTGCTCGGGCGCCTTGTCTTCGGGGAGCTGCACGATGTACGGCGTCTCGCCGGGCTTCACGAAACCGAACCGCTTACGCGCCTCCGCCTCGATCTGCGCCGGGTCGCTCAGCTCGGCCTTACGGCCTTCCAGCTGGGAGACGCTCCGCTGCAGTTCCGACTGCAACTGCTGCTGCTCGGTCACCTCGGACTTCTGGCTGAGGTACGTGCGCAGCGGGACGGCGATGGTGAACGCGAGCGCGCACACCACGATCGCCACCACCGCGGCCCGGCGGGTGGTGGACATGCCGAGCACCTTCGCGGCACCCGATGCCCGTTTCGCCGCCAGGCTGCGGCGCAGCCGGGTTCGGGCGCGGACCTCCGTCGTCGTCGTGCGACGGGCACGCTCCGGCCGGCGGCCCCTGCCGGAGCCACCTCCGTCCGCGCGCCCGCTACGACGGGTCCGCGCCCTCCCCCGGTCCGCCATAGTTCGTTATCCCTCGGCGCTGAACCGCGGGAACGCGAGGTCGCCGGCGTAGCGCGCCGCGTCGGCGAGGGTCTCCTCGATGCGGAGCAGCTGGTTGTACTTGGCGATCCGCTCGCCGCGTGCCGGGGCGCCGGTCTTGATCTGGCCGACACCGGTCGCGACGGCGAGGTCGGCGATGAAGGTGTCCTCGGTCTCGCCGGACCGGTGGCTCATCATCGACTTGTAGCCGTACGAGGTGGCCAGCGAGATCGCGTCGAGGGTCTCCGACAGGGTGCCGATTTGGTTGACCTTCACCAGCAGCGCGTTGGCGGCGCGGCGGGTGATGCCCTCTTCGAGACGGTCCGGGTTGGTGACGAACAGGTCGTCGCCGACCAGCTGGACCTTCTCGCCGATCTCGGTGGTCAGCTGGACCCAGCCGTCCCAGTCGTCCTCGCTCAGCGGGTCCTCGATGGACACGAGCGGGTAGTCGCGGACGAGCTCGCCGTAGTAGGCCGACATCTGCTCGGCGCTCTTCTTCGCGCCTTCGAAGGTGTACGCGCCGTCGGAGAAGAACTCCGTCGCGGCGACGTCGAGCGCGAGCGCGACGTCGCGGCCCGGGGCGTACCCGGCCTTCTCGATCGCCTGAAGGATCAGGTCGAGCGCCTCGCGGTTGTTCTTCAGGCTGGGCGCGAAGCCGCCTTCGTCACCGAGGCCGGTGGCCAGGCCGCGGCCCTTCAGGACCGACTTCAGCGAGTGGTAGACCTCAGTGCCCCAGCGCAGGGCCTCGCGGAACGACTCGGCGCCGATCGGCGCGATCATGAATTCCTGGATGTCGACATCGGTGTCGGCGTGCGCGCCACCGTTGAGGATGTTCAGCATCGGCACCGGCAGCACGTGCGCGTTCGGCCCGCCGAGGTAGCGGAACAGCTCCAGCTCGGCCGACTCCGCGGCGGCCTTCGCGACGGCGAGCGAAACACCGAGAATGGCGTTCGCGCCGAGGCGGGACTTCGCCGGCGTGCCGTCGAGGTCGACCAGCTTCTGGTCGACGATGCGCTGGTCGACGGCGTCGGTGCCGACCAGGTCCGGGCCGATCTCGTCCAGGACGGCCGCGACCGCGCGCTCGACACCCTTGCCGTTGTACCGGCCGGTGTCGCCGTCACGCAGCTCGACGGCTTCGTGTTCGCCGGTGGACGCACCCGAGGGGACTGCGGCCCGCGCCAGCGTGCCGTCGTCGAGAGCCACCTCCACTTCGACCGTCGGGTTGCCTCGCGAGTCCAGAATCTCGCGAGCGCCTACCTGCTCGATGAGCGCCACGCCATGCTCCTCATGTGGGTTGTGCCTGCGGTGACCGCGCCCAGCCTAGCCGTCACCGCAGTTCACCCGTTGGAGGCACGCGCCACATCAGCCGTCGACCGGGCTATTCCTCGGCCGGTTCGTCCGCCCGGACTTCCTTCCAGCCCGACGGAAGCTCGACGGTGTCGGAGAACTGCTGCCAGAAGGTCCAGCTGTTGCCACCGATGTCGGAGACGGTGAACACCCGGGCGCCGTAGGGCTGGTCCTGGGGCGCGTCGAGGTCGGCGTCGTCGCCGAGCGCGGCGCGGACGCGCTCGTACTGCGCGTCGACGTCGGGGACGTACACGATGTTCAGCTGCCCGACCGGGCCGTCGACGCCTTTCGCCTGCCAGTACTCGGGGCCGACCCCGGCCAGCTGGATCTTGGCCGGGCCGGCGCACAGAGTGGCCTGGAACACCTCTCCGGAGGCGTCGGCGAAGCGCACTTCCTCGGTGAACCCGAACACTCTGACCAGCCACGCGACCGCCTCGGTGGCGTCGGTGTAGTAGAGGTACGGCGCCAGACCGAGGTAGCCGGGCTCGCATTCTTCGGCACTGCTCATGGCAGGACAGTCCACCATGACCGTTTCAGCTCCTCGTGAACGACCCTGCCCAGGCGTATCGTGGAGCGGACCATGATGGATGCCGAACCCGCCCCAGAACCCGGTGAGGACTCGTCCGGTGAGTCTCGGTTCCGCGCCTTCCGACAGGCGGAGGCGCTGGTCGAAAGCCGCAGGCCGCTCGACGCCCTCAAGGCCCTCGAGCCCTTACTGGAAGACGAAACCGACAAACCGAGTGTTCAGTTGCTGGCAGGCCGCGCGTACTTCCACTCCGCACAGTTGCGGCGGGCCGAACGCGCCTTCACCCGGGTGCTGGAGCTGGACCCCACCGATCATTACGCGCGGTTCGTGCTCGGGCGGACCCTTCAGCGCCTCGGCCGGTTGACCGAGGCGCTCGCGCAGATGCGGATAGCGTCGGCGATGCACCCGATCCCGGAGTATCTGGAAGCGATCAGCGAGGTCAGCGCGCGGATCGCGTTGCGCGACTGACCCGGCGGCGGGAGCAAGGGACCTTTGCTCTCACTTCGACCTGGCACGCAGGTGGGCCCGCTCGCCCTGCTTGCCGAACAGCACCAGCAGCTCCACCGGCCCCGGCCCCGCGCTGCCGAACCAGTGCGGCACCCGCGTGTCGAACTCCGCGGCCTCGCCGGGCCCCATCGTGAAGTCGCGGTCGCCGAGCAGCGCCCGCAGCCGTCCGCTGAGGACGTACATCCACTCGTAGCCCTCGTGCGTGCGCTGCACGGGCTCGACGTCTTCGACCGGGATCAACAGTTTGAACGCCTGCGGCTGGCCCGGCTGCGCGGTCAGCGCCCACGCGGTGAACCTGCCGAATTTCTGCGCCTTCATCCGGACTCGCGGGTCGGCGGGTTCGGGTTCGCCGACCAGTTCGTCGAGCGGCACCTGATGCGCCGCCGACAACGTGAGCAACAGCTCCAGCGTGGCCTTCCGGGTGCCCGATTCGAGCCGCGAGAGCGTGCTGGCGGAGATCCCCGTCGCCTCCGAGAGCGCGGAGAGGGTGGTGCCACGTTCCTTGCGGAGCTGCTTGAGCTTCGGGCCGACCTCGGCGAGCCGCCGTTCGATGTCCTGCATGGCTCCCAGTTTGCCAAATCGGCAATGAACTTTGCCAACTTTCGCGAAAATCCGGATGCTCGGCAGCATGAACAACGAATTCGACGTGGTGATCATCGGTGGTGGCGTCGCGGGTCTCAGCGCGGCCCTGGTACTGGGCAGGGCGCGGCGCCGGGTCGTCGTGATCGACGGCGGCACCCCGCGCAACGCGCCCGCCGCGCACGCCCACGGTTTCCTGACCAGGGACGGCATTCCGCCCAAAGAACTGCTGGAAATAGGTCGTGACGAAGTCCGGGGCTACGGCGTCGAGATCGTCGAGGACGTCGTCCACCGGCTACGGCACGACAAGGCGGTGGAACTGGCGAGCGGCCGGGTCATCCGCGGTCGCCGGATCGTGGTGACCACCGGGCTGGCCGACGAACTGCCGGACGTCCCCGGCGTCGCGGAGCGCTTCGGCGCCGATGTCCTGCACTGTCCGTATTGCCACGGCTGGGAGGTCCGCGATCAGCGTTTCGGAGTGCTCGCCACCTCCGAGAAGTCGGTCCACCAGGCGCTGATCGTCTGGCAGTGGAGCAAGGACCTGACCTTCTTCACGCATACGCAGCAGCTCTCGGCCGAAGACCGGGCGAAGCTGACCGGGCTGGGCATCCGGATCGTCGACGGGAAGGTGTCCGAACTCGCCGTCGAAGACGACCGGCTGACCGGCGTCCGGCTCGTCGACGGGGAATTCGTCGAACGCGATGTCGTGTTCGTCGGCCCGAAGTTCGTCCCGCACGACCGGCTTCTCGCCCAGATCGGCTGCGCGCGCACCGAAACCGGCTCGATCGCGGTGGACGCGCAGGGCCGCACGAACGTGGACGGTGTCTGGGCGGCGGGGAACGTCGTCGATCCGATGGCGCAGCTGGTCGTCGCCGCGGGCGACGCCTACCGGATGGCGTCGGCGCTCAACTTCGACCTGGTGCTCGAGGATCAGGGCGCGACGCTGGCGTCCGCGTAGGTGTCGGCCGCGCTGAAGACCTCCTGGACGTAGGGCACCGACGGGTTGAACACCCGCATCGACTTCCACCAGCCGTCCGGGGTGGCGACGTCGTCGCCGGCGGCGCACAGGTAGCGGGCGGTGGCGAAGGCGGCGTCGTCGAGGTCCTTCGGATCCGGTTGCTTCCCGTCGCTCCTGGCCCGGGCGGAGTGCTTGGCCCAGACGTCGGCGGGGAGCGTGATCGGGCCGGGCCTGCCCTGCGCCGTTTCGACGTGGGAGATCCCGGCGAGGGTCGCCCACGAGAGGTGGCAACCCGGCTTCTGCCGCCGGAGCCACATCTCGGCCCGGCCGTAGGCGGACAGGTCGGCGAAGGAGAGCCGCGTCTTCGCCGCCACCCGTTTCGCCCAGGTCTCGAGTTCGGCCGCGTCGGAAACGGTGGGCCGGTCGGGCGGCGCGGCGAGCCCCGCACGCGGAGTCGCCACCCCCGGCTGGGGCTTCTGGTCGGGAACCGCGAGCGCGGGCTGGGGCTGGGCCGGCGGAGGGGGCTCCTCGCCTCCCGGCCGGTTCACCCCGACGGTCATGATCAGCACCACGCCCGTGAGCACGAGCCCGCCCGCGAAAGCGAGCCTGGGCACGTACGGCGGCAGAGGGCGGGCAGCATGCTCCGGGGCTTCGGTGCTCTGGGCGGTTTCGGCCACCCGGTCAGGTTACTTCGCCACACTTCCGGGCGATGCCCCAATCGGCTTACGACCCCGACTGACGGTAGAACCGATCGGCGACCGGCAGCTCGAAGCGGGATTACCTCTTGACCTCCAGTCAAGTGGAGATCACACACTGATTCCCATGTTCAGTGAAGCGGAACTCGACTACCTCGCCACCCAAGGTCTCGGGCGGCTCGCGACGGCGCAGCCGGACGGCACGCTGCAGGTCAGCCCCGTCGGTTACGCCTACAACACCGAGACCCGGACGATCGACATCACCGGCTACGAACTGGCGAAGAGCAAGAAGTTCCGGAACGTGGCCGCCAACGGGCAGGCCGCGTTCGTGGTGGACGACATGCCCTCGCAGGACCCGCCGAGGATCCGCTGCCTCGAGATCCGCGGCCGGGCCGAGGCGCTGACCGGCGCCCGCACCCCCGACGGCCATCTCGACGGCGCGGTGATCCGGATCCACCCGTCGCGGATCATCAGCCTCGGTGTCGACGACCCGGACCACGACCCGCTCGATCTCGTTCCGCACAACCGAAACGTCTGACCGGGGAAAGAAAGGGTCGTTCCTGACGAAAAACGTCGGGAACGACCCTTTCATGACACTTTCAGCGACGGGCACCGTAGACCGCGTAGGTCCCCAAACCGGCCACGGCGAGCACCACGGCGGTCCACGTGGCTTCGGCCACGCCGACGGGCTGGAACGGCCAGGTGATCACCAGGTGCACGGACTCCGTACCCGACGTGGTGGCCCAGACCACGAAGGCGACCGCGAACCCTGCCAGCGGCAACGTCCACCCGAAGACCCCGCCGAACAGCACCGCGGCGATCCCGGCGAGACCGAGCAGGCCACCCGCGTTCCGCACGATGATCTCCACCGGAACCCGCTCCGCTTCCCACAGCCGCGGCAGCAGCACGGCACCGATGCCGAGGCCGCCGATCAGCAGGAGATGCACGACGCGGCGAGGCGCCCAGCGGATCGCGGCGGTCCGGTCGAGATCGACGTCCTGCCCGCTGAGTCCGATGGCGGTCACCGCGATCGCGACGAGGAGCGCCAGGGAAACCGGGATCTCCGACCAGCGGTCCCGCGCCAGGAACCAGATCACCGCCATGCTCGCCGCCACCGCCGCGAACGACGCGGGCATGGCGCGCGAGCGCGCGTACAGCACCGCCCACCTCATCGGGCGCCGCCGAGGAGGATGTCGAGCTGGTTGCCCTGGCAGGTCAGGCCCGCCTGCCGCTGCGCGATGATCCGCTCTCGCTGCACGTCGGGCGGCAGGGCACGGAAGGTCTCCCAGCTCCGGAGGACCTCGTTCTTCTTGTCGTCGCTCAGCCACGACCCCCTGAGCATCTCCCACTCGCCGAGGAACCAGCTCGACGTGATCGACCGCGCGGTGAGTTCGTCCATGAACGACCTGTCGACACCATGAAGGCTGTAACAGGTCGGCGTCCCGGCGCCGGCGACCAGCGTCCGAGTCATGTCGTCCGAATTCAGGACCGAACGGATCGACCAGTCCACCAGGTCCACGTAGACGGTGTCGGCGGCGCGCGGCGGCATCTCGTCGTAGCCCAGCCGCCGGTCCAGTACCGCGACCTTGACCGGCGCGTCCGGCAGTGTTCCCAACAGCCGCAACGCCTCCTTGCCGGGCCCGGCGAGACGGGCGAGTTCGGATTCGAGCATGCGGGGGACGCAGACCGGGCCGTCGCAGACCATCTCCGTCGCGTTCGGGTCGGCGACCTTGGCTTCGGCCGTGCTGCCGGGCAGCACGGGCAAGGCGATCGCGGCCGCCACCAGCGCGGGAACGACGGCGAGCCCTTTCGCCCGCTTGGAGCGGCCCGCCAGCAGGAGGATTCCGGTCGCGGCCAGTCCGGCGAGCCAGATCCCCTGGCCAAGATCCATCCGGCCCGCGGTGGTGTCGAACGGATCCCGCACGACGTCCAAGGCGGGTGAGAGCAAGGAGACCCGGAACGGCACGATCCCGGCCAGCGCGCTGCCCTCCGACCCGGCGAACTGGAACAGGAGCACGGCCACGAACGCGGCGACGGCCACCGCGGGCGCGGTCAGCGGATGTGGCAGCAACCGGCCGATCCCGAGCCCGATCCAGGCGCCCGCGAGCATCGCGAGCACACCGACCACGACGATCGGCAGCCAGCCGAAGGTGAAGAACCCGCCGTTGAGCGCGGCCTGAACGGCGCCGACGGCGAAGATCAGCAGGTAGCCCAGCACCAGCAGGCCCCCCAGCGCACCGGCGAGTTTCGCGGCCCGCTGCCAGCCGGGACGCGGCATGGTGGTCATGAGTTCGGCCGTGCCGGACCGGCTGTCGCGCATCCCTTGGACGACCCCGGCGCCGACCGCGATCGGCCACAGGAACACCAGCAGGAACCGGCTCCACTCCGCGGCGTGCGTCCAGTGTTCGTCCCAGGCGATCGGCGCCTTCGACCACGGACCGCTGAACGAATACAGGAACCCGAACGCGACCACGAGAATGGCGAGCGTCGCCCAGGGGGCGATGGAACGGCGGAGTTCGGTCCGCAGGATACGAGTGTTCACCAGTTCCCCCTCCCTGGCTCGTGCCCGAGCAGCGCCGAGTAACCGCGCTCGATCGGGCTGTCGCCGACGTACTCCTCGGTCCCAGCCGCGGCCAACTCGTCCGGCGTCCCCTGGAAGACGAGTTTCCCGTTTTCGAACAGGACGACGTCGGTGCAGGCCGTCGCGACGTCCTCGACGAGATGCGTCGAGACGACGACGCAGGCGTCTCGGCCGATTTCCTGAAGGAGATCGCGGAACCGCACACGCTGTGCCGGGTCGAGCCCGGCGGTCGGCTCGTCCAGCAGGAGGATGTCCGGATCGTTCACGATCGCCTGTGCGATCCCGACCCGGCGCACCATGCCACCGGACAGCGTCTTCATCCGGTCGTCGGCCCGATCGGCGAGGCCGACCCGTTCGATCGACCGCTGCACCGCGGCCGGGATGTCCTGTTTGGACATCTCCTTCAGCCAGGCGATGTACTCGACGAACTCGCGGACGGTGAACCGCTTGTAGAAACCGAAGTTCTGCGGCAGATAGCCGATACGGCGGCGCAGGCGGCGCTGATCGGTGAACCCCCCGACGGATTCACCGAGCAGCGCCAGCCCTCCCTCCGCCGGCCGGAGCACCGTCGCCAGTGCCCGGATCAGCGTGGTCTTCCCGGCCCCGTTCGGGCCGAGCAGACCGTGCACCCCCGTGCCGAGTTCCAGGTCGAGCCCGTTCACGGCGAACTTGCGTTTGCCGACCCGGACCTTCAGTCCCTCCGCCTTGATCTGCCACGCGTAGATCGTGGGTGCGACCTCCGCGGCCCCGACAGCACGCATCATGTTCTCCCCTTCGTTCATCGTTCGGATCCGGTGAGCAGGCCGAAGACGCTCCGCCGGAGCACCACCACGACCGCGGTCAGCGCGAAGATCGCGCCCCACACCGGGAGAAGCCGGGGTTCGAGCGCGGTGGCGCGCCCTTGCGAAGCCACCGCGGGCGCCAAGATCACCGCCATCCAGACCCCGGTGAGGACATAGGCCGCCCGCACCACCCCGATCACGCCGCCGAGCGCGAGCGTCCCGGTGGTGAAGGCCAGGCTCGGCAGGAGACCGAGCCCGAATCCGCCGCCGCCGAGCCAGCTCGAAAAGCCCTGTATCGGCAACACGACCGCGAGGACCGCGGTCGTCCGGCGCAGCAGCAGGTAGAGCCCGGCCCTCGGCGTGGAAGTGACGAGTTCGTACGCGGGATCGAGCCCCTTCGCCCACGACACCGCGACACCGAGCACCGGCAGCACCGGCGAGAAGAGCTGGACGAACGAGTAGCCCTTGGACCCGGTGAACCCGAGCGAATCCAGCAGGAAGCCCAGTGCCGGGATCAGGACGATCATCACCAGCCACGGCAGCATCACCGGCGTCACCCAGGTGTGCAGCCGTCCGGCCCACCGGCTCCGCATCGGGCTCGGCCCCGCTTCGGCGAGCTTCGGCCCCAGCCCGGCCCAGACGTCGTCCACCAGCACAGATACCGTCGGCAGGCTGAGCGCGGACAGTCTTCCCCGGCATTCCGCGCACGCTTCGAGATGGGCTTCGACCGCCCAGACCTCGTCACCGGCCAAGCCGTCGTCCCCGCGGACGTAACCGGCGAGGAGCTGTTCGGACACGTGTTCCTTGTTCACGACAGCGCCTCCCGCATCGCGATCCGAGCCCGCCTGGCGCGGGTTTTGACGGTTCCTTCCGGCAGGCCGAGCAGGACCGCGGTCTCACGGACGGTCAGCCCGTCGAGCACCATGGCCTGTAGGACTTGACGGAGTTCGGGAGCGAGGCGGCGCAGCGCGTCGCCGACGTGGTCGCCGACCGCACCGGCCAGCGCCTCCTCCTCGGCGGCGGGCGCGACGGTGGTTTCCGCGACCGGCAAAGGCTGCGCGTGCCGCGCCCGGCGGCGGAAGGCGTCGACCAGCCGCCGCGCGGCGATCGTCCACAGCCAGCCCACGGCGCTCCCGCCGACGGCGGAACCGGCGAACGCGCCGGCGGCGCGCCACACCGCGAGGTAGGTCTCCTGCATCACCTCGGCGACGATCTGATCGTCGGCGCAGCGACGGCGCAGGCGCACGGCCAGCCACGGCGACGTGCGGCGGTAGAGCTCCTCGAACGCCGCGCGGTCACCTCGGGCCGTGCGGCGGACGAGCTGCTCTTCGTCCGGTTCCGTTCCTTTCACATCCGGCAAGACGCCGAGATCATCGAAACGGTTCTCATCCGATTGTGTCCCGCGTCACAGCGTCTTGATGGAGGCTTCGCTCAGGAACCCGGCCAGAACTTGCGCCAGCCGTCGGCCTCGAGCGTCGTCGGCTCCAGACCGGCGTCGCGTGCGGCCTGCTCGGCGGCCCGGATATCGCGGGCGAACTGCTTCGCGACGGCGCGGAGCTCGCCTTCGGGATCGATCCCCGCGCGGCGGGCGGTCGCGGCCACCCGGAACAGCTGGGCGGCCGCTTCGGAACCGTCGGGGAACAGGTCGAGCGGGATCCCGGCCCGGCCGCTGCGCTGGCCGAGCTTGCCGGCGAGCGCCACGGCGGGCTGGCCGAGCGCGACACCATCCACAATGGACTGGCGGCTCTTCTCGGCCTGTTTCAGTTCTTCCCATTTGAGGTTCTGGTCGCTGACGGTCTCGACCCGGGGGGCGTCGGCGAAGACATGCGGATGACGTCCGACGAGTTTCGCGACCAATTCCGAAGCGACCTCGTCGATCCCGAACGGATCGTCCGCGTCCTCGACCGCGACGCGCGCGTGGAACAGCACCTGGAGCAGGACGTCGCCGAGTTCCTCACGCAAGGCGACGCGGTCGCCCTCTTCGATCGCGTCGAGCAGCTCGTAGGTCTCCTCGACCAGATATTGACGCAGCGACTCGTGCGTCTGGACGGCGTCCCACGGGCAGCCACCCGGCGAGCGGAGCCGGTCCATCACCTCGGCGGCCTCGACCAGCGGCGGAACGGGCGCTTCGATCACGCGCGCGCCCGACCTGATCAGCGCCGCGGCCTTCGGTTCCCTTCGCGAACCGGCGATGAGCACGAGGTCGCGCGCCTGCGTGTCACCGAGCGCGGGCACCCCGACGACCTCGGGATCGACATCGGAAGCCGCGTACACGGCCGCGCTGGTGCGCAAGATCGGGAGTGCCGCGGCGGGCAGTGTCGCCCCGCGGGCGATCACGACGACGGCAGCGGTCACGGGTTTTGCGGGGCGGCACCGTGCACAGGCAGCACGATGCCCTTCTTCGAAGCTTCGTTGGGCGCGAGGTCCATCTCGACAACATCCCACACGCCGTAGCGCGGGTTCACCTTGAGGTCGACCTGGCCGAGGTCCGGCTGGAGGAGCCGGACACCGATCTTGGCCAGCTGCTGGGCGGTGGGCTGCGCGGCCTGATCCGACGCGACGGGCTTGTCCGCGGTCCGCTCACGCATCACGACGACGACCCAAAGCGGCTGCTGCGGTGTCGGCTTGAAGGCGGCGACGGTGTTGGGCTGGAGACCGAACAGGACGGTGGCCGCGGTCGCGGGCGACTGCATGGCGGGCAGCTTCTGGCCGGTGCCCGCCTGGGTGTCGGAGGTCTGCTGGTCCTGCGCGATCAGTTCGGCGGCCGCGTTCGGCGAGGCGGCGAAGCGGCGGGCCTTCTCGATCGCCTGCTCGCGCAGCTTGTCCGAGTCGGCGCCGGTGGCGTCGGTCGAGGAGACCGAGCTGAAGTCGAACGTGACGCTGAGCTTGTCCATGTACTTCATCGCGAGCTGAGTCTGCAGCGCCGCGTCGATCAGCGCCTCGCGGTGGTCCCGCACCCGCGCCACGAGCTGCTCGACACTGAGCTCGGGATCGTCCTGCGGGTTGGCCTCCATCGGCTTCGCCAGCGGATCGTTCCGCAACGCGTTCACCACGAGGGACTCGTCGACCCCGATGCCTTCCCGCTGAGCGGCACGCTTGGTGAGGTCGTGCAGGATCTCCTGGCGGACGATCTCGCGGCCGACGAGGTCGAGCTTGTGCTCCTTGGCGAGCTGCTGTCCGTACGGGTGCTCACGAACGGCCTTGTCGATCAGCTGCTGCACGCGATCCACCGAAACGGTCCTGCCGTCGACGATCACCGCCGCACCGACCTGCCCGGGTCCGGCGTTGCATCCGGCGAGAAGGAGAGAACCGGCAAGAACCCCGACCAGCGCGCGACGGCGCCCCATGATCCGCATCACAGGGCCTACCCTCTCATACCGGCCCCGGCGAGAGAACCAGGTCGTAAGTCGCGATTCGGGCTCGGCCCATCACGCGAGTCACGCCTCCAAGCACGCGAGTTCTGCTTCCCATCACGCGAGTTACGCCTCCGATCACGCGAGTTCGGAGTTCCTCACGCGACGGGCGCCGGCGACTTCATCAGATTCGTCAGCAGCTTCGCGCACCAGTCCAGCAGTTCCTCGTCTCGCAGCGCCGGGGCGCCCATCCGCCCGCCCGCCGGGCCCTCCGTCGGCTTCGGCACGGAAACCGTGTTCGTCACCGCCTTGTAGAGAGCCTTGGGGTACAAGCGCTTCAGCCGCACCATCTGCGAATCCGCCAGCGGCAGCGGCGCGAACCGGATCGACGTGCCCTGGGCGGAGACCTCGGTGACCCCGGCCGCGCGGCAGGTGTGCCGGAACGCGGCGACCGCGAGCAGCCTCCGCACCGGGGCGGGCGGCTGGCCGTAGCGGTCGACCAGTTCCTCGCGGACGGCGTCGAGCCCGGCCTGGTCGGGCGCGGCCGCGATCTTGCGGTACGCCTCCAGCCGCAGCCGCTCGCCCGGCACGTAGTCGTGCGGGATATGCGCGTCCACCGGGAGATCGACGCGGACGTCGGCGAGTTCTTCCTCCTCCGCCGTGTCCGCGCCCGCGTGCCGGCGGAACGCGTCGACCGCTTCGCCGACGAGCCGCACGTACAGATCGAAACCGACGCCCGCGATGTGCCCGGACTGCTCCGCTCCGAGGATGTTGCCCGCGCCGCGGATCTCCAGGTCCTTCATCGCGACGGCCATGCCCGCGCCCAGTTCGGTGTTCTGCGCGATGGTCGCCAGCCGGTCGTGCGCCGTCTCGGTGAGCGGGGCCTCCGGCGGGTACAGGAAGTACGCGTACCCGCGCTCCCGCCCACGCCCGACGCGGCCACGCAACTGGTGCAGCTGCGCGAGCCCCAGCAGGTCACCGCGTTCCACCAGCAGCGTGTTGGCGTTCGAGATGTCCAGCCCGGTTTCGACGATCGTGGTGCAGACGAGCACGTCGTACTCGTTCTCCCAGAAACCCTGGATGATCTTCTCGAGTTTGTCCTCGTTCATCTGCCCGTGCGCGGTGACGACACGCGCCTCGGGCACCAGCTCGCGAATACGCTTCGCGGCCTTCTCGATCGAGGAAACCCTGTTGTGCACGTAGAAGACCTGGCCGTCGCGCAGCAGCTCACGCCGGATCGCGGCACCGACCTGCTTGTCGTCGTACGCGCCGACGTAGGTCAGGATCGGGTGCCGGTCCTCGGGCGGGGTCAGGATCGTGGACATCTCACGGATCCCGGCGAGCGACATCTCCAGCGTCCGCGGGATCGGCGTCGCCGACATGGTCAGCACGTCGACGTGGGTCCGCAGCGCCTTGATGTGTTCCTTGTGCTCGACACCGAACCGCTGTTCCTCGTCGACGATCACCAGGCCGAGGTCCTTGTACCGGATCCCGGTCTGCAACAGGCGATGCGTGCCGATCACGATGTCGACGTCACCCGAGGCGAGCTGTTCGAGAATCGCGTCGGACTCGGGCTTGTTCGTGAACCGCGAGAGCCCCCTGATCTTGACCGGGAACGAACTCATCCGTTCGGTGAAGGTGTTGAGGTGCTGCTGCGCGAGCAGTGTCGTGGGCACCAGCACCGCGACCTGCTTGCCGTCCTGCACGGCCTTGAACGCCGCGCGGACCGCGATCTCGGTCTTGCCGTAGCCGACGTCGCCGCAGATGACGCGGTCCATCGGGACACCGCGTTCCATGTCCGCCTTGACCTCGTCGATCGCGGCGAGCTGGTCGTTGGTCTCGGTGAACGGGAAGGCGTCCTCGAGTTCGCCCTGCCACGGGGTGTCCTGCCCGAACGCGTGCCCGGGAGCGGCCTGCCGCGCCGCGTAGAGCTGCACGAGTTCGGCGGCGATCTCCTTGACCGCCTTCTTCGCCTTGGCCTTGGTGTTCTTCCAGTCCGACCCGCCGAGTTTGTTCAGCGTCGGCAGCTCGCCGCCGACGTAGCGGGAGACCTCGTCGAGCTGGTCGGTCGGGACGAACAGCCGGTCCCCCGGGTGCCCGCGTTTGGAGGAGGCGTACTCCAGCAGCAGGTACTCGCGGGTCGCGCCGGCGACGGTGCGCTGCACCATCTCGACGAACCGGCCGATGCCGTGCTGGTCGTGCACCACGTAGTCGCCCGCCTTGAGGGCGAGCGGATCGACGGCGTTGCGGCGCCGCGAAGGCATCTTGGTGCTGAAGTCCTTTGTGGACGTCCCGGCGCCGGAACCGCGACCGGTGAGGTCCGATTCGGACAGCACCACGAGGGCTCGCTCCGGCGAGACGAAACCGTCCGAAAGACCGCCGCACGTCACCGTCACGACGCCTGGCGTCAACGGACCGGTGATGCCTTCGGCGAGCGACGCGGGCACGTCCCCCGCCGACAGCTGCTCGACGGCGCGGGCCGCGGTGCCGTGCCCGGCGACGACGAGGACGGCCGTCCCGCCCGCGGCCGTGTGCGCGCGCAGGTCCGTCGTCGCGCGCTCGACCTCGCCGCGGTAGTTCGGCGCGGCTTCGATCGAGACGCGGTAGACGTCGGGATCGTCGCTGGCCAGCTGCGTCAGCGTCCACCAAGGGCGCTTCGTCTCCTGAGCGTGCTTCGCGACCCCCGCGAGGTCCCGGTACGCGGAAGCGCCGAGGTCGATCGGGGCCTGACCGCCCGCGGCGGCCGTGGTCCAGGACGCTTCGAGGAACTCCTGCCCGGTGCGGACCAGGTCGGCCGCGCGGGCCCGGATCTTCTCCGGATCGGCCAGGAGCACGTGCGTGCCCTGGGGCATCGCGTCGGTCAGCAGCTCCAGCTCGCCCTCGCACAGGACGGGGATGAGCGCCTCCATGCCCTCGACGGGGACCCCGCCGGAGAGCTTGGTGAGCATCTCGGTGAGCTGGGCGTCCGCCTCGTACGTCGTCGCCAGCTCGGCGGCCTTCGCGCGCACCGGCTCGGTGAGCAGCAGCTCACGGCACGGCGGCGCGCTGACGTGCCGGATCTCCCCCGGCAGCGACCGCTGATCCGACACCGCGAACGCGCGGATCTCGCTGACCTCGTCGCCCCAGAACTCGATCCGCACCGGATGCTGCGCCGTCGGCCCGAACAGGTCGAGGATGCCGCCGCGCACGGCGAACTCGCCGCGCTTCTCGACCATGTCCACCCGCGTGTAGGCGAGCTCGACCAGCCGCTCGAGCAGCCCTTCGAAACTCTGCTCCTCGCCGACCACCAGGTCGATCGGCGCGAGCGAACCGAGCCCGGGCGCCATCGGCTGGATGAGGCTGCGGACGGTCGCGACGACGACGCGCAGATCGTCGGCCCCCGTCTTGAGCCGGTGGAGCACCTCCAGCCGCCGCCCGACGGTGTCCGCCCGGGGCGACAGCCGCTCGTGCGGCAGCGTCTCCCAGGACGGGAAGTCGGCGACGGCGCCTTCGCCGAGGAAGGACTTCAGCGAAGCGGTCAACTCGTCGGCCTCGCGGCCGGTCGCGGTCACCGCGAGCACGGGGCGGCCGGCGCCCTCGTCCGCGGCGAGGGCGCCCACGACCAGCTGGCGGGTGGCGATCGCGCCCTGGAGTTCGAGCACCGGGGCACCGGCCCGCTCCACGACCCCGCGCAGGGCCGGATCGGGAAGGATGGAATGAAGGAGTCCGGACAATGGAGCGTTTGTCACCGTCACAGCCTACGTGGGGGCACCGACAGTCCGCCGCGCGATTACCGGGGCAAGGCGTCGGCGAGCTTCGGAAGCTGTTCGTCGAACTCGGCTGGTTCCTGGGTCGCGATCCTGATCAGCACGTGTTCGGCGCCCGCGTCCCGGTATTCGCGCACCCTGTCGGCGACCTGCGCCGGAGTGCCCGTGATGTACACCTGGATCTTCTCGACGAAGTCCAGCGGAACGCCGTAATTCCGCTGTGCGTAGTCCTCCAGCCGCTCGCGGGCCCGGACCGGGTCCTCCTCGATGAGCACTGTCGCGAACAACGCGGGCGTCACGGGGCGTACGGCCGCTTCGCGGATCTTCGCGAGCCCGTCGGCGTAGTCCGCGACGTCGGGCGGGTACGGCAGCCACCCGTCGTAAAGCCGTCCCACTCGCTTGAGCGCGCCCGGCGTGTACGCGGCCAGCCACACCGGCGGACCACCCGGACGGTGGGGTTCCGGGTACTCCGGAAGGGTGTCGTAGTGCAGCACCTCGCCGTGGAACGGGCCGCCGTTCCCGCTCCAAACGTGCCGCCACAGCGCGACGATGTCGTCGAGCCGGGCGCGACGGCGTTCCCACGGAACACGGGTGAAGGCGAACTCGGGTTCGCTGCGGCCGGCGAACCCCGCGCCGACGCCGAGCGTGATCCGGCCCTGGCTGAGCAGGTCGAGCGAGAGGATCGTGTTCGCGGAAAGCAGCGGATCCCGCAACGCCGGAAGCAGCGCGGCGGTGCCGAGGGTGATCCGCTCGGTTCTGGCGGCGAACGCGCCGAGCAACGTCAACGGATCGATGGGCGCCTGCGCGAGGGTGTCGCCGACCCAGACCGAATCGAAGCCGAGGCGTTCGGCTTCGACGGCGATCGCGACCATTTCCGGCGCGGTGCGCCCGGCGTCGAGGATGGACCGATAAGTGGGGACGACCAGACCGAATTTCATGCCGGAAGCATCCGCGCGGCGGGGAATCGTCTCAATTCCTTCGAGGGAATGGCGGCGCCGCGCGCGACTCGGCCAAGATGACGACCATGGTTTCCGGATTCGGTCCCGCCCTGCGGGGCTGGCGTGAGCGGCGGCGGCTGTCCCAGCTGGAACTGGCGCTCCGGGCCGGGACCACCCAACGGCATGTGAGTTTCTTGGAAGGCGGCCGGTCGATCCCCGGCCGCGGCCTGGTGCTGCGGGTCGCCGAGTCGCTCGAACTCCCGCTCCGGGAGCGCAACGGCCTCCTGCTCGCGGCCGGGTTCGCCCCCGGTTTCCCCGAAACGGAACTGGACGATCCCAGGCTGAAGCCGGTCCTCGACGGTATGCGGCGGCTGCTCGACGGGCACCGGCCGTACCCGGCCATCGTCGTCGACCGCTACGGCGTGCTCGTCGCCCGCAACGACGCGCTCGACCTGCTCTTCGAGGACGTGGCGCCCGAACTGCTCGAGGAACCGGTCAACACGCTGCGGCTCGCGCTGCATCCGAAGGGGATGGCGCCGCGGGTGCTGAACCTCGCGGATTGGGCGCGGCACATCCTGGAACGGTTGACGCAGGAGATCGCGCACGCGCCCGACGAGCGGCTCACCGCGCTGCTGGCCGAACTCGAAGGTTACGTTCCGGAGCCGGGGCCGCCCGGCCCGGACCACCTCGGGTTCGCCGTGCCGATGCGCCTGTCCACTTCGGCGGGTGAGCTGCGGCTGATCACGGCCATCACGACGTTCGCGACCGCGGCCGACGTCACGGTGTCGGAATTGAAACTGGAGACGTTCCTTCCCGCCGACGCCGAGACGGCCGCGATCCTGACGCGCTGACCGGTTCGTCCCTAGTGGGCGGTCGAGCACGGTGGCATGCTGAGGTCATGCGCACTTCCGCCGTCGTCGTGTTCGCTTCCCTGTCCTTGCTGGTCACGGCCTGTTCAGGGGCGTCGAGCGAGACGGTGCAGAGCGCACCACCGGTCACTTCGAAACCCGCCGTTTCGGCGCTGAAGGTCGAGCAGGTGACGGCCGGGCTCGAACACGGCTGGGACGTCGGATTCCTGCCGGACGGGAAGATCCTCGTCACCCAGCGTCCCGGGAAGCTGGCCCTGGTCGAGGGCGGCACGAAACGCGACGTCGCCGCCGACTTCTCCGACGTGCACGTCCGCGGCGAAGGCGGCCTGATGGGGATGGTGATCAGCAAGGACTTCGCGACGTCGCGCGAGTTCATCACCTGCCAGACCCACAAGGAGGGCGACACCGCCGTCGACATCCGGCTGGTCACCTGGCGGCTGTCGGACGACGGCGCGAGCGCCACGAAGGTCAAGGACCTGCTGACCGGGCTGCCGGTGAACCCCAGCGGCAGGCACTCCGGCTGCCGTCCCGCGTTCGGCGCGGACGGCGCCCTGCTCGTCGGCACCGGCGACACCGCCCGCCCGCAGCATCCGCAGGACCGGACGAGTCTCGGTGGCAAGGTGCTCCGTGTCGACGCGAAGACCGGGAGGGCGTTGCCGGACAACCCGTTCATCAAGTCGGCGAACCCGAACGAACAGCGTGTGTTCACCTACGGGCACCGCAACGTCCAGGGCGTCACGGTCCGTCCCGGCACCGGTCAGGTGTTCACCGCCGAGCACGGGCCGACCATCGACGACGAGGTCAACCTGGAGACCGCGGGCGCGAACTACGGCTGGGACCCGTCCAAGGGCGGCACCGAGACCAGCTACGACGAAAGCGTGCCGATGACCGACAAGCAGCGCTTCCCGGACGCGGTCAGTCCTTTGTGGACGACAGGTGAGATCACCGAGGCGATCTGCGGCGCGGAATTCCTCACCGGATCGCGGTGGGGAGCGCTCGAAGGCTCGCTGGCCGTGACCGCGCTGAAAGGCCAGAAACTCCTGCTGTTCCGCCTCGACGACGCGGGCAAGGTCACCGAAGTGACGCTGCCGCCCGAGTTCGACGACAAGTTCGGCAGGCTTCGCGCCGTCCGAAGCGCGCCCGACGGCTCGCTCTACATCACGACTTCGGAAGGCGAGGACGACAAACTGCTGAAGGTCACCCCGGGTGCCTAACGGCCGAGGTGCGCGCCGCCGTTGACGTGGATGATCTGGCCGGTGACGTGCCGCGCCTCCGGGCTCGCCAGGAAAGCCACCACTTCGGCGACATCCGCGGGCTCGCCGGCGCGTTTGGTCAGCGTGTTGCCGATCAGCCACGCCCGCCGCTCGTCGGAGAGTTTGCCCCGGAAGAACTCGGTGTCCCCGACCAGTCCGGGCGCGACGATGTTCGCGGTGATCCCCCGCGGCCCGAATTCCCTTGCCACGTCGACGTTCCACGCCTCCAACGCGGCCTTGGCCGCACCGTAGGAACCCGCTCCCGTCCGCGCGGCGATGGAGCCGATCGTGACGATCCGCGCGTCGTCGGCGAACCTTTCCCGCAAGGCGCGGGTGACCAGCACGGCGCTGAACACGTTCGCGTCGAAGTTGGCCTGCCAGTTCGCCGCGAAGGCCTTCAGATCCTCGGCAGGCCCGTTCCGGAAATCGGTGTTCCCGCCCGCGTTGTTGACCAGGACGTCGACACGCTCCGGCAGTTCGGCCAGCGCCCGTTCCACCGCGCCCGGATCGGCCGCGTCGAACGGGACCGGGTTCGCGCCGAGCAGCGTGGCCGCCTCGGTCAGGACCTGTTCCCGGCGGCCGGTGATCGTCACCCGGTCACCCCGCGCGGCGAACGCCGCCGCGACCGCGTAACCGATCCCGGTTCCGCCGCCGGTGACCACCACTTCCCTGTTCTGCCCCATGACCTCCAGCATAGGGACACTAGGCTCGCCCCATGACGAAGATCGACCCGGCGACGACGGCGCTCGTCCTGATCGACCTCCAGACGCGGATCGTCGCGCTGGAGACCGTCCCGATCGAAGGCACCGAGGTCGTGTCGAACGCCGGCCTGTTGCGAGACGCCTTCAGCGCGGCCGGCTCACCGATCGTCCACGTGCGCGCGCACCGGCCGGGCGTCGACGAGCAGCCGCCCGGCAGCGAACTGGTCGCCGAGTTGACGCCTCGCGAAGGCGAGCACCTGATCACCAAGCACACGATCGGCGCGTTCTACCGCACCGGACTCGACGAACTCCTGCGCGGACTCGGCGTGAAGACACTGGTGCTCGCCGGGATAGCCACGGAATACGGCGTCGAATCGACGCTGCGGGCCGCGATCGACCACGCCTACGAGACCATCGCCGTTTCGGACGCGATGGCGGGTATCGCCGCCATCTCCCACGAATCGGCGGTCACGAAGGTGTTCCCGCGGCTGGGCGAAGTGCTCACCACCGCCGAAACCGCCGCGGCGCTGGGCTGACCCATGATCGACAAGATCGCTTGGCTGCACCTACGCGACGGCCGGATCCTGAGCACCCGGTCGCGCGGTAAATCCGTGTTCTACCTGCCCGGCGGCAAACGTGAACCCGGCGAAACCGACACGGAGACCCTGATCCGCGAAGTCCGCGAGGAACTGACCGTCGAGATCGTTCCGGCGAGCATCGAGCCCGCCGGGGTCTTCGAAGCGCAGGCCGACGGCCACGCGACGGGGCTCCTGGTCCGGATGACCTGCTACACGGCCGAATTCGGCGGAACGCTCAAGGCCAGCAGCGAGATCGACGAGGTCGCGTGGCTCGGTTACGCGGACCGGGACCGGGTCTCCGCGGTGGACAAGATCATCTTCGATCACCTGCGGGAGACCGGCCTCCTGCGCTGACGATCTACTTCAGTTCGTCGAGGCACAGCACTCGGTCGCGCGGGATCAGCCCTCCCGTGCCCGAGTACGACGTGAGCTTCATGTCCGTTAACGGAACCGAGGCGCATGCCAGGTCTTCGACGGCGAGATCGGACCGGTTTTCGATGGCGAGCACCTTGAAGTGCGCTCCCGCGCAGTCCACCGTCTCGAGCTTCTTCGCCGCGAAGGCATCCCCGGGGAGGCAGTCCCCGACAGCCGGCAATCGCGCGCCCGGATTCTTGAGGTTCTCCAGACAGAGCAGGATGCCGTCGGGAGCCGTCTGCCTGCCCTGGAAGTAGTACAGGTCGGCGGTGGGGTACTCGTCGCATTCGGACCCACCCGAAAGCAGTATCCCGCCTTCCGACTTCCCGCCCTGCTTCCCGACGACCTTGAAGTTCGCTTCCGGCGAACCGCACTCGACGTTCTTGATGCTTTCCGCGTTGTCGACGTTGCCCTTGAGACAGGCGCCGACCGCGGTACGCGACGCCGTCAACGGATTCTCGGCGAAGATCCCCAGCAGGACGATGACAGCGAAGATACCCAGGACGATGACAGGTTTCAGCCACGGTCTCTTCTTCCGCGGCACCATCTGTTCGACGGCGGGCGCGAGATGGTTCTCCACAGTGCTTCCCCCAGTTGAATGACCTCAATGGGGGTCCTAGCGCTCCCTGCCCGGGAAACGTTACGGCGACGCGGCGCCGGCTCAGTACAGCCGCAGCTTGGGCTTGTGCTCCAAATTGGACAGACCGTTCCAAGCCAGGTTGACCAGATGCGCGGCGACCTCGTCGCGCTTCGGCTTCCTGGCGTCGAGCCACCACTGCCCGGTGAGCGCGACCATCCCGACGAGCGCCTGCGCGTACAGCGCGGCGAGTTTCTCGTCGTAGCCCCGCGCGGCGAACTGCTGCGCGAGGATGTGCTCGACCTGGCTGGCGATGTCGTTGAGCACGGTCGAGAACGTGCCCGTCGAACTCGCGACCGGTGAATCCCGCACCAGGATGCGGAAGCCGTCGTGGGAATCCTCGACGTAGGAGAGCAGCGCGATCGCCGCCTGCTCCAGCATCACCCTCGGGTGTCCACCGTGGAGGGTGGAGACCATCCGGTCGAGCAGGAGCTGCGTCTCGCGGTCGACGACGACGGCGTAGATGCCTTCCTTGCCGCCGAAATGCTCGTACACCACCGGTTTGGAGACGTTCGCGCGATGCGCGATCTCCTCGATGGACGTGCCTTCGAAACCCTTCTCCGCGAACAGGGCCCTGGCGACGTTGAGCAGTTGCTGCCTGCGCTCGGTCCCCGTCATCCGCACCCGGGCCACCGGGGCGACAGGACGCGCCCCGGTGACCGCTTCACGTTTGGTCCGCCTTCTCCCCGCCATCGCAGAAGACTAACGCGACCTCGCTATTTGCTTTCAGTGGCGATGCGCGCGAGGCGCTGCGGGGTCGGCCAGCGCACGTCGTAGGCCCAGCCGAACTTCTCGAAGATCCAGATGAGCCGCGCGGAAATGTCGATCTGGCCGCGCTGCACACCGTGCCGCGCCGAAGTCGGGTCGGCGTGGTGCAGGTTGTGCCACGACTCGCCGAAGGAGAAGATCGCCAGCGGCCAGAAGTTGGCCGACTTGTCGCGGGCCGCGAACGGGCGCTCGCCGATCATGTGGCAGACCGAGTTGACCGACCAGGTCACGTGGTGCAGCACGCAGACGCGCACCAGCCCGGCCCAGAAGAACGCGGTGACCGCGCCCCAGAACGACCAGGTGATCAGTCCACCGAGGATCGCGGGCAGCACCAGGGTGAGCAGGCTCCACAGCCAGAACAGGTCGTCGACCTTCTTGATGGCCGGGTCCTTCACCAGGTCCGGCGCGAACCGCTCCGCGTTGGTCTGGTCGCGGTCGAACAACCAGCCCATGTGCGCGTGCCAGAACCCCTTGGCGATGGCGACCGGTGTCGTCCCGAACAGCCACGGCGAATGCGGGTCGCCGTCGCGGTCGGAGAAGGCGTGGTGGCGCCGGTGGTCGGCGACCCAGGTGATCACGGGGCCCTGGACGGCCATGCTGCCGGCGATCGCCATCGCGACGCGCAGCCACGGCTTGGCCTTGAACGAGCCGTGCGTGAAGTAGCGGTGATACGAAACGGTGATACCGAGCCCGCTGATCGCGTAGAAGACCACGAACAGGCCGACGTCGACCCAGGTCAGTCCCCAGCCCCAGGCGAACGGGACGGCCGCGAGCAGCGCGGCGAGCGGGAAGATGACCCCGAGGTAGACCGAGAGCTGCACGCCACTCGATCGATGTCCTTCGATTACCGGCTTGGGGCCCTTCGCGGGCTTCTGGGAACGGTCCAGGGTAGCCGTCATGCAGTCACTTCTTTTCTGTGCGCAACCCCGAGGGTTTCCCTAAGGGTGACCTTACCTACGATGCCGTAAGTTACGGTACAGGAGGTTTCGTCCCCTGTGGAGTGCCCGCGAAGGTGAGACAACCCCCGGGCGCACGGGGACGTCTCCGACATGGCTATCCTGACCAGGATCGATCCGCCGTAGTGTAATCGGCAGCACTTCAGATTTTGGTTCTGACAGTTCAGGTTCGAATCCTGGCGGCGGAGCAGACGAACAGATGACCAGCGGCGTTTTCAACGGTGGGGGTGTGTGCGGCTGACCGAGGACGCGACGACCAGTGGCAGGCGGCCGGCGCTTGCGGAGATGTCCGACGCCTGGCTCCACGGTCGCGCGCGCGAACTCGGAGCGGCCATCCAGCGGGTCAGCTACGCCGAGCAGCTGGACATCGTCACCAGCCTCGACGAACTCCTCGACGAGACGCAGCGCCGCGGCGAACCGTTGCTGGTCGCCCAGCTGCTGCGTTATTCGGCGATGGCCAGGCTGGTCACCCGCGGCCTCGCCGCCGAAGCCGAGCCCCGGCTCGACGAGATGCTCGCGCACACCAGGCGGCACGGTCTCGCGCTGATGCGGGCCGACGCGCACGCCATGCGCGGGCGACGGCTCGTGATCGCCAAACAGGAGGACGCCGCCCTCACCGAGATCGCCAGGGCGCTGGCCATCCTCGACGACTCCGCGGTCCCGGACCGCCAGGTCGGCAGGCGCAACTGGGACCGGATGCTGTCCACGACCCTGGTCGACTGCTGGCTGGTGCTGAACCAGCTCGGCGTCTACGAGGCGGCCGAGGAGGCCATCGCCCGCGCCGCGCAGGCGATCCGCGACAGCGCGAGCCCGCACGAAATCGCGCTTCAGCTGATCAACCGGGTCAAGATGCTGCTGGGCTGGGGGCTGCGGCTCGAACGCATCGAGCGCTACGACGAGGGCGCGGACAAGTTCCGCACCGCCGCGTCGATGGCCCAGGCCGCCGAAGGCCCGTTCACCGAGTCGCTCTTCCCGCGCAAGGCAGGCGTGCCCGCGATCGACCAGGTCGGCGTGCTCGCCGCGGCCGCCGCGCTGGCGTCGCCCGATTCGTCCCATATCGAACGCCTGAACTCGCTGCTGCATCCGGAACTGGTGTTCCCGCACGAACGCGAGATCATCGCCATCGCGCTGGCCCGCTGCCTGGACAACGACGGCCGCCGCGAGGACGCCCTGCAAGTGCTCAAAGAGGTTCGCGAGGACAACGAAGACGGCTCGCTGCCGTCGATGCGGTTGAACCTCGCCCGCGAGCTGGCCAGGCTCGACACCACGCCGGACTACGCGTCCGGGGCGAGCCAGTCGCTGATCGACTACGCGACCATCCTGGAAACGGAGATGTGGTCGCTGCGGGAATCGCAGATCGCCACGCTCAACGCGCGCCGGGAGCACGAACGCCTGTCCGCCGAGCACGGCGCGATCACCCAGCAGGCCCTCCAGGACCCGCTCACCGGGCTCCCGAACCGGCGCGCGCTCGACGAAAAGCTGCGTTCGCTGGCGTCGTCCGCCGACGCCCAGCCGCTCGCCGTCGCGCTGGTCGACCTCGACGGGTTCAAGGACGTCAACGACAAGCAGTCGCACGCCGAGGGTGACAACGTGCTCCGTGTCATCGCGAGCACGCTGCGCGACGCCCTGCGCGGCGACGACGTGGTCGCCCGCTACGGCGGGGACGAGTTCATCGTGCTTCTACCTGGGGCTCCGGCCTCCGCGGCGAAGCAGGCGCTGGGTCGTTCTGTGAATGCCGTCGCATCTCTGCCGCACCATCTTTCGCACGGTGTCACCCTCTCCGTCGGCCTCGTCTCGCTCCGCCCGCAGGAACGGGCCGAGCAGGTCCTCGCCCGCGCCGACGCGGCCATGTACCAGGCGAAACGCGGCGGCGGGAACCAGGTTTCGTCGGTGAACTCAATGGCCATCGACCCGGCGACCGGATGGCCCGGCGAGGATGCTCCGACCGACCCCGCGTGGGACTCCGAGCAGCCCACGTAGGATCAATGCCCGACAACCACCGTTGGTGAAATGTTGGGAGAGCCGTGACCGGCCCGCTGAGCACGTTGATCCTCGCCGCGGGTGAGGGCACCCGCATGCGTTCGTCCACCCCGAAGGTGCTGCACCCGATCGCCGGCCGCCCGTTGGTCGAGCACGCGGTGCGGGCCGCCGCGGGACTCGACCCGGAGCACCTGGTCGTGGTCGTCGGCCATGGTCGCGACTCGGTCGGCGCCCGGCTGGAAAAGGTCGGCGAGGCACTCGGCCGCCAGGTCGTCACGGCCGTCCAGGAAGAGCAGAAGGGCACCGGGCACGCCGTCTCGTGCGCGCTCTCCGCGCTGCCCGGCGGACTGACCGGCACCGTCGTCGTCAGCTACGGCGACGTCCCGCTGCTCGACACCGAAACGCTCGCTTCCCTGGTCGCCGAGCACACCTCCACCGGTAACGCGGTCACCGTGCTGACCGCGGTCGTCGAGAACCCGACCGGTTACGGCCGGATCGTCCGCGACGAGAACGGCGTCGTCACCTCGATCGTCGAGCAGAAGGACGCCACCCCCGAACAGCACGAAATCGCCGAAATCAACTCCGGCGTCTACGCCTTCGACGCTTCGGTCCTCGTCGACGGGCTCTCGCGGCTTTCGACGGACAACGCGCAGGGCGAGCTCTACCTCACCGACGTCCTCGGCATCGCCCGCGGCGACGGCAAGGGCGTCGGCGCGCTGGTCATCGACGACCCGTGGGTGACCGAGGGCGTCAACGACCGCGTTCAGCTCTCCGTCCTCGGCGCCGAACTGAACCGCCGGATCGTCCGCGGCTGGCAGCGGGCGGGCGTCACCGTCGTCGACCCCGCGAGCACCTGGATCGACGCGGGCGTGACTTTGTCCCGCGACGTCGTCATCGAGCCCGGAGTGCAGCTGAAGGGTTCGACGTCGGTCGGCGAAGGCGCGCAGATCGGCCCGGACAGCACTTTGGAGAACGTCACCGTCGGCGCGGGCGCGTCGGTGGTGCGGACACACGGTTCGGATTCGGAGCTGGGCGACGGGGTGAAGGTCGGTCCGTTCACCTACCTGCGTCCCGGCTCCAAACTGGGGACCAAGGGCAAACTCGGCGCTTTCGTCGAGACGAAGAACGCCGACATCGGCGCCGGCACGAAGGTCCCCCACCTGACCTACGTCGGCGACGCGACCATCGGCGAGAACAGCAACATCGGCTGCTCCAGCGTCTTCGTCAACTACGACGGCGTGAACAAGCACCACACCACGATCGGCTCCCATGTGCGGCTCGGCGCGGACAACACGTTCGTCGCCCCGGTGACCATCGGCGATGGCGCCTACAGTGGGGCAGGCACCGTGATCAGGCAAGACGTGCCCCCGGGCGCGCTCGCCGTGTCCACCGGGCCGCAGCGCAACATCGAAGACTGGGTGTCCCGGCGCAGGCCGGGCACACCCGCGGCGGAAGCAGCTTCCGCCGCGAAGCAGGACACCACCGCCGTGTCCGATTCAAATAAGGGAAACGACGGGGAGTCGCCAGCATGAGCTCGAAGTCCGGAACACCGAAGAAGAACCTGATGCTCTTCTCCGGGCGCGCCCACCCGGAACTCGCGGAAGAGGTCGCCAAGCACCTCAACGTGTCGGTCGTTCCGCAGACCGCGCACAATTTCGCCAACGGGGAGATCTTCGTCCGGTTCAACGAATCGGTGCGCGGGACCGACGCGTTCGTGATCCAGAGCCACCCCGCTCCCATCAACGAATGGGTGATGGAGCAGCTGATCATGGTGGACGCCCTCAAGCGCGCGAGCGCCAAGCGGATCACCGTGATCATGCCGTTCTACCCGTACGCGCGGCAGGACAAGAAGCACAAGGGCCGCGAGCCGATCTCCGCGCGCCTGATCGCGGACCTGTTCAAGACCGCGGGCGCCGACCGGATCATGACGGTCGACCTGCACACCGCGCAGATCCAGGGCTTCTTCGACGGCCCCGTCGACCACCTGCTCGCGCAGAACGTGCTGGCCGCGCACATCAACAAGACGTACCAGGACGAGAACATCACCGTCGTCTCGCCGGACTCCGGCCGTGTGCGGCTCGCCGAGAAGTGGGCGGCGCAGCTGGGTGACCGGCCGATCGCCTTCATCCACAAGACCCGCGACCCCGACAAGCCGAACCAGGCCGTCGCCAACCGCGTCGTCGGCAAGGTCCGCGGTCAGCTGTGCGTGCTGATCGACGACATGATCGACACCGGCGGCACGATCGTGAAGGCCACCGAGGCCCTGCTCGACGAAGGCGCGTCCGACGTCGTCATCGCCTCGACCCACGGCATCCTGTCCGACCCCGCCACCGAGCGGCTGTCGAACTGCAAGGCGCGCGAGGTCATCGTCACCAACACGCTGCCGATCCCGGAGGAGAAGCGGTTCCCCGGGCTGACCGTGCTGTCCATCGCGCCGCTGCTGGCGCAGGCGATCCAGCAGGTCTTCGAGGACGGGTCGGTCACGTCCCTCTTCGACGGCAACGCCTGATCCCCGGCGAAGCAAGGGACCTTTGCTATCGCTCTCTCCCGGAGAGTGACAGCAAAGGTCCCTTGCTTCGTTTTCGGCTCGTCGCGAACGACGCGCGGCCGGCCGCCCGGCGTGGCTAGGTTCCGTTCATGGGGAAATTCAAATTCGGCGTGAACCTGTGGGGCGCCGAGAACCGTGAAGACTGGGTCGCGAAGTGCCGCCGCGTGGAGGCCCTCGGATACGACGTCATCTCCGTGCCCGATCATCTCGGGCCGGGACGGAACGCGCCTTTCCCGGCGCTGACCATGGCCGCCGCGGTGACCCAACGGCCCCGCGTCGGCACTCTTGTTTCCAATATGGCCTTTTACAACGCCGCGCTCTTCGCACGCGAAGTCGTCACGACGGTGAAAATGACGGGCGACCGGCTGGACCTCGGGCTCGGCTCCGGCCACATGAAATCCGAATTCGACGACGCCGGGCTGCCGTGGATCCCGGCCAAGGAACGTATCGAGTACCTCGCCAAGAGCCTTGACCACCTGCGCGAACACTTCGCCGGCGAAGGAATCACGCCCCCACCGCTGCTCCTCGCGGGCAACAGCGACGGCGTGCTCTCCCTCGCCGCCCGCGAAGCCGACATCGCCGGCTTCGCGGGCCTTCGTCAAGCACCAGGCAAGCCGCCAGGCACGTTCCGGCTCGACGATGCCGAGCGCATGGACGAACGTGTCGCCTTCTTCCGATCACAGGCGAACGGCCGTGATCCCGAACTGAACATGCTCGTCCAGAAGGTCGTCGTCGCGGATGATCGGCGCGCGGCCGCCGAGGCCTGGCATGAAGAGGTCAAAGACCAGGACGGCCTCGACGTCGACGCCCTGCTCGAAACGCCCCAATTGCTTTTCGGCACCGTCGCCGAGATCGTCCGGCAACTCCAGGAACGTCGCGAACGATACGGCTTCTCCTACATCACGGTGTTCGAGCCGATGCTGGAAACGTTCGCGCCAGTCGTGAAGGAACTATCCGGTCAGTAAGCGACGCAGAAACGCTGGCGGCGGTGTTCCGGCTTGTCGATCTCGTCGACGAACGCGATCGCGTAGTCCGCACCGCCGATCTTCGAACCGCCGTTCTCGTCGGTCAGGAGCACGTCGCCACCGAGCCGGAACTCACCGGTCCGCTCGCCCTCGGCCCACGCGCCGAACTCCGCGGCCGGGCTGACGTAGAACCAGTCGATGTCCTCGGGAAGCGTCTGGAACGCTTCCAGCACCTCGGCGTGCGCGCCCGCTTCACCCTTGTATTCGTCCGGGAACTCGGGGGTGTCGATCAACCGCGGCCCGCCTTCGGCCACGTGCAGGCTGCCCGCCCCGCCGACGACGCCGATCCGCGCGCCGTTGTCCTTCGCGACCTGGGCGATCGAGGGCACCGCGTCGAGCAGGCCGCTCTGCCCGTGAACCGCGATGACCAGGACATCGGCGCCCTTGGCGACATCGGCCAGGAAGGCCTCGTCGTAGAGCGAGCCCGCCCTGGTCCCCTCGCCTTCGGCGTTCCTGGACACCACCAAGACCTCGTGACCGCGGCCGCGGGCCTCCGCGGCGATCTTCCCGCCCGCGTACCCGGTTCCTCCGAACACAACCAATTTCGCCATCGCGTTTCTCCTTTTTCATCGGCGACCACGCCGATGCTAAGAACGCGAGATCGGCTACTTCAACGTATGCAACGCACCCCGAGGTGAGCGTGCAGGTCAGCCGCCCAGCGTGGCGAACTCGGACTTGAGCTTTTCGCGAACGCCGTTGACGTCGACCGGAGCCCGGACCTCACCCTTGGCCGACGGCTTCGCCTGCACCTGATAGCTGGCGTTCCGATTCGGCAGTTTGAACTTGACCTCGCAGGACATGCTCGTCGTCGTGTCCGGCGCCGCGTCGGCGTCCGCAGCGCAGCTCTGCGCGCCGAGGGACTGCGCGGTGAAGTCGACGGTCAGCTTCAGGTGCACGGGCGTCCCGCTCACGCCGCCGATGACGGAGTTGGCGACGTCGATGGTCGCCCGGCAGGTCCCCACGAAATCCGTGCAGTCCAGTTTGTCGTTGACGACACTGACCCTGACCTGGGTCAGCGCGTCGAACGGCTGCCCGATCCCGCCGATCGCGCCGTCCAGATCCGTCTGGAGTTTCTTGAGCGCTTCCCCAGCGAGCGGCTCGACCCGCATCTCGGCGCCGAGCGTCTTGCCACCCGCCGCGGCGACGAGGGAAGGCGCGAAACTCACGACACGGTGCGGCGCCGCCGTGGTCACCCGCAGTGTTCCGAGCCCGCTCCCGACGTCGTAGACCTCGGTCCCGTCGGGCAACTTCGAACGGACCGGATCGGTCAACGGGTTCATCCCGGACACCGCGGTCCTCAGTGTCGACGCGGCCTTGCGCGGGCTGAGCACCTCGACGGCGTTCACCGGCAGATCCGAGCTGTCCGTACGAACCCAGTTGGTGCCGTACTGGTCGCTGTCGCCGAGCCCGTGCGCCTTCCAGTACTCCGGCGTCGCCGAGAGGTACAGCTGCTTGTCGGCGGAAATGACCTGGATGGCCTGGCCGTCGACCGGCAGCGCTCCGTGCGCGCTCCCGTTCCGGGTGATCCGGAACTGCAGTTCCGCGGGCTGGCCCGACGCGTCCTTGATCGTCGTCTTGTAGACGACGGCCGGAGCCTGTTCCAGCGCCTTCAACGCACTCTCGACAGCGCCGCGCTGCTCGGCACGCCGATCCACCCGCTGCTGTTCGGCGGGCGAGATCCCGGCCGCCCCGTCGATCGCGACGTCACAACCGGCCAAGAGGCAGCACAAGGCGGCGATCGCGCCGATCTTCGACCGTCGTGCCGGCATCCCGTCCCCTTAGTCTCGCGTGCGAGCAGATCACACCTTAGAAAAGGGGTCGCGCACCACCGCATCCGCGGGTTCGCGAAGCAGCTGTCACCGACTTGTCACCTGTACGGGCCACCCGGCGGGACCCTCCCACGACCGGTTGGTCTACACTTTCCCGGTCTCGGCGAGGCGGGTTCCGTGAGCACCTGGTGCCCGACGTGATCGACGCGGCGGCTTGAGTGGCCACACGCGGTCGAGCACGCCTGTGGAATTCGCCGCCGAACACCAGAACCGCCCCGAACCATCCCCACCTCAGCATGATTTCGCTGAACATGTTGGTGAATTGAAGGAGTGCTACACCGTGTCCGAGGTACGCCTGTCCGTCGAGCCCCGCACCGAATTCGGCAAGGGTGCCGCGCGTCGCACGCGTCGCGCCGGCAAGATCCCCGCGGTGCTGTACGGGCACGGCTCGGAACCGCGCCACTACGCCCTGCCCGCCATCGAGTTCGCCCGCGTCGTGCGTGAGAACGGCAGCAACGCCGTCATCACCCTCGACCTCGAGGGCAAGAGCGAGCTGGCCCTGACGAAGACCATCGTCGTCCACCCGCTGAAGAACTACATCGAGCACGTCGACCTGCTGGTCGTCATCCGCGGCGAGAAGGTCACCGTCGACATCCCCGTCGTCGTCACCGGCACCCCGGGCCCGGGCACCCTGGTCACCACCGACCTCGACGCCATCCAGATCGAGGTCGAGGCGCTGCACATCCCCGAGCAGGTCGAGGTCTCCGTCGAGGGCGTCGTCGCCGGCACCCAGATCAACGCCTCGGACGTCGTCCTGCCGAAGGGCGCCACGCTGGTCACCGACCCCGACGCCCTCGTCGTCGCCGTGAACGAGTCGCCGTCCGAGTCCGCGCTCGAGGGTGAAGAAGGCGCTTCCGAGGCGGCCGAGACCTCCTCCGAGGACGCCGAATAAAGTCACTGGTGTGACCGAAGCAGTACTTCCCGGGGCCGGCGAGCAGATCCTGCTCGCCGGCCTCGGCAATCCCGGCCCCCAATACGCGGGCAACAGGCACAACGTCGGCTTCATGGTGCTCGACGAGCTCGCCCACCGTGTCGGCGGCAAGTTCAAGGCCCACAAGAGCAGCGCCGAAGTCCTCGAAGGCAGGCTCGCCGGGCAGCGAGTGGTCCTGGCGAAGCCCCGCTCGTACATGAACCTCTCTGGCGGCCCTGTCGTCGGCGCGGCCCGGTTCTACAAGATCCCCCCGGCCGGTGTCGTGGTCATCCACGACGAGCTGGACGTCGACTTCGGCGCGCTCAAGATGAAACTGGGCGGCGGCGACAACGGGCACAACGGTCTCCGCTCGATCACCAAATCGCTGGGCACGAAGGACTACTACCGTGTCCGGTTCGGCGTCGGCCGCCCTCCGGGACGGCAGGATCCGGCGGATTTCGTGCTGAAAGACTTCTCGACGGTCGAACGCAAAGAGCTCGCTTTCGAGATCGATCGTTGCGCCGACGCCGTTGAAGCGCTTATCAGCACCGGTCTCGCCGCTGCCCAGAACACCTTCCACGCTGGGTGAACCCGCTCACATGGCGGTGCGTTACGCCCCGTCACTCGAAGGCGTTTCACCACGCCCCTGATCGAGTCGTCGAATAGCGCGAGCTCTTCCGGGGAACTCTCAAACCCGTTAGGACGGAATGCGGAGATCGCATTCCCCACCGAAACCGGAGAGAGTTTCATGTCGTTTACGGCCGAAGACATCACCGGCGCCACTTTCCCGAACGCCCCGATCGGGCGACGCGGATATGCCAAACACGAGGTCGACGCGTTCCTGGAACGGATCGCCGACACGATCTCGGACCGGGACGACCTGACGGCCGCCGAGGTCCACCACGTCATGTTCTCGCGTCCGTTGATCGGTAAGCGCGGCTACGACGAACGCGAAGTCGACGATTTCCTCGACAAGGTCGAAACGCAGCTCGCCCACCGGACCGGCCAACACGCGCTCGGCGTGCCCGGCGCCCGTGAAGAGGACGAAGCGACCGCCGAACGCGTCGTCCCGGACCGCGGTCCCGTCGAGTTCCTGCGGGAGCGCTAGTGCCTGTCACCGCCTTCGAGGCCAGAACCCGGCAGTTCGACCGGGCGCCGATCGGCGCCCGCGGCTATCACGAACCCGCGGTCGACGCCTTTCTGGAACGGGTCGCGGCGACTCTCGACGGCGATGACGACCTGTCGGTTTCGGACGTCCACAACGTGGCGTTCGCCAAAGCGCCACTGTCGAAGCGAGGCTACGACCCGGCAGCGGTCGACGCGTTCCTGCGAGACGTCGAGGGAACACTGGCCGGTCTGTCCCATTCCGCCGGCTACCACATTGCGCCTGCCTTGGAGCACACCCATACCCGCAAGCCACCCTGGCGACGCCGCTGACCACCGGGAGGTGCAGCGGAAGGGCCGGGTCCGCGATGTTCGCGGACCCGGCCCTTTCGTTTCAGCTGGTCGCCGCGTTCTTGGCGATCTTGTCCGCGAACTGGACGGCGGTCGCGGCCCGCTTCACCTTGCCCGAGGGCGTCTTGGGCAAGCTTCCCGCCGGGAGCACCACGACCGCGAAGGGCCGCATGTCGACGGCGCCGCGTACCTTGGCCGCGACCTCCTTCGCCAGCGCCTTCTCCGTTTCGGGGTCCCCGGCAAGTTTCGATTCGACCACGACTGCGAACCGTTCACGGCGGCTGCCGGCGTCGATCCGGACGGCCACGGCGTTCCCCGCCCGGACTCCCTCGACCGAGGTCGCCGCGCGTTCGATATCGGTCGGGTACAGGTTCCGGCCGCCCATGATGATGACGTCCTTGCGACGGCCGCAGATCACGATCATGCCGTCGACCAGGTAGCCGAGGTCACCGGTGAGCAGCCAGCCGTCCTCGTCCTGCGTCGCGAGCGGACCTTCCATGGTCAGGTACCCCGGTGTCACGGCCTCGCCGCGCAGGCGGATCTCCCCGACCTCGCGTTCTCCGAGCACGGTTCCCTTGTCGTCGACGATCTCGGCCTCGAGCCCGTCGAGCGGCGGCCCGAGCACCGCGAACGACCGGACTTCGTCGGTGCCCCGACGCGGGTCGCCCTCGGGGACCGGCACCGCGCGGTTGTCCGCCTCGAGCGCGTCGGCCTCGACGACGTCCAGCGTCAAGCCGGTGAACAACGGCGCGAACGAAACCGCGAGAGTCGCCTCCGCCATGCCGTACGCCGGGAACACGCATTCGGCGGGCATCTTGAAGCGCGCCCCAGCTTCGACGAACGTCTTCACGGCCGTTTCGTCGATCGGCTCGGCACCGTTCAGCGCGATCCGGAGCTTCGAGAGGTCATACGCGTCGTCGTCCTCGACCCGGGCCATCCGCCTGCCCACGATCGCGTACGCGAAGTTCGGCGCGGCCGTGGTCGTGCCGTTGTACTTGCTGATCAGCTGCGGCCAGATCAACGGACCCGACAGGAACTCGAGCGGCGTGATCTTGACGAGTTCGACGCCGAACGTCATCGGCACCGTCAGAAAGCCGACCATCCCCATGTCGTGGAAGGTGGGCAGCCACGAGACCATCACGTCGACATCGAAATCGAACTCGGCCCGGTCGACCATCGCCTTGACGTTCGAATACAGGTTCCCGTAAGTGATCCGAACGGCCTTCGGGTCGGCCGTCGACCCGCTGGTCAGTTGCAGGAGCGCCGTATCCGTTTCCGCTGTCGGCACGGGCTCCGCCAGCGGTTCGGCCTCGAGCAGCTCGGTGATGACCTGGAATGCGATGCCGTGCTCGGTGAGAACCGGCGCCAGCTGGTCGAACGGCTCACCGAGCAGAACCAGGCCGGACCCGATCATCCGCAGCACGCGAACGGTGTCCTCGGCCCATTCGGCGAGGTCGGTCCGCTGCGTCGGCTGGTGCAGCATCGTCACACTGCCGCCGGCGAGCCAAACCGCCTGAACCGTCGGCGCGATCAACGACGGCGCCGCCGCCAGGACCGCGACCGCTTTGCCGGGCTCCAGCCCAGCCGTCACCAGACCCCCGGCGACCCGCTTGGCCTGCTCGTGAATCTCGGCCCATGTACGCCGAACCGGCTCCTTGGGCTCTCCGGTGACCATTCCTCGCTGCTGACCTCGCCCCGCCGCGGTGGCGACGAGCGTGTCCACGAACCGACTCATGCGCGTCACACTACTGTCCGCGCTGAACCGCCCGCTCGCCGTCGAGTGAACTCATTCGATCGCTTCGGAGGTCTCGAGCCATTGGGCTTCGACCTCCTCCTTCTCCGTTTCGACAGCCTTCAATTCGGTGTTCAGCTCGATGAGCTTCGACGGATCGGTCGCCGCGGCGAGCAGCGCCGCATGCAGCTTCTCTTCCTTCGTATGCAGCTGGTCGAGCTTGCGCTCGAGGCGGGACAGCTCCTTCTGAGCCGCCCGCTGTTCCGCGGCGCTCTTCTTGGGCGCGGAGGCCTGCGCACTGCCGGACTTCCGGTCGCCGCCGGCCTTTTCGAGGCTCTTCGCGCGCCGGTCTAGGTACTCCTCGATCCCGCCCGGCAGGTGGGTCACTTGCCCGTCCCCGAACAAGGCCACGATCGTGTCGCAGACGCGTTCCACCAGGTATCGGTCGTGCGAAACGACGACGAGGCTGCCCGGCCAGGAATCCAGCAGATCTTCGAGCTGCTGCAAGGTGTCGATGTCGAGATCGTTCGTCGGTTCGTCGAGCAGCAGCACGTTGGGCTCGGCCATGAGGAGCCGGCACAGCTGCAGGCGGCGCCGTTCGCCACCGGAAAGGTCCTCGACCGGCGTCCACTGCCTCGCGGCGGGGAACCCCAGCTTTTCGGCCAGCTGTGAAGCGGTGAGCTCCTGTTTGCCGAACACGACCCGGCCGGAGACCTCTTCGATCGCCTGCAGCACGCGCAGATCGCCCGGCAGGTCGTCGAGCTCCTGCCGCAGATGCGCGAGGCTGACCGTCTTGCCCTGGATGCGTCGACCCGTCTCGGGCTCCCTGTCACCGCCGAGCAGCTTGAGGAGCGTCGTCTTGCCGGACCCGTTGACGCCGACCAGGCCGATCCGATCGCCGGGACCGATCCGCCAGGTGACGTGATCGAGAAGGGTACGGTCACCGACGGTCAACGTGGCGTCCTCGATCTCCAGCACGGTCTTCCCCAGCCGACGGCGGGCGAACGCCTGCAGCTCGACCGAATCACGCGGCTCCGGCACGTCGGAGATCAGCGCCTCCGCCGCCTCGACACGGTAGCGGGGCTTCGAGGTCCTGGCCTGCGGGCCGCGGCGCAGCCACGCGAGCTCTTTACGAGCGAGGTTCTGCCGCTTCTCTTCCGCTGTCGCCGCCAGCCTCGCCCGCTCGGCGCGCGCGAAGATCCAGTCCGCGTAACCACCTTCGTACTGCTCGACGCGACCGTTGGCGACCTCCCAGGTCACACTCGCGACCGTGTCGAGGAACCACCGGTCGTGGGTGACGACCACGACCGCGATCTTGCGGTTGAGCAGGTGATCCGCGAGCCAGCGCACACCTTCGACGTCGAGGTGGTTGGTCGGTTCGTCGAGGACGACGAGGTCCAGTTCTCCGGTGAGGGCGGCCGCCAGCGCCACCCGGCGGCGTTCGCCACCCGACAGGTTCGCCGTCTCCTTGTCGATGCCGAGAGCGGTGATGCCCAGACCATCCATAATGGACCTGACACGCGCGTCAGCGGCCCACTCGTGCTCCGCGCCGTAGCGCTCCAGCACGACATCTCCGACAGTGCTGCCTACGGGAAGTTCGGTCCGTTGGGTGACCACGGCCATCCGCAAGCCCCGGACTTGACTGACGCGTCCCGTATCGGGCTCACTGATCCCCGCGAGAACCTCCAGCAACGTCGTCTTCCCACCCCCGTTGAGACCGACGACACCGATACGCTGCCCCTCCGCCACACCGAGCGAAACACCGTCGAGCAGCGGGCGCACCCCGAAGGACTTGCTCACCGACTCCAGGTTGACCAAGTTGGCCATGCCTCAGCCGATCCTTTCCAAAAGCTCGCACCACAAACGAATTAGTCGATGTCCATTTCGGACACCCTCATGCGTGCACCCGAGGCGGCGACGGCCGCGGCGCGTCGTCCCCGCCGACCAGCCGGGCTCCGGGAACGGGCCCATGCGCGACGCGCACTGTGCGACAGACACCCGCGCCGGACAACTCCGCGGCGACCTCGACGGCCGACTGGGCATCCGCGCACAGGAAGGCGCAGGTCGGCCCGGATCCGGACACTGTGCCGGCAAGCGCACCCGCATTGACTCCCGCCCGCAACGTGCGGCGCAGCCCCGGACGCAACGAAACAGCGGCAGCCTGCAGGTCATTGCCGAGAAGCAGCGCCAGTTGCCGCGGGTCGCCGGAGGCCAGCGCCTCCACCACCGGAGCGTGCGAGCCGATCCGCGGCGGGCTGCCCTCTTCACGCAACTTGTCCAGCTCGCCGAACACCCTCGGCGTCGAAAGCCCACGCTGGTCGAAGGCCAGGACCCAGTGGAAGGTGTGCCTCGATAAGACGGGCACCAACTGCTCGCCCCGGCCGGTGCCCAGCGCAGTCCCGCCATAAAGCGCGAAAGGAACATCGCTACCGAGCTTCGCGGCGATACCCGCCAGTTCGTCGCGGGAGATGTCGAGCTTCCAAAGCGAAGCGAGCCCCACCAGGGTCGCGGCCGCGTCGGCACTGCCACCGGCCATCCCGCCCGCGACCGGGATGCCTTTGCGCAGCACGACTCTGACCTTGGACTCGCCGTCCGCCTTGCCGACATGGGCCGCCAACGCCTGCGCCGCCTTCCAGGCGAGGTTGTTGGCTCCTGTCGGTACGGAACCTTCACCTTCACCGTAGACCTCGACGCCGGGGTCCTCGGTGACCGCGACGGTCACCTCGTCGGTCAGGGAAAGCGCCTGGAACACGGTCACCAGCTCGTGGTAGCCGTCCGGGCGTACATCTCCGACCGACAGGTGCAGGTTGACCTTGGCGGGAACCCTGACGGTTACTGGGGGCGGTACGACGGCGAGCACGCGTCAAGCCTACGTGGCCGCTCCACTTGCGCTGTCACCAGGAGAAAGAGAACGGACGGGTCAGACGCGAACGGGCCGCCCCGGACGCGATTCGTCCTGAGCGGCCCGTTCGCGGAGAAATCAGGCGGCGACACCCTGCGGGCCGCGGACCGGGTGGGTCACGTGGCCGCCGCGTTCGGCGATCCAGGCCAGCGCGGCGTCCGCGCGCTCACCGCGCACCCCGAGGCGGAATCGGCCGACCGGCGTGTCGCCGATCCGGGTCAGGCCGCCTCCGATGGTGGCGAGTTCGACGTCGAAGCGACCGGCGGCCTCCGGCAGGAGCGCGCCGACCGAGGCGAAGCCGACGAGCACGACGTCCACCGCGCGGTCGTACTTCGAAGCCTGTGCCCGCCCGGTTTCGATGGCGGGAAGCAGCGCCTGCGCGGTCCTGCTGTTCGGGTCGGAGACCAGGTCGAGCACGGTTCCGCGTTCGATGATCGCGCCGGCCTCCAGAACCGCGACGTCGTCGCAGACACGGCGGACCACGCCGGCGTCGGGCGTGGTGAGCAGCACGGTGACGCCGAGCTCGGCGCGCGCCCGGTCGAGCACGGTCAGAACCGCGCCGGACTCCTCGGGCTGCACGCCCGCGGTCGGGTCGTCGGCCAGGAGCACGGACGGCCCGGCGGCCAGCGCCTTGGCGATGGCCACCCGGCGCAGCTGCCCCTCGGACAGGTCGCCCGGCCGCTGCCCCGCACGGGGGGTGAGCCCGACCAGGTCGAGCAGGTTGCCGACCCGGTTGCGGCGCTGCGGCCCGTCGAGGCCGAGCTGCTCGAGCGGCGAAGCGATGTTACCGGCGATGGTGCGCTCGGCCAGCAACTCCGGCTTGGTGCTCACGACACCGACCTGGCGCCGGATTTCGCGGAGACGGCGTCCGTCGAGAGTCCCGGTGTTGAGTCCGTCGAGGCGGACGACACCGCGGTCGGGCCGCTCCTGAAGACCGATGCACCGAGCGAGGGTCGACTTGCCGGAGCCCGCCGGACCGACGACTCCGAACAGCGAGCCTGCTTGGATGTCCACGCTCACATCGCGCAGAGCGACGACGGGATTTCCGTTGAGGGGAAAGGATTTGGACAGGTTTTCGACAGTGATCACGAAAGGCTCCATGCACATGGGGCGCTGCTTCTTTCGAGCGCGCCAACCGTCACCGAGTAACCGTCCGGGAAACGGACGGATTCAGAGATAAGGGAATGAACTCAGGCAGTAACGGTGGAGCGTCGACACGCACTTACCGTGCGGCGACCTTCATCGACGACACGTCGCCTGGTCAGCAGGAGCGGGTGGGTGACCCTGTTCATTAGGCACAGCCTCCATCGGTCCTGGCTGTAGCACCTGCCCTGTGGAGGGTGGTTGCTGCGACTTCGGCGAGCCAGGTCTCTCAGTCGCTCGGGATGGCTTACTGAGTAAAACCGATCCCACTGGATGAAAGCAAGCGCGTAGGCGCAGATCACACGTCTGGTCGCGTCCATCATACAGGATCGGCTGCCCATATTCTGAGATACTGACGAGATCCCCGCTCGCGGCAAGCGCGCTGCCTGCTAAGACAAGGCCTGCCCGCACGAATCGATAAGAGGATGTGCACACGCATGCATCCATGACCGGCCGCCGCCCGCGCGGCTCCGGTCACACGTGCGGCAGATGGTCAGCCGGCGGCCGCGGCGATCCGGGCGAACTGATGAACGTCCAGTTGCTCCCCGCGGGTCTTGGGGTCGATACCGGCCTTTTCGAGCAGTTCCCCTGCGCGTTCGGCGGAACCGGCCCACGACGCCAACGCGGCGCGCAGGGTCTTCCGCCTTTGCGAGAAGGCGGCGTCGACCACCGCGAACAGCCGCCCCCGATCCACGGACGACACCACATCGCCCCGTTCGAACGCGACCAAGGCGGAGTCGACGTTCGGAACCGGCCAGAACACCGCCCTGGGCACCGCCGCGACCTTGCGTGTCTTCCCATACCAGGCGAGCTTGACGCTGGGCACGCCGTAAGTCCGGCTTCCCGGACCCGCCGCCATCCTGTCCGCGACCTCGGTCTGGACCATTACGAGGCCACTGGTCAGCGACGGCAGTTCGGCGAGCAGGTGGAGCACGACGGGCACGGCGACGTTGTACGGCAGGTTCGCGACGAGCGCCGTCGGCCGTGCGGGCAGGTCGTCCGCGGTGATCCGCAACGCGTCCGCGCCGACGACCGTCAGCCTTTCGGCTCCGCCTCGTTCGGCCACGGTGCTCGGCAGGCGCCCCGCCAGGACGGGGTCGATTTCGACCGCGACGACCTCGGCGCCGGTCGCGAGCAGCCCGAGTGTCAGCGAGCCGAGACCCGGCCCGACCTCCAGGACGACGTCCCCTTCGCCGATCCCCGAGAGGTCGACGATGCGGCGCACCGTGTTGGGATCGTGCACGAAGTTCTGGCCGAGCTTCTTGGTCGGACGTACGTCCAGCTCGGCCGCCAGCGCCCTGATTTCCGCAGGACCGAGCAGTTCAGTCACCCGACGATCGTAACCAGGTCCGGTAAGCCACGATTGGCCGGTGGACGACGTCGTACTCGATGGTGAGAAAGTCCGGTTGCGCGACTGGCGCCCGTCCGACCTCGGGCCGCTCCGCGACCTACTCGATCCCGCGCGGCCTTGGCACGAAACGAACGGCCCTTACTTCGGCACTCCGACCACGGCCGCCGCCGAATCCACGGCGCGCGAACTCACCTCGATCAGAACCGAGCCGCCCGATCCCCGCGCCAGCCTCGCCGTGTGCGACCTGAGCGACGGAAGGCTGATCGGCCGGGTCAGCTGGTATTGGGAAAGCAGGCAGACCGACTGGCGACGGATGGGGCTGGTCATCTACGACGAGCGGTATTGGGGCGGCGGGTTCGGCACCGAAGCTTTGCGCATGTGGACGACATACTTGTTCTCCCGCACCGACGCGCTCCGGCTGGACTTCGCCACGTTTTCGGGTAACCCGGGAATGATCGCCGTCGGGCGACGGCTCGGGTTCGTCGAAGAAGGCCGGTTCCGGCGCGCCCGGCGCTGGTCCGGCGGCGTCCACGACGCCGTCGTCTACGGGGTGCTCCGCGAGGAGTGGGACCAGATGCGTCACCAGGGCAGCGGGCCGACCTGATCCGGCCCCATCATCCGGATGGCTTTCCGTAGCGACACGCATCCCACTCAAGGGTGATCGGCGCAGGTCGGCGCAGCCGGAGCGTAATGATCATCCACCCGATCGATACCGTGCATTCGTTCGAATCTGCCTCGACAATCGAGGGATGACCAGCACAAACATTCCCCAGGCCTTCCCGCTCAACCTGCCGGAAGGTGACGCCGAGCTGCTTCTCGACGAGTTGCAGACGCGGCTACGCGAAGGGCGACGTCTTGTCGCCGAAGTCGGCCAGATCCTGGCCGAGATCGAGTCACGTGGTGTCCGTGATCTCTACGGACACAACTCGATCGCCGTCTTCTACGAGCATGTGGCCCGGGTACCTCGAGCAGAGGCTCAGAGAGTGACCGGCAGAGCGCTGGCGCTCAATTCGAGACGGGCGCGCGACGGCACGTCGATCGACCCCGTCGCGCCCCTGACCGGTACCGCGGCCACCACCGGCGCGCTGGCCGAGGCCAGTATCGACCGGATCGTCACGGTCATGAAGAGGCTGCCCGAGCACGTCACCGCGAGCGCACGCTTCGAAGCCGAGGAAGGTTTGGTCGAGCTTGCGCGCGTCGCGAGACCGCGCGACGTCACGGTGGCGGGCACGGAGGTACTCGCTGAACTGGACCCGGATGGAAAACCCAAAGACGACCCCGCACCGCAAAGCCGACGGACCGAGTTCTGGTTGCGCCAGAAGCGAACCGGCCGCTGGGACATGCGCGGTGACCTCGACGCCGAGACAGGCGCGCGCCTGAACGCGCTCCTGGTGCCACGGGCCTATCCAGCCCCCGATGGAGAAGCAGACGACCGTTCGCCAGCCGAGAGACGCGGCGACGCGTTCGCGGAGATCGTCGAGCTCGCGGAAACCGGCCCGGACATCCCCTTGCCCCGGAAGAGCTCGGAGCACGTCGCCGAGCAGCCTCAGGCTGCCGCGCCCGCCGAGGAGCTCACAAACCGTCCCAAGCCCGCCCAGGCGCCGCCTCAGGGCCACCAAAGCCCGCCTCGCGGCGGTGGAGGTGTTCGAGTGCAGTCCAGGAACGTGACCCACATACGGCCTGCACGCTGGTGGGCGAGACTCTCGAGACCGAGGGCCGGGAACCCGGCTCAGCCTCCGAAGCCCCTAACGGCCTGAAGGCCACCTCGCGGGCGAACCCACACGGTGACCTTCAGGAAAGGAGAATGACCTGGCGTCAGGCCTTCTTGCCACAGTGCGGCCAAGCGCCGTAGCCGCCACGGTCCTCGCGGACCTTCTCGGCGACAGCGATCTGCTGGGCCTTGCTGGCCTGGTGCGGGTACGCGGCGTACTCGTCGCCGCCATAGGCGTCCCAGGTGCTCTTGTTGAACTGCAGACCACCGTAGTAGCCATTGCCGGTGTTGGCGGACCAGTTACCGGTCGACTCGCACTGAGCGATGCGGTCCCAGGCGCCGGCGTCCCCGATGACCGGATCCGCGGGCTTCTTGGTACCGACCTTGACGATCTTGGGCTTGGCCTCGGTGATGACCTCTTCCGAGACCTTCTCGCGGCCGACCTCTTTGCCGTTGCGCTTGGTGACCTTGTAGGTCACGGTCTTCTCGCCCGGAGTGCCCGGGTCCTCCACCTTGGTCTTGCCCTTTTCGAGGTTCGGGTCGTCGACCTTCTGCTCGGGCGGCGCGATTTCCTCGTTCTGCTTGACCATGGTGACGCCGGTCCGGCTGATGTGGACCTCGGCGCCGTCGACCAGCTTGACGTCGAGACCGCCGACGGCCTCGTCGTCCGGGCCGAGGGTCATCCGGAGCTCACCGAGGAATTCCTTGGTGGTGACCGAGTTGGTCTGAACCTTGCGCGGTTCGTTCGCGCCGTCGTAGACCGTGACGTTCTTGAGGGTCTTGACCTCGACGGTGGCACCTTCAAGCGGCAGCTCACCGTTCTGCGGGAGCGAGGTCCAGGTGCCGGCCTTGGCCAGGTCGGCGCGACCGAGCTGGTTCAACGCTTCGCCGAGGTTGGTCGCGCGGACCCAGGACTCCTGCTGCGGCGCGCCGTCGACGATCAGGTTCAGCTTGCGGCCGCGCTCCAGCTTGATGACGCCGCCGTCGCCGACCTCGGCCTGAGGCGAGGGCGAAAGCGAGTCGTGGGCGCCGACCGAGAGGCCGGCGTCTTCGAGGACCTCACCGACGGTGTCGCCGAAGCTGTGGACGGTCTGCTGCTTGCCGTCGACGTCGACCGTGACGCTCTTGTTCATCGCCATCGCGGCCGCACCGCCACCACCGAGGGTGAGCAGCACCGCCATGACGGTTCCCTTGAGGAAACGCTTCTTCCAGACTCGGGTCGAGTTCGCGATGACCTCGTCCTTGGTCGCGGCCTTCATCGGCGCGCCCGCGGTGCGGTCCTCGGCCAGCTCGTCCGGGATGACGATCGGCGGGAGCATGGTGGTCTCGGCGCTGATGAGGCGGATCAGCTCGTCGACGTCGACGTCGATCTCGGCCATCAGGGTGTCGGCGTCGGGGCCGAGCGCGGCCAGGACGTCCTGATGCGTGATGCGCGGATCGTCGGAGTAGTCCAGCTCGCCGTACTGAGTGTCGCGGTCGAGCACGGCAACCGAACCGGAGGAAGCGAAGGTGTTCGTCTCTGCGCCGAGGCGCGAGCCATCCTGCCTACTGCTACCAGTCACTGGGTCGTTCCCTTTCCCAAGACGTCGAGGAGCTCGACAACCACTCCACTACGTCCTTCGTCTCGATGCGCACTTCGGCACACCTCTAGAAGTCCGACACCCCCAGCCAGCGCCATCGTCACGGTTCCAGGCCGTACCGCTCCTGGTTCCGCTTCCCCGACGTGCACTGACGTGACTGTGGGCGTATCAGCCGGAAACCGCATGAGCGGGTACCGACCGGCACGATCACGGGACAGTAACGAACCTCGCCGGGTTGCGCAAACACCGCCCGGAGTGTCGTGACGTTGGTCACTCATCAGAGTGGACCATTGCTGATCACTAATGTCGCAATCCGTTCAACCGGTGGTGACTGTCGGCAAGCGGAAGACCCGCTCAGCGGTCGTTCGCACCGATTCGGCCACCTCGTGGACCGCCTCGCCTCTGAGCGAGGCGAGGTGCCGAACCGTGTAAGCGGCGCAGTAGGGCTCATTCGGGCGCCCACGGAACGGATGCGGGGTCAGGAACGGAGCGTCCGTTTCGACGAGGTACTGGTCCGCCGGAACGATCCGTGCCGCCTCGTGGAGCCCTCGGGCGTTACGGAAGCTGACCGTGCCGGCAAACGAAAGTACGTATCCCGCGTCGACGCACCGGCGCGCGATGTGCTCGTCTCCGGAGAAACAGTGGAAGACCACCTGCTCGGGCGCTCCTTCTTCCTCAAGGATCCGGAGGACGTCGTCGTGGGCTTCCCGATCGTGGATCATCAGCGGTTTGCCGATCCGCTTGGCGAGATCGATATGCCACCGGAAGGCGTCCTGCTGGGCGTCGTGGGGCGAGTAGTCCCAGTAGTAGTCGAGGCCGGTCTCGCCGACCGCGACCACTCTGGACTCTGTCGCGAGACTCTCCACTTCGGATTTCTCGGGCTCGCCGAAATCCTTGGTGCGCGTGGGATGGATCGCGACGGCGGCCCAGACCCGCGGGTCCCAAGTGGACGCTTGCGCGGCCCAGCGAGCGGACGCGAGATCGTCCGCGACGGTGATCACCCGCGAAACACCGGCGCGTTCGGCGCGGTCGACCATGGCTGTCACATCAGCCGCGGTGACCGCGCCGCACGCGTCGAGGTGGGTGTGCGCGTCCACCACCGAGACCGGCAACCTGTCCGGGATCGGCGGCAGTTCCTTCTTCTCCGCACCCATCAGCTGATCACTTGGAGATCGGGGCCCATTCGGGGCCGGTCTCGCCGAGTTCCGGGTCCAGCTTGGCGAACAGCGGAGTCGGCTTCTCCAGCGGCTTGCCGACCTCGATCGGCACGGACTTCCAGCGCGCCTGCTCGGCCTTGTAGTCCCCGGTGATGATGGGGTTGATCCGGCCGGGAATGTCGAGGTCCTCGACTTCCTGAAGCTCGGGCTGGGCCGCCCAGACGCCGGTGCCGCCGAGCGCCTCGTGCACCTTCTGCGCCGAGTGGGGCAGGAAGGGGGTCAGCAGCGTGTTGGCGTCCGAGACGACCTGCAGAGCGGTGTGCAGAACGCTGTCGCGCCGGGCCGGGTCGTCCTTGAGCTTCCAGGGCTCCTGGTCCGACAGGTACCGGTTCGCGGCGGTGACGACGCGCATGGCCTCGCTCGCCGCGGCCTTGAACCGTGACCGCTGCAAGTGGGCGCCGGCGGTGTCGAATGCCTTGCGCGAGAGCGCCTTGAGCTCCTCGTCGGCGGCCGTGGGCGCGTCGGGGCGCGGAATCGCGCCGACGTTCTTGTGGGCCATGGAGATGGACCGGTTGACGAGGTTGCCCCACTCGTTGGCCAGTTCGAAGTTGGTCCGGCGGACGAATTCGTCCCAGGTGAAGTCGGTGTCCTGGGTTTCGGGGCCCGCGACCGAGATGAAGTACCGCAGCGTGTCCGGGCCGAAATCGCGAAGGAAATCGTGGACGTAGATGACCGTGCCGCGCGAAGTCGAGAACTTCGAGCCGCTCATGGTGAGGAACTCGCTGGAAACGATCTCGTCGGGCAGGTGCAGCTTGCCGTACTTGCCCGCCTCGCCGCCTCGATCACCCTCGCCGTTGTGGCCGAAGAGCAGAGCGGGCCAGATCTGGGCGTGGAAGGTGATGTTGTCCTTGCCCATGAAGTAGTAGGAGCGGGCGTCCGGATTGTTCCACCACTCCTGCCAGGCGTCCGGGTTGCCGGAGCGACGCGCCCACTCGACGCTCGCCGAGAAGTAACCGATGACCGCGTCGAACCAGACGTAGAAGCGCTTGAGCGGCTGGTCGCGCCAGCCGTCCAGCGGGATCTTCACACCCCAGTCGAGGTCGCGGGTGATCGGCCGCGGCCGCATGTCGTCGATCAGGTTCTTCGTGAAGTTGAGGACGTTCGGACGCCAGTCGGTCTTGCTGGACAGCCACTTGCCCAGAGTGTCGACGAACGCCGTCAGGTCGAGGAAGTAGTGCTCGGTCTCGACGAACTTCGGCGTTTCGCCGTTGATCCGGGACTTCGGGTTGATCAGTTCGGCGGCGTCGAGCTGGTTGCCGCAGTTGTCGCACTGGTCGCCGCGGGCGCCGTCGTAGCCGCAGATCGGGCACGTGCCTTCGATGTACCGGTCGGGCAGGGTGCGGCCGGTCGAGGGGCTGATCGCGCCCCGGGTCGTCTTGGGGACGACATAGCCGTTGCGGTGCAGCGCGAGGAAGATCTGCTGCGTGACCTCGGCGTGGTTGCCCGTGGTGGTGCGGGTGAACAGGTCGTAGGTGAGGCCGAGCCCCTGCAGGTCCTGGCCGATCTGACGGGTGTACTTGTCGGCCGTCTGCTGGGAGGTCATGCCTTCTTTATCGGCCTGGACGGTGATCGGGGTGCCGTGTTCGTCGGTACCGGACACCATGAGCACCCGGTTGCCGGCCATTCGCTGGTAGCGGGAGAAGACGTCGGACGGGACGCCGAATCCGGACACGTGGCCGATGTGGCGGGGGCCGTTGGCGTAGGGCCAGGCCACCGCAGTCAACACTGGGGTGCTCATGCTTGTTTAGCCTACGGACGTCGTCCAAGGCATTGTTGTCCGGGAGAGGATCGGAGGCCTCGGTGTCCGCCACGCGTCTGCTGGTACTGGGTGTCGTGCGCATGTACGGGAAGGCACACGGCTACCAGGTCCGGCGCGAGCTTCTCTCATGGGCGGCCGACAAGTGGGGCAATGTCCAGCCGGGTTCGATCTATCACGCGCTGAAGAAGATGACCACCGAAGGCCTTCTGGAACAGGTCGAGGACGTCGAGACGGGCGGCGGGCCCGATCGCGTCGCGTACAGGCTGACCGAAGACGGCGAGACCGAGTTCGTCGTGCAACTCGGCAGGGCGTTGTCGAGCGACGACGCCACCGGGTACTCGCTGTCCGCGGCGGTCACGTTCATGCCGACCCTTCCCCGCGCGCAGGTACTGGCCCTGCTGAAACAGCAGCTGGCGAACATGGAAGCGCACGCCCAGTCGACCCATTACGCCCGCGAGCACGCTGTCGACCTGGGGAAACCGCCGCACGTGAGCGAGCTGTACCGCCTGTGGAGCGCGCACGCGGAAGCGAACGTCACCTGGATGCGGGATTTGATCGGCCGTCTCGAAGCCGGCGAGTACGTGATGGCGGGCGAAGGCGACGACGAAGCCGTGTTCGGCGCGCCACCCAAGTAATCAAATTTGACTACGGAACGACTCCTAAGGCACAGTGCGTCCTGCCACTAGTCAAACTTGACTAGTTGAGCACTGAGAGGAGTAGACATGATCAAGGCACGCGGTCTTGAGCGGCGTTTCCGCCGCAAGGGCCGCAATGGGGGTGAGGTCCACGCCGTCAAAGGCGTCGATCTCGACGTGTCGGCCGGGGAACTGGTCGGCTTCCTCGGACCGAACGGCGCGGGTAAGACCACGACCCTGCGCATGCTGACGACGCTGCTCAAGCCGACCGCCGGCGAGGCGACGGTCGGCGACTGCGACCTGCTCGCCGACCCGCTGGGGGTGCGTCGGCGAATCGGCTACGTCGCCCAGGGCGGCGGCACCGCGCCGGCGAGCAAGGTCATCGAGGAGATCGAATTCCAGGGCAGGCTGTACCGGATGAGCAAGGCGGACGCGCTCGCACGCGGGGCCGTCCTCTCCGAACAACTGGATCTCGCCGGGCTCGACCAGCGGACGACCGCGACCCTGTCGGGCGGCCAGCGCCGCCGTCTCGACATCGCGCTCGGGCTGATCCACTCGCCCGGTCTCGTCTTCCTCGACGAACCGTCGACCGGCCTCGACCCGCAGAGCCGGGCGAACCTCTGGGACCACATCCGGTGGCTGCGCGACGAGCAGGGTGTCACGGTCTTCCTGACCACGCACTACCTCGACGAGGCCGACGCGCTCTCGGATCGGCTGATCGTCATCGACGAGGGGAAGATCGTCGCCGAAGGCACGCCGGACTCGTTGAAGGCGAGGGTTTCCGGCGACAGCGTCGTCATCGGGGTCTCACCGGGATCCGCGGCCGAGACCGCGGAGGTCGCGGGCCGTCTCGAAGGGGCACACGAGCTGACCGTCACCGACGGCACCGTGCGGTTCCGGGTTCCACGCGGCGACACCGCGATGCCCGAGCTGCTTCGGGCGCTGGACGCGCGTGGCATCGCGATGGCGTCCATGCAGGTGCACCGGCCGACACTCGACGACGTCTTCCTGGCTCTGACGGGCAGGAGCCTGCGCGACGCCGAAGAGGGCGCGCCGGTCGACGCCGACACTGAGAAAGAGGCCACGCGTGTTGCATGACATTTGGTTGATCTTCCGTCGCGACATGCTCACGGCGTTGCGCAACCCGACGTGGCTGGCCATCGGCATCATGCAGCCGCTGCTCTACTTGTTCTTCTTCGGGCCGCTTCTGGTGAAAATGCTCAACGCGCAAGGGTTGTCCGATGTGGACGGCTGGATGATCTTCACGCCAGCGATCATCGCGCAGCTCGCGCTGTTCGGCGCCTCGTTCGTCGGGTTCGGGCTCCTCGCGGAGTACCACTCGGGCGTGGTGGAGCGGATGCGGGTCACACCGGTGAGCCGGGTGGCGTTGTTGCTGGGCAAGGTGCTCGCCAACGCGCTGCAGACCGTCGTCCAGGCCTTGCTCATCATCGCGCTGGCGTATCTGGTCTTCGACCTGAACGCGCCGTTCGGCGGCGTCGTGCTCAGCCTGGTGATCGTCTTCCTGATGTCGATCACCTTGGCATCGTGCTCGTACGCACTGGCGTTGACGCTCAAGAGCGAAGACACCTTCCCGGCTTTGCTCAACGCGGTTCTCCTGCCGCTGCTGCTGCTTTCCGGAATCCTGATCCCGATCACCGCGCACTCGGCGCCGGAGTGGCTGTACACGATTTCCCGCATCAATCCGTTCCGGCACGTGGTGGATGTCGAGCGGAACAGTTTCCGCGGTGACTTCTCGATGGACGCCTTGTTCACCGGGAGCGTCGTGGTGCTGGTCATGGCCGTTCTGGCCATCTGGTGGGGCTCACGGACGTTCCAACGCGAAAACGCCTGAGACACGCTGAACCGAAAGGTCACCTTGCGGCCGCTCCGCGGACGTAGGGTGACCTTTCGGTCGTACTGGGGCGAAATTCGAGGCAGGTGAGTTCGATCGATCCGGAAGGTGAGCACGGCGTCACCCTGTCCCACCGCGAGACGGTGACGGACTGGGCGGCGGTGCGTGGCGCCGACATCCGATTCGCTTCGGTCACCGTCACCGAAAACACCAACTGGCGGGACTCCGCGGCTGAACGCAATTTGACCGGCGCCCAGCACGCGGGCATCCACACCGGCGCACGGCACTACGCCCGTCCCGGTGCCGTGCACGACCAGGCCGACCATTTCGTGCGGACGGCGAGCGCGCTCGGCGCCTTCGCGCCCGGTTCGCTCGCGCCGGCGCTCGAAGTAGAGGCGCCCAGCGTCGACGACCGGTTCATCAAGGCGTGGATCAAGCACGTCCGGAACGCGGCGCGCGTCGAACGCGTGCTGGTGTACGCGGGGCTCGACTGCTGGACGAACCGCTTGCACCCGGACAAGTGGGCGGACAGCGAAGTGGTCCTGTGGCTGGTCAGGCACAACGAAATCCCGGGAAGACCGGGATGGTTCCACTCGCGATTGGGCCTGCATCAGCACGGTTTCGGTACCGGGTTGCCCGGTGTGGACGGACCGATCGCGCAGGACACCGTGGTCTACCCCTTCAAGCTCACGGATGTGCTTCTGTAGTGCCCACTGCGTGACGAGGGATGTGCAGGATGTCACCCCGTGGTCGCGGATCTCACTTTCCGGCCGACGCGGGTTGCCTTTCCGGCCGTCCGGGCGGTGACAATGTCGCGTGCGGTTGATGTGCCGGAGGCTGCGGACGGACGTCGGGCCCGAACGGGCGCTGGCGGTCCTCGGGCTACGCGCCGAAAAGCTCGGCCTCGCACCGCCCGCCGCGCTGTGCGGAGAGTGGTTCTCGTCGCGCGCGGTCATCGCACTCAACGCTTCCCTGACTCCTGTCCGGGACGTGGCGGAAGCGTTCGCGATCCCCACCCGGCTGCCTGACGTTCGCGACGCGATACCCGGGGCGGTCGGGGGCGGCTGGTTCGGTTACCTGGGTTATGACTTGACCGATCCATCGGGCCGTTTCGGCGCGCTTCCTCCGGCCGCGTGGGGCTGGGTCGATCGGGTGCTGCGGCTGGACACGGACGGTTCGTGGTGGTTCGAAGCCCTGGTTCCCGACGACGCCCCGGATCCGGTCGACGAGGTCGCCGCGGTGGAATCCGCCCTTGCCGAGGTTCCCGAAGCGACGGCTTGGAGTTCCGGCCCGTTGTCGCGCCCGCTTCCCTCCGAGCACTACGACGCGGTCAAAGCGTGTGTGCACGCGATCGAGGCCGGCGAGTTGTTCCAGGCGAACATCTGCGCTCGCTTCAGCGGAAAGTTCACCGGCGACCCGATCGCGTTGTTCGCCGAGGGCGCGCGTCGCCTGGGAGCACGCCGGGCGGCGTTCCTCAGCGGCGACTGGGGCTCAGTCGTGTCGTTCTCCCCCGAGCTTTTCCTTGCCAGGCGCGGGCGGCACGTCCGGTCGACGCCGATCAAGGGCACGCTGCCGCGGCGGAGCGCCGCGGACGCGCATCTCGCGCAGCGGCTGCGGGAATCCACCAAGGACGTCGCCGAGAACGTGATGATCACCGATCTCGTCCGCAACGATCTCGGGCGGGTGTGCGCCACCGGCACCGTACGGGTGCCCGAACTTCTCGCGGTCCGGCCCGCGCCGGGCGTCTGGCATCTGGAGTCCACTGTGGAGGGATCACTCGCCGACGGGATCGACGACGCGGCCTTGCTGGCGGCCACCTTCCCACCCGGCTCGGTGACTGGCGCGCCGAAGATCCGGGCGCTGGACCTGATCGCCGAATTGGAACCGGCCGCGCGTGGTGTCTACACAGGCGCGATCGGACTCGCTTCGCCGATCGCCGGGCTGGAACTGAACGTCGCGATCAGAACCTTCGAAATCCACAAAGGCACGATCGCGCTGGGAGTCGGCGGCGGGATCACCGCCGACTCCGACAGCGAAGCGGAATGGCAGGAATGCCTGCACAAGTCCGCTCCGCTGGAGCGCCTGCTCGACTGACTACTCGGTACTACTTGGCAGGGTCCAGCAGGAGCTTGCCCATCGTGCCGCGCGACCGCAGGGCCTCGTGGGCGGCGCGCGCGTCGGACAGCGCGTACTCGCCGCCGGCGATAGCGCGGACCTGGCCGGCGAGAGCCAGCTCGAAAAGCTCGTCGAGCGCGCGCCCGAAGAGGTTGCCAGGGAGCTTGAAGGCGTGCGGCAGCCACATCCCGGAAACGGTGGTGCTGTGCCCGAGAAGGTTGCGGGCTTCGATCGGCTTCGGGTTCTCGCGGCTGGCCATGCCGTAGAACGCGAGGCGGCCGAACGGCGCGAGGGCCGCGATGCTCTGGTCCGTGACCCTGCCGCCGGTCATGTCGAGCACGATGTCGACGCGCTTGCCGCCGTTCGCCTCACGAAGGGCGTCCGTCATGTTCTCGGCGCGCGAATCGATGGCGACGTCGGCGCCGAGTTCGAGGGCGAGGGCACGCTTCTCGTCGCTGCTGGCGGTGGCGATGACCCGGCCCGCTCCCCAGGCTTTCGCCAGCTGCACGGCGATGGAACCCACCCCGCCCGCCGCCGCGTGCACGACGACGGATTCGCCGGGTTCGAGGTGAGCGCTCTTGCGCAGCAGAAGCGAGGCGGTGGTGCCCTGGACGATGAAGGAGAGCGCGGTCAGATCGTCGACGCCGTCCGGCACGCCGAAACTGGTGACCTCGTCGGCCACCGCTCGCTCGGCATAGCCGCCGCCACCGTTGAGCAACGCGACGACCCGCTTGCCGTCCGCGGTGCGGCCGACGATCTCACCGCCGGGGACGAGCGGCAGCTTGCTCGGGGCGAGGTACGAGTTCTCGGCCTGGTGCGTGTCGGCGTAGTTGATACCGATCCGGTCGACCTCGACCAGCTGCTGACCTGGGCCCGGAACGGGATCGGGGAGGTCGACGAGGTTGAGCACCTCGGGTCCGCCGAACTCGGTCACCTGTACTGCGCGCATCCGCATCCTCCTCGTCGAGAGGTAAGACATTCTTACATATGTCTCATCGGTGAGACATGCCGTGATATGTTTCACTCATCGAAACCGCACTCGAACGCCAGCTGACCTCGCCGCGCCCGGACGCCCTGCGCGCGTTCACGATCGCGCGCGCCCGGTTTCTGGAGGGGCGCCGGGTGGACATGGGTGAACTCGCCGGTGAGCTGGGGATCAGCCGGGCCACTTTGCACCGATGGGTCGGCGGCCGGGACCAACTGCTCGGCGAGATCCTGTGGTCGATGACCGTCGAGGTCTTCGAAGCGCGCGCTTCCGGCAAGCTCGGCCGCGGCGCGGAAGGGATCGCGGACCTAGTCGGCACCTTCGTCCGGACCGTGAACGGCTCGAAACCGTTCCGTGAGTTCCTGCGCAACGAGCCCGAGCGGGCGCTGCGGATCCTGACCACGAAGGCCAGCGTGGTGCAGAGTCGCGCGATCGCGAAAACGCGCGAGTTCCTCGACGAGGAGGTCGCGGCCGGGCGGCTCACCCCGCCGCTGCCGGTCGAGGACCTCGCCTACCTGCTGGTGCGGATCGGCGAGTCCTTCATCTATACGGACGTCATCACCGGCGCGGAGCCTGATGCCGCGAAGGCGCACGCGGCCGTGACGGCCTTGCTGTCCTAGCTCTTACGGGACGCGAGCACGGCGTCGTAAAGCTCCTTCTTCGACACACCGGTCGCTTCGGCGACCTCGGCGGCGGCGGATTTGAGGCGTTCACCGGCCGCGACCCGCGACGAGACTTCCGAGACCAGGTCCTCGACGCTCACCGAACGCGGCGGCGCACCCGAGAGCACGACGGTGATCTCGCCCTTGACCCCATCGGCGGCCCAGGCCGCCAGCTCCGGCAGATTGCCGCGTTTGACCTCTTCGTAGGTTTTGGTCAGTTCACGGCAGACGGCGGCGCGACGGTCGGGCCCCAGGACCTCGGCGGCGTCGGCGAGCGTGCTCGCGAGACGGTGCGGAGATTCGAAGAACACGGCCGTCCGGGGCTCGTCCTTCAGCGAACCGAGCCATTTCGCGCGTTCGCCGGGCTTGCGCGGAGCGAATCCTTCGAAACAGAAACGGTCGCAAGGCAGGCCGGACAGCGCGAGTGCCGTGGTCACCGCCGACGGACCGGGCAGGCAGGTCACCGGCACCTCCGCCTCGACGCAGGCCGCGACCAGGCGGAATCCGGGATCCGAAACACTCGGCATGCCGGCGTCGGTCACCAGGACCACCGTTTCGCCCGATTGGAGCGATTCGAGCAGTTTCGGCAGACGAGCCGTCTCGACGTCCTCGTAGAAACTGACGACGCGCCCGACCGGCGAGACGTCGAGAGCCGCGGTGAGGGAGCGCAGGCGCCGGGTGTCTTCGGCGGCGATCACGTCGGCCGTCGCGAGCGCTTCGGACAGGCGCGGCGAAGCGTCACGGACGTCTCCGAGCGGGGTGGCTGCCAGCACGAGGCGTCCTTCGGTCATTCCCGAAGGTTAACCGGTTCGCAGATCCGGACACCGAGTTCACTCTTCCGCCCGTAGGATCATGCCCCGTGACCGCACTGCTGACCCGGGACAATGAGAGCGTGCGGCCGGATCCGGTCGACGCGCTCAGGCCACCGAGTGACCGGGAGGCCACCCTCCTCGGTCGCGGCATGCCGACCGATCGCCTGCGCGGCTGGATCGTCACGCTGGTGCTGACGCTCATCGGCGGCATCGTCCGGATCCAGAACCTGGGAACGCCCACGGACAAGGGCACACCCGTCTTCGACGAGAAGCACTACGTGCCCCAGGCGTGGCAGATGCTGCGCAACGGCGGTTACGAGGACAACTACGGCTACGAGCTGATCGTCCACCCGCCGCTGGCGAAGCATCTCATCGCGATCGGCGAATGGCTGTTCGGCTACAACGCCTGGGGCTGGCGGATCATGCCCGCGCTGGCGGGCACGCTGATCGTGTTCCTCACGATCAGGATCGCCCGGCGCCTCACCCGCTCGACCCTGCTCGGCGCGGTCGCGGGGATCCTGGTGATCAGCGACGGCGTCCTTCACCTGCAGTCCCGCATGGGGATGCTCGACATCTTCATCGCGTTGTTCGTCCTCGCCGCGTTCGCCTGCGTGCTCTGCGACCGCGACCAGGTGCGGCAGCGGCTCGCCGTGGCCGTCCGCGAAGGCTGGATCGACGAGTCCCGGTTCGGCCCGAAGCTGGGCTTCCGGTGGTGGCGGTTCGCCGGCGGCCTGATGATCGGGCTGACCTTCGGCGTCAAGTGGTCGGCGCTCTACTACATCGCCGCGTTCGGCCTGCTCACCGTTTTCTTCGACGTCGCCGCCCGGCGGGCCGCCGGGGTGCAGCGGCCTTGGGTCGGCACACTGCGCCGCGACGTGCTGCCCGCGCTGTGGGCGATCGTCGTCATCCCGATCCTGGTGTACCTCGCCTGCTACTGGGCCTGGTTCGCGAGCGAGACCGCGACCGACCGCAACTACGTGGCGATCAAGGACATCGATCCCGGTTTCTGGGCCTGGATGCCGCCCGCGCTGCGGTCGCTCGGCGACTACACGATGAACGTCCTCGACTTCCACGCGAACCTGGTGACACCCAAGGACAAACCGCATCCGTGGGAGTCGAAGCCGTGGACCTGGCCGATGGGCCTGCGGCCGATGCTCTACGCGTACGCGGGCGGCACCGACGCGACCGGCTGCGGCGAGTCGACCTGTGTGCGGGCGACGATGCTGATCGGCACGCCCGCCATGTGGTGGCTGGCCCTGCCGATGCTCGGCTGGAGCGTGTGGCGGTCGGTCTTCCGCGCGGACTGGCGCTACGCGGCCGTGCTCGTCGGTTACCTGGCCGGGTTCCTGCCGTGGTTCACCAACCTCGACCGCCAGATGTACTACTTCTACGCGACGCCGCTGGCGCCGTTCCTGGTACTCGGGTTGACGCTGATCCTCGGGCAGATCCTGGGCAGCGCGAAACGCGGTTTCGAACGACGGGGCACCGGCATGCTCGTCGTCGCGCTCTACGTGGGTCTCGTCGTGGCCAATTTCGCCTGGTTGTGGCCGATTCTCAACGGCAACGCGATCACCAACGACCACTGGAACGCCGAGTTGTGGCTACCGTCCTGGAAGTGACCACGACCGGTTGAGCGAAGACCCAGCGAGGCGTCCGGAAGCGACTTAGACTCCCGTCCGAATTGAGGATTTCTGGGGGTCGTCATGTCTCGTTGGCCGGTTTTCGTGGCCGTCGCCTTGCTGCTCACCGGGTGTTCCAGCGCCATCGACGGAAAGGCTTTCCGCGAGGGATCGGCACCGGGTGCGAGCGACGCGAAGTACCCGCGGTACGAGCCGCCCGCCGACGGGTCGGGTTTCAGCGATCAGGTACTCGACCAGCCGCTGGCCCTGCCCGCCGAACGCGGTGAGGCGGGTTGCGACTGGCTCGAGTCGATCAAGCCGGATCTTCAGCCGTTGGGCCTTGTGAGCACCAAAGGGGTGCTCAGCGGCTGTCAGTTCGAGTTCCCGAACAACAAGGGCGCGCAGGTGCACGCCTACAGCCCGTACAGCTGGATCACGCAGGACTCGGCACTGATGGAGCCGGTGGAGATCGCCGGGATCAAGGGGCGGACCTACGCCTTCGACCCGGAACCGGTGACGTTCTGCTCGGTCAACATGGACGTCCGCGCCTACGCCTCGATCGCTGTCGACGCCTATGACGTCGACAGCGATGAAGCGGGCACTCGCGCCGAGCACTGCGAGCTGGCGAAGAAGGTCGCCGAAGTGGTGCTGAAGAAGTTCGTCCCGCTCGCCGGTGGCAAACCGGCGCCGGGCACCGTTCAGGAACCGGCCGCCGACGCACTGAAGAACGCGGACATCTGCGAAGTCGTCAAGTTCACTCATACGAACTACGCCGGAGTCAACGCGGGCCGCGAAGGCGCTCAGAAAGGCGAAGGGCCGCTCGGGCCGACGTGCACTCACGAAGTCCCGTACGCCAAGGCGGTCGGGATGTACACGAACGGCACAGGCGGTCTCGAAGCCGTGCCGCCCAAAGCGGGCGCGGAGGTGCGGAATGGCCAGTTCGGCACCTTGAAGGCCAGGTTCGAGCAGACCGCGGAGTCCTGCGCCCTGAGCGTCCAGCTGAGCAACGGCCAGGTCGTGCAAGTCGACTTCGTGGGCAAGAAGAAGGAAGCGATGCCGCGGACCTGTGTCTCCGCTCAGCTCATCTTGTCCGTGTCGATGCTGGGCCTGATCACGGGCGACTCCTGATTTCCCGATTCAAGTGTGACACTTGGTCGATAGTTGTTACTCTCCCCTGGTCAGCAGCAGTCTTACAGGGGGCATCATGACGATACGTCCGCTCGGAGCGGCCTGCGCGGCCGCGGCGTTGTTCTTGATCGCGGGGTGTGAGGAACAGACGCCGGGGACCGCGGCGCCGCAGTCTTCGGCCGTTCCGAGCACCTCGGAGGCACCGGCCGGCAGCACCGCACAGCCCAGTTCGTCGAAACCTTCGGCGATCGCCTCCGAGGTGACCAAACCCGCCACCGGAGGCGCGGTGGCGCACACGCCAGACGGAGCCGCCGACGTGATGGAGGAGTATCACCACGCTCTGGGCGACAAGGACCTCGACACCGTTTGCCGGATCACCGCGCCGGCGTTCGACGGCGGGATGAAGGAATGCCGCAGCCTCACCCCGATGCAGTTCGGGATGCTCTCGGCCGACGACGTCAAGAAGCTGAAGTCCACACGCGTCGACCGGGCGAAACTGCAGAGCAAGGGACCGGACAAGGTCCTCGTGCCGCCGGGCGCGATCAGCCCGCAGATCGCCATGATGGCCGCCCAGCCCAAGACGTTCACCATGGCCTGGCGCGGCGGGACCTGGGTCATCATCGACTGAAAGAGAGCAAGGGACCTTTGCTGTCGTTGGTTAGCACGCTAACTAACGTGAGCAAAGGTCCCTTGCTCTCTTTTCGCAGGTCAGCGTGGGTGACGCTGGGGCTGCGCCTGCTGGTGGGGCTGCGGTTGCGACTGCGGAGGGCGGCGCGGCACGATCTGTGTCACCGGGCCGTCCGGCGACTTGCCCGCGCGGGCGAGCCAGCCTTCGACGTCGCGCCGCACGGCGGTGAGCGTCGGACGGCGGCGGGGTTCCTGGTCGAGCGACGCGATGAGGATCCGGGCGTGCGCGCTGCGGTTCGGCAGCTTCGACACCGGTTCGGCGCGGGCGGCGGCCATCAGCGCGGCCATCGGGGTCTCCCGGGTGCCGCGCGGCGGCTGGCCCGAGAGCGCGTAGCTGACCGTCGCGGCGAGCTGCCAAGCGTCCGAAGCCGGGCTGGCCGGTGAGCCCATCGCCTGCTCGGGAGCGACGAAGTCCGGCGTGCCGATCATCATCCCGGTCGCGGTCATCTTCGAGTCGCCCTGGCTGCGGGCGATGCCGAAGTCGATGAGGTGGGCGAGCCCGTTGCGGTCGAGGATGATGTTCGACGGCTTGAGGTCCCGGTGCAGCACACCCTTCTCGTGCGCCGCGGCGAGCGCGCCCGCCATGGTCGACCAGAGCCGTCCGGCGGCGATGTCGTCGAGCGGGCCCTGCGAGTCGACGATCTCGGCCAGCGAGCGCCCCTCGAGGTACTCCATGACCAGCGCGAGCCCGTCGGGTTCCTCGACGAGGTCGTACACCTTCACGCAGTTGGGGTGGTTCACCACGGCCAGCGCCCTGGCCTCGCGCTGCATGCGCTCTTCGGTGTCCCGGTCCGGCGCGTGCGCGATCTTCAGCGCGACCGTGCGGTTGAGCTGTGTGTCGACCGCTTCCCACACGGTGCCGAAGCCACCGTGGCCGAGCCGCCGGACGCGCTTGTAGCGGCCGCCGCCGGAGTTGCGGGAACCCGGGGGCGCCGGGACCGGGCCGGGAACCGCGGCCAGCGCGGGCGGTTCGGGTGCCTGTGCCAGCGCGGTCGCCGGGTACTGCTTGGCGGGCGGGGGCGGCAGTTGCGGCTGCGGTTTCGGGGCGGGCGGCTCCGGGCGGTACGGCTCGATCTTCTGCCGGGGCTGCGGGTCGGGCCGGTTGATCACCGACCACGGCGGCGGGCCGACGAGCGCGACCGGGATCAGGCCCAGCACGCTGAACGGCAGGAAACCGAGCCAGAAGTGCACGGCCGTGTTCGCGCCCATGCCGACGCTCGCCAGCACCATCAGCACGAACGGGATCCAGAAGAACCGCGAAGGCCACTTCGGGCCGCGACGGAAGGCGGTGCGTGCCTGCAGCATCACGAACAGCAGCGACAGCGCCGGCAACCCGACCAGCAGGATCAGGTAGAAGATGTAACTGAGCTGCATCCCGTTCGGGTAGAACAGGACCTCGTACACGTTCTGGCCGCGGCCGAGGTACTCGCTCTGCTTCCCGATCAGCGGGCTGTAGTCGGCGTTGAAGGTCGCCAGGTCGCTGCCGGAGAAGCCGGACTTACCGCCCGATTTGGACGCGGCCTCCTGGTACGTCTGCGAAACCCCGGTGGCCAGCAGCCACGGCAGCAGGAAGACGGCGACGACGCCGATCCCGCCGAAGATGGACAGGGTCACCACGTCGTAGCGGTTGCCGGTGCCTTTGCGGATGATCGCGACGACCATCGCTCCCAGTGCGGGCAGCAGCGCGACCAGCGCTCCCGCGGTGCTCGTCGCCCACACCCAGTCCCCAGGCCAGATCCCTGGTCCGAACAGGCTGTGCGCGAACGAAAGCAGCGCGCTCGCTAGTCCCATGGACCCTGCTCCCCTCGCTCGTCGAGGCCGTTTCCGGCGGTTTTCCCCCTAGTCCAGCTTAGGACGCTCCATGCCCGCACAGGGTTGCCGGGTTGTCGCGGGCGTCTCCCCGCCGTTACCACCGGGCATCGGCCCGGCCGGAAGTCCATGATGGGGTCCGGTACCCGAACGCGAAGGAGTATTCGATGCACGCCGAGTCGTACCAGCGGAGCCTCGAAGACCCGGAGGGTTTCTGGCTCGAAGCCGCGCAGGCGATCGACTGGACCCGTCAGCCGACGCGGGCGCTGGACGCGTCGAAAGCTCCGTTCTACCGCTGGTTCCCGGACGGGGAGCTGAACACCGCGTTCAACGCGCTCGACCGGCACGTGCGGGACGGCCGCGGCGAGCAGACCGCGCTGATCTGGGATTCTCCCGTCACCGATTCGGTACGCCGGTTCACCTACACGGAACTGCTGGACGAAGTCGCGCGTTTCGCCGGCGCGCTCGCGTCGCTCGGCGTCGGGAAGGGCGACCGCGTCATCGTGTACATGCCGATGGTTCCCGAGGCCGCGGTCGCGATGCTGGCGTGCGCCCGGCTAGGCGCGGTGCACTCGGTGGTGTTCGGCGGCTTCGCGCCCAAGGAGCTCGCGGCGCGGATCGAGGACGCGAAACCCAAGGTCATCGTGGCCGCCTCGTGCGGGATCGAGCCGACGCGGGTCGTCGAGTACAAGCCGATCATCGACGAGGCGCTCGCGGGCACCGTCCATCAGCCGGACAAGGTCGTGGTGCTGCAGCGGGAGCGTGCTCGCGCCGAGATGGGAGAGCGCGACGCGGACTGGGCCGAACTCGTCGCGAAGGCCTCCCCCGCCGATCCGGTGCCGGTCGCGGCCACCGATCCGCTGTACATCCTGTACACCTCCGGCACGACGGGGAAGCCGAAAGGCGTCGTGCGCGACACCGGCGGGCACGCGGTCGCGCTGGCCTGGTCGATGGGCGCGATCTACGACATCCGGCCCGGTGACGCCTGGTGGACGGCGTCCGACGTCGGCTGGGTCGTCGGCCATTCCTACATCGTGTACGCGCCGCTCCTCATCGGGGCGACCACGGTCATGTACGAGGGCAAGCCGGTCGGAACCCCGGACGCGGGCGCGTTCTGGCGAGTCATCGCCGACCACGGGGTGAAGGCGTTGTTCACCGCGCCGACGGCGTTGCGGGCGATCAAGAAGGTCGATCCGGACGGAGGCGAAATCGGAAAATACCAGCTCGGCGGGTTCAAGACGTTGTTCATGGCCGGGGAACGGCTCGATCCGGAGACCTACCACTGGGCCCACGGCAAACTCGGGGTGCCGGTGATCGATCACTGGTGGCAGACCGAGACCGGCTGGCCGATCGCGGCGAATCCGCGCGGGCTGGAACCGATGCCGGTCAAACCCGGTTCCGCGACGAAACCGGTCCCGGGCTGGGACGTGCGGATCCTGGACCAGGCCGGCGACCCGCTCCCCGCCGGACGGGAGGGCGCCATCGCCATCAAACTGCCGCTCCCACCGGGTTCATTGCCGACGTTGTGGCAGGACGACGAGCGGTATCGCGAGGCATACCTTTCGCGGTACGAAGGCCACTACCTGACGGGTGACTCCGGGTACGTCGACGAAGACGGCTATCTGTTCGTCATGGGCCGCACCGACGACGTCATCAACGTCGCGGGCCACCGTCTTTCGACGGGTTCGATGGAGGCCGTGCTGGCGTCGCACCCCGCTGTCGCCGAATGCGCGGTGATCGGTGTCCGGGACCAGCTGAAGGGGCAGCTTCCGCGCGGTTTCGTGGTGCTGAAATCGGGCACCGACGTCGACCCGGAAACACTCAAGGCCGAGTTGGTCGCACTGGTGCGGCGCGACATCGGGCCGGTCGCCGCGTTCCGCGACGTGTCCATTGTGGACGCGTTGCCGAAGACACGGTCCGGGAAGATCCTGCGCAAGACCATGCGCGGGATCGCCGACGGCCGCGACGAGCAGGTGCCTTCGACGGTCGAAGACGCGAGCGTTCTCGATGCCCTGAAAGCGGTTCTGCGCGGCGAGTGACCGGTGATCGGTACGGCGTACTGGTCCGATCGGGTGTTGTCGTGTTTGCCCTATTGGTCTATACCTTCTCAGGGAAGAGAGTCTCCAGTTATCCGACCGGAGGTGCTCCATGAGTAAACGCCTGTCCAGAACCGTGCTCGGCGTGGCGGTACTGAGTCTCGTGACGCTCGGCCTGCCCGCGACGGCGAACGCGGATACCGCGGCCGGGTGGCACGCGAAGGCCGAACGGACCGTCGCCGACGTCGTCCCGGCGCCGGTCGACGCGAAACCCGATCCCCGCTCCGACTTCCGGCTCGGTCCCGCGACCGTCATCCGCACCGACCGCGAAGGCAGGCAGGTCGCCGAGTACCTGGCAGGCCTGCTCCGGCCCGCCACCGGCTACCGGCTGCCCGTCGTCAGCGGTCACCGCGGCGGCGGCCCCGCCATCTCGCTCGAGACCGGCCACGCGAGCGGCCGCGTGGGCGGCGAGGGCTACCAGCTCAAGGTGTCGCGGTCCGGCGTGACCTTGAAGGCGAACACCGACGACGGCCTGTTCCTCGGCGTGCAGACCCTGCGCCAGTTGCTCCCGTCCGCGATCGAGGCGAAGACCGTCCAGAAGCGATCGTGGGTGGTTTCGGGCGGCACGGTGCTCGACTACCCGCGCTTCGGCTACCGCAGCGCGATGCTCGACGTCGCCCGGCACTTCTTCACGCCGGCGCAGGTCAAGCTCTACATCGACCAGATCGCGCAGTACAAGATCAACAACCTTCACCTGCACCTGAGCGACGACCAGGGCTGGCGGATCGAGATCAAGAGCTGGCCGAAGCTGGCGACCGTGGGCGGCCAGACGGCCGTCGGCGGCGCTCCCGGCGGCTACTACACGCAGGAGCAGTACAAGGACCTGGTGCGCTACGCGGCTTCGCGGCACATCACGATCGTTCCCGAGATCGACATGCCGGGGCACACCAACGCGGCGCAGCACTCCTACGCCGAGCTGAACTGTGACGGCAAGGCGGTGCCGCCGCGCACGGACATCGAGGTCGGCTACAGCTCGCTGTGCATCGGCAAGGACATCACCTACAAGTTCGTCGACGACGTCGTCCGCGAACTGTCGGCGATCACCCCCGGGAAGTACATCAACATCGGTGGCGACGAGGCCCACTCGACCACTCCGGAGGACTACCAGACCTTCGCCACGAAGGTGCATCCGATCGTCGCGAAGTACGGCAAGACGATCACCGGCTGGCACGACATCGCCAAGACGAAACCGCCGGTTTCGGCCGTCCCGCAGTTCTGGGGCACGACCGGGACGGACGCCCACGTGGCCGAGGCGGCGGCGCGCGGCAACAAGATCCTCATGTCGCCGGCGAACAAGGCGTACCTGGACATGAAGTACCACCCGCAGACGCCGCTCGGGCTGAGCTGGGCCGGGCTGATCGAGGTCAAGACCGGTTACGACTGGGATCCGGCCACGTATCTGCAGGGTGTGTCAGAGAAGAACGTCATCGGCGTCGAAGCTCCGCTGTGGTCGGAAACGCTGATCACCAGTGACCACATCGAATTCATGGCGTTCCCGAGGCTTCCTGGGTACGCCGAGATCGGCTGGTCGCCGAAGGAATCCCGGACCTGGGACGCCTACCGGCTCCGGCTGGCGAAGCAGAGCCCGCGGTGGGTTCAGCAGGGCATCGACTTCTATCGGTCCACGCAGGTCGACTGGAAGTAGCGCGCAATGAAAGGCCCCTTCCTTGCAAATTTCGCAAGGAAGGGGCCTTTCATTGCACGGCCGCGTCGTCGAGGCGGGCGGTGATGGCGGCGCGGGCCAGCGCGTAGGGCTCCGTGCCGCCGAACATCACCGAATCGGCGTTCGCGGCCCGGCCGAGCGCGTGCAGTTCGAAGGCCAGCCGGTTCACGTCGACGGACTCCCGCAGGTGCCCCGCCTTCCGCGCCTCGACGACGGTGGACCGGATGAACTGGGCGAAGGCGCGGCTCGCGTTCGCGACCGCGTCGTGGACCCGGCCGGTCCGCGCGTCGAATTCGGCGCCGGTGTTGAAGAAGAAACAGCCGCCAGGGAACACCCGGCGTTCCGAGTAGTCGAGCCAGTTCGCGCACAGCGCGCGCAACCGCGCGATCCCCTGTTCGACGCGCAGTGTCGGCTCGACGACGTTCTCCGCGAAGATCGCGCTCGCCGTCTCGACCGCCGCGAGCTGCAGTTCCTCCTTGGAACCGAACAACGCGAACACCCCGGATTTGCTCAGTTCCAGTTCGGCGGCGAGCCTGCCGAGGGACAGCCCGTCGAGCCCTTCGACGGAGGCGATGTCGACGGCGCGCCGAAGCACGATCCGCCTCGTCGCGTCACCTCGGGCCACCCGGCCGTCAACCGGCATTCCGTTCCTCTCGCCGCCGCTTCGCCGATTCCAGGCCGTCACGGTACTGCCGGGAAAGCGCCGGTGCCGCGAGCACCCGGTCCAGCAGCGACCAGTACGCGTCGCGACGGTCGTCGTCCAGCTGGGCGACGTTGGTGAACGAGGCGACGTAGACCTCGGCGATCGTCGGATTCACCGGATCGCGTTCTTCGAGCGTCATGCGCCCCGAAGTGGGCACTTCGCCCGTCCGCAGCACTCGCAGGTACCAGCCGCTGCGCCCGGAATCGATCATGGCCGGGATGACGTCCTTGCGCCCGGTCTTCATCGCGAGCTTGAAACACGGCGTGCGCGGCTGCGAGACCTGGACCAGCGCGTCTCCCCAGGCCCAGACGTCGCCGACGCGCACGTCGTACTCATCGGCGCCCGTCACCGACGCGTTCTCCCCGAAGTCGCCCGCGACCACCGGGAAGCCCTGCTCGGCCCAGGCCGCGTAATGCGTCGCCGGGTAGACGTAAACCGCTTTGTCGACACCGCCGTGGACACTTCGGTCCGCCTGGTCGTCACCGGCCAGGTTGATCTCGTCCAGCTCCAGGAACGGCGCTTCCACCCGCGTCTTGGCGATGGCGCTGTACACGGGAACGTCGCGTTTCATCCCCAGCACCGACGGCCGCCCGACGAAGACCTCGTTCACTTCGAGAGTGCTCACACTCTAGAAGATAGCACGATCGTTCGTATACATTGCCGCCATGGATCTCATCACGTTCACGACAAGGGCGCATCAGGCCGCCAGGACCACGATCGCCGGAATCGGCGCGGACGACTGGGACCGCCCGACCCCCTGCGCCGAGTGGACCGTCCGCGACATCGTGAAACACCTGATCGAGGGGCACGATTCCCGCACCGCGCAGGCGACCGGCCGCCCGATGAAGACCCGGCCGTCGGCCGACGACGACCTCGCCAGGTCCTACGAAGAGAGTTCCGCCGAGTTCCTCGCGGCCTTCGACGCCGAAGCGCTGGAGAAGACCTTCGACTTCGGGAGCTTCGGCCCGCTCCCGGGAAAGAACGCCTTGGCCGTGCTGTTCGTCGACACGCTCACCCACGACTGGGACCTCAACACCGCCCGCGGCCGTGAACACCGCTGGGACGACGAACTCGCGTCTGCCGCACTCAAGGTGGCGAGCCGCTACCCCGACGTGACGCCGGTACGCGGGCCCGGCGGCGCCTTCGACCACGCTGTCGAGGCACCGCCGGACGCCGGTCCGGGCGCACGGCTCATCGCGTTGCTGGGCCGTTCAGCTCAGCCGATTCCGCATCGCTGAACAGCCGGGAACGGACCAGGAAGCGGACCCCTTCGGGCGCCTCCAAGGAGAATCCGCTCCCCCGGCCGGGAACGACGTCGATGGTCAGATGCGTGTGTTTCCAGTATTCGAACTGGGGACCCGACATCCACACCGGAACGTCGTCGATACCGTCGACGCTCAGGTCACCAAGGTGAACGTCGGACGCCCCGGTGCGGAATTCGCCCGCCGGGTAACACATCGGGGCGCTCCCGTCGCAGCATCCGCCGGACTGGTGGAACATCACCGGTCCGTGGAGTGACACCAGCCGCCGCAGGAGCTCCGCGGCGGCCGGTGTCAAGCCGACCCGCTCGGCCATCAGAAGAACCCGAGCGCACTGTCCGAATAGGACACGAGCATGTTCTTGGTCTGCTGGTAGTGGTCCAGCATCATCTTGTGGTTCTCGCGCCCGATCCCGGACGCCTTGTAGCCGCCGAAGGCCGCGTGCGCCGGATAGGCGTGGTAGTTGTTGACCCACACCCGGCCCGCCTGGATGTCGCGGCCGGCGCGGTAGGCGGTGTTGCCGTCGCGCGACCAGACACCGGCGCCGAGGCCGTACAGCGTGTCGTTGGCGATCTTCAGCGCGTCGGCGTAGTCGTCGAACTTCGCCACCGAGACGACCGGGCCGAAGATCTCCTCCTGGAAGATCCGCATCTTGTTGTCGCCCTCGAAGACCGTCGGCTGCACGTAGTAGCCGCCGGACAGTTCGCCGCCGAGGTCGCTGCGCTCGCCACCGGTGAGGATCTTCGCGCCTTCCTTCTGGCCGATGTCGATGTAGGAAAGGATCTTCTCGAGCTGGTCGTTGGAGGCCTGCGCGCCGATCTGCGTTTCGGTGTCGAGCGGGTGGCCCTGCTTGATCTTCTTGACCCGCTCGACGGCGTCGCCGAGGAACCGGTCGTAGATACCGGACTGGATCAGTGCCCGCGACGGGCAGGTGCAGACCTCGCCCTGGTTCAGCGCGAAGAGCGCGAACCCTTCCTGCGCCTTGTCGTAGAACGCGTCGTTGGCCGCGGCGACGTCGTCGAAGAAGATGTTCGGGCTCTTGCCGCCGAGTTCGACGGTGACCGGGATGATGTTCTCGCTGGCGTACTGCAGGATCAGCCGTCCGGTGGTGGTCTCGCCGGTGAAGGCGACCTTCCGCACGCGGTTGCTCGACGCGAGCGGCTTGCCCGCCTCGACACCGAAGCCGTTGACGATGTTCAGCACGCCCGGCGGGATCAGATCGCCGATGAGCGACATCAGCAGGTGGATCGACGCCGGGGTCTGCTCGGCGGGTTTGAGCACGATCGCGTTGCCGGCGGCGAGCGCGGGCGCGAGCTTCCAGACCGCCATCAGCAGCGGGAAGTTCCACGGGATGATCTGGCCGACGACGCCGAGCGGCTCGTGGAAGTGGTAGGCGACGGTGTTGTCGTCGATCTGGGAGATGCCGCCCTCCTGGGCGCGCAGGGCGCCGGCGAAGTAGCGGAAGTGGTCGATCGCGAGGGGGATGTCGGCGGCGAGGGTCTCGCGGACCGGCTTGCCGTTCTCCCACGACTCGGCGACGGCGATCGCCTCGAGGTTCTGTTCCATCCGGTCGGCGATCCGGAGCAGCACGTTCGCCCGCTCGTCCACCGACGTCCGGCCCCAGGCCGCGGCCGCGCCTTCGGCCGCGTCGAGCGCGCGGTCGATGTCGGCGGCGGTGCCGCGGGCGACCTCGGTGAACACCTGGCCGGTCACCGGGGTGGGGTTCTCGAAGTACTGACCGCTCGCGGGCGGTACGTACTCGCCTCCGATGTAGTGGTCGTAGCGCGACTCGTAGCTGACGACGCTGCCTTCGGTGTTCGGTGCCGCGTACTTGGCCATCTTTCCTGCCTCATCGCTAGGGGTGACGGATGACGGCGAAGCTAGGGCGGGTGAGGTTGCACGCACGTTGCAACGAAGTGAGCGCGGTCACCTATTCTCGGAAACGTGGCGGAGCTGCCCGGAGGTGAAGCGTCGCCGCGTGACCCTCAGGCGTACGCGCGGCTGCTGAAGGACGTCCACGACGCCGTCCTCTCCGGTGTTCCCGCGCCGCGTTCCCCCAGGTCGATCGTGTCGGCTTCGTGGAATCGCTCGCTCGCCGCGCGCGTCGACCCGGACAAGGGCGTCGCGCCGCTGGTCTACGACTCCGGTGAGGTGAGCGGCCTGCGGGACGAGCATCCGCTGGCGCCGGTGCTGCCGATCCTGCGGCAGACGCTGGTGAGCATCGCCGACGACGCCGAGCACATGATGATCGTGACCGACGCGGCCGGGCACATCCTGTGGCGTGAGGGCGCGGCGGGCGTGCTGCGGCGCGCGGACGGCGTGATGCTCGCCGAAGGCACCCGGTGGAGTGAAGACGTCATCGGGACGAACGCGATGGGCACCACGCTCGCCACCGGGGAACCGGTGCAGATCTACTCGGCCGAGCACCTCGTGCGCACCTATCACGGCTGGACCTGCGCGGCCGCGCCCGTGCGCGATCCGGAGACCGGCGCGCTGCTCGGATCGATCGACGTCAGCGGCCCGTTGCGCACGGTCCATCCCGCGATGCTCGCGCTGGTCACGGCGGCCGCGCAGCTCGCCGAAGGCCAGTTGCGGGCGCGGCTCGCGATGCGCGACGAGCGGCTGCGCGCCGCGAACATGACGCATCTGGAGGCGTTGCGCGGCGCGCCGGGTGCACTGCTTTCCGCGAAGGGACGCGTGCTGGCGGCCGAAGCCTGCGGCGATCTTCCCTCCACTGTGGACATCCGGCCCGGCGGCGGCGCGGTCACCCTGCCCGACGGACGGCTCGGCACGGTGGAACCGTTGAGCGAGGGTTACCTGCTGCGCCTGCGGAACCGGGGCCCGTCGAGGCGTCCACGGCTCGCGCTGGAGTTCCTCACCGACGGGCCACCTTCGACCACAGTGGACGGTCGCGAGGTGCCGTTCACGTTGCGGCACGCGGAGATCCTCACGCTGCTCGCCCTGCACCCGGGTGGCCTTTCGGCGGAGCGGCTGGCCCTGCTGCTCTATGGCGAGAGCGGCAATCCGGTGACCGTGCGCGCGGAGATCCACCGGCTGCGGACGCAGCTCGGCTCCGACATCGTGCAGACGCGCCCGTACCGGCTTTCCGCCGAGGTCGACGCCGATTTCCTGCGTGTCCGCGCGGCGCTCAAACGAGGCGACGTCGCCGGGGCAGCGAACGCGTTCCGCGGCCCGCTACTGCCCGAATCGGAGTCGCCCGCCGTGCGCGAGGAGCGCGAGTCGGTCACCGCGTCGGTCCGCCGGGTCGTGCTCGGCAGCGGGGACGCGGCGGCGCTGTGGTCGTACTGGGAGACCCCCAGCGGAGCCGACGACCTGGAGATCGTCGACGCGCTGTGCCGGGTCCTCCCCGAGGGCGATCCGCGACGCGCCGTCGCCTTCACCCATCGTGCTCGCGTCCAGTCCGGGCGGCTTTGACGGCCGCTCGCTCGATCCGGTCGCGCCTCGCTGCCCAGAAGGCCTCGTCGCGCTCCGCGGTCGCCGCCTCGGTCGAGCCGTCCAGTTGTTCGCGCAGGATGTCGGCGTGCCCGGCGTGACGGCCGGTCTCGGTGAGCATGTGGACCAGGACGGCGAACAGCGTCACCCGTGGTCGCGGCCACCACGGCACGTGACCAGGCGAGTCGAGGGGCAGAGCCCCGATCGTCGCGTCCGAGTGCGCCCAAGCGCGCCGATAGCGGCCGACGACCTCCTCGCGGGTCTCGTGCTCGGTGGTCCACAGGTCGGCGCCGCGTTGCCCGAGGTCGTCCCACCGGGGCAAGGGTTCGGGGAACGGCCGGTCGAAGACCTCGCCGAAGTACCGGGATTCCCAGAGCGCGAGGTGCTTCACCAAGCCGAGGAGGTTGGTCCCGGTCCGGGTCAGGGGACGGCGGATCTCGTACTCACCCAGCCCTTCGATCTTCTGGAGCAGCACCTCGCGGAACTCTCGCAGATCGCCGTGCAAATGCTCTTTCGCGCCGTCATCGATCATGCCCCGAGCCTGCCAGGCCGGGGTGAGTAGACAGCGTCTACATCAGTTTGATAGACAGTGTCTACAAGGTGAACTAGTGGTTACGGAGATCTGGATGGGCTACCAACGTTTCGTCGCGCTCGGCGACAGCTGCGCCGAAGGGCTGGCCGATCCCCATCCGTCGGGTGGCTTCTACCGCGGCTGGGCCGACTTCGTCGCGGCCCGCCTCGCCGAGGAAGAGCCCGGTTTCCGCTACGCCAACCTCGCGGTCCGCGGCCGCAGGCTCGACCAGATCCACGCCGAACAGACCCCGGCGGCGAGCAGGCTCCAGCCGGACCTGATCGCCTTGTTCGGCGGCGGCAACGACGTGATGAGCCGCGGCTGGGACGCGCGCACGGTCGCCCGCCGCGTCGACACGGCGATCCGCGCCTGCACCGAGATCGCGCCGCGGGTCGTCACCTTCACCCTCAGCGACATCTCCCACCGCATGCCGATGGGCCACCGCATGCGCCCGCGCCTCACCGCGCTGAACGACGCCGTCCGCGAGGCGTCCGTCAGCTACGGCGCGACCCTCGTCGACCTCTGGCCGGACGACGCCGCGCACGATTCCCGCTACTTCGGCCCGGATCGGCTGCACCTGTCCGAGGAGGGCCATCGACGCCTTGCCGGACACGTCCTCGGCAGGCTCGGCGTCTCCCATGACCCGGCCTGGCTCGCCCCGCTGCCCGGATCGGCGGGACGCCCCGGCCTGCGCGCGGATCTGCGGTGGCTGACGCGCGAGGTCCTCCCGGTGGCGGTCAGCCGGTTCCGCAACCGGCTCATCGGCCGTCAGCCGGGTGACGGGTTCCTGCCGAAGCGCCCCGAACTCCTTCCCGTCCACGAGGAGACCCGGTCGTGGGCGCCCGAACCCGCCTGATCGACACCGCGGCGAACCTGCTGGCCGAAGAGGGCGTCGGCGCCGTGACGCTGCGCGGGATCGCCAAGGCCGCCGGCGTTTCGCACGGTGCGCCGCTGCGGCATTTCCCCGGCCGCGCGGCCCTGCTCTCGGCGGTCGCCACTCGCGGCTACACCGAACTGCTCGATCGCGGCACCGGCCTGCCGGACGGGACACCACGCGAACGGCTCATCGCGGCCTGCCACGGCTATCTCGATTTCGCGCTGGCCAATCCGGCGATGTTCGAGCTGATGTTCCGCCGCGACCTCATCGACGCGGACGATCCCGAACTCACGCGGGTCAGCAGCGCGGTATTCGACTTCTTCGCCGCGATGGTCGCCGAGCTGCAGGAAGGCGGCTGGCATCCCACGACCGATCCGCGGCTGCTCGCGTCGTCCCTGTGGGCGTCGCTGCACGGTCTCGCCCAGCTGTGGCTGTGGGGCGGGCTGGCCGGTGCGAGCTTCGCGCCGTCACCGGAAAGGGCGCTGGCCGTCACCCTGGACGCCTATCTGGGCTGAACCGGGAAATCCTTGCCCAGTACGGATTTCGCGGCATGCCAGCCACCCATCCCGTGCACACCTGGCCCCGGCGCCGTCGACGCCGAACACAGGAAGACCCCGTCGAGCGGGGTCCGATGCGGATTCCACCGGGCGACCGGCCGTCCCAGCACCTGCCGCAGATCCACCGCACCGGCGGCGACGTCACCGCCGGGATAGTTCGCGTTGTACGCCTCGAGTTCCGGCGCGGTGAGACAACGGCTCGCCAGGACCGTGTCGGAGAATCCGGGCGCGAAGCGTTCGATCCGCCGCCGGATCAGCTCCGTGGCGTCTCGCGGATCCCCTTGTGGCACATGACAATACGCCCACACCGGCCGCTTGCCCGGCAGCCCGCGGGACGGGTCGAGCGCCATCGGATCCGACACGAGCACGAACCGGTCGTCCGCGTCCTCCCCGCGCGCGATGGCGTTTTCGGCGGCGTACACCTCGTCCCGTGTACCTCCGAGATGGACGGTGCCCGCCTTGCCGACCTCCGGCACCGCCCACGGAACCGGTTCGGACACCAGGAAATCGACCTTCGCCACGCCGGGTCCATAGCGGTAGGACTCCAGCGCCTTGCGGTACCGCGGCGGCAGCAGATCGCGGGCGATTTCGAGGAAACCGCGCGGGGCGACGTCGAGGACCACCGTGCGCGACTTCGCGAGTTGCCGCAGATCGGTGATCCGGCTGCCGGTGTGGATCCGCCCGCCGCGCGCGCGGACGTCGGCGGCGAGCGCCTCAGTGATGGCCTGGCTGCCGCCGCGGGCGATCGGCCAGCCGGTCGAGTGCGCCAGGTGGCCGAGCAGGAGTGTCGCGCCGGCCGCGGCGAGCGAGGGCTGACGGCCCATCACATGCGCGGAAACCCCGGCAAGGAGCGCGGGCGCTTCCGGGCCGGTGAACAGGCGACGCTCCAGACCGGTGGCGAGCATCGCGATCCTGGCCGGGAGCAGGGCGGCGACGCGAGGATCGCGGGGAGGATGGCGAAGGTCTCCGAGCAGGAGCTCGGCCAGTTCGCGGCTGTGTCCGGCCAGCGGCCCCAGCAGACGACGCCATCGGGGGCCGTCCGTGCCGAGGGCGTCACAGGTCCGGTCGAGATCTTCGTAGGCGAGCCCGGCGCGGCCACCGTCCAGAGGATGCGCGTACGCGATCTCCGGCCGCAGGAGATCGACGCCGTGCGCGGCGAGATCGAACCAGCGGAAGAACGGCGACGCCGCAGCCAGCGGATGCCCGGTGGCGCAGATGTCGTGCCGGACCTCGTCGTCGAACAGCGAAGCCGTGCGCGTCCCGCCGCCGATCTCGTCCGCCGCCTCGTGCACTTCGACCGTCAGCCCCGCTCTGACCAGCAGAACCGCCGCCGCGAGCCCGTTCGGACCGGAACCGACCACCGACACGTCGACCGCCATAGTGCCCCCTTGCCGGGATCGGCGACAGCTCACCCGAATATTGTCGGACCTCTCTCCTAGATTGATCCGCTCCAACCCAATCAGGAAGGAGGGTCATGCCCGACCATGACACGCTGCTCGCGCGCGTCCGGAAACTCCTCGCGAAGGCCGAGGACCCGGCGGTCACCGAGGCCGAAGCCGAGTCGTACAACACCAAGGCCGCCGAGCTGATCGCCCGGTACGGCATCGATCAGGCGCTGCTGGCCGCCTCCGGGGCGACCGCGGACGAGATCACCCAGATCATGATCCCGCTCGACAACCCGTACAGCCGGGACAAGGCGGGACTGCTCACGAACATCGCGCATCCGCTGCGCTGCCGGGCCCTGCTGCACCGGCTCGGCCAGTCGGTCACCGCGGTGACGGTGTTCGGTTTCCGCTCCGATCTGGAACGCACGGAGCTGCTGTACACGAGCCTGCTGCTGCAGGCGACCACCCAGCTGACCCGGGTCCGCCCGGAGAACCGGGTGTTCGCGGGCGAATCGCTGGCGGCGTACCGGCGAACCTGGCTGCACGGGTTCTCCGGCGCGGTCTACGAACGGCTCCGCAACAGTGAGGACACCGCCGCCCGGACCCATACGGCCGCCGCCGGACATCGTTCGGCCGAACTCGTGATCCAGGACCGGACGGCGATGGTCAAGCAGGCGTACGACGAGCAATACGGAGACCTGCGCTCGGCGCCGCCGAGGCGGTTGTCCGGCAGCGGCTACCTCGACGGGCACTCCGCCGGCGAGCGCGCCAACCTCAACACCACCGGCATCACCGGACGGCGCCGCGCGCTGCCCGTGCGCTAGTCCCGTCGCACTCCCTCGCACGGCGGAGTCCGTGCCCGAAAACCACCTCGTGAGAATCGCGTGTCCTCGGGTCTGCTGAGGACATGATCGTGATCGAAGACCTGGCCACCCGGCCCGACCTGCGTGAGCCCGCGCTCGCCCTCGGCGGTGTCGGCGGCGAATTCCTCCAGCACGGTCTGGCGGGCCTGCTGGCGAAGTCGTCCCACCTGGCCGCCCGCTGGCCGGAATACTTCCTCGTACTGCTGGAAGACGGCGTACCCGTGGCGAGAACCGCCGCCGTCCCGGTCGGCTTCCCCACGGCCGAGCGCCCGGAGCTGCCGGACCACGGCTGGGACGCCGCCCTGATCTGGGCCGCGGAAGATCTGATGAGCACCCGTGAGACGAAGACACTGGTCGCACTCGAAGTGCTGGTCGCGCCAGGCCGCCGTGGTGGCGGCCTGGCCGTGAAAGCGTTGCAGGCGTTGAAAAAACGCGCCTCGGAAACAGGAATGCGCAAGCTCTTCGTGCCGGTCCGCCCGGCCGGGAAGGAGAACGAGCCAGAACTGTCCTTTGAGGACTACATCGCCCGCCGTCGCGCGGACGGGCTGCCGGAGGATCCGTGGCTGCGCACGCATGAACGGCTCGGCGCCCGGTTCGTGAAGGTGGCGCCGTTCGCGATGACGGTCACGGGCACCTTCGCCCAGTGGAAGGCGTGGACCGGCGTCGAACTCCGGGACGGCCTCACGGCCGTGCCGGGCGGGATCGCGCCGGTGCTCGCCTCCTCGGCGCTGGATGTCGGCGTCTACGTCGAACCGAACGTCTGGCTGGAGCACCTGGTAGACGAAGCCAGCACCTGCTAGATTTCTTTGGCATGTGCAGGAGCGCGGCATGACCGCCACCGGACCGTCCGGCGACGAGCTGCTGCGGCTGCTGGGGGCGCTGGCGAATCCGCACCGGCTGCGGATCGTCGCGGCGCTGCGCGTGGAACGCGCGTATGTCAGCCAGCTGGCGCGAGAGCTCGGCATCAGCCGGGCGCTGTTGCAGCTCCACCTGCGCAAACTGGAGGCGGCGGGGCTCGTTTCGGCCGCATTGGAGCTGTCGGAGGACGGGAAGGCGATGAAGTTCTACGAGGTGAAACCGTTCCTGGTCGAGCTGAGCCCGGACACCATCGCCGCCGCGGCGCCGACACTGAGCACACCGGGTGATGAGGGGGAACGAGCGTGAACTGGCATCAATGGCAGGAGGTCGCCGGGCTGATCGGCATCTTCGTGTTCCTCACCGTGGTGATCACGGTGGTCGTGTGGCAGTTCGGCGCGACCATCCGGGCCAGGGGCGCGCTCGCGCGCGAGCAGGAATACCGCAGGCTCGCCGAGAAGGCCGTCCAGGCGCAGGAAGAGACCGAACGCAAACTCACCGAACTCGACGGACGCCTCGCGGATCTGCGCAAGAGCGTGGGCACGGTCGAGCGGATCCTCAAGGAGGTCGACTGACCGGCCGGTGAAAGACCCCGGGCCGCCGAGCGGCAACTCGACGGCCCGGGAAAGAAGAAGCAAAACCTCGCCCGAGGCATCTCACTCCTTCACGCAAAGGACTGTAGTTCATGCTGCCCGAAAAGATCGCCGCGTGGTCCCTGCGGCATCGCGCGCTCACCCTCGTCGGCTGGGTCGCGCTCGTGGTCGTCGCCCTGTTGTCGGGAATGCTGCTGGACGGCGAAGGCCGCCGCAGCACCGATCCCGGCGAGTCCGGCCGCGCGCAGACCGCGCTGAACGCGCAAAGCACCTTCGATCCCTTACGCGAGAACGTCCTCGTCGCGGCGAAGGAGCCTGGCTCGCCGCCGTTCGCCGCGAACGAGGAACTCCGGCGCGCGACCGAAGACCTGGTCACCACGCTCACCGGGTCCGGCGCCGTCACCGACGTCCGCTCGCCGCTGGCCGCCGACGGCGCCGACCGGGTCTCGGCCGACGGCGCGTCCGGGCTCGTCGGCTTCGCGATCGCGGGCGGGGAGAAGGACATCCGCCCGAACTTCGAGACCGCGACCGCGACGGTGGACACGGTCGCCGCCCGACATCCTTCGGTCCGGCTGGGCCTTTCCGGGGATCTCAGCCTGTCGTCGGTGGTCGACAAGGGCATCCGGGAGGACGTCCAGCGTTCGGAACTGCTTTCCCTGCCGCTGACCCTGGTGATCCTGCTGATCGTCTTCGGGGCGCTGGTCGCCGCGTCGGTCCCGCTGCTGCTGGCGGGCACGAGTGTCGCGGCGACGTTCGGTTTCCTCTCCGTCGTCGACGATTTCACCCCGATCAACAGCGCGACGACGGTGATCACCCTGCTCATCGGGATGGCGGTGGGCGTCGACTACTCGCTGTTCTTCCTCCGGCGGCAACGGGAAGAACGCGCGCGCGGCCACTCCGTCGACGGCGCGATCCTCGTCGCGGCGCGAACCTCCGGGCATGTCGTGGTCGTCTCCGGCGTCACGGTCGTCCTGTGCGTGAGCGGGCTGGTGTTCACCGGACTCGATAACTTCACCGGACTCGCGATCAGCACGGCGTTCGTGGTCGGGCTGGCCGTGCTCGGCGGGGTCACCGTGCTGCCGGCGCTGCTCTCCCTGCTGGGTGACAAGGTCGATCGCGGACGGATTCCCTGGCTGGGCAAGCGCCGCACCGCCGCGGAGAACTCGCGGTTCTGGTCCGCGACGGCCCGCGTGGTCACCCGGCGGCCGGCGCTGTGGGGCGGGCTCGCGACCGCCCTGCTCATCCTGCTCACGCTGCCCGCGCTCGGCATGCACCTGCAGGATCCGACCCCGGCGGAGAGCCTGCCGCGCTCGATGGCGACGATCGACGCCGCGGTGCGCACCCAGGAAGCCTTTCCGGGAGTGGTCTACCCCGCCACGGTGGTGCTGACGGCCGAACGCGGCGGCCCGGTCGACAGCCCGGCGCTCCGGGCGGCGATGACGGATCTCGAACGGCGGATCGGCGGATCCTCCGGCGTGCTCAACAAACCCATCGCCGTCGCGAACGTCGACCAGGCCGTGGTCGTCCGTGTCCCGCTGTCCGGCGCGGGCCGCGACGCGGAAGCCGACGCCGCGCTCGCGAAACTACGCACCGAACTGCTTCCCGAGACGGTCGGCAAGGTGGACGGCGTCGAGTTCGCGGTGTCGGGCCGCACGGCGAGCGCCCGCGACTTCGCCGACCGGGTCGTCGAGCGGATGCCGCTGGTCTTCGGGTTCGTCCTGCTCGCGGCGTTCTTGTTGCTGCTGCGGGCTTTCCGGTCCGTGCCGGTGGCACTGGTGTCGATCGTGCTGAACCTGCTGTCGATCGGCGCGGCCTACGGCGTGCTCACCTGGATCTTCCAGGACGGCCATTTCGCTTCCCTGCTGGGCTTCACCCCGTACGGCGGGGTCGTGGGCTGGCTGCCGATGTTCATGTTCGTCCTGCTGCTCGGGCTGAGCATGGACTACCACGTCTTCATCCTCAGCCGGATCCGTGAACGGCGGGCCGAAGGCGCCGTCACCGCGATCGTCCGCGGCACCGGCACGAGCGCGGGGGTGGTCAGCGGGGCGGCGGTGATCATGGTCGGCGTGTTCAGCGTCTTCGTCACGTTGAGCGCGATCGAGTACAAGATGATGGGCGTCGGGATGGCGGTCGCCGTCCTGATCGACGCCACCCTGATCCGCGGCGTGCTGCTGCCCGCCTTCCTGGCGGCGCTGGGCGAACGGGCCTGGCGGCGCGACCGTAAATCCGTGGCCCGCGAACGCGTCCCGGAACTATCGTCGCCCAATGCCTGACGCGCTCTTCGCCCACGCCCGGCTCGCACCGATCTACGACGCCTTCGACGGCGCTCGCGACGATCTGGAGCACTACCTCGGCATCATCGGCGAACTCGGGGCGAAGAGAGTGCTCGACGTCGGCTGCGGCACTGGCTGCCTGGCCGTCCTCCTCGCCGCACGGGGGCTGGAGGTCGTGGGAGTCGATCCCGCGGCGGCGTCACTGGAGATCGCGAAGGCCAAAGACCCGGAAGGGAAGATCGCCTGGATCCACGGCGACGCGAAAGCGGCGGGTGACGCCGGCGCCGATCTCGCGGTGATGACCGGGAACGTGGCCCAGGTCTTCCTGACCGAAGTCGAATGGCGCCGGACGCTCGAAGGCATCCGCACCGCGCTGGTGCCGGGCGGTCACCTGGTCTTCGAGATCCGGCGCCCCGGCCGCCGCGTGTGGGAGGACTGGGCCGCCGACACCGCGCACGACGTCATCGACGTCCCCGGTGTCGGCGAGGTCGAGCAGTGGCGTGAGGTCACCGAGGTGAACCTCCCGTTCGTGTCGTTCCGGTACAGCTACCGGTTCCCCGACGGCGAGGTCGTCACCTCGGACTCGACGCTGTGGTTCCGTGAACGCGACGAACTGGAAACGTTGCTGGCGGAGCACGGTTTTCGCGTCCTGGACGTCCGGGACGCGCCGGATCGTCCAGGACGCGAATACGTGTTCATCGCCCAGTTGCGCTAGAGGACTTCGCCGTCCGGAACGGTTTTCGGTCCGGTGATCTTCACGTCTCCACGGACGACGACGTTCTTCCCGAAGGTGACGTCACCGTCGACCGAGAGGCTCGTGCACTCCTTGAGTGAAGGTGCGGAAGGGATCCGCGCGTCGAAGTCCGGCAAGAGCTTGTAGAACTCCTTGCTCAGCGACACGACCGGCGGGGTGGTGGTGAACTCCGGGATCATCTCCCCGCCCTCGTCGAGCACGTACGCGTCGGACCGGACGACGAGCAGGTCGTCGGTGGTCTTGACCGGCGCGAACCGGGTCCGCGGGATTTCGATGGCCCGCGCGCCCTCGACGGAGCCGATCGCCGCGCCCATCGCCGTTTCGAGCTGAATCACCGGCGTACTGGCCGAATCGGCCGGATCGACGGTCTTGCGGTTCACGATCAGCGGCAGCTGCGGCGCCGCCGGGTCGGCGTCCTGGAGCGCCTTCAGCCGTTCGAGGTCGACCCAGATGTTGTTGGTGTTGTAGAACCGCCATTTGCCGACATCGCCGAACGAGTCGTCGCCGTCGGGGACCTGCGCGGATTCACGCAGGACGATCCGGCCCGCGCGCCGCGCGAGGTGTCCGCCCTTGCGGTCGGCGGCGGTGCCGAGCACCGTCTCCATCGCGAACGGGATGTCCTCCTTCGCCAGCCACGCGGCGATCCGCGCGTCCGGCAGCGCGCCGAGGTTGTCGGCGTTGGACACGAAGCACCAGCGGATGCCCTCCGCCAGCAGCGTGTCGAGCATCCCGCTCACCGCGAGCGCGACGTAGATGTCGCCGTGCCCCGGCGGGCACCATTCGAGTTCCGGGTTCGCGGGCCATTCGACGGGCCGCCCGTCGGCGGTGATCTTCGGCTCGCGACCCTGCAGGAAGTCGGCCGGGATGACGTCGTCGGCGAGATCGGGATACTTCTTCAGCAACTCCAGCGAAGGTTCGCGGGTGCCCGCCGAATTCATCAGGATCAGCGGGAGCCGGGCGTTGTACTTCTCGCGGGTCGAGAGCACCTGCATGGCGATGACGTCGAGGAACGTCTTGCCCGGCTTGATCTCCAGCAGCGACTTCGGTCCGGTGAGCCCCATGCTCGTGCCCAGCCCGCCGTTGAGCTTCAGCACCGCGGTGCGGTCCAGCACCCGGCGCGCTTCTTCGGCGTCCGGCTCGGGCAGGTCGACGAGCCTGCTGATGTCCTCGAGCGGTTCGAGTTCGCTTCCCGGCAATTGGCCGGCGCCGGGTTCGGACAGCTGCTCGAGACGCCTTCGCAGGGCCGCCAGCTCCATGGCATGGGCCCCCGCGGAACGCATTTTCGACAGCGTTTCGGCGAACTGATCGGACAGGTGCGCGTCAGAGCTCATTGTGCCCTTTCTGAACCACTGCGTCGGGATATCAGTCTATTACCGGTCTCGGCGCCAGGCCGTGCTGCGGGGTCAGTACCCCGGTCATCCGGACGTCATGCGGTTCCGCGGGCAATTCACGCACGAGTTCGGCGTCCCGCACGACGGCGATCAGCGCGGCGTCCGGCGCGGCGAAGGAGAGCGACCGGTCGTAGTACCCGGCGCCCCGGCCGAGCCGGACCCCTTCGTCGTCGACGGCGAGCGCGGGGATCAGGACCACATCGGCCGTCCCCAGCGTGTCGGGACCGAGACGGCGCCCGGTCGGTTCGAGCAGCCCCCGCAGCCTGCCGGGCCCGAGACTCGACGGGCCCTCGAACGCGGCCCACTCCAGCGGCCCCGGCGTGTCGGGGACGATCGGCAACAGCACGCGTTTCCCCTGGTCGACAAGTTGATCAAGCAGCGCCGTCGAACCCGGCTCGGTACCGAAGGGGACGTAGGCGCACACGACCTCTCCCGGCAACCGGGCGGCCGCGGCGGCGAGCGCCACCGCCTCCCGCGTCCGCACTTCCGACACCTGCGAACGTCGTTCGGCGGTTATCCTGGAACGCCACTCCGCTTTGCTCAGGTGTTCATTGCCAGGCTCGACCACGCGGTCAGGTTAGGCTTCACGCCTATGACAGGCGCAGCGACCACCCCGGCGGCACGGACCACGAGGAGCTTGCCCGATCGGGCGATTTCCGCGGCTTCGGACCGCATCACTCCTGGTAACGGTGGTGAACTTCAGTTCACCGACGGGCCCACATCGCGCGCCTGGTCGAACGAACGGATCGAGATCCCCCAGTCATGACGGAGCCCATCGCCGAAGCGGCCGAGACCGAAGACGCGGGACAGTTCCGTTCCGTCGAGGATCAGATCGCGCTGACCCTGGACGCCGCGGTGCGCCCGCGCCCGGTCCGGGTCGCCATCTCCGAGGCCCAAGGCCTCCTGTGCGCCGAAGAGGTCGTCGCCGAACACGCGCTGCCCGGTTTCGACCAGGCCGCCGTCGACGGCTACGCGGTACGAAGCGTCGACGTCCGCTCCGCGGGCCAGGAGCCGGTGCAGTTGCCGGTGGTCGGCGAGATCGCCGCCGGCTCCCGCCAGCCGCGGCGGTTGCAGCCCGGCCAGGCCGTGCGGGTCGACACCGGCGCGCCGTTGCCCACGCTCGCCGACGCCGTCGTCCCGACCGCCTACACCGACGGCCACCAGGCCAAGGTCACCGTGCACAAGTCGGTGCCGTCGGCGGCCTACGTCCGCCGGACCGGCGAGGACGTGCAGATCGGCGACGTCGCCGTGCGCAAGGGCGACACCATCGGCTCGGCCCAGGTCGGCCTGCTCGCCGCGGTCGGCAGGGCGAAGGTCCTGGTCTACCCGCGGCCCCGGGTTTCGATCGTGTCCGTCGGCGACGAACTGGTCGACATCGACCGCACCCCGTCGGTCGGGCAGGTCTACGACGTCAACTCCTACGCGCTGTCCGCGGCCGCGCGGGACGCGGGCGCCGAGGTGAGCCGTGTCGGCATCGTCCCCGGCGACCCGAAACGGCTGCGGGAGGTCGTCGAAGGCCGCCTGCTGATGTCGGAGATCGTCGTCGTCGCGGGCGGCGCCGGCGGAAGCGCGGGCGACGAGGTGCACGCGGCGCTGTCGGACCTCGGCCACATCGACATGACCCGCGTCGCCATGCACCCCGGTTCCGTACAGGGCTTCGGCAGGCTCGGCCCCGATTCGGTGCCGACGTTCCTCATCCCCGGCAACCCGATGAGCGCGCTGGTCGTGTTCGAGGTCCTGGTCCGCCCGCTGATCCGCGCCGCGCGCGGCACCCGCAACCCGCACCGCCGCATCGTCGGCGCGCGGCTGCTCTCCCCGATCACCTCCACCAAGGGACGCAAGGGTTTCCTGCGCGGCCAGCTGCTGCGCGACGAGGGCAACGGCGAGTACCTGGTGCAGCCGCTCGGCACCTCCGGCGCGCACCTGCTGGCGTCACTGGCCGAGGCGAACTGCCTGATCAACATCGACGAAGACCTCACCGAGGTCGCCGCGGGCGAGCAGGTCAAGGTGACCTTCCTGGCCCAGCGGGCGTAATGGGCGCACCGATTTCCGGCGTCGCGTATCCGATCGAGAGCAGGCATCCGGGCTGGCCCGCGAAGCTGGGCCCGCTCCGGGTGCCCGCCGGGATCCTCGCCGTCCGGCCGGTCCGGCTGCGGGACGCCGGCGACTGGAGCCGCGTCCGGCTGCGGGATCGCGCACACCTCGAAATGTGGGAACCGACCGGCGTCGGACCGTGGCCCGATCGCAACGCGTATTGGTCGTGGCCGTCCCAATGGCTGGCACTGCGCGGCCTCGCCAGGCGCGGGCAATGCCTCCCGTTCACCATCACGGTGGATGGACGCTTCGCGGGACAGATCACTGTGGGTAACGTCATCCGGGCGTCGCTCCGCTCCGCCTGGATCGGCTACTGGGTGTCGTCGGACATCGTCCGCGGCGGCGTCGCGACCGGCGCCGTCGCCCTCGTCACCGACCATGTCTTCGACTTCGGGGGACTGCACCGGCTGGAAGCGACCGTCCGCCCCGAAAACACTCCCAGCCTGCGGGTTCTCGCCAAAGCGGGCTTTCGCCAAGAGGGACTTTTCGAGCGCTACCTCGATGTCGCGGGCGGCTGGCGGGACCATTTCTGCTACGCCGTCACCAAGGAGGAGACCGGTGACGGACTGGTCTCACGGCTCGTCGCGAAGGGCCTCGCGGAGCGCGTTTGACCCCGTCACCGGGTCGTTCCGGTGACCGCGTTACCACAAGCTGTGAGATTCACCTAATTTGGTGATGCATTTTCCGTGATCGAAACCGGCGAGTCTGCGCGGCGTGTGTGACTGTTGTGGCTAGCGTGACTACAGCAGTGGATCGGGGGAGGTGACGGGAGATGCCCAGTTCGGTGATCATCGTCGCGCTCGCAGCGGCATGGCTCGTCGTTCTCGTGCCCATGGTCGCCCGCAAGCGCCAGCAGGTCGCACGGACGACGGACTCGGCCTTGGCGGCGCGAGTCGTGCGGAGCGGGAGCACACGCCACGAGGGACCGGAGGAGTTCGCGATGGCGGAGAACACGGAACCATCGGTAGAAGACGACCTGGCCGAACTCGAGGCGGAGCTCGACGCCGACCTCGAAGACGAGGCACCGGAGGCCGAGCCGCTTCCCCAGCCCTCGCGCACGGCCCGGCCCGAAAGAGAACGCCAAGCCACCGGCTATCGGCCCGGCCGCGGCGGATTCGACCCGGAGGCGGCGGACATCGCCGCGCGCGCCAAATACGCGTTCCGGCAGCGGATCGTCATCGCCCTCCTGGTACTGGTGGTCACCACCGCGGTCGTCGCCGGCTTCCTGACGCCGACGGTCTGGTGGGCCAACGGTGTCGTCGACGCCGTCCTCATCGGCTACCTCGTGTACCTGCGCCGCCAGGTCCGCATCGAGAACGAGATCCGGCAGCGCCGCCTCGCCCGCTTCAACAGCACCCGCGCCCCGCGCCACCCGGCGGCCGACGACGACGAAACCCACGAGTCCCGTGAGTCCGCTGAGGACATCGAGGTCGTCGCCACCGAACGCCCGGCCGTCGTGGAACGCAAGCCGTCCCCGATGTCCCGCCTCCGGCGCCAAGCCGTCGTCGTCGACCTCGACGACGAGGATCCGGCCTTCCACGAGCTCGACGAGCCCGGGACCAGGCCTTTCCGCCGGGCCTCCGGAGAGTGACCCCCCTCGTTCGAGGCTCCATGAGCCACTGCTAAGCTCATGGAGCCTCAAATGAGGGGCAAGCTTCACCAGGGGCTGTAGCGCAGTTGGTAGCGCGTCTCGTTCGCATCGAGAAGGTCAGGGGTTCGATTCCCCTCAGCTCCACCGGAAGTTCGATTTTTATGCTCTGACCTGCGGATCTACTCGTAGAGTAACCCTCTCGCTCGAAACGTGAGCGAGAGGGTTTTTGCTGGTCAGGACCTGTTTTTGTGTTCTATCCCCGTAAGGTGTCGTGCTTATTGTGGCTGGTGTTGTTTAAGTCAGGATGCCGCTGACCGTGGCTCATGGTTGGTGATGCGGCCGTCGGCGAGGTAGAGCCGGTGGAAGATCGCATGGTTGAGTCACCGGCGCTGATCGTCGTCGCAGATCCGATAGATCTGGACCGGGGCGAGGGTCTGGCCGAGATCGTCGTCAGCGATGTTGCCCGTAGCGAGCCGGGCAACGGCATCGGCGACCTGCTGGTGGCTGATGGTGGTGTAGTAGCGCTCGACGGCGTGTGCAGCGATCGCGACGTTGACGTATGGGGCTGGACAGTTGGCCTGCTGGCGGTTGCGGCAGAAGAAGTAGGTGTATTCGTCGCGGTGACGGGTGACGGTGTGCTGGATGATCATCCGGCCAGTGGCGCTGGTTTGGTGGCAGTGTCCGCAGTACAGCGTGCCTTTGAGGTAGTGATGGTGCGTCCGCCGGCGCTCTCCGGAGGTGGTGCGGGCGTCGAGGACGGCTTGGACGCGGTCGAACAGACGCTGACCGATGAGTGGTTTGTGGCGCCCAGGGAGTTCTTCGCCGCGGTAGGTGACGTATCCGAGGTAGTAGCGGTCGCAAAGCATCCGGGCGAGCTTGCTGATCGACACCCGCTGTGCGGGGTACCGGGCGGTGGGGGCGGGTGCATAGCCCCCGCTGGTAGAGCCGCTGGGACAGCTGGTCGAGGGTGAGGTTGCCGATGGCGAAGAGTTCAAAACCGAGTTGGACCAATGCTGCGCGCTCTGGGTCGACGATGATGGTGCGGATGTCGCGGCCATCAGTGCGGTCGATGTGATTGAGGTAGCCGAGCCGGGCACGGCCGATGGTGCCGCCGTTGCGGGCCTTCTGTCCCATCTTGTAGGCGATGTCAGCGCCGGACTCACGGAACTGGTACTCGTTGACGGTGGCGAGGATGCCGTGCATAAGTTGGCCAACCGACGTGTCGTCGACGGACTCGGTGGCCGAGATCAGGCTGACGCCGCGCTGCCGCAGGTCGGCCATGACGAGTGCGTCATCGATCCGGTTGCGGGCCATTCGAGACAGCTTGTAGACGACCACATGGTCGATGTCGCCAGCATTGCGGATCCGGGCCAGCATCCGTTGGAACTCGATGCGTTTGATCATCTCGGTGGCCGAGCGCCCAGGCTCCACGTATTCGTCGGCGATCGTCAGACCGAGCTGCTCAGCCCTGCGGTGACACGCCGCGCGCTGGGCCGGGATTGAGATGCCTTCGGGGTCGTAGTCCCGCCCTACCTGCCGCGTCGATGACACCCGGAGATAGAGCACTGCCTTGCTGTCTGGACGCGATCCGTCGAAGAGTGGACTGCCGATAGGGGTGGGCAGGGATGCGGCTGCATTGTTCATGGCGGCGAGTCGAACAAAGCTGCGCGGTGACTGCGACTCCAGCCGTCCGACGAACGGCTGGAGTCGCTTCATTGGGTGAACGGGACACCATGTTGGCTGGCATCCGCCAATCAGATCTTCGGGAAGCGGGTGGCCCCGGCGCTCGCTATGAACGGAGCAGGGCTTCCTGCGGGCGGTAGACAGCCGCGAACGGTGGACTGGCTGATCACGCCATCGCCGAGGGGCACGGCACCTCCGCCTCTGCTCCTCACGCGGTACAAACGTCGGTATGGGGGTTACTGCATAGCTGAGCGGAACCGGGAAATTTGCTTGTCCAGATTGCGGACTTGCGTCGAGTCAACACCGAACGCGTCGCATAGGAGCGGGCGAATGCTCTCCAGTTCCGTCACCGCCTCATCCTCCTGCCCATCGGTTGCAAGCATCTGGGCGATGACGTACCGAGATTCGAGGGCCCTCTCTGCGGTGTCGCCCTGAGACGAAGCAGCGGCGTTTTGTATGTAGAAGCGCAGTTGAGGCAACGCTTTGTGCGGCTTGCCAATCTCCGCATACGCGTGACCCGCGTGGTACGCGGTGTCGAGGACGACTGGATCGGTCGACGGCAGGTGCCGGCGGTAGTCCCGGCCGACAGCCTCGAAGATAGTCGCGGCGCGCGTGTACTCGCCGGCGTAGAAGCAGGCTGCCGCTTGAAGGTGACGTAGCCGAAGCTTCAACGCGGGGTCGTGGTCAGAGCGCTCTATGCCGTCCTCGATGAGGCTGATCGCTCTGGATGGCTGGTCGTTGTCCAGCAAAGCCTGGACGTTGGCCTTGAGAACGGCGAATTCCTCATCGGTGAGCGGATCGCGGGTACCGGTTTGCCGTGGACGGCTCGCGGGGGCGAGCAGCGGTCTGCGGAACGGGCGCGTCGGATCTCGCGGCTCGTCAACCTCGGCGGGCCCGTGTTGCGCAGACGCCAGCGCAACGAGGGCGCTGTACACAGCCGTTGCTGACGGACGGTCCTGAGGTTCCTTCGCCAGCATCGACGCCACCAGGGCGTCGATGCTGGCCGGGATGTCAGGGCGCCATGAACGCACGGATGGCGCAGGTGAATGCAAGTGGTGAGCTCGCAGAGGCGTATCCGTGGTCGCTTGGAACGGTACGTCGCCGGTGAGCAACTCGAAGAACAGGCAGCCGAGCGAGTAGATGTCGGACGCGGAGGTCACCGCCTGCCCGAGCCCCTGCTCCGGCGACATGTACGCCGGTGTGCCGACAGTTCGGTCGACCTGCGTCAGGCGGGGCAGCGCGCCCGCGCCGCGCAGGATCGCGATGCCGAAGTCGAGCACCTTGACGAGGCCTTCGTCGACCAGCATGACATTGGCGGGCTTGATGTCACGGTGGACGATGTCCACTCGGTGCACGTCGGCCAGCACTGCTGCGATCTGCGTGGTGATGGCTGCCGCCCATGCGACGTTCGGCGGTTCGGTGGAGTAGTCGGTGTGATCGAGGATCGCTTCCAATGTCGAACCTCGCAGCAGCTGCATGACCAGCCACAACTGAGTACTGCCGTCAGGCCCGGCCTCAACGCCTGTGTCATACACGGCCGGGGTACCGGGGTGTTCGAGTTGGGCGGTGGTGCGGATCTCACGCAGGAACCGCTTCCGGTCGCGCTCCAGCGCATCGAGGATCTCGACCGCCTCCGGGCTGTCTGGAGCAGCCGGAACCGAGGAGGGTGGGCGCAAGCGCTTGATCGCGACTCGCCGATCCAGGCGCTCGTCATAGCCGAGAAAGACCTCGCTCATGCCGCCACGGCCGAGTGAGGCGTCCACTCGATACCGTCCGGCTAGGAGCCGCCTTTCCGCCGGTTGCTCCGTGCCTTCGACCACACCCACCCCCTCCCTCCAAAGATCAGTCTCGTCGTCGGCCGTTCTCGTTACACGATCGTGTGCCCACCAGTCTCCTTGCGCATCTCGGCGCGCAACCGCTCCAGCGCCTCATCCCTGGCTGGCTCGGTGATGATCCGATAGGCACGCTTGCGCGCTGCCTCCTTGATCGCCTTGCGGAACTCGTTGTTGTCGAAGTAGAGCTTCATGAAGTCCGTGTTGCGCTCGGCGTTCTCGGCGACGATGTCATCCAGCCGGTCGTCAGCGACCTGCCCGAACCGGGCCTCGTCGTTCATCAGGGCGATCTGCTGCATCCCCGTGTCCTCGACAAGGTTGACGACCTGTTGATAGACGAGGATCTCGTCGGACGTGCCGAGATCCAGCCCGAACCGCTCGTTCAGCTCTTCGATGACCTCAGACAACGGCTTGACGTCAGGCTCGCGGTAGCCACCGCCGTCGGCGGCATGACCGCGCACGTCACGGTCGCCGATGGCCGACAGCGACACGTTATGCCGTCCGGTGAACTCCAGACGGAAGTGGCTGAGGTCTGCATCGCCGATGTCGACCGATGTCGACGGTCTACCCGGCAGGCGGATCAGCAGCACCCGGCCATACTGGTATAGGCGCTCCAGGTCGCGGTCGCCCCAGTCGACGATCTGCGCGATGAGGCTGTAGGCGCGCACGTAGTCCTGCAGCGCGCTACGAAAGCCTTCCCGTTCGTCGTCCGACTCCATCGCCTCGAAACGATCCAACGCGGGCTTCAAGTACTCGTGCAGCTCGGCGTGTAGCTTGCGCTCCGCGGCATCCGGCATCCGGCCCGGTCCTGCCGCGGCAAGGACACGGACGAACGCCTCCATCTCCGACGCCACGAGCAACGCAAAGTCCATCACTTCCCGCTGCTTGGAGTAGAGCAGGTTCGGATCAGTGGGCTCGGTGATCGTGGTCTCGAACCAGTCCTCGAACGCCTCCTGAATGTCGGCAGCTGTGTTGACGAAGTCGAGGATGTGTACATCCTCCTGCGACTTCAGAGGGTGGGTCCGGTTGAGCCGGGACAGAGTCTGCACCGCCGCGACACCGGTCAACGGCTTGTCGACGTACATCGCGCACAGCAACGGCTGATCGAACCCGGTCTGGTACTTCTCGGCAACGACCAGCAGCCTGTACTCGTCCTGGTTACGCGCAACTGCTTGAGGATCGTCGGCCTTGGTGTAGCCGAATCGGTCGGGCAGTTGCCCCTCCGGGAACCCGTTGAGCTGAGCCTCCGTGAAGTCCAACTGCGTCTTGTCGTCCTTCAACTGTCCGGAGAACGCGACGAGCGTGCCGCAGTCGGTGAACCCGCGAAGATCGACGTAGTTCCGGATCGCCTGATATAAGTCGAGAGCGTGCTGTCGTCCACCGGTCACGACCATTGCCTTGGCTCGGCCACCGAGACGGCCGGAGATATTCTCGCGGAAGTCGTCGACGATCAACCGTGCCTTTTGCTCCAACGACTTCGGGTGCTGCTCGGCGAAGCGGACCAGTTTGGCCCGCGCCTTGCCTGCGTCGACCTCGGGGTTCGAGATACGGGATTCAGCTTGCTCGACCGCGGCTTCCCGCAGTCGCCACTTGGTGTCGTAGGTGATGTAGTTGGCCAGCACGTCGAGGATGTAGCCCTCCTCGATCGCCTGCCGCATCGAGTAGATGTGGAAGGGCACGTGCATACCCTGCTCGCCAGTGCGCGGGTTCACTCGTTCCGGGTCGAAGGTGCCGAAAAGCTTCAAGGTCGCGGACTTCGGGGTCGCGGTGAACGCGAAGTACGACAGGTTCGGCTGTTTGCCTCGCACCCGCGTCATGTACTCGACATCGTCCTCGTCCTCAAGCCGCGTCGCATTAGAGCCAAGTGCCTGTTTGAGACGAATCGCCGAGTCACCGCCCTGAGACGAGTGCGCCTCGTCGATGATCACCGCATAGCGCTTGCCCGTCAGCCCCATTTCAGCGATCTTCTTCAGCACGAACGGATACATCTGCAACGTGCTGATGACGATCTTCGATGTCTCGTCGTCGAGCGCCTTGGCCAGCTGCGCGGAGTCCTCGTCGATCTTCTTCACCACGCCGGGCGTGTGGTCGAACTGGAAGATCGTCTTCTGCAGCTGCCGGTCGAGCACCACCCGGTCGGTGATCACAATGGTCTTGTGGAACACTGGCTGATTGTTCGCATCGAACAGGTTCGACAGTCGATGTGACAACCACGAGATCGTGTTCGACTTGCCCGAGCCAGCGGAGTGCTGGATCAGGTAGTTGTGCCCGGCGCCGTTGGCCCGCGCGTGAGCGATCATCTTCTGCACCGCGTCCCACTGGTGGTAGCGCGGGAAGATGCGCGGCGCGGTGTGCTGGTTGAGCTTCACGCCCTTCTTGTCCGGCGCGGTCACGTGGATGAACCGCTGAAGGAGCTCCAGCCAGTTGTCCCGCTGCCAGATCTGCTCCCACAGATACGCCGCACTGTAGGAGCCGGGGCGCGCAGGCTGATTGCCGGCGCCTCCGGACACTCCTGGACCGTTCGAGCCGGTGTTGAAAGGCAGGAACTGTGTGTCGCTGCCCCGCAGGCGCGTGGCGATGAACGCGCGGTCCGGGTCGACAGCGAAGTGGACAAGCGTGCGCTTGGCGAAGAAGAGTTCGTTCGGATCGCGACGACGGTATTGAGCGATGGCATTGTCGACGTTCTGGCCGGTGTTCGGGTTCTTCAGTTCAACGGTCGCCACGGGAAGGCCGTTGACGAACATTGCCATGTCGACCGATAGCAACGGATCACGCGCGCTGTAATGCAACTGCCGGGAAACCGTCAGCACATTGGCCCGATATCCGTCGAGCGCGTCAATGGCAAGGGTGTGGCCTGGGCGGAAGTAGGCCAGGTCGATGTGCACGCCCCGGTCTCGAACGCCTTGGCGCAGCACGTCTAACACTCCACGCGCGTCGATCTCGGCGGCCACTCGTTGGGCGAACTGGCGTTGCGCGGTCGACTGGTCGCCACCGTAAAGATCGGTGAGCCGATCCCAGCTCTTTATCTGCGTCGCACCGATGAACTGATACATCGCGCCGGTGTCAAAGCCGAGCTCGGGGCGGAACGTACCTTCCGAGCGTTCCCAGCCGTATGCGAGCAGCTCGGACTCAACATGAGCCTCGAAGGCATACTCGGAGTGTGCTCCAGGGCTCATACAGCGACACCTTCTGACGTAGACAGGCTCCGCGCGGTAGTGACATCAATTTGTCCAGTAACAGCAGCAGTAATCAGGGCTTGGCGACGTTCGGTAAGGAGCTCAAGCTGCAGTGCAAGTGTGTTCTTGGAATTTCGCACAGCATTCTGAACGACACTGAGATCGTCGACGATATGAGACTGTTGGAACAGTGGCACATCAGGTAGTGGCAATTTTACAACCGTGGCAGTTGGCAGGTTGTTCGCCATGCCGTCCGCTCCCGAGATTCCAAGCTTAATCTTTTCGCGAGCTTGATGCGTCCTGAGCATCAGGGCAACGAAATGAGGGGTCATTCGAGTGCGATCCATCCGCAAGCGGTAGATTTTGTCGCAGAGAAGCATTCGTGACGAAAAATCTTCGGGTATTATGCCAATGCTGCCGATCAAGTCGACTGATCCACTCGCCCTGGACATGAGCAGATCGCCGGGGTGGAGTCGATAACGAATCTCAGGTTCGACACCTACTGGCAGTGCCTTGTGTTGCGTCACGTCGAAGATCCCTCCGTTGACGCATCCGGCCTTGACAACACCCCACTCGCCTTCTACTGCTGGGCGATCCTCGCACTGAGGTGACCACCCCTGCTCGATCTTCTGAAGCACGTGACGAACCCTCACGTCTCCGTATCGCTTGCTCAGATCTTTGGCAACCTGCGACAGGTGGCTCTGAAGGTGTGCGTCAAGTCCATTAAGCTGACGATTGCGGAGTTTGGTTAGTGTATCAATTCGAGACGTTTCGACATCAAGAAAGTCGGCGATCCGGTGCTGCTCCTCGAAAGGCGGAAGGTTTACGGCAATATTTGCGTATCGTTCGGCATTAAAATTTTGAATGGTGGATGAAACGGCATCCGATTCAATGTTTGCCTGAAATCCCGACGAGGCTGCAACGTATGCCAGGAAGCGTGGCTCCGTGCCTGGACGAGGGCGGAACCGTACGAGGTAGCCTGCATAGGTGCTTGATTCTTCGAGCTCACCCAATAGCATTGAACGGCCGATGGTTCCGCTGCGGGACAGTAAGAGGTCGCCAACCTGGAGCGTGTGGCGCACATTCAGATGTTTATCAATATAAACGGCGCTTTCGCGCGAGCGCAGCTGTCCAAGCTCGTTGATATCGGAAGTGCGAATGAGTCGATGGCCACTTGGTGTATAGTCCTGCGCTGACACATTGATCCCGTATTGTCCTGCATCGACACAGAGGTGCTTGAGACGCTTCTTCGCCCACTTCATCGTGTCACCTCACCCAGCAGCTTCTGAATCTGTGCCTCGATTTCGCGCAGTTCGGCGTCGATTTCCACCAGAGGGCGTGGTGGGATGTAGGTGTAGAAGTGGCGGGTAAAGGGGATTTCGTAGCCGATCTTCGTTTTGTCGTAGTCGATCCAGGCTTCCGGGACATGGGGCGTCACCTCGCGGGTGAAGTAGGCGTCGATGTCCTCGTCCAGCGGGATGTTCTCGTAGTCGCGTAGGTCGGGATCCGGCAGGACCGTTCCATCCTTGGCCTTCTGCGCTTCACCCTCGGGGTCGGACACCGAGATTGCACCCCAGAAGGCCTTGACTACAGCTGCTGCGGTTGGCCAGAGTGCACCGGCATCCACCACAGCCTTGTGCAGCGTGTTGGCGGCTTCCTTCTTCGTCCACCACACCGTGCCGGTCAGCCCGCGCACTGCTTCGATCAGGGCTTCACGGCCATCCCACTTGGCGAGGCCCTTCGCAGTTTTTAGTGCGGCGAGGGTGTCTTCGGTGATCTCGAAGCGGAGCTTGAGCGGGCGTTCGACGGTGATGCGGTGGTAGCCGAAGTCTCGTGTGCCGAAGATCTTCACTTTGGCGTGGTCGGGATGCTCCGGGTCTGCTGCCACAGTCAAGGCGTCGACGTACAACTCGGTGATGTGTTTGATCTGCGTGTCGCTAATGCGCTTGCGCTTGTCGCCGAGGGACTTGCGCATCTTGTCCCACTGGTCGCGGACGTCAAGCAGGATGACCTTGCCTCGCAGTTGCTTGGCCTTGCGATTGGACAGGATCCAAAAGTACGTGGAGATGCCTGTGTTGTAGAACAGCTGGTCCGGCAGGGCGACGATGCCCTCCAAGAGGTCGTTCTCCAGGATCCACTGGCGAATCTTGGACTCACCTGACTCGGCAGCCCCGGTAAACAACGGGGAGCCGTTGAAGACGATCGCCAGCCTGGCACCCTTGCCCTCGACCGGTTCCATCTTCGAGATCATGTGTTGGAGAAAAAGAAACGACCCGTCGTTGATCCTAGGCAGGCCGGCGCCGAATCGGCCGGCGTGGCCGAGTTCGGCCTCGTTCTCGACGAAGTGCTTGACCTTCTTCCACTCCACGCCGAAGGGTGGGTTCGCCAGCATGTAGTCGAACTTGCGGTCAGCAAAGCCGTCGTCGCTAAAGGAGTTTCCAAAGTGGATGTTGCCGCGGTGGTTGCTCATGAGCATGTCGGACTGGCACACCGCCCACGATTCCGCGTTGATCTCCTGGCCGAACAGGTATACCTCGGCCTTGGGGTTGATCGATTTGATGTGGTCCTCGGCTGCTGTGAGCATTCCACCGGTGCCGCAAGCCGGGTCTAGGATGTTGATGACCTGGCCCTCGCCGGCCACGGTGTCCGCGTCCGGGGCGATCAGCAGGTTGACCATCAGTTCAATGACCTCACGCGGGGTGAAGTGTTCACCGGCGGTCTCGTTGGAGTCTTCCGCGAACTTGCGGATCAGGTGCTCAAAGACGTAACCCATATCGTGGTTAGTGAGCTTGTCTAGGTCGCGCATCGCGGCGAACTCGCCGAGCACCTGGTAGAGGACCTTGGCGCTCGCAAGCCTGGTGATCTCGTTGTCCAGGTCGAAGCGGGCGAGGATCTCGCGGACGTTCGCGCTGAAGCCGTTGATGTAGTCCCGCAGGTTTTTGGCCACGTTGGTTGCATCGGCGGCAATCGTGGTGAAGTCCTGCTCGGACGTGTTGTAGAACGGCAGCTTCGCGGCGATTTCCAGCAGCCGCTGTTTGTTCTGCACATCGAGCGCGGCGTTACGATCGCGGACGGCTTGGCGAGTCGGGGCCATGACCGCGTCGAGGCGGCGCATCAGGGTGAAGGGCAGGATTACCTGGCCGTACTCGTGGCGTTTGTAGTCGCCGCGCAGCAGATCGGCTACCGACCAGATGTCGTTCGCCATCTTGGCGTGCGTGGGTCCGGAGGTCACGGCTGATTCGTCTCACTTTCGGTCATGGCAGGGTCGTTGGTCTTCTGTGTGTTCGGTGTTAGTGAGCCGCTAGTCAAGCCGTGCACCGTCTGCGCGATCACGCTTGTGCTCACCTTCGCTAGCGCGCCGAGCATGATGTCCAGTTCGTCCAGGTGACGAAAGGCGTTACCGTATCGACGCTGCTCCGCCAGGGACATGCGAGGAATCCGACAGCGTCGGAGGTCGTCGCGGCTGAGCGCGCCGAGTGTGTTGGCGATCGGTAATGCGGCAGCGTCAGCACGCAGGAACACGGCGACGAAGTGCGGGTCCAGACGGCTGGTGTCCAGCTCGACGACTTGTGCGATTCCGGTGTCGTCGGCGGATGTGCCGGTAGCGACGACAGGTGGTCGCCCCAGAGTCCGCACTAGCAGGTCACCTTGGCGTGGGGTGGTGTCCCTGGAGCGGATCCTTAAGGCGCCGCTTCGCTCCAATTCGCCAAGCGTCACTGAGCTCAGGGCGGATGCACGTCCTGCGGCGAACCGCGGGAGTGTTTGGGCCGCTTGTACGTAGAGCGCCTGCAAGCGATCAGTGGCGTGGGCGAGGTCGTTAGCCGTGACCTCGGAACGGATGGTCATGTGGTCAGAAGGCAGCAGCTCGCAACCGGGATCAAGTAGGTCGCTACGCGGGATCGCTTGGGCGATCGCCGGATCGGGGCTGCTGAACAACAGTTCCCAGCTATCAGGGTCGTGCGGCACGTCGGCCGGGTTCACATGAGACAAATCGATCATGTCTACCGCGGTCGAGGGCGTGTCGCGCAGGCGTTGCAGAATCCAGAGATGCAGCCCTGTACCCGGGAGGGGACTCAGCTCTTTCGGCAGCGAGATCACGTCACGTAGTGCTCCTGACTTCACGAGCGCCGCGCGGATCGGTTGCCCGGACGGTTGCACGGCTGCCCTCGGAGTCATCGCGACAACGGCGGTTCCTCCGCGGCGCAAGTGCGCATAGCAGTGCTGAATCCACGCCAGCTCACCGTCTCGGGGTCCCGGAATGCCGAAGACCCAGCGCGGATCGTCGATCAACTCGTCCGCCGGCCATCGCGGCACGTCAAGCGGGGGAAGGCACACTACGGCTGCTGCGGTTCCTAGGTACTCACTGAGCTGGTTGTCCAGGAGGGAGTCACCGACGCGAATGGGCTCGTACGAGAGATTCTGGGGATGCCCACGCAAGCTGAGTGCAGCCTCGGCGGCGGCCGCCTCGCTGGCGCCCTGACCGGCGAGGTGGACACGGTTTCCGAACCTGTCCGCGGCGGCCACCAGCACGCTGCCATCTCGGCAGTAGGGGTCGAGCAGGGTCAGTGGTTCGGACTCGGCTTGGTCCTCCCAATCCGGGATCAGCGACACCATCACCCTGACGAGCAGCTGGTCTTGAGAGAAATCCGCGATCCCGGCGTCGCGGATCTGCCTCGCCGCCGCACGATCAAGCACCTGAGTACCTGTCGCGGTTCGGCCTGCCGTCGCGAGCTGGTTGGCCTTCCCCGTTGCCACGAGCCATGCCTCGACCTCGGCCCGCGAGAACAGGGGACTCTTGCCGGTCTCGCTGATTGGTTCGGGAAAGTCCTGGTAGCGGGCCCGCCAGTTGGATACAGCGGCGCGTCCGACGCCAGCCAGCCGGGCGATCGCGGCGGCAGTCATCACGTCGTCCTGGGCGGCGGTCACTCGCTTGACCGTACAAGAGGGGACCACCCGAAGCAAGCAGTCGTGAACATCTATGCCCACGTTCACAGTTTGTGAACACTGTTGACGATGTTCACAAACTGCCCTACGGTCTATGTCGCCCGGGAGAGCCGCCACGAACCCGAATGCGCTCTCACGCCGACAAAGCGCTGCCCGGCGCCATACCAGAGGATCGATATGACCGACGCGAACGTGACCGCCGAGCGCGCTGATGCCCGCACGAAGTTCCCTCTCACCCGCAAGACCTCGCTCTACAGGTTGCGGGAGGCCGGAGAGACGGGTGAAGAGGATCTCCGTGCGTTCGTCTTACCGCGCTACCTCGACCGCGAGGGCTTCACCACCCGTGTGGTTGACGGGGAAGGGCTCCGCGGTCTGCTCGTCTCCGGCACCATCGCCCCCGGCCCCGCGGACTGGTGCGAGGTGCTGAGCATCCTGTCCGGCCACCTCGTGGCCGAGGCGAACCAGACGGCCCTCGGCCTGCTTGTCGTACGGACCCACGCGGCAACCTACGGCCTGACCTACGGCATGGGGCATCTGATGATCGATCCGGCTCGGATCGATCCGGGGTTCGGCATTGACTTCGCCGTTCGCTGCCTGACTGAGGAGCGCATCACCAAGGTCCGCCGGCAGCTAATGGACGCCCGCGGTCGCACAGACGAGAACTCCGCGACCGGCGGCGAGCACATCCGAGGCTTCGGCATCGAGCAGTTCGGCGAAATCGTCAGCCAGATCTCCGGACAGATCACCGGGGTACCGCTCACCTTCACCAGGGACGGCAAACGAACCGCCCACGTCACTGGGACCGACCGCTCGATCAAGATCCATCTCGGCAGCACTCCCGCGTCGCTCCTGCACGACATCCGGCAGGTCGAGGAGGTGTGTGCTCGCCCGAATCCACTTTCGGAGTTCGAGTTCATCGCCCAGGTGCGCCCGCTCGCCCCGAAGTCCCAGAGGGCACAGCACCTGGATACGCACCTCGATGTCATGCTCGGCGAGGTCGACAAGAACCGTGTTGGGCTCGCCGTGCCCAGCGAGTGCCGCGATCGGTACGAGTTCGCGGAGTCGTTCAAGGTCTCAATCGCCGGCAACGTGCAGCAGATGACCGAGTTGGACGTTGACGACCTCGTCGCAGCGGTTCGGCACCGGCCAGACGCCAGCCGCTTGCAGACTCTCCGTGAGGGACGTATCGAGATGTTCGCCGACACCGACGGCGCTGATCGACTCAGCCGCAAGGTGCCCGCCGACCACTGGCTCACCGCCGAAGTGTCCGATGACGTCGTCCACCACTTCTACTGGCAGGGCCGGTGGTACGAGATCGGCGCCAACTACCTGACCGTCATCGAGCAGAGGATCGCCGAGCTGCTGGCTCAGCCCGTCAGCGTCGTCCTGCCGCCATGGACGAAGGGCGACGGCCATGACGAAGGCTGGTACAACGAGCAGATCGCCAAGCAGGACAGTTACGTGCTGCTCGACAAGGACACCGTCCGCACGAAGCGCCTGCGCGGCGGCGGACTCGAACTCGGCGACGTGCTCGGGCCGAACGGTCAGTTCATCTGTGTCAAGAAGGCGGAGAAGACGGCGGCTCTCAACCACCTCTTCGCACAGGGCCGGGTGGCGATCGAGACCCTGCGCTACGACCGTGAGGCTCGGGCGAAATTCCTCGACAAACTGGGCCACCTGGCACCTGGTCATCCGCTGGACCCAGCGCTCAGTTCGCCGACGCTCGTCTACGCCATCCTGCTCAAGGACGGAGTGCCGCTAACCTCGCAGTCCCTGTTCGCCTTCGCCAAAGTGTCCTTGCTGCACGCGGCCACAGCGCTCCAGGGCATGGGAGTCTGCGTGGAGATCGCTCCCATCTCGCGGACTCGCAGCACAGGCGCAGCTGACGGCCAGGTCAAGAAGCTGGCCGTCGACTAAAGTCGGCCTGGCCTGACCGTCACCGCATATCGCCGCGAAGCGGTGTCCGCACGTGGAAAGCACATTTGCGAGCCGATCGAATCGGACGGTGTTGGATGCCTTGATCGCAGAATCGGCCAAGCGGGAGCGCGGTAGGCGCCTACCTGCGGATCCTGTTGGCTCATCACAACGATGGTTCCAAGCAAATCGATCGGGGCTGTGCTCCGCTCATATTAGCGCCGACCTCGTCGACACGCGCGAGAGGGCAGTCCGAAATGCGGAAATGAGGAAATCAATACTCCGGGGTGCTCAGGTTAGGCGGTCAGGTCCGGCTCGGTCGCTTCTTCGGCTTCCTGCAAGCGTAGGGCCAGCGCCCATAAGCTTTCGTCACCGTTGACTAGCCACCGAGTAGTGCCCTGGTTCGCGACGGGTTGCCTCTTCCAGTCGGCGAGCTGCCACATTTCCCGAATCAGACCGGACGGAGAGTGCTGCCGTTGGTCGGCTTCCCACAGGATTGGCTTTGTGCGGCTGTTGACCCAGGTCGCCCGGCTGCGACGTGGGTCCTCGGCGAGCCATTCGGCGAGCGCCACCTGCTCAGTGTTGACTGAGCTGTAGTAGACCAGTGGAGTGCCCTCGGCGATCGCGTGCGCGTCAACGAGGTATGGGACGGTGTTCGGGCGGCGCGGCTTACGTTCAGACTTAGCTCGCGTGTACTCGGCCGGCGGTGTCGGGGGGGTCTTTCCCGTTTCCGCAGAGGCCAATGTGAGGAGGCTCAGATGTCGTGTCTGCTCGGGGTTCGCGAGAAGGGTGCGTATCTGCGTGTCCGCGCCATATTCGGCGTCGGCGTGATGGATGAGCCACGGCACGAGCGCGGCGACTGTGTCCGCAACGCGCGGCAAGATCTCGTCCTCCCATGGGTAATTGTGCTCGTCGATCAGCGATACGCCAAGGTGTTTCAAAACCAAGTGGGCGATCAGATACTCACTGTGTTGTGCCACAGCAGCGGCTCTGCCCTCTCGCTGCGAGCGCGTTGCGTGCAGGGCTTTGCGCACAGCGCGCACAGCGATGACAGCTCTCCAGACCTGCAGGGCTGAGGGACGCGGGTCGAATAGCACATCGTATGCGCCGCGTTCGCCGCGTTCCCAAAGCGGATCGAGTGAGCGGGCAAGGCGGGCGGAGTAATCAGCTGCCGGATGCAGGCAGGCGAGTGCGGCAGCGGCCTCCACGATCGAGCAGCCGGCCTCAGGCGAGGGATCAGGGGCGCCGCGCTTGATCGTGTATTGTTTATTCAGGTCAGCGGCGAAGTCTTCGCGGATCTCGCTCTGCACCGGGTCAAGCGCAATGAAGTCGCGGGCCTCCACGCTGTTCTGCAGGTTGGTCGCCTTCGTGACGTCCTCGGCGAACCCGGTGGCCCCGTTGGTCGCGATGACCCGGACACCGACTTTCGCCTGCGCTGTAATCTCCGGGTGCGTGCGCATCGCCTCTGCGATCGCGTTGACGGTTTGGGCGCCGTTGACGACACTTGCGTTCACGGCGGTCAAATGCATCGGCGAATTGTGCGCGAACTGCATCGAGCCTGGCCGGGCCTCGATGCTTTCACACAGCACGGTGATGCCATTATTGCGGTACCAGAAGTTGCCCGGCTCAGTGATCAGTGACTGCACTATCCCACTGTTTGTCCGCGTCGAACCGAGCGGGTCGCGGATGTTTGCACGGAACAGGCCCGCGCCATACTGCGCTGACCACGCAGCGACATCCTCGACTCGCACCGAGCCCTGAAATGAGGAGTGCAGTCCGTCGTGCTGATGCCATGGGGTTAGCGTTACATGCAGAGTGATCGGTTCGGGTTCGCGGTCCTTGCGGACCTGCCGACTAAAATCCTGGGCGTGCAAAAAGCAATACTTCAGCCGGGGTCCATGCTGGTTGAACCGCTCCATCGCATCGTCAAGAATCCGTATCACGTTGGGACCGGGAGCAGCTGTACCCATCAGCGCGATCACAAGGGTGACCGGCGCATTGCCCTCGACCATCAGAACGGACGCTGCCTCCCCGAGAGCCTCACCGCGCGCGTTGAACTCGCTGAACCGCTCACGATCGAGATAGTCCAGGCCGCTGACCAGTTCCCTCGCTGCCTCCCGATCGATCTTCGCTGCACCGATATCGCTCCACTTCGCCTGGACCAGATAGACGTGCGGCGGTTGCTTGCGTAGCGCGATTCCGTCGATGCCTTGATCGGCTATACCATCTATGACGAAACCGCCAGCCGTGACCGGATCCACTCCCGCGACGATCCGCACGGCCAGTGCCGTCAGCGCACGCGAAAGCAGTCGTTGCTCCGCGCCCGCCACACCGTACTGCTGAAGGTCGCCAGCGTAAACGTGGCTGGTGTAGTCGCGCTCCAGCGCCGCTCGTACTTGGCGCGCGTGACGCCGTGCGTCCCCGTCGACAGTCATCCTTCAGATTCCCCTATCCGACGATCAGTGGATCGTGAGTGTAGTAGAATCGGGGTGACCGTGCGCAGCAGGAATGATCATCGCCTGGCGTCGAGGTCGCCGTGATCGGCCTGACAGTTGTCAGAAAAGCCGTTGGTTCGAGAACGAGTGTTGTGCTAGAGAATTCCAATCGCTGTGCACCGCAATGATGACGGCACGATTGGTTTGAAGCACGAGTTCGATAACTTCGCGAGCCTGCTTGTAGCCAGCCTTGCGTCCCCCAAGCCATCCGCCTCCCAGCAGTGCGGCAAAGGTGCTGTTGCTCAGGTGCCTTTGAGAGGCAAATTGGCCGTCGTGCCGCCGTTCCCAGCCTCGAAGATCGCTCGCAACATGGATATTTCCACCCAGCAGCCGTTCCTTCGAAGCCTCGAAGTGTCTGTAGGTCGTGAATTTTACGAACCCGGGCCTTGGTGCAAGGCGCGGATCGGTGGGGTCTTCCTCGCTTGCGTACCTCCTGTCGATTTCATCTACATACTGTGGGAACGTCCTGTCCGAGCTGTAGTGAAGCAATGCGAGGGCACCGAACTTGGGATTAAGGTAGACGAGGTCCACGCCGGTCGGTTCGTAGTCGCCTACGGGCCTGACGTTGACCAATGTGACACCTGGCCCTCGACTGCGCTTGTCCCGGGCCAACCGCATCCAGGCGAGAACTTGTATCTCGCCCTGCTCCGACCGTAACACCTGATGGTCATGGCATGCCCGAAACGCCTCCGGCTCATGAGCCTCCGCCAGGCCCGTGATAAACGGGAGGTCCGGGGAATCTGCTGCCCAGGTCGACAGCTTCGACAACTGCGCGTGCAGGTTGGCTGCTTTGAGTGAGAGCGCGACGGCGTCCTGTTCACAGGCCAGCAGGAACCCTGCGTTGCCCGTGATCGTGTTGGGCTCCGTCTGGCTACGTAGACATTCCACCTCGTGCGCAGCGTGCTTACTGGACTGCGAGATCACGGACAATACCTTGTCACTGTGGTCAGGAGGCAGGGTTGTGCGACTCTCTAGTGCACTGGTGACGCTGAAATATATCTCCGTATCGGGCGGTATGGATACGGCGGGTGTCACTGCGCGGCAGAAGTCGAACTCGAGGTTCCTGTTGGATGCCCCGGACATGTCGCCAGGCACGACCCGTCCGAGCGCGACTATCGTGACTGATTCAGTCGATCTTTCAACGAAGACGGCCACGCACTGCTTGCCCCGCTTCAACGCGCGATACGGGTACGCGTCCAAGGCGATGAGGCCATCTTGCTGAAACGTTTGCTGCTGCATGGCATGCCGAATTTGACCTGAGACCTCAAAAATCGCGACCCTTGACAAAAGCCCTCCCTCTTGCTTGCGGTGCGCGAATCTTAGCGCTCTTGCTCTGCCTTGTAGCGCGAAGGTCACTGATCAGAGCTCGGTGTTCGTTACTCCCGCAAGGGCAAGGACGATACTCATGATCATGGGGACAGCCTGAACGACAGAAGGTCCGTCCGATCCTGATCGAGTTGACAGTTCAGCGTGGGTCGGGTCATTGAAGGTTGTCTGCTTCGACGCGCGGGCGTCCGTGGGTGTCTCGGGTGGGGATGCCGCGTTCGCGCAGCTTGTTCAGCACGGTGGTGTGGTTGACGCCCAGGTGGTCGCCGACTCGCGCCAGGGACCACCCGAGCTTGTATAGGTGGATTGCGTTGTCGACCTGGTCCGGCGAGAGGCCGCGGCGGCGCATTGGCACGCCGTGCCGGTGGAGGATGTTGCTGACCGTTCGCCGTTCGATGCCGAAGCGGTCACCGAGTTCGTACACCGTCGCGCCGGACTGGTAGGCGGCGAGCAGCTGCTCGACTTGATCTGGGCTGAGTTGCCGGGCGCGGCGGGGACGGTCGCGCTTGATCGACGTCAGCTCGGGCGTGTCGAGGCTGGGAAGCTTCTCTTGGAGCTCTTCCAGGACTCTGACCTGGTCTTTTGTGTACGAGTAAGGTCCCCTTAGCTCCACAGCAGCTCAAAAGGCCCTTCCCAGGGAATCGGGAAGGGCCTTTTCGCACTCCGTACAGCAGCGGGTCCTTGCAGGCTGTCGCCGACGACCCACGCGACCGACACGAGCCCGACTTACACTGAGGCGGTGACCGAGTCGTCGATCGTCAATACGGCACAGGTAGCCAGCGCGCTGAGTGCTCCGATCACCGTCAGACTCAGTCACTGCCCCCTGGCATTCGTCCTGCACCCGGGAAGCTTGTTCGAGGTCGCGGAGAGAACCCCACCGGACGGGTATATCGAGATGGTCTTCGACGCCTACGAAGGACGCCCGATTTTATGGGTCCACGGATGGGAATTCGGCGAGACCGATCTTTCGGTGGATGGTGTCCGACAGGATGTTCCGCCGTGCATCCGAAATAACAAACCGGATTTTCGCCTGAAAGGCTGGCCATCCGGTCGCTCCGAAATCGCTCCCGCAGCAGGCCTCTTCATCTGCGACGAACGAGCCGTCGGAGACAACCGGATCGATGTCGAAGACTCCGGGACCGTGTCTTCGCATGTGAACCCGCCGAAGCAGCCGATCTGGTATTCGGGCACAGGCGTCGACGGCGGTCCGCCCGAACTGGTTCTGCACGACGACGGCCTTCGCGTCATCGGAGCGCACGGCCATGTCGTCACCGTCGGCGAGAGCAGGGAGTGACCTGGTTCTCAGCCTTACCGGCAGGCGCCAGCGGCGTCGGCACAGCCGGGGTTGTACGAATCTTGTACGCGCGTGAACAACCTTCGATCGAACCGCGAAACCCGACGAAGGCGAGCGCTCATGGCCGAGCAGGTGCCCCTATCCCCGTTCTCCCGACGTGCGCTGCTGCGCGCCGGCGGTGGTCTCGCCGCGACGACGGCGCTGCTCGGCACGGGCGCGGTGTTCGCCGGGCCGGCTTCGGCCGCGGTGCCGGCGTCCAAGCGTTTCGACCTCACCCAGCCGTCCTACGACGAGTTCCGCAGCAAGATCCTGCACGAGTCGCACCACGTGATGCAGGGCTTCGCCTTCGACAACCAGAACGTGCGGATCTTCATCGTGAACGCCCGCAACGGCGGGACCGGGGACGACCTGTGTGTCACGCAGGTCAACTTCTCGGGCGAGATCCAGGGTTCGATGCATCTCAACAACGCCGGGCACGGGGTGTCGATCGGCGTCGAACCGGTGGGCACCGACTCCTACATCTGGATGGAATGCGACTCGGACGGGCCGACGGGCACCGGTCGCGGGACGGCGCTGGCCAGGTTCAAGTTCGTCAACGGTGGCACGCCGTCGGTGAAGAAGTTCCTCACCGGCAGCAAAACGATCACCTGCGCCACCGACCCGATCAACAAGCGGATCGCGGTGCGCCGCAACGAAGGCGGCAAGATGTTCTACAGCGTCTACCCGCTCGCGTCCGCCGCGGCGGGCAACTTCAGCTCACCACTGGCGCATTTCGCTCAGCCCGCACTGTCCACCGAGAAGGTGACCTTCCAGGGGTACACCATCTACGGCCAGTATCTGTACACATTGGACGGTGAAGGACACGCGGATCCGGCCGACATCAACTCTTACGTCACCTGCATCGACATGAACACCGGCACGGTGAAGAGCCGCGCGCTGACCAGGGCGGGGAAGTCGCTGGTGTTCCGCGAGCCGGAGGGGCTCGGGATCTACCGGAGCCTGGCCGGGGAGACGCGGTTGTACATGGGTTTCGGGTCGCGCAGCAGCATGGAGAACATCAATCGCTACGCGAACCTGTTCTACAAGAACGTCCTCATCGACTGAGAGGCCGAAGAGGCCTGTCCCCGGGGAAGGACGGGCCTCTTCGGACGGTCACTTGTCGCGCGGGGTGTTCTGGTACGCGGCGAGGCGCCACTCGCCGTTCTGGCGGGCGACGGTCCACGAGGCGCGGATCGCGTTGTGGTCGGCGACCTCGGACTCGCCCTTGTACAGCACGCCGCCCTGGGTCAGCAGCACCGCCGAGTCCGCGGAGAGGAAGCGGAGGCCGACGGGCTTCCCGGTCACCTGCGTGCCCTTGTAGTTGGTGGCGTAGGCATCCTTGAGGAACGCCCGGATCTCTTCGCGGCCGTTGGCGAAGCTGCCGGCGAGGATCATCGTGCCGTCCTCGGTGAAGACGTCGGCGAACGCGTCCGCGTCGTGGTAGGCCCAGGCGGCGATGACCTTCTGGGTGAGGGCCGCGATGGCCGCCTTGTCCGCGTCGGTGACCTTGGCGGTTTCGGTGGTCGTCATGACTTTCCTTCCTGGAGGTCTCGGGGCGTCAGATGTAGAGGGTGTTCGGCTCGAGCCCGCACAGCACGCGTCCGTACAGCTCGTTGTTGGTGTCGGGGTGCATGAGCGCGTGCAGGTTGACCGCCTGGATGTCGCGGACGATGCGCTGGATCGGGACGTCGGAGAAGATCGACGAACCGCCGCTGGCGTTGGCGAAGATGTCGATGGCCTCCTTGCTCAGCTTCACCGTCGCGCCCATGTCGGCGCGCGCCTGGACGCGCTCCTCGAGCTTCCACGGCGTGCCGTCGGCGGCCTTCCCGTCGACGAGCGAGGTCAGCCGGGTGGCGTGGAACTCGGCCTGGTCCAGCTTCAGCGTCGCGTCGGCGACCTGGTGGTGCGTCAACGGCGCTTCGCGCTGGCTTTCATAGGCGGTGTAAGTGATCTTGCGGTTCGGCAGACGCTTGAGGAACTGCTCCTTCGCGGCCCGGCCGAGGCCGAGGACGCTGCCGACCGACGACGCCGCGGCGACCGGGAGCAGGGGTGCGCGGAAGATCTCCAGCCCGGCGTTGGCCGTCGAGGAGTACTGCCCCTGCAGGACCGCCGGCAGGCTGATGATCCGCTCACTCGGGATGAACAGATCCTTGGCGACCGTGCTGACGCTGCCGGTGCCGCGCAGGCCGCTGGTGGTCCAGTCGTCGACGATCAGCAGATCCGTCATGGGGACGACGCCCATGACCGGGTACGGCTCCGCGCCTTCTTCGACGAGGACCGCGATGACGACCTGCCAGTGGGCGTGCCGCGCGCCGCTGATGAAGCCCCATTTGCCGTTGACGACGATGCCGCCCTCGGCGGGGCCGGCGATCGCCGTCGGGCTGAGCGTCCCGCACACCCGGATGTCGGGGCGGGAGAAGACCTCGTCCTGGACGGCGTCCGGGAAGAGGCCGGTCATCCAGCTGGTGATCCAGCTGACCGCGGTCGTCCAGGCCGGGGACGCGTCGGCACGGCCCAGTTCCGCGGCGACCTCGACGAGAGTGCGGGTGTCCGCCTCGTAGCCGCCATACCGCTTGGGAACCCGCAGCCGGAAGAGACCGGCCTCGGTGATCGCCTCGATCGACTCGTCGTGCAGCCGCCGGTTCTCCTCCGTCCAGGCCGCGTGCTTCCGCAGCGTCGGAACCAGATCGGTGGCCCGCTGGACGAGCTGTTCGCGAGTCGGGTTCTCGGTGTTCGACACCATTTCCTCCTAGCCGTGGAACCGGGTGAGCTGGTAGCGGGAGGACACCGGTCCTCGCGTGAACCTGTTCCGACGATCCCAGCCGGACACCGGCGTGACGTCTCTCCGATTGCGGCAGGTTTGAGGACGTGGGGTGCCCGGCGGCGCGGCGACCATGAGTCGGCCGGGAGAACTTCAGGCTCGCCCGCCGACCTAGAGGAGATCGTGGATATGGTCATCGTGATGACGCCGGACGCCACCGACGAACAGGTGCGGGCGATCGTCGACCAGGTGGAATCCGTCGGTGGAAGCGCCTTCGTCAGCCGTGGGGTGAGCAGGACGATCATCGGGCTGATCGGCGATGTCGACCTGTTCGAAACCCTGAATCTCAGCGGACGCCCCGGCGTCGCACGGGTGACGCGGATTTCCGCGAAGTACAAGCTGGTCAGCCGCGAACACCGGCCGGAAGGCCGTTCGACGGTCGTGGTCGGCGGGGTGTCGATCGGGCCGGACACCACGACCCTGGTCGCCGGGCCGTGCGCGGTGGAGACACCGGAGCAGACCCTCGAAGCCGCATTGATGGCCAAGAGAGCGGGCGCCACTCTTCTTCGCGGCGGCGCCTTCAAACCGAGGACGTCGCCGTACGCCTTCCAGGGACTCGGGGAACTCGGGCTCCGGATCCTGGCCGACGTCCGGGCCGAGACCGGGCTTCCGGTGGTCACCGAGGTGGTCGCGCCGCACGACGTCGACATGGTCGCCGAGTACGCCGACATGCTGCAGATCGGCACCCGGAACATGCAGAACTTCGGGCTGTTGCAGGCGGCGGGCCGGGCCGGGAAACCGGTGCTGCTCAAACGCGGGATGAACTCCACCATCGAGGAATGGCTGATGGCGGCCGAGTACATCGCGCAGCGCGGCTGTCTCGACATCGTGTTGTGCGAGCGCGGGATCCGGACCTTCGAGACCTCGACCCGCAACACGCTCGACGTGTCGGCGGTGCCGGTGGTCCAGCATCTTTCGCATCTGCCGGTGATGATCGACCCGTCGCATTCCGGCGGCCGCCGCGATCTCGTGCTGCCGCTGAGCCGGGCCGCGATCGCGGTGGGCGCGGACGGCGTGCTCGTGGACGTGCACCCGCATCCGGAAGAGGCGCTCTGCGACGGGCCGCAGGCGCTGGTGACCGAGGATCTTCAGGAACTGTCGCAGGCGCTGGACGCGCTGGGCACGCTGATGGGCAGGCGGTCGATGGTCGAGCCGTGGCGCCATCTTCGGGCCAGCTGATTCACTCCCGGCGCGCCGCCGCGTAGGCGGCGGCCGCCAGAGCGACCGCGAAAAGTGTGTACGAAACCAGCAAACCGGTGCAGGAGGTGCTCAGGGCGCCACCGACGGCCCGGCCAAGCAACTGCCCGACGCATTCCGCGGTGATGACGGCGGTCGCCAGCTCCGCGGCGCTGAAACCGCTCGAACCCGCGGTGGTGGCTCTGATGTACAGGCCCGGATAGGCCAGTCCGACGCCGATTCCGGCGACGGTCCAGGCGGCGAGGGCCGTGACGAACGAACCGCCGAAGGTCAGGACGGCGGTGCCGAGAGCGGTCAAGCCCAAGCCCACGACGGGAAAGCGCGCCGAAGCGAACCGGGCGGCCACCAGGCTGGTCACCGCCCAGCCGAGCGGGGCGGCGCTCAAAACGATCGCCGCCTGCCCGAGGCTCACCCCGAACCCGCTCGTCAGGAGCACGGTGATGAGACTGTCCGCGCCGAAATAACCGATGGCGAACAGCACCATCGCGCCGAGCGCGGCGGGGGTTCCCGGCCGGAGCCGCGCGGTGCCCGGCGGCAGGATCGCGATCATCCCGGCGACGGTGATCGCCGCCCCGGCGAGCGCGAGTGGCCAGGAACCCCCGCTGAACACGACGAGTGCCGCCCCCAGCGGTACCGTCAGCGTCTTCGCGATCGGTCGCTGTCCGTCCTCTGTGGACGGTTCACCGCGGGCGGCGCGGACGACCAGCAACCGTCCGGAAAGGACGAACGGAACCGGGAGCAGCAGGGTCCACCGCCAGCCGACGAGATGTTCCAGGCCGAGGGTCGCGGCCGGGCCGACCAGTGCGGGCACGATCCACATCGCCGAGGACGCCGCGACCACGCGGATCCGCAGCCGGTCGTCGAGATGCCGGATCGCCGAGCTGATACCGAAAATCGCCAACAGCCCGCCGGCCAGCCCGGCGGAGAACTGGCCGAGGGCGAACATCCACGCCGTCCGTGCCGCCGCGGCCAGGAGCAGCCCGCCGAGGTACGCGGCCATCCCGGCGGCGAGCGTGCCGCGCGGGCCCAGCCTGCCGAGAACCCGGCTCGCCAAGGGAAGCGCGACGAACAACCCCAGTGTCGAGCCGGCGATCAGGAGCCCGAGATCGTTCCTCGCGTCGAGATCGGCGGCGACGATCGGCAGCAGGCTGGAAGCGACGAAACCGGTGACGGCCGCCGCGAACTCGAGCGCGACGATGCCCACCGCGAGGAACAGCGGGCCCGCGCGCCGGGTCTCCGTCACGTGTAGAGGTCGCGGTCGTACAGGTTGAGCTGCACCCACACCCCGTCCGGGTCCTGGACGCGCAACGAGTGGCCGAATCCTTCGTCCATCGGCGGCCCCGGCTCGAACCCGGCCGCTCGCAGGCGTTCCGCGACGTCCTCCAACGGTTCTTCGACCTCGAAGGCCAGCTCACAGCGGCCCACGTCGTCGCCGGAGGACCGATGGATGGCCAGCATCCCGCCCGCGGCGGGCATCTCGACCCAGCCGCCGGGGCGGGACACCGGCCCGACGCGGAGGCCGAGCGCCTCGTAGAACCGCGTCATCGCCTCGACGTCCGCGCTGTAGCGGATCGGCATGACCTTCATCGCTCACGTTCCTCACTGGTCCGCAGCAGGTACTCCTCCAGCACCCGTTCGACGAACGACGAGAGCGACTCGTCGGCGTCGACCGACGCGTGCTTCACCCGCTTGATGAGGTCGTTCGGCAGGTAGACGTTGAATTGCCGCTTGGCGACCTGGGGCATGCTCGCATGCTAGCAAGTGAGCATGCGATCACGCGAGCGATCGAGGAGCACCAGCGGAATCGTGGCCAGCGCCAGCGCCGCGCCGATCCACGGGATCGCGGTCAGCGAAGCCCCCAGGTTCAGCGCCCCGGCGGCGAAGGCCGGGGTGAGGCTGATGCCCAGCTGGAACGCCGAGACCGTGGTCGCGCCGGCGAGGGTCGGGGCGGAAGCGGCGATCGTGAAGACCCGCCCGTAGAGCGCCGGATTGAGCACGAAGGCCGCGACACCCAGCAGGAACACCGTCGGCACGACCACCCAGGCGGAAGTCGCGAAAAGGGCGAGCAGCACCGAAAAGACCGCGATGCCGGCGCCGCCGCCCAGCAGTGCGTGGTGCGGCCTGCGGTCCGAGATCCGGCCGCCGAGCGACAGTCCGGCGAAGGCTCCGATCCCGAACAGCGCGAGGACCGCGGGGATCCAGACCGCGGGCAGGACGTCCGCGAGCATCGCCGCCAGATAGTTGAAGGACACCATGTACGCGGCCGTGCTCAGGATGGTGACCGCGTAGACGCCCCAGAGACGCGGCGTCCGCATGGCGCGCAGTTCCCCCGAAAGGCTCGGAGCGGCGGACGTGGTGGCCGGCAGGCCGACGGCGCAGGCGACCACACCCAACACCGTGAGCGCGACGACGCCCCAAAAGCCGCCGGTCCAGTCGGTGAGGTTGCTCAGCAGGGTGCCCGCCGGTCCCCCGGCCACCATGGCGACGCTGAGCCCGGCGACGACGACACCCGAAGCGCGGGCGTTGCGGTCGGGGGTGACCAGGCTGATCGCGGTCACGGCGGCGACGGCGAAGAAACCGGCGTAGGCGAGACCTGCGAGGAACCTGGTGATCAGGAGGATCCAGTAGTCGTCGGCGAGCAGGCCGACCGCGATGGCGGCGGCGAAGACGGCCTGCGTGGTCAGCAAGGCCGTACGCCGCGGCCACTTCAGGCTCAGCACGGCGAACGGGGGGCCGCCAAGGACGACGCCGAGGGCGAACGCGGTGATGAGGGCACCCGCGGAGGAAAGGGAGACGCCGAGATCGGCGGCGGCCGAGGGCAGGACGCCGGCCATCAGGAACTCGGCGCTCCCCATCGCGAACAGGCTGAAAGCCAGGAGGTAGACCCCGGCGGGAAGGCGTTTCGTCTCGATCATGCCGCCAGCATCGGGAGCTTCTGGCTGTTTCGGCAAAGAACTTTGCCGGAATCGGGATGAACTGCTGTGCTGGCGGCATGGAGAGCCAACCCACCGTCACCGCGGCGATCGAACAGATCGCGCCCCGGCTGCGCCGCGCCCGGGAGAAGAAGGGCACCACGCTGATGGAACTCAGCCGGGCGACCGGCATCTCCACCAGCACCCTGTCCCGCCTCGAATCCGGGCAGCGCAAACCGAGCCTCGAACTGCTGCTACCGGTCATCGCCGCGCTGGGCCTGCGCGTCGACGAGATCGTCGCCTCACCAAGAGTGCTCGAAGCACCCGCGGACGGCCGGGTCCTTATCCCGCTCACCCGGCATGAGGACGGCCCCCGCGCCTACAAGATGACAATCCCGGCGAGCGACGCCGAACCCCACCCGCGAACGCACGGCGGACGCGAGTGGCTCTACGTGCTGCGGGGCAGGCTCCGGCTCGTGCTCGGCGACCAGGACGTCGTGCTCGGCGCGGGCGAGGCCGCCGAGTTCGACTGCCGGACGCCGCACTGGTTCGGCGCCACCGGCCGCGGGCGGGTCGAGGTGCTCAGCCTGTTCGGCGAACAGGGCGAACGGGTCCACGTCCGCGCCCGCACCCGGTGAGCTCAGACGCGCTGCTGGATACGGATCAGGTTCCCCGACGGGTCGCGGACGGCGCCGTCACGCAGGCCGTACGGCTGGTCGGTCGGCTCCTGGATGACCTCGGCGCCCGACTCCTGCAGGTGCTTGAAGAGACCGTCGAGGTCGTCGGAGGAGAACAGGATGCCCGCGTAGGTGCCCTTGGCCATCATCTCGCCGATGACGCGGCGTTCGTCCTCGGTGATACCCGGGTCGACGGCGGGCGGGTGCAGCACGATCGACACCGGCTGCCCCGGCGGGCCGACGGTGATCCAGCGCATGCCGTCGTAGCCGACGTCGTTGCGCACCTCGAAACCGAGAGTGTCGCGGTAGAAGGCCAGTGCGGCTTCGGGGTCGGTCTGCGGGAGGAAGCTCCCGTGAATGGCGATGTCCATGACGGTCACGCTAGGTGAGGCCGGTTCACGACGCTTCTCGATTCCTGATCGCCTCGATCGCGGCGACACTGCGGTCGACGTCCGCCTCGGTCGTGCTCCAGTTGGACACGGAGACGCGCATCAGGCGCATGCCGTGCCAGGTGGTCGCGCCCATCCAGCACTCGCCGGAACGCTGAAGGGCCTCGACGACCCGGTCCGTATCGTCGCCGAAGCTGACGAGCACCTGGTTCAGCACCACGTCGTTCACGACGGTGACGCCTTCGCACGTGTCGAGTTTCTCGGCGAACCTCCTGGCCAGCGCGCAGCACCGTTCGATCATCTCGGCGATACCGGTGCGGCCGAGTTCGCTGAGCGCCGCCCACGTCGCGAACCCTCGTGCCCGGCGGGAGGATTCCGGCACGAAGTCGCTCGGCGCCCGCACCCCGCCCTCTCCCTGGCCGGTCAGGTACGCGGCGGTGAGCGCCATCGCGGCCCGGTGCGACTCGGGATGGGCGCAGAACGCGTACCCGCAGTCGTAGGGGACGTTGAGCCACTTGTGCCCGTCGACCGCCCAGGAGTCGGCCTTTTCCAGCCCCGCGGTCAGCCGCTTGAGCGCGGGGGCGGCGGCCGCCCAGAGCCCGAACGCGCCGTCGACGTGCACCCAAGCTCCGTGGCGGTGGGCGATCTCCGTCGCGGCGGCGAAATCGTCGAAAGCGCCGGTGTTCACGTTCCCGGCCTGAAGGCAAACGATTGCGGGCCCGTCGAGCGTCCGTTCGAGATCGGCGATGTCGATGGCGCCTTGGCCGTCCGCGCGCACCGGCCTGACCGCGTCGGTGCCCAGGCCGAGCAAGCGGAGGGACCGGTCGATCGTCGCGTGCCGCTCCTCACTGGCGACGACCGGCAGCGGCGGCGCCCCGTGCAACCCGCGGCGCTCGACGTCCCACCCGGCCCGCGCCAGGACGTGATGCCGGGCGGCGGCGAGGCCGACCGTGTTCGCGCCCTGCCCGCCGGTCACGAAACCGTACGAGGCGCCGGACGGCAGGCCGAGGACGTCCTTGAGCCATTCGCCCGCCACCTCCTCGACGATCGCGGCGGCCGGTGAGGTGATCTTGTTGAACGCGGGCTGGTCCCAGCCGGTCGCCAGCATGTCGGCCGCCGTCGCGGCGTCCAGCGCTCCCCCGGTGACGAAACCGAAGTACCTCGGCCCGGTGTTCGCCACGAGCGCCGGCTCGACGGCGTCGGCCAGCCGCCGGATCACGTCGGCGGGCGCGGCGGGTTTCTCGGGCAGGTCACCGAGCTTCTCCCGGACGCCCGTCGTGTCGTCGGGGAAGACCGGGACGTCGGCGACGCTTTCGCGGTACCGGGTGACACGGGCGGCGACATCGGCCAGCAGATCCCGCAACTCGGTCATCCGACGCCCCTTTTCCGTCATGGGTTCATGATTCCACGACCGCGGCCGGACGAGTTCTTCCCGAACCAGGCACCTGCGAGGAACAGTGCGCCGATGAGCAGCAGGATGATCGTTCCGCCGTCGAAACCACCCAGCAGTCCGATCAGGACCGCCCACGCGACGACGCCCGAGCCCAGCCAGCCGGGCACGCGTTCGCCGCGCCGGGTCTGCCGGAGCACCAGCGCGCCGAGCAGAAGCAGCGGCACCCCGAAACTGCCAGGGCTGAACCAGAACGCCTCGGCCATGGGGAGCCGGTCGGGCGAAGGGTCCAGTGCGACCGTGTTGAAGAATCCTTCGTCGAAGATCCGTGCCCAGACTTCCTGGCGCATCAAAGCGGCGACCACGGTGTGGAAGATGCCGCCGCAGAGCGCGAGAATCCCGCCCCAGGTGGCGGGGTCGCGCCACCGGCCGCTGGTGGTGGTCACTTCGGCGGTCGTGTCTGTTGTCGTCATGCGCATCAGGCTGCTCGCCCGCTCGACGGGAATCCTCGGCCTGAGGTCGCCGGCACCTCCACCGAAATGATGAGATCGGCTCAGCTCGGACGCACGAGCCCGTTCTCGTACGCGAAGATCACCGCCTGCACCCGGTCGCGGACCTCGAGCTTGGCGAGGAGATGACCGACGTGCGTTTTCACCGTGGCTTCGGAGAGGAAGAGCCGCTGCGCGGTCTCGGCGTTGGAGTATCCCTGCGCGATCTCCAGCAACACGTCGCGTTCGCGTGCGGTGAGCCGCTTCAGCAACGGAGAAGTTTCGCGTGCGACCGCGAGTTGGTCCAGCATGCGGCGGGTCGTGGAGCGCGCGATCACGGCATCGCCGGCATGGACGGCGCGGATGGCGTGGAGGACTTCGTCGGCCGACGCGTCCTTGAGCAGGAACCCGCTCGCGCCGGCGCGCAGACCGGCGATGGCGTACTCGTCTAGGTCGAACGTCGTCAGCAGGATCACCTTGGGCGCGTTCTCGCGGGCGGCGACCACTCCGGTGGCCTCGACGCCGTCCATCCGCGGCATCTGGACGTCCATCAGCACGACGTCGACCCGTGTCTCGGCGAGCTTCGCGACTGCCTCCACGCCGTCGGCGGCCTGGACGACGATCCGGATGTCGTCGGTCGCGTCGACGACCATGGCCAGCCCGGTCCGGACCAGTTCCTGGTCGTCGACCAGCGCGACGTCGATCGTCATCCCGAAGCTCCCTGCTCGCCGACGCGGAATTCCGCGCGCACCCTGAAACCGCCGTCGACCGGACCGGCCTCGAACGTACCCCCCGCGGCGCGCACGCGGTCCCGGACGCCACGCAGACCGGCGCCCGTGCCGGGGAGCGACGGCCGCTCGCCGCCACCGTCGTCCTCGACGACGAACACCGACGCCTGCGGAGTGTGCGTGATCGAGACGGTGACAACCGCGCGAGGACCCGCGTGCTTGACGCTGTTGGTCAAGCCCTCCTGGACGAGCCGGTACGCCGCCATGGCCGCGCTCGCCGTCAGCGCGCCGGGCCGCCCTTGCTCGGACAGCCGGACATCGACGCCCGTCGCGCGGACACGGTCCACCAAGGCCGGGATCCCGGCGAGCGAGGGCCGCGACTCGGTCTCCCGCAACACCCGCAGTGTGTCCCGCATGTCGGCCAGCGCCTCGCGGGCGGTCCCGGCGATCACGGAAAGCGCCTGTGCCGCCCGGTCGGGTGCTTTGGGGGCGATGGCGGAGCCGCCTTCGGCCTGACGCACGATGACCGCCAGTGAATGGGCGACGATGTCGTGCATGTCGCGAGCGATGCGCTGCCGTTCGTCGGCCGCGGCGCGCTGGGCGGCTTCCGCGGCCTCGTCGGCGAGGCGCCGCCGCCGGTCGAACCGGAAACACCCCACGGCCCAGGTGCCCGCCACCGCCGCGACCAGCGCGAGAACGGCCAGCAGAAGCGTGAGCCACCCCGCGGGGAGCGCGCCGTAGGCCGTCGCCGTCCGAGCGGTGCACAGCAACGCCCCGAGCACGCTGATCCCGAGGGCGAGCAGGCTCTCGCGGCGCGGACGGCGTGCCGCGACGGCGTACAGGAGCACCAGGTAGGCCGCCGACGTCGGGAGAAAGAACAGCGGGATCTCCATGCTGTCGCCGTCACTCGCCAGCCCCAGTGGCGCGGGCTGGACCACCGTGTTCGGCAACGCGACGGTCACCGCCATCGCGAGTCCGGCGGTGACGAACGCGGGCGCGGTGGCGATCCGCCGTAACGCGACGGCGGCGAGCACCGCGAATCCGCAAAGTCCCGCCACCCACAGCACCCAGGCCGGGGAATCGGCCACCAGGAGGATGTCGAGCGAAGGCGGCCCCATCAGTGCCGCGACGGCGAGCGCGAAAAGGACGTCCAGAACGAGCGGGTGTGTCCGCGTCCACCGGTCCACGCGGTCGGTCCACGTCACGGCCATGATCGTAGACATCGCCGCCGGGCGTGACCAGGGCGTCATGTGACGTTGGGAAACCTTGTTTGACCTGCGCCGGAATGCCCCGGTACCGTGTTGTGTTAGCACTCTTGTCGGCTGAGTGCCAATGCACGAAGGAGCAGCAGTGCCCACCTACCAATACGCCTGCAAGGAATGCGACCACGCTTTCGAGGCCGTGCAGTCGTTCTCCGACGCGAGCTTGACCGTGTGCCCGCAGTGCTCGGGCCCGCTTCGCAAGGTCTTCAGCTCGGTCGGCGTGGTCTTCAAGGGCAGCGGTTTCTACCGCAACGATTCGCGCGACTCGAAGGCCAACACGACCTCGGCCCCGGCCAAGACCGAGACCAAGTCGGAGTCGAAGACCGAGTCCAAGCCGGAGGCCAAGAGCGCCGCATCCTCCTCCACGGGTACGACGAAAACGGCCGCCGCCGCTTCCTGACGTCCCGAGTTGTCCACAGGCCCCCGGTTATCCACAGCCGGGGGTTTTCGTTCTTTCCAGGGCAGCGCACCCGCCCCTAACGTCGAGATCATCACCGACCGACGAGGGGGAATCCCGTGCTCCATAATCTGCCCGTCCTGCGAAGACTCCAGGGCAGGCCTGCCCGGCTGCTCCGCCGCTGGCTGGCCCTGTCCCTGCTGCTCGGCGGCTTGATCACCCTGTTCCTGCCCGCGTCCGCCCGCGGCACGCCCGGCACCGCGACCGTCGTCTCCGCCCGCGACCTCCCGGCAGGCTCCTTGCTGCGTGCCGAGGACGTCAGACTCGTCGACCTCCCGGACGACATCCGTCCACAAGGCGCCACCGGCCTGCCGTCCTCCGTGGAAGGGCGGATGCTCGTCGGTGCGGCGCGGGCGGGTGAACCGCTGACGGACGTCCGCTTGCTGGACGCGGGCATCCCCGGATCGGGTGATCCCGAGAATTCAACTGTCCCGGTGAGGCTCGCCGACGCCGGGGTCGCGGAGCTGCTCAGGCCGGGCCGTCGGGTCGACGTCGTCGCGGCCGCCGAAGCGGGGCACGAGGCGTCTTTGCTGGCCAGCGCGGCCGTCGTGGCGGCGGTGGGCGAGCAGGGCACCCGCGATCCGAAGGCCTCCGGTGCCGGGAGCAAGGGACCTTTGGTGCTGCTTTCCCTGCCTTCCGCGATCGCGACACGGGTCGCGGCCACCTCGCTGGAACGGTCCATAACGGTTACCCTCCGCTAGCTCGCGCCTGCCCTGTGGCGGCGGGCGCCTGCGTCCCCCCGGTATGGAGAAGGGACGGTCGGCGAACCGTCCCAGGTGAAGAGGAGAGCGTCTTGATCAAGGGCTTCAAGGACTTCCTGATGCGCGGGAACGTCGTCGACCTGGCGGTCGCGGTGGTCATCGGCGCCGCGTTCACAGCGATCGTCACGGCCTTCACGAACGGCCTGATCAAACCGCTGATCAACGCCATCGGCGGTTCGGACGCCGCCAAGGGGCTGGGGTTCAACATCCTCAGCGCGAACGACTCGACGTTCATGGACTTCGGCGGCGTGATCAACGCGGCGATCAACTTCGTGATCGTGGCGGCCGTCGTCTACTTCGTGATCGTGCTGCCGGTCAAGCACGTTCAGGAACGGCGCAAGCGCGGCGAAGAGGCAGGCCCCGCGGAGCCGACCGACGTCGAGCTGCTCACCGAGATCCGTGACCTGCTGCGCGCGCAGCAGAACCGCGCGAGCTGATCCGGATCACCGGTCGTGGTGAGGCGGCCGGTTCTCCAGGAACCACGAGTCGGAGTCCGGGGAGCGCTGCCCCGGCTCTCGCTCGTCGGAGGTCGTGTCCGGCAGGACGTCGCCGAAGATCTCGTCGACCCGCCGTTTCTCCGCGGCGGAGGGGCGCTTGTCTTCGTCTTCACCTGGCATGACGTCCATTTTCGCACCGGTCGCGGGGGCCGTCCGCCGGTGGGACCATCAGCGCATGAGCATCGTCGACAAAGCGAAGGGGCTGGCCGCGCAGGCCATCCACAAAGCGGAAGAGGTCGCGGGCGAGGTCCGCGAGAAGGCCGGGCCGCTGGCCGAGAAGGCGGGCGACGTCGCGGCCAAGGGTGTCTCGGCGGCGTCGGCCGGGGCGAACAAGGTAACCGGCGGCCGGTTCGAGGACAAGATCGGCCAGGTCACCGAAAAGGTGGAAGGAGTGCTGCACCAGGACAAAAAGGGCGAGCCCGGGACCGAACCCGGACCCGCCCCGAAGAACTGAAAACTAGGCCTCTTCGAGCCCGGACAGCTCGTCGATCACGTACGGCACCAGCGACGAGAGCGTCGCCATGCCGTCACGGACGGCCGCGCGGGAACCCGCGAGATTGACCACCAGCGTGCTGCCGGAGACGCCGACGAGCCCGCGGGAGATGCCCGCGTCCACCGCGCCGGCGGCGAGGCCGGACGCGCGGAGCGCTTCGCCGATGCCCGGGATCGGGCGGTCGAGCACACCGGCCGTCGCGTCGGGGGTGCGGTCGCGCGGGGAGACCCCGGTGCCGCCGACGGTGATCACCAGGTCGGCACCGCCGATCACCGCGGTGTTGAGCGCGTTGCGGATCGCGGCCGTCTCGGCCTCGACCACGACGACGCCGTCGACGATGAACCCGGCCTCTTCGAGCAGCTCCGTGACCAGCGGTCCAGTGTTGTCCTCGTGTTCGCCGTGGGCGACCCGATCGTCCACGATGACCACCAGTGCGCGGCCCAGCCGTTGTGCGCTCCGTTCCATAGGCACACCGTATCCGGTTTCGGGCGATCTTCGCTCCCGCGGTGCCGAGGGCCACGACTTGTGACGATTCCCTGACATGAGCCCGCGATCCGGCGCCGCCGCCGTCGATCGCCCCTAGCGTCGGAACGGTGCGAACACTGGTAACCGGCGGGGCCGGGTTCATCGGCTCCCACATCGCCGATCTGCTGTCCGACCGAGGCGACGAGGTGGTGGTCCTCGACAACCTCCTGAGCACCGCGCACGGTTCGTCGCGACCGCCCGGCTACACCGGCCGCCACCGGTTCCTGCGTGGCGACGTCACCGACACGGAGCTGGTCGCCGAGCTGTTGGACGGCGTCGACGCGGTCTGTCATCAGGCGGCCGTCGTCGGGCACGGCGTCGATCCGTCCGACGCGCCGTCGTACGCGTTGAACAACGACTACGGGACCGCGGTCCTGCTCGCCGCGATGCACCGGGCCGGAGTCCGGAAGCTGGTGCTCGCCTCGTCGATGGTCGTCTACGGCGAAGGCCGCTACGAATGCCCCATCCACGGGATCGTGCCGCCGTCGCCACGGAAACAGTCCGATGTGGACGCCGGCTGCTTCGAGCCCGCGTGCGCGGCCTGCGGCGCCGAGCTCGACTGGCGGCTGGTTCCCGAGGATGCACCACTTCGGCCGCGAAGCACCTACGCGGCCACGAAGCTCGCGCAGGAACATCTGGCGGCGGCGTGGGCCCGGCAAACCGGCGGAACGGTCTGGGCTTTGCGCTACCACAACGTCTACGGGCCGCGGATGCCGCAGAACACCCCGTACGCGGGCGTCGCGTCGCTGTTCCGGTCCTCGCTCTTGCGCGGTGAGGCGCCGATCGTGCTGGAGGACGGGAAACAACAGCGTGACTTCGTGCACGTCCACGATGTGGCGAGGGCGAACGTCCTGGCGCTGCGCACCGACGGCCCCGAAGGTGACCTGACCCCGCTGAACATCTGTTCCGGCCAACCCCACTCCGTCGGCGAACTCGCCGAGGAACTCGCGAAGGCCTGCGGCGGACCGGCTCCGAAGATCGCCGGGGGTGCCCGGCCCGCCGACGTCCGGCACGTCGTCGCCGACCCGGCCCGCGCCCGGCGGCTGCTCGGCTTCACCGCGCGAACCGGTTTCGCCGAAGGCATCGCCGGGTTCGCCACCGCTGAGCTGCGGGAACCGGTCGGTCTCTGAAACCGGGAACAGACCGGGCCCCCGCCGAGTTGTCGTTCCCGGCAACGGAATCGACTTTTTTGGGGGTTTTGGTGGGCATCACCGTCGGAGACATCGAGATCGAAGCGATCGGGGACGGTCTGATCAGGCTGCCGCTCGCGTTCTTCCCGGGTCTCGACCCCGAAGCCCACCCGGACGTCTTCGACGAGGACGGCACCGTGCACGTCCCGACCGGCGCGTACCTGATCCGCGGCAACGGCCGCACGATCCTCGTCGACACCGGCCTCGGCCCGCGCGAATTCGCCTTCCCGCCGGGGATGACGCCCGCCAAGGGCGACCCGACCCCGCCGATGGGCACGGGCGGCGACCTCGCCGCCGCGCTCGACAAGGCAGGCTGCCCGGTCGGCGAGATCGACACCGTCTTCCTCACCCACCTGCACAACGACCACATCGGCTGGATCGCCCCCGAGGGCGACCTGACCTTCCCCGGCGCTCAGGTCGTCTTCGGCCAACTCGACTGGGACGCGCTGATCGCGCCCGCCGGGACGGGCGAATGGAGCCGTATCGGCATGGAGACCGCTCGCGGTGCGGGGCTGACCGAGGCGATCAGCGGCGACGTCGTCGAGATCGCGCCCGGGATCGTGGCGCGGCACGCCCCCGGTCACACGCCCGGCCACTACGTCCTCGACATCACCGCGGACGACGAGCGTCTGCTGCTGCTCGGCGACGTCCTGCACACGCCCGCGCAGCTGACGGACACGCGAGTGGGCTTCCTCGGTGACGTCGACCCGGAACTCGCGCTCCGCACCCGGCAGCGGTTCCTCGCGGAAGCGGAAGAGACCGGCGCGATCATCGCGCCGGCCCACTTCCCGGACATGGGGTTCCTGCGGCTCTGAGCTACTTGCCGCAGAGCACCTTGTCGGTGAGCAGCTGATCCGCCTTGAAGTAGGCCTGCCCCAGGTCGGCCGCGGAGTCCCCGTAGGTCATGGACAGTTCGTAGGTCCTGCTGCCGTCGGGGGTACTGGCCATCACCGTCCCGTAGCCGTGGAAGCCGCCCATGCCCTTGAGGACGGTGCCGCAGCTCGCTTCCTGGACGTACACGCCCAGGCCGTAGCCGCCCTTCGGGTGCGGTTTGCGCATCTCGGCGAGCAGCGGGGCGGGCAGGAGCTTTCCGCCCAGCAGCGCGGAGAAGAACGTGTGGAGGTCCTTGGTGGTCGAGATCAGCTCACCGGCGCTGGACGCCCACGACGGGTTCTGGTTCGTGATGTCGACCGTCTTCCACTGCCCGGGCTTCTCCTCGTAGCGGTAGTAGCCGTGGGCGTGCGGCCCGGGGATTCCCGGCCAGGTGCCGGGCACCACGGTGTCGCGCAGTCCGAGCGGCCGCAGGATCCGCCGCTGGATTTCGTCGCCGTACGGGCGGCCGGCGACCTTCTCGATCACCAGCCCGGCCAGGACGTAGTTGATGTTCGTGTAGGTCCAGTCCGTGCCCGGAGCGAACAGCGGCGGCTTGGACAGGCCGAAGCGCACCAGCTCCTCCGGCCGGTAGGTGTGGTAGCGGTTGTCGAGGAACTCCTTACCCGTCAAGGGGATTCCCGGCACGATCGTGCCGTCGGGCAGCATCGCGCCGGTGTAGTCGAACAGGCCGCTGGTGTGCTGCAACAACATCCGCACGGTGATCCGCCGGTCGAGGCCGAACTCGGGCAGGTACCCGGCCACGGGCGCGTCCAGGCCGATCTTGCCCTCCCCCACCAGCTGCAGGACGACGGTGGACACGAAGGTCTTGGTGTTGCTGCCGATCCGGAACCGCCCGTTCGTCGGCGGCTTGGCGGCCGAGCCCAGCTCGCGCACCCCGGCGCTGCCGGTCCAGTCGCCCCGCGCGTCGTGCACCCGCAGCTGCGCCCCGGCGAACCCGGAGGCGGCGATCTCCTGCACCATCGCCCGCAGATCCGGACGGTCCCGGCCGTTGTCCGCGGCGGCCACACCGGGCGCGACCCCGGCCAGCAGCGCGGCCGCCACCGCGGTGATCCCCGCCCGCCGGAAGAACTTACTCGCTGAAGTCGTCATGGCGGCAACGATCGCGGCCCGCGCTGACACCGCGGTGACACGCCGCTGACACGGTCAGGGCATGGCGAGCGGAAGCCGGACCTCGAACCGGCAGCCGGGGCCGTCGTTCCGGACGCCGATGCGGCCGCGATGGGCTTCGACGAGGCCTTTCGCGATCGCCAGCCCGAGCCCGCCGCCGCTCGCCAGCCCGCCGCGTTCGGGGGTGCGCGCCGTCGTCCCGCGGAACGCGACGTCGAAGACCCGCCCGATCTCGTCGTCGGGGATGCCGCCGCAGCCGTCGGAGACCGCGAGCAGCGCCTCACCGCCGTCGATGCCGATCTGGACCGCGACCGTCCCGTCCGGAGGCGTGTGCCGCACGGCGTTGGACACCAGGTTGCGCACGATCCGCGCCAGTTCGGGGTCGCTGCCGGAGACGACCGGCCACACTTCGGCGTATTCGATCATCCGCACGCGTTTCTGCTCGGCGAGCGGCGCTTGCGCGGCGACCGCGTCGCTGACGACATCGCGCAGCGGCACGGCGGCCATGGTCAGTTGCAGTGCGCCCGCGGTGATCCGCGACAGTTCGAACAGGTCGCCGACCATGCCGGACAGTCGCGTGGTCTCACCGCTGATCCGGCGCGCGTAGCCGGTGACCTCGATCGGGTCGGCGACGACGCCGTCCGCGACGGCCTCGGCCATCGCCTGGATCCCGGCCAGCGGGCTCCGCAGGTCGTGGCTGATCCACGCGACCAGTTCGCGCCGCGACGCCTCGGCCGCGCGCTCCCGTTCCCGCGCCTCCCGTTCCCACACGCTGCGGCGCGCGATCGCGCGGCCGAGTACGAGCGCCGCCGGCACGGTCACCAGCGCGACCAGCACACATACCAGTGTCATCGTGGTCAGCGCGGGGGTGAACATGAACCCGCTGATCCCGAGCACCGCGATCAGCGTCGCGAGTACGGGGATCAGCACGAGGATCGTCATCGTGCTGGCCAGCGAACCGCGGCGCAGCACGTACAGCGCCAAACCGCCGAGCAGCATCACCGGCAACGCGAACATCAGCGCGAACGGCAGGATATGCCAGGCGTGCGCCAGCATCTCGCCGAACGACTCACCGGAGCCGATCATCGCCGCACCGGGTCGTACCGGTAGCCGACGCCCCACACGGTGGCGACGCGGACGGGTTTCGCCGGGTTCTTCTCGATCTTCTCCCGCAACCGTCTCACGTGGACGGTCACGGTGGACTGGTCGCCGAAGTCCCAGCCCCAGACCTTCTCCAGCAGATCGGCGCGGGAGAACGCCACCCCGGGATGGGTGAGGAAGAACGCGAGCAGATCGAATTCCCGGCTCGTCAGGGGAAGTTCCACGCCACCGAGGGCCGCCTGCCGCGCCGACATCTGCAACGCGAGATCTCCGTCGGTGATCACGCGCGCCGCCGGCTCGGGCCGCGGCATCCGTGCCCGCCGCAGGACCGAAGCCACGCGCAACGCGAGTTCCTTGGGGCTGAACGGTTTCGTGACGTAGTCGTCGGCACCGAGCTGGAGCCCGGCGATGCGATTCTCCTCTTCGCCGAGCGCGGTCAGCATCACGACCGGAACCTGGCTCACCTGCCGCAGGCGACGGCAGACCTCCAGGCCGTTGAGCCCGGGCATCATGACGTCGAGGACCACGAGATCCGGCCCGGTCGCCGAGAAGAGCCGGAGCCCCTCGGTGCCGTCCCCGGCGACGTCGACTTCGAAGCCCGCGACCTCCAGGTACCGCCGGACGACGTCCCGCACGGTCTCGTCGTCGTCGACGACGAGCACCCGTCCTTGCTCTGTCATGCAGCCCACCTCACCAGCTCGTCAGCACCAGATGGTTCACCACCAGCGCCGTGGCCGCCGACGCGGCGAGCCACCACCGCCGCCCCTTCGACGGCAGCAGCGCCACCGCGGGCAGCAGCCACACCTCGAACGGTAGCCAGATGCGTTCGACCTCCGCCTTCGACAGGCCGGACAGGTCGGCGAAGGCGATCGTCAGCACGGCGGCCGGCACGATCAGCGTGACCGGCTCGCGGAACGATCGTTTCGGCTCGGCGAGGAACTCCGCGCCGGCCCGTCGTGTCCCGGCGATCACGGCCGGGCCGAGCGCGATCAGCACCGCCGCGATATCCGCCCACACCCAGTAGGAGTACGGGCGCAGCGTCGCGATGCCCTGGTAGTAGCGCTCGACCACGAGGTGATAGCCGTCGAGCCACCAGAATCCGGCCAGCGCGAACGCCACGACGACCACGGCCACCCCCGCCGTGGCCGTCAGGAGGATCCGCCATTCGCGGGTCAAAAAGACGACGGCGAGCACGATCACGCCGAGCAGCACAAGACCGTAGGAGAGGAAGAGCCCGAACCCGAGCAGCAGACCGCCGGGGAGCGCGAGGATCCGCCGTCGCGTGGCGAGTGCCAGCAGCGCGATCCCGGTCGCGGTGACACCCGCGAAGAGACCGTCGGCGGACACGCCGATCCAGATCGCGCCCGGGGTCAGGACGGCGAAAGGCAGGACCGTCCTCGCGGCGTCCTGCCTGCCCAGCGCGGAGAGCGTCACCGGCACCGCGACCACCGCGAGGCAGCCGACCAGGACGACGACCGTCGACGCCCACGCGCCGCCTTGCAGACCGAGCCGGTCGAGCCAGACGAAGACCAGCGTCGCGCCCGGCGGATGACCGGAGACGTGCGTCGTCCACGAGTCCGGCTGGAAATCCAGGATGCGCGAGGAGAACCCGTTCAGCATCTTCGGGATGTCGGTGATCCCCGGGACCTCGTGCAGGTACTCGTGTTCCGTCGCGAGCCTGCCGGTGAACCCGCGCGTCCACCCGTCGATCATCGCCAGCGAGAACGTCCACGCCAGCGCGGTCACGTAGCCGAGCGCGAGCAGCGGACGCCAGCTCAGCCGGGCGGCGAGCAAGGGACCTTTGGTGACGACCAGGAGCGCGAGCACGACGGCGGCGACCGAACCCGGCCCCACATGCGGCAACCACAGCCCGAACAGCGGCGGCGCGAAGGCGTAGATCACCACGCCGGAACCGGGACGGTTGTAGTGGAGGCCGACCGCGAGCGCGGCGGCGACCACGAGCATCGCCAGCCCCACGGCGATCAGATCGGCCCGGCGGCCGGTACGGGAAGGGGCGGTGACAGTGGACATCACCGGCACCATAACCGCGTTTCCCCGGTCCGGCGGTCCGGAACGGAGGTCTGTCAGAACTCGGTAAGAACTTCGCCGACGTCATGATTCGGTAAGCAGCGCAAGGGTTTTGGTCTCTCCATCCCGGACTTAACGTCCGTTGCGTGAACGCTGACCAGGTTGACGTCGTGCTCCCCTGTCTCGACGAGGCCGGTGCCCTCCCCGGGGTACTGGCGGCCCTGTCCGAGCGGTATCGGGCGATCGTGGTCGACAACGGCTCCACGGACGGTTCCGCCGAAATCGCGGCCGCGCTCGGGGCGAAGGTCGTCCACGAACCCCGGCGCGGCTACGGCGCCGCGGTGCACACGGGGCTGGAGGCGGCCACGGCGGACGTCGTCTGCTTCGCCGACGCCGACGGTTCCCTCGACCTCGCCGAACTGCCGATGCTGGTCGATGGCCTCGCCGACGCCGATCTGACGGTCGGGCGGCGGGTGCCGACCGGGCCCGGCGTCTGGCCGTGGCACGCGAGAGCCGGGAACGTCATGATCTCGTCGCTCCTGCGGTACAAGGGATTACCGGTCCGCGACATCGCACCGCTGCGAGCCGTCCGGCGGCGGGCGCTGCTCGATCTCGACGTCACCGATCGCGCCTTCGGCTACCCGCTCGAACTGCTGATCAAGGCGAGGCGCGCGGGCTGGCGGGTCACCGAGTTCGACGTGTCCTACGGCGAACGCGCCAAGGGCACCAAGTCGAAGGTCTCCGGATCGCTGCGGGGAACGCTCCGCGCCGCGCGGGATTTCGGGCGGGTGCTGAGCCGATGACCTTCTGCCTGTTGATCGTCGCCAAGGCACCCGTGCCCGGTTTCGCGAAGACGCGGCTGTGCCCGCCCGCGACGCCGGAGCAGGCCGCCGAAATCGCGGCCGCCTCGCTGCTCGACACCCTCGAAGCCGCCATCCAGACGCCGGACACACGCGTGGTCGTCGCCATGACCGGCGAACTCGACAGGGCGGCTCATAGCGCCGAAATCGCCGCGGTACTCCGGAAAACGGAGGTGATCCCCCAACGCGGGGAGGGGTTCGACCTGCGGCTCGTCAACGCTCACGCCGACGCGTCCCGTCCCGGGGAGCCGGTGTTGCAGATCGGGATGGACACCCCGCAGGTCACCCCGGCGCTCCTGGCCGAAGCCGCCAACCGGCCTGAAGACTCTGTCCTCGGACCTGCCGAGGACGGCGGCTGGTGGGCACTGGGGCTCAGGGATCCTTCGCACGCCGAAGTTCTCGCTGGAGTGCCGATGTCGCGTGACGACACCGGAAGTCAGACCCTGCGTGCCCTGCGCGACATCGGGCTCTGTCCTGGCATCCTGCCCACACTGTCCGATGTGGACACGATCGCGGACGCGCGCCGGGTCGCCACGGCGGCTCCGCACGGCCGGTTCGCCCGAGCGGTGGCCGAAGTCCGGTGACCGCCTTCGACCGCGGCCTGCTCGGCCACCGCTGCTGGCTGGAACTGGCGACCGGCGAACGCGTCGACCTGCCGGTCGACCGGTGGACCGCCATCCCCTGCGAAGGCGACGACGTCCTCCTCGCCGCCTGTGACGGCCCAACCCTCGACGTCGGCTGTGGGCCCGGCAGGCTCACCGCCGCGCTGACCGAACGCGGCGTCGCCTCGCTCGGCGTCGACATCTCGGCCACCGCCGTGCGGCTCACTCACGCCCGTGGCGCCGCCGCGCTCCACCGAGACGTGTTCGACCGGCTCCCGGGTGAAGGGCGCTGGCGGCACGTCCTGCTCGCCGACGGGAACATCGGCATCGGCGGCGATCCGCACCGTCTCCTCGCACGGATGGCGGAACTGATCACCGACGGCGGGACGGTGCTCGTCGAACTCGACCCGCCGGGCCGCGGGCTCCGCCAGGACCGGGTCCGGCTGCGCCCGGAAAACGGTGCGTGGTTCACCTGGGCGTGGGTCGGTGTCGAGGCGATCGCGGACATTGCCGCCCGCACCGCGTTCCGCGTCGCATGGTCCACCAGCCACGGCCACCGCTGGTTCGCCTGCCTGGAGAAAGCATGAACACGACCTCGGAGCGGGTGACGTCGCGGATCGGGCTCGCGCTCGCCGTGACGTTCACGCTGTGCTTCGTCACCGGCCTGCTCAGTCATCTCATCCAGCATCCGCCGTCGTGGTTCGGCTGGCCGAGCCGCCCGGTCTGGCTGTACCGGGTCACGCAGGGCACGCACGTGCTCTCCGGTATCGCGTCGATTCCCTTGCTGCTGGCCAAACTCTGGAGCGTCTACCCGAAACTGTTCGAGCGGCCGGTGATCCGGTCGCTGCCGCACGCGCTCGAACGGCTGTCGATCCTGGTGCTCTCCGCGGCCGCCTTCTTCGAACTCGCCACCGGCCTGTTCAACGTCGCGCAGAACTATCCGTGGACGTTCTACTTCCCGCAGTTGCACTACGCGGTCGCGTGGGTGGCGATCGGCTCGATCCTGGTGCACATCGCGGTGAAACTCCCCATCGTCCGCCGCTCGCTCACTCGGAAGCCGGAACCTTCGCGGCGTGCGTTCCTTCGCACGACCTGGCTGGCCGCGGGAGTCGGCGTCGTCGCGACGGCCGGAGCGACGGTTCCGTTGCTCCGCGGCGTTTCCGGTCTGTCATGGCGGAGCGACACGGGGCCGCAAGGGCTGCCGGTGAACCGGACCGCCGCGGCGGCAGGCGTCCTGGACACGGCGAACGACCCCGGCTGGCGGCTTTCGGTGGTGACGCCGAACGGCACGAAGACCTATTCGCTGGACGAACTCCGTGCCCTCCCCAGAACTTCGGCCGAGCTGCCGATCGCGTGCGTCGAAGGGTGGAGCGAGTCCGCGCGCTGGAGCGGCGTCTCCCTGCCGGAGTTGTTGCGGCACGCCGGAAGCACACCGGGCACCCCGGTGCGCGTGTTCTCGCTGGAGAAGGCCGGGCCCTACGGGATCAGCGACCTCCCCGGCGAGCACACCTCGGACGACCTCACCCTGCTGGCGCTGGAACTCAACGGTGAGGTGCTCGACGCCGACCACGGCTTCCCGTGCCGGATCATCGCCCCGAACCGGCCGGGGGTCCTGCAGACGAAATGGGTCACCCGTTTGGAGACGCTGTGAAGACGGTGCGGCTGCTGCTGTTCCTGCCCGGCCTCGCCGCGCTCGCGTGGGGCGCGGTCTTGTTCGCCGAGTACGCCTTCCCGCTGCGACCGGACGTCTTCGGGACGCTCGGGTGGCTCATCGGCGGCCCGCTGGCGCACGACCTGCTGATCGCGCCGCTGGCCGGCGCCGTGGGATTCACGCTGAGCAGGTTCCTGCCGGAACGCTGGAAGACGCCGGTCAAGACGGGCGCGGTGCTCACCGGCGTGTTGACGCTGCTCGCGTTTCCGTTGCTGTGGCGGCCTTTCGGCGGCGCCCGGAACCCGGGCCTGCATGACGCCGACACCGTCACCGGCCTGCTCGTCAGCCTGGCGGTCGTCTGGCTCGGCGTGCTCGCGGCCGCGCTGGTCCGGCGGAGGGCGGAATAGAAAGGTCTTGGTGGGCTGCCCGCTCCGGGACGTACAGCGACGTGTCGCGAAAGCCACTTTTGGGACGTCACATGTCGCGAAAGTGGCTTTCGCGACACGCGGCGGTGCCGTCTGCGATGAATGGTCCGACCAGAAGCCGCCACCGTTGCGAAAGCCACTTTCGCAACCTTCAACGTTGCGAAAGTGGCTTTCGCAACCCTTCCCTGACCTAGGTGGCGCGCAATTGCCTTACCCATCTCACCAAAAGAGCCACGCGCGACCGGGATTGGCAGCCGGTCGCGCGTGGCTTCTTGGGGTCCGGCCCGCTGGGGGTTCGAGCCGGAGCTGGTCTCGGCCGCGCACTGCGGCCGAGCGTTTTCTGGAAGGGCTAGTTCGGGGTGACGGGCTGCCCGCCGAGGGTCACCTCGATGACCTTGTCCCCGCTGAGCGTGAACTTCACCTTGTCGTTCGGCGCCCGGGTGCGGATCTCGGCGACGAGCGCGTCCGCGTTGGGGATCGAGCGGTCGTCCAGCTTCGTCACGACGTCACCGGATTTGAGGCCCGCCTTCTCCGCGGGGCTGCCCGGCGAGATCTCCCCGAGCTGCGCTCCGCCGGTCGGCGCCGTCTGCACGCGCGCGCCGATGAAGGTCTGCGTCGCCTGGCCGGTGTTGATGATGTCGTCGGCCGTGCGGCGCGCCTGGTCGATCGGGATGGCGAAGCCGATGCCGACGTTGCCGCCGGTCTCGCCGCCCTGGCCCTGCGCGGACTTCGGGCTGTAGATCGCCGAGTTGATGCCGATGACCTGGCCTGCCATGTTCGCGAGCGGGCCGCCGGAGTTGCCGGGGTTGATCGCCGCGTCGGTCTGCACCGCCGACATCACCGTGGTCTGGTCGCCGTTGCCGCCGGCGCTCACCGGCCGGTTCAGCGCGCTGACGATGCCCGAGGTGACCGTGCCCGTCAGCTCGAACGGCGAACCGATGGCGACCACCGGCTGCCCGACGCGCAGGTCGTCGGAGCGGCCGAGTTCCACCGGGGTCAGGCCGCTGACGCCACTGACCTTCACCACGGCGATATCGGTCGTCGGGTCACGGCCGACGACGGTCGCCGTGCCCTTCTTGCCGTCTTGGAACACCGCCTGGATCTGCCCGCCACCGGCGGCGACCTCGACGACGTGGTTGTTGGTCAGCACGTAGCCGTCGGTGCTGAGCACGAAGCCGGAGCCCTCGCCCGCGCCCGATCGCCCGGAAACCTGAAGCTCGACGACGCTCGGCGACAGCTTCTGCGCCACCGCTTCTACCGAACCGGCGGGCAGATTGCCCGTCTGCTGGGCCGGCTTCGGCGCGTCGAGCGCGTTCACGGAAGAGCCGCCGGACGCGTCACCGGTCAGGTAGCCGACCGTGCCGCCCGCGACACCGCCGACGACCAGCGCGATCGCCGCGACACCGGCGAGCAGCTTGCCCGACGTGGACTTCTGCGCCTGCCGCTGCTGCGGGACCGTGTACATCGACGGACCCGGCTGGGTGAACGGCGTCTGCTGGCCGGGGATCTGGTGTCCCTGGGTGTACTGGCCCTGCGTGTGGTGCTCCTGGGCGGGCGCCTGCTGAGTCTGCGTCTGCACCTGGGGAGCCCACGGGTTGTAGGCCTGCTGCGCTCCGGTGTGCGGAGTGGCATGGCCGCCGAGGCCGGGCGCGTCAGGCTGCTGCGGCGTGGGCTGGGCCGCCCAGCTCGCGCTCTGGTCCGCGTCCGGCTGAGCGCCGGCGGGCCGCGCCTTCTCGGCGTCCTGGCCGCTGGGGTCGTTCTCGGTCATGTCTTCACCTTGCGGGATGGTCCTGAGAAGTTCCTGAGCCAAAGCTGTGCATCGCACATGAGTATGGCGTCCCCGGCCGCCGACTTCACGCTTCTTCGGCTTCTGCCGCCTCCGCCGTTTCGGCAATCATCAGCTCACCCGCCTGCTCAGCGAGCGTTTTCCTTGCCTGGTCAGGCAAACCGTCGTCCGAGACGACGACGTCGGCCTCGTCGAGCCCGGCGATCGTGGAGATGCCGACGATTCCCCATTTCGTGTGGTCGGCCAGCACGACCAGCTTGCGGCCGGCTTCGACCAGCGCGCGGTCGGTCTCGGATTCGGTGAGGTTCGGTGTGGTGAACCCGGGCCCCTCTGCCATCCCGTGCACGCCGAGGAAGACGATGTCCAGGTGCAGCGACCGCAGGCTCTGCACGGCGACCGGCCCGACCAGCGCGTCCGACGGGGTGCGGACGCCGCCGGTGAGGACCACCGTGCGATCCGGCTGGTTCACGCCGCGCAGCACGTCGGCGACCTGGATGGAGTTCGTGACGATCGTCAGTCCGGGGACCTCGTCGAGCGCCCTGGCCAGCGTCCACGTGGTGGTGCCCGCGGAGATGCCGATCGCGGTGCCCGGCCGGACCAGCCCGGCGGCGAGCGCGGCGATGGCCTCCTTCTGCGCGCGCTGGCGCACGGATTTGGCCTCGAACCCTGGCTCGTCGGTGCTCTTGCCGACGACGGAGGTCGCGCCGCCGTAGACCTTCTCGACCAGTCCGCGGCCGGCGAGCACATCGAGGTCGCGGCGCACCGTCATATCGGAGACGCCGAGCCTCGCGACGAGATCGCTGACCCGGACCGCGCCGGTCCGGCGCGCCTCCTCGAGGATCACCGCCTGTCGTTGCCGCGCGAGCACGAAGCCTCCGATAACCACACTGGATCAACTACACAAAATCCTACACGATCAAACATGGCGCGACGAGCGGATTCGCCTGCCACCATGAGGCCATGGCCAGGCTTCGCGACGTCGTCTTCGACTGCCGTCATCCGGCTTCGCTGGCGCGATTCTGGGCGTCCGTGCTCGACGGTTACGAAGTCGCACCCTATGACGAAGAAGAGCTTGATCGCCTTCGTTCACTGGGGTTTTCGGGCCCCGAAGAAGATCCTTCGGTGTTGGTCGAAGCGGCATCGGGACCGCGGCTCTTCTTCAACCGGGTTCCGGAATCGAAGGTCGTGAAGAACCGGGTTCACCTGGACCTGACCGGAGACGACGTCGAACGCCTCGTTTCCTTGGGCGCGCGCGTACTCGCGCGTCCCGAAGACGGACTTGTCGTGCTCACGGATCCGGAAGGGAACGAGTTCTGTCTCGTTACTCCTCCGCCGTCTCCCTGACCCCATCGATCGGGATCCCGCGGAAACTCAGCACGAAAAGCGAGACGGCGCCGAAGAACAGCGCGATGTCGGCGACGTTCCCGACGAACCAGCCGTTGTAGTCGATGAAGTCGACGACATGGCCGCGCGCGAAGCCGGGCTCGCGGAACAAACGGTCGCCCAGATGCGTCGTCGCGCCACCGAGCAGCAACCCAAGCGAGATCGCCCAGCCCGCCGAACGGACCTTGCGGGAGATCCACAGCAGCGCGACCACTGCGGCCGCCGCCAGGATCGCGAAGATCCAGGTGGAGTTCGCGCCCAACGAGAACGCCGCGCCCGGGTTGTAGAGCAGCCGGAACCGGATGAAGTCGCCGATCACCGGGATCGGCGCCTGTCCGGTGAGGGCGTCGACGGCCCACCATTTGGTCAGCTGGTCGGCGGCCAGCAGCACCGCGGCCACCAACAGTGTCCACAGCAGACGGCGGGGCGGCAGCTCAGGCTCGTTCTCGGTGCTCATCACCCGTCAGCGTAATCACCCGTCAGGCGGGGGCTCCCGGGAGCCGCAAGGTCATCAGCGCGCCACCGGTGGACGCGCGCCCCGCGTAGACGTCGCCGCCGTGCCGCTGCGCCGCGTGCTGGACGATGGCGAGACCGAGCCCGGAACCGGGCAGCGTCCGCGCCTCCGACGAGCGGTAGAAGCGGTCGAACACCTTCGGCAGGTCCTCGTCGGCGATCCCCGGTCCGGAGTCTTCGACTTCGAGCACCGCGGTGCCGTCGCCGATCGGATACAGCCGGACCCCGACCGTCGATCCTTCCGGCGAGAACTTCACCGCGTTGTCCAGCAGGTTCAGCACCGCGCGTTCCAGCGCGCTCGTGTCGCCGGTCAGCACCCACGGCTGGAGCGAGACGTCGAACTCGATCTCGCCCGCACGGCGGCGTGCCCTGTCCAGCGCGCGCTCGACGACGTCGACCATCTCGACCCGCTCGTGCTCGATCCGCGGCTCGTCCTGGCGCGCCAGTTCGACGAGGTCGCCGATCAGCTGGGTCAGCTCGTCGAGCTGGCCGCGGATGTCGGCCTCGATGTCGGCGCGGTCCTCGTCGGACAGCGTCCGCGCGCCCGGCCTGCTCGCGGACAGGAGCAGCTCCAGGTTGGTGCGGAGCGACGTCAACGGGGTGCGGAGTTCGTGGCCGGCGTCGGCGACGAGTTGCCGTTGCCGCTCCTGCGATTCGGCGACCGTGCCCAGCATCGTGTTGAAACTCTGGGTGAGGCGGGCGAGTTCGTCGTCGCCGCTCACCGGGATCGGGCGCAGATCACCCGTGGTGGCGACGCGTTCCGCCGCCGACGTCAGTCTGTCGACCGGCCGCAAACCCGCTCTCGCGACGGCCGTTCCCGCGGCCGCGGCGACCAGGATCCCGGCGCCGCCGATCAGGAACAGGACCACCGAAAGCTCGTTCAGGGTGCGCTTCGTCGGCCCCAGCGACTGCGCGAGCACCATCGCCTGGCCGTCCCCCTGCGGGAGGGCGACGACGCGGCTGTCGGTCTTCGGGTCGGTGCGCAGGGAGAACGGCGACTCCCCGGTGGCGACCGCGATCTCGTCCGCGCCGTACGGCGGGCGGCTGCCGGACTGCGGGAAGGTCAGCCGGATCTTTTCGCCGACCGTCAGCTGGCCGATCTGCAGGTCCGCGCTGGCCAGGAAGGCGCCCGGCACCTGCTGCAACTCGGTCTGCACCTGCGGCGAGTCGACCGCGGCCTGCGCGCGGGCGAGCAGGTTGTCGTCAACCTGCTGGTAGAGGTTGTCCTTCACGACGAGATACGCGCCGAGCGACACCAACGCCACCGCGCCGGCCACCGAAGCGGCCGCGAGCAGCGTCACCCGGCCGCGGAGCGAGAAGCGCCGCGTGCTCCAGCGGTCGCCGCGCGGATCCTTTTCGGACACGTCGACGACCGGGACCGGCTCCGTCACGGCGGGGTTTCCCTCAGCACGTAGCCCACTCCCCGCACCGTGTGGATCAGCCTCGGTTCGTTCCCAGCCTCGGTCTTTCGGCGCAAATAACCGACGTAGACCTCCAGCGCGTTGCCCGAGGTCGGGAAGTCGTATCCCCACACTTCCTCCAGGATCCGGCTGCGGGTCAGAACGTGCTTCGGGTAGGAGAGGAACAGCTCCAGCAGGGCGAATTCGGTCCTGGTGAGACTGATCTCCCGCCCCGCCCGGCGCACCTCGCGCGTCCCCGGGTCCAAGGTGAGGTCCGCGAACGAGAGGACCTCCGCATTCTGTCCGGCCTGCGGATCCGGGATCGCCCGGCGCAGAAGCGCGCGAAGGCGCGCGAGAAGCTCTTCGAGCGCGAAGGGCTTCGGCAGGTAGTCGTCGGCGCCGGCGTCGAGACCGGACACGCGGTCGGAGACGGTGTCCCGCGCGGTGAGGACGAGAATCGGCAGGTCGTCCCCGGTGCTCCGCAGCCGCCGGGCAACCTCAAGGCCGTCGAGCCGCGGCATCATGACGTCGAGGACCATCGCGTCGGGTCTGTTGGCGATGATCGCTTCCAAGGCCTGCGCGCCGTCCCCGGCCAGTTCCACCTGGTACCCGTTGAACTCAAGGGATCGCCTGAGTGATTCACGGACGGCCCTGTCGTCGTCCACTACGAGGATGCGCATGGCGACAGTCTTACGCAGAGTGCTGAGACTCGCCTAAGAACACACACAGAACCAACAAAGGAAATCCGGCGGTCCACATGACGTTTCAGCCGGTCTCGGGCCCTTTTGCAACGGGTGCGTTCCATCTCCGCCACAAAGCGAGCATCCGGACCCCCACCACGGCGGCGGCTGCTACCAGCGTCACCGCCCCCGGCGGCAGTCGCAGAGAGTGACCGATCACGACGAGCACGGCCCCCGCGAGCGCCGCGACCGCGTAGATCTCCTTCCGCAGCACGAGCGGGATTTCCCGCAGGAGAAGGTCACGCACAGCGCCACCACCGATACCCGTCGTCATGCCGATCAGGCACGCCGCGTAGGGAGTGGCGCCCGCGTTCAACGCGATGGTGGTCCCCGCCGTCGCGAACACCCCGAGCCCGAGCGCGTCCGCCAGCAACACGGCACGCCGCAGCTTCGCGATCTGCGGATGGAAGACGAACACGACCAGCGCCGTCCCGCCGCAAACGGCGAGGTAAGGCCAGGTCCGCAGGGTCGTGGGCGGGGTGATCCCGAGCAGGACGTCACGGATGACCCCGCCGCCGAGCGCGGTCGTCAACCCGACAACGACCACCCCGAAGACGTCCAACCTGGCCCGCACCGCCGCGAGCGCCCCCGAAGCCGCGAACGCGATCAAGCCGAGGAACTCGAGCGCGGTGAGGATCATTACTGGTCGAGCAGGCCACCGCGGTAGGCCAGCAGCGCGGCCTGCACCCGGTTCGCCGCGCCGATCTTGGACAGGACGGCCGAGACGTAGCCCTTGACCGTGGCCTCGGACAGGTGCAGGCGACCGCCGATCTCGGCGTTGGACAACCCTTGGCCGATCAGCCCGACGACCTCACGCTCCCGATCGGACAACGACGCGAGCAGCTTGCGCGCCGGCTGCGCGGCCCGCTGCTCGTCCCGGTGCGACTGGACCATCCGCGCCGCGACCCCAGGGTCGAGCACCGCGCCACCGCGCGCGAGGTCTCTCACCGCCCTGAGCAGCGCGGCCGGGTCGATGTCCTTGAGGAGGAAGCCGTTGGCCCCGAGCCTGAGCGCGAGACTGACGTAGTCGTCGATGTCGAACGTGGTCAACATGGCCACGGTCGGCGGATCCGGCAGCGCGAGGATGGCCCTCAGCGCGCGAATGCCGTCGTCCGGCGCGCGCATCTTGATGTCGAGCAACGCGACGTCAGGGTGGTACCGCCGGGCGACCTCGACCGCTGATCTCCCGTCGCTCGCCTCGCCCACGATCTCGATATCGGCAGCGCCCGACATCATGGCACGCAGGCCCGAACGGACCAGTTCCTCGTCGTCGGCGAACATGAGCTTGATCAACGAAGCCCTCCGGCAGCCGGGGGAGCGGCGTCTCGCGTCCCGTTAACGAAGATTACCTACTGTTGTTCAGGGTTTCGAAACCAGACACGTACGAGTGACCCGCGCGGGTCATCTGTGTCGATCTAGGCGTCGATTCAGACCCTGGTTTACTGCTGGAGAGTGTGGCTGCTCCTGGGCGGATCCGCAGGTCGGGTGTCACTAGGCGGCCAGTGTCGCGGTCCGGCCGCATGCCCGCTCGCGGGCTCTTGGGCAACCGCCGTTCGGGGCATTCCGGGCGTTCACCGAGCCGGCCGCAGGGTTGGTCAGCCCTCTCGACGCCGCCGGGTATCTACACGGTAGGCTGCGCGTGGCAGTACATGCCCTCGTAGCTCAGGGGATAGAGCACCGCTCTCCTAAAGCGGGTGTCGCAGGTTCGAATCCTGCCGGGGGCACTCTCATTGGCGCTTCGCTTGACCGCAGCCTCAGAAGTCGTTCAACACAGCCGGAGCAATACCTCGTCCGCGACGTTGACGTCGGCCAGGCTCACTCCCTTACAAGATTCTAGCGAGCTTGACAACGCCCGCTAATCTGAGTTGTTCTGTCCGGCTTCCAGAGGGGGAAGCAGTGACTGCTGCATGGCAAGTTCGCGCCGGAAGGCGTGGTGAACGTGACCAAGAAGCGCTGGACGTCGGGCTCGCGATCGTCGGCTGGGAGCGGGTTCCAAACCTCGGTCGATTCGAGACACGCTCTGCACTGAAGGCTCAGATCCAAGCACTCTATCCGCAACGTTCGGGATACGTCATCGGCAACTGGACCGGCCAACTCTGGCGATTCTCCCAGGAGATGAGCGAGGGCGACTTGATAGTGATGCCCGTCAAGAGCAAACAGAAACTCGCGATCGGCGAGATCACGGGCCCGTATCGCCATCGAGATGACAAAGCAGCTGGTTTTCGGCATGTCCGTCCGGTGCAATGGATCCGAACGGACGTAGACGCAAGCGAATTCCAACCAGATCTACGCAGCAGCCTCGGTTCCCTACTGACCGTTTGCCAGCTCAGTCGCCATGAGGCCGTCCACCGGATCAGCGAGGTTGCCGCTCGGCGTCCTGATCCCGGCTGGCGTCATGTTTCCGCGAGTGTCGCACCGGACGCGACCCTCGCGGATCTCTGGGAGGCCGTAGAAGCCGGTACCGAGCCGGTCAAACTGACAGTCCGCGAGCTACTGGCTAAATGGGGCTTCAGTCGTCGAACGGCGACCTCACTGGAGACCGTTCAGGCAGAACTGGCGGATCGCGGGATTTCCACAAAGCCTCCGTTCACCACAGCACGCATGGACATGGTCGTCGAGCTGCTACAAGTGGCCGCCGAGCCCGACGCCTCACCGGACCAAGGCGGCCAATCCGACCTCGCGGACACCGAAGCCCTCGACGAACTTCCCACCAAGTGGCGAGTACAAGCCATCCTGCCAGATGAGCCCAGTATTGAAAAAATATCTCCCGACCGCCCGCTCACTGCAGCTATCACCGTGATGCTCGCCCGAAACTACTCACAGCTCGCAGTCGTCGACGAAAACGGAGATTACCAGGGGGCTGTGAGCTGGGAATCGATCGGACGTGCACGTCTTACCAATCCGGACGCGACATTGCGCGATGCGACCGAAAAGGTTCGAGTCGTCGACTATGACGACGAGCTGTTCGACCAGATCGACGAAATCTATCGCCGAGGCTACGTGCTGGTACGAGGCGACGATCGTCGCACCCTCATAGGCATCATCACGGCTAGCGACCTGGCGCGCCAATTCGGCACACTTGCTCGACCATTCTCACTATTGGAGGAAACAGAGCTCCGCCTTCGCCGCAATACCAAAAGGTGCATCCCGGAAGACATCCTCATTAAAATCGTACCAAAATGGGCAAACGGCAATCCCACATTTGGCAACTACGTCAGAATATATACCGAACTCGACAACTTCAAGCTGACGAAGTGGCCACTAGACCATCAAACCTTCCATGACCTCCTGACAAAGGTCAAGAACATTCGCAATGAGCTTATGCATTTTTCCGGCGAAATGATCCCCGAGCATGACCTGGCTGTAATCGAAGGGTTCTGCGCAATGATTCGAGCAGTCGATCAGTCCACGCAAGCCACCTAAGGCCAGGCGGGCCTACTGCGTCCGAGCCCGTCTTTCTCCAGTGGGCTCCCACTCGCTCACTCCCGGTCAACGACCTGCTGGGCGCCCGTCCGGGTCGGTCATCGTGATAGCGCCCCCTTGTGCCCGCAGCACCACATCGGCCCGGTACTTCCCCTCGCCGAGGGCGGCCAGAGTGCCGAGGCTGACCATCCGCGTGGTGGCGCCGTCACGATCGAACACGAGCAGATTGCCGTCCTGGACGTAGTCTCCGCTGTGCGTGCCATCGCCCTCGACTGTGACAGGCCTGCCGAGTTCGCGTTCGATTCGCGCGCCGGAAGCGGGGCCGGTGAGGACGTGCACAGACGTCCAATCGCCGGGTGCCAGTTCCTTGAGCGGGCGCGAGCCGCCTGACCTGGCAAGTTCACCTATCGTTTTTTCGAGACTTTCGTCGAATTCCACTGTCACTCCTGGGGTGCTCGTGCCACAGCCCATCACGAGGGCGAGCAGGGCGAGCAGAGTCACTATCAAGCGCATGGTCAGTATTGGTCCGGAGTCGCCGACGGGTCGCCGGGGTCGTGGTCGTCATTGCGCCCCGGATTGTCCGTGGGCCAAGGCTTGTTCTTGGTTTCGCGGGTCTCGCCAGGAGGCGATTCGTTGGACGATACCAGGGTGTCGTTCTTGTCGATGACCACCATTTTGCCGTCCTTGACGGCTTGTTCGATCAGGTTCGCCATCTGCTCGGGACTGGCGTCCGGGTTGGCTCGGGCGATCGCGCGGCCGACTTCGTTGTTGTGCAGGTCCATGGCCACTGGGACGTGGTGACTGCTCGGGTTCCGTTCGTGCGCCGTGGCGAAGTCGCGGGCCCATTCTTCGCCGTACCGCTGCGTCATCATCGCGTTCCAGTAGGCGTGGCGGAACGCGTCGGCATGCCCGTCGGTCAGGCCTTTGCCCTCGAATTTGCCTTCGGCGACATGCAGGGCGTCCTGCCGGATGTCGGCGAACTCCTTGAGCCCGAGCATTCCCTTGCGCATCTGGAGATCGTCGAGCAACTTGGCCTCGGCTTGAGTGATCTTCTCCTTCGAGAAACCCGCCCGTTCCGCGAGCCAGCCGGTCAGACCGCTCGGCCACACTGTCGTGCCGTCCGTTTTGACCTGGTATTTCGCCAAGAGATCGCGATGCCGCTGTTCGTCGGCGATGCGGTCTTCGCCTGCCGCGGCGGCCGCCGCCAGCGTCGTCGCGCCGGCGTCACCGATCTCGCCGGCGAGGATGCGCTTGAGCACGGAATTCAGTTCGGTGTCGATCTGGCCGGCGCGGGCCAGAATGGCTTCCACCTCGACCTGTACCAGCACGCTGGAGAGAAACCCGCCGGCGTTTTCGGTCTCGACGACCTTGCCGTTGTCGATCCGGAAACCGTTCTTGGCGGCGAAATCCTCGGTCGTCTCGACACTGCGCACCAAATCGCGCACAGCCTGCTCGGTGTCGTCGATGATCTTCACGGCCGCGGACAGGCGCGCCGCGAGATCCTCGAGTTCCTGACAGCGGGCGCGCAGATTCTCGGCCGCCGCGTCCGCTGCCTCACCGGCCCACCCGGCGGGCTTGGCACCGTCGATCTCGTCCTGCAAGCCGAGCACCTGACGGTTCTGCGCGGCCAAGTGGTCGCCGATCTGCCCGATCCCGTCGGCTTTCCACTGACTGACATCGGCCCAGGTGACCATCATCGACCACCTGTCCCGTCGAATTCCTGCTCACCGGAGTCATCTCGAACCCGGTACGCGGTCGCGGCCGTGGTCAGCGATGCCGCGTAGGAATCCACCCCCTTCGCCCAGACACCGATCGAGTTCTCCCAATGTGGACCGAGCTCGGCGGCAGTCTTCGCGGACTCTGTTCCGGTCAATGCGCCGGAAAGCGCCGCCACCCGCTCCAGATCGAGCTCGCGAACGATTCCTGCGGCTCGTTTGGCCTGATCGGCCGCGTCGCGCAGGGCTTTCGGATCAGCTTCGAACCCCGTCATAGAACCCCTCCCCCGCAGACTGAGGCTACTTGTCCCATTTGGGAGGTTCAAGCCGCCGTCAGGCCTCGTGGAAATCGTCGAGACGATGAGCTTCGACTGAAGATTCCGTAGCGGCCAGCCAATGCGGATAGGTGACATAAACCAGTTCCGTGTCCTCATCGGCCACGTAGACGAGCTCAGTCCCCGCCCGCAGGTAGATCACCTCGCCCACGCGAGCCGTCACCGAACCCGAAGGGCCCTCGACAGTGAAGACGCCGGAAGTGATGACCAGAGCCTCGTCGTAGGTCATCTTCCACGGGTTCTTCTCCCCTTTTCCGTAGCGGCCGAAGCCGACGGACATGGCCGCGCCGCTGTCTTGCGCGAGGACGTCGGCCAGGAAGATCTGCTGATCAAGGCGCTGGAACCAGGTCGAAGCGTCGTCGCTCGTGAAGTGTTCGACGGACATCCAAGTCTCCTTAAGTGGAAGTTTCTCCACTTAGTTAACTGGAGAAAGTTCCACTTGTCCACCGGCTAGGCTCACTGAGTGCTTCCCATCGCAGGAGCCGGGACTCCAGAGCGGGCGGACGCGGCTCGCAACCGGCAGAAGATCGTCCACGCGGCGGCCAAGCTTGTGGCGGCCAAAGGGATCGACGGGCTCGCGTTGGACGAGGTCGCGGCGAAGGCGGGCGTCGGGATCGGGACCGTGTATCGGCGCTTCCCGGACAAGGGTGCGTTGGCGCAGGCGTTGCTCGACGAGAACGAGCGCGAGTTCCAGGAAGCGTTCATCAGCGGGCCGCCGCCGCTGGGGCCCGGTGCGCCGGCAGCCCAAAGGCTCAGCGCGTTTCTCGAAAAGTACGTCGACAGGCTTGAGACGCATGGCGAGCTACTGATGGTCGCGGAGACGGAGACGCCGATGGCGCGGTTCGTGACCGGCGCGTACCGGCTGCACCACAGTCACCTGGTCGCGTTGATCAGCGAGATCGAGCCGGAAGCGGACGCGCATTTCAGGGCCGACGCATTGCTCGCCCCCTTGGCGGCGGCGCAGTACGCCTACCAGCGGCAAAGCATGACGCCGGAGCAGATCAAAGCGGGACTGCGTGACCTGTACCAACGCACCTAGACTCCCCGAAAGTCCGGAAGGGGTGGCATGGTTCCAGCAGTGAAGTCCGAACTGGTCGAACAGGTGCGCGCGTTCACCGAATGGGTGGGTGCGGGACGGAAACTGACCCAGACCGGGCGTATCACCTTGGCCGACGCCAAAACGCTGGTGCCTTTGTTGGGCACCGGTGACGTGCTCGAGCAGACCATCGGCTCCCACGTGTACCGGACCAGGTCGAGCGAGCGTCTGCTCAACCTGATGCTCGTCGTGGAGTGCGCCAAGGTGGTGCGGCTGGTCCGCAAGACCGGGCAACGCTTGGTTCCGGTGAAGAAGAATCAGACGCTTCTCGATGACCCGCAGAAGCTGTGGCTCGCGTTGTTCACCGGGTTCGACAAGCTGGGCGAGGCGTTCCTGCACGGCGGATTCAGCGAGTCACTACTGCGCCGGGAGTTCGCCCACGGCAGCCGTGCCGCGTTGGCGTCGTTGTACGGCGCGGACGGTGCTGTCCCGATCGCGAGCTTGTGCACGACCGTCCGGAATGTCGTCAGCGCGCCCTACATCTTGGACGACCTCACCGAGTTCCAGTCTGAGATGTTGCGGAGCACGAACGACCGTGACACCAAGGAGACGCTCGAGGTGCTGCGGCGTTTGGGCGCTGTGACCCTCCAGGACGAATCAGCCGAGCTGACCGAGCTCGGCCGATCGGGAATGCGACGGCTCTTGGGCGAGCCGGAAGCCGGTGATCCGATCTACCAGGTGAAGATCACTCTGCTGGAAATCGAGGGTCTCCCGGTGTGGCGACGGGTGCTGGTTCCGGCGGCCATCCCGCTCGACCGGCTGCACATCGTCATCCAGGCCGCGATGGGCTGGGAGAACTACCACCTGCACTATTTCCTCGACGGGAAGACCTACTACGGCGAGGCTGAGCCTGAACTGCAGTACCGCGACGAACGGGAAGTTCGGCTCGACGACCTGGTGAAGCCCGGCGGCCGTCTCGTGTACAACTACGACTTCGGTGACAGCTGGGACCACGAGATCCTCGTCGAGGAATCCACGGTCGCCACGGCCGATGGGCGCTACCCGCGGTGTATCGCGGGCCAAGCGGCCTGTCCGCCGGAGGACGTCGGCGGAACCGGAGGGTACGCCCGGCTGATCCAGATCCTCGGCGAGCCCGGGCACCCGGAACACCAGGACATCGTCGGCTGGCTCGGTCTCGACGACCCCGGCCAATTCGATCCGGGGCGCTTCAGTCTCGAAGAGGCAAATCAGCGCCTCGCCGCACGTCGATAGGACGGACGCATGCTCGACTTGGAGAAGTTCGATCTTGGCGACATCGCGATGGCCCTGCAGGACCAGACCGACTACGACTATTTTCACCTGGTCGACCCACGGACCGGCGAGATGGGCTTGTGGACACGGGACGGCGGGATCGACGGCCGGAATCCCCTCGACCTCGACGACGTGGACCTGACCGTCATCGAGCCTTTGCCGTCTTCCGTCTGGTACCAGGACATGGCGGACTTCGCGGCGGGTCTCAGCGACGAACGAGCCGGCGAACGGCTATCGAGAGCCCTCAGCGGTAAGGGCGCTTTTCGCCGTTTCAAGAACGAGTTGCACGACCGATACCCGCATCTTGTTCCCGTCTGGAACGCCTTCAGCGACAACCGCGCGAAGCTTCGCGCGGTTGAGTGGCTCGCCGACAACACCCTCATCGACGAGGGCAGCGCTGACCGGTTCGCCGCGGAGCATCCGGATCCCGGCCTGCCCTGAAGGAGCAGGCCGGGACGACGATCAGCGCTCGCCGAGTTGCCATTCCGGCCGCACGTAGTGGCAGGTGTAGCCGTTGGGGATGCGCTCCAGGTAGTCCTGGTGCTCCGGTTCGGCCTCCCAGAAGTCACCGGCCTGGGTCACCTCGGTGACGACCTTGCCCGGCCACTTGCCGGAGGCGTCGACGTCCGCGATCGTCTGCTCGGCGACCTGCTTCTGCTTGTCGCCGGTGTAGAAGATCGCCGACCGGTAGCTCGTGCCGATGTCGTTGCCCTGGCGATTGCGGGTCGTCGGGTCGTGGATCTGGAAGAAGAACTCCAGGATCTGCCGGTACGAGAGCTGCGCCGGGTCGAAGACGATCTCGATGCCTTCGGCGTGCGAGCCGTGGTTGCGGTAGGTCGCGTTCGGCACGTCGCCGCCGGTGTAGCCGACCCTGGTGGAGACGACCCCGGGGTGCCGGCGGAACAGGTCCTGCATACCCCAGAAGCAGCCGCCCGCGAGAACAGCCTTTTCCGTCACTGTAGATCTCCTTCGGTCGTTGACACCCAGTACAACGTGTCGCACCGCCCCTGTCATCCCCGTCCAAGTGTGACGGAACGCTTACGTCCGATGAACGAGAGCGGAGAGGGTGGCCGGGGTACGCCCGGGCGAATCGACCAAGGCGGTGATGAGCCGCTGGACCGACGGCCTGCCGAGTTCCTGCGGAGCACAGTCGTGAGCGCGGTGCAACGCGTCCGCGGCACGCTCGACGTCGCCGTGCTCCTTCCAGGCTCGCGCGGCGTCCACGAACGCTCGTGCTCGTCGCTCGGCGCTGGGCAGTCGTCGCGGTTCGACCGATTCGAAATAAGTCAGCGCGAGAGCCGTGTCACCGAGAGTGGTGTGCACGCCGATGCGATAGACGGCGACGGTGGTCGCACTGAATTGCGCGTTGCCCATGCCGCTTCCGGCGGACTTCAACCGCCGCGCGGCGTTCTCTGCTTCTTCGATGAGTGCGACGGCCTGAGCGGTGTTCCCGTTCTGGGCAGCCGAATAGCTCGCTGTGCACAAGAGTGAGCCATAGGACGCGAGTTGCGGGACAGGCGGATTGCCTTGCTCGGCTCCCAGATCGAGAGCGGTCCTGGTAAGCATCGTGATCGCACCGTTCAGACCGGCATCCCTGTCGATCTTCTCGGAAGCGCCGAGGGCGTGCCGCCGCATTCCGATCGCGATGGCCCTGGAACTCGCGGCGATCACCAGCGGGTCGCCGCTGGCCTCGGCCGCCGAATGAGACCGATCGGCGGCGACACGGGCGACGCAATCGCGGTGTTGCTTGACCGCCAGTTCCGAACCGAGGAGGTATGCCCTGGAGAGTGCCGCGGACATCCGTTCCTGCATTTGCCCGACGGACGCGTCCTTGCTCGCGTGCGCGGTGGCGATCAACTGAGGTAGCAGGCGGCTCAGATCCGCGTACTCGCAGGCTTCGAACTTTCTCTGCGCGTCGGCTAGTGCCTGGGACAGCGTGACCAGTGGTACCGGTACGGCCGGGCACTGTGACCTGGCCAGTAACAGTGCCTCCAAAGATTCCTCGCCAGTGGAGGCGCGCGCCGTGCCGGGCAGGACCCCGGCGATCGTGACACCGACCAGCCCCGCGAGCACCTGTCGTCGCCGCATCGCCTCGTCACCGTCCTGTCCGCCGGGGATAGCAGTGCCGACATTAACCGGCCCACCATCTTCGCGCATTTGCGCCGCGCCGGTGAATGCGGGCGCCAGGCCAAAGAGGTGCGGCGGGATTTCCAGTACCTCGGAGAGGGTCCGCAAGTAATGGACATCGATGAGTTTGCGTTGGCCCGTCTCCATCCTCGACAAAGTGCTCAGGGAGAGATGGCAACGGCTCGCCACCTGTGCCAGTGTCAGCCGTCGAGCGTGCCGGACGGCTCTGGCCAGCGGGCCGTATCGGGCCGTCGCGGCGGCTCGTAGCACTTCGGGCGACGACCAAAACGGGTGGAGTGCGTCCATGGCGACCTCCCCCGGCGATGGTCCCGCATCGGACCGCTACATCAGTAGGGCGTTACCCGGATCGCAATTTGACAGTTCCGCAAAATTGTTGCCGATCACGCACGCGGTCCCCCCACAGAGACGAGAACGCGCGTTCCATGGTCTGGAGCTCTGACAACGCGATGATCAGCGGAGGCCTGCGATGGGCACCCTTCGACACTACGTCCGCTTGATGGCCGTACCACCGAACGTTCCGGACCAACCGGCTCGACGCGCGGTCACGGTCATGGTGTCCGCCTTGGGCGTGCCGTACTTCTGGCTTTCCGGTGGTCACGGCCTTCGATTGCGAGACAAGCCGGACCCAGTCGATTTCGTCGGCTTCGCGCTGAGAACCGAACCCCTGGAAAACGTTTCTCCCATGGAGTACCTCGCACTGTTCATGCTGCGGCCGGCTTCGTCTCCCAGCCGGTGCTCGATCGTTTCGGACCTGCGCGCAGCTGCGTCCTTGATCGAGGCGGTGGGCGGCGCGCGGACCGTCGAGTTCCTCGACGCGAGGTCGGAGCACTTGCACGGCAACGGAACACCGGACGCACCGTTCTCGACCCTCGACGGCGGCGCCATGGCGGATGGCGGATGGCTTCGCTGGTCGGGCAGGAAGCCTTTCACCGGACGCGACACCGAGCACCAGGCGATACTCGAGAGATTCGCCGAGTTGCTGGAGGTCTCGCAGCTCACCCGCGGGGAGCTTTTGATCGCCAGTGTGACGGAACGCTTACGTCCACCGTGCGTCTCACGTTAGGTGAAAACCCTGCTCGCGGCCCTCGCCCTCCTCCTTGCCGGCTGCGCGACGACACCGGAAGCCCCGAGGCCGGAGGACGCCTTCCGGTTCGGCGGGATCTCGATGCCCGCCAGCGGCAAGGTGCTGGAGACGCGGTACGACCGCGGCATCGACTCGAGGTACGTCGTCGTCCTCACTCTTCCGGCGGAGGACGTGCCCAAGCTGCTCGAAGCGTCGAACTTCGCTCCCGGAGTGCTGAACGACGACCGGCTCGTGGAGGGCCGCCGCGTGGTACGCAAGGTCTCCGTCGAAGGGACCACGGTGCGCCTCGAGCTGTTCACGACGTGAGCACTCTGCGTGAAAACGACGGTCCGTTCGGACTCGTCTGGGTGACCCCCTAACGTGTAGCTCCACGCACCAGCCGCCGGAGGACGCATGGATCCGATCCGTGTTCCGCCCGAGATGTTCCGTTTCACCGACGGCAGCAGATCCGGGCTCCCCCTGGCGATCCTGCACGCCTTCGGCGAGGCGAACGAGCGGCTTGAGACAGCGCTCGGGATCGACGACGTCCGCACGAGGCTGCGCGAGGTCGGCTGGCTGGAGACGCTGGACGACGAAGACCTCGTCAAGGCGCTCGACCAGCTGAGGAGCCAGGGCCACCTCGACGTCGTCCAGAGCCACGCTGGCGACTACCGGACGGCGTCGGAGTACGAGCGCCGCAATCTCCAGTACTCGCTGACCCGGCAGGGCGAAGCGGCGTACGCGGGGGTGGTCCGCGCGAACGAGGTGCTCAACGCGTCCGGGGCACTCCAGACGGCGACGCTCGAGGCGCTGGGTGAGCGGCTCGGCGAGCTCGTGAAGCAGCTCGAAGACGGCACGGACCGGCGCGTGTTCAGCACGCTCACCGAAGTCGAGAGCCACCTCGAAGCGTTCCGCGACAACACCAAGCGCTTCAACGGCGACCTCCAGCGCCTCCTGCACGCCGAGGCCGACCTCGCGACGTTTCACGAGGTCAAGGCGGCCACGGTCACGTATCTGCAGGAGTTCCTGAACGACCTGGAACACCACACGCACACGATCGCCACCCGGATCAAGGAGATCGACGACCACGGCGTCGAGCGGGTGCACCGGCGGGCGCTCAACGGAGCGGCGCTGCCGAACCCGGACGCGCGCTGGCTCGACGTCCGCAAGGCGCGCTGGGACGGCCTCCGCGCGTGGTTCCTGCCCGAAGACGGGGCGACGCCGCGGGTCGAGGACCTCCATCGCCTCGCGCGGCGGGCGATCATCACGCTGCTCCAGGTCCTGGACCGGATCACCGAATCGCGGCGGCGCGCGAGCAGCGCGGTCGCCGACTTCCGCGAGCTGGCGCGGTGGTTCACCGTCGTCCCGGCGCAGGAGGACCTGCACCGCCTGTGGTCCACGATGTTCGGGCTGAGCTCCGCGCGGCACGCGCATCTCGCCCACGCGGATCCGGAAGTGGTCAGCACGACGGCGTCGTGGCTCGACGCGCCGCCGGTCGAGGTGTCGGAACTGCTTCGCTCCGCGGGCCGCACCGAGCGATTCACCAGGACCGGGCGGGTTCGCGACGTCAGCGCGATCAGGGCGGCCCGGGTCCAGCAGGCGATCGCGGAACGCGCCGAACTCGAAGCGGCGTGGAACATGCTCGACACCGGCGGCGTCGTGCGGCTTTCGGCGTTCGAGAAGCTGGACCACAGCGTTTTCGAGCGGCTGCTCGATCTGCTGGGACAGGCGCTGGGCAGCAGCCCCGGCACGGGCGGCACCCGGCGGAGCACGACGTCCGACGGCCAGATCGAGATCGTCCTGCGGCCGCCGCAGAACGGCGCGGTCGCGCGCCTGACCACCACGAGCGGCGTCTTCCGGGGCCCCGACTACGAAATCGAGATCAGTACGGCCGGAGGCGGTGCGTGAGCCTCACCAACCAACTGGTCATCGCGGAACGCGAAGAGGTCGCGCGCGGGATCCGGGCCCTGCTGGCCACCCCGCTGATCGGCGAACGCGGCTCCCCCGAGACCTTCGACCTCATCCGGCGCCGCCGCGAGCCCATCCGGCAGTGGTTCGACTACTACTGCGGCTGGACGCTCACCGTCGAACCGCGGCTCGGCTACGCGCGGCTGGTCAAGGTCCGCGCGGCCACCGATCCCACGCGTCCGGCGCGACGGCTGCGGTCCGGGCGCGCCGCGTTCGACCGCCGCCGCTACGTCCTGCTGTGCGTGGTGGCCGCCGAACTGCTGACCGTGCCGGTGACCACCATCGGCCTGCTCGCCGGTCGCGTCGCGCAGGCGAGCGCCGCCGACGATCTCGTCACCACCTTCGACGTCGCCACCAGGGCGGAGCGTCTCGCGTTCGTGGACGTCCTCAAACTGCTGGAGTCCTACGGCGTCCTCGAAGCCGCCGACGGCGATCCGGAGTCCTTTGTGGACGATCCGGCGGCGAAGGTGCTGTTCCGGGTGGACGCGACCCTGTTGCTGCGGATGCTGGCCGCGCCGGTCGGGCCGTCGCAGCTGGCCGTGCCCGCCGACGACGTCGCGTTGCGGTTCGAGGAACTGCTGGAGGCGGTGTCGCACGAGCAGCGCTACGGCCTCTCGTCGGGCCGCCACGAGGACACGCCGAGCGCTTCGGACGTCCAGCGGAACCTGTGGCTCCGGCACACGGTCTTCCGCCGTCTGGTCGACGACCCGGTGCTGTACTTCGCCGAGCTGACCGCGGAAGAGCGCGCGTACCTCGGCACGCCGACCGGGCGCCAGCTGCTGAGGCGAGCCGCGGAGCAGGGCGGTTTCGTCCTCGAAGAACGCGCGGAGGGCGTGCTGCTCGTCGACGTCGACGGGCTGGCCACCGACGAGCGGTTCCCGGACGACGGCAGCAACGCCAAGGTCGCCGCGCTCCTCCTGCTCGACGCGCTGGACGAGCCGCGGACCACCGACTACCTGCAGAAGGCCACCGCCAAGCTGCTGAAACGCTTCCCGCGCTGGGCCAAGACGTACCGGGGCAAGGACGGTGTGCGGCGGCTGACCGTCGACGCGCTCGCCGTGCTGACCGGCTTCGGCCTGATCCGCGTCGAAGCCGAACTCGTCCGGCCGCTCCCGGCCGCCGCGAGGTACACCGACCGCACCGAGGAGGCGCCGTGACCGTGACGAGGTGGATTCCCTCCCGTGCGGGCATTCTCAACATCTGGCGCTACTACGACGAGATCTTCGAGTTCCACGACGGGCGCCTGCTGTTGCGCGGCCCCAACGGGAGCGGCAAGTCGAAGGCGCTGGAGCTGCTGCTGCCGTTCCTGTTCGACGCGAGCCTGCGCGCCAACCGGCTGTCGACCTTCGGCACCAGCGAACGCAGCATGCACTGGAACCTGATGGGCGAAGGCGCTTCCGGCGCCACCCGCGTCGGATACGTCTGGCTCGAATTCGGCATGGCCGGCGAGAAGTGGTTCACCTGCGGCGCGCGGCTCCAGGCCAGCACGCACACCAGCACCGTGCACGCCGACTTCTTCACCACCGATCTGCGGGTGGGCGACGGTTTGCCGCTGGTCAACGAGGCGGGCCAGCCGCTGACCAAGAACGCCCTGGAGGAAGCCCTCGGCGACCACGGGACCGTGCACGACGGCGCGGCCGAGTACCGCGCGGCCATCCGCGCGAAACTGTTCCCCACCTTGAGCGAACAGCGGTACGACGCGCTGATCACCGCGCTGCTCCAGCTGCGGATGCCCAAACTCTCGCAGCGGCTCGACCCGAGCCTGCTGTCCAATCTGCTCTCCCGCGCGCTTCCGCCGTTGGGGCAGCAGGAGATCGCGGATCTCGCCGAGGGTTTCGAGCGGCTCGACGCGCAGCGCGAACGGCTGGGCTCGCTGGAGACCGAGGTCGACGCGACCCGCGCGCTCGCCGCGCGGCAGCGGACCTACGCCCAGCGTGTGCTGCGCGCGGGCGCCGCGAACCTCATCGCCGCGACCACCGAACTCGACGAACTCGCCGCGGCCGCCCGCCGTTCGGCCGAGGAGCACGACGAGGTCGCCGCGAAGAAGGAAGCCGCCGAGGAACGGGCGGCGAAGCTCGAAAAGGACGTCGAAGAGACCGAAGCGCGCCTCGCCGGGCTGACCGAATCCGAGTCGTACCGCAAGGGCCAGGAGCTCGACAAGCTGCGGCAACGGACCTTGGCCACGCGGGAAAAGGCGGAAGCACTGCGCGCGGACGCGGATCGGCTCCGTGCCGAGGCGGACGCCGACGAGGAGCGTTCGCGGGCGGCGAAGCAGGTCGCGAAACGGCAGGCCGACCTCGTGCGCTCGATGGAGGCCGAGGTCCGTGCCGCCGCGACCCGCGCGAACCTGGCCGGGGTGCACGACGAACTCGTCGCCGGGCTGGGTGAACCGGCCCGGCTCCGTCCGTTGCTGCAGGCCGCCGTCCGCGGCAAGCGCGACCAGGTCGAGACGCTCGGCCGGGCGCTGGACAAGCACGAACTCGCGGTCGGACGGCGTCACCGGGCCGAGGCGGATCTCGACCGCGCGCGATCGGATTTCTCGGCCGCGCAGGAGCGGCTGGACCTCACGACGGCGACGCGGGAACTCGCGCTGAGCGATCTGCGCACCCGGCTCGCCGAATGGGCGATCGGCTGCCGCGAGCTGCGGTTCCCCGACGTGGAAGCGGTCGTCCGGGACGCCGAGGCGGAGGTCTCGCTGCTGGGCAGGCTCGGCGTCGTCGCCGAGACCGTGCTCGAAGACATCATCCGGCGGGAGGCGGCGACCGGTGCCGCGCTGGCCGCCGCGCGCGCCGAGCACGACGAACTCCTCGTCGAGGCGGGCGTGCTCGAAACGGAGGACGTCCTCGCGCCCGAGCCGCCGCGCACCCGAACGACGGATCGCGCCGAGATGAGCGGCGCGCCGCTGTGGCGCCTGGTCGATTTCGCGGGCTCGGTCCCGGAAAGCGCGCGGGCGGGCATCGAGGCCGCGCTCGAAGGCGCCGGCCTGCTGGACGCCTGGGTGAATTCCCACGGTGTCGTCGACGGACACGACGTGCTCGCGGAGACCGGGACACTGCCGGTGGCCACCGGGCGGTCGCTCGCCGACGTCCTCGTACCCGAACCCGACGCGGAACTTTCCCCGGCGAAGATCCGCCGGATCCTGGAAGTGATCGCCTTCGACGACACGCTCCCCTCCGGCCCCGCCGCGATCGGCGCGGACGGCGGCTGGCGGATGGGCGGCCTGTCGGGCACCTGGGCCAAGGACGCCCCGGCGTACATCGGCGCGTCCGCCCGCCTTCGCGCGCGGGAGCGCCGGATCGCCGAGCTGCGGGACAAGATTTCCGTCCGGGAGAAGACGATCGCCGAGCTGGAGGGCGAGCTGGCCGGGCTGCGCGGCAGGCGCGAGCTGATCAAGATCGAACGCGCCGCCCGCCCCAGCCACGAAGATCTCCGTGCCGCGACGGGAGAACTGACCGCGGCCGAAGCCGAGCTGACCGCCGCCGACGCCGCCGTCCGGCACTTGGAGTCCGCCGTCTCCGCGCTGGAGATCGAGGCCAAGACCGCGCTGCACGAGCTGACCGCCCAGGCTTCGGAGAGCGGCCTGCCGACCGAGCGTGGGCCGCTGGCCGCGCTCGCCACGGCCCTGCGCACCTACTCCGACCAGGGCGAGAACTGGTTGTACGAGCACGGGAACCTGCTCACTGCGACCCAGCGAGCCGAGCTGTGCGCCGAACAGGCGGACCGGTCGGAGGCGAACGCGGCCCGGCGTGAGGACGAGGCCTCCGAGGCGGAGGCCGAACGCGTCAAGCTCACGGCGATGCTCGAAGCGATCGAAGGAACCGCCGGCAGCGGGCAGCGCGAGGTGCTCGCCGAAATCGACGGGCTGCGCACGAAACTGCGTGACCTCGCCGGCGAACTCCGCGCCGCGAACGCCGACGCCAAGGATCTCGCGGTGTCGCTGGGCGCGCTCGGCGTCCGCCGCACCACCGACGCGCGGGCCCGCGAGGACGCCGCCAAGAAGCAGGACGCGGCCGCGCACCGGTTCCGGAAGCTCGCGACCGGCGTCTTCCCCGCCGACGGCGGGATCGAGGACCTGCCGAAGTTCCAGGCCACCCTGTCCGCTTCCGAGGGGGTGCGGTCGGCGCTCGAAACGGCCCGGCTGGTGGCCGCGGCGTGGCCGTCCGTGCCGCACGCGCCGAGCAACCTCGGCGAGGCGCTGCACCGGCTCTCCGAGGCCGTGCACACCTGCCGGAACACCCTCAGCTCGCGGGCCGAACTCGATCTGGAGACCGACGAGGACGTCCAGATCTTCACCGCCGTCGTCGACGGGCTGCGGGTCGGCGCGGCCGAACTGCTGAAGATCCTTTACGCGGAGGCGGAACAGAGCAGGCACGAGATCACCGATCGGGAAAGCGACCTGTTCGACAAGACGCTGACCGGCGACACCCGCCGCCATCTCGCGGCCCGTATCCGGCAGGCCAACGACCTCGTCGACGGGATGAACGCGCGGCTGGAACGCGTGCGGACCGCGTCCAGGGTCGCCGTCCGGCTGGTCTGGCAGGTCTCCCCCGATCTGCCGCCGGGCACCAAGACCGCGCGGGATCTGCTGCTGAAGGATCCGGATCAGCTGACCGCCGAGGACCGCGTGTCCCTGCACAAGTTCTTCCGGGAACGCGTCGAGCAGGCGAAGGCGGACGACACGGCGACCAGCTGGGAGCAGCAGCTCGCGCAGGTCTTCGACTACACGTCCTGGCACCGGTTCGTGGTCAAGGTGGACCGCGCGAACGGCGCGGGCTGGCAACTGCTGACCAAGAAGCTGCACGGCGCGCTTTCCGGTGGGGAGAAGGCGATCGCGCTGCACCTGCCGCTCTTCGCCGCCGTCGCCGCGCACTATCAGGCCGCGCCCGAGGCACCGAGGGTGATCCTGCTCGACGAGGTGTTCGTCGGCGTCGACACCACCAACCGGGGGCAGGTGTTCGGCCTGCTGTCCGAACTCGACCTCGACCTGATGCTGACGTCGGACCACGAATGGTGCACCTACGCCGAACTCGGCGGCGTCGGGATCCACCAGCTCATCACCGGCGGCGACGGCGACGACGCGGTCACCACGGCCCGGTTCACCTGGAACGGTCACGACCTCGCGCCCGCGGGGCATTAGCCTGAGCGGCCCCAAAGCCGGGCGCAGCGGGGTTCTTTCCGCCGTTCGTCCTTGTGCGGCGCGGGAGTGCTCGCTACGTTCCTGCCGGTGGCTGTGCGGATCCAGGTACTGGGCTCGCTGCGCGTATGGCTGGCCGGGGAGGAAGTCGACCTGGGCCCACCGGGTCGCCGTGCCGTCTTGGGACTGCTGGTGCTCGGCGGCGGCGAGGCGATGTCCAAGCAGGAACTGCTGGACGCGCTGTGGGGCGAACGGCCGCCGCGCAGCGCGGTGAACGTGCTCCAGACGCACGTCAAACATCTGCGGCGACTGCTGGAACCCGGCCGTCCGTCACGGTCCGGGAGCGAGATCCTGCCGCATGTCGGCGGTGGCTACGCGGTGCGCTGGGACGCCGTCGAGATCGACCTTCCCCACGTCCGCGGGCTTGTCGCCGAGGCGAATGACGCCCAGCGCGACGGCGAGACCGGCCGTGCCGCGGCGCTGTTCGGCGAGGCCCTGCGCTGGTGGCGTGGCAGGCCGCTGGCCGATATCCCTTCGCTCTCAACGCATCCGAAGGTCATGGCGTTACTCGCGGAACGCCGCGCGCTGCTCGCCCGCTACGGCGACGCGATGCTCGCGATCGGCGCCGTCGACGAGGTGGTGGCCGAACTGGCCGAAGCCGCGGCGGACCAGCCGCTGGACGAGCCCGCGCAGGCGCGCTTGCTCCGCGCGTACCACGCCACGGGTCAGCGGGCGACGGCTTTCCGTCTCTACCAGGAGGTTCGCGAACGGCTGGTCGAGGAACTGGGGGTCGAACCCGGGCCGGAACTCGCCGCGGCACACGCAGCGCTGCTCGAAGACGGGGAACCGCTGCCTGGTCCGCGTTCCGCCGTACGCGTTCCCCGGCAGTTGCCCGCCGAACCGTCCGGCTTCACCGGCCGGGCGACCGAACTGTCTATTTTGGACCATCTGGTGCCCCGTACCGGGAACTCCGGTGGCGCGGTGGCGCTCGTCGCCGTCACCGGGCCGGCGGGTGCCGGGAAGACCGCGTTGGCCGTGCACTGGGGTCACCGGGTGCAGGCCCGGTTCCCGGACGGGCAGTTCTACGCGAACCTGCGCGGCCATTCCGCCGGCGCGCCCGCGACCGCGCTCGAAGTGCTCACCCGGTTCCTGGCCGCGCTGGACGTCCCCGCCGAACGCCTGCCCGCGGACACGGAGACCGCGTCCGCCCTGTACCGGACGCTGATGACCGACCGGAAAGCGCTGGTGGTGCTGGACAACGCCGTGGACGTCGATCAGGTCCGGCCGCTGCTGCCCGCCGGGCCGGGCTGTCTGGTGCTGGTCACCGCCAGGGATCGGATGGCCGGGCTGGTCGCCCTCCACGGTGCCCGGCGGCTCACGCTGGGCATGCTCGAACCCGGCGAGGCGCTGGACCTGCTCGCGCGTGTGCTCGGTGCCGAATGGGTCCGGGCCGAGCACGAAGCGGCCGCCGAGGTGGCCGGGCTGTGCGCGTATCTGCCGCTGGCGCTGAGGATCGCCGCCGCCAACCTCGCCGAAGATCCCGGGAACGGCATCGAGGACTACGCCATCGAGCTGCGCAAGGGCAATCTGCTCGCCGCGCTGACCGTGCCGGGCGACGAGCAGATCGCCGTCCGGACCGCCTTCGATCTGTCGTACGCGGCCTTGCCCGCCGAAACGCGCCGGTTGTTCCGGCTGTTGAGTCTGGTGCCGGGCAACGACATCGGCGTCGAAGCGGTCGAGATCCTGACCGGCGAGGAGCGGGCGGGCCGGATACTGGACACGCTCGCGAGTGCGCACCTCATCGAACAGCACGCGCCCGGCCGCTACCACTTCCACGACCTGCTCCGCCGTTATGCCGCCGATCGCCTGCGGGAATCCCCGGCGGAGGCCGGATCCGCGCGGCGCCGTCTGCACGAGTGGTATCTGCGTGGAGCCGACCAAGCGGCGAAAATCGTTTACCCGCACATGTTCCGTGTCCCGCTGACCGTGCCGGACGGCCCGGTTCCCGCCGGGGCCAAGGAGAACGCGGCGGAATGGCTGGAGGCCGAACTGGGCAACCTCGTCGCCGTCGTCGAGGACACGTCGCGGGCCGGGCCGCATCCGGTGGCCTGGCTGCTGGCCGACGCCCTGCGCGGCTATTTCTGGATGTCGTCACGGCAGGTGGAGTGGCGGGCGGCGGCCTCGGCGGCGCTGTCCGCCGCCGAGGAAGATGGTGATCTCCGAGCCCGCGTGTCCGCCCGGTTCAGCTTGGCGGATCTGGGTTTTCGCCAAGGGCGGTACCGGGAGGCCGTCCGTGAGCACACCGGCGCGCTCGTGCTCGCCCGGCGGGCCGGGTGGGTGGAGGCGCAGGCCGCGGTGCTGGGCAACCTCGGTTGCGTGTACTGGCAGTCGGGACGGCTCCCGGCCGCCGCGGTGCGGTTCTCCCGTGGTCTGGAGCTGAGCAGACGCGCCGGAAGCCCGGCCGGGGAAGCCGTCGCGCTGGGCAATCTGGGGCTCGTCCACTGGGAAATGGGGGATCTTGCCGGGGCGGCCGAACAGTACGTCCAGGCGCTGCGCCGCTATCGCGAAATCGGCTCCCGCTACGGGGAGGCGATCAACCTGTCCAACCTCGGGCAGGCGCAACACGCCCGCGGCCGGGCCGGCGAGGCAGCAGGCCTGCTCGCCAAAGCCCTCGCGCTGCATCGAGAGGCGGGAAACCGTTCCGGGGAAGCGGAAACGCTCGGCAGGCTCGCCTCGGTGTACTGCGATCTCGGCCGTCTCACCGACGCGCTCGACCACGCGCGCGAAGGGCTGCGGCTCGCGCGGGAGACCGGTGAACCTCGGGGTGAGGGCGAGGCGCTCGTCGCGCTCGCGGGCGTGCACCAGCGCGTGGGGCACCGGCAGGACGCCGTCCGCCGGTACCGGCAGGCGCTCGCCCTGCTGCGGGAGACCGGCGATCGGTACCCCGAGGTCGACGCGCTCATCGGGCTCGCCACCGCGACCGGCGACCTCGGGCAGGCCCGCCGCGCGCTCGCCCTCGCCGAACGGGCGGGCTATCGCGCGTTGCGGAAACGAGCGGCGGCCGCGGTCGAGTCGATCCTTCGCGCCTAGACCGCGATGTCGCTGCTGGTGTCGTATCCGCCAGCCGGGTCGAAGGTGACGACGACCCACGGGTTGACGCCGTGTTCCTTGCCCGCGCTGTCCTGACAGGAGAACTCACTCATGTCGAACGCGCTCCACACCCTGTCCGGCAGTTCCTTGATCGACTCCTCGATCCGGCCGACCCAGCGACAGGCCGGACTGTGCACTCGCGCCGTCACCGACGGCTCGGCCCAGAGGATCGTCCCGCCGTCCGCGCACCACGAAAGGTCGAACGTGTAGGTCCACCTCCCCGCCTCTTCGAGCACCACCGGCTTGATGACCTTGACGCCGGAAGCGCATTCCGGTGCCGCGTCCGCTTCAGCCGGTGCGGCGATCGTGAAACCGGCGCAGAGGACCGCCGAGCAGACAAGGACTTTCTTGGCTGTCATCGTTCCTACTGTTCCGTCGGTGTCCGATGCCCGCAAGCCGCCGGACGCCGGATCCAATCGACGTCCAATGCCCGTCCAGTGCCGCTGATTAGCTTGTGCTCGCACAGTTTCCGCTGAGGGGAGTACGGATGAGGGCACGACTCAAGAAGGCCGCGACCGCGGCGGCCACCACGGTGGCCGTCACGGCGGCGCTCGTCGTCGGGACCGCGACCGGCAGCTCGGCGCAGGCGGCCGGGCTGCGGGCGTTCGCGATCTCGTCGGACGGCAAGCTGATGGCCACCTACTGGACCGGCCAGCCCCAGGTCCTCGACTGGGTGCGGCTCGTACAGGGGCTCACCTGCGGGGAGACCCGCCTGATCGGGATCGATTTCCGGGTCCAGAACGGTTTGCTCTACGGCGTGGGCGAGAAAGGCTGTATCTACACGATCAAATTCCCGCCCGCGGCTCCCGACGTCATCGTCACGAAAGTCTCACAACTGAGCGTTCCGTTGTACGGCACGAACTTCGGCGTCGACTTCAACCCGGCCGCCGACCGGCTGCGGGTGATCAGCGACTACGGCCAGAACCTGCGGCACAACCTCGCCGACCACGTCACGGTCGAAGACACCATCCTGACCACGCCGCCCGCCGGCGGTCCGACCAGGGGCGTCACGGCCGCCGCCTACACGAACAACGACCTCAACCCCGACACCGCGACCACCCTGTTCGACATCGGCACGGCCACCGACCAGGTGCTCGTCCAGTCACCCGCCAACGCCGGATTCCTCAGCCCCACCGGCGCGCTCGGCGTCGACACCGGCCCGATCGCGGGCTTCGACATCTACAGCGACCTGACCAACGGCAAGACGACCTCGGTGAGCGCGTTCGCCGTACTCAACCCGGCTTCCGGGCCGTCGACCTTCCACACGGTCAATCTGCTGACCGGCGCGGCGACCAAGGTCGGCGAATTCCCGTTGCCGATCGGGGATATCGCTGTCGCGCTCGATACGAACTGAGCGGGGAGTGCCGCTGTTCGGTGCCCAGTCTTGGCCGGGCACCGAACAGCGGTGTGTTTGGGGCTTTGGCCGTTGCCGGAAATCGGTAACGGCGTAGAACCTTCGGAGGTCGATATGCCTTGTCGGCCGGCGTAGCTCTTCTACCGACTCTCGCTTGCCCGACCGAGGCTTGCTTGCCGGAAATCGGCAACGCCCCTTTGTCACGGTCTTCGTTGCCGAAAATCGGTAATGCGATCTGTGTTCGTGGGGTCGGGTTTTGTCGGTGGTGGGTCGTATGTTCGTGGGGTGGACATTCATTCCGCGCCTGTGGCGCTTCTGGAGAACCTCACCGGCCCGGCTGTGCTGGCGTCGGTGAATGATGTGGTGGATTCCTTGGACGACAAGGATTCCGTGGCGCTCGCTGAGGCGGCGTCGGCGGGGATCGCACGACTGGAAGCGATCCGGTTCCGGGCTGTGGCGCAGCTGAACCGGCACCGTGCGGGTGCCCGTAGTGTTGTTCAGGAAGTCGCGTTCGCATTGTCCGTTGTGGACAATCATGCGGGTGCTGTGGTCGCCGCGGCCGCCGCGTTGACCAGCCGCCTGCCCCGCACCCTGGGTTTGATGGACGAGGGGAAACTCGGCGGGTTCGGTGCGCTGAAAGTCGCCGCCGCCACCTCCTGGCTCTCCGACGACCACGCCCGTGCCGTCGACGCGCTGCTGGAAGACCGGATCGCGGACAAGAATCCCGGCCAGGTCCGCAAGGCCGCCAACCACGCGGCCAACACCATCGACCCCGACGGCGCCGACAAACGGGCCGAAGGTCATCGTGACGGCCGCCGTCTCACCTTGCGCCACGGCGAGACCGGGGTCGCCTCCATCGAGGTCGAAGACGCCCCCGTGGAGAAGGCGGCCGCCGCCTACCAGCGGATCGACCGGGAAGCGCGTGCTCTGAAAACCGGCGGCGAGACCCGCACTCTGGATCAGCTGCGGGCTGATGTCGCTCTCGACCTGCTCCTCGGCGGCCAGGGTGGTGGCGGTGAACGCAGTGAGGTGTTCCTCTATATGGATCTGTTCACCTATCTCGGCCTGAACGACGACCCGGCGGAGCTGGCCGGGCACGGGTCTGTCCCCGCGGGGTTGGCCCGGCACATCGCCGGCGGGGAGAACACGGTGTTGCGGCGGATCATCACCGACCCGCTCTCCGGGCAAGTCCTCGACCTCGGCCGGGACCGGTATCGGCCGACGGCGGGTTTGGGTGAGTTCGTGCGGGTGCGGGACCGGGAATGCCGAAGACCCGGCTGCCACCGCCCCGCCCAAGCCTGCGACATCGACCACTCGCTGCCGTGGCAGCACGGCGGCCACACCACCGCCGACGAGCTGGTCGATCTCTGCCGCCGCGATCATCGGCTGAAAGACGAACCCGGCTGGACCTACCGGCTCGCCTCCGACGGCACCCTCACCATCACCACCCCCACCGGTCAGAGTTATGACAGCACGCCTCCGCCGCTCCACCCGCCCCGACCGCCAGCCGACGAACCACCACCCTTCTGAACCGATCGCCGGAAAACGGCAACAGCCCCTGCCGGGGTTGCCCCCCCCGCAGCCCGTCCCATGGCCGGAAACGATGATGGCGCGCTGGCGCGTTGCCAGAGAATGGCAACAGCCCCTCTCCACAAAGGGTCTTCAACTACCAGGGCTCCACGACACATCAGCCACATAGCCGAAAAACGGCGACGGCCCATTCCCAGGACCGAGTCACAGCCCGACGCCAGTCGCGTTGCCGGAAACGGCAACAGCCCTGCCAGCGCGGTGGCGAGTTCGCCACGCGCCGGGATGGTCACCACGCACCCCGCCTATAGCCAAAGACCGGCGATGCCCCGTCCACGCCCCCTGATGCGGGTACAGCCAGGACCCCCACCAGCCTTGTCGGAAAGCGGCGACGACCCACCCATGCGGCAGCAAGCTCTCCAGCTGCCACGCATCCCTCCCATAGCCAAACCGGCGACGGCCCGTTCAGACACCTGCCGATCTCCGGGCCGGGCACCCACCAGCAGCCGTGTTGGCCAAAAAACGGCGACGGCCCGCCGAGACACTGCCGATCTCCAGCCCGGGTCCCCACCCGCCTTGCCGAAAAACGGCAACAACCACCCATGCCACGGCAAGTTCTCCAGCGCCCCACCCGTAGCCAAAAACCGACCACGCCCTCCAGAAGTCCCAAGACTCCACCCACGGGCTGAGCCCCAAAACCGGACCGTGATCCGATCCCCGCCACCCCCACGCGCGGCAGGCTCACCGGGTATGGAAACCGACTACGTCTTCCCCGGCCGCCGCGTCGCCGCGGTCTCGATGGTCCTCGGGCCGGTGCTGTTGCTCACCGGGACGCTGCTGAGGGCGCGCTTCGACTTCTTCTTCCCGAGCCAGCTCAGGGCGATGGGCGACCATCCCGCGCTGGTGAGCGCCGCGTACACGTGCTTCCTGGCGGGTATTGTCGTGCTGTGGCCCGCGATCGTCGCCCTCGCCACGAAGATCGGCCGCACGAGGCCGGCGTTGGCCGCTTGGGGTGGCCTGTTCGTCCTTTTTGGACTCTTCGAGCGGACCTTTCACGCCGGGATCGATCAGGCGGCGCTGGGACTCGCCGAACGCCGCGGCGCCGGGTTCGCCGAGAGCGTGGTCAGTGAGTCGTATCAGGACCTGCATCTGTTCAGTTTTCTGTCGTTCACGATCATGTTCGGCTGGTACGTGCTCGCCTTCGCCGCTTATCGGGCGAAAGTGCTCGGCGTCGCCGGGTCGATCGGATTGGCGACGATGGGACTTCTGCCGCTCGGTGTTCTGAAAGGTACCGAATTCGTGTCGATCATCGGCACCGCCGGACTTTGTGTCGCGTTGGTTCCGGCCGGTATCCGGGCATTACTGGAAAGTCCCAAACCGAGCCGCCGGACGATGATGCTCACCGCGATCGCCGTTCCGATTCTGGGCGCGCTCGCCTTCGCGAGCACGCTGGGCTGACGTCAGGCCAGCCGCGCGGACGTTTTCCCTTTTCTGTCACCGGATTCGTGTTCGCGCCCCGCCGGGAGGCAGCTCATCAGCAGTACGAGACCGACCGCACCGAGAAGCATGTGCCCGGCGAGGATGCACAGCCCACAGAATCCGATCCACAATGAGATCTTCATTCTCAGAGAGTAGTGCGGTTCCCGAGAGCGGGGTCCGGACTTGGGAAAGACTTAAGGTCTCCTTTGGGCAAAGGGTCTGTCCGGAGTACGCGCGTAATACACCACCAAGGACACCGTCGCGGCGAGGAACACGACCTGCATCAGGCTCCGCGGGACCAGTTCGTCCATCGTCGAAGTCACCGGCCCGTGCAGCGCCTTGTACACGTTCGCCGGGAACATCCCCAGCAGCAGGAGGGTCAGCCCGGCGGACGCCCACGGCGCCGTGCGCGACCACAGCACCCCGGCGGCGCCCGCGAGTTCGAGGACGCCGGTAATGGTCACCAGCAGTCCCGGCGCGGGCAGGGCGGGCGGCACCATCGCGACGAGTTCCTCGCGCATGCCGATGAAGTGCGCGAGACCGGTCGTGACGAACAGCGCCGCGACGCCACCGCGCACCGCGACGGGCCAGGGCTTCAACCGCTGGACGCCGAAGGCTCCCAGCAGGGACAACGTCGCCGTGACGGCGATCAGCATCAGTACGGGCGCGAGACCGGGATCCATGACCATGCCTCCAAGACAGCAGCGAATCTTTCCACTGCCAAGATGCGCGATTGCGGACCATCTTGTCAATGACTAGATTCGTCGGCATGAGTCCGTACCACCACGGTGACCTCCGCCGGGCCGTGCTCGACGCCGCCGTCGCGGCCATCACCGAACACGGCCCCGCGGGGATCAGCCTCCGCGACCTCGCCCGGCGCGCGGGGGTCTCGCACGCCGGGCCGGTGCACCATTTCGGCGACAAGGCCGGGGTGCTGACCGCGCTGGCGGCCGAGGGTTTCGACCTGCTCGCGGACGCGCTCGCGGCCGAGAGCGATCGCGGTTTCGTCGAGGTCGGGGTGGCTTACGTGCGCTTCGCGATCGAGCATCGCGCGCATTTCGAGGTGATGTTCCGTCCCGAACTCCACCGCGAGGACGACGCCCCGCTCGCCGCCGCCCGTGACCGCGCCGGGGCCCTGCTGACCAGCGGTGCGTCGTCGGTGAGCGACGACGCGATGGCGGGCGTCGCCGCGTGGTCGTTGATGCACGGATTCGCGAACCTGTGGCTCACAGGCGCGCTTCGCGCCGAACTCCTCGAGGATCCGGACACCGCCGCCCGCGCGATCGCCCGGATCCTGTTCCCGTGATCAGACCTGCGCGGTGGGCATCACGGTGACCTGCTGAAGGTTCACCCGAGCCGGGAGCGAGGTCAGGAACGCCACGGTCTCGGCGATGTCCTCGGGCTTCAGCCAGGTCAGCGACTCGCGCGCGCCGTCCAGCCACTGCAGGGCGCCGGCGTCGGTGACGTGGCCCTGCAGTTCGGTCTCGACCAGGCCGGGCTCGATCGCCGCGACCCGCACGCCCTTCGGCCCGAGGTCGGCGCGAAGGTTCTTCGACAAGTGCGTCACGAACGCCTTCGAGGCGACGTACACGGCGAAGGACGGGAAGACGGCCTGCGCGCCGATGGACGAGGTGTTCACCAGGTCCGCGACGCCCTTTTCGGCCGACGAAGCGACGAGATGCGGCACGAACGCGCCGATCGCGTTCATCAGGCCCGTCAGGTTGACGTCGATCATGCGCTGCCAGTCGTCGGTGGCGAGTTCGTCGATCGGCGCGGCCAGCATCACGCCGGCGTTGTTGAACAGGAGGTCCGCGCGGCCCAGTTTCGCTTCGACCTCGGCCGCCGCGGCCCGCATCGCCTCGGCGTCGGCGACGTCGGCGGCGAGTACGAGCGCGGTACCGCCGTCGGCCTCGATCTCCTTGGCCAGCGTCTCCAGCCGGTCCGTCCGGCGGGCGATCAACGCGACCGCCGCGCCGGAGGCGGCCAGCCGCCGAGCGGCCGCCTCGCCGATTCCGCTCGACGCTCCGGTGACGACGGCGACCCTGTTCGCGTGCGAGTTCGTCATCTCTGTTTCTCCTAAGTGGACTCTTTCACGGGGTGACGAGTCCAGGAAACCGGGCGCCGCCAAGAGATGGCACGGTCTGTTCAGCCTGGGTCCGGCAGTACCAGTCAGGGTGGGCACGGAACTGTTACGCGCTCATCGAATTCCGCGGACACGGACCGGCCAGCGTGACCCGTATGCGAATCCGATCCCTCGCGCTCGCGCTGGCCATGATGACGGCCACGGCGGCCCCCGCGTCGGCCGTCATCGGCGGCACCGAGTCCACCAGGCCCTACGACTTCATGGTCTCGCTGCAGTACGACTCGCCCCGCCCGGACGGGCACCGGTGCGGGGCGGTGCTCATCGCGCCCCAGTGGGCGGTCACGGCGGGCCATTGCGCCAACACCCCGACCGGCTCGACGGCCGGCGTGCCCCGCGGCTGGAAGGTCCGCGTGGGCTCGCTGGACACCACCACCGGCGGCGAGATCACCGAGGTCGACAAGTTCTACCGGCGCCACAACTCGTACGACCCTCCCGGCGAGGACATCGCGGTGCTGCATCTGCGTGAACCCGTGCGCGCCAAGCCCGTCCGGCTCGCCGAAGCCACGCCCGCCGTCGGCACTCCCGTCCGGATTCTGGGCTGGGGCGCGGCTTCGACCGGCTGCGGCGACTTCACGGACCCGAAGTGCTTTCCCGGCAAGCTGCGCGAAGCGGACACCGAGGTCGTGCCGCTCGACCGGTGCTGGGACGACGACGGGCACACCTTGCCGTTGTGCGTCGGCCGCGCCGATCCTCCCGTCGGACCCGGGACGACGGACTCCGGCGGGCCCGCACTGGTTCGTTCTGGCGACGGCTGGGCACTGGCCGGAACGGTCATCGGCCCGGGTATCAGGGGCGCCGACTTCCCCGACATGTACACCGACGTCTCGAAGAATTCCGCGTGGATCAACGGCATCGTGACCGGGACCGCCGTTCCGCCTGACTCCCCGGTCCCGAACGTGGAGGGCACGGCCGCGGTGGGCGAGTGCCAGGGAGCGGTGGTGCGGGCCGCCACCGCACGTCCCGAAGACCCGGCGCTGGCGCTGACGAACGGCCATTGCGTGCCGAGCGGGCGGCCCGCCCCAGGGAAGGCCCTGGTCGACCTGCCCGCCGACCTGCCCCGCCCGGTCACCATCGCCGACCGGGAGGGCTATCCGAAGACCAGTGCCCGCGCCACCCGGCTGGTCTACGCGACGATGACCGGCACCGACGTCGCGCTGTACCGGCTGGACAAGACCTACGCCCAGCTGGCCAGGGAGGGCGCGAAGGTCTTCCGGCTGACCACCACCCCGATGCGCGCCGGAGACCGGCTCCTCATGGCCTACTCCAGCAGCCGGCCGAGCTGCACGGTGGAAACCGTGGTGCCGCATCTGCGCGAGGCCGGCTATCAGCAGGACGACGCGGTTCGCTACGCGCCCAGCGACACCTGCGTGAGCGGACCCGGGTACTCCGGTTCCGTGCTGCTGTCCCGCGACGGGAACACGGTCATGGGCATCAACAACACCCACAACCGTGACGGCGAGCGCTGCACCGAAGGCAACCCGTGCGAGGTCTGGCGGAACGGGACCGTGAAGGTGCTGAAGGGCCGCAGCTACGGCCAGCAGGTCCACCGGATCGCGGCCTGTCTGACCAAGGGATCCCGGATCGACCTGCGACGATGTGCCCACGAAAAATAATTCCCGCCGGCTGTCGAATCGGTGGGAGGCCCTTCGTATAGGTGGTGACAAGCCGCTTCGACGTCAGGAGGACGCCATGACCCAGTACCTGATCAGCCTGTACCAGCCCGACGGTCCCGTCCCGCCGCCGGAGTTCCTGGAGCCGATCGCGCGCAAGATCCAGGCGCTCGACGACGAGATGAAGGCCGCGGGGGTCTGGGTCTTCGCCGGCGGGCTGCACCCGCCGACCACGGCGACCGTGCTGCGCGCCAAGGAGAACGGCGAGATCGCGATGACCGACGGCCCGTACGTCGAGGGCAAGGAACACCTCGGCGGGTTCACCATCATCGAGGCGCCGGATCTGGACGCCGCGCTCGAATGGGGCCGCCGCGTCACCGAAATCACCTACCTTCCGGTCGAGGTCCGGCCGTTCCAGGGCGACGAAGGTCCTTCGTGCGTGTGACCACCGAGGAAATCGGACGCGTTTTCACCGAGGAGTACGGCCGCGCGGTGGCCGTACTGGTCCGGGTCTTCGGCAGCATCGACATCGCCGAAGAAGCGGTGCAGGACGCCTTCGCCGAGGCGGTGGACCGCTGGCCGTCCAGCGGTCCACCGCCGAGCCCCGCGGGCTGGATCATCACGACCGCCCGCAACAAGGCCATCGACCGGTTGCGCCGGGAAGCCGCGCGCGACGACAAACACGCCCAGGCCGCGCTGCTCAGCGCCGGTAGTGAACCAGTAGAGGAGGGTCCCGTGCGCGACGACCGGTTACGGCTGATCTTCACTTGCTGCCACCCAGCGCTGGCCATCACCGCGCAAGTCGCGCTGACGCTGAAGCTGCTGGGCGGGCTGACCACCGGCGAGATCGCGCACGCGTTCTTCGTCCCCGAGACGACGATGGCGCAGCGCCTGGTCCGGGCGAAGGGCAAGATCCGCGCCGCGAAGATCCCGTACCGCGTGCCGGACGACGCCGATCTGCCGGACCGGCTGCGCTCGGTGCTCGCCGTGATCTACCTCGTCTTCAACGAGGGCTACACGGCCACCTCGGGCGACCGGCTGGTGCGGGAGGACCTGTGCGCGGAGGCGATCCGGCTCGGCAGACTGCTGACTGGACTCATGCCCGACGAACCGGAGGCCACCGGGCTGCTGGCGCTGATGCTGCTCACCGAGTCCCGCCGCGCGGCCCGCACCGGCACCGACGGCGAGGTCGTGCTGCTGGCGGAGCAGGACCGGTCGCGGTGGGACCGGGAGCTGATCACCGAAGGGCAGACGCTGGTCCGCGCCTGCCTGCGGCGGAACCAGCCGGGGCCTTATCAGATCCAGGCGGCGATCAACGCCGTCCACAGCGACGCCGCCGACGCGGCGAGCACGGACTGGTCGCAGATCGTCCGGCTGTACGACCTGCTGCTGGCGGCGAATCCGACGCCGATCGTGGCGCTCAACCGGGCCGTCGCGGTCGCCGAGGTGGACGGCCCCGACGCGGCGCTCACTGTGATCGACGGCCTCGGCCTGGAGGAATACCACCTGTACCACGCCATCCGCGCGGATCTGCTGCATCGTCTCGGCCGCCGGGAGGAGTCGGCGCTGGCCTACGAAACGGCGATCCGGCGAGCGGAGAACGGCGCCGAACGACGGCTGCTGGAACGGAAACTGGCCACGGTCAGTCCGTGATCAGCCGTGCCGCGCCGGGGCCCTTGGCGGCGAGGACGTCGCCGGGGTTCACCAGCACGCACTGTTTGAAGGACAGGCAGCCGCAGCCGATGCATTCGGTGAACCGGTCCCGCATGCACTCCAGCTGCTCGATGCGCTTGTTCAGTTCGGCGCTCCAGCACTGGGAAGCCCGCTGCCAGAACGCCTGGTCCGGCGCGGCGCCCTCCGGCAGGAAATCGAGCACTCCGCCGATCACCTCCAGCGGGATGCCGAGGTGGTGCGACGCGCGGATGAACGCCACCACGCGGAGCGCGCTGCGGGGGTAGCGACGCTGATTCCCGCTGGTCCGCCTGCTGCTGATGAGGCCCTGACGTTCGTAGAACCGCAGGGCGGAGGTGGCGACGCCACTGCGCCGGGACAGCTCTCCGATGGTGAGTTCGGACGGCAGTTCGGACATGGTGACGATCCTACCTTGACTTAAACCCTTGTTTAAGTTTCATGCTGGAGGCATGACAGCACAGGGGACCTCCGAAATGACCATCCACAACGGACATTGGCCGACACCGGACGATTCGACGGTCGCGGTGGCGCGGGAATGGCCGGACGCCGAAGCGGCCCGCGCGGCGTTCAAAAGCCACGAGGGACTTGTTTCCTTCACCGCGTACGAGGGCATCGACCACGACGGCGCCTTCACTTACGAGCAGTGGACCAGCGAAGACGCCATCCAAGACCTGGACGGCGCGCCCGTTTTCCGCCTCTACCGCGGGCAGCGCGGCGAGGGGGCGCCCGGCTGCCTCGTGATCGTCTCGGTCGAGTTCGAGGGGCCCGACGAGCGACGGCAGCGCGACTGGATCGACCTCGTCTTCGAAGCGCTCGCGTCGGAACCCGCGCGTCCCGAAGGCGGGATCTCGGGCTTCTTCCACGTGAGCACCGACGGGACCAGGGTGCTGAACTACGCCGAATGGGCCAGTGCCGAAGCCCACCTCGCCGCGCTCGCGGCTCCCGGCGCCGACGGCATCGGGACGACGGACGCGTGGAAGAAGGTGCAGACCTACCCGGGGATGTCGGGCGGGTCGGTCAAGCGGTACCGCCCGATCTTCTCGGCGGTGGCGGCATGAAGCCGATCCTGGTCGCCGGCGCGACGGGCAACGTCGGCTCGCAAGTGGTCGCCCAGCTGCGGGCGCGGGACATCCCGGTCCGGGCGCTGAGCCGGAACCCGCCCGCCGACGGCGTCCGCGGTGACCTGGCGAAACCGGAGACGATCGCACCGGCGCTCGACGGCGTCGACACGGTGTTCCTGATGCTCGCCGGCCCCGCCGAGGCACTGGTCCCCACGGTGTCGCTGCTCGGGGAACGGGTGAAGCGCGTGGTGTTCCTTTCCTCGGGCGCCGTCGACGATTCACTGGCAGAGCAGGACAACGCCATCGGCGCCTGGCATCGCACCGTCGAGGAGGCGATCGAAGCCGCCGGGCTGGAATGGACTTTCCTGCGACCGCACGGATTCGCGACCAACACCCTCGGCTGGGCGCCGTCGATCCGCGCGGACGGCGTCGTCCGCGGCGCGTACGGCGAGGCGTCGATGCCGCTGATCCACGAGAAGGACATCGCCGCGGTGGCCGTCGAAGCACTGACGGGCGACGGGCACGCGGGGGCGAAGTACAAGCTCACCGGCACACGGCCGATGACGCAGGCCGAACAGGTCCGGATCATCGGCGAGGCCGCCGGCCGTCCGGCGCGCTGGGAGGAGATCCCGCTCGAAGAAGCGCGTGCCGCCCTGCTCACGAAGATGCCGGACTTCGTCGTCGACACGATGCTGGCGGGGTTCCAGGGGCTGGTGGCGAAACCGGGCGAGGTCACCTCGACCGTCCAGGACGTCACCGGTAGGCCGGGGCTGGACTTCGAGGTCTGGGCGGCCGATCACGCCGCCGCGTTCCGGTAGGCTCGGGTTCGTGTCGACACCGGTTCATGCCGCGGTGGTCCACTAGCCGCCGTTCCCGACCTTGTCCCCCGACGAGCCACGCCCGCGGGGTCTCTTCGCCGCGGGCGGATCCAGGAACGGAAATCATGAACCCCCTGTCCACAAAGGACGGTGGTCGGCGCTGGCTGACCACCGTCGGCACGAAAATACCCCGGCCCGTCGTCGCCGTCGACGATCGCCTCCCCGCCGACGAGGCGTTCCGGCTCGCCGCCTCCGGCACCGGTCTCGCCTGGCACGGCGATTTCCCCGGCGCGCGGAACCTGCTCACCGCGATGTCCCGGCGGTGCGGTACGGCGGCGGGGAAACCCTTTCAGGACCAGCGGAACCATCGGTCACGCCGGGCGCGGATCCTCGGCAGGCTGCTGGTCCCGCTGGATCCCGGGCATGTCCTGCCGTTGCGCCGCGGGCCGGACGTGCGCGAGGCCTGCGCCGAGGTCTACGGTCCGTCCGAAACCCCGTCGCTGGTGTCCTTGCGTGAGCTGCTGGGCGTCGTCGGCGCGCACGAGTGGCGGATGAAGGGCGTCGAAATCCCCGCGCTCGGCGCGAAAATCCATCCGCATCACGGGGTCTTCTCCCCCGTCCGTGGCGAGTACGTCGATCTGGTGGCGAGAACTCCGTTGCCCGCCAAGCGACTGGCGTTCGATATCGGCACCGGTACCGGCGTGCTCGCCGCGGTCCTCGCGCGTCGAGGGGTCGAGCGCGTGGTGGCGACGGACAACGAGCCGCTCGCGCTCGCCTGCGCGCGGGACAACTTCGCACGTCTCGGTCTCGGCGGAATCGAAACCCTCCACGCGGACGTGTTCCCGCCGGGCCGCGCGCCGCTGGTCGTCTGCAATCCGCCGTGGCTGCCCGCCCGCGCGCACACGCCGCTCGAACGCGCCGTCTACGACCCGGGAAGCCGGATGCTCAAGGCGTTCCTCGACCGGCTGCCCCGGCATCTCGAACCCGGCGGGGAGGCGTGGCTGATCCTGTCCGACCTCGCCGAACTGCTGGGGCTGCGCACGCGCGAAGAACTCCTCGGCGCGTTCGCGCGGTCCGGCCTCGAAGTCCGGGGCCGGGAGGACATCCGCCCGCGGCATCCGCGAGCCAACGCGAAGGAGGTCACCTCGCTGTGGCGACTCAAAACGGGGTGGCTCACAACCCGAGCAGCGCCCGTGCCTGACTGATGAACACGCGGGCGGCGGGGCTGACCGGCCCCTCCGTCCGCCAGGCCAGCGCCAGTTTCGCGCGCAGCCCGGCGGGCCGCGTGATCTCCATGGCGTGCAGTTCCGTGTAGTGCGTCGCCAGCGACATCGGCACCACGGCGACGCCGAGCCCGCGCCCGACCAGTTCGGCGACGACGTTCGGGTCGCCCGCCTCCAGGGTCACCCTCGGCTGGGCGCTGTCGGCGAGGAACGCCGCGTCGACGATCGCGCGCATGCCGGTGCCCTTCGGCAGGCTCACCAGGGAACGGCTTTCCAGCTCCGACAGCGTGATCGTGGCCTGACCGGTGAGCGGATCCTCCGGCCCGGAGATGGCGACGAGCGGCTCGTCGAGGACGACCTCCAGGCCGATCCCCGGCGGCGGTTCGCCGGAGACCCCGATCAACGCGACGTCGAACCGGCCGTCGGCGACCCCCGCGAGCAGGACGTCGGAGGTCGCCTCGGCGAGCGTGATGTCCACGGCGGGATGCCGCTCGTGGAAGCGCGCGAGCAGATCCGGCAGGTTGACCGGGCCACGCGAGGACACCATGCCCATCGCGACCTGGCCGCGGACCAGCCCGGTCAGCTCGTCGACCGCCTGCCGCACCCCGGCGACGGCGGCGAGCGCGGCCCGCGCGTGCGGGAGCGCGGCGGCGCCGACCTCGGTCAGCCGCACCGCCCTGGCCGACCGGTCGAGCAGCGGCTGCCCGAGTTCGCGTTCGAGACGGCGGATCTGGGCGCTGACGCCGGGCTGGGCGACGTGCAGCCGCTCGGCGGCGCGGGTGAAGTTCGCTTCCTCGGCCACCGCGACGAAGTATTCGAGCTGGCGGAGTTCCATAACCGATGATTCTAGTTGCCAGACAAACCAGATCTTGGACTTCTGGGCGAATCGAGATCACGCTGGTGGCATGACCACGATGCTCCGCTCCGGCGACCCGGATTACGACAACGAACTCGCCGGTTTCCAGACCGCAGTGCCCCGCCGTCCCGATGTCATCGTGCCCGCCGCTTCGGCCGCGGACGTCGTCGAGGCCGTCCGTCACGCCGTCGAGCACGACCTTCCGATCGCCGTCCACTCGACGGGGCACGGCGTGGGCGTCCCGTTCGAAGGCGGCGTCCTCGTCACCACCCACCGCATGACCGGGATCCGCATCGACGACGGGATCGCACGCGTCGAAGCGGGCGTGCGCTGGGGTGCGGTCATCGAAGCGGCCGCGGAGCACGGGCTCGCTCCTCTGAGCGGCTCCTTCCCCGGCGTCGGCGTCGTCGGCTACACCCTCGGCGGTGGATTCAGCCTGCTCGGCCGCAAGTTCGGCCTGGCGACCGACCAGGTGACCGCGATCGAGGTGGTGACCGCCGACGGGGAGCTCCGCCGCGCCACCCCGGACACCGAAAGCGACCTGTTCTGGGCGCTGCGCGGCGGCCGCGACAACTTCGGCATCGTCACCGCGCTGGAGTTCCGGCTCGTCCCGGTCACCCGGCTGTACGGCGGCAGCCTGCAGTTCGGCACCGAATCGCTGTCCGCGGTGCTCCACGCCTGGCGTGACTGGGCGGCGGACCTGCCGCGCGAGATGACGTCGTCGCTGGGCATGGTCCCGATGCCGGATCTGCCGATGGTGCCCGAACCGCTGCGCGGGCAGCACGTCGCGCAGATCCGGGTCGCCTATCTGGGTGACGCCGCCGAGGGTGAGCGCCTCGTCGCCCCGCTGCGCGCCGCCGCCCCCGTGCTGGGTGACACGCTCGCCGAGATCCCGTTCACCGAATCGGGCAAGATCGCGAACGAGCCGCCCTTCCCGCACGGCTACCGCGCCGACAACGCGACCGTGTCCGAACTCAACGACGCGATGCTCGACGCGATCCTCGAACACGCCGGCCCGGACGCCCCGGTGCCGACCGTCGTCCTGCTGGACCTGCTCGGTGGCGCGCTGTCCGACGAGCCCGAGCACCCCGGTGTCGGCTGGGACCGTGAGGCGAGCTTCACCATCCGGGCGCTGTCCGTCGTGGACGACGCTTCGATCACCGAGATCCGGAGCGCGCACGCGAAGCTGTTCGACGCGCTGAAGCCCTGGTCGACCGGCAAACTGCTGACCTTCGTCTACGGCGAGAGCCCGGCGGGCGAGGAGGCGGCCAAGGTGTACTCCCCGGCCGATCTGCGGCGGCTCGCCGAGGTCAAGGCGGCCGTCGACCCGGCGAACCGGTTCCGGCTGACCCATAACGTCGAACCTGCGCCTGACGCTGGGTGATCTTCGAAAACCGCACGCCGACACCACCATTCGGCACCTGCTTGCGAAGATCGCCTTCGCGGTCAGGTGCCGAATCGCGGTGAATCAGCGCGAGATCGTGACGATCGGGATCACCCGATCGGTCTTCTTCTCGTAGTCGGCGAAGCCCGGCATCAGGCTGATCATCTTCGCGTAGAGACGGTCGCGCTCGGCGCGGTCGACGACGGTCGCGGTCGCTTCGAACTTCTCCGTGCCGACCTCGATGGTGACCTTCGGGTTCGCCAGGATGTTGTGGTACCAGGCCGGGTTCTTGTCCGCCCCGGCGTACGACGCGGCGACGACGTACTTGCCGTCCTCCTCCGCGTACGCGAGCGGCGACGTGCGAGGCTCGCCGCTCTTCGCCCCGATGGTGGTGAGGAGCAGCAGCGAACCGCCCTCGAACGGGCCGCCCACCTTCCCCTCGTTCTCGCGGAACTCCTTGATGATGTTCTTGTTCCAGTCGAGCGCTTCGGACAACTTTTCCTCCAGTGTCGATCTTCTCGAGACCGAGGCTACTCAGCCTTCACGGGCCTTGCGGCGTTGTTCTTCGGCGCGTTCCCGGCACTTGCGAAGGAATTCTTCGTCGTCCTCGGCGCTCGTCGCCGCGAAGCGGCCCGGCCGGTCGTACTCCGGGAACGCCGGCGTCTCGCGCTCGAAGCGGCCGCGCGGGGCGCGGGCGGCGTGCTGCGGACGACCGGCGACCAGCCAGACGATCGAGCCGATCAACGGGACGAGCAGCACCAGCAGCAGCCACATCCCCTTCGGCATGTTGCGGCACGATCCCTCGTCCGTGGTGATCACGTCGACGATGCAGAAGATCCACAAGCCGAGCGTGAGAACGCCGAAGAAACCATTGAAATACAGCATCGAAAGACTCCCCAGTTCCAGATGACCGGGGTAAGTCTTAGCACAGGAGCGCGTCGAGAATTCCCGCGGCCACTCGCCGCGCCTGCGTTTCCCCGGGGCATCGCTTGGGCCCTGCTCCGAACGGACGTTTCGTCAGGTCCACCTCGACCACCTCGCCGCCGACCCACCGCCGGGTGACGCGGACCGGCGGATCCTCACGCAGGACCCGGTCGAGCAGATCCTCCACGTCCTCGCCGGGCCGGTGGGCGGCCAGCGCCTTGCCGAGCAGCTTGGCCGTCGCGTCACAGGCCTGCACCAGGAGCCCGATCCGCGCGGCCGTCCGCTCGTCGGTGTCACCACAGGTTTCGACCAGCCGCCGCATGGCCGCTTCGGCGTCGGCCCCGATTTCCGTGTGCGGATGGTAAGCGCCGGAAACCTTCGCGACATCGCCGGAGACATCCGGCAGGCCGAGCTCGGCGGCCAGCACCGCCACCGGGACCGTCCACACGGTCCGCTCCACCGGCCCGTCCCGCATTTCCTTCGCGAGAGCGAAAGCCTTGTCCCGCAAGGAATCCATCGGCGCGAGTTCGGCGAGCACCAGCTCCCGGCGCCGCGCGTGGTCCTCCGGGCGGCTGAACCGGGCGACGTTCGCCCGCAACCACCGGACCCCACCCGGCTCGACGTCCTGGGGCACGGGCGGGACGGGGGCTTCGATCAGGGGATCATCCATACCGTGACGCTAAGTGCGGAACGCTTCGGTCACGGCCGAAACATGGGCCCGGCGTCGTTGGGCTGCTCGGCCGACGAACCGGACACGGCACGCCGAGCAACGCTGCTTTCAAAGATTCAATCGGCTGCCCATTCGTACGACAGTTCGTAGCGGTCGCCGGCCAGAACCATGTCGTTCATCTCCAGCGGTCTCCCATCGACGCCGATCGCCACTCGGGTCACGGTGACGATCGGCACGCCTTCTGCGAGCTGAAGGAGGGTCGCCTCATCCGGTGTTGGCATCCGCGCGCCGACGTGCTCGACGAACCGCCCGATCTGGTGCCCGGCCTCTTCGAGCCGGGCGTATGCGCCGCCCTTGCCGGTGTCGACTTCCTCGATCGCGGTACCACGTGTGAAGTCGCGCGGTAGTCGCGACACCGCGAGCTGAACCACCAGCCCATCGGCACGCATCACCCGATCTCTCACGGTGATCTCGGCGCCTTCGGCGAGGGCGAGGTGCTCGGCGACACGGCTGTCAGCCTCCTCGAAACGGATCTTGACCGAGGTCGACGGCGTGAAGCCGCGGGCCGCCGCGTCGGCAAGGAAGGCGCCCTTGTTCTTGGCGCGAGCCTCACGCGATAGGCGTGCACGGGCAATGCGCTGAATGGTGGCGGGTGGCCGCACGAATACACCTCGACCATGCTCGGAAGTCACGAGCCCTTCGGCCCTGAGCATGTTGATCGCGTCGCGGACAGTGGGCCGCGAAACGTCGTATACCTCGGTCAGCTCGCGTTCACTCGGCAGCTGATCGCCGGGCGCATAGTTGCCCGCCGAGATCTTCTGTCGCAGGTCTGCCGCGACCTGTCGAAATGCGGGGACTCCGCTTCTGCGATCCACCATGGCGCCAGTATCGCACTGGTAAGCTTGTCTTGACCAGCTGTCCGAGTCATGAGAAGGTTGCACTCATCAGGACGTGCTTACATGCCTGCGGAGTGTAACCATGGGTGACTGGCAGCGAGAGCGCGTCGAAGGCGGTTCGTCCTTTCAGTTCGACAACCGCGGCCATCGAGTCGGGGGCGAGATCGATCTGGAGAACCGAAAACTCCTCACGACGATCGCGGGGATGGCGCGCCGGTGGAGACCGTGATTGCCGTGATCCATATCGACCCAGAGGCGATTCACCCGGTGGTCGACGACGTGTGGCACCGGACGCGCCTCGCTCGGATTCCGGAGCCTGGTCAGGTCATCGCGATGTTGTGCGGGGTCACCGCGGCCGCGACGTTCGAGCCGCTGAACCAGCGGCGCGCGCACGGCGCGCCGACGGAGTGCCCGGACTGTGACCGGATCTACCGGCAGGAGCACAACATCCCGCAAGCACGGGACCGGCTCCGCCAACGCTGATTTTCTCGGTCGGCGCGGCAGCAACGCGCAGGGGCCCTCGCGTTCCACTCCTACGACAGAGACCGGGAAGCAGCAGTGTCGGACGACCTTGGCGCGATGCTCCGGCGGGCATACGAGGACGGTGCCACGATCGCCGACCTGAAGTCCCGCCACGGCCTCACCTATCACCGGGCGCGGGTCCTGCTGCTGGCGGCAGGCACGACGCTACGCAAGAACGGCCCCTCGTCAGTCGTACCGGCGTCGCCGAGCATGGTGATCGTCTACGAACACGGGATGACCATCCACGAGGTCGCCGAAAACTTCGGCTACACCTACAGCACGATGCGGCGGAAGCTGCTCGCGGCGGGGATCACACCGCGAAAGAAAGGCCGTCGGCTCGCTTGAGCCGACGACCTCGCCTTCGGCCTCCGCTACTTCGCCGTCCGCAGGGTGGCCAGGACGCTGATCGCGGCCTGACGCGCGGCGTCGCACGGATCCTTCGTGCCGATGTTGCGTTCCGACTGCTCCGCGGCGACACCGACCGTTTCGGTGTCACTGGTGCCCAGCGCGACATTGCAGCCACCCTCGGCGCGACGGTCGAGCACGCCGTACGCGGTCACGGGGTAGCCCTCGATCGGTTCGAGCGGCTCGACCAGCTTGTATGCCTTGCCCTTGGCGGCGTAGACGGCGGCCGTGCCTCCGTTAGGCGCGTTGCCGAAGATCACGTTGATCATCGGGCGCGCGGTACCGGGGGTGACCCACGCACACGCGGGTCCCGCCGATTCGTTCCGCGGCGAAGCTTCGACTTTGGGCCCGATGAGGTCTTGGGCTTGCGTGCTGGTGAGAGCGTCACACGGCGCCGCCCGGAACCTGGCCAGATCGATCGGCTCGGCGACCTTGGGAACATCCGGCCTAGGTGCCTGGCCGGCAGAGCTCGACGGCGCCGTGCTGCTTCCCCCACCCGACGGGGTCGGTGTCCCGTCCTTCGGCGTAGAGCAGGCGGACAGAACCAGGGCCGCCGCGCCGAGAACAAGAATCGTGCGTCGCGTCACTAGATGCCCTTCGACTGCTGGTTGATGTCCTCGGTGGCCCGCTCTTCGGCGGTGGCGTACTTGCCGAGCGCGGACACGTACTTGGCGGCCATATTCTCGCAGTAGGCAGCTCGCTCCTTCAGCGCCGTGGTAAGCGCGTCGCCGGACGACCGGATGAGCTGGGCGTTATCCCCGCTCGCGTATTCAACACCCGGCGGTTGCGCATTGGCGATGAACTCCGCGTCGGCAAGGTCCTTCAGGTACTCCGCAGCGAGGTCCCGCCACTCCTTGACCAGTTCGTGCAAGGTGGCCTCGTCGTACTTGAATCCCCCGCCCTCGGGAACAGGCTCACCGTACGTACCGCCGGACGGCCGGAAGTAGCCGGACACACCCAGGTCAAGCCCAGGTTCATAGACGGGCGGCCCCTCAGACATTAGCCACTCCCCGCGCCGCGCCTCGCACCCCACCGACCGGACGACGCCGCCCTGAAACCCCTGTCATCACGGGACCCCTCCCCCAAATGTTCATGTCGATCGCCCCTCGACGGCCGAGCATAAGGCATCGTTCCGCGACCAGGGGGCTACTCAGCGAAGCGTGGAACGAACGTGGGACCAATGGCGACAACCAGGCAGCGAATGTTCCCAACCGCGATACAACAAGCGGAGGATGACCTGCGAATACAGGCTCAGACGCTCCTCTTCGTTACCGAATGCCCTCCTAGACGCTCTCCCTGGTCGCGCGCACGTTGTTATGGTGACCGGGTGACGGCCGTGTCGGAGGCAACCGAAGTCGACGGCGCGGGGCGAACGGCGCAACCGCGCCAGCTGATCGTGACCGTGTACGGGCTCTATTCCCGCGGCGAGGGCGGCTGGCTCTCCGTCCGGTCCCTGATCGATCTGCTGGCGGGCGTGGACGTCGAGGAACCGGCCGTCCGGTCGTCGATCTCCCGGCTGAAACGACGGGGGATCCTCTCCGCGGTACGCCGGAACGGGGCCGCGGGTTACGAGCTTTCCGAAACCGCGCTGGCGATCCTGCGCGAAGGCGACGAGCGGATCTTCCGCCGCGAACGCGCCACCCCCGGCGACGGCTGGCTGCTCGCGGTGTTCTCCGTCCCGGAAGCCGAACGGCACAAAAGGCACGTTCTTCGCACACAGCTCGCCCGGCTCGGCTTCGGGACGGCGTCGTCCGGGGTCTGGATCGCGCCCGCGCATCTGCGCGACGCGACGTCCGACATGCTGCGACGGCTCGAACTCGAGGGTTACGCCGATCTCTTCCACGCCGAGCACCTCGCGTTCGGCGACGTGCGGGAGAAGATCCGCGACTGGTGGGACCTCGATCAGCTCGAGTCGCTGTACACCGCGTTCCTCGACGAGCACGCTGCCGCGCTCCGGCGGTGGCAGCGGCGCAAGACCACGGACGAGGCCGAAGCGTTCGCCGACTACGTCCGCGTGCTGACCGACTGGCGGCGGCTGCCCTACCTCGACCCCGGTCTGCCCGCCGAACTGCTGCCGCCGGGCTGGGCGGGCATCCGCGCGGCGGACCTGTTCTTCACGCTGCACGCGCGGCTGGGCGAGGCCGCGGCCTCGCACGTCTCGCGCACCCTGCTTTAAACGACCGCGAAGCCCTGCACCTCCACCAGCGCTTCCTCGTCCCACAGCCGGCTGACGCCGATCCCCGCCATCGCCGGGTACTCGCTCCCGGCCAGCCGTTTCCACACCGCGCCGATCTCGCGCGCGTGGGCGCGGTAGTCGTCCATGTCGACGATGTAGATGGTCACGCTGCACAGGTCCGACGGCGCCCCGCCCGCCGCGCGCAACGCGGTGAGCAGGTTGGACAGCGCGCGTTCGAACTGTTCGACCACGCCGTCGCCGACGATTCGGTTCTCCTCGTCCAACGCCGTCTGACCGGCGAGGAAGACGAATCTCCCGGTCGCGGCGACGGCGTGCGAGAAGCCGGAGGGACGGCCTAGCTCGGGCGGGTTGATGCGCTCCATACGGGTCAGCATATCCCGTATCGTTGACGGTCGTACATACCGCGACATACCCTGGGCGACGTGCGTATCGCGGTGTTAGGCGGCGGCCCGGCGGGGCTCTACTTCGCCACGCTGGCGAAACAGCTCCATCCCGATCACGAGATCACCGTCTGGGAGCGCAACGCGCCCGACGACACCTTCGGATTCGGGGTGGTGCTCTCCGACGAGACGCTCGGCGGGATCGAACACGCCGATCCGGTGATCCACGCCGCCATGCGCCGCGAGTTCGCGCGCTGGGACGACATCGACGTCCACTTCCGCGGCACGGTGCACACCTCGGGCGGGCACGGGTTCGCCGCGATGAGCCGCAAACGGCTGCTCGGCATCCTCCAGGAACGCTGCGCGGAGCTCGGGGTGGACGTGCGGTTCCGCACCGAGGCCCCGAGCGCGGCCGCGGCGAGCGCCGAGTACGACCTCGTCGTCGCGGCGGACGGCGTCAACTCCCCGACCCGCGACGCGCTCGCCGGGAGCTTCCGCCCGAGCCTGCAGACCCGGCGCTGCAAGTACATCTGGCTCGGCACGGATCTCGTGTTCGACGCCTTCAAGTTCCACGTCCTCGAAACCCCGCACGGGATCATGCAGATCCACGGCTACCCGTACGGCGACACCGCGAGCACGTTCATCCTCGAACTGCACGAGGACGTCTGGGAGCGCGCGTTCGGCGAGATCGCCGCGACCTCGCCGGCGCCGGGCGAGAGCGACGAGAAGTCCATCGAGGTCATCCGCGAACTGTGCGCGGACGTCCTCGGCGGCCATCAGGTGTTCGCCAACAACTCGAAGTGGACCGCGTTCGCCACCGTGCGCTGCGCGAGCTGGCGGCACGAGAACGTCGTCCTGCTCGGCGACGCCGCGCACACAGCGCACTTTTCCATCGGCTCCGGCACGAAGCTGGCCATGGAGGATGCGCTCGCGCTCGCCGCTTGTCTGCACGAGCAGTCCGATATGGACAGTGCACTGGAAGCGTATGAAGCCGAGCGCCGCCCCGTCGTCAACTCCACGCAGCGTGCCGCACAGGCGAGCCTGGAGTGGTTCGAGAACATGGGTCAGTACACCCATCAGGATCCGGCGCAGTTCGCGTTCAACATCCTCACCCGCAGCCGCCGCGTCACCTACGACAACCTTCGCTTGCGCGATCCCGAGTTCGCCGCCGAGCTGGACACCTGGTTCGCGTCTACTTTGGACTCGGATGTCCGGCCGCCGATGTTCCAGCCGTTCCGCATCGGGAATCTCGACCTGCCGAACCGTGTCGTCGTCTCGCCGATGGACATGTACTCGTCCGAAGACGGCGTGCCGACCGATTTCCACTTGGTACACCTGGGAAGCAAGGCGCTCGGCGGCGCCGGTCTGGTGATGACGGAGATGGTCTGCGTCTCCGAAACCGGCCGCATCACCCCTGGTTGCGGCGGCCTGTACACCGAAGAGCAGGAGCGCGCCTGGGCGCGGGTGACCGATTTCGTCCACGGCCACACCCCCGCGCGTATCGGTGTCCAGCTGGGGCATTCGGGACGCAAGGGCTCGACGAAACTGATGTGGGACGGCATCGACCAGCCGCTGTCCGAGGGCAACTGGGAGATCTGTGCCCCGTCCGCGATCCCGTACAGCGCAGCGAATCAGACCCCGCGCGAACTCACGGTCCCTGAGCTACAAGAGATCCGTGACCAGTTCGCGCACTCCGCAGGCGCCGCCGCGCGCGCCGGGTTCGACCTCCTCGAACTGCACTGCGCGCACGGCTACCTCCTGTCTTCGTTCCTGTCGCCGCTGACCAACCGGCGGACCGACGAGTACGGCGGCTCGCTGGAGAACAGGCTGCGTTTCCCGCTCGAAGTCTTCGACGCCGTCCGCGCGGCCTGGCCCGCCGAGCGGCCGATGACGGTCCGCATCTCGGCGACCGACTGGCACGAAGGCGGCATCGGCGTCGACGACGCCGTCGAGATCGCCCGCGCGTTCGCCGAGCACGGCGCGGACGGCATCGACGTGTCGACCGGCCAGGTCGTCAGCGAGGAGAAACCCGAGTACGGCCGCAGTTACCAGACGCCGTACGCGGACCGGATCCGCAACGAGATCGGGCGCGAGCACGGGATCGCGGTGATCGCCGTCGGCGCGATCTCTTCCTACGACGACGTCAACTCGCTGATCCTGGCGGGCCGCGCGGATCTGTGCGCGCTCGGCCGGACGCACCTTTACGATCCACAGTGGACGTTGCACGCCGCCGCCGATCAGGGCTATCCGATGCCGTGGCCGAAGCAGTTCGCGGCGGGCAGCCGGAAACCGCAGGGCGGCCGGACCGACGGGCCGAAACCACGGCTGGAACTCCTTCGCTCCGGCGATACCGGCACCGCGCATGCCCGCTGGCGACCTGGGAGCGATCGATGACCGCCTTCGCACTGAGCCCCGAACAGCAGGCCTTCGCCGACGAAGTCCGTCGGCTGGGCGCCGAAAAGCTCCGCCCGCTGGCCGAAGCCGGCACCGAAGGCGCGGTGAACCGGCCACTGCTCAAGGAAATGGGCGCGCTCGGCCTGCTCTCCCGGCTGTTCCCCGGGGTCGAGGGTGGTAGCCCGAGCCGGGAGGCCGCCGCGACGGATCTCTGCATCCTGCGCGAATCGCTCGCGAGCCAGAGCACCGAAGCCGAGACCGCGTTGGCGTTGCAGGGTCTGGGCACGTATCCGGTACTCCAGTCCGGGCAGGACTCGCAGGTCGCGAAGTGGGTCCCCGCCGTGGCCGCGGGTGACGCCGTCGCCGCCTTCGCGCTCACCGAACCGAACGCGGGCTCGGACGCGGCCGCGCTGGAGCTCGCCGCCGAACCCGACGGCGACGGCTGGCGTCTCACCGGCGAGAAGATGTGGATCTCCAACGCCCCCGAGGCCGATTTCTACAGCGTTTTCGCCCGCACCACCCCGGAAGCGGGCTCTCGTGGCGTGTCCGCGTTCGTCGTCCCGGCCGACCGCGCCGGGCTGTCGGGCGAGCACCTCGACCTCGTCAGCCCGCATCCCATCGGCACCCTGGTCTTCGACGGCGTCCGCGTGGAACGGGACGAACTGCTCGGCGAACAGGATCGCGGCTTCGGCGTGGCGATGCGGACCCTGGACCTGTTCCGGCCGAGTGTCGGCGCGTTCGCCGTCGGGATGGCGCAGTCCGCGCTCGACGCCGCCGTCGCCCACGCCCAGTCCCGGGTCGCGTTCGGCGGGCCGTTGCTCAAGCAGCAGACCGTGGCGCACACCCTCGCCGAAATGGCGACCCGCACCGAAGCGTCGCGCCTGCTCGTCTACGCCGCGGCCGCCGCCTACGACGCGGGCGAGCGGAACCTCGCGGGCCGGGCCGCGATGGCGAAACTGTTCGCCACCGAGACCGCCCAGTACGTCGTCGATTCGGCCGTGCAGATCCACGGCGCGCGGGCGCTGCGGCGAGGGCATCTGCTCGAACACCTCTACCGCGAGGTCCGCGCGCCGCGGATCTACGAAGGCGCGTCCGAAGTGCAGCGGACGATCATCGCGCGATCGCTGACTTCTTCCTAGCCGGGCGGCGATCCAGGTACCACTGCGTCGCGATGATGACCAGAGTCGGGCTCAGCCAGGCCGTGATCGCGGCGACCGATTGGGTCAAGGCGAGTTCACTGCCACCGAACGTGGTCTCCAGCTGCGGTTGCAGCGTGATCAGCGCGATCGGCCCGACCAGACGGCTGACGATGATCGACATGGTCAGCGCGAAACTGCGGATCATCCAGCGCCGGTGGTCGCCGAACCGGCGTTGCCTCGCCGCGCGCCAGCCGGCGAACGTGCACGCCAGCCACAGCACCCCGGCCACGACGTTCGCCACCCGCGTCGCCGGGCCGAACGGGCTCATCGCGCCGACGGTCAGCGCCAGCAAACCTGCCGGGAGCACCCCGGCGAAGACGTATACCCGGCCGATCTTCCGGTGCACCGCCGGGTACTTCGCCCGGAACCACGGCCAGATCTGAAGCAGCGCGCCGACCATCGCGATCGAGCCGAACAGCACGTGCGCCGCGAGGAACCAGTAGTGCGAGGTGAACCCGGGTGGCTGCGGCACCCGCGACTGCGCCGGATCCATCGCCAGATACGGCGGCATCGAGAAGGCCAGGAACACCACGACGACGACCGCCAACGGCCCCACCCATGGCCTTCGCCACCAAGATTTCCGCGGCGCCTCCCGGTGGTCCCGTTGCTCCAGCCTGACGGTCATCACTGTCCCCCACGTTTTCCGGTAGCGGCAAACAACTTTCCGCTGCCGAACCTAGGACGCGGCGCGACCGGGAAGAATGGAGCGGACCGCCGGTTCGGTGGTGGAGCTGGCCCTACCGCCGTCCGCCTCGCACCCGCTCGACGATGTCGCGATACGCCAGCCCGCTCTGCTTGATCGTCCGCGCCTGCGTCTCGCGGTCGACCCGCACCAGGCCGAGCCGCTTCGCGTAGCCGTACGCCCATTCGAAACTGTCCAAAAAGGACCAGGCGAAATAGCCGCGGACGTCCGCGCCCGCCTGCCGCGCGGCGGCCGTGGCGGCGATGTGCGCGGACAGGTACTCGGCGCGGTCGTCGTCGCGGACGAAGCCGGTCTCGTCGGGGACGTCGGCGAACGCGGCGCCGTTCTCGGTGACGTAGAGCGGCAAACCCGGATAGTCGCGGCTGATCCGGACGAGCAGTTCGGTGAGCTTGTGCGGCAGGATCTCCCAGCCCAGCACCGTCGACGGCGCCCCGAACGGGACCTTGCGGAACGCGGGCATCCCGAAATGCTCCACCGCGTCCCCGTTCTCCTCCACCCCGGAGTACCGCGTCCCGAAGTAGTAGTCGACGCCGAGGAAATCGAGCGGGGCCGCGATGATCGACGGATCCCACGGCTCCGACGGCAGCCGGATGCCCTGCCGCGCGAGGGTCTCGAGCACGTCCTCCGGGTATCGGCCGTGGACGAGCGCGTCGAGGTAGAACCGCGTCCCGAGCCCGTCCTCGAACCGCGCGGCCTCCCGATCGGCCTCGCTCGGGGTGGCCGGGTCGGCGGTGCTCAGGTTGAGCGTGATGCCGAACTTCGTCCCGGCCGGGGCGAGTTCCCGCATCCGCCGCACGGCCAAGCCGTGGCCGAGCAGCAGGTGGTGCGCCGCCGCCATGCCCGCTTTGGCGTCCCGCCGGCCGGGCGCCATCACCCCGTGGACGTACCCGTGCATGGCCGTGCACCACGGCTCGCTCAGCGTGGTCCAGTGGCGGACCCGGTCGCTCAGGCGCTCGAACACGAGCATCGCGTAGTCGGCGAACCGGACGGCGGTGTCGCGCGCGGGCCAGCCGCCCGCGTCTTCGAGGTGCTGCGGCAGATCCCAGTGGTACAGCGTCAGCCAGGGGTCGATGCCGTTGTTGAGCAGTTCGTCGACCAACCGGTCGTAGAAGGCGATCCCGGCCGGGTTGACGCCGCCGCGCCCGCGCGGCTGCACGCGGGGCCAGGAAACGGAGAACCGGTAGGTGTCGACGCCGAGTTCCTTGAGCAGCGCGACGTCGGCGGGCATCCGGTGGTAGTGATCGCAGGCGACCTCGCCGGTGTCCCCGTTGTCGACCGACCACGGGGACTGGGCCCAGGTGTCCCAAATGGACGGTGTTCTTCCGTCTTCGGCGACCGCGCCTTCGACCTGATACGCCGAGCTGCCGACACCCCACCGGAAGTCCGGCGGCAAGCTGCCGATGAGCTCGTCGTCCCCCGTCATGGCCCCTCTCCCCCTTATTTCACCAGTTGATACATGGCGGAGGCTAAGGTCGTGGGGCATCCTGGAAAGGTCCGCCGCCACAAGATGGGTATCCGCATGCCTGCCAAGCGCACCACCGTCCGTGACCTGCGGCGGCACAACCGTTCCCTCCTGCTGTCGAAACTCTACTTCGACGGCCCGCTCAGCCGCCACGAATTGAGCGGTCTGACCGGGTTGAGCGCCGCGACCGTCAGCAACGTGACCGCCGAACTCGGCGAAGAACGCCTCATCATCGAGGCCGGGCTGGTCGAGTCCGACGGCGGCAGGCCGCGCGTCCTGCTCCGCGTCGACCCGGCGTACGGGCATGTCGCGGGCGTCGACATCGGCGAAACCGGGGTGAAGGTCGAACTGTTCGACCTCACCATGAACCGGCTCGCCTCCGTCGAGCACCCTCTCGCCTCGCCCCGGCCGGACGCGGCCGCGGCGGTGACCCAGGTGGCGTCCGGACTGCGGGAAGTGATCACGGAAGCGGGTATCGACGAAGCGACCGTGCTCGGTGTCGGCGTCGGCGTCCCGGGAACCGTCGAGCAGGGCGAGGCGCTGCGGGTGCACGCGCCCACCATCGGCTGGAAGGAGGTCGCGCTCACCGACCTCCTGCGCGCGGAGGGCGTCGAACTGCCGCTGTTCATCGACAACGGCGCGAAAACCCAGGGCCAGGGCGAAATGTGGTTCGGTGCCGGCCGCGGCGCGCGGCACGCGGTGATCGCCCTGATCGGGTCCGGCGTCGGCGCGGCGGTGGTCGCGGACGGCACCACCTACCGGGGCTCCACCAGCAGCGCGGGCGAATGGGGCCACACGACGATCGTCTACGGCGGCCAGGAATGCCGCTGCGGATCCCGCGGCTGCCTGGAGTCCTACGTCGGCGCGGAGGGCGTCCTCGCCCGCTATCGCAAGGCGCGCGGGGGAAAGGCGTCGGACGACGACGAGCAGACGCAGTTCGCCGCGCTGCTGGAGTCGGCGGGCAAGTCCAAGGCCGCGGCCAAGGTGCTGGAAGAGACCGCGGGCTATCTCGGCGCGGGCATCGGCAATTTGATCAACCTGTTCAACCCCGAGCGGATCGTGCTGGGCGGCTGGGCCGGGCTGGCGCTCGGCGAGAAGTACCTGCCCGAGATCCGGCGGGTGGCGGGCGAGCACGCGCTGGCGCACGTGTTCGACCAGACCGGGATCGAGCTCGGACAGCTCGGCCCGGACGCCGTCGCCATAGGAGCCGCCACCCTCCCGGTCGCCGCCCTCCTGGAGCAGGGCGCGGACCCGCGCACGGCCGGGTCGAAGCGGGGCACGGCCGCCTGACCTTAATTCGAGGCTGAAAAATACGTCTTGTCGCAGTGGTAGAGACCATGCATACTTTGTTGCCAGGCACAACAAAGTAGTTCTCTGCCTGCGAAGAGAGGCGACAACGATGTCCATCTCCTCCCGTTTTCGCTGGGCGGCGCTCCTCGCCGCCGGCGTCCTGCTCGGCTCACTCCCGGCCACCGCCCAGGCTCCGGCTTCCGAGGCCGCGGTCATGGCCGCGACCTTCACCGACGACTTCACCGGCCCCGCCGGCGCGGGTATCGACACCTCGAAGTGGCATTTCGAGACCGGCGACAACGTCAACAACCACGAGCGGCAGTGGTACACGTCCGGGACGAACAACGCGGCGCTCGACGGCCAGGGCAACCTCGTCATCACCGCGAAGAAGGAGAACCCGGGCAACTACAACTGCTGGTACGGGCGCTGCGAGTACACCTCGGCGCGACTGTCCACGCAGGGCCAGTTCACCCAGACCTACGGCCGGTTCGAAGCGCGGATGAAACTGCCGCGCGGGCAGGGGATGTGGCCCGCGTTCTGGATGCTCGGCGCCGACATCGGCAACGTCGGCTGGCCCGACAGCGGCGAGATCGACATCATGGAGAACGTCGGCTTCGAGCCGAACACGGTGCACGGCACCCTCCACGGCCCCGGTTACTCCGGCGCGGGCGGCATCGGCGCGGCCTACAACGGCCCGAACTTCTCCGACGACTTCCACACCTACGCCGTCGACTGGGCACCGAACCAGATCAAGTGGTACGTGGACGGAAACCTCTACCAGACCCGCACCCCCGCCGACCTCAACGGAAACCGCTGGGTCTTCGACCACCCCTTCTACCTGATCCTGAACCTCGCGGTCGGCGGTTACTGGCCCGGTGACCCGAACTCCAGCACGGTCTTCCCGCAGCGTCTCGTCGTGGACTACGTGCACGTCAATTCCAGCGACACGGCCGGGCGGACCGGCCGGATCACCGGCATCGGCCGGAAATGCGTCGACGTCGCGGGCGCGAACACCGCCAACGGCACCCCGATCCAGATCACCGACTGCAACGGCAACGCCGCGCAGAACTGGACCGTCGGCGGAGACGGCACGATCCGCGCGCTCGGCAAGTGCCTGGACGTCTCCGGCGGCGGAACCGCGGACGGCACCGCCGTGCAACTGTGGGACTGCAACGGATCCGGCGCGCAGAAATGGGCGATCAGCGGCGCGCGCGACATCGTGAACCCGCAGGCGGACAAATGCCTCGACGCCACCGGGAACAGCTCCGCGAACGGGACGAGACTCCAGATCTGGACCTGCGGCGGTGGCGCGAACCAGAAGTGGACGACGCCGTGAAGCGGCTGCCGTTGCTCGGCGCCGCGGTGATCGCGGCGGCCACGCTCGTCGCGACCCCGGCGCAGGCCGCCGGTGAGACCGTGAACATCTGGCTCACCACCACGAACGATTCGCGCGGCGTGAACGTCACGCGCGGGCTCCAGCAGCAGTCACCGGTCAGCTTCGCCGCGGGCACCGGGACCGGCCAGCAGACCATCACCATCGACGAGAACACTACGTACCAGCAGTTCGAGGGCGCGGGCGCGTCGTTCACCGACACCGCGGCGTGGCTGATGAAGGGCAGCGGCGCGTTGTCGCAGGCGACCCGCGACGAGACCATGCGGAAACTGTTCGATCCCGTTTCGGGGATCGGCGTCAACTTCATCCGCAACCCGCTCGGTTCCTCGGATCTGGCGCGGTTCAGCTACTCGTTCGACGATCTCCCCGCCGGGCAGACCGACCCGGGTCTGGCGAAGTTCTCGATCGCCCACGATCTCGACAGCATCCTGCCGCTGACCAAGCAGGCGCGGGAGATCAATCCGGCGACCAAGGTGATGGCGTCACCGTGGAGCGCGCCGCCGTGGATGAAGGACAACGGCGACTTCAAACTCGGCTGGCTGAAGGCCGAGTACTACCCGGTGTACGCCCAGTACTTCGTCAAGTACATCCAGGCGTATCAGGCGCAAGGGGTGCCGATCCATTACGTGTCGGTGCAGAACGAGCCGACGTGCTGCGCGAGCTATCCGTCGATGAACTGGAACGGCGCCGGTCTCCAGTACTTCACGAAGACGAACCTGCTGCCCGCCTTGAAGGGACTGTCCACAAAGGTCTTGGCGCTGGACTGGAACTGGGACAAGTACACGGAATTCGGCGCGCCGACGATGGACGACGCCTCGATCCGCAACGACCCGAACTTCGGCGGGATGGCGTGGCACGGCTACGGCGGCGACGTCGCCCAGCAGACCGCCGTGCACAACCAGTACCCGAACGTTCCCGCGTACAGCACGGAGCATTCGGGCGGGACGTGGGTGAGCCATCAGCAGGCCGAGGACATGGCGAACATCGTCGACTACACCCGGAACTGGAGCAAGAGCTTCATCAAGTGGAGCCTCGCGGTGGACCAGAACATGGGGCCGCACAACGGCGGCTGCGGCACCTGCACCGGGCTGATCACCGTCCACAATGGAGATTCGCGGCACGGACAGGTCGACTACACCGTCGAGTACTACACGATGGGCCACCTGACGAAGTTCGTGAAGCCGGGCGCGTACCGGATCTCGTCCAATGACAACTCCGCGGTGCGCAACGTCGCGTGGAAGAACCCGGACGGGTCGAAGGCGCTGATCGCGTACAACACCAGTGGCGTGAACCAGAACGTGCGCGTCAACTGGGGCGGTCAGTCCTTCACGTACTCGCTGCCCGCGTCGACGTCGGCGACGTTCACCTGGTCGGGGACGCAGTCGGGCGGCGGCGTCCGCACCGGCGCGATCACCGGGCTCGGCGGCAAATGCGTCGACGTCACCGGGGCGAACAGTGCCAACGGGACGGCGGTGCAGCTGTACGACTGCAACGGTTCCGCCGCGCAGCAGTGGTCGTTCCAGGCGGACGGAACGGTGCGGGCGCTGGGCAAATGCCTCGACGTCACCGGGATGTCCACGGCGGACGGCGCACAACTGCAACTATGGGACTGCGCGGGCGGTCCGAACCAGCGATGGGCGGCGAACGCGGCCCGCGACCTGGTGAACTCCGGTTCGGGGAAGTGCCTGGATGCCACCGGGAACTCCTCGGCCAACGGCACGCGCCTGCAGATCTGGTCCTGTACCGGCGCCGCCAACCAGAAGTGGGTCACCCCCTAGCCCGAGCCCGCGTTTCGTCCTCTGAATGCGGTGGTTCGCATCCCGAACTACCGCATTCAGAGGACTAAACGCGTCAGGGGGAGCGCTCGGCGTAGGCCTCGACGAGCTGGTTTTCGGCGTCGGTGAGGTACTGCGCGAGGAGCTTTTCGGCGCCGAGGCCGTCGCCGGCTTCGATGCGCTCGAGGATCTCCGCGTTGCGCTTGAGGTACGGCTCGTGGAAGCGCCGCGGGTCGGCCATCATGTGGAACACCAGCCGCAACTCGGCGAGGATGCCGCGCATCAGCTCGTCGATCCGTTCGCTGCCGCTGAGTTCAGCGATCGCCGAATGGAACCGGATGTTCGCGGTGCCGAGGTCCTGCCAGCGTTCACTCCGCTCGGCGACCCTGCCGTCCTCGACCAGGCGCGCGAGCTTTCCGAACGTCGGCGGCTTCTCCGTCACCGCCCGCACCGCGGAACACTCGACGACCTTGCGCACCTTGTAGAGGTCGACGACGTCCTCGACCGGCAGCACTCGCACGAAGACACCGCGGTTGAGCTCGTGGGTCAGCAGGCGTTCGTGCGTGAGCAGGCGGAACGCCTCGCGCAGCGTGTTGCGGGAGACGCCGAGCGCCGAGCCGATGTCCTGCTCCGACAGCCGGACGCCGGGCAGGAAGAAGCCTTCCGCGATACGCGTGCGGAGGACGCCCGCGACCCTTTCGGCCGTGCTGGTGCGGCTGATCATGCCGCGATCAGCCTCGAGTCCTTCTACCGAGGCAGGACCACCCTCCGCGATCGTCACGTGACCGATCCTACCTAGCCACAAGAGGCTCAGCCAAGGATCCTCTTGTGGAATTGTTGAACAATACCTAAAGTAGCTACTCATGTGACCCGTGCCACCCTGAGATTCACCCTCTGGAGGTGCCGATGAACGCGACAGCCACTACCGAAGACACACGCCCCTTCGCCTGGTTCCGCACGCTCGGTTCGCGAGGCCGCCGGGCCTTCGTCGGCGCGTTCGGCGGATACGGGCTCGATTCGTTCGACTACCAGACCCTGCCGCTGGGCCTGGCCGCGATCACCGCCTACTACGGCCTCTCCGGCGGCGAGGCGGGCCTGCTCGGCACGACCACGCTGGTGGTTTCGGCGATCGGCGGGATCGGCGCGGGCATCCTGGCCGACCGCATCGGCCGGGTCCGCACCCTCCAGATCACCATCGCGATGTACACGATCTTCACCGTGCTCTGCGGGTTCGCGCCGAACTTCGAGACGCTCCTGGTCTTCCGCGCCCTGCAGGGCCTGGGCTTCGGTGGCGAATGGGCCGCCGGCGCCGCGCTGGTGGCGGAGTACTCGCAGGCGAAGTACCGCGGCCGCACGGTCGCCTTCGTACAAAGTGCGTGGGCGGTCGGCTGGGCGCTCTCGGTCGTCGTCTACACCGTCGTCTTCAGCCTGTTCAGCCCGGACATCGCGTGGCGCGTCATGTTCTGGACCGGCGTCATCCCGGCGCTGCTCGTGCTGTGGGTCCGCCGCAACGTCCAGGACGCGCCCGTCGCCGAAGCGGCCCGCGCCACGAAGAAGGAACGCGGTTCGCTGGCGGGCATCTTCAAACCGGACCTGCTGCGCACGACGTTCTTCGCCGCGCTCCTCGCCACCGGTGTCCAGGGCGGCTACTACACGCTCGCGACCTGGCTGCCGAGCTACCTGAAGACCACCCGCGGCCTCACCGTCATCGGGACCGGCGGCTATCTCGCGTTCCTGATCTCCGGCGCCTTCATCGGGTACGTCACCGGCGGCTATCTCACGGATCTCCTGGGCCGGAAGAAGACGTTCCTGCTGTTCTCGGTGCTGTCGGCGGGTCTCATCGTCGCCTACACGCAGATCCCGGCGGGCGCGAACACGCTCGTGCTGTTCCTCGGCTTCCCGCTCGGGTTCTCGATGTCCGCGATCTTCAGCGGGTTCGGCGCGTTCCTCGCCGAGTTGTACCCGTCGGCGCTGCGCGGGACCGGGCAGGGCTTCACCTACAACCTCGGCCGGGCCATCGGCGCCACGTTCCCCGCCGTGGTCGGTTTCCTCGGCGCGGGCGGCGCGATGGTGTTCGGCGCGGTCGGCTACGGCATCGCCGTGCTGGCACTGCTCGGCCTGCCCGAGACTCGCGGCCGCGAACTTCTGTGACCACAATCGGAAGAGGAGGCACCGCGATGACCACCTTCGACGAACCGGCGACGTTGTCCCCCGGCGAGGCCCGCGCCCTGTTCCGCGCGGGCACGGCCCGCCCGACCACCGGCTGGTCCAACGGGTTCACCCAGACCAACCTGATCGCCGTCCCCGAGGACTGGGCCTACGACGTCCTGCTGTTCTGCCAGCGGAACCCGCAGCCCTGCCCGGTGCTCGACGTCAGCGACCCCGGCGACCCGTCGACCCGGCTGGCGCCCGGCGCGGATCTGCGCACCGACCTGCCTCGGTACCGCGTCTGGCAGAACGGCGCGCTGTCGGGCGAGCTCACGGACGCGAGCGGGCTGTGGCGCAGCGACATGGTCGCGTTCTCGATCGGCTGCAGTTTCACCTTCGAATCGGCGCTGGCCGCGGAGGGCATCCCGCTGCGGCACGTCGACCAGGGCCGCAACGTGGCGATGTACGTGACGAACCGCGAGTGCGTCCCGGCCGGGCGCCTGCACGGGCCCATGGTCGTCTCGATGCGGCAGATCCCCGAAGACCGCGGCGACGACGCCGTGCGCATCACCCGCGGGATGCCCGCCGTGCACGGTGCGCCAGTGCACATCGGCGACCCGGCCGCGCTCGGCATCACCGATCTCGGCAAACCCGATTTCGGCGACCCGGTCGACGCGGAACCCGGTGACGTGCCGGTGTTCTGGGCGTGCGGCGTGACCCCGCAGGCGGCTCTGATGGCCTCGCGGCCGCCGTTCGCGATCACGCACGCGCCGGGCTACATGTTCGTGACCGACAAGCTCGACAGTGAGTTCAGGGTGGCCTGATGGATCTCAGCAGTATCGATCTCAACAGCGACCTCGGCGAGGGTTTCGGCGCCTGGAAGATGGGCGACGACGACGCCATGCTCGACATCGTCACCAGCGCGAACGTCGCCTGCGGCTTTCACGCCGGCGACCCGTCGGTGATGCGGCGCGTCTGCGAGCGCGCGGCGGAGCGTGGTGTCGTCATCGGCGCCCACGTCGCCTACCGCGACCTCGCCGGATTCGGGCGGCGGGCGATGGACGTCGCCCCCGCCGACCTGGCCGACGACGTGCTCTACCAGATCGGCGCGCTGGACGCGTTCGCCCGCGCGGCGGGCTCGCGGGTGCGGTACGTCAAACCGCACGGGGCGTTGTACAACACCGCCGCGGTGGATCCGGAGCAAGCGGCCGCGGTGGTCGAAGGGATCCGGCGGTTCCACCCCGAGCTCGCGCTCCTGTGCCCGCCGGGGTCGGAAATGGCCAAGCAGGCCGAAAAGGCCGGGTTCCCCGCGTACGCCGAGGCGTTCGCGGACCGCGCGTACACGCCCGAAGGCCTTCTGGTCTCGCGGAAACTGCCCGGTGCCGTCCTCCACGACGCCGACGAGGTCGCCTCCCGGGCGGTCACGATGGCGACCACCGGCAAGGTCGTCGCCGCCGACGGGACCGAGCTGGCGCTTCAGCCGCATTCGCTGTGCGTACACGGCGACACGCCCGGCGCCGTCGAACTGGCACGGCGGATCCGCGCGGGACTCGACGCCGCCGGTGTCCACATCGGACCCTTCATCGAGGCCGCATGATGCGAGTACTGCCCTATGGGGCGCGTGCGGCCATGGTCGACTTCGACGATCCGTCGGAGGTCCTCGGGCTGCACGCGTCACTGGAGCAGGACCCACCGGACGGCGTCGTCGAGCTGGTCCCCGCCGCGCGGACCCTGCTCATCCGCTTCGACCCGGGCCAGACCCATCACGACCGGCTCGCCGGCGATGTCCTCGCTCGATCCACAGTGGACGTCAAACCGCGCGAGGCCGCCGAGATCGTCGTGCCGGTGCGCTACGACGGCCCCGACCTCGCCGACGTCGCGGCCGCCGCGGGCATGTCGGCGGAAGCGGTGGTCCGGCGGCACGAGGACGGAACGTACGTCTCGGCGTTCTGCGGCTTCGCCCCCGGATTCGCCTACCTGACCGGGCTCGACCCCGCGCTGCACCTGCCGCGCCGGACGAGCCCGCGCACGCGGGTCCCCGCCGGTTCGGTCGCGATCGCGGGCGAATACACGGCGGTGTACCCGAACGCCTCCCCCGGCGGCTGGCAGCTGATCGGGCGGACGACGCTGCCGGTGTGGGACATCGAGCGGGAGCCGCCGAACCTGCTGACGCCCGGCACCCGGATCCGGTTCACTTCATGACCGCGAAGATCGAAGTGATCCACCCCGGGGTCTTCACCACCGTGCAGGACCTCGGGCGACCGGGACTGGCCGCGATCGGCGTCGGCCGGTCCGGCGCCGCCGACCGCGGTTCGCTACGGCTGGCGAACCGGCTGGTCGGCAACCCCGAGAGCCACGCGGCCCTGGAGTGCGTTCTGGGCGGTCTCGTCCTGCGGTTCCCGGCTCCGGCGACCGTCGCCGTCACCGGCGCGCCCTGCTCGATCACCGTCGGCGGGCGGACCTTCGGCTCGGACGCGCCGATCCCGGTCGGCCCCGGCGACGAACTCGTGCTCGGGATGGCTTCTCACGGTTTGCGTTGCTATGTCGCGGTGCGCGGTGGCATCGACGTCTCTCCCGTCCTGGGCGCGCGGGCGACCGACACCCTGGGCAAACTCGGCCCGCCCGCCCTTTCGGCCGGGATGACGTTGCCGGTGGGGCAGGAGATGCTGGCCCATCCCGGGGTGGATCTCGCCCCTCGCGCTCCCTTGCCCGACGTCCCGGTTCTGCGGGTCAGCGCCGGCCCTCGCGTTTCCTGGTTCACCTCCGACGCACTGTCCACTTTGGTCTCTTCCGGTTATGTCGCCACTTCCGACGTCGATCGGGTGGGCGTACGGCTCGAAGGCCCGGTGCTTTCGCGGGCGCGTGGCGGCGAATTGCCGCCCGAAGCCGCCGTGCCGGGCGCGTTGCAGGTCCCTCCTTCGGGGCAGCCGATCCTGTTCCTGGCCGACCATCCGGTGACCGGGGGCTACCCGGTGATCGCGGTGGTGGACGAAGCGGATCTGGATCTGGCCGCGCAGGTGCGGCCGGGGCAGCGGGTGCTTTTCCGGCTGGTTTGAGGTTTTGGTCGCGCAGGCGCGTGTTCACTTGGCTCCGATGGTCAGTGTCGGTGGAAGTGATCGGCCTATGTCCTGAGGTGCATGGTGTTGCGCCTCGGTGTCCCGGTGGAGTCGAGGTAGGCGGGCGGGGTGAAGTCGGGGAGTCCGTCTTGGGCGATCCGGACCTTCCATTCACTGCGGTGGATCAGCCGGTGATGCCGGGTACATAACAGCACGAGATTATCGATCTTCGTTTCGCCGTGATGACGCCAGAAAACAATGTGATGGGCGGTGCAGCGCGGCACCGGCATGTCACAGCCCGGGAACGCGCAGCCGCCGTCGCGAAGGGTCAATGCGTACTTCTGGGCCAGGGACACGGTCCGTTTCGACCGGCCGATGTCCAGCGGTTCTCCCGCGGTGCCGAGGACACCCGGCCGCACACGAGCATCACACGCGAGGATGCGGGCGTCGGTGGCGCTGATCGGGCCCACGAGGTCCAGGTGCGCTTCGCCGATGTCCCGGATCAAGTCGTCGTAGGACATGGTGACCAGAATGTGGGTCGCTTCGCCCGCCTGGCCGGGAAGGTTCCGGCTGGTGGTCTTCAAGCGCACGTAGTCGGTGAAGGCATCCCCGTAGCGCTCATCCTGGCTGCGGGAGTCCCGCACCCCGTCGATGGCCTTGTGCGGCTTGGCCATCGGATCCAGATCGGACTTGAGGCGAGCATAGGTTTCCAGGTCGAGTCTGGCTTTGAGGCCGAGCGAGCCGTCACGGTGCTTGACGAACCGCAACTCCGGCCGGGTCTCCTTCGGGTCTTCGTTGCGGGGTTCTTTCCCGTCCGGGTCGAGTTCGTCCAGCAGACGGCGTCCGGCGCGGGCGATCTGCCGCGGCCCCGCACGACGAGCCAGCTCGACCAGGATCTTCTCCCCAGCCCGCACGTCTTCCTCGGGCACAGTCGACGGAATCCGCGCCAGAGTCTTGATGATGGCGTCGATCTGCGAACCCCCGATCGCGCCCTCCGCCGCAGCCTCGGCCGTGAGAGGTGCAAGAGGCGGCTCGGGATCTCCACCGAGGGACGGACCGGGATGCAGTGCCAGCACCCGGTCGGCGCGGTCACTGGCCTCCTTGTCCGACACCAGGAAGTCCTCGAGAATCAGCCCGGTCAACGTCGAATGACCGCTGCAGCCGCGCACCCCACGGGAATTGATTTCCGCCAGAATCGCGTTCTGCTCCGCATCCGCCCGCCGCTTCACAACTTCCAATTCCTGCTTACGGGTATGCAACGTCGCGGTATCGACACGCCACCACTCGGTGGGTGTCGTCGGGGAGGTGTTGTCACTGGCCACGTGATCCTCGGGCTCAGATGGTCAGTGCACCGGCCGGGGATAATGATCGTTCTGGGTAGCGAAGGGGCGTTTCGTGTCGCGTGGTGTGCCGTTGCGTTCGGTGGAGCGTGAGTTGATCGCGTTCGGGTTGAGGCAGGGGAAGTCGTTTCGGGAGATTGGGGCCTGGATTGGGCGGGATCATTCGGTGGTGTCCCG
>NZ_QHJJ01000019.1:0-1036 GCF_003947465.1 Amycolatopsis sp. WAC 04182
GCCACGCATGCACCGACTGCCACGACACTCCATGCCGTTCGGCGACCTCGACCACCGGACAGCCCGCCTCTACTTCCAGCACAGCGCGATACCGATGCTCCATGACGCTCAACTCCACCAGCGCCAACCCGACCTCCCAGATGATCGCCACCGATCACCCAGAAACGCAGGTCAGCCGAAGGGGTGTAAAGCATCAACCGAAGCTCAGGTGTCAAGCGTCAACCGGAACAGGACAAGGCATGATCGACGATGTCTGGTCTCACTTGATGCTTGACGCTTTGGCATCGGATGATGCTTGACACTCCTAGCTGATCTTTCGCTTCTTAGTATGCGCCTGAGACTTGATCCGAGTGATCTCCTGGGTGGTGGTTCGGGGCACGACGCGGATGGGTTCGCCGTTGTCGTGCACGGTGATGTGGGTGTCGTCCACGGTCACGTCCAAGATCTTGCGGGCATGGACCCGTCCGACCTGGATCTTTTGGCCGACGACCTGGAAGTGGCCGCGGGTGCGGACCACGCGCTGGACGGTGACCGGCCCGGTCGAAGAGGTCGGCGCTGCCCCGGCTGGCCGGGCGTTGCGCAGAGTGAGACATTCGGCGAGCGGGAGCGCGCAGGGCACGGCGCGCAGCAGCAGGCGATCCTCGTCCATGACGCGGGCGGTGATGCCGTCCAGGCGCACGATGACACGCCGACCGGCCAGGTGGGCGCCGACGCACAAGGCCCGGCTGGCCAGGCTGATGGTGCCGGTCGAGCTGACCTGCCGGTCCACCTCGACGGCGCTCGCCTTGATCGGCGGTTCGCCGGCGGGCTCGGCCGGTGCAGGGCGGGCTTGGCCAGAGGCGAGCAGCGCGGCCAGGTCCTTGACGGTCAGCCGGGAGGCCACGCTCTTGAGCCGCCCGCCGCCGGTGGTGAACACATGCAGCCGCTGCGTACTGATCCACAAGGTGATCGGCAGGCCCGCCCGATCAGGTCCGAGCCACAGCTGCTGGCCCCCGATCGACAGGTTCCCCGACACAGGCACGATCCGATCGACCTC
>NZ_QHJJ01000020.1:0-1021 GCF_003947465.1 Amycolatopsis sp. WAC 04182
GTTTCGTGTCGCGTGGTGTGCCGTTGCGTTCGGTGGAGCGTGAGTTGATCGCGTTCGGGTTGAGGCAGGGGAAGTCGTTTCGGGAGATTGGGGCCTGGATTGGGCGGGATCATTCGGTGGTGTCCCGTGAGGTTGACCGTAATGGTGGACGGGCGGTGTATTCGCCGTTGGTTGCGCAGCGCCGGGCTGATCGGATGCGGAGGCGTCCGAAGGAACGCAAGGTGCTGAAGTCGCCGTTTCTGACTCGCGTGGTGAACGAGGGGTTGCGGAAGAAGTGGTCGCCGATGCAGATCGCGTGCAGGTTGCGGCTTGAGCATCCGATGGATCATTCTCGCTGGGTGTCACATGAAGCGATTTACCAGGCGTTGTTCGTGCAGGCGAAGGGGACGTTACGGGCGGAGGTGGCCGAGGGGTTACGCCAGGGCAGGATCAAGCGACGGACCCGGTCACGAGGGGCGGAGCTGCGAGGCAAGATCAAGGACATGGTCCTGATCAGCGAGCGGCCGGCCGAAGCCGAGGACCGTGCCGTGCCGGGCTTCTGGGAAGGCGATCTGATCGTCGGCGCGAACAATCAGTCCCAGATCGCGACCTTGGTCGAGCGGCGCACCCGATTCGTCATGCTGGTGCGCATCCCTTACGATCGCACGGCCGAGAATGTGGCCCCACGGCTGGCCGCCAAGATGAACACCTTGCCTGACGTTTTCAAGAACAGCGTCACCTGGGATCAGGGCGGCGAGATGGGCAGCCATAAGAAGTTCACCATGGCCACCGGCATGCCGGTGTATTTTTGTGATCCGCGCTCGCCCTGGCAACGCGGCAGCAACGAGAACACCAATGGATTGCTGCGCCAGTACCTTCCCAAAGGAACCGACCTATCCGGGTATTCGCAGGACGAACTCGATGCCATCGCAGACGAACTCAACGACCGGCCGCGGCAGACGCTGGGCTGGCTTAAGCCGATCGAAGCGTTCAGCAAAGTGTTGCTAGACTAGAGGCGGTGCACTCACCAGTTGAAACCACC
>NZ_QHJJ01000021.1:0-988 GCF_003947465.1 Amycolatopsis sp. WAC 04182
CCCAGCATGACGAAGAGCCCGATCTGCGCCAGCCAGGCCGCGCCCTCCGCGAACCCCCTGGTCGCGGCCCGGTGCGGCAGGCGCGAGTTGCCGAGGATGAGGGCCGTGAGGTAGACGGCCAGGAATCCCGAGCCGTGGAGCAGCACCGCGCCGCCGTACGAGACGAAGGTGAGGGCGAGCACGGCGATCGGGTAGAGGCTCGAGGCGGGAAGAGCGACGCGGCGCAGCGCGTACGCGCCCGCCGGACCGACCGCCAGGCCCACGGCCGCGCCAATGACCAGCTCGATCGCGGTTTCGAGCAGGAACGTACCTACGGACGCCGGCCGTTGCGAGGCCCCGCTGAGCAGGACGACGGCGATGACCGTGGGCGCGTCGTTGAAACCGGACTCGGCCTCCAGTACGCCCGCCAACCGGGTCGGGAGCGGCAATCGTCGCAGTACGGAGAAGACGGCGGCCGCGTCCGTCGAGGCCAGTACGGCGCCCAGGACCAGTGCCGCGGTCGGATCCATGCCGAGCAGCCCCTGGACGGCCAGTGCCACGACCACGATGCTCACCGTCACGCCCACGGTGGCCAGGATCAGGGCGAGCGGCACCGACTTGCGGATGTGCGACCAGGTCGTGGTCAGACCGCCCTCGGCCAGGATCACCGCCAGCGCGGTCAGGCCGATCTGCTGGACGGCCTGCGGGCTTTCGAGCTTCGCGCCGAACCCCGAAGCGCCCAGAATCAGACCGAGCACCAGGAAGCGGAGAAGACTGGGCAGACCGCTGCGATGCGCGACACGTACAGACGCGATGGCCGCGATGACGATCCCGGCACCGATCAGGAGCCAGACATCAAGCGTCATCCGGCTCCCTCCCGTCTCTTCGGTCACATAAGCCTAGTGAGTCCCTCGGCCGTCATCGCAAAGCGGACCCGGAGGTCGTGCGGTTCGGCCGGCACACCGTCGATCAGCTCCCCGCCGTGCAGCAGGGCCACCGTGGGGACGTT
>NZ_QHJJ01000022.1:0-940 GCF_003947465.1 Amycolatopsis sp. WAC 04182
TCGTACCTGGTGCTGGACGCCCCGACCTACCGCTTCCTCGGCAGGCGCGTGGACACCCTCCAGGCCGCGGTCATCGGCGGTGAGGTGACGGCCCGCAACGTCACGTTCTACGCGAGCGCCGACCTGGCGACAGGCGTGGTGGCCGAACCAGGTCAGATCCCCTGACCGACCCGCGAGCGGCCCGCGAGCAGGCGGGCCGCTCGCAGGCCGCGCGACCGGAAGACCGTTCGAGTCGCAGGCCGCGCTACGGACGTGCGCCCAGGCGGTCGACCCAGCCCATCTCCTCGTACGCGGTCTGGATCAGCGGCTCGGACCGCCCAGGCGGGCGGAGCTCGTAGGCGAGCAACCGCGCCGTCGCGACCTCCACGACCAGGCGCGACTCGCCCGCGCCCTCACCGCTGCCCGGCGTGGTCAGCGCCAGGGCAACGCCGGTACGGCCCAGCGGGTCGGTGACCTCGCCCAGCGACCTGATCGCGGGCTGCTCCGCGAGCACCCGATACAGGGAGGAACGGGTTCCCGGGCTGCTGGGACCGGAGAGCAGGTCCTGCGCCGTCGCCCACACACAGGTGGTGAACGCCGGCTTGCCGGGCCACCAGTCACCGGCCTTCTCCTCGTCGAACAGCCGCCGCAGCAGGCTCGCCAGCTTCTCCTCGTCGGCCGGGAGCTCCAGCAGTTGCCGGAGTGTGTAGCGGTGGGTGCCGATCAGGAAGCGGAGTTGCATGTCGTAGTCATTGCTCGACGGCTTTCCCCAGCTCAGGTCGGGGGAGCCGAGCCGCCTCCATCGAGCCTCGTCCTCGGGGGAGGCGAAGGTGACCTTCGGGTCCTGGCGGGTCACGGTCCGGCTGGGCGCACCCCGGCGGGCCGCGTACCAGGTGTCCTGGGTGTTCGTCAGCCTGGCCGAGAACGGTGGGTTCTTCGCCTGCGGGTGGCGTACCGGCTG
>NZ_QHJJ01000023.1:0-894 GCF_003947465.1 Amycolatopsis sp. WAC 04182
GCAGGGGCTGGGTGCCGGCGCGCTGCTGCCGCTCTCGCTGGCGCTGGTGATGGAGATGTTCCCGCCCGGACGCAACGGCGCCCGGGTGCAGGGCGCGCTCGGCGGCGTGATGGCGTTGACGTACCTGGCCGGGCCGTTTCTGGGCGGGCTGTTCACCGACCACGCGAGCTGGCGGTGGGCCTTCTACGTGAACGTGCCGCTCGGGATCGTGCTGATCGCGATCGTGGTGCTGCGGCTGCGCCACGGGTTCTGGTGGTTCCTGCTGATCTTCGGCGGGACCGTGTTCCCGTCGCAGATGTTGCTCGTGCCGCTCTTCGTCGGCTTCAGCGACGCCGGCCTGTACGACACCAGGATCGGCATGATCCTCATCTACACCGGGATCAACGTGCCGCTGGCCGCGTTCGTGTTGCGCAACTTCTACACCGGCGTCGCGTTCTCGATCTTCGAGGCGGCCCGCATGGACGGCGCGTCCACGTGGCGCATCTTCTGGCGCGTCTACCTGCCGATCTCGCTCAGCGCGCTGACGGCGGTGTTCATCCTTGAGTTCACCTTCATCTGGAACGACCTCATCTTCGGCCTGACGCTGACGCAGACCGAGAGCGTGCGGCCGGTCATGACCGCACTGGCGGGGCTGATGACCGACGTCTACGCCGGCACCCCGGTCCCCGTCGGCCTGGCGGCGGGCCTGGTGGTCTCGCTGCCGACGGTCGTGTTGTTCCTGGCAACCCAGCGCCTCTTCGCACGGGGCCTGTCCCTAGGGAGTGTTTGAATGACGAGCCGGTTGCTGCAGCGGAGCCTGGGTAGCCCCGACTACGACGGGATCAGGCAGGCGCTGCGCAACGACACCTCGACACCGGTGATCAGCGCGCGCGGGCTGGAGGTGCGGGTCGCGGT
>NZ_QHJJ01000024.1:0-866 GCF_003947465.1 Amycolatopsis sp. WAC 04182
GTGGTGGCGGGGTGCATGACGCGGGTCTCCACTCCGCCGAGCGAGGGGGCCAGCAGCGCCAGCCGTACGGACTTCATGAACGCCTCCCCCGCCGCCCGCCCGCCGGCCAGGTCGAAGGAGAACACGCCGCCGAAGGCGGGCAGCAGCTTGGCCGCCAGCTCGTACGAGGGGTGCGAGGGCAGCCCCGGCCAGTGCACGGCCGACACGGCGGGGTGCGCGGCGAGCCGGGTGGCCAGGAAGTCGGCGTTGGCGCAGTGGCGTTCCATGCGCAGCGGCAACGTCTGCAGCCCGCTCAGCGTCAGCCACGACGTTAACGGCTCGGCCGCCGACCCCAGCTCGGTGGCGAAGTGCCAGACCTTGCCGTGCAGCTCCGGGTCGGCGAAGACGGCGATGCCGCCGATCACGTCGCTGTGCCCGGACAGGTACTTGGTGGTGGAGTGCACGACGACGTCGGCCCCGTGTTCCAGGGGGCGGCACAGCACGGGGGTGGCGAAGGTGTTGTCCACCACCGACAGCACGCCCAGCGCGCGGGCCGTGGCGCACATGGCCGGCAGGTCGGCGACCAGCGCCATCGGGTTGCTGATGGTCTCCAGGTAGACGATCCGGGTCTCGGGCCGTACGGCGGCGCGCAGCGCGTCGATGAGGTCGTCCTCGCCGAGCCGGACGGCCGCGCGCAGCAGCTCGTACTCCACCGTGGAGCCGCCCTCGGCGAGGATGCGCACCACCCGCTGGGCGCCCTCGGGCAGCGCCTCGACCCGCACCAGCAGCAGATCGCGCAGCGATTCGCTGAGCCCCGTGCTGCAGCCCTCGCTGATGCTGCGGGCGATCTCCTCGACGAAGAAGGCGTTTCCGTCGCTGCGCTCGAA
>NZ_QHJJ01000025.1:0-852 GCF_003947465.1 Amycolatopsis sp. WAC 04182
TTTTAATAAACAGTTGCAGCCAGCTGGTATCTTCGACTGATTTCAGCTCCATCCGCGAGGGACTTCACCTACGTATCAGCGTGCCTTCTCCCGAAGTTACGGCACCATTTTGCCTAGTTCCTTCACCCGAGTTCTCTCAAGCGCCTTGGTATTCTCTACCTGACCACCTGTGTCGGTTTGGGGTACGATTTGATGTTACCTGATGCTTAGAGGCTTTTCCTGGAAGCAGGGCATTTGTTGCTTCAGCACCGTAGTGCCTCGTCATCACGCCTCAGCCTTGATTTTCCGGATTTGCCTGGAAAACCAGCCTACACGCTTAAACCGGGACAACCGTCGCCCGGCCAACATAGCCTTCTCCGTCCCCCCTTCGCAGTAACACCAAGTACAGGAATATTAACCTGTTTCCCATCGACTACGCCTTTCGGCCTCGCCTTAGGGGTCGACTCACCCTGCCCCGATTAACGTTGGACAGGAACCCTTGGTCTTCCGGCGAGCGGGCTTTTCACCCGCTTTATCGTTACTTATGTCAGCATTCGCACTTCTGATACCTCCAGCATGCCTCACAGCACACCTTCACCGGCTTACAGAACGCTCCCCTACCCAACAACGCATCAGCGTCGCTGCCGCAGCTTCGGTGCATGGTTTAGCCCCGTTACATCTTCCGCGCAGGCCGACTCGACCAGTGAGCTATTACGCTTTCTTTAAATGATGGCTGCTTCTAAGCCAACATCCTGGCTGTCTGGGCCTTCCCACATCGTTTCCCACTTAACCATGACTTTGGGACCTTAGCTGGCGGTCTGGGTTGTTTCCCTCTTCACGACGGACGTTAGCACCCGCCGTGTGTCTCCCGTG
>NZ_QHJJ01000026.1:0-820 GCF_003947465.1 Amycolatopsis sp. WAC 04182
GGGCGGCGCGGGCGGCCCGTACGGCGGCGTCGACGTCCAGGGCGCTGCCCGCGGGGACGCGGCCGATCACCTGCTCGTCGGCCGGGTTCACGACGTCGATCGTGTCCGGGCCGTGGGCGGGGCGCCAGGCTCCGTCGATGTACATGCCGTCGTGTGCCTTCATCGCGTTCCTTCCGGGCGGGCCTCGTCGTCAGCCCCAAACTAGCGCCGATAGTTTTACGGCACCAGGGGCTCCCCCGATGGTGGCGCGGCTCACGCTCCCGGTGTGCGGGACCGGCGCGGGATCACTCCTCCAGGTCGGGCAGGCGGGCCGGAGCGGGGCAGATGCGGTCGCCGTGCTGGTCGAAGACGAACAGGTGGGCGAGGTCGACGAGGAGTCGCGCCTGCTGGTCGAGCGCACCCGCGAGGCCATGATGCGGGCCATCAGGGCGGTCGCGCCCGGCCGCCAGCTCCACGTGGCCGGCCCCGTCATCGAGGCGTACGCCAAGCGCTTCGGCTACGGCGTCGTCCGCGACTTCACCGGCCACGGCCTCGGCACGACCTTCCACTCCGGCCTCATGGTGCCCCACTCCGACGACCCGTCGCTGCGTGTGGAGCTGGTGCCGGGCATGACGTTCACCATCGAGCCGATGCTCACGCTGGGCACGATCGACTACGACATCTGGCCCGACAAGTGGACGGCCGTCACGAAGGACCGCAAGCGCACGGCCCAGTTCGAGCACACGATCATGGTCACCGAGACCGGCAGCGAGATCCTGACCCTCCCCTGAGCCTCACCTCAGCGCACCCCGGGCGCGGCGGGCCCTGGACGGTCATCGTC
>NZ_QHJJ01000027.1:0-814 GCF_003947465.1 Amycolatopsis sp. WAC 04182
TCGGCTGGCGCTTCGAGGCGCCCGACGGCGCGACCGTCCTGTCGGGCACCGACATGGTGCACCTGACCGCCGCCGGCGACATCGACGAGTTCGTGGTCTTCGCCGGGCCGCTCCACTGACCGCCGCTCCCGCCGCCGCCAGGACCTAAGCCCCTGCGCCCCCGCGACGTTCGCCGCTGCCGCCCGCGCCCCCGCGCGAGGGAACGTGGAGGCGGAAAGCGAGGTGGCCGATCATGTCGATCGAGGTCAAGGACGTCATGGGGCGCGTGGCGATCGCGGTGCTGGAGCACGCGTCGTTCGCCGACGTCGTGGCCGCGATGAAGCGGTTCGCGGTGGGCGCGGTCACCGTGATCGACGCCGACCGGCGGCCGGTGGGGGTGATCTCCGAGGACGACCTGCTGGTCAAGGAGAGCGACCCGGTACGGCACAGCGTGTCGATCTTCGAGTCCCGCGACCGGCGCGCGGAACACCACAAGGCCGCCGCGGTGAACGCGGCCCAGCTCATGACCTCACCGGCGATCACCGTCACGCCCGGCACACCGCTCCGGGACGCGGCCCGGCTGATGCACGACCACCGCGTCAAGCAGTTGCCGGTGATCGACCCCGTCACCGGCCGCATCGCCGGCACTCTGCACCAGCGGGACGTCCTTCGGGTCTTCACCCGCCCGGCCGGCGAGCTGGAAGCCGAGATCAGAGCCGTGCTCCCGGACCCCGAGCGGTTCTCCGTCGTGGTCGATCGCGGAGTCGTGACGATCGGCGGCCGGACCGGGACGAGGTCGCAGGCCATCGCCGTCACCGAGGCGGTCAGGGCGGTC
>NZ_QHJJ01000028.1:0-802 GCF_003947465.1 Amycolatopsis sp. WAC 04182
CTTGGACGGCATCACGTACAGCAGCGTGAGCATGGACATCAGGTACGACGGGTTGTACGCGGTCTCCAGCGCGAGGGTCAGCGTGTCCGGCTTGGCGGCCTTGGCGGTGACCCCGTCGGGGAACTGGCCGGGCGTGTAGAAGCTCCAGTTGGCCGGGCTCTCCGCGAGCGCCGCCTTGAGCAGGGTGAGGGAGAAGACGACGTCCTCGGCCGTGACCGGGGTGCCGTCGGACCACTTGTAGTCCTTCATCTTGATCGTCACGGTCTTGCGGTCGGGGCTGTAGGCGGGGGGCTCGGCCAGGCTCAGCTCGGCGTCGGCGACCTGGTCACCCTCGCCGCTGGGCCGGTAGAGGGAGCGCCACATCAGGCCGCGGGCGATGACCGTCCCGTTGGCCGAGGCCGGCGGGTAGGGGTAGATGTAGTTCGGGCTGAGTCCGGGGGTGAGCGCGACCGTGACCGCGCCGCCGTCCTTGGGCTTGCCCGACTGCGCCGGCTGGCTGGCGTAGCCGGCGGCGGCGTCCTTCGCGGCGCCCCCGCCGCCGGTGCACGCGGTGGCGGCCGTCACCACCGCGGCGGCGAGCACCACCGCCAGGCGTGCTCGCTGCTTTCCGGAGACGTGCGTAAGGACAGGCTCCGTACATGTGGGGTGGAAGTGCGCGAAGAGGGCAGAGGGGCGGGCTCAGTCGGCCCGCCGCCCGACGGCGTCGCGCAGGGCGTCGGCGAGCAGGTTGAGCGCCAGCACCGTGAGGACGATGCAGCCGCCGACCGGGTAGATCAGCCACCAGTAGTCGGCCGAGATGTAG